>JADKHC010000018.1 GCA_016721945.1 Verrucomicrobiota bacterium | reverse complement strand
CGGTCTTGGTGCGGTTGCCGCCGGTGGTGCGCAGGGCGGAGAGGATCGCTTGTTTTTCGAGTTCGTCGAGGGGTACGATTGGAGCGGGCCGGCTTGGGGCGATGGCGACTGGTTCCTCAGCGGTGGCGACGGCTGACTCCACGGTTTCGCGGGCGGGCAGGTGGAACGGGGAATCAGGAACTTGCTCCGCAGCGGGTGGTTCGGCTGGGGGCGGAGGCGGAACGGAGATGGGTGCAGGGGGCGTCGAGGCGAAGGTCGGGGCAACGACCGGGCCCGGAGCCGAACGCATCAATACCGGCAATCCAAGGGCGGCGACGGTGGCGGGGTGGCCGTTTTCGGAGAGGATGACGGCGCGCTCGATCGTGTTTTGCAGTTCGCGGACGTTGCCGGGCCAGGGGTAAGCCATGAGGGCGGCGGCGGCGTGGTCGGTGAAGCCGGGAATTTTCAGGCCGTGTTTGCGGGCGAAGCGGCGGAGGAAGGATTCAGCGAGGAGGAGGATGTCTTCAGCGCGTTCGCGCAGGGGCGGGACGTGGACGGGGAAGACGTTGAGTCGGTAGTAAAGATCGGAGCGGAACATGCCTTTTTCCACGAAGGGCATGAGGTCGCGATTCGAGGTGGCGAGGATGCGGACGTTGACCTTAATGGTTTTGGTGCCGCCGACGCGTTCGAATTCGCGTTCCTGGAGGACGCGCAGGAGTTTGGCCTGAAGGTTGGCGGGGATTTCGCTGACTTCGTCGAGGAGGAGGGTGCCGCGGTTGGCGAGTTCGAAGCGGCCTTCGCGGCGGTCGGTGGCGCCGGTAAAGGAGCCTTTTTCGTGACCGAAGAGTTCGCTTTCGATGAGGCTTTCGGAGAGTGCGGCGCAGTTGACCTTGATGTAGGGTTCGTTGCGGCGGGGCGAGTGGCGGTAGAGTTCGCGCGCGACCATTTCTTTGCCGGTGCCGTTTTCGCCGGTGATGAGAACAGTGGCGTCGGTGGGGGCGACGCGCTCGACGAGTTGACGCAGGCGCCCGATCGAACCGCTGCGACCGAGAAGATCGCCATCGCCGCCGTCTTGTTCGCTGAAGTAGCGGTTGACCTTGACGAGCTGGCGGTAGGAGTCGGCTTTTTTCAGGACGATCTCGATCTGGCCGGGGGAAAAAGGTTTAATGAGGTAATCAAAGGCGCCTCCGCGCATGCAGGCGACGGCGCTTTCGATGGTGCCGTGGCCGGTCATCATAACGACGAGGGGGCGGTCGGGCATGGCGCTGACGCGTTCGAGGAATTGCTGGCCGTCGCCATCGGGCAAACGGACGTCGAGCATGATCAAGTCAAAGTTTTCCTTCGCGATCATCGCCTCGGCTTGGGCAATCGAGCCTGCGATCGTAACGATGTACTTTTTTCGCCTAAAAAGCTCATCGAGGACCTTCTGAATCAAAGGTTCATCGTCGAGGACTAGGATTCTTTCGAGTGACATGGGCGGGGTAAGCGCGAGGTAAGCAAGTGGCGGGGTCACACACACTAGTAGCTTTCGCTCAGAGCGAAAGCCTAAAGCAGGCAATTTTTGCCCATTCTGGTCTGGCGCAGAGCAGCTTCTCGCCGTCGCTGTGGCTCAATTCTCGTTCGAGAAATTGAGCTACATGAAAAAATATTTCGCGCAGTTTTTCTCAATCGATCCGGCCTTCGTCGAAATCGATCAAGTCCGGCACGCTGATAATCTGGTCCACGCGATCGAGACAGCCCATCGCGGTCAGCGCCTCTTTTAGGAAATCCCGCCCCGCTGGCGTCATGCCTTTTTGCACCAGCTCACGATTCCACTTTGCCGCCGATACATCGCGCGGAAGCAACGCGTGCAGCTTCGTTTCCACTTCCGCATCGTCGACTGACTCGTGGACGATTTTCTCCACGGCAGCGGGCTCGATTCCGAGGTGCAGGCACAAGAAACGATCGAGCCCGCGCTTATAGTTTTTCGCGTAGCTCTTCGGCAGTGCCCCGTGAGTTTTCACATAGCGACATTTTGCCAGAAAACGCGGCAAGTACAACAAGCCGGTCGCCGCGTGCGGTTGATACGGCGATGGCAAACAGGTGAGCACTTCTCCGGTGGAGCCAGGAATGGGTTTGGAGAGCATGAGGGTAACGTCTGCACTGTGAAAAATCTTCGGGCTCGGCGGAAGCTTCTTGTTATGCCAAACGCTCGGAAACTTCTAGCCCTTCGAATGCGGCGGCCTCGCAAGCTTGAAACTTTTTACTGATACGCGCTGCTCGTTTGACCTGCATCAAGGCCAGCGCTCGATTATGCGGCTACACTGCCCTCCATGAGCGAATCCATTCACGGTCACGAAGTCATAGGTATGATGGTTGAGTCCGGCTCAACCTACACGGTTGAAACTCTCCGCAATGCCATCGTTGGCCGCTTCGGACCCGACTCCCGTTTTCACACCTGCTCGGCGGAAAACCTCACCCCCGAAGGCTTGATCGAGTTCTTAAATGAACGCGGTAAATTAACCCCTGTCGACGGCGGCTTCGTCTTCGGCCAGGGCCAGTCGTGCGGTCACGACCACTGAAAAACCGCCTCGGCGTTCTAGATACTTCGCTTGGTTTTAGGAACCGACCTTAACCGGTTCCAACAACCAATACTTCCAGCGCCGGTTCGTTGTACAATCGGGCTTGCGGTGTTTTTGGCCCAAGCCCTTGGCGTTTCACTCGCAACGAAAAACTCGTTGCCCGCCACAACGTGATCTCATCGCGGCGTAAGTGTCGGGATTTACTTCGTTCTTGCCGCTTTGACCAACTCCACGGCCAATGTCCGCGTGACGCCTCGCCGCCTCGACCAACTACTCGCCAACCTCGGCTACTGCTCTCGCCGTGAGGCCCGCACCTGGCTCAACGCCGACCGGGTAAGTGTACGCGACAACCTGGCCCGCGACCCGAGCCAAAAAAGCCAGCCCTACCGATGTGCGAGTCGACGGCGAACCGCTCGACCATCCAGAGGGGCTGCTGCTGCTAATGCACAAGCCGGTCGGACTCGTTTGTTCACACGACGAACGCGAAGGACCAAACGTCTACAGCCTGCTCCCCGAGCGTTGGCGCCAGCGGAATCCTCAGATCACCAGCGTGGGCCGCCTCGACAAAGACACCAGTGGCCTGCTGCTTCTCACCGACCAGACCGCACTCGTACACAAACTCACTTCGCCAAAACACAAGGTCCCGAAAACCTACCTGGCTACGGTCGACCGCGCCCTTTCGCCTGCACTCGTGCCTCTCTTTGCCAGTGGCACACTGCTGCTCTCTGAGGAAAAAGACCCCTGCCTGCCTGCCGAGCTGCGTATTCTAAATCCAACTACGGCCGAGCTCGTTCTGACCGAAGGTCGCTACCATCAGGTGCGTCGTATGTTCGCCAGCCAGGGCAGCGAAGTGCTCACGCTCCACCGTTCGCACTTTGGTGAACTCGATCTCGGAACCCTGGCCGCCGGGCAATGGCGCGAACTGGAGCCGGATTATTTTGACAAAGCTTAATCTGGGACACTGGAACGCAGGAAGCTGAGTTTCCTTCTTCCAGAATTCCTGAGTTCCAGATTAGCTCACCCCACACATGTACGACTTTCCTCTCACCGGCGCACAAAAAACCTACCTTCGCGGTCTCGGCCAACAGATGGACGCATCGCTCAAGGTCGGTCGCGCCGGACTCACTCCGGCTTTTTTCAAGGAATTGCAAAACGCGCTCAACGCCGAAGAACTCGTGAAGCTCCGCTTCCTCGGTGCCGATCGCGACGAACGCGCCGCGCTGTGTACGCAGATCGCCGATGAAGGCCGCAGCGTATGCGTCGGTGCCGTCGGGCACACGGCCTTGTTTTACCGCCGCCAGTCCGATCCTCAGCGCCGTAAGATCAACCTGCCGGGCGAGCAAGATTGAGCCTTTTACCAGCTCGCTGCCTGTTCATCATGGCATTCGATCGTTGCTGGAAAATCGCTGCCTCCCACTGGTAACCTGCAGCATTCTGGTAACATTCTGCGGCCACCGTACGTATAAATCGAAATGCCATGATTTCCAAAACGCTCCTCGCTGCCCTCATCCCGCTCTCGTTCTGCTGCGCTCTCCTGTCCCAGCCGGTCGAACCACCTGCCGCGGGCAAAGTCGGCTTGTCGATCACGACTAGTTCCGCTTTCTCAGGCAAAGGCGATCTGAAGGATGACCGCGCTACTTACAACGACATCTCGGCCACGCAATACTCGTGGGCAGTTAATAAACATATTGCCATCGGCAAAAAGCGTCGGCTGAACCTCGGGCTCGACTACGACCAAACCAACATCGACAAGCCAGCGACCGCCCAGGTCCCGCTGCCCGAGCGACTGAAGTCGCTCGGCGCATCGCTGCGGTATTTACACCCACTCAACCAACAATGGATACTGTCCGCATCCGTGGGTGCGGGCAGCTACGTAGCCGAAAGCGGGTTGCTGTCTGATGGTTGGGGCGTGCGCGCCAGCGTGATCGGCATCTATAATCACAGTCGGCAGTTCACCTTTCTATTCGGACTCGCGCACAATTCGCTTTCGCAAGATCTGATTATCGTGCCGGTTATTGGCTGCGACTGGCGGCCAACCGAAAAATGGTCGGTAGCGATTGGTTTTCCTAGAATGGGCGTGACTTACAAGTTGAACAAACAGGTCTCGCTGGGCTTCGGTCTTTCCGGCTCGGGTGGCGCCTACTACGTCAAAAACGATCCGCAACCCGGAGTCGCCCCCCGCTCACTCGCCGACAGCCGGCTTCAGCACCTCGAAGTGCGTCTGGGCGTGAACTGCGACTGGAAAATCAACGGTACTTTCCGGGTCTCGGCAACCGCAGGCCAGGTGCTCCTTCGTCGGCTCAAATACATCGATCACGACTACCAGTTGAAATCCTCCGGCACCGCTCCATTCCTTTCACTCGCAGGCACGCTCTCGCTTTGAGTGCAAAAAAGCCGGGACAGATCGTCCCGGCATAAGGAATTAGGCGTCGGAGTGAGGCCTGGCGCAATTTTCAGACGTCCTTAAAGAAACGCTCTGACTCGTCCGACTCGGCATGACTGTTGCGATTGGGAATGGGTCCATGGCCATTATCGGTCTTAACCGGCTTGCTCGCATGATTGCCGTTAGCTGAAGCCATCTGTGCGCGTGGCGCAGCAACATTCGAATTCGAACGAGCAGCTGGTTTGGCTGCAGCAGGTGGAGCAGTGCGGCGAGCGGGAGTGGATTTCGCGACGGTCTTTTGAGCAACATGCTTTTTGCCTTCAACCGGTGCGGCAACACGACTCGTTTCTGTGACGTCAGCGCTGCTTGATTGGTTGCCATTCACCATCTGAATTAAATCCCGGATGATCGCTTTTAGCTGGTCGGTCTGGTTGTTGAGCTCGGAAGCGGCAGCACTGGTCTCTTCCGCCGTGGCAGCGTTAGCTTGCGTGACGCGATCCATATCGGAGACAGCGCGGGAAACTTGGTCGATGCCCTGGCTCTGCTCCTGCGAAGCGACGGCGATCTCGGCGATAAGTTCGTCAACTTGGCGCGCTTTGGCCGTGATTTCATCGAGGCTCTTGGCGACCTTGTCGCTGATTTTTGCACCTTGTTCGCTCTTGGCGGTGGAGTCGGAAATTTTCTGCGCGGTTTCGCGGGCGGCCTGCACACTGCGTTGAGCGAGCGAGCGAACTTCCTCGGCGACGACGGCGAATCCGAGTCCCGCTTCACCGGCGCGGGCGGCCTCGACTGCAGCGTTGAGGGCGAGTAGATTGGTTTGAAAAGCGATTTCGTCGATCGTCTTGATGATCTTGGAAACTTCGGTGCTGGAGGCCTGGATCGCACTCATGGCGGTCTTCATCTCCTTCATATCTTCCGAGCCTGCATCGGCAGCGACGCGGGTCTGATTGGCGAGGGCTTTGGCGGACTGGGCATTTTCGGCGTTCTTGCGCGTCATGCCAGCCATCTCCTCAAGCGAAGCGGAGCTCTCCTCAAGTGCAGCGGCCTGGCGAGACGAACCATCTGCCATGCTTTGGCTGGCGGTCGACACCTGACCGGCGGCACCAGTGGTTTGCTCAGCACCTGCGGTGAGGCGAGAGGTGAGATTGCGAATGGGGCCGTTGACGCTGCGAATGATTAGAAACGCACCTATCAAACCGAGTGCGACTCCGGCGACACTGAAGCTTAGGACGAGAATCTGGTTTCGTTTTTCGACCACACGCGCATCCGCATCCAGAGAGTCCTGCAGGTGGCGCAGTTCGCTGCGGATAGAGGCGATTTTTTCGGTAAGCTGGGGTGCGAGTTTCTCGAGTTTTTCTTTAACGATGGCTGAGCGTTTATCGGTGGCGTCCACCACGTGCTCGAAACCGGCGACGTAAGCAGCAGAATTTTCCTGAAGTTGTTTGAGCAGCTTCATCTTGGCCGGATCGGCCAGACTGGCGTCGAGGGCCTCGGCCTCCTTGAGCTCTTTCTCAATCGTGACGACCTGTTTTTGCATGGCGGCGAAAGACTCGCGCGTTTTGGTGACATGCACCTGATCGCGAGTAAGGAGAAAGCTGTTCACCGAGGCGATGCCCTCGAAGAAATTTTGCAGGGCCGCCGAGGTTTTATAGGAAGCACTCTGATCGCCGCTCTGGCGTGCAGCGACAAGCATTCCCTTGAGGGCATCCGTGATCGCAGCGGAGCCTGGGTCCAGCGTGGTGGCAACTTCCTTCTGGCGTTCATGGAAAAGGTCCACAATTCGGCGGAAGGCAGCATCGTAATCGGCCAAGAGTTTCGATGCCTCAGTCAACTCGGCCGCCATGGCCGAACGGCTTTGCAGATCCTGTAACGCAACCGCTGCGACGGTATCGACGCCTTTCTTGTTCTTCTCGTAATTGGCGATGCTCTCATCGCTGCCCGACATAAGAAACTCGTTGATACTCATCTGCAGCCCAAGGATCGAGGCCTCAAGCTTGGTTACGGAATTAGTCTGACCCGTGCTGTTGGAATATTCCGCCATGCTTTGTCCGGCCTGGCGCATCGCGAAGTAGGCGATGCCTGCGACGATCGCGAGCAGGACGAGTATGAACGCAAATCCAGAAGTAATTTTCCGGCCGATGGTAAAGGATGATATTTTCACAGAGTGTGCAGGATTGCTGGCTGGGAGAGTTACTCTTCGAGATTAAAACGGATTGGGACAGTCACCTTCATTTTTACTGGAGCGCCGTCTTTCTGAGCGGGTTTAAATTTCCATTTTTTAACTGCTTCGACAGCTGAGTTTTCGAAATCCGCGTGAGAGGATTTTGCCACCGTCGCGCTCATGACAGCACCCTTTTCATCAATAATAGCGGAAACCGCGACGACTCCAGATACGCCTGCGCGTTTCATCGACAGCGGATAATCGGGCGGAGGCGTTTTCACCGGCACCGGGTTAACATCCACTTTAGTGTAAACGGTGTCATCGGCCTTCGCATGCAACGGCATGCACAATATGACTGCCGCAAAAAGCAGAATTTTGTAGCGTGCGAATGAATTCATAATCGGGATAGGTGAGTAAGCTTATCGGCACCAAAAGCAGCCTACTTAAGTGTAGGGAATAGCCTAGCCGACCCGAACTCCTCCGCCTCCACCCAATTCGCAGTAGGGACTCTGCCTGACAAAAAGTAGCTCATAATGTTATGAACTAGTAAATTACCCATCCGCGCACTCGTGTACTCGCAGCAGCGACTGCGACGAAAACAACGCCCCTAGCCCGCGTAGATTTTTATTTCTTCACCCCGAGCAACTCCACTTCGAAAACGAGTGTCGCCCTCGGAGGTATCCGCGGCAGATTCCCGCGTGAGCCATAGCCGAGTTCAAAAGGGATAATGAACAAGCGTTTCTCGCCCGGGCGCATGAGCTGCAGACCTTGATCCCAACCATCGATCACGTTGCGACGACCCAAGCGGAACTCGAACGGCTTGGCTGGATCATTCGAGTAATCAAACTTCGTGCCGTCCAATAACCAACCCGTATACAACACGCTCACCATGTCGCCCGGCTTGGCCAGCTCGCCCTGGCCCTCGGCCAGCACCACATAGCGCAACCCAGTCGAAGTACGCTTAGCCTGCGGCCAAGTTTTCTGAACCACCTCAAGATCCTCCGGCGGCAATTTCTCCCGCTGCGCACGGACAACTGCAGGCATGGCCAGCAAAATGAAAACGAGAAAGTAGCGACAGAAAAACATGTGCGCAAATTGGCGAAATGCACGGCCCTCTGCAATCCCGCGCACAACAAAAAAACACGCCCTATCGTCCAGCGCCTTTGACCGCAGGATGCGCCGCCACCAACGCCAGAGCCTGCTTCAACAACGTCAGCCCGGGCTCCATGCGATGCCACGGCGACGCGCCCGACGGATGCGGCAGCGGAATCACGTCCACCTGCCGCCCTCCCCGCTCAATCGTAAACTTCCGCCCGATAATCTCCGTCAAAGGCGGCAACGGCTCCGGCAAGAACTGCGCAATTGCCAGCTTACCCACGGGCAACACGAGCTCCGGCTGCAACAACGCAAACTCCCGCTCCAGCCAACCCGCGCAATTAGCGATTTCTTCTGGTGCAGGCACGCGATCACCGCCCTCGGGACGCTTGCCTGGAAAACAACGGCACACCGCCGCAAAATAGAAACGGTCGCGCGTCTCCTCCTCTGTCCAGCCCAGCGCACTGCCGAACCATTTGAAAAGAGTCCTGCCCGCCGTCCACGCAAACGGCCGACCCAGCTTCGGCTCCTTGTCGCCCGGTGCCTGACCGATAAGAATCACGCGGCTCATCACCGGTCGCCCCACGACGACCGGCTTGTGCATGCGTGGACAAAGTTCACACGCACGCAACGCCGAGAGGTGCTTTTCAATGAGCGAACCTCTTGCCATATCCAATAATCTTTAGCGCGGACGACGACCTTCGCCAAAACGACCGCGACCGCCACCTTGACGCGACTGACCGCCGCCCTGCGGATGCGGATAACCGCCCTGCGTACGGCCGGTGCCGCCGCCCTGGCGCTGCCCGCCACGTTGACCGCGCTGGCCCTGACCAGGTGCCGGCTCCGGACGTGCCGTGAGCGGTGCGTAATCAAAACCTTCGAGCTTCAGTTCAGGAATCGTCTGCCCGATGAAACGCTGGATATCGCGGATATCATTACGGTTTTCCGGCGAGACGAGCGTGAACGCATCGCCTACTGCCTGCGCACGACCGGTACGACCGATGCGATGCACGTAATCTTCCGGATTTTCCGGAACGTCGTAATTGATGACATGCGAGATGCCCGCGACATCGATGCCGCGCGCCGCGATATCGGTCGCGACCATGATCTCGTACTTGCCACTCTTGAAACCAGCCAGCGCCTCGATACGTTGGTTCTGCGAGCGGTTAGCATGCAGCACCGCCACCGAGTGATTCTCGGCCTTGAGTCGGCGCGCGATCTTGTCCGCACCGTGTTTCGTACGGGAAAAAACCAGTACGCTGTCGTAATTGATTTTGGCCAGCAGTGCCGACAGTAGTTCAAACTTCTGCGACCAAGCCACGGGATACAGCGCGTGGTTGACCGAGGTATTGACCGAGCGGTTCACACCGACCTCGATCCGCTCGGGATTCTTCAGCGCGAACGATGCGACTGCCTGAATCTCAGGCGGCACGGTCGCGGAGAAAAACAAAGTCTGTCGCTCGCGCGGGCAACGTCCGATGATGTCTTTCACCACCGGGAGGAACCCCATGTCGAGCATGCGATCGACCTCGTCGAGCACGAGGATCTGAATATCGCGCAAGTTAATCGCGCCGTCCTTTAAATAGTCCATCAAGCGGCCGGGCGTCGCGACGATGATATCGACGCCGCGCTTGAGTTCGGTGCGCTGATGGCCGTAACCAACACCACCAAAAACCGCCACAGTACGAAGGTCAGAAAAACGGGCGAAGTCGCGGAAAGCCGTCTCGACCTGAGCGGCGAGTTCGCGCGTAGGCTCGAGCACGAGGACGCGAACCTTTCCATGTACACCAAGTTTTGAAAGAATGGGCAGCGCGAACGCCGCTGTCTTGCCGGTACCGGTCTGAGCCGAACCAATGAGATCGCGTCCGGAAAGAACCACGGGAATTGCGCGCAACTGGATCGGAGTCGGATCGACGTAACCGGCGGCCTGGACACCGCGCATCACGGGCGCGGAAAGATTAAGAGCTTTAAAAGGCATGAGAAATAGGCGCGGCTAAAACTGACAAGGTGGCGGCGCGACACCCGCTGCAATGAGCGTTATAAAATGAAAAAGGACGAAGCGTTGTGCGCTTCGTCCTCATTTAAAATCGGTCCGATAGACCGACAGGATTCTTAGTAGCGACGGTCGCCGCCACGATCGCCACCGCGACCACCACCGAAGCCGCCACGGCGTTCGCCGCCGCCGCCAAAGCCACGGCCGCCACCACCGCCGCCACCGCCAAAGGAACGGCCAGCGCCTTCTTCCTTCGGACGAGCTTCGTTAACGGTCAGCGCACGACCACCGAGGTCGACGCCATTGAGCTTTTCAGCAGCGAGTTTGGCCTCTTCTGGTGTGCCCATGGTGACGAACGCGAAACCGCGAGGGCGGCCGGTCATCTTATCCATGGCGACGTAAACATCGGACACAGTGCCGAACTGGCCGAAAGCCGAGCGGAGCTCGTCTTCGGAAGTTTTGAAGGACATATTGCCGACGTAGAGTTTGGAGTTACCCATTGTATGATTTCGTAGATACACCGTCTCTGCCAGTTCCGTTCCCGACCATCGGGTTTCGAAATCATCACTTGAACTCAACGCTCACCTGACGACTCACCAGTACCTGTCATCTAACGTTTTCTCTAACGAGGACTCGGAGAACAACTCATTGCGCAACAAAAGCAAGGTAAATCTTAACTCCAACGAGCAGCGCAAATAGCCGTCCGCTCGGAAATCCGACACTTGAAACAAGTCAACCCTTCGCCGATAAACCCATGGTAACCGGCCGCTTCGAAACGGAAGCGTATAGCATTCCTAGCACGCCGGCATGAGGTCCTCGAATTCACTCCGAGCAGAGAAAACCACGCCCTTTCCTTGGCGACCTCGGGTCCATTCAGATCCAAATGCGAACGGGAACCGGTCAAAAAAGAAAAAGTGGTGGCCTAGCTGTGTCCGGCAGACGTGCACTCTTAAAAAAATAACCCAAGACCACCCGTTTTGGCGGTCTTGGGTTACGGAAATCTGGTAACTTTTGGTTACCGCTTACGGTTATTACTCCGTACCAGGTTCATATCCCCATACTTTTTCCCACTTGTAATAGGCAGTGATATTCCGGTTCCAAGTCCCCTGCGTATTTGGAGTGAACGAATGATCATTGGGCTGATAAAAGTCGGCCATGTAGTTTTCTTTATGGATTCTAATTTGGAGCTCCAGCTGGCCATTCGGTGGCAAATTTTCCGTGCTACCAGGGAACGTGATCGTCATGCAACGGTTTTGACCCGCTTGATCGACAATACTGACGGTCGCATTAGCCCAAACGCGTACATAACTGGGCGTAGAGATAAACGCATAGTCCACTTCGGCAATAGCGCCATCCGTTGTCGAACGGTCATCAGAAAACCAATATTTCAATGTAATATTAGAAAGGCTGGCAGACTCTTTCCCGGTATTTCTTACCTGCAACTGCATTGACATATTACCCGTCCAGTCGTTGCTATCGAGGCAGGTCTCACCTACTCGCAAGTTGGCGGGTTTCACTGAATAGTCCGCCATATAGCCGGTCATGTACAACATGGACAACAGTCGTAAGGTGTTCCCATAATAATTGAAATTGGTGGGTTTGCCTGTCTTGTCATCGATTAGTGGAGATTGGCATTGATATTTCAGCAAATCGTAGAGGCCTTGGGTGTAGCTTGGATCGCCATAGGCCAGGCTGGCCGCGCCGATCATGGCGATGAAGGTGGGGCTGTTCTTATTCTTAGCAGTACCTTTGGCGATAATATCTTTGCGCATGCAAGAGCCTTCTTCTGTAACTTGAAAGCCATCTCGATCATCGATGTTCCACTCACCACCTTTCATTGAATACCCGTCAACAATGTTGTTCTCATAAAACTTCGGATAGAAGAACCGAGCAACATTGTAAGCCGCCATGTAATATTCCGAATACTTGCCGCCGTTCCAGGCATAGTGCATGCCCATGCGCCAGGGTACACGAACAGCATCATAGTAAAAATTGAAACTCTGCATCCTGTAGGCATCGGCTGTTGTTATCCTGCCATCACCATTTCGGTCATCAATTACGTCGTCTTCGTTTTCATCCAAGTAATATAAACGATCACTCACGCCCTGTTTACTGGGGCTAACCTTCTGGACTTTGCCCAATGGATAAGGATCACTCGTATCACACCAATCGGGATATAGTGTGTCGTTTGACTTTCTGCGAATAAGCCCCATGTGGGCTGTCATGGTCTTCAACAGATCTTGGATCATGGCGATATATTCATCGGCTTGCCCATTAAATGCACCTTGGACTGCGCTTTTATTCTCCTGAATGAATTTGATGTATACCTCGAACCAGGCCGGCATAAAATAACTGGGATTCCAGACAAAGTTTGATCCCCAGGCATTACCTGCTTTCTGGAAACGATGCCCCGCACTTTTTCCAGCGTTGGAGCTGAGTGTCTCCGTTTCGTGGTCCATAAACGATTTGATCATTTGGGCCGCCAAATCCCGATAATCAGAGTTCAAAGTATTAGACCATCCCCACTTACGGTTAGCAAAACAAAGCGCAGTAGCGATATCCAAATCGGCATCGGGAGCAGCACTATAATTGCGGTTATAATGAGCTGCCTTGATGTAATCGGCCGAGGGAAGGGATGCAGTGCGATCCGGCTCATTATATAGATAGGTAGGAGGAATAATTGCCGATGAGCCGTCGGCGGAACGGTAGGCCTCGGGAATAATTCCCCACAAGGGATCTGAGGAATCGATTATTTTTGGGATTACGGTAATTGGCAACTTAAGCTCGTTAACTTTTCGATATATATACGCAGCACCTTGGCTATCGATCGGAAGCCCGAACTCGCTGATATTTGTCCCATACTTGTTCTGCAGCCAATGCATCAAGCCTTTCTCCGGGTCGAAATGATCCATCGCATAACGATACAGTTGGTCGAAAGTTTCCTGATCGTCGCAATAGACCGCCAGCAACATGCCGTAGGCTTGGCCTTCAGACACTGTATCATAATCGCTGGAGGCATCGCGCATCACCCGTTTTCCAGAAAGAAAACCCATCGGGTGGTAGCCATCTACAACGTAGTGATTCCGCCATTCGATATACTGATCATACAAATAGCCTGGATCTTCGTTAACTACCTGTTCGGCACCCCCGACATACGGCAATTTCCTGAGGGTTTGAGCTTCGAGCGGGGAAAAGCTTGCCAATAATGGCAAACTGACTGCAACGGAAAATATAAATTTCCGTAAGGAGGCCATCAGCAGCATGGCGTCTCCTGCGATTATACTTCTAAACATATTCATAGTGTTGTTGTGATCTATTCTTGTGCATTTCAACTGCGCTTAAGGCGGTATTCGCCTTAGCGTTAGTATCTGCTGGAGATGGTGATGCTTCGCCCGCAGTACGTGCGGGGGTAAAGGAGGCCAGGGGTGGAAAGGTTCGTTTGGGGTAATCGGGGAGTCGCTGTTTGCGACGGCCCCCATTTTATACAATCACGCAACAGCAATTGAATAAGTTCCCTGAAGCCAATATAATTATTATATGTCACATCGAATTTACAAAACACCCGGCTCCAACCGCTTATATACATATTATGTATATAGTATATGTTTTGTAGCAGACCTGGCTATTGCCTAGTGGGTCCACGCTGGTTCGGGTTAGAATTCCGGCGCATACTAACCTGTGACGATGCAGTAGAGGGTGGAGCCCGTTGTCCCTAACGGGCTGGTTTGGGTGCGATTCCGATCAAGCCCGATGGAGACATCGGGCTCCACCTTCTGCACACAACTCCCCACTGGAGGCCATGCTTTACCTGCATCGTTACAGCTAAGCTCAGGTGAGTCGGGGTCGGCGATCCCGTGACACTCCGAACACCGGCCTCTGCGAGGTCGGCGACATCGGTCCCCTCTCATCCAGCGGTTACAGGATTTCTGTATGCCGCTCTAAATTTCCGCGTCGAGTAGCCGGTCGATCTCACGGCGGTCGCGCTTGGTCGGGCGGCCCAAACCTTTTTCGCGAGCGAGGAATTGCTGTACGGGTTCCTTGCGCGCTTTGGCAAATTCCTCCGGCGGCGTCTGATCTTCGCAATAGTCGGCCGCGAGTTTGGGGCCAACGCGGCGCAGCGGGAGGCCCCTGACCAGAAGCGTCCGCGTGATTAACCCCTGGTGAACGGTTATAGTTTCACCGCCGCGCAGGTCGCGCGAGGGCTTGGCTGGCTGGCCGCTCACTTGCACGCTTCCTGCCCGGCACGCATCTGCAGCAAGGCCGCGCGTCTTGAAAAGACGCACGGCCCAGAGCCATTTATCGAGGCGGTCAGTCAGTGGTGCCTCGGCGGCCACGTTGTTTTAGTTGATGGAGACGCGGCTAAGCCTGCGTTCATTTCTTGGCGGCGGCAGCTTTTGGCAGTTGGATTTTGTCGCGCAGCCAGTTGTCGAGCAGGGCTTTTTCATAGCGCAGGGTGTCGCCCGTGTTGATCGGACTTGCCGAGATTTGAAAGGACAGGTCGACAAGCTTTTCCTGGCCTTCTTTCAGTACTTCACCGCTTTCGTCGACGAGCTTGTAACTGAAGTTTATACGCGGCGGATAGATATCTTTCACGATCCGGATATCGTCAAAGCTGGGCCCGCGCCCGGGCTCGAAATCTCCAGCCATGTCGATGTTGGTAAAGGTGAACGTGAGCGTCTGGCCAGGGCCGAGGCGGCGAAGCGCACGCTCCTGAACATGGGTTTTGAGCTCAGCGAGATAACCGTCGCGGCCTTTCTCGGTGCCCGTGAAGGAATCTTTGACGTCGGTGTATTTCTCGGGTTGCTCAAAAATCACTTCGACGCGGGCGCCGGGAGCGGCAGGCGGAGCAGCAAACAAAGTGGTTGCGCAAGAAAGTGCGGCCACGAGGAGAATGCGTTGTGTTTTCATGGTGGATACGGGGGATTAAAGGACAGCTTACTTTGATGGATAATTCGGGCGCGGGTTCCATTAAGATATCCTCGTGTAAGTAATCTACGACCACGCCTTTTAACAAACGGTTTTCTGCGTATTGTGGGCCGTTTATACCTGCAACCCCCTGCACGCCTTTCGCCCTATGAAAACCGGTTCTCCTTTCATAAAAGAAATACACACGAGCGAGTCGCCAAAAAACAGCCCGTGGGCAACGCGTCTGATTATTGGCGGTTGGGCCTTGATCGGCATAAAGTCCGTAGTCGTCTGGTGGGCCTGTGCGCACTACACGCTGCCTTTTCATCCGCTCTGGGTGATCGCACCGACAGTCGCGTTTGCCGCACTCTGCACGGGAGTATACCTGTACGCCCGTCGCTAAACTGTCACGATCACCAAGTGATTTGAGATTGGCGTGACCTCGCTCGCGCACACCCTGTTTTCACCATGGCTAACATTCCCGGTCTCCGCAGTCCCTACATCAAAGTCGGCCGTCTCGTCTACTTCGGCCGCATGCTCGACAAGATTCGCCTGCATGCCGTCGGAAAACTCCCCGCCGACTACTTGGAAAATTACGGCGAAGCGCAGCCCAACGTCTTCGACGCACGCTGCTGCCGCTTCCTTGGCGTGAGCCACGCTGAAATCGTCGCTCAGGTTCTTGCCGGGAAAACCGACGAACAAATCCTCGCCTGGTGCCATGAAAAAGGTGGAGCCCGTACCGACGAACAATACGATATCTGGAATATGTTCATGGCAAAACGCGGCTGGCGCGACGCGGCCAACGAGCGCCTTCAGGAACGCCTGCGCGAATTCGGGCTTGAGGGGCGTCGCGATATTCTGACGTTTTTTGATTTCATCGAAGTCGACGAGGGCCGCGATCCCGAAAAAACCCGGCTCAGTTAAGTGCATCGGCCCATCGCGGGGCCCGACGTTTCGCCCGCCGCAAAAATCTCTGGCCGGACCAACTGACGCCGCCTAAGTTGGCCGGCTATGAAACCCGTCACCGCCAAACGCCTGCGCCTGCTGGCCAGCGCGGCCAGTGTGCTGCTCTTCGTCGCACTCGCCCTCGCCGCCTGGTTCTACGTCAAGATGCGCGCCAGCCTGCCGCTGCTCGATGGTTCGGCGAAAATCGCCAACCTCAGTGCGCCCGTGACGGTGGAGCGCGATGCGCAGGGCGTGCCAACCATTCGCGGCTCGCAACGCCTCGATGTTGCCCGCGCCCTCGGCTTTCTCCACGCACAGGATAGGTTCTTCCAGATGGACTGCACCCGTCGCCATGCCGCCGGCGAACTCGCCGAACTTTTCGGCAAGAAAGCCCTGCCCCACGACAAGCAAGTGCGTATCCACGGTTTTCGTACGCTCGCACAAAAAGTCCTAGCGAGCCTCGCCCCCGATATCCACGCACTGGTCGAAGCCTACACCGAAGGAGTGAACACCGGCCTAACCAAGCTCAGCACAAAACCTTTCGAGTATATCCTTACCCGAACCACTCCCCAGGCATGGAAGCCTGAAGACAGCGTGCTCATGATCTACGCCATGACGCTCGACCTGCAGGACGAGGACGCTGGCTACGAACAATCGCTCGCCGCCTTGCGCGACACGCTGGGCCAGTCCGCCCTCGCCTACTTCGCCCCGCTCATCGGCCCGGACGATGCCGCGCTCGATGGCACCACAGCACTCCTCGCGCCCATGCCCACCGAGCGCATGATCGATATCCGCAAACGCGTTTATACGACCGAAGAAAAAACTGCCGCGCTCCGTCAAAGCGAGTACTCCGACGTCCTGCCCGGCTCCAACGCCTTTGCTCTCGATGGCGCCCGCACCGCCACCGGCTCGGCCCTGCTCGCGAACGACATGCACCTCAGCCTGCGCGTGCCCAACATCTGGTACCGCGCCTCGCTCGTCTTTCCCGCAACCAACGGCCAGGGAGAAACCCGAGTAACCGGCGTCACGCTTCCCGGCACGCCGTTCGTCGTCGCCGGCAGCAACGGCAGCATCGCCTGGGGCTTTACCAACTCCTACGCAGACACCGCAGATCTGATCGTACTCAACCGCGCCGCCGGACCTGGCACGTATTCAACCCACAACGACGTTGCGATGTACGAAAAACGTGCGGAAACCATCCTCGTTCGAGGTGAAAAACCCGAGGTCGTCGAATATTCATGGACCTGCTGGGGCCCGGTCGTCGGCACCAATGCCGACAAACGCGATCTCGCACTCAAGTGGGTCGCCCAAGATCCCGAGGCCACCAATTTCAACCTCTTCGCGCTGGAGTCCGCCTCAACCGTACAAGAGGCCATCGAAATCGCTCACCGAACGGGTACACCCGCCCAAAACTTTCTCGTAGCAGACACCACCGGCACCATCGGCTGGACGATCTGCGGCCGTCTGCCAAAACGCATCGGTTACGACGGCCGCCTGCCCGCCGCCTGGAGTTATGGCGATCGCAAGTGGGACGGCTTTCTGCCTCCCGAAACAATCCCTACCGCCATCGCTCCGGCCGACGGCCGCCTCTGGTCTGGCAACCAGCGTCTATTCGGCGGAGAAATCCTGCGTGTCCTCGGCGACGGCGGTTATGAGCAACCGATGCGCGCGGGGCGTATCCGCGACGAACTGACGGCTCTCGGCAAAGCCACGCCGCGTGACCTGCTCGCAGTTCAGCTCGACGTGCAAGCGCCCTACCTCGAACGCTGGCACCAACTCTTCCTCCGCCTCCTCGACCCGGATGCCGTCGCAAAAAGCAAAGACCGCGCCCGTCTGCGTGCCGCCGCTGAAAAATGGGAAGGCCGAGCTAGCGTCGACTCCGTGAGCTACCGCATCATCGCTGCTTTCCACCAGCAAGTCGTGGATCGCGTACTACCCGTGGTGTTCGAGCCGTGCTACGACGCGTATCCAGAATTCAAATTCAGGCGCTTCCATTACGAGCCTGCACTCTGGGAAATGGTTAACCAAAAACCACCGCACTTGCTCGGCCAGGATTACGGCAGCTGGGACGACCTGCTGCTCGCGGCAGTCGACGATGTGGCCGAAGATATCGACCAGGAACACAGCACCATCGCCCGCGCCACTTGGGGCCAACACAATGCGGCGCAAATTAAGCACCCACTTAGCAGCGCGTTACCCGGCCTGCTCGGCAGCTGGATGAACATGCCTGCCGATCCATTGCCCGGAGACAACAATATGCCACGCGTGCAATCGCCCACTTCGGGAGCATCCGAGCGCTTTGTGGTTTCACCCGGGCACGAAGACGAAGGCATTTTCCACATGCCCGGCGGCCAGAGCGGCCACCCGTTATCTCCATTTTACCGAGCAGGCCATGAAGCTTGGCTGAAAGGCGAGCCAACGCCGTTCCTTCCCGGCACAGCGGTTCACACGCTTACGCTTAAACCATAAACCATCGGATAGCACCAAGCATTCATCTGGTTGGCACGTTGGCTACGCCTAGCGGGAACGATGTCTTCATCGGGCTTGCTTCGAATCGTACCCAAACAGCCCGTTAGGGACAACGGGCTCCACCCTCTAGCGGCCTAAACGCTGGTGCACTTCTTTGATTTTGGCCGCTGCTCGTTGTAGCAGTCCGTGCATATGCCGTGGGTAAATTTGAGTTGGCTGCGGGAAGCGAGATAGTCCTCAACCCGTTGCCAATAGCCATCGTCGTCACGGACCTTTTTGCACCACGCGCAGATTGGCAGCAGCCCGGTCAGGGTCTGGACTTCGGCGAGCGCGTTGGAGAGCTCCAGATTGCGCAACTGAAGGTTGGCCATCAGCAGACCGACGAAGAGGGCGACCATGAAAAAGCTGACTTCGAAATCGCTGACGACTTGGAGCCACTCGTTGGCCTGCGGCCAGCTGTTCACGACGCAGAGCGTGGCAAAAACGAGACGAAAAACATGGAAGGCCCCGTGCAGGAAAAAGGCGCGGCAGGGCGAGAAGAGCGACGAGCAAAAAACCTTTGGTCCTTGCCGCAAACTCACGCAGGAGGCGATGGAGAACGAGGCCCAGACGATGCCATTGAAAACCATGCGCCACTCGGAATGCCCACTATTGAACAGGAAATACGTCAAGCCCGCGCCATGGATGAGTATCGCCACGGCCAGTTTCCACCAACGGGTTTCGAGTCCCGCAGTCATTCGCGCACCCATCAGCAAACCCGCATGTCCAATCGTGACCAACAACGTCGGAACCAGCCGCCCCGCCCAATTCGGCAGGATTGGCCGTGTCGCAAAAAAGACATCTGCCAGAGCCAAAATCCACGCCGAAATCATCCAGAAAAACATCGCCGACGAACGACCCTGCCTCAGCCAGTAATGAGAAATCATACTGGCCAGAATGCAGATGATAACGATGTTCGTGAGATAGATGACGGTCGCTTGTTCCATGCTGGCGAACGAACCCTCGCGCAAAATCGCGCTTGCGCAAAGCGATTCTGCACTCAGTTGCCATTTTTACAGATCGGGTTTCCAGTGGCCGCCTCGAATTTTCCATTGAGATCGCCCGCGTTTCTTCGCTTGCTCATCTCAATCTCCCACACCCCAGCATGGCCAAAAACATCAAGAGCTACACCGTCTATTTTGCGAGCGAGCTCTTCAGCCTCAAGCACCTCATCGGCAACGCCTACCTCGCCGAGGCCATCTACGAAAAATCGCACGGCCGCTACCTCTGCGTACTGCCGCAAAACCTCGAACAGCGCGGCAACACCGCCAAGTCGATTCGCGATCAGGACATTCTCACGCTACTACGTTGCGACCTCGGCCTCTTCAACTACGACGGCACCGAGCTCGATTCCGGCACCGTCGTGGAGTTCATGTTCGCGAAGTTCGCCGACATCCCGTCCGTGATTTTACGCAGCGATTTTCGCCACGGCGGCGACCAGCGCGCCGATCCGTGGAACCTCATGACGAGTTTCTACCCGCGCACCACCAACGTCATTGTGGACAGCCTCGGCCTCTATAAAACCACGATGAAGAGCCGCCGAACCAAACCTCAAGACGAGATTGTGCGCCTCGCCGGCCAGCATAGCACCGCCGACGGACAGCACATGTGCGAACGCATTGCCGAAGCCTGCGTCCGCGCACTCGATCGCGTCGTCGCCATCGAACCCGTCATGCCGAAACACTTGCGAGAGGAAATCTATAACTGGCTTGCGCTCATGCCCTCCTTCCGCGGCAAACCAAAAGCGTTGCGCAAGGAGCTCGATGCCATCCTCGAGCACAAAGCCAGCCGCGGATTGCTCTGATTTTCCGGTCGTCTCCTTTCTCATGCCACTGCACCTGCTCGATCATCCGCTCGCAGCCCACGTGCTGACCCGGCTACGCGACAAAACCACTCCCCCCGCCCAATTTCGCAGCCTTTGTCACCAGGTCGCGTTGCTGCTTGCGCTCGACGCCACCCGCGATCTCGCCACTCAGGAACACGCCGTCGAGACGCCGCTCGAACCGTTCAGCGGTCGCGCCCTCGCCCGACCGCTCGTAGTTGTACCGATCCTGCGCGCCGGCCTCGGTATGGTACAGCCCATCGTCGACCTCTTTCCTGATGTGAGCATCGGCTACATCGGGCTGGAACGAGACCACGACACGGCGCTCGCGCGGAGTTATTATTGCAAACTTCCGCCGTTGAAAAATACACGCGTACTGCTCGTCGATCCGATGCTCGCGACCGGCGGTTCGGCGGTGAAAGCCCTCGACGTAATCTTCGGCCGAGGTGCGACCGAGGTCGATTTGCTCAACATCGTCGCCGCCCCCGAGGGTGTGGCCGTCGTGGAAAAAGCCTACCCCAAGATGCGGATTTTTTCCGCCGGCCTTGATCGCGAACTCAACGCCCGCAAATACATCCTGCCCGGCCTCGGCGATTTCGGCGACCGGCTTTACGGCACGTAGCCAACCTGGTTGCCAGGCATAAAAAAAGCCCCGGTATAAAACCGGGGCTAGAAAGACGAACCTGTTGAAAGAAGCTTTTTCGCTTACTTCCAGCTAAGCACAAAACGCGTGTAGTAGGTCGTGTCGAGACGACGGCGACCTGGCGCGGGGAGAATTTTACTCGTATAGTCGTTGACCACACCCATGCGCAGCTTCCAAGAAGGATTGGCCAGCGGCAACTGGAGGAAGGTCTCGTGCAATGCCCGGTAGTCGCCGAAATCATTGAAGGCCGGTACATAACTGAGCCGGGTCACGATGCTGAGGTTCGTGAGCTCAAGCGAATGCATCAGACTGATATCAAGACCGGCGGAGTTGACGTTTTCCTTGGTGGCTAAACGGCGAGCTTGGTCAACCGGAAGCGGTCCTCCAATGCGAGTGGGATCAACCAAGGCGGTAACAACCTCCCGGTCAGCCTTGTAGGACTCGAAACGATGGGCCACACCGAAGCGACCGGTAAACATCTGCTTCGGCTTCTTGATGAAATCGTAACCGAGACCGAATGCTGCGATGTTGGAAAACTCGATCAACTTCACGCGATCAAAGCCGGCCTCGTCGCGCAGGTACCAGGATTTTCTGCCCGAAAAACTGTTCTGGTAATCAACACCCGCCTTGAACTGGTCGGAGGAGATTTCGCCTTCGGTGACCTGGCGATCGTAAGCGGAGTAGAACTGAAGCATGTCCTGCGGACCAGTCAACACCGCGCGGAAACTAAAACCGGTACCGAGTTGTTCGCTATTGCCGGTTTTGCCGATCACGTCGACCGCAGCCTCGTAAGTCCACGCACGTTGAAGTGCGACGACCTCGGGATCCTTGGCACCTGGTGCCCAAGTAGCCACAACCTTGTCCACACTCGACTGAATCGCGCCGTCTGGGCCCGTGATGGTGAGTGCGCCCGTAGTCGGGCTGGCCAACGTGCCTTGCAACACCGTGCCACTGCTCAAGCGGATGTTTGAGGCGCTGTCCGTCGTGATCGACGTAACCTCGCTCTGCTTGATCTTCACGGTACCGGCAAAAGCCGTATCAATAACAACGACCGAGCCATCGATATGGGCAACTTTGCCCACGATCCGAGCTCCATCTTTTGTTTCGACAACGTCGGCCGAGACACTGCTCACCGCCAAAGTAAGCAGCAAGAGACTGGCAATAATATTGTGTGTTTTCATGTGGTAGGAAATTGGGGAGTTACTTGGTAAATATGGTTAGTCAACGTCGGGATGCAGTTTTTTTGATCCGCATCAGTAAAACACCGAAACTCGACAAACCCGCCGCTTACGCATTCGCTCTCCAGTCAACGCCATGCCCACGCCCGCCCAAAGACCCGAACTCATCCTCGCCAATAACTGGAAGGACTACGAACTTCTCGATACCGGCAACGGCATGAAACAAGAACGCTGGGGCGCCTACACCCTCGTGCGACCCGACCCGCAGATCATCTGGCCGCGCCGCAACGGCGACGTCTGGGAAAAGTGGGACGGCTTTTACCACCGCAGCGACACCGGCGGCGGCAAATGGGAATTCCGTCGACCCCTGCCTGACCATTGGAAGATAAGCTATGGTTCGCTCGCGTTTAAAATTCACCCCACCTCGTTTAAGCACACCGGCCTCTTCCCCGAACAAGCGGTGAACTGGGACTGGTTTTCCCAGAAAATCCGCACCGCCAAAGCAGCCGGGCGCGAGATCAACGTACTGAATCTCTTCGGCTACACCGGGGCCGCCACCTGCGCCGCCGCCGCCGCCGGTGCCAGCGTCTGCCACGTCGACGCCGCCGAAGGCATGGTCAAATGGTGCAAGGAAAACGCCGCCCTCTCTGGCCTCTCCGCTGCTCCGATCCGCTTCATCACCGACGACTGCCTGAAATTCGTGCGTCGCGAAATCAAACGCGGACGTCACTACGACGCCATCATCATGGACCCGCCCACTTACGGACGCGGCAGCTCTGGTGAAATGTGGAAGCTCGAAGATCACCTCTGGGAACTCCTTCAGGAATGCCAGAAACTGCTGAGCGATCAGCCACTATTTTTCCTGATCAACGCCTACACCGCACGCCTTTCGCCCACCGTGGTGGACAATTTGCTCACCGAACTCTTTCGCCAAGGCGGCGGCCGGATTACCTGCGGCGAAGTCGGCCTGCCGGTCAAGTGCGACGGCAAAACCCTTCCCTGCGGCATCTACGGCCGGTGGGAGAAATAAGATCTACTGGCTGGTTGCGGATTGGAGCAACCGGCGCAACCTGAAACCATGAAATTTTGGCGTGCTGCTTTAGCCTTGTCGTTTGGTTCGCTAGCGACCTTCGCGCCGGAAACTTGCGCAGAATCCACGCCGCCGCCCGTCGCGACCGACGACCAACTGCACTTCGGCTCGGTCAGTGTTTACTCGGAAAACGATAAATATTTTGCCGGTACCGACCAGCACTACACCAACGGATTCAAGCTCTCGTTTCTCACGACCGATCTGCGCAACTTCACCGGAGAATCCATTCCCTGGCCCGTTCGGCCCATCGCGCGCGCCTTCGGCCGTCTCACCGTACCCGACGCCGCCTACAAACTCAGCCTCTCGCTCGGCCAAAACATTTATACGCCCGAGCGAATCCATACGACCGAGTTTCAACCCAACGACCGCCCTTACGCCGCCTGGCTCTACGTCGGCGCCGCTTTCCAAAACTATCTGCCAGAACATACCACGCCGGGAGGCACCTGGATTCCGCCGCGTCTCGATGTTTTCGAAATCACGTTCGGCTCTGTCGGACCTTCCGCGCGCGGCCGGGAAATCCAAAACGGTTTTCACGACATCATCGGAGTGCCACACGCCGAAGGCTGGGATCATCAAATCCACAATGAACCCGGCCTTAACCTCGTCTTCGAACGCAAATATCGCTTGGAAACAGACGGATCGCACGACGGTTTCGGCGCCGCTTTTATTCCGCACGCGGGCTTCAGCCTCGGAAACATTTTCACGTACGCCAATCTGGGCTTCGAAATCCGCACTGGCTGGAAACAACCCGACGATTTCGGCACCAATCTGATCCGACCCAGCGGCGATTCCAACAGCACCACACGTCCGCGCTGGAGCGCATTTTTCTTCGGAGCGATCGACGGCCGGGCTGTGGCTCGCGACATCACACTCGACGGAAACTCGTTTCGCGACAGCCCGCGTGTCGACCGAAAACATTTTGTCGCTGACTGGCAGTTCGGCTTCGCCCTGGGCCTGCGACATTTCCAAATCACCTACAGCCAGGCCGTGCGCACCAAGGAATTCTACGGCCAGCGCAAATCCTCCGTCTTCGGCTCGATCAGCGGCACGTTCTATTACTGACCGGAGCGTCCCAATCTTTCTGATAATGGCCGGTTTAAATCGCTCGGAATTTTACAGAAGATAACGAAAACGATTCAGGCAGTACCTGCAGACCTTCGTTCCCTTTGTTATCTTCTGTTCAAAGTGCAGAAGCTCCGAGCTGGTGGGATTGTTCAAGCACCTGGTTTTCCTGCTTTCCGCCCCCGGGATTTCCAAGCATATACAGAGCATGCCGTCTCTCGCCGATTCATACTACGCCCGCGCTACCGAACTACTCGCCAGCGCCCGGGAAAAAAACGCCGCTCAACTCGCCGCCCTCACGCCCATCGTCGGCCAGTCCATCGCCGACGGCGGCGTGCTCCATACCTTTGGTTCGGGTCACTCTGAAATGATCGCCCGCGAGATCATCGGCCGCGCGGGCGGACTCATGCCCGTGACCGGCCTCTTCGACCCCGGCTACGGCTTTTCGGAAAACATCGTCGGCTACGGTACACGCCTCGCCGAACGCCACGACCACCACTACGGCTTGCGCGCCGGCGAAACCATCATCGTCATCTCCAACTCCGGCAAAAACGCCTCGCCGATCGAGGTCGCTCTCTACGCCAAACAAAAAGGCCTCACCGTCGTCGGCCTCACCTCGCTCGCCATGAGCACCACCGCCAAGACCGTGCATCCCGGCGGCAAAAACCTCCACGCCATCGCCGATTACACCCTGGACAACCTCGGCGTGCCCGGCGACGCCATCACCGAGGTCACGCCCGGGCAATTCGCCGGCCCCACTTCGACGCTCATCGGCTGCACGCTGCTCAACCTCCTGATGATGGGTGTGCTCGAATGGCTCCGCGACCACAACCACTCGCTACCGCTTGTCCGCAGCCAGAACCTACCCGGCGGCATGGAAGCTAACATCGAGCTCTCCAAAAAATACCGCACCCGCCTGAGCAAGCTGATCGGATGATCATCTAATCTGGAACTCAGGAAGGCTGGAAAAGATCCTTCGGCCTTATATCCAATTTTCTTTCCAAAGCTCCGTTCCAGATTGATTTTGGTCGTTCCTTATAAAATGCCTTCTTCTTATCGCATCGGGGTTGACGGCGGCGGCACAAAAACCGAACTGATCTTAATCGACCAGCGGGGCAAAATCGTCGCCCGTCACACAGCTCCCGGCTGCAATCCCAGCGTGATCGGCCCCGAGAATGCCCGTGAGCTCCTGGTCAACGCACTTAACGAGCTGTTCTCGGCTCCGAAAATCGAAAATCCCAAATCGAAAATCTCCCGCACCCTGCTCTGCATGGCCGGCAGCCCAGTTTTCTGGCGCGAAGTTTCCGCAACGCTCGCTGGCTACGGCCAAGTCGAGGCAGTGACCGACGCCATGCCCGTGCTCGAACTTGCGACCGACGGCGGAGCCGGACTCGTGCTGCACGCTGGTACAGGCTCCTTCGTCGCTTTACGTTCAAACGATGGTTCGGTTCGCTACTCGGGCGGGCTCGGCTGGCGCATCGGCGACCCGGGCAGTGCGCAGGATATCGGCCGACGCGGCATCGCCCACGCTCTCGCCGAATTGCAGGGTTGGGCCGCGCCTTCTCACCTCGGGGCTGCGCTGAGCGATATCTTTCATACGACCGAACCATCTGCAATCACCTCTGCGCTACACCGCGATGAGGAGCCTAATCGGCGCATCGGGGCCTTCGCCGCCCGCGTCTCGAAGTTCGCCGCAGCTGGAGATTCCTCAGCTCGTGATATCGTCTTGAGTTCAGCCAGTGAGCTACTCGCGTGTGCCGAGGCCTCGGCCCGGACGTACTTCGGCACCCAATCCCTTGATACAATTGCTGCCGGTCTGAGCGGTCCGATTTTGACGCAGCCGTTTTTGGCCAGCGCGCTCCAGGCACGCACATCCCTTTTGCTCAAACCACTGACCGAGCCGCCGATCGAGGGCGTGCGCCGGTTGTTGCTCAGAACAAGTTGAGCCCGATTAGCGGTCTCGATTATTTCGGCTGAAAAGCGAAGCTATTCCCGGCCAGCCAGTCAGGCCGGTGAAGGTCAATTCTCCGCCCGCCAGTACCGCGATCGAAAAAAAGCCGCCGTGTACCATAAACCCGAGCGCACCGCCCAACATCACAAGCAGCCCAGCCACTAACATGGTCAGACGTTCGCGGGTGAATTCTGCGGCCGGTGGCGGCTTGCTATCCACGGGAAGTCCCAGCGCCTGCCAGGCGACCATGCCGCCAGCGACACTCTGCGCGTCGTGAAATCCCACCTGATCCAGTTGATTGAGCAAATGCTGCGAACGGCCGCCCGACTGACAGATAAAATAGATGGGCTTGCCCTCGGCTTCGCGGCTCCACTCCGCGAGCATTTGATTTAGCGGCATCGAACCAAGCGGTATGTTACAAGCCTTAGGAACGTGTCCCTGTTCGTACTCTTGAGGACGGCGCACGTCGATCAGCACCGATTCCGGATCGGTTTCCAGCTGCTCACATAGCTCCTGAACTGAAACGGTTTTGATCATGGCTGCGACATTCACACATCGGCACATTCACGCTCTTTCCTGAACATAAACCGAAACACCACCACCCGCAAATAACGCGACGCGCTCAACGCGCATCAAACGAGCGATAATTGCACGGGAAAACCGGATGCCCGAGCCGCTTGGAACTGATTCGCTCCAGCTGGATTGCGACATGCGGATTATGCGTCACGAAGCGGAGAAAATCGGATTTGCTGATCGTGAGACAGCGCGTCTCTTCAACCGCCATCACATCGGAAACCGAAGCACTATTTTGCAGGAGACTGATCTCGCCGAAAAACGCACCGGAGCGCAGCTTGTTGCGAACGCGCCCTGCTTTCCTAACCGCGACACGGCCTTCGTAAATCAGGAAGAATTGCTGACTGTCTTGTCGTTCCACGACGATCAACTCGCCATTGTTATAGCGGATCATCGACGCGATCTGCGTGAAACGCGCCACGGCCTGCGGATGCCAATAAGCACAGAAAGGCAGTTCTCTTAAGAACGGCGCCTTTTGGGCGAGATTGTTGGCCAGAGGAATTCCGATTGGCGTGACCGCACGGCGCTCAAACTCCCGAATCGGAATGGACAAAACCAACACCGGCGTCAGCGCCCGGACCTGCGCCTGCTGCCGATCAGGGTCGAGTAGCTCATGCATGCCGAAGACATCGCCTTCCTTCAAATTCATGATCCGCTCCGCACGTCCCGATTTGAGTCGGCGATACACGGCCACCCGTCCCGACAAAATCATGTTTGCCGACTTCGCAGGGTCCGTGAATGCGTGGATGGTCGAAAAAGCTTTGTGATAACGTGTCTGCCCGCAGGCCGAAAGCGCAGCGCGCTCCGGAGGCGGCATGCGGCGGAAAAGAAGCGACTCCGCCATCATACGCGCGATGTGCTCCTCCGGCACAGGAGCAACACTGTTCAAACGCCAGCGCTTCCACTCCAAACGGTTGCTCCTATAATAACTACTTACGCGGGAATACAGGTATCGGACCAGCGGAGGTCCGAAATAGGCTAGCAGCGCTGCACCTGCTACAATCAGAAAGATCCAAGCCGCCTCCTCCAGATATTTGCCGTCGATCAACTCGCCCACCGACAAGTGCGCGCCACGTAAGCAAATGAAGGCCGTTAAAGCCACCCAACCCAACCCCCAAACCAAACGAGCCGACACATAGGGGAGCGATACACGCGCCAGACTGGCTTTGAACTGCACGCGCCAGTTTTGGTTCAGGCTGAACAGGAAATTTCTCTGCGTATCAAGCACCTGGCCGCGGCATATCGTCGAGAGCAACACCGTCGGCGCACTGCGATCAAAGGGCCGCAACATGACAACCAAAGCGAGCACATGCAACGTGCCCCACTCCGGCCTGAACGCCCACAGCGCAGCCGCCGTCGCGAACACCGGAAAAAGTCGCGAGCTTGCGACCGCCGTCTGAGTCAGCCGATCGCACATGCAGGCATCCTCTAGATTGACGCCAAAATACGGCACCGGCCGCAACCAGTGGAACTTCGGGTCATAAATCTCGCCACCACCACCACGCAGCACCGATGCCGCTATCGCCTGCCCAAGCGACACGTTCGCGATGAGTAGTATCCAGCCAATAAGTAAATGCACCACCGCCTCGATTGCGTTGTACTCTCCCACGTACGGCCACGGAAACGGCTGCGTGAAAAGCAACACCAGCGCAACCACAGCAGAGAGCCAAGTAAGGATGAGCGGCAACCGTGGGCCCAAAGTCACACCCCACCGACTCGCCAAGCCTTGAACGTCACCCTCAGGTTGCCGGTCGACTTTCAGAATACCGGCCCGCAGCGCTTTCAAAACCAGTTCATAATACTCGCGCAGCGCCAGACTGGAGCGATTGAGGATGACCGCGCGCAACACATCTGGCACGGTGGCGGGATTGGAAAAATTACGCAGCAGATTCCATTGCTCAACAGTGACCGTGAGGTACTTACGATTCGCGCTATTCTTGACGACAAATGATGCCCCAGAGACATCCGCACGAATGATGTTCGGATTGAGCCGGAGCGTTTGAGCGGTAAGAACGAGTTGTTCGTCCATCGAAAAGTTAGGGGTTTCGCACGTGAAAGACTCTCTTATTTACCCGAAGGAGGAACTTCAGGTGGCTTGGCCGCCGGACCGATCAGATCGACCACCGCTTCCTGCAAATCACTGAGGCGGTAAGGCTTCATCAAGTACCGCAGCTGGGCATTTCCGGGAGCCCATAAATCTTCCTCAAGCACATGACCGCTCAAAAGAAGAATAGGCAGATCGGGTTTAATCTTGGTCAACCGGGCCGCGAGCCCGAGCCCATCGAGATTGGGCATCAGCACATCGGTGATAACTAATTTGATCTCCGACTTACGCTTGTTGAACAACTCCAATGCCTGCACCCCGTCCTCCGCCTCGATCAACTGGTAGCCGAGTTGCTCTAGAGTGATACGCGCGATCGAACGCACTTCCTGCTCATCGTCCACAAACATGATCAAGCTTTGCTTGCCTGCACTTTTAGCTGTTTGGGTTTGTTCTTCAGCTGACGAACCAAAAAGTTTTTTGAGACGAGAAATCATGGGAAGATGAAATTTATGCGTGAAGCACTTAAAGAACTACCTCGGCTCTTTTTTGGTTTACGAAATTATAAAATGCAAACTGTTGCGCGTGAACATAGTGCTGCGAACTATTTTGCCAATTGTTTTACAAGTGCAGCACTTCTGCCGGGCACGAAGTTTTGGGGGGATAATGATTGATACAGCGCATTTCGAAGAACTTGCGAGCTCAATGCTCGTTTTGCGCCAAAAATATAGCGGTCCACAAGTCTAGCCCGAACTGCAAGCCATGGTACAAAGCGCAGCGCTGTTCACACACGCCCTCGCTTTTCGGTAAAGTCTTCGTCGGCTCGCCTCTTCAGCCTAAGCCGTATCTATGCAGTTGAAGCACAATCTCCAGCGTGGAGCGATGTGCAGTAGGTGGAGCCCGAGTCCCCATCGGGCTTGAGCGAGGCAACTGCCGCGATTCAGTTCGCGGCTTATTCTATCGGTCGATTTGCGTTGCCGACCGAAGTCGTACCTTGGCCTCTCACCCTGCCCCAACCCGCCCTTAACCCAACCACTCTATGCATGCCAACACCGCCTACGGATCTAATTCTCCACCGCAAGCGAATAAGCTTTTGTTATTCTGCGCGCTTTCACGTCGCAAGAAATGCGCAGCCTTCGGCAACCCCTGCGATGCTGCTTCAACAATTGTGTCGCATGATGGCAACATGCCGCAGATTTCACTTTTTTTCGGGTCTCTAGCCCGCACCCACCGATGAACGAAATCCTATCAGGAGATCTCATCTACGTGGTCTTGTTCGCCCTGGGCGGACTCGCTTTTGCCGCTGGCCCGTTTGTGATCGTGTACTTTTTGGCACCCCGCGCCACCACCCGACAGACCGCCAACAAAACTGGTCAATTCATCGAATGCGGCGTGGAACCGATCGGCGACGCCTGGATTCGTTACAGTGCTGTTTATTATCTGTACGCACTCGTCTTCGTGGCCTTCGCGGTCGACGTACTTTATCTCATCCCCGTTGCCCTCGTTTATAACCGGGTCTTTGCCTGGCGCGATCTCGTCGAGGTCGCGATGTTCGTGGGAACGCTATCACTTGTAATTATTTACGCTTGGAAAAAAGGAGTTTTCGAATGGACACGCCGCAACCCGACACCTCGCAAATCGTAAAGTTTGCCATGCTCGACGATTTGCTCGCCCTCGGGCGCGCGAACTCGCTCTGGCCGCTCACCTTCGGTCTCGCCTGCTGCGCCATCGAAATGATGGCTTCCGGCATGGCTCGCTTCGATCTCTCGCGTTTCGGCGCCGAAGTCTTTCGCCCTTCGCCCCGCCAGGCCGACGTCATGATCGTCGCCGGCACGGTAAACAAGAAAATGGCTCCCGCCATCAAGACGCTCTATGACCAGATGCTAGAGCCAAAATGGGTCATCGCGATGGGCAACTGCGCCATCTCCGGCGGCCCGTTCGTGTATCCCGGCCAGTACTCGGTCGTCGAAGGCGTGGACAAACTTTTCCCGGTCGACGTGTACGTCCCCGGCTGCCCGCCGCGCCCCGAAGCCCTGATCGAAGGCATCCTCCAACTTGAGCAAAAGCTCACCGGCAAACGCCGCTGGCCCACCGTCGAAATGCCATGAGCAGCTCCATCGAACAACTCGCCAAAGAATTTGCGCCGCTGGCCGTCAAAGAGATGGTCCAACTGCCGCCCGCGCTCGTACCGAAACCTGCGCCAGCGCCAAAACCCGCCGCTGCCCCGGCCGCAGCGAAACCCGCAGCAGTTCCGGCTGACCCTTCCGTGGTAGGGCGGGTTATCCCTAATCCGCCGTCCGTCGCTCCAACACCAGCGCCTAAGCCCGCCGTCGCCGCCGCTCCGAAACCCGCGCCTGCTCCAGCCGCGCCGCCACCTCCTCCACCGAAACCAGTACAAATCTGGAAATTCGAGGACAAGGGCCTGCATCTCGAAGTCACCGTCGAACCGGCTAATGTCGTCGCCGCAGCAGAAATCATGGATCGCCACGGCTTCGCGATCGACGCAGTCACCGGCATGGACTGGCCAACCCAAGGCCTCCTCGAAGTCATCTACGACTTTCTCCATTTTCAGACCGGCGAACGCGTCGCCTACCGCGCCCGCATCGCACGCAACGATCCCAAGATAGCCACTATCTCCAAAGTTTTCCCCGGCGCCGATTGGCACGAGCGTGAGACCCACGACTTTTTCGGCATCAACTTCGTCGGCCACCGCGACCTCTCGCCTTTCATGCTGCCCGACGATGCCACGTATCACCCGCTGTTAAAAGATTTCAAAGCGTGAACATCCCCCAACTTATTCCTGTCGGCGATCCCTCCGCCGAAACGTTCACGATCAATCTCGGTCCGCAACATCCCGCCACCCACGGCGTGCTGCGCGTGAAGCTGGAGATGGATGGCGAATTCATCGTCAACGCCCAGCCCGTGCCCGGTTACATCCACCGCATGCACGAAAAGATGGGCGAGAACCGCACCTACGCGCAGTACCTGCCCAACACCAGCCGCATCGATTATCTCTCGGCCATGACGTACACGCACGCCTTCGTTGGCGCCGTGGAAAAAGCCGCGAAGATCGAAGTCCCGCTGCGCGCCGAGTACATCCGCGTCATCACTTCCGAACTAAACCGTATCTCCAGCCATCTCGTGGGTTGGGGCGCGTGGATTATGGATCTCGGCGGTTTCACGCCGATCCTTTACGCCTTCGATGACCGCGAAAAGATTCTCGACTTGCTCGAAGCCATCACCGGTTCGCGCCTGACGTATTGCTACTACCGTTTCGGCGGCGTGTGCGACGACGTTGATCAAACCTTCATCGACGGCTGCAAAGCCTTTGTGCCCTACATGCGCGAACGCATGAAAATGTACAAAAAACTCGTTACGGGAAACATCATCTTCCGCAAGCGCGTCGAGGGCATCGGCCCGATCAGCGCCGAGATGTGCCGCAAATACGGTGCTTGTGGCCCGGTCTTGCGCGGTTCTGGCGTCAACTACGACGTCCGCAAAGCCGAACCTTACTCGATCTACAACCAGTTCGATTTCGACATCCCGGTTTATCAAGAGTGCGACTCGCTTGCCCGTTACCTCGTCCGCATGGATGAGATTGAGCAATCCCTTCGCATCATCGAACAAGCCTGCGCGAAGATCCCCGAAGGTCCGTTCCAGGGCAAAGTCCCCCGCATCCTGAAACTTCCTGTCGGTGACACTTGTTTCGCCACCGAGTGCGGCCGCGGCCGCCTGCTCGTGCGCATCACCAGCGACGGCAAAGAAGAAGCGTACCGCATCCGCCTGCGCACGCCGTGTTTCACCAACCTGTCGCTCTTCGAAGAAGCATCGCAAGGCATGATGCTCGCCGACGCGATTTCCCTGATGGCCAGCCTCGACCTCGTCATCCCCGACATCGATCGCTAACCCTTCGCCACCGCCACTTCTGCCACTTCGATGATCGAAAGCATTTTCAAGTTTTTCACCACTGAGCCGTACTGGACTCTTACCCGGAGCATTTTGTACCTGGTGGGCATCTGCATTTTCGTCGCCGCCAACGCCGCCTACCTCGTGTGGGTCGAGCGCAAAGGCGCAGGCCGCTTCCAACGCCGTCCCGGCCCGACCGAGTCCGGACCGTGGGGCTTGCTGCAACCTCCCGCTGACGGCATCAAGCTGCTCGCAAAGCAGCTCATGGCACCTCCGGGCAGCGATAAAATCCTCTTCTGGGCCGCGCCGCTCATGGTCATCGCACCGCCGCTCGTGTGTCTCGCCGCGATTCCATTTGGCAACAACGTGCTCGCCCGCGATCTCAACATCGGCCTGCTGATGGTGTTCTCTTTTGGCTCTATCAATGTGATGGCGCTCATGCTCGGCGGCTGGGCCTCGCGCAACAAGTACGCGATCATCTCCGCCGCCCGTGTCGTTTCCCAAAACGTCGCCTACGAAATCCCGATGCTCCTCGTCGTGATCACCATCATCATGGTGACAGGCACGATGAACCTTCAGGAAATCATCGTCCAACAAGCTGGCGGTTTCTGGAACTGGAATATTCTGCGCGGCATCTGGGATTTTAGCGGTGGCGGTTGGGGTCACATCGGCGGCAACCTCCTCGCGCCGGTCACGTTTCTCATTTTCTACATCTGCATGCTGGCCGAAACCAACCGTGCGCCCTTCGACATGGCGGAAGCGGAAAGCGAACTCGTCGCTGGCGCTTTCACCGAGTACGGCGGCATGGGCTTCGGCGTTTTCTTCATGGCCGAATATGCCAACATCGTCGTCGGCTGCGCGCTCGCTACGATTCTCTTTCTCGGCGGTTGGCAGAGCGGCCTTGGTTCGGGTTTTGGCACGCTCCTCACCTCGTGGGGCGTCATCGGCACCGTGATCGGCGTCGGCTTCTTTTTTGCCAAGATGTATTTCCTTATCTTCAGCGTCGTCTGGATCCGCTGGACATTTCCCCGCACGCAATTCTACGGCCTCCTCAACCTTTCTTGGAAGATCCTGATCCCGATCTCCCTCTTCACGCTCCTCCTCACGAGCGTGCTGCTCAAACTGCCCCGCCTTTTCTAAACGCCCATGAATCTCGTCACCGAAACATTCTCTGGGTTCTTGTCGCTGATCACGGGTTTGCGGATCACGATCAAGCAGTTCTTCAGCCCGACCATAACCACCCACTATCCGCACCAGACGCTGCCGATCGCAAAGAAGTTTCGCGGCCACATCGAGCTCAAGTGGAACGAGGAAACCGGCAAGCCCAACTGCACCGCCTGCAACATCTGCGCCAAGGCCTGCCCTTCCGATTGCATCGTGCTCGACGGCATCAAGCCCGCCGGCGAAAAAGGCAAAACGGTCACCAGCTACAAACTCGACTACACGCTTTGCTCGCTCTGCTCGCTCTGCGTCGAGGCCTGCCCGTTTGACGCGATCCAGCATTCGAATCGCTACAACCTCGCCAGCGTCCCCAACCAGTGGGCCAACATGGACCTCGTGCAGCGCTACAAAGATCAGGTCACCCGTGTCGGCAAAACGCCCTACGATCCTTACGCTCCCGCGCCCGCCGCGGCTCCAGCAGCCGAACCAGCCGCTCCCGCCCCAGCTCCGACTGCCCAGCCATGAACTCCTTTCCATTCTCCGACTGGATCGTCGCCGCGATCTTTGTCTCTTTCATTGCGATCACTGTAACCGGTGCGCTCATCGCCGCACTCACCAAGCGTATCATTCGCAGCGTGTGTGGTCTCGCAATCTGCTCTCTCGGCCTCGCCGGCCTTTTCTATTTTCTGAACAGCCCGTTCCTCGCGCTGATGGAAATCCTGATCTACATCGGCGCCGTCTGCGTGACTGTCATCTTCGGCGTCATGCTCACCGAGCCCGACGAGCCCAAGCCCGAACAGCACACGCGCCCTTACCCGGTTATTTCGCCGCTCATCGCCATTGCTATTGCCGGTGGCGTATTTCTCGGCATCGCCTGGCTCAGCCTGAGCGCCAACTGGCAGGCTCCCGCCAGCATCGTCAGCGAAGGCTCGGTGAAGGACATCGGTATCCGCCTTCTCACTACGTACAGCGTGCCCTTTGAACTAATCTCGCTCGTGCTGCTCGTCGCCATCCTCGGCGCACTCGTGATCGCCCGTTCCGGGAGGACCAAAGAATGAACCCCGCCCAGCTCTACTCCCAGCCCGCCGCGTACCTCGTGGTCGCCGCTTTCCTCCTCGCCACCGGCATCTTCGGCCTCGTGCGTCGTCGCACGCTCATCGGCATGTTGATTTCGGGCGAACTCATCTTCGCCGCCGCGTCGTTAAATTTTATGGCGCTTAACCGTTTCACCGCGCCCGACCAGTCAGTTGGCCAAATCGCCGTGCTTTTCATCATGGGCCTCGCCGCCGCCGAGGTCGCGATCACGCTCAGCATCATTATCGCCGTGTACCGCAACTACCGCTCCATCGTTTCCAAGGAGCTCAACGAACTAAAGGGCTGAGCCAATGGAAACGATTCAAGATTCACGCCTGCTCTTTGCCATCCTCGCACCGCTCGTCGGCGCGGGATTGGTCATGGCCACGGGCAAGAAACCCAATCTGCGCGAAGCCTGCTCCGTCCTGGCTGCGGCCACGATGTTCGGCATCATCGCTTCGCTCTATCCCGCGATCAAAGCCGGAGCCACGCTGAAGTTCACGCTGTTCCAGCTATTGCCCGGCCTCAGCCTCACGCTGCGCGCCGACGCGATGTCGCTGATCTTCGCCGGTGCCGCTTCGCTTCTCTGGGTGCTCGCCGTGTTTTACTCGGCCGGTTATATGCGTGGTCATCACGAGCCGAACCAGACGCGCTTCAACACATGCTTCGCGCTCTCACTCTTCGGCGCCATCGGTTGCGCATTTTCCGACAATCTTCTGACGATGTACTTCTTCTACGAAGTCGTCTCGATCGTCACGTATCCACTCGTTGGACACCATCAGGACGCCGAGGGCTACGAAGGTGCCCGCAAGTACATGACCTACCTAACCACCACCGCCAAGGGCCTCGTGCTCCCGGCCATGGTGCTGATCTACGTGCTGACCGGCACGCTCGATTTCCCGACCAACGTCCACGACGGCATCGCCGGTCTCGGCGAAGCCAACCGCTGGCTCGTCACCGGTGCCTACGCCGCCTGCATCCTCGGCTTCGCCAAGAACGGCATCATGCCGTTCCACTCGTGGCTCCCAAGCGCGATGGTCGCTCCGACGCCCGTCTCCGCTCTCCTCCATGCCGTCGCGGTGGTGAAGGTCGGCGTGTTCTCCACGACGCGCGTCATGCTCTACGGTTTCGGTGTCGACACGATGAACACCTTCAACCTCGGCATCCCGACCGCTTACTTCGTCGGCTTCACGATTCTCACGGCATCCGTCATCGCGCTCTCAAAGGACAACCTCAAAGCCCGACTCGCGTATTCAACCGTTTCGCAGCTCTCGTACATCGTTCTCGGTGTCGCGCTGCTCACGCCGACGGGCGTTGAAGGCGGCTTGCTCCACATCGCCACGCACGCCTTCGCCAAGATCACGTTGTTCTTCTGCGCTGGCGCGATCTTCGTCGCCACTCACAAGAAAGACATTTCCGAAATGTCCGGCCTCGGACGCGTGATGCCGTTCACCTTCGGCGCCTTCGCCCTCGCCTCGCTCTCGATGATCGGCGTGCCCGGCTCCGGTGGCTTCGTATCCAAGATCTACCTACTCGTCGGTTCGATGGACGCCGGCCAGGTCGGCATCCTCGTGATCCTCGTCGCTTCGACGATCCTCAACGCTGCGTATTTCGCTCCCGTCGTTTACACCGCGTTCTTCGGGAAACTCTCGCACGAAGACGAACATCATCTCCACGGCGAAGCTCATCTCTCGATGGTCATCCCGCTCTGTATCACGGCCGTCATCTCCATCCTGATCGGTTTCTTCCCTGATATTTTCCTTAACCTCGCGAAAGCGGTATTCTGATGTCCCTCGTACGTTTCATCGATTTCCTGCGCGACCGGCTTGGCCTTGTGATCAAGGTCAGCATCGGCCTGCTTGCGCTCCTCGTCGCCGCCGACATTGCGCGCGTCGTTCTTTCGCACGGCCACGAAGCCGCCGAAGCCACGGGCGAACACGCCGAAGCCGTACGGTTTCTGGGCACACCTTTATCATATCGCCGAAACCATGCCGGTTTTCTGGTCGGTCTTCGGTTTCATCGCCTGCGCTCTCATCGTTTATATCTCCAAATGGTATGGACACCTGAAAGTCGGCCGCACGGAAATTATGGCTCGGGAGGATTTCTACAATGAGTGATCTCTGGATCCACCCTTCGCTGATCTTTTTGATCGGCGCCGTTCTTCTTCCGCTTGTCCCGCAAGCCGCCCGCAAAGCCTGGCTGCTGCTCATCCCGATTCTGGCTTTCGCCCGCATCGTCACGATGAACTCGGGCACCTTCGGCGAAATTCATTTCACCAAGGACTTTGCTCTGACCTTCGGCCGCGTTGACCGCCTCAGCCAGGTTTTCGGTTACATCATGGGCCTGATGGCGATCATCGGCACACTCTACGGTCTGCACGTAAAACGTGCTGCCGAGCACATCGCCGCTTGGACCTATGTCGCTGGTTCGATCGGCGCTCTTTACGCCGGTGATTTCGTCACGCTCTTCCTGTTCTGGGAACTAATGGCCATCGCCTCGACGTTCCTTATCTGGTTCCGCAAAAGCGAACGCTCCGGCGCCGCTGGCTACCGTTACCTGCTCGTTCACATGGCCGGTGGCGTCGCCCTGCTCGCGGGCATCATGCTGACCTACCGCGCAACCGGCAGCTTCGCTTTCAATCCGCTCGACGTCGCCAACCCCACCGCTGGCACTTGGCTGATCACGATCGGCTTCCTGCTCAACGCCGCAGTTCCGCCGCTGCACGCTTGGCTGCCCGACGCTTACGGTGAAGCTACTTTCAATGGTTCGGTGTTCATGTGCGCCTTCACCACGAAGACCGCCGTTTATGCCCTTCTGCGCGGTGTCCCGGGTTTCCAAATTCTGATTCCGCTCGGCGTCATCATGGCGCTCTACGGTGTCGTTTACGCGGTGTTGGAAAACGACAGCCGTCGCCTCCTCGCCTACCACGTTATTTCTCAGGTCGGCTACATGGTCGCCGGTGTCGGCCTCGCCAATCTTAACACCGACTTCGGACGCCTCGCCTTCAACGGTGTTTGCGCCCACGCCTTCGCCCACATTCTCTACAAGGGCCTGCTCTTCATGGGCTGCGGCACCGTCCTCCACCAGACCGGTGAAAGCAAATTCACCGAACTAGGCGGCCTCTACAAAAAGATGCCCGTCACGTTCATCCTGACGCTGATCGGCGGTCTCTCCATCTCGGCTTTCCCGCTTTTCAGTGGTTTCGTTTCGAAGTCGATGATCGTGCAGGCCGGTTTTGACAGCCACATGCTTTGGGTTGGTTTCCTCCTCATGCTCGCCTCCGCCGGTACATTCCTTCACACCGGCCTGAAGGTTCCGTACTTCATTTTCTTCGGTAAAAACAACTGCAAGCCCGCGACCTGGGAGAAGGCTAAAGACCCCGTCTGGAACATGACGGTGGCCATGAGCGTCGCCGCTTTCCTCTGTATCTTTATCGGCAGCTACACGCCGTACCTCTACACCAAACTGCCGCTTCAGGACGTCGTCTATCAGCCGTACAACACGAACCACGTGATGGAGACATTGCAGATTCTCCTCTTCACCGCGCTCGGCTTCTTCCTGATGCTGAAAAAGCTCACGCCCGAGGCCAAGATCTCCCTCGATCTCGACATCCTCTGGCGCAAAGGCGGCCCGGCTTTCCTCTGGCTCGCCAAAAAACCGATCCAGACGATAGATACTTTCGTTGGTGAAATCTACAACGCCGGCGGTCTCATCCCGCTCATGCGCACGTCGCGCCTCGTCGGCATTTTCGACAGCGCGGTGATCGACGGCATCGTCGACGGTTTTGCCACCGGCTTCCGCAATTTCGGCGCACGCCTGCGCAACACCCAACGCGGTGCGATCCAGGAAAACCTCACGGCCGCGTTCGGCCTGGCCGCGCTGCTCCTCCTCGCGTTCATCTTTATTTTTTAACGGTCCCGCGTTATGCCAACAATCGATACCATCGAGGGCCTGCCCTTTCTCAGCATCCTCATCTTCGCTCCGCTGCTCGCCGCCGCGATCGCCGCGTTACTGCCTGACGAAAAACTCATCCGCTGGTGGACGCTCGGGCTCACCACCGCTGCCGCGATCTTCTCGGTCAACCTCTACCTCGGCTTCGATGCCAGCACCGCCGCTTTTCAGTTCGGCGAAAGTCACGCCTGGATTCCGTGGTTGAAAATCAACTACACGCTCGGCGTCGATGGCATCAGCCTGCTGCTCATCCTCCTCACCACGCTCATCACGCCGCTCTGCGTCCTTGCTTCTTGGACCTACATCAAGGTTCGCGTGAAAGAGTTCATGATCGCACTGCTCGTCATGGAGTCCGCCATGGTCGGCGTGTTCAGCGCGCTCGATACCGTTCTCTTCTTCGTTTTCTGGGAATCGATGCTCATTCCGATGGCGCTGATGATCGGCGTCTGGGGCGGTCCGCGCAAAATCTACGCCTCGATCAAGTTCTTCATCTATACGATGTCGGGCTCCGTTTTCCTGCTCGTCGCCATCATCGCACTGCGCCTGCAAACCGGCGGTTTCAACCTGCCTGAGACGATGGGCCAGCCCTTCTCGCACGGCTTTCAGACCTGGGTGTTCGCCGCGTTCTTCATTTCATTCGCGATCAAGGTGCCAATGTTTCCGTTCCACACGTGGTTGCCCGCTGCCCACGTCGAGGCTCCAACGGCTGGTTCGGTTATCCTCGCTTCCGTGCTGCTCAAGATGGGAACGTACGGTTTCCTGCGTTTCGCGCTGCCGATCACGCCTTGGGCTGCGGTGCATTTCGCGCCCGCGCTCATGTGGCTCTCCGTCGCTGGTATCGTTTACGGCGGCCTCGCCGCTCTCGCGCAAAGCGACATGAAGAAACTCGTGGCCTACTCCTCTGTTGGCCATATGGGCTTCTGCACGCTCGGTATCTTCGCACTGAATACAAACGGCATCGAAGGCGCCACGCTCGTCATGATCAACCACGGTGTCACCACTGGCGCGTTGTTCATCTGTGTCGGCATCATCTACGAACGCCTGCACACCCGCGACCTCGCGAAAGCCGCAGGCATCGGCAAAACCATGCCGATCCTCGCCACGTTCCTCGGCGTCTTTTGTCTCTCGTCGCTCGGCTTTCCCGGCACGAACAGCTTCATCGGTGAATTCCTCGTCCTCGCTGGCGGCTTCAAAGTTTCCACGCTCATCGTGCTCTGCGCCGTCCCCGGCGTCGTCGCTGCGGCTGCCTATAATCTCCGGATGCTCCAGCGCCTCGTTTACGGTGGTACCGACAACCCCGACCACTCCGGCACAGCTGACCTCAATTTCCGCGAGATCATCACGCTCACACCGTTGCTCGTATTCGTTTTGTGGATCGGCCTGAACCCGCAACCCTTCGTGAACATCATGCACGAATCCGTCGTCCACCTCCTCCAACAAGTCGGCCGGTAAAAACCAGCGGCCAGAAGCCAGATCCCAGAAACCAGAAATAAACCAACAACCGTCTCTCCCCAATTTCCGACTTCCGACATCTGGCCTCCGGCTTCTGGCCGCTGGCCTCTCTGCCTCATCCAATGACTCCCTTCTCCGCCATAGCCTTCTTTCCTGAGCTGGTGCTCCTTGCCGGAGCCCTCGGCATCTTCGTCGTCATGCTCGGCGAGTCCCAAGGCAAAGCCGCCCGCGCCGGCGCAATCTTCGTCGCCCTCGTCGCGCTCGGCGCCAGCATCGTAGCGCTTCCGCAGAGCACCGTCCTCTTCGATGGTGCCTATCGCATCGATGCCTTCTCGCAATGGCTCAAAATCGTCATCAGCGCTGGTTATCTTTTCGTCCTCCTGCTCAGCGGCAACCTGCCCGATATCCGCAAGGAAACTAAAGCCGAGTACTATCTCTTCCTCACGCTCAGCGTGCTCGGTCTAACGATGCTCGTCAGCAGCGTCGAAGTCCTCTCGCTCATCATCGCCCTCGAACTTTCCTCGTTCCCGCTCTACCTGATGGTCGCCATGCGTCGCGAACGCGAAGGCCAGCGCGTGCAGATGGAGTCCGCCATCAAGTACGTCATGTTCGGCGTCGCCGCCAACGGCATCATGTTCTTTGGCTTTAGCTACTTGTTCGGTCTCACCGGTTCGACTCACCTGCCGGAGATGTTCGTGAAACTCGCACCGATCGCTACCACGCCGCTCGCGATTGTCGCCCTCACGATGGCGTTCGCCGGTTTCTACTACAAACTCGCGATCTTCCCCTTCCACTTCTGGACCCCCGACGTCTACCAAGGCGCTTCCAACGAAACCGCCGGCTTCATCGCCACGCTGCCCAAAGTCGGCGCCGTCGCCGTGCTCGTCCGCCTCGTTTCGCTCGCCACGCCGGAAAATCACGCCATCGCCACACTGCTCAGCGGCCTCGCCATCCTCTCGATGTGCTATGGCAACCTGATCGCGCTCGTCCAAAAAGATTTTAAGCGCCTGCTCGGCTTCTCCGGCATCGCGCACGCCGGTTATGCCGTCGTCGGTTTCACCGCCATGAACACCGCTGGCTACACCGCTGCGCTGTACTACATTGTCGGATACATGCTCATGGTCACGGCCTGCTTCGTCGTGATCTGCAAAGTTTCCAAGGACGGCACCAACGTCGAAATCGACGAACTCGCCGGTCTGCACCGACGCTCGCCCTTGCTCGCGCTCACGCTCGTCGTCGCCGTCTTCGGCCTCGCGGGCATCCCGCCGTTTGTTGGCTTTATCGGTAAGTTCGGCCTTCTTTCCGCCGCACTCGCCAAGGGCCAGCTCGCGCTCGTGATCATCACCGTGATCAACTCTGCGATTGCGATTTATTACTACCTCCAGGTCGTCCGCAAAGCCGTCTTTGGAGAAAAAGGCGCCGATGCCCCCGCCCCCGAACCGCTTCACCTCGATTGGTCGGCGAAGATCCTGTGTGTTTTGCTGCTTGTCGGTATCGTCTGGCTCGGTGTCGCACCCGCACCCATCATGGACGCCATCGCCGCCTCGCTCGCCGGTATCAACTTGCCGCTGTAACGAGGCGTTTTTAGATCACTTCAATCAAGCGGCTGCCCTGCGTCACCAGTTGCACGATGCCAGGCAAACGCGGCTCCAGCCACGCGCGCAAAACCTCGTTCGAACAATTGCCCACGCGTAGCCACACGATGACGGGCGCATTCGCTGCCTGAGCGGAACGGGCGGCAAAATCCTCGTCCTTGGTCAAAATGGCCGCACCGGTTTGCACGGAGTGTCTCCAGATCGCGCTATCATCGGCGTCGTGCAAACCCACCTCGCGCACCGCCTGCGCCTCGTGGCCATGTGCAATCAACCAGGCCGCCAGCTTGTGGGATAATTGGGCGTCGATTAACCTAAATCCCGCAGTTAAGGATCAAGGGATTGGTTTTGGGAGCCAGTGGTCGGGATTGTTTGGGATATTCCAGCACAGGTAGCGTTCGAATCGTTGTTGCAGGTCCAGCTGCGGCGCAGTTGTGGCAAACCAGCGTTCTGGCTTTGCATAGCAGAGCTTATCGCCTCCCCCCATTTGTCTCCGACGCTCAGTTTCAGGGTTTTCTGGCGTCCACTTTTTCACCAGTTTGGCCGGGATCATCAACAGTTCGTCCCGGCTGGTCACCGCTTCGTGGTGATGGCCTTCGTCTTTGAGCACCCGTACGAACAGGCTCCACAGGTTGTACGTGAGCAGCAGCAATCGCGCGGCGGTTTCGGTGACCACGCCGTTGCCGCTGCAAAGCCGCTGAAGCCCCATTGGTTTTTCAACTCGTCGAAGACGTTCTCGGCGTCGCCTCGTTTGCGGTAGGTCAGCACGATCTGTGCGGGCGTCGCTTCCTCGGGGAGCAGATCTGTCACATAGGCACAAAACTCCTCCTGGTCGGCGCCCCAGAACATGTCCTGCTTGGTGGGGTTTACTGGTTTTAGCAGGCGGGTGACGATGATCCGCCGTTCGCGTTCCCAGCCTTCGAGTTGCACACGGGTCTCGGCGTACTGTTCCAGGCCGATGCTGGGCTGGCCGCCCCACTCGGGCCAGGCGACTTTAGCGATGGCGCGGCGGACGTTGGCGGTGAGCTTTAGTTTAAACAAATATCTTGGTCTGGCGCAGCCTTGTTGTTCGTGCCAGGCCATGATTTTTCTCCTGGCAAAGCCGATGTCGCCCCGGTTGAGTTTGAGGCGCGAGGGCACGTCAGGGTGGCTCAGGCGCGGTCCATCGCGACGATCCAGTCACTAGCGCTAACACTATTGCCGGGCCGCCACTCCATGTGCAGGGCCAGCCGGGTGCCGGCGACCACGCACAGCAGGGGATGGTGGCTGCCGCGGCCGGGTTTGTGGATTGAGCCGATGGCGACGTCGTCTTGATGGCCGTAACGGGTGTTCACCGTCGAGTCCCAGTCGGCGACGAAGGCCGAGGGCAGCGCGGAGTACAGATCGCGTTCACTCCACGCGAGCCAGCTGCGGGCCTTCGGACGCGGGACTTTTGCGAAGAGCCGGGTGAACGCGTCTTCGCCGCAGACGCGGCCTTTTTTCATGCCCAGAATCACGGCGATGGCCTGATCGTCCTGAATGCGCCGGGTGTGGGCGAAGCGGCGGCCGCCCATCAGGCAGTTGAACATGAAGGCCTGCAAAATATCCGCCACCGGCGTGGCATTAGGGCTCGTGCGTGGTTCAGGGAAACGCCGCGCCAAATCCGTCCGCAAGGCCAAGTTTTTCAAGGTAGTGGCTCCGGGCGGCCGCACCGCCGTAAGCCGTAAGCCGGTCCGTCGAGGTCGTCACGGCGACGGTGCCGCCGGTGCACTCAAACCGAAATCGGGTCGGTGCTTCACCCGCCGGGTGAGGCTCAATCAACGCTGTTACTTCACTCATGATTCAACCTGTTCAATAACTTCCGCACATCTTCGCCAGCTTCAACTGCGGGGTATGGGATTAAAAACTTCACTTGGCAAGCGAGAGGACCGCGTGATCGAGCTGCCGGGCGGCGTATTCCAAACACGCGCGGATGTCCTCAGGCTGCAAGTCGGGGAAGTCGCTTAGGATGGTTTGCTCGGTCTCGCCTGCAGCGAGCATGTCGAGCACGTCCTTGACGCGGATGCGCATGCCTCGGATGCACGGGCGCCCACCGCATTGGTTCGGGTTAAACGTGATTCGTTGCATTTGACTCATGCCTCCAAGCTACGCGTAGCCGCCTCGTCCGCAAGCTCGGCTTCTTCCTCAGCTAACGCTGTGTACCGCTCAAACGCTTGCCCATCGAGCGGGATACTTGCGGGCTATCGAATAGACCAGTCCCTTGAAAATACCGGAGGATTGGCCTTCAAGTGCAAAGGGACGAAACCGCTGACGGCAGATTCACACGGGCCTCTCTGCTACGCAGTTGCGCGAAACCCACGCCATGGCCCTGCGAAGACGACGCCAGACTTGCCGCCGCAGGAAAAAACGACACGATTGCACCCATGCGCATGACCGTTGATCAGATCGTCCAGGAAACCAGTCAGTGGCCGATTGATGTGGTGGCCGAGTTGGTTGACCGCATCACGCTGGCTAAACATGGCGGCCTGGATGCCAAACGTGAAGCAGCTTGGGCAGAGACAGCGTTGCGCCGCTCCGCCGAACTCGACAGTGGCAAAGAAACACTTGTCCCCGGTCCTGAAGTCAGCGCGCGCATCCGCAAAATCGTCGGCCGGTGAAACCACACGGATTTCATCGCGAAGCCGAGGAAGAATACGCCAAGGCGGCAGAAGACTTTGCGGAGATCAATCCTTAGCTGGGTGGCCGTTTTTACGACGAAATGGAACGCATCATTGCCGAAGTGTGCCGCTGGCCAGGAATGTATCGTTACATCCGCCCCCCGATTCGACGACACTTCTCGACCGTCTTTCCTTACGGCATCCTTTACGAAGAAACGCCCAACATGATCCGCATCGTCGCTGTCATGCCCCTGCACCGGGATCCGGATTATTGGCTGCACCGCTTGGAGTGAGCCACTGAAGAGCGCCCTCTTTTACGATTCAACCTAAAAACAGCAGTGTTTAACCGCTAATTATCGCTAATCGCCGCTAATTTCGGGGGTTAGCCACCGGTCTGGGCAGAAACGGAGTTCACCTGACAGGTGAAAAGGTATTTTTATCGATATCTCTGATTTAGCGCCAATTAGCGAAAATTAGCGGTTTCAACTGCGGAATTAAGGTTCAAATGCTGCAAAGCCGCTCATGAGCTGCTTTCAGAACCTTTTGCTATCGTCTCTGAGTCCGCTTCACCCGCCCCCGAGGGCAAAATACAAAGTTCGGCTTCTTTGCGGCACCCTCTTTCGCCAACTACAAACTATAAAACGCGACCCTTTTTGCTAGGCATATCGCAATTACAGAGCGACTGATATTTGTTAGTTATGGCGAGATTCTCTCCTTCAAAACCATCATAACAATTCCGTTTCGGTTAAACATAACTTGAACCGCATAATAATGCCAAATCTCATCTATTCCATCGCGCCTATAGCTAATATCAACACTGTAACCTGTCTCAACACTTTCACCGATTCCATTTGGCTCACCAATCGCCAATCTCACATCACTTTTTGACATGCCAACAATAACCCGATGATCGCGAATCGCCTCTGAAACTTTTTCACCCAGGTTCCGCTCGGCTTGCCTCAGCGCTACATCAACTAATTGCCGGGCAGCATTGTGAGCGGCTTCTTCGTTTCGCACTTCATTAATATCACTTTGTTTATGATATATAAAATATCCGCCGATCAACAGGACACTGATTAGTAGAATAGTTACGAGAGCAATGAGTGTTTTCATTTTTAGGAATCTGCTTTATTAACTTTTAATATGTTTTATAAACGAGCCAAAGTAGTCAAATTCCGATTCCAAAACCCGAACTATGAGAATGAAACCAGAAAAAAGGGTCAGGTTGTAAGTGTTGTAATTGACCAAGAAAAAGACTTCGGGGCTCAAACTTTGATCAGGCGGTTTTTGATGGTTTTTAAACGCAAGCCACTACCCGCAGCACTTCTTGAACTTCTTACCGCTGCCGCAAGGGCATGGTTCGTTGCGGCCAATTTTTGGTGGCGCGTGGAAGGGCGTTGGCGGAGACCACTCTCCCGGCGGTGGTGACGAGGGAAATGGCGGAGACCTGTATTCGGGCCCGAACTCGGTATCTGCCATCTGATTCGGCGCGTCCTCATCGAAGAAGCACCAGCTCTTTACCGCGTCCCAAGCGTCGTCAATCGTTTTGTCCAACCGGGCAGCCTCGCGCGCCGGTGCCGCACCGGGCACGAGATGTTTTTCCGTGTATTCGGATTCGATATACATCTCATCCGCCAGGCCGCGCTCATACAGCCCAAGGATGGTGTCGCGGATTTCGTGGGCATTCACTTTCACCGCAGCAGAGACCAGCGCGTTGCAAACCAGCGCATCGTTGTTCGATTCTGGATCGAGGAGTGTGGCCAGGCGGATCATCCGGCCGAGCAATTCCTCGCGGGGAAGCGCACCGCGCTTCCAGAGTATCGCGAGTGCATTCAGCCCTGCGCCTCGGGCAAACGGATCAGCCCCGGTATCCTCGATCAAATCGTAGATGGCCTCGGGCGCACCTGGGTAAGTTTCGGCCAGTGCTGTTCCTGCGCCTTCAGTCAGGACGTCGCCAATAGCCTCGTCGATGAAAGCCGCTGGCATGCGGAGAAGCTGCACCATCGGCGCATGCGCGATCTGGGCCTTGAATTCGGCAGCTAGGTAAAAGAAAAAACCAACATAGGGAACCGATTTAGCGTCAGGATTCCGCGTCGCTGCGAGCACCGCGCCGAACCGCTCCAAGAGCTTTGGTACAAGTTCTTCGGCCCGGCCATGAGCGGCTTGAAGCGCTGCAGCGACCAGCTTGGGATCGCCACCACAGATATCATCAAGGAGTTTGTCGGCATTCATCACTTAGAAATTCGACGCCCAACAATCCGCTGGGCAAGCAAAGATTAGACTCATCAAAACGAGTGAGTTTCCATTTTCCGCTCCCCATCGGACACCCTCCCCGTCCCCGAATTCCTGCGGCGCCCATCGATTACTGGAACGCTCAGGCCAATTTTTGCGCTGCAAGAGGCAGAATTTAGGGTGTGATCGCCGGGGCTGTTGAGCTAAACTTAAACTCAAGAAAACCCCGCCCGTGCCACAACCCTCCCAAGACAAAAACGGTCGCCTCCTTTTAAGCGGTAACGAAGCTGTTGCCCTCGCCGCGCTGCATTGCGGCGTCGCCCTCGGCACCGGTTACCCGGGAACGCCGTCCACCGAAATCCTCGAGGGCTTCAGCGCCCTCGGCGGCAAAGCCCAATGGGCACCCAACGAAAAAGTCGCCGCCGAAGTCGCGCTCGGCGCCGCCTTCGCCAAAGCCCGCGTGCTCTGCACGATGAAGCACGTCGGCCTCAACGTCGCCGCCGATGTGCTCTTCACCATGACTTATTCGGGCGTAGATGGTGGTTATGTTCTCGTCGTTGCCGACGACCCCGGACTCGCCTCTTCGCAAAACGAACAAGACAGCCGCCGCTACGCCGAAGCCGCCGTCGCACCGATGTTCGAACCCGCCGACTCGCAGGACGCCTACGATCTGCTCCAAGTCGCCTTCGCGACGAGCGAACGCTGGCGCATCCCCGTCATCTTCCGCATGACCACGCGGGTCTGCCATTCGAAGTCGCCTGTTAAGCCACGCTTCGCTCCCGACGTGATTCCCACCGCCGCCGAAACCGGCGCGCCCGCCACCGATTTTGTCCGCAACATCGCCGGTCGTGTCATGGTCCCCGGCCACGCGAAACCCGCGCATCGTCGTCTCCGCGCCAAGATGGCCGAGATGGAGCTCTGGAACATTTCCCAAGGTCCAAACCTGGTTGAGAAACGCAGCGAATCCCTCGGCATCATCACCGCTGGTATCTGCTACCACCACATTCGCGAAGCCGCGCCCGATGCCTCCGTGCTTAAACTCGGCATGACTTATCCGCTGCCGCTGGCGACGATTCGCGCCTTCGCTGCCACGGTCGACCGCTGCGTCATCATCGAAGAAAACGATCCCTGGCTCGCCACGGCTCTGCGTGCCGCCGACCTGCGCATCGAGGCCAAGGACGATGCCACTTTCCGCTTCGGCGAACTCAGCGTCGATCGCGTGAAGCGTATTCTAAACAAGGATACCAGCCCCGAGCCCGTTCCGCCCCGCGGCAAACCGCCCGAGCTCTGCAAAGGCTGTCCGCACACCACCAGTTTTGAGGTGATGAAGGAGCTCAACTGCATCGTCTCCGGCGATATTGGTTGCTACACGCTCGCCGCGCTTCCGCCGCTTTCAGCGATGGACATGATGATCGACATGGGCGCCTCCGTCGGCATGGGCCTCGGCCTTCGCCACGTGCTCCCGCGCGATCAAGCCAAGCGCGTCATTTCTGTGATCGGCGACAGCACATTCCTTCACAGCGGTCTGCCTGGCCTCGTTGAAATGGCCTACAATCCGCCCGAGACTGGCCACGTGCTCATGATTCTCGACAACGGCACCACCGCCATGACCGGCCAGCAGGAGCACCCCGGCACCGGCCGGCACCTCGACGGCTCTGGCACGCATAAGGTAAACTTCGAAGAAATGGCCCACGCCGCTGGCGTGAAAAACGTTTTCACCATCAATCCGATTCGCGAACGCGCGATGCTCAAAGCCGTATTGGCCGATTCCCTACAAAAGGATGAGCTGACCGTTATCATCGCCCGCAGCCCGTGTATCCTCGCCGCCGGCCGCATTGCCGCTTGGGACAAGGAGCTGAAAGCAAAACAAGCCGCTGACGAACCCGCCGAATCCGGTTCGTGCGAATGCGGTGGCACCTGCCAACACTAAGGAACCTCGCCCATGACAACGAACCAGGTTCAAACCACCAATATCCGTTTCGCCGGTCTCGGCGGCACCGGCGTGATCAAGGCCTCCGACATCTTCGCCGACGTCGTCTTCCGCCAGGGTCACACTGTCAAAAAAGCCGAAGTCCACGGCATGAGCCAGCGCGGCGGCTCCGTGCAGTCCGACGTGCGTTTTGGCTCCGAAGTCCACAGCCCGATGATCCCCGACGGCGCCTGCGATTTTCTCGTCGTGATGGAGCCGACCCAGATCGAAGTCGTTCGCGGCGGACTTCGCACCAGCGGCACTTTGATCGTCCCGGCCGACATCGACACAACGAAGTTGCCATCGGCAAAGTCGCTCAACGTCGCCATGCTCGGGCGTCTCAGCCGCCATTTCGATTTCCCCGAGAGCGCTTGGCGTGAGAGCCTGCGTGCAAACTTTCCCGAGAAACTCCATACCGCCAACGACACCGCATTCGATCTCGGCCGCACCCCATGATACCCCACCTCTGGAACGATCTAGAAGGCACGTTCTTCCCCGAGAGCGCGCTCGACTACATGCCCGAATCTCGCCTCCGCGAGGTTCAGCTGCAACGGCTCAAGGCCGTCACCGCGCTCACCTACGAAAAGGTTAAACTTTTCCGCGAGCGCATGGACGCCAAGGGCCTCAAGCCCGCCGACGTCACCACGCTTGCCGATGTCAGCAAGTTACCGTTCATGGTGAAGACCGACTTGCGCGACACTTATCCTTACGGCCTTTTCGCCGTGCCGATGAGCGACGTCGTTCGCTTGCACGCGTCGAGCGGCACCACGGGAAAGCCGATTGTTGTTGGTTATACCGCGCAGGACATGGAGGTCTGGAAACAGGTCATCATGCGCACGCTCTACGCCGCCGGTTATTCGCGCGGCGACATCGTGCAGAACATGTACGGCTACGGACTCTTCACCGGCGGTCTCGGCCTGCACGGCGGTCTCGAAGGCATCGGCGCGACGGTCATCCCGATCTCCGGCGGCAACAGCGAACGCCAGATCATGGTCATGAAAGATTTTGGTGTCACTGCGATCTGCGGCACCCCGAGTTACTTCATTCACTTGATCGAGACGGCGCAGAAAATGGGCATCGATTTTAGGCGTGACCTGAAGGTTAAGCGCGGCGTTTTCGGCGCTGAACCTTGGACCGATGAGATGCGCAAATACATCGAGTCCGCCTCGGGCGTGAAGGCATTCGACATCTACGGCCTCTCCGAAATCATCGGCCCCGGCGTCGGCGCCGAATGCGAATGTCAGGACGGCCTGCATATTTTCGAAGATCATTTTCTCGCCGAAATCGTCGATACGAAAACACTCGAACCCGTGCCCGATGGGACCGAGGGCGAGCTCGTTATCACGACGCTCAGCAAGCAGGCCATGCCGGTCATCCGCTATCGTACCCGCGACATCACCGCGTTCGAAACGAGCCGCTGCGGCTGTGGTCGTACCTGCCGCCGTATCCGCCGCATCAGCCGACGCAGCGATGACATGTTCATCATTCGCGGCGTAAATGTTTTCCCTTCGCAGATCGAAACCGCACTGCTGAAAACCGAATCCAGTTTGCCGCACTACTTGATCGTCCTAACGCGCAAAGGCGGTCTCGACCAAATGGAAGTGCGCGTCGAAATCACCGGCGAAATGCTCACCGATAATGTCGGCGCGATGGAGCAGTTGCAAAAACGTTTCGGCAAAAGCATCGAGCAAATCACCGGCTTGCACGCCGCCATCACACTCGCCCAACCCGGCACCATCCCGCGCAGTGAAGGCAAGGCCAAGCGCCTGCTCGACCAGCGCAACTTAACTAATTAAAAGAGCCATGAAGTCTCACGCAATGACGCCAAGTCGCAAAGATCGCACGCCCGTCGCCTGCGGTCTTCTTTGCGCCTCTGCGTCTCTGCGTGAAAAATCATCCTCCGAATCCCATCTCTGACTTCTGGCCTCTGATCCCTAACCTCTGATTCCATCACCCCATGAAAATCCGCCAGATTTCCGTTTTCCTCGAAAATCAACCCGGGCGCCTCGCCGCGCTCTGTCGCACGCTGGCCGATGCCGGTGTGAACCTTAGCACGCTCATGCTCTCCGAAACCGGTGAGTTTGGTTTGCTGCGCATCATCACACCGGATGCAGACAAAGCCCGTGCCGTTGTTGAAAAAGCGGGCTACGCCGTCACTGCGAGCGAAGTTCTCGCCATCCAAGTTCCCGATAAGCCGGGCGGGCTCGCCGCCGTTCTCACCGCGCTCGATCCGCACCAGATCTCAGTCGAATACATGTACGCCTTCGCCTGCCGCACCGGCCGCGCGATCATGATCATCCGTTTCAACGACCTTGATCGTGCCGCTGATATCCTCCAGAAGGCCGGTTTAAAAGTTATCAATACTGCCAATCTCTTTGGCCCATAACTGCTCATGGCGCATTGCCTGCTACACCTTTAAACTCAAATGCACCGCATCGTCTCCAAAGCCCAGCTCAGCCCAAATGTAACACGGTTAGATTTGGAGGCAGCACGCATCGCGCAAATCCGCCAGCCGGGCCAGTTCGTGATCGTCCGTCGCGGCCCTCGCGCCGAGCGAATCCCGCTCACAATCGCCGACGCTAACCCTACGGCAGGGACAATCTCTCTCGTCATCCAAGCCGTCGGCAAAAGCACCAAGGAACTGGTTGCGCTCGATGTCGGCGATTCGATCCAAGACATCTCTGGCCCGCTCGGCATGCCCACCGAAGTGATCGAAAAAGGTCGCGCGCTCTGCGTCGGCGGCGGCGTCGGCACCGCAGTTGTTCATCCGATTGCCCAAGGCCTGCACGCCAAAGGCGTCCACGTCACCAGCGTGATCGGTGGCCGCTCGAAGGAATGGGTTATTTTCGAAGAAGAACTCAAGCGTCTTGGCGACGTCGTGGTCTGCACCGACGACGGCAGCTACGGACGCAAAGGTTTCGTGACCGACGCCGCGAAGGAAATCCTGACCGCAGGCGGCATCGATATCGTATACGCCGTCGGCCCCGTACCGATGATGCGCGCTATCGCCAATCTCACCAAACCTTTCGGCGTACACACGATCGTCTCGCTCAACCCTGTCATGGTCGACGGCACCGGCATGTGCGGTGGCTGCCGCGTCGATGTCGGCGGTGAAACGAAATTCGCCTGCGTCGACGGTCCCGAGTTCGACGGCCACAAAGTCGACTTCGACCTGCTTGCCGACCGTCTCTCTACCTACAAAATTCACGAGCAAGAAGCCAACACTTGCCAAAAAGACGGCACCTGCCGCGTCGGTCTGACAAAATAATTTCAAAGGGTCACCCACATGTCTGCCGAACTTCCCGCCGCCGCACCGAAAAAGATGTCGCCCAAAGAGCGCATGGCCATCCAACGCCAGCGCATGCCGGAGCAGGACGCGACGGAACGCTCGCATAATTTCTGCGAGGTCAATCTCGGCCTGCCCGAGCAGATGGCCATGCTCGAAGCCCAGCGCTGTATCCAGTGCAAAGATCCAAAATGCGTTCAAGGCTGCCCCGTGCGTGTGAATATCCCGCGCTTTATCGACTTTCTCGCCAAGGGTGATTTGCCCGGCGCAGCCGACAGCCTGCTCGGCGATAATGCCCTGCCTTGCGTCACCGGACGGGTTTGCCCACAGGAAACCCAGTGCGAAGAACTTTGCGTTCGCGGCATCAAAGGCGAAGCGGTCGGCATCGGCTATCTCGAACGCTTCGTCGCTGATTGGGCCATGCAGAACGGTAGCCGCACTGCACCGAAACCCACGCCCACCGGCAAAAAAGTTGCCGTCGTCGGTGGCGGCCCTGCTGGCCTCACCGCCGCAGGCGAACTCGCCAAAGCTGGCCATGACGTTACTGTTTTCGAAGCGCTGCATCAGCCCGGTGGCGTGCTCGTGTACGGCATCCCGGAATTCCGCCTGCCGAAACAGATCGTGGATAAGGAAGTCAAACGCCTCACCGACGCCGGCGTGAAGATCGAGTGCAACGTCATCATCGGCCGCACCTACACGTTGCCCGAACTGCGCCAGACTTTCGATGCCATCTTCATCGCCAACGGCGCCGGCTTGCCGGTCTTCATGAACGTGCCCGGCGAAAATTTCAAAGGCGTGTATTCTGCAAACGAATACCTCACTCGCGTCAATTTGATGGCCGCATATGAATTTCCGCAGGCCGATACGCCCGTGCTCGTCGGCAAACGCGTCGCCGTCGTCGGCGGCGGCAACGTCGCCATGGACGCCGTGCGCACCGCCAAGCGCCTCGGTGCCGAAGTCGCCAGCATTGTCTACCGCCGAACCAAGACCGAGATGCCTGCTCGCGTGGAAGAAGTTCACCATGCTGAAGCAGAAGGCGTCGCCTTCGAGATGCTCGTCGCTCCGCTCGAAGTCATCGGCAACGACAAGAAATGGGTCACCGGCCTCAAGTGCCAGCGCATGCAACTTGGTGAAGCCGACGCCTCCGGCCGCCGCAGCCCGGTCGCGATTCCCGGTTCAGAATTTATTCTCGAATGCGACGTGGTCGTGGTGGCCATCGGTACGCGTGCCAACCCACTCCTCACCGCCACCTGCCCCGAGCTCAAGCTCAACAAGCGCGCGAACATCGAGGTCGACGACCATGGCATGACCAGCCTCCCTGGCGTTTTCGCCGGCGGCGACATCGTCCGCGGCGCCGCCACCGTCATCCTCGCCATGGGCGACGGCAAACGCTCCGCCAAAGCGATCGACGCGTATCTGAAGAAATCGGTCGCATAAGTACTATCCGATTGCCTCGCCCCAAAGGGGACATTTTTCTCTGGTCGTGCGCCTCGTCGTTCCTCCAGTCATCAACGCGGCTGGCCTGCTTCCGTTTCTTGCTCAACTTGGTTCGGTAGCGACGGTCGAGGCGGAAATCATCCTCGATTTCTCCGCCCTCCGCAGGGTTTCACCCGCAGGACTCGTTGCACTGGCTGCGATGGTTAAACATTGGCAGAGTCAGCACATTCATCGCATTCGGTTCGAAGGTATTCATCAATGTCCGATCCTCGGATACTTGCAGCGCATGGATCTGCTCCGCGTTTGCGGTGTGTCGAGCACCGAGGAGTTCGAGCGTCATCCGTCGCACGGGCGGTTCGTACCGGTGCAGCAAATTGTAGATGTTGACTCGATCAGCAAGGGCGTGGCTGCCTGCCTGGCACCCGGCGGAGACGATTTCGAACATCCGGCGAGTCCGCTCTACGATCTCGCAGCTTACGTGATCGGGGAGCTTGGTGCGAACGTGAGGCAACACAGTCGCGGCACTGGCTACGTTGCCGCACAAGTCAACAAGGGCGAAGCGATGGTACGGATCGCCGTCGCAGACAATGGCCACGGAATACGCCAGAGTTTCGTCGATGCGGGATTAGCCTGGAGCCACGGTCTTTCCGATACGGCCGCGATCAGGAAGGCGCTCGAACCGAGAGTGTCTTCCAAAGGCGAGCCCGTCAATCAGGGTGTGGGGCTCACGTTAGTCACAGGTCTCGCACGCCATACCCAGGCTTGGGTGTTGATCGTCAGCGGCACGGGAATCGTGCAAATGGACCCGGACGGACAGGTTAAAGAGCAGAGCCTGCCGCACGGCTGTTTTTATCACGGAACGCTCGTGACCCTAACTTTTCTGCACAGTAAGTTGCAGGACTTCTACACTTTGCTGGACACTGCAAAACAAGAGGCTGGCTTACTCGCAAAAAGGCCGATTAGAACTAGATTCACCTGAAGATGAAACTCGAACTCCACCTTGCTGAAGAACTGGGATCGCATTTGGCCGATGGCGCCAAGGCGGTCGCTTTTCGCATGGTGAGAATCGATCCCTATGTGGGAATGCAGGCGGATATCGTTCTCGACTTCACCGGTGTACGGCATGGAAACAGTTCTTTCGTGAATGGACTGTTGACCGGATTGCTAGAGGAACATGGTGAAGCCCTGCTCGACCGGATGACTTTCCGGGGCTGTAACCCAGTTTTGAGAGTGCTCATTGAAGGTGCGATTGCACTGGGTATACAAAAGTACGATACGCGAGCGAGGGCTTAAGGCGCTGCAACCGTTTTCCGAGTGATTTTCGCTGCCGAACAACTACGGCCCAAAACAGGCTTTGCAGCCCTTCGAGTAACGCGCATTTTCACGCTATGACGAATCTGGAACAGACCCTCGAGGACGCCCGCCGTGCAGGCATTGACCTCGATCTGCTGGATTCGAATCTGGCGCTGACCTACGAAGAACGCGTGCTGCGGCATGAATCTGCGCTGGAGCTGGTGTTGGCATTGAGAGAAGCAGGAGCCACCTATGAAAAGTCTGCATCTGCTGCTCCAGCGGCTCTCTGACGCGGGTCTGGATTTTGTCGTGGTAGGCGGCTTCGCAGGCGTGCTGCATGGCTCCGCATACGTCACCAACGATCTCGATATTTGCGCCGTTCTATCACCAGAAACCATCGCCAAACTGCGTGAAACGCTGGCCGATCTAAAACCGGTGCATCGGATGACGCATAAAAAACTTTCGTTCCTGGAGCATCCGCCGGCTGGGCAGACTCTATCCAATATCTATCTAGAAACCGAAGCCGGAGTGGTGGACGTGCTAGGTAGTGTGCTTGGCATCGGCGACTACCACGCCCTGACGAAAAACGCCGTGGAGATACCGTTGTTTGGGCGCCGCTGCCGGGTGATTTCGCTCGAGGATTTGATCAAGGCCAAGGAAGCGATGGGGAGAGAAAAGGACTTACTGACGGCAAAAGAGCTCCGTGCGATCGCCGCAAAACGGCAGTCAACCTAGCACTAGAAGACGGGGCGTGTTCCTGTACGCCGTGTGGTTCTTCGCGACTTTGTGCCTCAAGGTGAATCTTTTCCAATCCGTTCTCACGCAAAGACGCCAAGACGCAAAGAATGACCCGACAACAGAGGTCTTTGAGCGATCAGAGAGACAGTCCAAAGTTCCGTCGATCATCCGCTGAACGAGGGCGTCCTCTACACGCACTATCACGAAACCTTCAGGCGCGCTCGCCGCGCCTTATAGCTACGAGCGTGCCCCACTTCGCCCTTACCTCGGCGCGGCCACGTCCTAGCATTCGCCCCTTTTGTGCCCGCTCAGGCCACTCCTCCATATCGCCTACACTTACCACTTTTCGCCAACTTTCACATGTCCAACACCACCACTCCTCCTTCACCTAAACTCGCCAATCCAGCGGTTGTCGGTCTCGCCGGGTTCGGCCTGACCACGCTTCTGCTCCAGTTCCACAATGTGGGCTGGATGGGCACCGGCCCGGTCATCTGGGTCGGCCTCGTTTTTGGCGGCCTCGTGCAAATGATCGCCGGCTTCCAGGAAATGAAAATGGGCAATAATTTCGGTTACTGCGCCTTCACCGCCTACGGTGCCTTCTGGATCAGCCTTTGCCTCATGCTGCTGGGTAACAATTTCGGCGTGTTTGCCGCCTCGCATACCGATGTCGGCTGGTTCCTCATCGCTTGGACCCTCTTTACCGTTATCCTCTGGATCGGTTCGATGCGCGTCCATGGCGCGATGGCGATTACCTTCACGCTTCTCTTGATCGGTTTCGTGCTGCTCGACATCGGCCACTTCGGAAATCCGATCTTCAACAAGGTTGCCGGCTACGAGCTGATCGCCTGCGCGCTCGCGGCCTGGTACATGATGGCTCGCATTATCCTCAACGATCTTTTCGGCCGCGAAGTTCTTCCCGCCGGCAAAGCCTGGTTGTAAGCCCGCGGCACCAACTCCATTGCCCTTCTATCCAAGCCGACCCGGTTAAGCCGAGTCGGCTTTTTCATTTTCCGCATTTGAGCTTTGGCCGCATCGCACTGATGGTTGGCCGCAATGCCCGATATCGTCCTAGCGACGCTCAATGCGAAATACATCCACGCCTCGTTCGGCCTGCGCTACCTGCTGGCCAACCTTGGCGAGCTGCGTTCGCGCGCCATACTGGAAGAATTCATCATCAACCAGCGCCCGCTGGAAATCGCGGAGAAAATCCTCGCGCATAATCCACGCATCGTCGGCCTCGGTGTGTATATCTGGAACGTCACCCTCACAACCGAACTGGTCGCTATCCTTAAAAAGATTCGCCCCGACGTGATCGTAGTGCTCGGCGGGCCCGAGGTGAGCTACGAATCGGATCAACAGGAAATCGTCCGACTCGCCGATTACACCATCACCGGCGAGGGCGATCTGGCGTTCGCCGAACTCTGTCGACAGATACTCGCCGGTACGCCGCCCCCGCAAAAAATCATCGCCGCACCGCTGCCGGATTTCGGCAAACTCGCCCTGCCTTACGACGAATATAACGCGGACGACATCGCGCACCGCTTGATTTACGTCGAAGCCTCGCGCGGCTGTCCGTTCAGCTGCGAATTCTGCCTTTCTTCCCTCGATATACCGGTTCGGCAAGCGCCGATCGATACGTTTCTCGCCACGCTGGAACGCCTGCTCGCGCGCGGCGTGCTGCATTTCAAATTCGTCGACCGCACGTTCAACCTGAACCTCGCCACCAGCCGCCGCATTCTGGAGTTTTTCCTCGAACGGCTGAAACCCGGCCTGTTTCTGCATTTCGAAATGGTACCCGACCGGCTGCCACCGGAACTGCGGGAGTTGATCGCACGCTTTCCGGCCGGCACCATGCAGCTCGAAGTCGGTATCCAAACTTTCAATGCAGACGTCGCCACGCTCATCAGCCGCCGCCAGGACTATGTTCGTTTGGAGGACAACTTCCGCTACTTGCGCGCCCAAACCGGTGTCCATCTCCACGCCGATCTCATCGCGGGCCTGCCGGGCGAAACACTGGAAAGTTTTGCTTCTGGCTTCGACCGACTCGTTGCGCTCGCTCCGCAAGAAATCCAAGTCGGCATTCTCAAGCGCCTGCGCGGCACGCCAATATCGCGCCACGATCAGACGTGGGAAATGGTTTACTCGCCGCTGCCCACCTACGAAATTCTCCGCAACAAGCTGATCGATTTCTCCACGATGCAGCGCCTGCGTCGCTTCGCACGCTACTGGGATTTGGTCGGCAACAGCGGCAACTTCGTCGAAACCACGCCGCTGGTTTGGGCGGGTAGGGACGCTCAGGCTCGCACTGTATCGGGTAGGGCGGATGGTCCCTCATCCGCCGCGGACGAAGCGGAGCATCGCCCCGACCTCGACAGAACCACCTCTATCGTTTCAACCCAACCTTCCCCGTTTCACTCATTCCTCCGCCTCAGCGACTGGCTCGCCACCAACGATGGCCGCCATCACGCGCTCGCCCTCGTGACCCTGATGGAGCTGCTCTTCAGTTTTCTCACAACCGAACTCCACCAGGAACAACCGGCCGTCGCCGCGGCGCTCTGGCGCGATTTTCAGCGTGGTGGCCGCGGCGAATTGCCCCCGTTTTTGCGCCCCTATCTTCCCGGCACAATCTCCGTGCGAAGAGCCGACCACCCAGCCACCCGAACCACCCGCCGCCAAAGCCGCCACACCAGTGATGCAGCATCCGCTCCGGCCTCCGGCCGTCGCGAGTAGTAATACCAACGCCCCTAGGGATTTGGACTTTATGTTTGCTGATCGAAGGATAGGGTAGGGACGAAGCATTGATTTGCTCCGCCCCTCCCTCCGAACCGGACAGGCGGGTTTCTCGCATCCGGCTCTCAAGTTGATGATCTTGCCCCGGTCAAGGGGAGAGGTTGATCGCATATTGAGACCATGGCCGTAAGAAGGATGGTTCAACGTGTCCTCGCTTTGCACACGAGCATCCCGTTTCCAAGATGGCCTCCAAACGTTTGTTGCCGTTCTCTACGACGCCAGCGGAGCCGGCATCAAACTCGAAGGCGGCCGCGACACCACCATCGTGAACAACCTGATCGTTAAGTGCGGCGATGCCTTTTACGCCGACAGCCGGGCGTTCGAGTGGCTCAAATCCCTCGGTTTCCCAAACAATATTCCCGGTGACAGTTGGAATCTCCTCGAGAAGCTCAACCAGCTCGGATACCAACAGGAACCTTGGCTCTCGCGCTACCCCGAATGCGCAGCGATTCCAAACGACTGGACGACCATCATCGACCCAACAAAAACCTGGCTCTTTCCGGAAGGCACCGTGATATCAAGAAACCTCGGCTGGTCAAACTTCCGCTGGCTTGAGGAAACCAAGGACACCTCCACCCACTACAAGCTCGTGACGAACAATGTTCAGGACCAGGATCCGCTGTTCACCGACGAAGCCAGCCTCAACCTTTTGCTAAAGCCAAATTCGCCCGCCTTCCTGATCCCCAGCTTCGAGGACATACCTTTCGACGAAATCGGCATCCGCAAATGACACGGGTGTATCCAAAGTTCGAATCCAACGGCGAAAGCGCCGGGGTCGGCATGCGATCCAGGACGAAAAGTCTCAACTTTTGCTGCAGGATCGCTGCCGCACTCTGGTCGACCTGCGTGCTCACCGCCTGTACAACTTCACTGGCCCAGACGGCAGAACAAGCGTCCTCGAGTTCCAGGCAGGAAAATCAAATAACCACGCCCTCCACGCCTCCATCGACCACCGTCATGAATTTAACACCAGCAGAAATCTCCAGCACGCCTGAAAGCCACGATCCCTCGCTCTGCGCTGTTCATCATCTCCGCATGACAAAGCGGCCCGTGCCGATCGTTTATCACTGCAACCTCAAGCTCGTGCAGTTGCTGCACTCGGCACGGGATCGTTTTCCGCACGGAGAGGAAAGCTACTACGGTGGCGACGTCGCCACGCCCGGACGGAAAACAGTGATGAGCTGGCAGTGCCCCGCCTGCGTGGAAGGCCTAAGGCAGTGGCTGTCGGAACATGAGCAGGAATTGAATGAGTGACCCGCTCCGAATAGGAAGAGACTGAAGAGAGCGTGATCGGTGTAGCCCCGCTGAAGCCATCTCTCTTTCAACCTTAATTCCGCAGTTGAAACCGCTAATTTTCGCTAATTGGCGCTAAGTCTGAGACATCGATAAAAACACCTTTTCACCTGTCAGGTGAACTCAGTTGCTGCGTAGACCGGTGGCTAACCTCCGAAATTAGCGGCGATTAGCGATAATTAGCGGTTAAACAACTGCTGTTTTTAGGTTCAAAGGCCCGGCATGGCCGTCCCTACCCACAAACTCCGGAATTTTTATGCGCTTGAAAAACCAGTGCGACACCTCGCCTCCCGGCTTCCCTCGTCCGACCTGCGCGCCTCCGAGGTAGGGATGACCCGCCGGGTCGTCCGAAAACGTGCCAAACCACCTGCTCCATCCAACCGGACGGCCCGGCGGACCGTCCCTACCCCCCAGACTCCGGAATTTGCTATCCTCTGACTTCCGTCCTCCGCCTCCTGACTACTGTCTCCTGCCTCCTTCCTACTCATACTCTTCCGGCCGCGAAGCGGCTCTCTGCGGTGCGTCGACGGCCAGGCGAATGCTCTCCATGTTTTCCCGAACCAAATCACCCATGGAATTGCAGCGAAGATAAGCCGTGCGGCCGTAGTGCGAGGCCAGCCCTTCGCGCAACTCGATCACATGGCTCATCGGCGCCAGCTCGTCGCCAGACATCGCATCGAGCATCATATCAAAGCGTTCGCCGATGATCGCTCTGCGTTGAAGCATCAGTACCTGCTCTTCGCGTTGGTACTGGCGAGCGGTTTCGACGCGTAAGTGTTGCACGCAAAACAGTGCCAGCGGTTTGTTCTCCCGAAAATACTGCGGCTTGTAGAGATTCATGCGCCCCTCGTAAGTCTGTTGATCGAAATCCATCGCACGGATACGGATTTGCGCGCCTTCGAAGTCCGGCGTGATCACGACGACGAAGTTATAACTGCGCATATCGCCCAGCAGCCGCACGAAACAGCGTTCGTTGAACTTGACGAGTTCTTTGGCGACACGGATTGGTTTTAGTTCATCGCTATGCAGCCAGCGATCGATGAAAACGTCGCCCGGGATGCCTGCGACGTGCTCCTCGATCAGCGTATCGCCAAACGTCAGGTAGTGCATGCGGTTGGGCGAGAGCAAGTGCTCCAGTTCCAGCCCGTACACTCGCGAAGAGTCGCCGCGCTTCACGTAGAAATAGTCCGGGTTGTCGTTGTACGCATTCACAATCCGGATACGGAAGGGCGTGGAGTTGCCAAAGGAGCAGTAATCGATCCGGTCAACATAGAGATGCTGCATGACCGAGAGGTCGCCATCGACGCGCAAGAGGGCGTAGATGCGCTTCAGGTCTTCGTTGAGCTGATCCATTTCGAGCCGGTCATACATCACCGTTTCCCAAAGCGTGGGCTGACCGCTTTCATCGACCAAGGGCGCACATTCGGTAAAACGCCGCAGTCGTTCATAGGTCACCGGAAGTTCGCGCTCGCGCCGGTAACGCCGTAGATAGGTACGCAGCCCTTCGCTGATTAGAAAGCTGGGCTTTTTCTGGCGGGTGCGGCGTGAGTACTCGGCTTCTTCCATAGGATGGTAGCGAAATGAAAAGCGGCGCAAAGGCCACGGTAGAGCTAAACTTAAATCGACTTCATAAACCGCAAACCGCTTTTTGCCAAAAAGAAGCTAAATATTTCCCGCCGGTTCTTTGAACTGGTCTCTCTTCGGCCAATACATACACTTCGGCCGCGTATGCTACCCTTACTCGCCGTTGCTGCTGAAAAAGTAACCCCGCTCGATAAACTCCAAAACGTCTCGGGCCAGTTCTGGATCAAGGTCATCCTCGGTGCCTGCATTCTCGCCGGGCTCCTCTTTTTGTTCAGAAAAGTGATGGGGATGAACAAGATCATCCTTACGATCATTCTCTGCGTAGTGGTTGGCGTCTTTAGCATTAGCTGGGTCTACAATCGTAACGAGCCTGCTTTTCTCACGCCGATCATCGGCCCCATCGCCGACTCCGGCTTCTTCCCGACCAAGGGCGTCTACGAAAAGAAACAGGCGCAGGACCCGACCGATAAGTCGGGAAAGCCGAAAGGCCCCGCCACGCCCGCCCCGAGTACGCCCGCTAAGAAATAGCGGCTCACCTGGCGCGATCTTCTTCGCGCCATTTTTTTTGGGGTGGTTTTCGGAGCCCCTTTATGGCTTGCTGGCCCGCCCACACTTTATGCCTAAAGCCTACTCTGACATCGGACTCATCGGCCTAGCCGTGATGGGTCAAAACCTCGCCCTCAACATCGCCGACCACGGCTTTCAGATTTCGGTCTATAACCGAACCACTGAAAAGACCGAAAAGTTCGTCGCCGAGAATCCCAACACGCCCGGCGGCCTCATCGGTGCCAAGACGCTCGAAGAATTCGTCAAGTCCCTGGCCAAGCCGCGCAAGATCGTCATCCTCGTCCAAGCCGGCAAAGGCACCGACGCCGTCATCGACAGCCTCGTCCCTCTCCTCGATCAAAACGACATCGTGATCGACGGCGGCAACGCCCTCTGGACCGACACCATCCGCCGCGAAAAAACTCTCCGCGAAAAAGGCCTCCGCTTCATCGGCTCCGGCGTTTCCGGCGGTGAAGAAGGTGCCCGCTTCGGCCCGGCCCTCATGCCCGGTGGCGATCCTGCCGCCTACAAAGAACTCGCCCCTGTCTGGAACGCCATCGCCGCCAAAGTCGACGGCAAGACCGGCCGCCCACTCGAAGGCGCCGCGCCCGGCAAACCCATCGTCGGCGGTGTTCCTTGCGCCACCTACATCGGCGAAAACGGTGCCGGCCACTACGTCAAGATGGTCCACAACGGCATCGAGTACGGCGACATGCAGATGATCTGTGAAGCCTACGCCCTCATGCAGGGTCTGCTCGGCCTCAAGGCCAAGGAAATGGGCGAGATCTTCTCCGAATGGAATTCAGGCATGCTCGGCAGCTTCCTCGTTGAAATCACTGCCGACATTCTCAAACAAAAAGACCCGGCCTCGAAAAAAGCTTTCGTCGACATCGTGCTCGACACTGCCGGTCAAAAAGGCACCGGCAAATGGACCTCCGTCAACGCGCTCGACATGGGCGTGCCTGCACCGACCATCGCCGAATCCGTCTTCGCTCGCTGCATCTCGGCGGTGAAAGAAGAACGAGTCGCTGCCTCTAAAATTCTCAAAGGCCCCTCGAAGAAATATAAAGGCTCCAAGAAAGCCCTCATCGAAGCCATCCACGACGCACTCTACTGCTCGAAGATCTGCTCGTACGCCCAAGGTTTCCAGCTCATGCGCGAAGCCCAGAAAGAGTACAAGTGGAAGCTCAACTTCGGCGAGATCGCTCAGATCTGGCGTGGCGGTTGCATCATCCGCGCCGTGTTCCTGCAGAAGATCACCGAGGCCTTCGCGCGCAAGCCCGACCTCGCTAACCTTCTCCTTGATCCATACTTCGTAAAAACCGTCAAAAAGGCCCAAGAAAACTGGCGCAAGGTTGTCGCTCTCGCCGCCGAGTGTGGCGTGCCGGCCCCGACCTTCAGCTCGGCCCTCGCCTACTACGACAGCTACCGCTCGGCCCGCCTGCCGGCCAACCTGCTCCAGGGTCAACGCGACTACTTCGGCGCGCACACCTACGAGCGCACCGACAAACCGCGCGGCAAGTTCTACCACATCGACTGGCCAGAGAAGAATCGTCCTCAGATCGAGATCGCCTGAGTTCGCTCAGCTGTCACCGAATAATTCAAAATGTAAGTACGGATAATCAAAACGTTACGAATAATTGAAACGTAAGCCGCGGATATCTTAATAAGGTTCCGCGGCTTTTCCGTGTTTGCCCGTGTCTTGGTATAAGCGACGCCGTTATTTGCCTTTAAATCGATTCCTGAGGAAAACCACCCCACTGAGGATTTCCCTAACTGCGACCACTCCGGACCAGTAGCATCGGCACTAAGCGCGATGTCATTTGTTATGTATTGAAACTGTGGGTATTCGACGATTGCCGTCCGGCTCATTCCCCTTATTTCTGTTGGTTTCCAGCCCCGGTTACCCGGGTTTGCGCGCAAAGATCGATGTCTGTCGTCACGCACTCTTTCGCCACGCTCGACGAAACGACGCCGCCTTCGTCATCGATCTTACCGGCCTCGTGCTCAATTCACCCCCGCGCCGACCACTCGCCGCCCCTACACTCCGCAGCCCATCGACGACGTCCTCTGGAAAGACGCCGGCTGCACCAGCGAACTCGACTACACCGAGCAGACCTCCTGGCTGCTCTTCCTGAAATACCTCGACGCCCTGGAGCACGACAAGGCCACCGAAGCCGCCCTCGACGGCAAGAAATACACCCACATCCTCGACAAGCCCTACCGCTGGGAAGCCTGGGCCGCGCCCAAGGGCAAGGACGGCAAGCTCGATCATAACGCCGCCCTGACCGGCGACGACCTCCGCGACTTCGTCAACGGCAAGCTCTTTCCCTACCTGCACGGCTTCAAGCAGAAGGCCACCGGCCCGAACACCATCGAATACAAGATCGGCGAGATCTTCGGCGAGATCAAGAACCGCATCCAGAGCGGCTACAACCTGCGCGAGATCATCGACCACATCGACGAACTGCGCTTCCGCTCCCAGACCGAGAAGCACGAGCTCTCGCACCTCTACGAAGCCAAGATCAAGAACATGGGCAACGCCGGGCGCAACGGCGGCGAGTATTACACCCCGCGCCCGCTCATTCGCGCCATCGTCGCCGTCACCGCGCCCCGGCTCGGCGAGACCATCTACGACGGCGCGGTCGGCTCGGCCGGCTTCCTGTGCGAGGCCTTCGAATACCTCAAAGCCACCAACCCCAAGCGCACCACCGCCCAGGACCGCACCTTGCAGGAGCGCACCTTCTACGGGAAGGAGAAGAAGTCCCTGGCCTACGTCATCGCGATCATGAACATGATCCTGCACGGCATCGAGGCGCCCAACATCATCCACACCAACACGCTCGCCGAGAACCTCGCCGACGTGCAGGAGAAGGACCGCTTCGACATCATCCTCGCCAATCCGCCCTTCGGCGGCAAGGAGCGCAAGGAAGTGCAGCAGAACTTCCCCATCCGCACCGGCGAGACCGCGTTCCTCTTCCTCCAGCACTTCATCAAGATGCTCAAGGCCGGCGGCCGCGCCGGCATCGTCATCAAGAACACCTTCCTCTCCAACACCGACAACGCCTCCGTCAGCCTGCGCCAGAAGCTCCTGGAAGAATGCAACCTGCACACCGTGCTCGACTGCCCCGGCGGCACGTTCATCGGCGCGGGCGTGAAGACCGTGGTGCTCTTCTTCGAGAAAGGCACGAAGACGCGCAAGGTCTGGTTCTACCAGCTCGACCCCGGTCGCAACATGGGCAAGACCAACCCGCTCAACGACGCCGACCTCGCCGAGTTCATCGCGCTGCAAAAGACCAAAGCCGACTCGCCCAAAAGCTGGAGCGTGGACGTGGCGGCCATCGACCCGAAGACCTTTGATTTGTCCGTGAAGAACCCCAACGGCGGCGAGGAAATCGCGCACCGCAGCCCGCAGGAAATCATGGACGAAATCGCCGCGCTGGACGCCGAGAGCGCGGAAGTGCTGGGCAACATCAAGGCGCTGCTATGAAGAAGGGGTGGCAAACGAAAGAACTCGGCGATCGCCATAACCGGGCGCCGCGGGGAGCGCGTCCCGCGCTCGGTCCGCGGTCCCCGTGGTTGTGCCGCCCGACCACATCGGCGGGTTGTTTTGGCGCGGCAGCGGCGGACGCGCCGCCTCTGGCCCCCTGAACCGCCCCGCTATCGGACGCGCTCGCGTTCCGCACGAACCGCCACGATTCGTTGTCCTCCTGACCTCTCTGAGTCCACGCAGTCGATTTGGCGCTGGCGCAAGGGGCGGCTTCAACGCATCGAAGCGCGCTCTCGAATCCCGGTCCCGTCCCCCGCTGCCGACAGCGGCGACGCGCGGGTGAGGCCGCCACGCCAAGCCACGCACAACGCCCCCCGGCCCCCCTCCCGCCGCAGAATCGCGCTGGCCGGGCGGCCGCCCCCGCCGGCCGCGGACCCCCCCGGCGACCCCGGACCCCACGACCCACCCGCCGGCGCCCGGGGAACAACTGCACACCACGCGGCAAACATTGCGAGACAGCGATCTACCTGACGCATGCTTCCCCCAGCAGCGCCATTGGCGCAGCGCCCCCAGGAAGTGCTGTCCACCACCCCCCAGTCATTCAAGGGGCGTACCAAGCGGAAAAGGAAGCGCCCAGCCACACCGCGCGGCGGCGGCCTCCGCCATGCCGAACAAGACAAATCGTTAAAAAGCCGACGCCTCAGAAGAAACCCAACGCCTCGCCCGCCTCTACGAGCGAAAACTCGCCGCGCTGGAGGCGTTGAAGAAGTCGCTCCTGCACCAAGCCTTCACCGGCCAGCTCTGAGTTGACGCTCCCGCTGGCGAAATAATTACTGCCAACCGCAACCCTTTCTGTTCTCTTCACGCCATGCCCAAGATTCCCGATGTTCGCTGGAGGCAACGCTTCCAGAGCTTTGGTAAAGCCTTCGCTCAGTTGTCAGCAGCGGCGGATTTGGCGAAGCAGCGGAAACTCTCCGATTTAGAACAGCAGGGCCTCATCCAAGCTTTCGAGTTCACCCATGAACTGGCTTGGAACATCCTAAAGGATTTTCTGGAATCGCGCGGTGCGACCAATCTCTACGGATCGAAGGACGCCACGCGCGAGGCTTTCGCCAAGGGGTTAATCGCAAACGGGGATGAATGGATGACGATGATTCAAGCCCGCAACCGTAGCAGCCACACCTACAACCAAAAAACCGCAGATGAAGTTGCAGCCGCCATTCTCACGAATTTCATGCCGGAGTTTGCGACGTTCCAGGCCAAATTTACTGAGTTGGATACCCTCGAACCATGAACCTGCGACACGGTATACCCGCAAAGACGGTGGATCAAATTGCCAACGTACTGGCGCACTTTCCTGCCGTGGATGAGGCGGTGCTCTTTGGCTCCCGCGCGAAAGGTACCTTCAAGCCAGGTTCGGACATCGACCTCTCGCTCATCGGCGCAGCACTCGATTGGAGAACGGTGGGCAAGATCTACGATGCTCTGGATGACCTACTGCTGCCCTATCGCTTCAGCCTGATACTTTTTGATCGGAACACCGACCCTGACGTCGCCGCACACATCGCGCGAGTAGGCATTCCCCTCTTCCAGCGCGAGCATGCCTGCGGGGAGCTGGTTCGGTACTAAATGAATCCGCGTCCAGCGTCGAAACCCCAACGCCTCGCCCGCCTCTACGAGCGGAGCTCGCCGCGCTGGAGGCATTGACCCAGTCGCTCCTGCACCAAGCCTTCACCGGCCAGCTCTGAGTTCCACCGCCATGAATCACCCGGTGCCCCACCGCGACGAAGCTCAGTTGGTTACAAGCTGTAACCAACTGAAAGCCGTGCGTTGTTGCGGCAGTCAGTCGGTGACAGCTTGTCACCCACTGAAAACGGAGCTCTTGCCACAACCCAACCGGTTACAATTTGTAACCGGTTGAAACTCCCGACCACGTCGAACCACCCCATCCCTCGTTATGAAAAAAGACCTCGCTGTTTTTGAAGGCCACGAAATCCGCCGCATTTATGACGAAGCGACCGAGACGTGGTGGTTCTCCGTGGTGGATATCGTCCAGGTGCTGACGCAGCAGGCGGATTACAGTGCGTCGCAAAACTACTGGAAAGTCCTGAAGCACCGGCTTAAAAAAGAGGGCAGTCAACTGGTGACGAATTGTCACCAGTTGAAAATGGCAGCAGCCGACGGGAAACAACGCCTCACCGACGTCGCCACCGCCGAGACCTTGCTTCGCCTCGTCCAGAGCGTTCCCAGTCCGAAAGCTGAACCGATCAAGCTCTGGCTGGCCAAGGTCGGCTACGAGCGGATGCAGGAGCTGGCCGACCCGGCCCGTTCGCTCGCCCGCGCTCGCGAGACATGGCAACAACAAGGCCGCAGCGCCAAATGGATCGAGCAGCGCATGACCGGACAGGAAACGCGCAACAAGCTCACCGATTACTGGGCCGGGCACGACATCAAGCAGGGCGAGGAATTCGCCATCCTAACCAACATCATTCACCAGGAATGGTCCGGCGTCGGCGTGAAGGCACACAAAAATCTCAAAGGCCTCAAGACGCAAAACCTGCGTGATCACATGAGCGAGGCGGAGTTGATTTTCACGGCGCTGGCAGAACTCTCGACCCGCCAGATCGCCGAAAGCGTGGCGGCCACCGGCATGGCGGAAAACCAGGTCGCGGCAAAGACGGGTGGGCGCATCGCCAAAAAAGCGCGACTGGAACTGGAATCCAAAACCGGCCGCAAGGTGGTCACCGGCGAAAACTATCTCCCACCGGCCAAAACCGTGAAGCAGATCAAATGACCACCGCCAAACCCCAACGCATCGGCCACCGAGGAGACAACCCCGGCGAGTGAGCTTGTCGAACTCTCTGAGTTGCCATGTTTGGTTTCCCCAACCAACGTAGATCGACCCGCCCCTGACCGGCCCTCGCCATGCCTGACTCACCCGAACCGCAATCCTCGATCATCCTCTACCAAACCGAGGATGGCCGCACACGCATCCAGTGCCGGTTCGAAAACGAAACGATCTGGCTGTCGCAGGCGCTCATCGCCGAGCTGTTCCAAGTTACGGTTCCGACGGTGAACGAACACCTGAAAGGCATTTACGCCGAGGGAGAACTGGCGGCGGAAGCAACTATTCGGAAATTCCGAATAGTTCGATCGGAAGGGCGGCGGGAGGTGACACGGGAGATCGAACACTACAGCCTCCCCTCCATCCTCGCCGTCGGTTTCCGCGTACGCAGCCACCGCGGCACTCAATTCCGCCAGTGGGCAACGGCACGGTTGACAGAGTATCTCGTGAAGGGCTTCACGATGGACGATGAGCGGCTGAAGAATCCGCCCGGCAAAGGCCACAAAGATTACTTCGATGAGCAATTGGAGCGCATTCGGGACATCCGCTCCAGCGAGCGGCGCTTCTACCAGAAGGTACTGGATATTTATGCGACGAGCGTGGATTACACGCCAAACACCGAACTATCTCAGCAGTTCTTTGCCACGGTGCAGAACAAGATGCACTGGGCCGCGCACGGACAGACAGCGGCGGAGGTGATTCATGCGCGGGTGGATGCCGGCCAACCTTTCATGGGGCTGAAGACGACACGCCCCGACGGCATCATCCGCAAAGAGGACGTCACCATCGCCAAAAACTACCTCGATGGAGACGAGCTCGGCACGCTGAACCGAATCGTAAACGCCTACATCGAATTCGCCGAACTGCGGGCGCTCCAGCGCAAGGTGATGACCATGCGCGACTGGATCACAAAACTGGATGAATTTCTCAAACTCTCCGAGCACCAGCTGCTGGATCATGCAGGAAGGATCACTGCCGAACAGGCGAGGATAAAGGCGGAGCTGGAATACAGCCGCTATCGGACCCTCGTGGATTCGCAGCCGCGCACGGTTGATTTGGATTTTGAGAAAGCAGCAAAGGAGTTGAAGGCACTGCCGAAGCCCAAGAAACCCAAACGCCCGAAGTCATGAACGAAGCCGAGACACGTGCCGAACATATCGATCCCGCCTTAAAGGCCGCGGGCTGGGGCGTCGTCGAGGGCAGCCGCATCCGGCGCGAGTACAAAATTACTCTCGGTCGGCTTGAAGGACACGGGCGGCGGGGAAAGGGTGACATCGCCGATTACGTGCTGGAATACCGCAACGCCAAGCTCGCCGTCGTCGAGGCCAAGGCATGGGACGAACCTCTGAGCGAAGGCGTCGGCCAAGCGAAGAAATATGCAGGTCGGCTGTCCATCCGCTTCACTTACTCAACCAACGGACAGGGCATCTACGCGATCGACATGGAGACGGGCCAGGAACGCGAGACTTCGGCAAGCTCAGCCACCAGCGCGCTGAACTTCCCCACGCCGGATGAACTTTGGAACCGAACCTTCCCTTCGACCGCTTCGACAGGCTCAGCGACCGAGCGCGCGGCCCGTGAGCTTGCCGAACGGTGGCGCGACCGTTTTGCCGCTGTGCCGTATCCCGACAAGAGCGGCAGTTGGACCATTCGCTTCTATCAGGAAATCGCCGTGAACCGGGTGCTCGAGCGCATCGCCGGCCTGCACACCCGCATCCTTCTGACGCTGGCCACCGGCCCGGCAAAACCTCCATCGCTTTCCAAATCGCATGGAAGTTGTTTCAAGCGCGCTGGAGTCTGACGGCATGGAAAAGCGGGGAGCCAATACGCCTTCCGCGCATCCTATTCCTGGCCGACCGAAACAACCTGGCCACCCAAGCCTATAACGATTTCACCTCGTTCGCCTCGTTCGAAGACGCCGCACTCGTGCGCATCAAACCGGAGGATATCCGCAAAAAGGGTTCCGTACCGAAGAACGCCAGCGTGTTCTTCACCATCTTCCAAACGTTTATGTCGGGTCCGATGAAGGATGGTCAGCCGTCGCCCTATTTTGGAGAATATCCGAAAGACTTCTTCGATTTCATCGTCATCGACGAATGTCATCGCGGCGGCGCACAGGACGAGAGCAACTGGCGCGGAATCCTCGAATATTTTTCGCCCGCCGTGCAGCTCGGCCTCACCGCCACGCCGAAGCGCAAGGACAACGTCGATACCTACGCCTACTTCGGCGAACCGGTCTATACCTACTCGCTCAAGGAAGGCATCAACGACGGCTTCCTCACGCCGTTCCGCGTGAAGCAGATTCAGACCACGCTCGACGACTACGTTTACACCAAGGACGACATCGTGGTTGAAGGCCAGGTCGACGAAGGCCGCCTCTATAAAGAAAAAGAATTCAACCGGGTGATCGAAATCCCTGCGCGCGAAAAGAAGCGCGTGGATATTTTCATGAGCCAGATCGACCAGCGGGAAAAGACGCTGGTGTTCTGTGCGTCGCAAGATCACGCGCTGGCCGTGCGCGATTACATCAACCAGATCAAAACCAGCAAAGACCCGAACTATTGCCAGCGCGTCACCGCCGATGACGGCGAGCTGGGCGAGGAATTTCTGCGGGAGTTTCAGGACAACGAGAAAACCATCCCGACGATCCTCACCACGTCGCAGAAACTCTCCACCGGCGTGGATGCGCGCAATATCCGCAATATCGTCCTGATGCGGCCGATCAATTCGATGATCGAGTTCAAGCAGATCATCGGCCGCGGCACGCGGCTCTACGACGGCAAGGACTACTTCACGATCTATGACTTCGTGAAAGCCCATCATCATTTCCACGACGAGGAATGGGATGGCCCGCCGCAAGCCGAAGACCCCTGCCCCGTTTGCGGCGCGCGTCCGTGTGTGTGCGAAACGAAACCGCCAAAAGTGTGCGAGGACTGCGGCAAGACGCCGTGTGAATGTCTTGTGGAACCATGTCCGGTTTGCGGTGAGATCAGGTGTGAGTGCGAGAAAAAGAAGCGGGTGAAAGTGAAACTCGCTGACGGCAAGGAGCGCACCATCCAGCACATGATGATGACGACCTTCTGGCATCCCGACGGCACGCCGATGTCCGCGCAACAATTCATGGACCTGCTCTTCGGCAAACTGCCCGACTTCTTTCAAAACGAAGCCGAGTTGCGCGCGCTCTGGAGCGCACCCGATACCAGAGCCAAACTCCTGCAAGGCCTAGCCGACAAAGATTTCGGTCACGACAAATTGGTCGCGATGCAGCACCTTATCGACGCCGAGAAAAGTGACCTCTTTGACGTGCTCGCCTACGTGGCGTATTTATTGCCGCCGTTAACCAGGGTCGACCGCGCAGCGAAAGCGAAGGTCGAGATCAGCACCCAATTCAACAGCAAGCAGCAGGTCTTTCTAGATTTCGTGTTGTCCCATTACGTTAGTGTGGGAGTGGAAGAGCTCGACCAAACCAAACTGACACCGCTACTCCGATTGAAGTATCACAACTCAATCGCCGACGCCGTGGCCGATCTAGGCAAACCTGACGAAATCGGCAAGGCCTTCGCCAGCTTTCAAAATATCTATATACCGAGAAAGAAAGGGTGGTGTAATTTCAAAACGCCTTCCTGTGTACCAGCCGTCATCATGGCCAACCTATAAAAAGCACCATTTTCTAGAATTGGAGACGGCATTACCTGATTTGACCTAGAAATGGATTATTGAACCATTCGCCTTCCTGCTTGGAGAGCACTAACATTTTGAGTTATTGGCTAACACTCGGCGAAATTTCGCCTCTTCACTTCAAGCCGCGGATTCAATTCCGCGGCTTTTTTGTTTTCTCGTTTCCGCAGGCCGTTTGCTTGCTCGCACTTTGCAAAGTGCGTTCGCAAGCAAACGGCCTACCGATCCACCGCTCACTTCACCTCTAGCGGAATGCTCTCCGAGTGGCCGTTAAACTCCGGGGCGTACATGCACTGGATTTCGGCGACGCCGGTTTGGTACGCGCCTTTGAGCTGCACGCGTGTCGAATATTCGAACACGTACGTGCCCTTCGGCAGGTAATCGATGAAGAAGTGCGAGGCTGTGTCGCGCGTGCTTTCATAGTACGCCAGGCCGTCCTGGTGTTTGTATACGCTTAACACATTCACTGGTTCAGTACCGCTGCCGCGCTGATCCTTCATATGGACAAACTCCATATCGCGATCCGTGCGCAGTTCGATGCGGACAACAATTTCGTCGCCGACCGAAACCGAACCATTTACCGGCACCAATTCTTGGCCTTTCTTTGAGGTTTTCTTCACCCAGAGCGATTTCTTCAACTTCAGCGGTGTGCCTTCGTGCGGCGTGACCTTGGCCATATCTTCAAGATACTGCCAATGCACGCTGCCCCAGCTCACGCCGTCGTCGGTTTTCTTCACCGTGATCGCACCCATGGCGGGTTTGACCTCGGAGCGAATAAACTTTTGTTCATAGAAGCCGGTTCCGGCTTCGACCTTCTCGGGCTTGATGGGCTGGCCACCGAGCGAGACTTCGACGAGCGCATCGCTGGACAACAGGTTCGTGCCGCGCAGGAGCAGGCCGTAGATCGCGTCGGCCGTGGCCTTCGTCGTTTTCCAATCCTGCGTCTGCTTTTGTTTCAGGAGCCAGACTTTGCAGTCTTCGACGGCTTGCTGGTCATCAGCGACTTCGGCGAAGACTTCGATCATCAGCGCCTGCGTCTCGATCGGCGCGCGGTACCACCACCAGCTCAACTCCAGATCGCGCCAGAACATGCCAAGCTCTTCGTTGCTCACGCTGCGTTCTTTCAACGAACGCGCGATTGCCTTCGGTGTTTTCTTGTCGCCGAAACGCTGGAGCGCGAGCGCGAGGTGCGCCTGGGTCTGGCGGGAATCGACTTTGAGCCAATGCTCGCGCGCCCGTTCGAGGAAGAAATCGATGGCGGCCTTGTGCTCATCTTCGACTGGCTGGTCTTCAAGGAAGAAGCTGCGGCCATAGAGGAACAATGCGTCGGTGTAGCTCGGCACGTAGTTCTCGGGCGATGGCGTCGCGAGAATATTCCGGTGATGTTCGTCCATCCAGGCATCGAGCGAGGTAACGGCTTTCACCGCAGGTTCCGCATCGATCTCCGCGCCGAGGTGCCTGAGTCGACCGAAACCGGTCATAATATACAAACTAATGTATTCGCTCGGCGGGCCGCCGGGGAACCACGACCAAAGTCCGCCGGGGAGCTGGCGCTCGTCGAGCTGTTTCAACGCGCTGGCAGATTCCTCGTCGAGGCGGTTGCCATCGAAAAGGAGCCCGACATTGCGACGCGACTGACTTTCGGACTTCGCCTGGCGCAGCCACGGCGTTTCTTCGAGCATTACCGACTTCAAGTCCTGATTCTTCTCCAGCGGACTATCGAGCGACGGCGTGTTTTTCCAGAGATTGAAAATGCGGCGGATCTTCGGATCGGAGTTCGCGATGTGCCGGGCGAGCACATTGGCGTAGAGCCGATTGAAGATCTGCTCGCTGCACTCGTAGGGGTATTCCATCAAGTACGGCAACGCCATCACGGCGTACCACGCCGGCTGCGAAACCATCTGCACCGTGAGCGACTGGCTACGAAGCGTGTCGGACTTGCCGGAGGCGAGGAGTTTCGCGAAGTCGAACTGTTTTGTCGATTTTCCACGGATCGGCAGCGGTAATGACTCGGTGAGAAGTATCCGGCGACTGAGTACAGGCAAAAAGCCTTCCTCGCCATCGCTGAACTTCGCGGTGGCGCCGACCGCTTTGTAGGTCAGGAAGCTCATGCCATCGGGCACAGCGATGCGCCACGAGAAGCTGCGCGATTGTTTCGCGGGTACGTCGAACGCTTGCTCGGTCACGACATTGCCCAACGCAGCGTCGGCCGACGCGAGCGTGGCGGCGTCAGCAAAGGTGAGTTTCACCATGCCCTGCTGCGGCTGGTCGGACTGGTTGCTGACCTTCACCGTGAACTCAATCGCGTCGCCCTCGCGGACAAAGCGCGGCGGATTCGGTTCGACCATGAGATCTTTAGAGGTAACGGCTGTATCGGAGAGCAAGCCGGCGCGTAGCTGCGTGTCGTGCGCGAAACCCATAAATTTCCATTCCGTCAAAGCTTCGGGCATCGTGAACGTCATGCGCACCACGCCTTTTTCGTCCGCAGTGAGATGCGGGAAGAAGAACGCGGTTTCATTGAGATTCTTGCGCGCGGCAACCTGTGTGAGATCGGGCTGAGAGGGTGATGATGGTTCACTCGGAGCAAAACCCGAACTAGCCGCAGAGGCATCGGCGCTATTACCCTCTTTTGAGGATTCCTCGGCCATCCGACTCCGTTTCATCCCACCCCTTGATTCCCCCATCGGCGACGACGGCGAGCACGGCATGGGCATGCACTTCACCATCTGCCTATCCTCCCAGTTCCAGACATCGGACACGATCTCCGACGGGAACGCACGGTACTGCCAGTACACGCTGCGATGCTCCTGCTGCCAGCCACCATGAACAAAACGGAAATCAGCCAGCTCGTTCTGAAAATTGGCGCGGCAGCGGTCGTATTCCCAACGGAAAATCCCGAAACCACTGATCCAACTGTGCGGTTTATACTGGTCGAGCGATGCGTCGTACATCGTCGCAACCATTTCGGCTGCGGCGTGCTTCGCGTCGGGGCCGGTGACGACCGCAGTCCACGTCTCTTTCTGGCCAGGCTGGAGCTTCGAGCGGAACGTCTCCCAGCGTACCGATAGCAGTTTGTTCGTCCACGGCACTTGCACCACGCGCTCGTTGAAATACGCACGATTTTCACGAACGTACATCACCCGCACGGTGAACCCGCCGCGCATTTCGTCGGTGACCGCCTGTTCAACAACAGCCTGCGTGCGATCGCCCTTAGTCCAATAACGTTGGAGCAACTTACCCGCGCTCTCCACCTCCACAAACGCCCGGCCCGAGTCGTAACCCGTACCCCAGAGCGCGGAGAACTTTCCGCCTGCTTCCGCGTACCAAGTCGATGCACCAAAGTAATTCGGCACCTTCACGCCATAGCGCGGCGCACGCAGATCGACGACTTCGAAATTTTGGCGAGCAGTCACCACTTTGCCGAACTCATCCTTAGTTTCCAAAGAGATACGATAGATGCCCGCCGGAAGCGAAGGAGCGAGTCGTGCCGAACCATTAGCTTCGGTCTCAAATGCCTGCTCGACCACTTTTTCGCCGAGCGCCCACGAATTGGGATTGGTCGGATCGGGTTGCGGTTCGCCAGCGCCCTGCCACCAGCGATGCTCGCGCTGCAATGGAGCGCGCGCGACTTTCTCGGGCTGCGCGAGCGCGTGGACCGTGATCTTTCCTTGTACGGATCGCCCGATGCCGTTGAGCGTGTGAGTGGAGACGTAGATTTCGACCGGGTTTTCCGGCGTCAGCCATTCGGCGGTGGTGAGTACGGCGATGAGCGTGGTGTAGCCAGCTCGCACGGTGCTGGACGCCGAGCGGGTCTCACCGGTCGTGTCGGTCACATCGGTGTGGATCGTGTAACTAAACGTGGGTTCGTTTTTCACCGGCACGGAGCGATCCGGCACGGCGGTGAAAGTCACCTTGAAGGTGCCGTCTGGTTCGGTCACGGCGGTGCCGTGCGCGATGGCTTTGGACGGCGCAGGGTGCCACCACCAGCACCAATACGGCATCTGCACACCGCGCTCGACGCGCCATTGGACCTTCGCGCCACCGATCGCGGCACCGGTGTACGCGGTGGCCTTGCCGGTGAGCGTGATCGGGGCGTCGAGTTTCGCGGCATCGGCCCGCTCGGCATGCACAACCTGGAATTTCGGACGCTTGTACTCCTCGACGTTGAACGTGGTGTTGCTCGGGCGGCCGAGAACCTGAATCGACATCTGCCCCATCAGGCGGTCGCGCGGTGCGGTGAACACACCGCTGAACGAACCATAGTCATTGGTACAATGTTCGGCGCGAGCGATTTCCTTGCCGTTGGGATCATTGAAAACGACGGTGAGCTTCAGTTTGGCAATGGCAGCGTATTTATTGGCGACCTTATCGTGACGGATCGACACGCCTTTGTAGTTGATCGTCTGGCCCGGCCGATAGAGCGCACGATCAGTGAAAAAGACCGTCGACGTGTCAGCACGCACCGTGGTGTCACGATCAAAGTTCATGAACGCCTCCAAACTCGGCACCGCGTGGCCATCGTGCTCGGCGAGGATCACGATGGACTGCTCTTTCGCCACGATCTCGAAGCGGCCGTCTGCGTCGGCTTTGAGGGGCGAGATCGGCGTAAACGAGCTTTCGGAGTTTTGCTGCCACACGCGCACGTTCGCACCTGCGACGGGCTCGCCACTACCGGCGCGGACCACGAAGCCGATTTGCTCACCACTGTCGTGGCGTGTCTGCAATACCAGTGCGAGATCGCTCACCCAAACGCTGGAGACACTGACTGCGTTGTTGGTTTCGGAAAACTCAGGACTGCTGCTAGCAAAGATAACGTAGAAGCCCGGCTTGAGCGTGGTCGGCGCAGACACGTTTTCCGTGCGCGATTTGAAATCCGACGTCGTAGGCAACACCGTGTCCCAGGCAAGTGCGGGTTTCCCTGCAAGCAGCTCGTCGATGCGCTCCTGCTCAAAATTGCCGTAACCCCAGCGCGTTTGCTTCATGTAGTCATCAAAATTAACCGGCACCGCGCGGAAGTAGACGCACGTGAGATTGCGATAAGTGACGTCGAGCGTGGCCCACGGCGCATTCCAGACGTGCTCAGTCGCGAGACTGATCGCAGGCGACTCGATTTGTTGGATCAGGTTGAAACACTCGCCACCGCCAAAACTGTCTGGAAACGCATTGAGGCCGCGCAAAGCGAGCTCACGCGCCGCGACGGCGTCACCGGCAGTGTTGCGACGATTGGCGAGCATGTAGAGCGCGCGGGCGGAAATTTCGTGCTTCGCCGTGGCAGCGATGAAACGCTCAAGCGCCGCTTCGTAACGTTCAGCCTTCTCCTCGCCGACAGCGACGTTGAAGCCGTAGTTCAGGCGCGCGAGATCGGCATCGAGGAAGGCCGAGCGGTCAGCGTCCTTTTGGTGAAAGCGAAGTATCGTCTGATACAGGGCGATGACTTTGAGCTTCGGTGAAGCCGTGTCCGTGGTCTGCGGTTTCCACGCGAGAAACGCGTCCTTGTCCGCAAAGATCGGATCGTCGGTGGAAATTTCGAATGCATCCTCCGGCATCATTCTGCCCTGTTCGCCCATCTGGTAAAACGCGATCGCTTCGTACGCGAGGAAGTCGAAAGCGTGGGCCGGTAGCTGTCGGGCACATTGCCTTTATCGATCAGAAAATCCCACGCGGCGATGGGCGTAGTTTTGAGCGTCGCGGGCTCGGCAAGCGCAGCGTCGAAGTGTTTGCCGATCTCGGCGAGAATGCGCGCAAGATCCCAAGCTTGGATGTCTGCGCTGGGCGAAGACGCGGTCTGCGTGCGCTGGTTGAAGCGCCAACGGTTGTGCTGGAAATATTGCGAATACCAGTGGCCCAGCAGTGTCTCCATCGCGGGCTTCATGGCCGCAGGTGCCTTGGCGAGTTCGGCTTCGAGGCGCGTGATTTTCTCTTCGGGTTTGTTGCCCTGAATGGTGCCTTCGAGCGCGATCTTGCGGCCGATGGCGCGCACCGCTTCAGCGTAGGCTTTATCTGCTACTGCACCGTGGATGATCGGCTCCAGCCGCTCGATGGCGGTCTTCGGCAAGCCCTCGCCAGCGGCTTCGTTGACTAGTTTCCATTGTTCATCACGAGAGGCGCCAAATAAACCAGTGGTCATAGTAAGGAGAGCTAACAAACCGGAAAGAAAACGTGTCTTCATAGTGATTCCCGGCCGTCAGAATAGGGGTGGTGGTTTTGAAACGAGAAGATCCGGTCGCTGCGATAGCAGTGCTAACTCTCTCTACGCGCAGAGCCCGACTTTCTTAATCCTGATATCCTTTGGTTATCGTACGGCGATAAAAATCCACGCCGCCAACCAACGGCCAGCATCTCGTACTCAACTAACCGCCATCGTCAGCCCACTGCGGTTGGCCAAGGCGTACCTTCCCTCGTTTAAAACAAAAAAGGCATACTCACATTTTCATGAGTATGCCTGACCTATAAAAATGGCCTAAAAAGGCCACTCACCCATCATCAAACGAGTTCGCAAGCGCCGCCAGCACAGGCCGCGACTTGCTTGAGCTCGGTGATGTCTTCGTCCTCACACAGTTCGGTGTAGTCAACCGGCTTGTAGTGCAAAGTGTTCCATTTCTCGATGTCCTCGGGCGTGGCAACGGACTCGCGCGGAGCCTGCGCGTAGGCCTTGTCGCCGCTGTCTTGGAAGAGCGCGATGCCGGTGAAGGTCGAGCGATTGTTCCAGATGTAGTCGGCGACGTCGTTCCATTCGTCGCGACGGACCGTGACAGTGCAGGAGACGTTGTGGTGCAGACCGGGTGAATATTCTTCGTGGCGACGGCCAGCCATCACCCAATGCATCTGCACGGTGCGGATGTAGTCGAGGTGTTGGAGCGCGGAAACGTCTTCGCGGTAAATGCCGAAAGCCGGGCCTTCAACCGGGAACGTAATCATCTCCGTGCGCTTGTGCGGATCGTAAATACTCACCTCGCACATGTGCTCGTTGTTCTTTTTGAAATGCTTGTAGATCGGATCGTAAACATTCGTCTGCACGCGACGGAAGTAGCGCACGGAGTGGTGTGGATGCAGACCCGAACTGGTGCCAAGAAGCAAACTGGCGGTGCCTTCGGGCTTCACGCAAGTCGTGCGCGCAGCCGGGCGGATGCCAATGGCTTTTGCGACGATGAGGTTGACGGTCTTCACCACTTCGGCGGCCTTACGAAGGACGTCGGGATTCAGGAGGACGTCGGGGCGGTCAAGAATGCCGCAAATCGAAACACCGAGGAGCGCTTCGCGTTCGGTGACATAGCGGGCGACCGGCGAGAGATAGTTGAAGTTCGTGTAGCCGGCCTGGAGCGTGCCGATGAGGGCGGCCTTGGCGCAGAGCTGGTAGAACTTCTCGGGCGTCTCAGCAACGGCAGCGGAAAGCGTGGTGAGATTGCAGAACTGGAAACCAGAACGCGCCGGGCGGGCGGGGGCGGGGGGGGGCCGCGGGCGCGGCGCCCCCGGAGACGGTCTCGCCTTCCTTAAGTTCACCTTCGTAGCCGAGCTCGCGGAGGCGCGCGATCGATTCCTGGTTGAGATTCACGCGGGGATTGAGACCGATCTCGACGCAAGGGTTCGAGCCGTGCTCAGCGTCTTCGACGAAGTAGAAACCGGGTTCGCCAAATTGTTTTTGCGCTTCGAAAAGGCGGTCAAAATCCTCGCGACTGGCCTGGCTGCGAACGATGACAGCGGAGTTGTTACTCGCGGCGCGCTGCGGGTTGGTGTCGAACCAGCTGCCAGTTTTGGCATTGGTCATCTCGACGTCGTCGGCCGAGAAAAGACAGATCGTGGCGGAGCGGCGGATGCCGCCGGAGAGCACGGCCTTGGCGGCCCACATGATGCAGTCGTAAGCCTCGATGGAGCGCATCTTGCGACCAGCGGATTTGTCGAGAATGGCCTCGATGTGCTTGAGCGCATGCATCAGCGGCTCAGCACCGGGAGCTTTGCCACCCGAAGTGCGCAGCGGCGAACCAGCGGGGCGAATCAGACCGAAATCAAACTGAACACGGCGGCCTTCGACCGCGGCAAGGAACTGTGCGTGCATCGCCTCAGCCCAGCCTTCAATCGTGTCAGCAACGACGTGCGTCTCGACCGGAAGAGATTTGTCTAGAACTGCGAAAGCGGGCAGACGGTCAATGTGCTGGCGCTGAACCGAGAAGCCGACGCCGCAGCCGCAGAGAAGAAGGTAGAAACTTTCGCGAAACGCTTCGAGACGGTCGATGTGCGTAAAAGCGCAATTGTAGATGCGGGTGTGCTTGGTGAGAATCGCTTCGCCGCCAAACTGCAAGCTGCGCATCGAAGGAAGAACTTCCTTGTTGTCGACACCCGCAAACGCCGAAAAAATCCCGCCGTGCAGGGAACCGAGTTCACCGGCCGACGCTACGATGTCCGCAGAGATTTCGCCCTTGGCAACCAGATCGTCGGCAATCGCCTTGAGCGAAGCATCTTTGTAATGAGTGAGATGCATATCACGCACGCGAGCCACGGCTTCCGACCACGTCTCACGACGGCGCTTACCGGGAGAATAACGAGCGTATTTCGAGATGGCGATGTAGTCCTGAAGACCGTTCTGACGATGGGAGACCGGCCGTGATGCGGGGGTAGCGAAACTGCTCATATTGGTAAAAGTTACTTCTCGGTGACGAAAACGGGCCGCCACTACCGCTTGTGGTACCCACCCCTGTCAACCACCACCCGTTGTGGTCGTTTACTTATAAAGGTATTTAATACCACGTCTTCACAAAATCTTTGTTATCGACGGTTTCTGGCCCTCAAGGAGGGCGGAAACATGGGTCAACCAGACTCCCACACAAGCCCTAAACAGAAGAAAATATTACGGCCGAAAAACAGTGTCGGCCTTGGGCCGTTTCCGCCCGGCTTTTCGCCAGGAAATCGGTCTCGGCCAGAACCGGGCAACGCCAACTGGCTTAGCCTCTATCGAGCAGTTTTCGATGCGTTCACTTGTAAATGAACTCGCAAAAACAAAGTCCGTTGCTGAACCAGCTAAACAAAAACGGGCGCCTTGCGGGCGCCCGTAAAAAACTTGGTGATAACAAATGTTTTGTGTTCCGCTCAGGCAAGGAACGAGCAGATGTATTCGCAAATACCGCTGGCGACTTCGATCGTGAAACCGCTTTTGCCCGGGACGTCGAAATATTCGCCGGCATTGAAGGTTTTGACTTCAGTCTGTCCGTCGAGCGTGACCTTGCACGAACCAGCAACCATCTCCATACGCTCGGGCGCACCCGTGCCGAAGTGGTACGAGCCGGGATAGATCAGCCCAAGGGTTTTCTTGGAGCCATCGGCAAAAACCACCGAGTGGCTGATGACTTTGCCATCGAAATAAACGTTGGCCTTGGTGACGACGGTCACGCCGGCGAATTGAGTGGGAAGATTGGCCATAGAAGAAACGTCATCGCAGCCCGCGTGCACGGCGGCAAGCAGAAGATTGGCCCAAAACTCAACGTGTCTGGCTGAGCGCCACCGCTACGTACGGCTCCTCGCGCAAAACCGGCACGCGTCGCTTCCTGAGGAGCAGCCACCACTCGCGCACGCACACTGCGACAACCAACAGCACCAACACCATGAACGCGCCAGTAACGGCGGTATTGATGTAGTTATTGGTAAGCAAGTGCTGCCATTGCTTGACCTGTTCGAGCGGCGTGCCGCCATCCGCCGCGAGTTTCTTTTTTAGAATCTCTGCGGCACTCAAAAATCCCACGCGCGGGTCGCTGCTGAAAATCTTCATCCAGCCCGCCGTCATCGTCACTGCCAACAACCAGATTAAAGGGACAACCGTCGCCCAGAGGTAACGCACGCGTCCCATCTTGATCAGCACTGTCGTGCCCAAGGAAAAGGCCAATACCGCAAGCAACTGGTTTGCCACGCCGAAGATCGGCCACAGGCTGTTGATACCGCCGAGCGGATCGATCACGCCCGCGTACAGGAACCATCCCCAAGCGGCAACAAACACCGCGCTCGCGACCCAGTTGCCCAGCGTCGAGCGCGTCTGCCCAAGCGGTGCCCAGACCTTGCCCAGCAAATCCTGCATCAGAAAGCGCCCCACCCGCGTGCCCGCATCGATCGTAGTTAGGATGAACAACGCCTCAAACATGATCGCAAAGTGATACCAGAGCGCCAACGCCGACTTGCCCGTCGGTTTGACCTCGGGCCCTGAACCTGTCGAAGGATTGCCCAGCACACTCGCAAACATCCGCGCCATGCCCACCGCAAATGTCGGCGCCCCACCCGTGCGGCCGATCATAGTTTGTTCGCCCACATCGGCCGCTAACGTGGTCATCTGCGCCTCGGTCACCGGAAAGCCCAATGCTGTTACCTTCGCCACCACGGCCGCAGGTTCGCCCTTCATGTTAACAGCAAAATATTCGCCCGGCTCCATCGCACACGCGGCGATCAGCGCCATCACGCCCACCAGCATTTCCGTGATCATCGCACCATAACCGATCACCCGAATATCACTCTCGCGCGTGATCATCTTCGGCGTCGTGCCCGATGAGATCAGCGAGTGAAATCCCGACACCGCCGCGCACGCGATTGTGATAAAGCAAAATGGAAATACCGGCCCTGCCAGCACTGGCCCCGTGCCATCGATGAACTTGGTCAACGACGGCATTTTTAACATCGGTGCGATCACCACGACGGCCACCGCAAGCAACGCTACCGTGCCGATTTTCATGAACGTGCTCAGATAATCACGCGGCGCGAGTAGCAGCCAAACCGGCAGCGTCGAAGCCAGAAAACCGTATCCAATCATCCACCACGCCAGCGTCGTGCTCTTCAATGTAAACACCGCCGACCACTCTGGCGAATGATGCACAAACTGCCCCGCGTAAACCGCCGCGAGCAGCGCCACCACACCCGCCAGACTGATCCAAATCAACGCCCGCGAGTTGTGCCCCACACCGCGCATCGCCAGGCCCATGAAAATCGCAATCGGCATCGTCGCCGCGATCGTGAATAAGCCCCACGGGCTTTCCGCGAGTGCGTTCACCACGACAAGCCCCAACACCGCGATCAGGATAATCAGAATCGCCAAAATACTCACCAGCGCGATCACGCCCGCCAGCGGACTAATCTCTTCGCTGATCATCTGACCAAGCGATTTGCCACGCCGCCGCGTCGAACAAAACAAAATCACCGAATCGTGGACCGCGCCGCCGAGAGTCGCACCAATCAAAATCCACAAAAGTCCCGGCAGAAAACCAAACTGCGCCGCCAGCACCGGCCCGACCAACGGCCCCGGCCCCGCGATCGCCGCAAAATGATGCCCGAAGACGACCCAGCGATTCGTCTTCACGAAGTCGCGCCCATCCTCGTGCAGCACCGCCGGCGTCGCTCGGAGTTCGTCGAGCGTAAGCACCTTCGCCATGAGCCACGCACTATGGAAGCGATACGACACCGCAAACACACACAACGACGCGACTACGGCCCACAGTGCGCTAACCGGCTCGCCACGCGACCAAGCCAATACCGCCAAAGAAAACGTACCGGTCAAAACCACCGCGCCCCAAACGAGCACGCGTGGCCATTTAAAAGAAATTGCAGGGCTCATGCGTAAGTTCCCGTACAAAATCACCCAGTCCCGCCGTGGCGCAACTCGTTTTCTAGCCAGGCCAGTTTTGCACCGAGCCGTTTCCGCGATGTGAATAATGTTGATCCCATGTATCCCTTCTCGGGTAAAACAACGCGCGCCCCACGACCCGCCCAACCATCAGCCTTCGAAGTATGATCCTGAAAGTTAAACGCCTCGACCCCGCCGCCAAGATGCCCGTTCGCACCACCACCGGAGCTAGTTGCTTCGATGTTCATGCGCTTGAAGGCGGGGCCATTCCCGCGAAGTCCCGCGGCTTCGTTCGTACCGGACTCGCCGTCGCCGTCGACAAAGGCTTCGAGGTGCAAGTGCGCTCGCGCAGCGGCCTCGCGTTGAAACAAGGCGTCTTTGTGCTCAACTCGCCAGGTACCGTCGATTCCGATTATCGCGGCGAGGTCGGCATCATTCTTATGAATCTCGGCGACGACGCATTCACTTACAAAGCCGGCGACCGCATCGCGCAGATCGCCGTGTGCCCCGTGATCATGGCCGATGCCGAACTAGTTGAGACACTCGACGACACCGCACGCAGCTCCGGCGGTTTCGGCAGCACCGGCCGCTAAGCAGTAACGAAGCAGATGGTAGCGTAGCGCGGCGTGCACAAAGGTGGAGCCCGATGTCCCATCGGGCTTGATCGAAGTCACTCTCAGACCAGCCCGTTAGGGACAACGGACTCCACCTTCATCTGCACCGTTACGACGAAAAAATCCCGTCGTTCAATCTGCATCGTTGTCCAGCCCGAACCAGTTATCACCTACATTCGGCGTACAGACGGTCCATGAGCTCCATGTTGCGGAGCGTCTCGGTCAGGCTGAAAAGCGGCGCCCGTTTATTCAGAACGGCGTCGGCAAAATCTTCGACTTCGAGCCGGTAGCGGTCGCTCTTCTCGACCGGAATTGTCTTTTCGACACGGTTATTGACGAGGAACGTGAGCACGCCCGCTTCTCCGAGGAAGGTATTGGGCACCTGTAGTGCACCTTTCGTGCCGATGATCTGCGACTCGATCTGATGCTGAGCGTTGAAACCCGAGTTAATCGAAGCGACCAGGCCGGAGCTATATTTCATGAGGGCCGAGAAGAGCACGTCCACGCCGCCTTCTTTCACGCATTGCACAGAAATCGATTCCGGCATCGCGGCGGCAGGAGCTGGCGAACCTGTCGCCGCAGATTGGATACGCGCGAGTTCATCCACCACCATGCCTGTGAAATTCAGCGGATAACAGCCCACGTCGTAGAGCGAGCCGCCGCCGAGTTCCGGCTTGGAACGAACGTCGTCGGTGCGCGTTAGCAGAAAGCGGAAAGCCGAATAGATATATTTTATTTCGCCGAGCTCACCGCTGCGCAGCACTTCGAGGACCTTGCGCGTGCAATCCGAATAGCGATACATGAACGCTTCCATGAACGTCACGCCGTGTTTCGCGCAGACCGCCATCATCTCACGACATTCGGCGGCATTGAGGCCGATCGGTTTTTCACAGAGAACATGTTTCCCGTGCTCGGCGGCTTTGATCGTCCACTCACGGTGCAGTCCGTTGGGCAGTGGAATATAAACCGCGTCGACCTCTGGATCGCGCAGCAGCGCTTCGTAGGAGGCGTGTGTATTCGGGCAGTTAAATTTCTTCCGGCACTCGTCGAGCTTCGCGGTGTCGCGCGACGCGATCGCTTGGAAAACTGAATTATTGGAACGCGTGATGGCGGGGATCACCGACTCATGGGCGATGCGCGCGTAACCCAGCACGCCCCAGCGAATTTTTTTATTGGAAGTAGTCATAGGGGAACTCCCTCAACCATGGGCCAAAAACACCCCGTTCACAACGTTTCGTTTAAAATGCTGGGGCGTACCACAACGCCTCCTGGATGGTTCACAATTATGTCAGGAGTGTGACGACCTGAACTTTTCGGTAAATTTTTTACCGTATTCTATTATCCAATACATTTTATCCGCTGGTTTTTCTCACACCTTTGACATCTTTGGTAAGAAATTGGCGAAAGCTTTTCCTGGAGAGAAAATGTGTTACGCCATGCAGAAAACCGTGTCGCTGTGCGACTGTGAAGACATCACTCGCACTCATCACACGCGCGCTCCTGGCAATCATCGGCGCGGGATTCTTTTTCCAAAACTACGCGGCCGCCTCGACCTTAACCGTGGACGCCGGTCAGCCGGTCACGATCGCGGTCACTGCCGATGGCACTCAGCCCTTCACCTATCAATGGCGCAAGAATGGCACCGCCATCTCCGGTGCCACTCGCGCCACTTATGTCATCGATTCCGCCTCCACTGCTGACAGCGCCACTTACTCCGCCGTCGTCACCAACTCCGTCAACTATACTGTTTCGGACAACGCCGTGCTCACGGTTAATGCCGTCGTAGTCGTCGCGCCCGCAATCACCACTCAGCCTGCTTCGCTCACGGTCACTGCTGGCCAGTCCGCTTCATTCTCTATAACCGCAACCGGTTCCCCCACCCTAACCTACCAGTGGCGCAAGAACGGCACCGCCATCTCTGGCGCCACCAACGCCACTTATTCCATCACCGCCACCACAGCCGCTGACGCCGCCAACTACTCCGTCGTCGTCACCAACTCTGCCGGTACCGCCACGTCCAACTCCGCCACCCTCACCGTAAGCGCCGTCGTTGTCGCGCCCGCGATCACCACTCAGCCCACTTCGCTCACGGTCACTGCCGGCCAGCCCGCATCTTTTTCCGTCACTGCCTCGGGTTCTGCACCGCTCACCTATCAGTGGCGCAAGAACGGCACCGCCATCTCTGGCGCCACCAACGCCTCTTACTCCATCACCGCCACCACGGCCGCTGACGCCGCCAACTACTCCGTCGTCGTCACTAACTCTGCCGGTACCGCCACGTCCAACAATGCCATCCTCACCGTAAGCGTCGTCGTCGTCGCACCTGCGATCACCTCTCAGCCCGCTTCGCTCACGGTTACCGCCGGCCAACCCGCTTCGTTCTCCGTCACTGCCTCCAGTTCCGTCCCACTCACCTATCAGTGGCGCAAGAACAGCACCGCCATCTCTGGCGCCACCAACGCCACTTACTCCATCACCGCCACCACGGCTGCTGATGCCGCCAACTACTCCGTCGTCGTCACCAACTCTGCGGGCTCCACCACGTCCAGCAACGCCACCCTCACCGTCAACCCTGCCGGCACCGCTCCCGCAATCTCGACCCAGCCTGCTTCACTCACGGTCACCGTCGGCCAGTCGGCAACTTTGACTGTTCTAGCGTCTGGTTCGGGTGCACTAACCTATCAGTGGACGAAGGGCGGCACGGCCATTTCCGGCGCCACCTCCGCCAGTTACTCCCTCACAAGTGCCACATCAGCCGATGCGGGCAGTTATGCGGTGATCGTAACCAACTCATATGGTTCAACCACCAGCAGCACCGCAACCTTGACCGTGACGCAGGAAACTTCGGCCTTCAAACCCGACGCTTCTGCCGCCTCCACCACAGGAGGTGCCGCGGGATCGACGGTTACCGTTTCGACTGCGGCCAATTTCAAAACCTATGCCGAATCCCCCACGGCATACGTCATCAATATTTCCGGCACCATCGATCTGGGCGGCTCGGTCTCAATTAAATCCAACAAAACCATCCAGGGCGTCGATGGCGCTTCAACGATTATCGGTGCGCTCGACCTGAGCACCGGCGGCGTGAACAACGTTATCATCCGCGGCCTCAACATAACCAACCCAACAGCCACAAACGCCGGCGGCGTCGGCATTATTGTCCGCAATGCGACCAACATCTTCATCACGCACTGCACGCTTTTCAACTGTGCCAGCGACCTGATCGAAATCAGCGACGGCGCGGACCTGGTGACCGTATCCTGGTCGGAATTCTACTTCGCCACCACGCACGCAGGTCAGCGTTCCAGCATGAGGATCGGCCTCGCCGGTTCGGAGACCAAGCCACTCCGCGTGACCCTGCACCACAACTGGTGGTCCGACCGCTGCGACACGAACATGCCCTCGAGCACCTACGGCTATGTCCATCTCTTTAATAATTACTTCAAGGCGTCGGGCAGCACTTCAACAACTGATGCCCGGGACAACGCCCAATTCTTCGCAGAATTCAATGCGTACGAACAGATGAACGATCCACTAAGTAAGCAGAATGTGGATACGGCAAAACCCGCCGGCCGTATTCGCGCCATCTCGAACCTGTTTACCAACTGCACGGGCAAAGCCGTCGACGTGGGCACTGATGCGGTTAGCACACCCGCTTACTCCTACGAGCTGCTTCCCGCCGAAGACGTGGCGATCTACAGCACCCAGTTTGCGGGCAACACAGCGGGCGCTACCTCCGGCACGCCTTCGGCTCGCAGCGCTTCCATCACCGGACCCGCCGCAGCAGTTGTACCTGGCGCCTCGTTCGTTTTGACCGCAGTGCCAGCGAGCTTCACCGGAACCTCGTATCAATGGCGGCTAAACAATTTCAATATCTCCGGCGCGACCTCTTCCACCTACAGCGTGGCTTCGATGCAGGCTGCCCATGTCGGCACTTACAGCGTGGTGATCGGTACGGCTTCGGGCGACTATGTGGTCGCTTCACCGCTGGCCGTTTCCCTGGGTAGCAGCACGTCGGGCGACACCGGTGGCAGCAGTTCCAGTAGTGGCAGTAGTTCCAGTAGTGGCAGTACAACCGTGACGCCGGCCGCGAGTAGCGGCAGTAGCGGTGGTGGCGGCGCGCCCGGCATGGGCTATCTGGCTGCGTTGCTCCTGCTGAGCGCCCTGCGCCAGCTCGCTCACCGTAACGCTAGGAAGAACTGAGCGGAACAACGCTCATCGAGTTTCTAGGCCGGCGCGATGCTTGAGAAGCAGACGTCCAGCACAGCGCAGTGCTCCAAGGTGAAGCCCAATGTCCTCATCGGGCTTGATCGGAGTCATACCCGAACCAGCCCGTTAGGGACAACGGGCTCCACCTACCAACTGAATCGTTCCTGCTAAGTCGGAACCATTCAGTTGGGAGCCACAGATGAACACCGATGAGCACAGATTGGGGCTGAAACAACGTCAGGGTTTTGGCGATCTGATCGCTCACTGTCTGGTTAAACAGGAAGCTTCTCGCACTGCGTTAAAACAGTCCTCCGGGGCATCTGTGTTTATCTGTGTGCATCGGTGGCTCCATTGCATGGATACGGCTAAGATCACCTCATTCTCCTGGTGAATTTTTTACGTATTCTGTAAGCGAATACATTTTTTACCGGGAATTTTTTCACCGCTTTGACATCTTTGGTAAGAAAGAGGCGAAACCATTTCTCCGAGAGAAAATCCGTTACGTTAAGCCGAAAAGCGTGTCGCTGAGCGGGCTGTGAATACTTCAATTGCACTCATCACACGCGCGCTTCTGGCAATCATCGGCGCGGGATTCTTTTTCCAAAACTGCGCGGCCGCCTCAGCCTTAACCGTGGACGCCGGTCAGCCGGTCACGATCGCGGTCACTGCCGATGGCACCCAGCCCTTCACCTATCAATGGCGCAAGAATGGCACCGCCATCTCCGGTGCCACCCGCGCCACTTATGTCATCACGGCCGCCTCCACCGCTGACAGCGCCACTTACTCCGCCGTCGTCACCAACTCCGTCAACTCCACCGTCTCGGATAGCGCGGTGCTCACGGTTAATGCAGCCAGCGTTACCGCCCCGACGATAACGAACCAACCTAAATCGGTTACCGTCACCGCTGGCCAGTCCGCATCGTTCTCCGTTACCGCAACTGGCGCTCTCACCTATCAGTGGCTGAAAAACAGCACGGCCATCTCCGGCGCCACGAGCGCCACCTACTCCATTCCCGCCACCACGACCTCCAACGCCGGTAACTACTCCGTTGTTGTCACCAACTCCGGTGTTTCGACCACTTCCAGTGTCGCCACGCTCACCGTAAACGCCGTCGCGAACACCGCCCCAACGATTACAGTCCATCCAGTATCGGTAACCGTCACCGCTGGCCAGTCCGCGTCCTTCTCCGTGACTGCCTCGGGCTCTGCTACGCTCACCTATCAATGGCTGAGAAACGGCGGGAGTATCACTGGTGCCACCACCGCCACTTACGTGATTCCTGCTACAACCACTGCGAATGCGGCGCGTTACTCCGTCGTCGTCTCCAACTCCGCCGGTTCTCTCAGATCCGATGGGGCATCCCTTACGGTTAACCCTGTAGTCATACCTCCTGCAATAACGAACCAGCCAGTATCGCTTACCGTTATCGCCGGTCAGCCTGCATCCTTCTCCGTCACCGCCTCAGGTTCTGCCACGCTTACTTACCAGTGGCAAAAGAACGGCACTGCCATCTCCGGCGCTACCAGCTCCACTTACGCCATCCCCGCCACAACGGCAGCCAACGCGGGTAGTTACTCGGTCGTCGTCACCAACGCTGCTAGTTCCATTAAATCCAGCGATGCCGTGCTCACCGTGAACGTCGCGCCCACGATCACAGCACACCCGGTAGCGGTCACTGTCACCGCTGGCCAGCCTGCGTCCTTCTCCGTCACTGCTTCGGGCTCTGCTACGCTCACCTATCAATGGACAAAAAATAGCGTCGCCATCTCGGGTGCCACACGCGCCACCTACACCATCCCGGTCACTACAGCCGCCGACACCGCCAGGTACTTCGTCGTGGTCTCAAACTCCGTCGGTTCCATCAGATCCCAAAGCGCGCCCCTCACGGTGAACCCAGCGATCATACCTCCTGCCATAACGAACCAGCCCGTATCGCTCACGGTCACTGCCGGCCAGCCTGCGTCCTTCTCCGTCACCGCCTCAGGCTCCGCCACGTTAACGTATCAGTGGCGCAAAAATGGCACCGTGATTTCCGGTGCCACCAGCGCCACTTACTCCATTCCGGCCACGGCGGCTGCCGATGCGGCGAGCTACTCGGTCGTCGTCACCAACTCCGCCGGTTCCGTCGCCACAAACGACGCCATTCTCTCTGTTGAGCCTCTCTTGCTCGATCTCACCCCGCAGTCTTTTAGTGCTCGTGGCCAGAGCAGTGCGGCACCCATCGCAAATCTCTTCGACGGTCAGGCATCCACCAAGTGGGCCGATTCCAGGGCTACGAGTTGGGTCAAAGTTGTCTTCGCCTCGCCGACCGTGCTCGAAGCCTATAGTTTCACTTCGGCCAGCGATTCTCCGGCATGCGATCCCGCCTCGTGGATACTTTCCGGCTCCAACGACGGCACAACCTGGACGGTCATCGAAACACGCACCGCACAAAGCTGGGGCAGTCGCTCGCTTGCCCGCGACTTCATCCTCGCCGCGCCCACCGGTGCCTACACTCAATTCCGCTTTGATCTCAACGCGTCCTCTGGCTCGGTCACCCAGCTTGCCGAACTCGAACTGTACGGTAACAGCGTGGTCTCGGTGGAGCTCACTCCGCTCTCCAGCACCGCCCAAGGCGAAGCCAGCAGCAAGGAGAAGGTCGCCCTACTCTTCGACAACAAGACCTACACCAAGTGGGCCGATCTTAGCGGTAGCACCTGGGTTGAGATAGTATTAGCATCTCCTGCCACACTCCGGCGGTACACGCTGGCCGCTGCTATCGACTATCCAGAACGCGATCCAGCGTCCTGGACACTTTCCGGTTCCAACGATGGCATAAACTGGACTGTCATCGAAACACGCACCGCGCAGACCTGGAGCAGCCGCCGACAGACCCGCGAATTCGTCCTCACAACCCTCGCTGAGCCCTTCGCTCGGTACCGTTTCGATTTCCGCGTGGCATCAGGCACGATCACGCAGCTATCCGAACTCAAGTTGTACGGAACTCCCTGAAGAAACCCTGTACGCGCCTGGCTTGTGTCCCACAACACAAGCCAGATCTATTCAACGCGTGAGGACCGCCCGAACCACCCGGCACCACCTTTACCCGCAGTTCGTTTTTCGATTCGTAGGAGCCTGCTTGCCCGTTCGACAAGCTCAGGGCCCAGAGCCTGCCGCGGGGCAGACGATTCAGTTTCACCCACTTGCAAGCTCCTGCCGCCCAAGCAACGCCGGTTCGTTGTTCAAGGCCCGTAGAGCCGTTCAGGCACACCTCGGTTTGTGCCGATATATGGGGTGTATCCATCCATTCTCTGGTCCGAACCTCGATGTCCCTCGGCGATTACAACCACTACCGTCACGGCCACCACCCCTTCACCTGGGGGTACGCCTCGCGTCCGTCGGATTCGAAGACACTAGCCGCGCTGCCCGAGGCGATTGCAGAGGTCGAAGATGCCATCCACAGCGGAAAATTGCTCAGCCCCTTCGAAGCCATGGCGCTGGCCGGTGGTGAAGCCCGCGAAAAAGAAACGCTCTATTCGATCGCACTGAAGATTTCTCAAAGACGCGAACTCGACCTCGATGTCCTCCTGACCGCCCTGAGCCAACGGTTTTCCGGCTACGCATAACCACCCGCAAGAAGGATTTCAAACTATCCAACCATCTCTAAGGCGTAACGATGCAGTTGAAGCAGGCCTCCAGCGAGAAGCGGTGGTCAGTAGGTGGAGCCCGATGTCCCAATCGGGCTAGTTCGACATCTTCCACTAACCAGCCCGTTAGGGACAACGGGCTCCACCCTCTGCTGCATCGTTACGACTAAGGTGTGCTCATGCCAATTAACCACAGATCAACATCGATAAACACAGATTCCTCGGCAGATTACTTAATACAGTGTAATTCGTGGTGAGCTCAATGAAGCGTGCTCCATTTTTGGAGACATTTAGTTTTGGAGCTTTACACGAAGGTCGCAAAGAGCGCGAAGGAAGAAGAATTTGCTTTGTGATCCCTGTGTTCTGGTTTTCGCGATCTTTGCGTTAAATTGATTTTGAACCACGCCAGCGGTTGACGATTTTCCAGTCATTAGTAACTCATGGCATGGTTCCGATCTTGATTCTTCCCGGCTACGGCAACTCTGGCGCGCTTCATTGGCAGACGATTTGGGAAAAGAAACTACCCTCCGTCTCGCGTATCGACTTCAGGAATTGGACGGCCCCCGTAGCCCGAGAGTGGTGCGATCTTTTGCACGCAGAGCTCGAAAGCCGCGAACAACCCTGCGTTCTGGTGGCCCATTCTTTGGCTTGTCTCGTGGTTGCCCAACATATCGAGGAATACGGCGGTTCAGGAATCGCCGGTGCCTTTCTCGTCGCTCCTCCGGACCCGAGGGCAGCGGCATTTCCCAAAGAAATTGCCGGCTTTGGTAAATTGCCCAAAACGAAATTCCCAATGGAGACCATCGTCGTTTCCAGCACCGACGATCCGTATTCAGCGGCCGGTTTTGGGGCGTGGTGTGCAGCGGCGTGGGGCACAAGCCATCATTCTCTAGAGAAAGCAGGGCATATAAATGCCGACAGCGGATTCGGCGATTGGGCGGACGGCCTTGTTCGGCTAAACCAGTTCGTACAAGCACTGGAAGTCAAACGGTAAATCAGCGAACCGATTCCCATCAACAACACCTACATTCCTTATTTCAGAGCGGCGCTGACTGCCTTGATCAGTTCGTCGGAGACGAAGGGCTTGGGGATCTTCTCCACCTCGCCCCAGGGCGTGGTTGTTCTTCCACGCCCGCCAAGATGGGCCGAGATCAGGAAAATCGGCAAATCGGGCGAGAGACGCCGAAGACAGGCCACCGCACCTTGCTCCGAATCGATTTCACACGAATCGATGATCGCGGCGGCCAGCACTTCTTTCATCTGTGAGGCCAAAGCGAGCATGTCTGGAACGTCCACCGCATTCATCACCGTCAATCCAATCTGGGCGGCGTCACGAGCGATAACCCGGCGTACCTCCGCCTCATCCTCGGAAAGCAACACAACGCGCTTCGGCCCAACCGGGATCTCTTGCTCCTTGGCCCTCGAACCCTTCGCCACACTGGCCGGCAAAGTAAGCTGAAAACAAGCGCCTGTATCATCTCCTCCGATACGCTCCAGCGACAAATCTCCGCGATGAGCCAACGCTATGCTCTTCGACACCGAAAGCCCGATCCCTCGCCCATCGCCTTTAGTGGTGGTAAACGGTTCGAAGATGTTCTTGGCCAGCGCCGCAGGCACGCCGGGGCCATTATCTTCCACTTGGATGACCACGTTGGTACCATTCACCTCCGCTCTCAAAACGACATGAGGATGCGGCAAATCCGCCGACGCTTCCATGGCGTTAACAATCAAATTTAGCACAACTTCGAAGACCTGCCCTTCGTTGCCAGTCACTTCGATCTCCCGCGTAGCAGCGATTTGCTCGGTGATCGTCAATGCCCTGGGCGCGCCTTTGCGATGCCGAACCAGTGAACAGGCGCATTTCAGCAGAGGGTTCAGGAGGAAAGTCTCGGGCAAAATCGGCTGCCCCGTCGTGAAATCACGCAGCGTCCGGGTGAGCTGCACCATGCGCCCGATCGCATCGTACAACAGCGTGTCACGCTCGGCCGAACCTGTTTCCGTCGCCAACCCCATCACTCCAGTGAGAATGTTGTTCAGATCATGGAGGAACCCGTTCGCCATGCGCCCCAATGCCGCCATGCGCCGGTCGTCTTCCTCGCGTTTTCGCTGCTCGGAGAGCGTCGCTTCGACCTCTTTGCGCGCGGTGATGTCCGTGCGCAGGGCTATGAAATGCGTGATCAACCCTTCGTCTCGCAGCGGAGAAATCGTTGTATCCACATAATACAGACGCCCGTCTTTAGCTCGATTGCAGATCTCTCCACGCCAGACCCGGCCGTTCAGGATGGTTCCCCAAAGATTCTTGTAGAATGCGGGCGGATGCTGGCCTGATTTTAACAAGCGGTGATTCTGGCCCAGTAATTCCGAACGGCTGTAACCCGAGATTTCGCAAAACCGGTCGTTGGCGTAAACGATTGTCCCTTTTTTATCGGTGATCGCGACGATGCTCTCCTGATCGACCACGCGGTGGACCATTTCCTCGACTCCCTTTGGCAGCAGGATCGCGGACTGCTGCTCAGCCCTGGAACGCTCGGCCAAGCCCGCCTCGCCCCCGCCACTGAGTATCGCGTCTCTCGCCGCATCCAACAAATCTACCAGTTGAAACGGCTTGGAAATGACACGGGCCACGTCCGCACAATTACCGAAGTTGTCAGGCAATCGCTGCACATCACCGGTGACCACAATCACCTTCAGCCCGGGCTGTTTTTGCCTGACCGCGGCCACGACATCCTCACCGGTTTGATCGCCCAGAAAATAGTCCGTGATCACCACATTAAACCTTTCCTGTTCCAGCCGGGCAATGGCCTCCTTCGCCGATAACACTGCAACCACATCATATTCAGCCCGTCTGAAAATCGCGGTCATCAAAAATAAAACCGGGCGGTCATCGTCAACCAATAGGATCTTCGGCTTCATCGACTAACCTTGGTGGACAAACAAGCATCAGCAACGGCACCGGTGTAATTTCTCCACACCTATTAGCCGTCCTCCTTGCCACCGAGTCGACTGCTCAGTTTCGGCGCAGCCCGTGGTTCCAATTACGTGCTTTGTTTTAACACCGCATCAAGTTCGGCTGGCGTGAGCACCAGCGGATTCGCCTTCATGCTGCTGGCCTGCTGCGCCTGTGCGATGATTTCAGGGAAATCCTTCTGCGTAATCCCGAAAGCCGACAGCTTCGGGACCTGCAACCTCGCCGTGAGCGACTGGATATGACGCACGCCAGCCTCGGGCGTTGCGCGGGCTCGCTCCGTCAGCCAACCCGCTATGCGACCATACCGTAGCAGTGCCCGATGCTCGGGCGCGCGCACCCGCAGCGCCTCAATATTCGCCGACATCACCGGAGCCAGCAACGCCGCACAAACCATCCCATGCGGTGCCGCAAACATGCCGCCGATCGGTCCGGCCAAACCATGCACTGCACCTAATCCGGCATTAGCCAGAGCCATGCCGCTCCACAACGCCGCCTGCGCCAGGTCCGTGCGCGCAGCCAGATCGCGTGAATCGCTCCAAACAAAATCCAGCGCTTGTGCCGCCAGCGGAATTCCACTCGCGCAGAGCACATCCACCATGGGATGAGGCCGATTGCACACATAGGCCTCGATCAACTGCGTGAGCGCATCCATCCCGGTTGAAGCAGTGACCGGCAGCGGCAGATCCAGTGTTAGTTCAGGGTCGATCAGCGCCACCTTGGCCAACAAATGAGGACTGCGCAGGCTCACCTTCACGCGACGCTCCGGCACCCCGAGCACGGCATTGCGCGTCACCTCCGCACCCGTCCCCGCGGTCGTCGGAATCGCCATCCAGGGCAACGCAGGTGTGGTCAGCGGCTTTCCTTTGCCAACTAATTCAAGATAATCGAGCGGGTTTCCGCGATTCGTCGCCAGGCCCGCGACCGCCTTGGCCGTGTCGATCACACTGCCACCGCCAAAACCAATCACGATCTCAGCCCTCGCGGCCTTCACCGCCGCCAGCCCCTGCACGACCGTGTCCACCGATGGCTCGTGCGCGACCGTGAACAACGTCACGTCGATACCCACGCTCACCAGCACTTTGATTAAGTATTCAGCCCGCGCCGGATTACTCCCGGTGACGACGAGCGTACGCGTTCCCCAAGGCCGAACCAGTTGGCCCGCCTCACGCAAGACTCCAGGCCCAAAAACAATCTGGGAAGCCGTGGTGAACTCGAAGCGCGTGATCATGAAATAAAAAGCTTCGCCCTCACCAAGCCGTATCGTCCGGGAACAAGCTGGCGTATTTCACGCTCGTACGCGTGGACGCCATCATCGGATTCACCGTGTCGCGCCACACCGCATAATGCTCCGTCTCGCGATGCGCCGCGTGGCCAGCCGCATCATGATAAGCTTCGATCAAGATAAAGCGCGCCGGATCATCGTTCTGCTGGCACACATCGAAACGCGCACAACCCTGCTCCTGCATGCTCGCACGCGCATTCGCCAGCGTCGCCGCGCGAAACGCCTCGATGCACTCCGACTTAACCTGAACATTAACCAGTAGAATCAACATAGGTGTAATGTTTGAACCATGACTGCGCCTCTGCTCAAGCACAAGCACCCGTCATTTGCGCAACCAACCTTGCCTTCACCACCAACACCGGACATCTCCCCTTCGAGGCATAATCGACTCACCCCATGGAAGCACTCATCGCTCTGTTGCTGATCTATCTCGTCATCGCGCTTATTATTTTTCCCATCTGGGCATTCATAAAAATCCGCCGCTCGTCCGACGAGATCGCCCTGCTCTACCAACAACTCGGCACGCTCGAAGAGAAACTCCGCAAACAACCTGCCTCGCCAGAAGCACGCCCCTCTCACGTCGTCGCCGCGACCACCGCCCCGCGCAGCGTCGAGCCTGCCCCTACTATAACCACTCCGGCTGCTCCAACTGCACCGGTGGCTGCCACCCCGCCGCCGCTCCCCACTTCCACCCCGCCACCACGGCCGCCCGTTGCAAAAATTCCGGCTGAAGATCCGCTTTCGATCTTCGACGCCGACTCCGAACCAGCCGCAGAACCAACAGGTTTCAAATTGCCCGCTTTCAACTGGGAGCAGTTCATGGGCGTGAAACTCGCTGCCTGGCTCGGCGGCTTCGCGCTGTTTCTCGGTTCGGTCTTCTTCGTCAAACTCTCAATCGAAAATAATTGGATACCGCCCGAGGTTCGCGTCGCGCTCGGTTTTCTCCTCGGCATCGGCCTCGTCGTCGGCGGTGTCATGCTCTCGCGCAAGCGCTACGAAGTCACCGCCCAGACACTTTGCGCCAGCGGCATCGTCACGCTTTACGCCATCACGTTTGCCTGTCGCTCGATCTACCATTTCGAGTTTTTCGGGCCAATACCCACCCTCGCGCTAATGGTTCTCATCACCGCCACAGCCTTTTTGCTCGCTGTGCGCCTGGACGCAAAGGTCGTCGCCATCCTCGGCATTCTCGGCGGTTTTCTTACCCCGATCCTGCTTTCGACTGGCCACGATAATCCCCTCGGGCTTTTCGCCTACATCGCGCTGCTCGACGCGGGCCTGATCGCTGTCGCACTCCACCGCCGCTGGCATTTCCTCGTGCCGCTCGGCGTGGCAGGCACGATAGCGATGGAAATTGGTTGGGCCGGAAAATTTCTCACCAACGAAAAAACGCTCACCGCCATGATCGTATGCCTCGTGTTCGATGCGCTCTTCCTTGGCGCTTTCGCCGTGGCTCGCCGGTTGAAGCAAACCAACGCCCTGCTCAGCCTGCCCGTCGCCGCGCTCGTGTTGGTTTCGTTCTTCTTTGCCGGTTACTTCATCGAGGAAACCTCGGCCGGACTGCAACCCGCGCGCTTGTTCACCTTCGTCTTCCTTGCCGACGCGTGCATCCTCGCTCTCGCGCTGCTCGACCTGCGCTCCGCAAAACTCCACCTCGCCGCCGGCGTAGCGGTTTTCGCCCTACTAGCCCTCTGGACAAACGCACGGCTCAACTCCGAAACCCTGATCTGGGGCCTGGCATTTTATTTCCTCTTCGCCGTCATCCACTCGGCGTTCCCGATCGTGCTCGCCCGCCGCGCACCCGACGCCGCACCGACGTGGTGGTCGCAACTTTTCCCACCGCTCGCCCTGCTGCTCGTGCTCGGCCCGGTGTTAAACACCGCCGTCGTTTCCAACGCGATCTGGCCCGCGATCCTCTTGATCGACTTCCTCGCGATCGTGCTCGCGTGGTTCAGCGTTTCGCTCATCGCGCTCGCCGCCGTGCTCGTGCTCACACTCGTCGCAGCTGGCGCTTGGATCTTCAAAATCCCCGCCGAGCTCACCGGCCTGCCTTCGCTGCTCGTCGTTATCGGCGGTTTCGCGCTGTTGTTCTTTGGCGCAGGCCTTTGGTTCGCTCGCAAATTCGGCAGCCGTCTCGCCGAATCTGGCCGTACGCTCAATTTCGGCGGCGATTTCCGCGCCCAATTGCCCGCCATGTCCGCGCTGCTGCCTTTTATTCTTCTCGTGATGGCCACCTCGCGGCTCCCGTTAACCAACCCCACGCCGATCTTCGGCCTCGCCTTGCTCCTCGTCGTGCTGACGCTCGGGCTCACCAAAATGCTCGTCCTCGAATGGCTGCCCGCCTGCGCCCTGGCCGGCATGCTCGCCCTCAGCTACACCTGGCAGGCAAACCACTTCACACCGGCAAGCGCCAGCATAACGCTCGGCTGGGTCGTGGCCTTCACTGCAATTTTCGGCGCTTTCCCCTTCGTATTTCGTAAAACCCTGGCCGAGACCCGCGGCCCGTGGATCACCGCCGCCGCCAGCAGCGTGCTGTTTTTCCCGCTCGTCTTCGATTTAGTCAAACGCACCTGGCCCAACGACATCATGGGCCTGCTCCCGCTCGCCTTTGCACTACCCGCCTTCGCCAGCCTCATCGCCGTCCTCCGGCTCGATCCACTCGATCATCCCCGCCGACTTGGGCGTCTCGCCTTGTTCGGTGGTGTGGCGTTGTTTTTTATCACTCTGATTTTCCCGATTCAGTTCGACCGCCAGTGGATTACCATTGGTTGGGCACTCGAAGGTGCCGCGTTGCTCTGGTTGTTCCATCGCGTGCCACACCGCGGACTGCCCATCGCCGGTGTATTTCTGCTGATCGCAGTTTTCGTGCGGCTCGCCCTCAACCCGGCCGTATTTTCATACCACGCCAACAGCGGCACACCGATCCTCAACTGGTATCTCTACACCTACGGTATCGCTATCGCCTGCCTGCTCGGCGGTGCACGCCTGCTCGCCCCGCCCCACGACCGCGTGCTAAACCTCACAATACCGCCAATCTTCAACGCCCTCGGCATCGTGCTCCTATTTCTCCTCGTGAACATCGAGATCGCCGACTTCTTCAGCCCGGCCAGCGCGTACACGCTCACGTTCGACTTTTCCGGCAACCTCGCTCGCGACATGTCCTACACCATCGCGTGGGCGCTCTTTGCCCTGGGCCTGCTCGTGCTCGGCATCTGGAAGAAAAATCCCGGTGCCCGTTACACCGCGTTGGGTCTACTCGGCGTGACGTTGTTGAAACTCTTCTTTCACGATCTCGCGAATCTCTCACAGCTTTACCGCATCGGCGCACTCTTCGCCGTCGCGATTATCGCTATCCTCGCCTCCTTCGTTTACCAACGCTTCCTCCCGGCCGATGAAAAGAAAAAGTAACCTGCTCGCCCTGCTCGGATTATTGCTCGCTGCGACCTCGCTGCACGCCCTCACGCCCGACGACTGGCAATATCGCCAATCACTCGAAACCGACAAAGCTGGTCCGCAAAAATTTTCGCTGCCACTCGCCACACTCGACGCCGCGCAACCCGACCGGCGCGACCTGCGCATCATCGACGCCACCGGCAAGGAAACGCCCTATCTACTGCTCCAGCCCACCGCGATTACTGGGAAGCGTTTTGCTCCGACAAAATTTAAGGTCGAACTAATCGACAGCGCCACGATTATCACGCTTGAGACCGGCACCAACCAGCCGCTCGACTTTGTCGAACTGGAAACCGGCGCCCGGAGTTTTCTCAAGCCCGTGCAAATCGAGTTGTCCGCCGACGGCGAGAACTGGCAGCCACTCGCCGGCAACGTACCCATCTTCCGCCAGGACGGCGCCGCCAAAACCATTATTTCGCTCGAACAACGCAACGCCGCCTATGTGCGCCTGAATCTCAGCGACGAACGCTCCCGCCCGATTGTCGTCACCAGCGCCACGCTGGAATCCGCTACCGAACGGCCCGCGCTTACCGAACCATTTGCCCCACGCATCGTGCGCACCGAGGAGTTTACCGGCGAAACCGTTCTCACCCTCGATCTGGGCGCTGCGCATCTCTCGCTTTCGTCGCTGGAGTTTTTAACCGTAGATTCCCTCTTCGCCCGCAATGTCACCGTCACCGTTCGCGAACTGCGCAACGACCAGATCGCCGAGCGCACCCTCGCTCGCGGCGCGATTTTCCGCGTCGCCTTCGATGCCTTCACGCCAGTGACCGGAATGCAAGTGCCCGTTGGGGCCAGCATTCCGACGCGCGAACTCATTGTGCATATCGAAAACGGTGACAGCGAACCGCTCCACATCCGTGAGATCCGCGCCCGGCACAATCCGATCCACGCCGTCATCGCGCCCGCCGCCGCTGGTCGCTTTGAAATTCTCACCGGCAACTCGCAAGTCGCCGCACCCCGCTACGACCTCGCCGCCCTCGCGCCAGAACTGAGCCAACTCTCGCTCAGTACCGTGCGTATCAGCGAAACCACGACAAACCCCGCTTACCGCCAGCCCGATTCGCTCGCCGGCCTCACGCTTGAAGGCGCCGCCCTCAACACCAGCCCCTGGAAGCATCAACGCACCGTCAACACCACGAAGCCCGGCGTCCAGCAGATCGAACTCGATCTGCACGCACTCGCCTACACCCGGCTGGATCTGGCTGACATCCGCCTGATGCTGGCGGGCAAACAAGTGCCCTACATCATCGAGCGCACCGGCCTGTCCCGTGATCTCATTTTCTCGCCCGTTGAAGTCCCGACTCCGCAGCGCCCGTCCTACACGCGTTGGAGATTTCAACTCCCGCAAAGCCACCTGCCGTTCTCCCAACTCATACTGAATAGCCCCACCAAGCTCTTCACCCGTACCATCCGTGTTTTTGAAGTGGTCAAAAACCAGCAGGGCGAACCGTATGAACGCAACCTCGCCACTCAAAACTGGACGCACACGCCCACTGAGAAACCACAACCACTCTACATCGCCACCCCAGACCGCATGCAAACCGATGCCCTCTGGATCGAGACCGACAACGGTGACAACCCACCCATCGTGCTCGCACGAATGCAGGCATTTTTCCCGGTCATACGCCTGATTTGCAAAACCAACGGCACCGAGCCCATCGATCTCATCTACGGCCACGACACTGCAACCGCGCCGCGCTACGATGCCAGCCTGATCACCAGCCAGCTGCTCAATGCAGAACGCAGGACAGCCACTCTCGGCCCAGTCGAGACTGTCGTCGTTACCAGCAGCCTGCTCCAAGGCGCCCATGGCGGCGTGGTCCTCTGGGTCGTCCTCGCCATCGTCGTCGTCCTGCTGCTCGTCGTCGTAGCCAAGCTCCTACCCAAGTCGCCGAAACAGCCCTAACGCCCTAAAGCGAATCTGCTGCCAGATTCAAAGGCCCAGGAGACAACCCTCCGACCGCACACAAAGGCGCCCCCTCCCAAAACAGCCCTGCCATTTCAAACGCTGCTCATTACGCCGCCCCCAACTGCCGCCGTCTTTGCCCTCGCCTCTTCACCGGAGAAAAGCGATCCTCTCAGCTATGTCCGCAGCTTCTTCCATCCAGCCCGAAGCGCCTTGGGCCGCAGGTCTGCGCGGCGCACGAGCCAACCTCGTGCCCGGCCTCATTCTGCAAGCTTTCGCGCTCACGCTCGTTCTCGCCTATTACTATCACGCCCCGACCCGTGAGCTGTGCGGAAAACTTGCGGTCTTTCGCACGGAACAAGGCTTTCTCTACAGTCTCGTCGCGACATCGTTTTTCGGCGGCATGCTTCCGTGCCTTTACCTGAAACTGACTCCGGCGACACGCAACCGCTACAACCTAAAACAGAACCTGTGGCTGATCGCGTTTTGGGCGTACAAAGGCATCGAGATCGATCTTTGGTACAGGCTACTGGGTCGGTTCGTCGGCACCGGCACCGATTTCAAAACCGTTGTTATAAAAATGGTGCTCGATCAATTCGTCGTCTGCCCGCTCTTTTTTGTCCCTGTGACTGTGATCGTCTACACGTGGTGCGAGTCGCGCTTCGATACCGCCGCGCTCGTGGCCGACCTGCGCACACCAGGTTGGTATCGCCGCCGAGTTCCATCGATGCTGATTTCCAATCTCGGCGTGTGGCTTCCCACCGTCTGCATTATCTACTCGCTGCCAGGCACGCTTCAATTGCCGCTGTTCAATCTCGTGCTCTGTTTTTTCACGCTCTTGCTCGCTCACATCTCGCGCGTGGAGAAAACTCCGACTGCGCAGACCGCGTCCACTAGCTGAGGGCATTTACACTTTGCAACGCCTTGGTGACATTTCAGCGCAAGCAGACTAAAACCATAAACTCGTCTCGACTCATCAGCCGCGCGATTCAAAGGGGGGCGGGGGCGGGGGGGGGGCGGCGGGGGGGGGTCGGGGGGGGGGGGGGGGGGGGGGGGGGGGGGGCGGGGGGGGGGGGGGGGGGGGCGGGGGGGGGGGGGGGGGGGGGGGGCGGGGGGGGGGGGCGGGGGGGGGGGGGGGGGGGGGGGGCGGCGCGGGCGCGGAAACAACGAATATGACGCTAACGTCCACCTCGCCGAATTCACACCTTTGACGTCATGCGCAACCCCACTGCGCCTGACTCGCAAGCAATACGAAGCACGCGTGCCCCAGCTGCGCGAAGACCTCGTGCAGTTGCAGGTGAAGTTGAAGCAATCGCCGTTCAAAATCCTGCTCATCATCGCAGGCTACGAAGGCGCTGGTCGCGGTGAAGTTATCAACACCTTGAGCGGCTGGCTCGATCCGCGCGGTGTCGAGACGTTTGCTTTTCAAGAACCCACCGACGAAGAACGCGAACGCCCGTTCATGTGGCGCTTCTGGCGCAGCCTGCCCACGAGCGGAAGGATCGGCATCTACGCTGGCTCGTGGTACACCGAGGCGCTGCGCGAGGAATCGTTCAGCCACAAAACCACCACTGAAATCAGCCGTGAACTCGAACGTATCCAGCACTTCGAAAAACTACTCGCGGACAACGGCACCCTCGTCATCAAAGTCTGGCTGCACCTCAGTAAAACAGCCCAGCGCCATCGCCTCCACACCCTCGAGTCCGACCCCAGCACCGCCTGGCGCGTCACGCCCGAACATTGGTATCACTTTCGCAACTACGACCGGATCGCCCGTACCGCGCGCCGCATTTTGAAAGAGACTGACCGCCCCGGCGCCACCTGGACTGTCATCGACGCGGAACACGAACGCACACGCAACGCCGCCGTGGCGAAATTGATTCTCACCAGCTTCAACGCCCACCTCCGCCGCCAAAAAACCGTCTCACGCGCTATCGACAAACGCGCCGCCGCCCGATCGCTCCAGCCCGTCGGCCTGCAACGCCTGCAAGCTCTGCCACTCGATCAGACGCTCACGCCCCTCGAATACGAGATGAAGCGGGAAAAGTGGCTTGGCCGCCTCAACCAGGCCGTGCGAGCCGCCCACGCCGCGCATCGCTCCGTCGTTTTTGTTTTCGAAGGCTGGGACGCCGCAGGCAAAGGCGGTGCCATCCGTCGCCTGACCAGTGCAATCGACGCCCGCCACTACCGCGTCATCCCCGTCGCCAAGCCGACCGACGAGGAAAAAGCCCATCATTACCTCTGGCGTTTCTGGCGTAACGTGCCACGCGCGGGCATGGTCTCGATCTATGATCGCTCCTGGTACGGTCGCGTGCTGGTTGAACGACTCGAAGGCTTCGCCACAACCAAAGAGTGGCAACGCGCCTACGCAGAAATCAACGACTTCGAAAATCAGCTCACCGATCACGGCATCATTGTAGTCAAATTTTGGCTACACATCGGCAAAGACGAGCAGCTGCGACGCTTCAAAGAACGCGAAAACACGCCCTACAAACGTCACAAGATCAATGACGAAGACTGGCGCAATCGCCGCAAATGGTCCGGTTACGAAGTCTCGGTCGGCGATATGCTTGCCCTGACCGACCAGCCCTATGCTCCGTGGCACCTGATTCCTGCCAACGACAAACGCCACGCCCGCCTGCTCATTCTCAAGACCGCCGCCAAACAGATCGAGACCAGCCTCGGTGCCGGTTAAAGCTCTGCGCAGGTTTCTTTGGACTCATCCCTTCGCTTGGTCTTTTTCGCTGCCATATGACGGCGCAAGGCCTCTTCGAGAAACGCCAGGTTGACCGGCTTGAATAGAAAGTCATTCACGCCAGCCGCCAGCGCCATCTCACGCATTTCTTCGCGATGATCCGCCGTGATCACCGTGATCCAGATGTCGCGAATCTGTGCGCCTGCCTCGCCTGCCCGGATCTGTTTGATCGCCGTGAGCCCATCCAGCTCGGGCATGTGCAAATCCATAAGGATCAAATCCCAACCGCCAATAGCGGCCACCTCGAGACAAACTCGCCCATCCGCAACCGACTGACAGCTACAACCGAGCGTGGTCAACGTGCTCACCAAGAGGCGTTGCAACACCGGTTCATCCTCGGCCACGAGCACCCGCAAGCCATTGGCCACCGTGGGCAGCGGCGGGCGCGTGCGACTCGTCAATCCATCTGCTGCCTTCGCGAGCAGATCTAAAAACGTATGGTGATGCACCGGCCGGTTGATCAGCATGTGAAAATGCCGACGTAAAGCCTGACGTTCCGAGCTGCTGAGATTGATCGCCACCAACCCAAGCATGCGTTCGGGCAGACGATGTAGAGTGACCGAACCAGCAACCAGTTTTTCCTGGGTAGCTGCATCGCAATCGACCACGGTCAGATCCCAGCCCGAGCCTGGTAGGTTATCGAGCGTGTAATCCAAAACTTTTGCTCCCGCCAATCGCAACAGATGCCCGATCTCCCCGCGCAGCCCTGCATGCTGCACGATCAATGCGATTCTGCGGCCAGCCAGTCGCCCGTCCGGTAGCTCGCCAACCGCCGCGCTTGCCGGACGTGCCCGCACGGTAAAGGTGAAAGTCGAACCATGCCCAACCTCGCTTTCCACGCGAATATCACCACCCATCAAGCGCACCAATTGCCGCGAAATCGCCAGACCTAATCCCGCGCCACCGTACCGTCGCACCGAGGAAGAATCCAACTGGGTAAAAGGCCGAAAGAGTTTCTGGCAATCTGCCGACGCGATGCCGATACCGGTGTCGCGCACCGAAAATTCCAAGGTCAATCCGCCATCGACAAACTCAGCCACCAGTTGCCCATGGGCAACATCATCGAACGGCGCGACCGAGACCGACTTGCCCGTCAGCACACGCACCAACACCTCGATCTCGCCGGAAGCAGTGAACTTGACCGCGTTGCCCACGAGATTGATCACGATCTGCCGCAACCGGCCGCCATCGACCATAAGCTGCGCGGGCACGTCGGGATCGACCCAGTGGAGCAGTTGCACGCCATTCTCGGCCGCACGATTGGCGAAAAGATCGAGCGCATCCTCGATGTTGGCCCGCAGATCGCACGGTGCGGCGTCGAGTTGCAAACGGCCCGATTCAAAACGCGAAAAATCCAGAATATCGCCAGTAAGATGGATCAGTGCTTCGCCGCTGGTCCGAATGGTCTGCACGTATTCGCGCTGTTCGGGCGTCAGCGCTGTCTCCAACAACAAACTGGTGAAACCGACAATTCCATTGAGCGGCGTGCGCACTTCATGGCTCATGGTCGCGAGAAACCGGCCTTTGGCGTTGTCTGCTGTCTCGGCTTGTTCCTTCGCCTCGCGCAGCTCGCGTTCCTTGCGCAACGATTCTGAAATGTCGGTGAAAACCGCGATGAAGCCCGCCATCCGGCCATCCACGCCACGGACCGGAGAAACCACCGCGCGCGCCGGATATTCCTGGCCGTTTTTGCGAATATTCGAGACCTGCCCCTCCCAAGATAAGCCCGCTTTTACCCGCGCCGTGATCTCGGCCACCTCCACCGGCAACGTTTCACCACTGCGAAAATCCCACCAGGGCCGCCCACTCAGCTCCTCCCGCGAGTAACCCGTCTGCCGACAAAGCCCGGCGTTGGCGTACTCGATTCGGCTTTTCAGATCCACGATCATGATCGCCGATTCGCTCTGCTCGATCGCGCCGTATAGTTTGTGAATGAGAGCGGCGTTTTTGGAAAATTGCCGCAGCCACAACCAAACGGCAGCTAGAAGTCCCAGCGCCAGCCAGATCGCCAGCGTGATCCAAGACATCGACGCTTGATCAGGCTCCATCGCGGAAAGCACACCGCGTCCGTGCTGATGAACCCATAGAGCAATAGCCAACCCGAGCAGGACGATAAACATCCCGGCGAGCACGAGCATCAGCCGTTTTGGGGTGTTGGGCATGAACCTAAAAAACATCTTGCTCAAAACCTAACGTACTAAAACAGGCAAACTAACACGCATCAGAAGGCACTTTAGCCTAGTAACTTACCAATATTTGACGAACTTTACCTCTGAAACGCCAACCATTGGTCTGATACCACCACTCAGGAGCGGTTCCATCACAAAGGTGTGTCAGGCTTACCGCATAAAAAAAAGCCGCTACGAACTAAATCGCAGCGGCTTTAAATTTAGAAACCAGACAGGTGGTTACTTAACCAAATGGCCGGAGACGAGCTTGGTCAGCTCGAACATGCTGACCGATTTCTTGCCATTAAGGACAGGCTTCATCTTGTCGTCAGCGTTGATCTGTGTGCGCACCTTCTTGTCCTGAAGGCCATTTTTCTTGATATAGTCCCAGAGCTTTTTGGTCAGCTCTGTACGGGGTAAGGGTTTCGAACCAACGATGACCGAAAGGACGTCGTCGGGTTGAACCGGCTTAAGGAATGCAGCGTTGGGTTTACGAGCGGATTTTTTTGCCATAACGGGATTTGGGTCTACCGCCCCGTAACCTGAATGCAATGAAATTTTCAGAGGAGAAAATTCATTTTTCAGAGGAGAAAGTGCTTAAAACTTCTTGCATTCGCGGCCGCCTCACGTTTGGGCGTCCACTTGAACAAACTGCCGATGGAGCGCCGCGTAGTGCTTTTCCAATGACAAAAGCTCCTCGTGTGTGCCGCGCTCAACGACCGAACCTTGATCAAGAACCAGAACGAGATCGGCATTGCGGATCGTGCTTAACCGGTGCGCAACGACAAAACTCGTGCGGCCGCGCAGCAACGCCATAAGCGCTTTCTGCAGTCGCGCCTCGGTCAGCGCATCGATCGAACTAGTCGCTTCATCTAAAATTAGAATTCGCGGATCGGCCAGCAGCGCGCGCGCGAAACAGATTAGCTGGCGCTGGCCCACAGATAGCCCGCCGCCGTGCTCGCCCACTTCAGTCAGCAATCCCTGAGGCAGCGCCTCCAGCAGGTCGAGGCAGCCGAGCGAACGCGCCGCTTCGTGGACTTCCGCATCTGAGGCTTCCGGCCGCCCGTAGCGGATGTTATCCAGTACGGTCCCGGCAAAGAGAAAATTCTGCTGCTGCACCATGCCCATCTGCCGATGCAACGAGTGGCTCGTGAGCGTCCGTACCTCGTGGCCATCGATCAGCAGCTCACCCGCCGTCGGTAAATAAAATTTGGATACAAGATTGATGATAGAGCTTTTGCCGCTGCCCGTGTGCCCAACCAGTGCTACCATGCTGCCTAGTTCGGCAATGAAGCTGACCTTGTGCAACACCAGTCGTCCCGGATCGTAACCAAACGACACGTCGCGAAACTCAATCCGCGCACCCGTCTTCGCTGCTGGCCTGGGCAAGTCTTTTGCCTCCGGCGCATCTTGCCAGTCTGGCTTCATGTCGAGCAGACGAAACACCCGTTCCGCACCAGCCATCGCAATCAACGCCTGCGTGTATTGGTTGCCCAACACCTGTATTGGCGCAAAGAACTGGTTCGCTAATAGGAAAAACTTAATCAGCACGCCCACATCGCCGCCGTGATGGAGCACGCTCCAGCCGCCGACCGTCAGCAAGATCGCGACAAAAAACTGGCTGTTCAATTCCAGCAGCGGCGTGAGAATCGCCGACGTGCGCGCCAGCGCTATACTATAGCGCGAGTGATCGTCGAGCAGGCGCCGGAAGAGCCCGGCATTCGTTTCCTGTCGTACGAAACCCTGCGTCACACGGATACCGCTGACCGATTCCGCCAGCGTGGCCGTCACCCGACTGAAGCTCTCCTGCGCCGCGCGCGAGTGCTGGCTAAGCCGCATGCGAAAACGCCGATTGATCGACCACAGCACCGGTGCCAGCGCCAGCACGATACTGAATAGTTTCCAATCGGTAACAATCATCACCGTAGCGGCAAAACACATCTGCCCGATCTGCACGATGCTCACAAAAAACGAATCCTGAATACCCAGCCGCAGCGCCTCCACGTCCGACGTCACACGGCTGATAATGCGCCCGAGTTTCACCCGGTGGAAAAAACTCATCGGCATGCGTTGCACGTGCGCGAAGATTTGCGAACGCAGGTCGTTCACCACCTGCTCACCGAGCTCGAGCGCGTAACGTTGACGAAAGTGAAAAAGGCCGTCGGTGAAAAGCGCGAGCGCGCAGTAACCTGCGATCCACCAGAAAAACGAACTCGTCTCATGCCGCGCAATCGGCCCCGCGATAATCTCGGCTGCGAGCCAGACCAACGCCGGAAGCTGGGCTGAGCGAAAAAGCGTGAGCAGGATAAGCCAGTTACGCTGCGCAGCATGCGGCCGCGTGTAGCCAAGCAACCGGCGGATGATTCCCCACTCCAGCGGTTTGAACTGAGGCTCGTCGTCATCCTCGTCGCGCACGCGTTGAACCAGCATCGGTACGCCACCATCTTTTCCTGGCGGTTTCATGTGGTTCCTCCTGGTACGTCGACCGGGCTTTGTAGTTCGCGACTGTCGACCAATTGCAGGTTGGCCACGTGAAGATAAGGTCCGGGCACACGCATCAACTCCGCATGCGTGCCGGTCTGCACGATGCGGCCGTTTTCCATGACGATGATGAAATCCGCCCGTCGCAGCGTGCTCAGCCGGTGCGCCACGATAAAGGTCGTGCGACCGGAGATGGCGTTTTCCAAAGCCTCGAAAATTTCGTGCTCCGTCTGCGAATCGATTGCCGCCGTCGGATCGTCGAGCAACAAGATCGACGGCTCCAACAACACCGCCCGCGCAATCGCCAGTCGCTGCCGCTGGCCGCCTGAAAGGCTCATCCCGCTTTCGCCAAGCACCGTGTCATAACCTTTCGGCAGAGCCATGATGAAATCGTGGGCTGCCGCGATCCGCGCCGCCTTTTCGATTTGCGCGCGTGTGGCCTCGGGATGTCCGAAGGCGATGTTGGCCGCCACCGTGTGGCTGAAGAGAAAACTTTCCTGGAAAACCAGCCCGATGTTACGTCGCAGATCGTCGAGATCGAGCCGCCGCACATCAATGCCGTCGACGGTGAGCCGCCCGGAGGTCACGTCGAAAAACCGCGGGATCAAACTCATCAGAACGCTTTTGCCCGCACCGGTCGCACCGAGAATTGCCACGCACTGACCGGGCTTGACCGCGAGATCGATGTTGCGAACCACTTCATTTGAACCGGCGTACGCGAAGGAAACATTTTCAAAAGCAACCGCGCCTTCGAGCTTCGGGCGCCGAACCGCGTCTGGTGCACTCTTCACCTCGATCGGTGCATCGAGAATCTCGAATACGCGTCGCGCACCGATGAGCGATTGCTGCACGCTGTTCACCAGCGTCGCGACCTGGTTGATCTGGCCGGAAAACTGTTCGAGCAAACCAGCAAACACCACCAAGCCTGTGCCAAGCGGGAGCTGATCGTGCGCCACGAGCCAGCCGCCGTAGCCAAGAAGCACCATCATATTAAAACGCGTGAAAAAACCCACCGTCGGGCTGAACAAACTCACGCGCCAGAAGATGCTGCGTTGTTGGTCGAATACCGCCTGGTTGCTGCGCTCGAAGCGTTCGCGGTCCTCGCGCTCACGACCAAAACCTTTTGTCACCTGGATACCCTGCACGCTCTCGGTTAGGTTTTGCACCATCTTCTCGACCAGCGTGCGATTGTGCATGTACGCCGGTTGGATGCTGCGCGAGAAACGCGCCGCCAGCATCATCATCAACGGCGTGGTCGCCAGGCAGGCCAGCGTGAGTCCCACGTGCAGGCTGCTCATATAGATAACGTAGACCGTGAGCGACACGATCATGATCACACTCTGGATCAACACCTGATCGACAAACATCCGCACGGCCTGCACATCGCCGGTGACACGCGTGATGATCGAGCCCGTGGTGTTCGCATCGAAAAACCGAAAGCTTAAACGCTGCAGCTTATCGTAAATCTCTCCGCGCAAATCCACCACAAGCTGCTGCTGCACGAGCTTGTTGATCGAGATGGTATAAAAGAAATTCAACACCGCTCGCACCAAGGCCAGCCCGAGAATGCAACCCGCGATCAACACAATCACATGCTCCGGTTGCCAATCGGTCGGCAAACTCGGCCCGATTTTCACCTGCGGAAAAGTTACCAACGCCGCGATGACTCCACGCTCCGACAAAATATGGCGGATATAGTCGATGCCCAATCCGGTCAGGCTCAGGCCGCTCAAACCGATCGTCAGCAACACCAGCTGCAAGCCGAGCACCTGGAGACAGCGCGACCGGTAACGCCAGGCCAGCCCGAACAGTCGGCGAACCAGCACCCAGTTCGAGAGCAGATTGGCGGCAGTGATTGGTGTTGGCTCCGGCATGCGCAAACCGAAACGCTAATGCGCGCACCGCGAAACACACGAATTTTTTCCCAGCGCGAAATCGTAACGTCGCCTCAGCTCGCAGGTCGACCGCAGCCGGTTTTCAGCGCAGCAGCTGAACCCCGAAAAACGCCACGTAATCCGGGCGATCTGCGCCGACCACTCCACGGCCAGCCGATGCAGAAATCGAGAGCCAGTCGTTGACCTCGTAATAAGCGCCCAGATTGAAAATTAACCAGCCACGGCCGAAGTTGCGCGAAGTTTCCCCGTAGAACTCGACCCCTGCGTGCAGGCTTTCCGAAACCTCTCGCCCTGCCGCAATTCCTGCGAGCCAGCTGTCGTTGTCACGCGGATCACGAGCGTGAAACGAGCGGCCGAAACTGAACGCCGTGGCGATTTCGCCGAAAGATTTTTGCACCTGAACCGGAAGCAGGTACTCCGTGTTTCTTTCCACCAAGCCACGCCGGTGAGAAGAAGCCCGGTGATAAAACTCCACCTGCGGGCTCAGCGAAAGCGCCCAGCCTTCGGCTTGATCCTCGAAAAACCGCCACTTCACGCCCGCCACGGAATTGCCGAGCCCGCTTTTCGAACTTTCACCCACCAAACGCTGGGCAAGCCAGCTTGCACTGTAATCCAATTCGAGCTGGTCGGTCAGGCCATAGGCAAAAGCAACTGACGGCACCTGCCAGAAACGATCGCCTTCGCGCGAACGTTCCATGGAAAAACCTACATCCAACTCCCATTGGCTCTTTGAAACGGTTGCGGCATCATCGGTATAAAATGGCGGACTGCCCTGCGCGCACAGAGAAGCCGTGGACAAGACAAGGGCCAGCAGTGCCAAAAAGTACTTCATACGCGCGAGATAAAAGCAGGCTTCAAGCCAGCCACTCTGTGCAAACCAGCCATCAACGCATGCGGTTAGGCGGCTGAGGCTGCTGCTGTTGTTGCTGTGCGGCCTGACGCGCCTGACGCCGACGGGCCACTTCGGCAGCGACGGCTTCGATACGTTTCGCATCGTCCGCCGAAGGCGCAGCAGTGACTTGTTGCGGTCCGGCCATGGGACGCGGCGGGCCAACCATCGCCATCGCAGGCAGAGCCTCGATCTTGGATCTACTTAATAGGAGATTATGCACGCGACCTTGATATTCGACGGTCACGCCGTCGTTCGTCGCATCGTAGTTGCGAACAAGAAAGTCACGGCCCGTTTCGTTGAGTTTCACCCAGCCGCCCTTTTTTTGCACCGGATCAAACAAGCCGAACAACGTGCCACCGGGAATATCCATGATGCCGCGTAACTCGATCGGCGAATTCGCCGTGGCTGCTCCGACCCCCGTTCCGCTCCGTGGCAGAAAAGGCGAAGTCGTGGAAATCTCCTGCGCGCAAACGCCCAGCGACAGCCCACCGCCCAGCGTGAGCAGCGCTACAATCCTGAAAATGCGTCCGGCAGTTCTCATCGAAATGTGAAGGTTACCAAAGGCATGCACCCCGTCAAGTGACGTCGCTGGCGGGCTCGGGGTTGCTCCGGGCTCACGACTTTTGCGCAAAATGGGTTCTCGGCTTGCAAAATGGAAACTTTAAGTACCTTTAAAGTTTCCTAAGGTTCCATCATGGCCAAGCCCATCAACCCAGCTCCCGACTCCACCACCCGCGCACGCATCGTTGCGACCGCGCGGCATCACCTGTTCACCTTCGGCTACAGCGCGCTCACGATGGACGAACTCGCACGCGAACTTGGTGTAAGCAAAAAGACCCTGTACGTTCACTTCCGCAGCAAAAACAAGCTGGCCGAAACGATCCTGGACGATTTCTCCGCCGAAGTACGCGCATTGGCAGATGGCCTCTTTGCCGACCGGGCACAACCGTTTGCCACGAAATTTCGCGCACTCGGCGAAGCCATGGTGCAACGGTTTTCCAGGCTCACGCCGCACATGCTCCGCGATCTGCAACGCTTTGCTCCGAAGATCTATACCAAGATCGACGAGATGCGCCGCAAGAACATCCCGTATGTTTTTGGGCAAGTCATTCGTGAAGGTCAGGCCGCCGGAGCCGTACGCGCCGACATAGATCCACAGCTGGCAATCGAGTTCTGGCGCTTTGCCATCACCAATCTCATGCAGCCCGAAGCCCTGGAGCGCCTCGGCATGTCAACAGACCAAGTTTTCAGGAAAGCCATAAATCTCTTTTTCGCCGGTCTGCTCACTTCAACTGGCCGCAAAGAATATGAAAAACATAACGTTCTCTAACTACACTCTAGGTTTTGCCCTTGCGACGTTCGCCCTCTTGCCAGCGTTGCTCTTCGTCGGCTGCGCACGCAACCAATCTCGCGCCAGCGAAATCGTCATTTCAGGCAACATCGAAGTCACCGACGCTCAACTTAGTTTCAAATTCCCCGGCCGCGTCGCCGAGCGTCCCGTTTTCGAAGGCGATCGCGTCAAAGCTGGCCAGCTCATCGCCCGTCTCGATGACGCCGAACAACAGTCGCAGCTCGCCCTCTCGCGCGCCGAACTTGCCGCAGTCGAAGCCGCGCTCGCTGAGCTCGAGGCTGGCTCACGCCCGCAGGAAATCGCCGCCAGCGAGGCCACCGTGCGCAGCGCCGAAGCCGACCGTGATCGCGTCCGACTCGACTTCCTCCGTCAGCAGGATCTCCGCACGAAAAACGTAATCGCCGATCGCGATTTCGAGGCTGTTCAAGCTCAACTCAAAGTCGCCGAGGCCCGCGCGGCTGAAACGGCCGAACGCCTCAAGCTCGTCCGCGAAGGCCCGCGCACCGAAACCATTCAACAGGCTCGGGCGCGCGTCGCTCAGGCTCGTGCCTCCGTCGCCCTGGCAGAAACCCGCCTTGCTGAGACGCGTATCTTTTCCCCGCTCACCGGAGCCGTGCTTTCACACGCAATCGAGCCCGGCGAATTCGTCTCCGCCGGCACGCCCATCGTCACGGTCGCCGACACGCTGCACACTTGGGTGCGCGCTTACGTCAACCAAACTGATCTCGGCCGTGTGCGCCTCGGCCAGAAACTCGTCGTGCACACCGACACCGCGCCCGGAAAAAACTTCGAAGGAACCGTCAGCTTTATCGCCTCCGAAGCGGAATTCACACCCAAGACAGTCCAAACCACCAAAGAACGCGTGAAGCTGGTTTTCCGCATCAAGGTCGATATCGCCAACCCGCAGGATGAGCTCAAGCCCGGCATGCCCGCCGACGTCGTGTTGCCCACCGCGCCATAACCTGCGCTTCGCTCTCCGCTAGCTCTCGTCGCCATGCCACAACCAGCCATCAGCGCCAAAGGCTTGCGTCGCACGTTCGGCGAACTCATCGCCGTAGCTGGCCTCGATCTTGAGGTACAGGCCGGCGAAATCTTTGGCCTAGTCGGTCCCGATGGCGCGGGCAAAACCACGACGATGCGCATGCTGACGGGCATCCTGCCGCCCTCCGCGGGCAGTGCCGAAGTCGCCGGTCACGATGTCGCACGCAACCCCGACGGGCTCAAGGAGCATATCGGCTACATGAGCCAGCGTTTCGGTCTGTATCCCGATCTTACTGTCATCGAGAACATCGATTTCTACGCCGATATCTACGGTGTGCCGTCCAGCGAACGCGTCGCACGCACCGAACGCCTGCTCGGCTTCAGCAATCTCACACCCTTTAAACACCGCCAAGCCGGCAACCTCTCCGGCGGCATGAAGCAAAAGCTCGGTCTCGCCTGCGCGCTCATCCACACGCCACGCGTGCTCTTTCTCGACGAACCCACCAACGGCGTCGATCCTGTCTCCCGCCGCGATTTCTGGCGTATTCTCTATCAACTGGTTCGTGAAGGCGTCACCCTTTTTGTCTCCACCGCGTACCTCGACGAAGCCGAGCGTTGCAACCGTCTCGCCCTGCTCCATCAGGGAAAACTCGTCGGCCTCGGCACTCCCGAGGAGGTCAAACGCCTCATGCCCGGCACGCTGCTCGAAGTCCGCACCTCCGCGCCACGCCGTACCGCCTTGCTTTTACGAAACCATTTGAAAGATGCCACGGTCGGACTCTTCGGCGACCGCGTCCATGTCGCCGCTCACGATGCTGCCGCCACCGAAGCCCAAACTCGCCAGCTAATCGCCGACGCAGGCTTCGAATTGATTTCCCTCCAACCCATCGAGCCTTCGTTGGAGGATGTTTTTGTCTCAGTAATCGCCAACCGCGAGGAAGCTGCCCATGCAAACTGAGACCACCGCCAGCACCCAACCTATCGTCGAGGTACATAATCTCGAAAAACGTTTTGGCGAATTCCGTGCTGTGGCTGGCATTTCATTCTCTGTCGGCCGTGGCGAAATTTTCGGTTTCCTCGGGCCCAACGGCGCGGGCAAATCCACCACCATTCGCATGCTCTGCGGACTGCTCACACCGAGCGGCGGCACCGGGCGCGTCGCTGGCTACGACATCCGCACTCAAACCGAACTGATTAAAACCGGCATCGGTTACATGAGCCAGAAGTTTTCCCTCTACGACGAGCTCACAGTCGAGGAGAACATTGATTTCTACAGCGGCATTTACCGCCTGCCCCGCGCAAAAAAGCTGGAGCGCAAAGACTGGGTGCTGCGCATGGCCGGGCTGACCGAGCATCGTCGCTCGCGCACCAGCGTGCTCTCCGG
>JADKHC010000017.1 GCA_016721945.1 Verrucomicrobiota bacterium | reverse complement strand
GGCGATGAAACTTTTCCGAAACATCCCGCGGATCATGGACAAGCTTGAGACGCTCAACGCCGTCGGGCTCGGCTACCTCACGCTCGGCCAACCGGCGACGACGCTTTCGGGCGGCGAAGCGCAACGCCTGAAACTCTCGCTAGAACTAAGCAAACGCCAACAGGGCCAAACGCTCTACATCCTCGACGAACCGACCACCGGGCTGCACTGGACCGATATCCAGAACCTAATGGACCTGCTCTTCAAACTTCGCGACGCGGGCAACACGATCATCGTGATCGAGCACAACCTCGACGTGATCAACCTGGCCGACTGGATCATCGACCTCGGGCCGGGTGGGGGAACAGCGGGCGGCGACATCGTCTTCGCGGGAACGCGCAGCGAGATCGTTGCAGCCAAAAGCTCACTGACCGGACAGGCGCTAAAGCATTGGGCAGACGCTGGTGCGTTGAAATAAAGGCACTTACGGAGTGCTGGACGGCGAGTAGGAAAACTTCAGTAGTGTAGGTTGAAAGTTAATACTCTAGTTAACCACTAAATAGCACTAAAGAATTATCACGTCGCTTCGATAGCCTCAGTAAGCTTTCCAGCTTCATGAATACCCCTCCCTCACTGAAGTACGTTGATCCACGGGAATTCCCCGTTGTTAGCCATGAACTTATGACAAAGGAATGGTGTACGTTGCACCGCTTGATCGAAGAGATAAGCCGGGTGCAAACCCGATTGGGCACGCCGTTGGAGGAAGTTGAAGATTACATTTTGGTGCGTGAACTCGGGCATAAAATCCGCAACAAACTCCATATTCTGCAACTTTGGGCTGAACTAGGAATGGTTGATCGCGACGAGCTCATGCTTGAACTTTCGGCGGGTTGACGGCGGTTGGGTCCGCGTCAGATGCTGGTTTCCTAGCTTTTGTAAATAGTTAAAGAAAAGCATTAAGCGATTCGACAAGACTTATAGTTTAGTAATTACGTCAAATTACTAATTTGGACTTGCTGGCAGGCCATTGCTGCCCATGTTTTCAGTATTCACATGAGCTCAGAACCTGTGGCCACCACGAAGCCTCTCAGCGCCAACGAGGGCATAAAATCAGCCTCTAATTTCCTGCGCGGTACGATCGCTCAAGAACTACTCGATACCTCTACGGGCGCGATCAGCGAGGACAACGGCCAGCTCACGAAATTTCACGGTCTCTACCTTCAGGACGACCGCGATCTCCGCAAAGAGCGCACCAAGTTGAAGCAGGAAAAAGCCTACGGTTTCATGCTTCGCGTGCGCCTTCCCGGCGGCCACTGCACACCGCAGCAATGGCTGGTGCTCGACACCATCGCGGACAAGCTCGCCAACCAATCCCTACGCCTAACCACGCGCCAGACTTTTCAGTTTCATGGCGTGCTCAAGGGCAACCTCCGTCCGCTGATCAAAGAGCTCGATAAGGTTCTGCTCGATTCGATTGCGGCCTGCGGCGATGTGAACCGCAACGTCATGGCAGCGCCGAATCCCGAGCGCAGTCCTGTGCATCAGCAAGTCCACGGACATGCCCGCGCCTGGAGCCAATACGCATTGCCGCACACGAAAGCTTATCACGAAATCTGGATCGATGATCAGCTCGTCGCCGGCGGTGAGCCCGATGTCGAACCGCTTTACGGACCGACATATCTTCCGCGTAAATTCAAGGTCGGCTTCGCCATACCGCCGTCGAACGACATCGATGTCTTCTCCCAGGATCTGGGTTTCATCGCCGTTGTGGAGAGTAACCAACTCGTCGGCTACAACGTCGTTGTCGGTGGCGGCATGGGCATGAGCCACGGCAATGCCGAAACGTATCCACGCCTTGCCGATCTCCTTGGTTTTATCACGCCCGATCAAGTTATCGCTCTCGGAACTGCGGTGCTCACCACGCAACGCGATTTCGGTGATCGCACCAACCGCAAGCACGCGCGCCTCAAGTACACCATCGCCGATCGCGGTCTCATTTGGTTCAAGGAAGAAGTTGAAAAACGCGCCGGTTTCACGCTTGGCGCTATCCGCCGGTTCGAGTTTACCGCGATCCAGGATCCGCACGGCTGGCATCAGGGTGTCGACGGTACATCGTTCTACGGCCTGCACATTCTGAGCGGTCGCATCAAGGACATCCCTGGCTGGAAGATGAAGACCGCGCTGCGCGAAATCGCGAAGGTCCATACTGGGGATTTCCGTCTGACCGCGTCGCAAAATCTCATTATTTCCGGCGTTACCGATATTCAAAAACCCGTGATCGACGCGATCCTCGCGCGCCACGGCTTAACCAAGGAAAACCTCCAGAGCGGCCTGCGCCTCAATTCTCTTTCCTGCGTTGCGCTGCCGACCTGTGGACTCGCGCTGGCCGAGAGCGAACGCATGTTGCCCGACTTGATCGAACGTTTCGAAACCGTGCTCGACGAAGCTGGCCTGCGCCACGATGCGATCAGCCTGCGCGTGACAGGCTGCCCCAACGGTTGCTGCCGCCCGTACTTGGCCGAAATCGGCTATGTCGGCAAAGCGCCGGGGAAGTATGCGCTGTATCTAGGTGCCAAATACAACGGCACTCGTTTGAATAAGCTTTTCCGCCAGTCCGTGACCGTCGATGAGAGCCTCGCGCTGCTCGGCCCGATCATCAAACGCTATGCGCTTGAGCGTACCGCTGGCGAAGAGTTCGGCGATTTCTGCACGCGTACGATTTTGGCGGAAGAAGCTGCAGCTGCGGCGTCAGCAGCGTCTGTTGCTCCCGCTAACGCCTGATCAATGTTCAACGAAAAAGGCGCCGTTTTTGCGGCGCCTTTGAAATTGAGAGCGGAACGGCTCGCGTTGAAGCGGCTCGTTAGATCTTGGCGAGGATCTTTTCTTTGAGCGTGGCCTTGGGCATCATGCCGACGTAGCGGTCAACTTCCACGCCGCCCTTGAAGAGCAAAATTGTGGGAATCGCGCGCACGCCGTATTCGGCAGAAATGCCGTCGTTTTCGTCCACGTTTAGCTTGGCAATTTGAACTTTGCCGGCGAGCTCGCCCGCGAGTTCCTCAAGGATCGGGGCGATCGCTTTACAGGGCCCGCACCAAGGAGCCCAGAAGTCGACGAGGACGGGCGTAGCGGTGCTGATGGCAGGTTTGAACGAGATCGTGGAGAGCGTGGTGATGTTGGCGGCCATGGTATGCTTTATTTAGTTTAGGAAGTTATGAACGGAAAGCGAATCGTGCGCTGATTCAACTCGGCATAGAATAATAGCACGGGTTCAACGCGGCGTGGATTTGTGGATGATCTCGGCGAGTTCTTTGGCTTCGACTTCGGAGAGATGTTTGCGGCGGTGTTTCAATTCCTCGAAGGTTTTCACAACAGTTTCGGTCATTCGTCCGTGGGTTTCCTCGGAGCCGCCGACGAGGGTAAATTGCTCGCCTTTAGTGATGCGCTTGTGGCCGTCGTCGTTATCGAGGCCGACGCCGAGCAGGGCCGCGTTTTTTTTGGCCGGTGTTTTCTTGGCGGGCTTTTTACTCACGTGGTTACGGTGTCGTTGAGCGCGGGTGTTTCAAGCGGTATCTCCTCGACTGCGGTGCAGACGATGTCGGCGAAGGCTTCGTCCTGGTTGACGCGGAGTTTTCGCAGACGTGTCAGTTCTAGTACGGCAATGAAAGTGGCGACGAGCATGCGCAGCGTGATTCTGCCTTCGAAGAGTTGGGAAAAGATAAAGGATTTTTCTGTCTGCACGCGCTTGAGGATCATTTCCATCTGGTCGGCAACGGTGATTTGCTCGTCCTTGATTTCGCCGACGACGAGTTTCTCGGCGAGGCGGCGAAGCACGATGTTGAACGCGTTCCAGAGTTCGATGCGGTCGCCGCTGCGGAGCGGGCGGTCCGACTCAGTGACGGCGAGGGTGGACACGTAACGCGCCAGCATGTCGCGTTGGAAGGTCGCGAGATCGTCGAGTTCGCGCGCGGCTTCCTTGAACTTTTTGTATTGGAGAAGTTGATGCACCAGTTCCCAGCGCGGATCCATGGCGTCGTCATCTTCGGCGTTGGGATCGATCGCGTGCTGGCCCTTGGGGAGGAGCATGCGGCTTTTGATCTCCATCAACGTGGCGGCCATGACAAAAAAATCGCCAGCGATCTCAAGGTCGAGCTGCTGCATCGATTTAATAACGTCGATGTACTGCTGCGTGACGGTGACGATCGGGATGTCGTAAATATCAATTTCGTTCTTCCGGATGAGGAAGAGCAAGAGGTCGAGCGGGCCTTCAAAGACCGGCAGCTTGATGCGATAATCGGAGTCGGGAGCCACGTTAGTTGGCATCGTTGAGCGCAGGCCCGGCCGGGCAACGAAAAAACTCAGGCCTATGTTGGAGGCATGTAACTCTTGGCACTGAAATAGCCGGACTAGTTGCGGCTAGCGTCCACGTCGTTGGAGCAGTTTTCCGCACAGACTCTACGTCGCCGTAGCCCAGTTCCAAGCTTCATCAGATTTTCTAAAGGTACAGAAGTCGAAGTGGGGATTTGCAATCATGCTCTGGAACATCCTTGCCATACCGAATTGAAAATCGCTCGGTGCAATGATCGCTACGCGTACAGTATTCTTCAGCACGGTTTGGTTACGCATGCGCGCAAAAGAAGAAACGGTGGGAAAATCGAGGTCGGCTCCGGTGGAATTCGAAAGATCCATTACGCGATTTGGCGCTTTAGGGAGTTCGTCTTCAATTCGTTTGAGTGAAGGCCCCAGGCCCATGACGTCTTCCAAGTTGATCTTGCCGTGCGCAGTAATGCAAATCACGTCACCTGTAAGTTCTATGACAAAACTCATTGGTTAACCGTATCGGTTTTGGGTGTTTTGCGAAGGTGACTGTATGGTTTTTACAGTATGCTTAAGAATGAGCGCTCCAGAAGCTGCTAGGCATTTCTGATGGTTAAACTAAGTCTTGAAGACAATAATATTTACCTGAAATCAGAAGGATACTCCTTCTTCCACGTTCTTAAAATCCTTCAACCTGGGCCTATTTTCGGCGGAGAGCGGCGACGAAGTAGCCGTCGGTGTTGTGCAGCGAGGGCAAGATCGTGAGACCGGTCCGGCTGGCGCTGGCGCCAAAGGTTTTGGCGAAGGGAGTTGGTTCGAACTCGGGATGCGCGGCGAGGAACTCGGTGACGATGTCGTCGTTCTCGACGTGGCTGAGCGAGCAGGTTGCGTAAACGAGTAGGCCGCCTGGGCGGACGTGGCTCGCGTAGCGCGCGAGGATTTCGCGTTGGCGCTGGGCGGATGTCGTGATGTCGGTTTCCGTCGTGGACCATTTGAGCTGCGGGAAACGGCGCCAGGTGCCGGTGCCGCTGCACGGGGCGTCAACCAACACGCCGTCGTAGAGTGCGTCGGGCGCAGGCGGATGTTGGCGCACGGTGATCTGCGAGAGGCGGGCGCGATTGGCGCGGAGCTTTAGTTCGGCAAGGGCGGTGGAGCGGGGATCGATCGCATCGACGTGGCCGCTCGGTCCGACGAGGCGGGCGAGTTGCAGGGTTTTACCTCCGGCGCCAGCACAGGCGTCGAGCCAGCGGCTGCCGGGCGCGGGGCCGACGGCTTCGAGGAGGAGTTGCGAGCCGAGGTCTTGCACCTCGAATTCGCCGCGTTCGTAGGCGTCGGTTTTGGTGAGATCGGCTTGGGTGAGGACTTCGATGGCGTTGGGAAGAATCGTGGCTGGCTTCCACGTCCATTGGCGGAAAGTGAATTCTTCGAAGACGCCGCGGGTGTCGTCGGTTTGCAGGCGAAGCCAGAGCGGGGCGCGGGTGTTGAGGACGTCGATTTCGGGCGATTCGAAGGCCGCGGGGCAGTGGGGCCGAAACCATTCGGGCAGGAGTGGTTCGGTGACCCCGAGGTGCGCAGCGCGGGCGGCGATGGTGGAGGGAAGAGGCGGCCAGTCGGCGGGCAGTCCCTGCTTGAGCGGGCGGGTGGAGGTATCGTCAACAGCCAACCAAACGACGGCGCGGAGAGCGTCTTCCTCCGAGCGGGCGAGCAAGGTCTCGATCCACGGGAGGTGCCGAATTGCGGTGTATAATAATTCCCGATACAGACGGCGGTCGCGTGAGCCGAAGCGTTTTTCTTTGGCGAGGCGTTGCTGGAGGCGCGCGGGCAGATTGCGGTCGGTGCGCAGATGCGGGCGGAATTCGGCGAGGAGGCGGAGGAAGGTCCGACCTTGGTTGGCGGCAATCATGGAAATAGAGAACGTTTGGAGGTAGGGCGTGTCTAGCTGGATACGCTGTGGCGCTGGGAGAATTTTGCCTGAAAACTAGAAACCGATGAGGCGGACCTCGACGCTGAAGCCGAAGTTGCTCTCGCGTTTGCGGCCTTCGTAGTAGCTGACGCCGTACTGTATCGTCCAGATGTTACTGAGATTTTGGCGGAGGGCGATGGTTCGTTCGTTGAAGCGGCTGCGGCGCGCGTCGTAGTGCAGGCGGGTGACGGCCTCGTAGGCTTCGTTCAGGCGGTAGCGACCTTCGCCGATGTACTCCTCAATCTGATTTTGGAGGTAGTGGGTTGCTATGTTGAACGACCAGATGGTGCCGTCGTGCAGGGAAAGCCGAGTGTTGAGTTCGCGCGTGGTGAAGTTTTTCGGTGGGAAACTATAGTAGATGTCGAACTGCATCCAGTTGGCGGGCGTGTAGCTCAGGCCGGCATGGAGTTCGGAGGAATCTTTCTCGCCGGGTTTGCGGCGGAAGTAGAAATCCTGGGCGAGGTTGAGCGTTAACAGGTCGCGTGAGCCGTAGGTTTTGTCGCGGGTTTGGAACGTGTTATCTAGGCCGATGCGAAGGGTGTTGGTCGCGCTGAGGTCGTCGATGTTGCGCTGGTCGCCGAGTTCGAGCGTAGGCAGCGCGGTGTCGAAGACACGGTCGTCGATTTGCGGGATGTAAGCGCGGCCTTTGTCGGCTTTCGGAATGTAGCGATAGGAGACTTTGGGCGTAACCAAATGGCGGATACCGTCGATGCCCCAGCGTTCGTTTTTGTAAGCGTAGGTGCCGCTGGCGCGCAGGCTGGCGTCAAAACCGAGTTCGCCGAGCGTTCGGGTGTAGGTGCTCTTGCCGTTGAGCGCATCGGTATAATGGGTGACGCGGGCTCCGGCAACGGGATCAATGACCAACCACTCGCGAGGGATAATCGGACGGGAAAGGCCGTAGAACGAGTCGAGCCGGTTGCTTTTGACGGTGGGCGCGGTGGTCCAGACCCGCGCGTCCAAGGTGTCGGAAGCTGACTGGCTTTGCATGGAAAACTGGCGTTCGCGCAGAACGGCGGCGCTGGCACTGAAGCGTTGGTAAAAGCCTTTGCCGAGAGCGTTGGGCAGGGCGTCGATTCTCAGCTCGGGCAGGCGTTGCTGGACGTGTTGAAAGGTGTTGGGTTGGACGCGGAAGAACAGCGACGTGACGACGTTGTCAGACGTTTTGGTCATATCGACAAACGAGTCGGGCTCCTGCACCGGGTAAAACTCATTGGGGCGAAAGTCGCGGACTATGCCGGAGTCGCTCCAGTAATTGAACCGGGTGATCACGGAAAAACTGTTCGAGAGGCTGGTGTGCACATCGTCCCATTGAACGAAGCCACGGTTTTTGCCGATCGGGCGGTTGAGGACATCGTTTTCCGGGTCGCCGTAATCGTAGATGTATCCAGTTTTCAACGACCCGACTTCACGGAAGTCAGCCGTCTTGACATCGTAGGTGCCGGAGGGCCCGAGGAGCAGACCACGAGCGGTGTAGAGACCGACATCGCCGCCCATTTTCACGCCGGGAGCGACGGGCAGGTGCAGGCCGATATCGGCGAAGGGGCCGAGGGATTTCTTGTAGCCGATTTTTGCGCTGAGGTGTGAGAAAAGCGGATCGTTGACGCTTTGTTCGATGCGGAAAAAGGGAATGATTGGCATGCTGCCGATGCCAAGGTGTGCCTGGTCGGCGACGATGCGATCACCGGGGATGATGCGCAGGATATTGGCGGTAAGTGTTGGTGTGACCGGGCTCGGTTCGTGAAAGGAGAATGTCGCTTGGTTAAGTACGATCTCTTTTTCGGCGCCTTGGAGTAGTTCGCCGGAAGCGTAAAGAGGGGCGTCGCCAACGCGCAGTCGGGTGACGCTGTAGGTTTTGTTGGTTAGGTGATAGACGATCTCATCGGCCAGAAAACGGCGGGAGCCGCGGGTGAGAGCGACGTTGCCGCGCGCGGTGGCGGTTTGTTTGTCGGCGTTGTAGCGAATCTGATCGGCCGTGAGCACAGCATCCTCATAAGTGAGACGCGCATCGCCGGTGCCGACGGTATCGCCGGTCTGAGGATCGGTCTCGAGTTGGGCTGCGTAGAATCCGCCGGGCAGGGCTGCTTGCATCAGCGTCGTTGCGAGTGACAGGAGAAGAAGAGTGTGCAGGAGGCGGCGGATCACGATGCGCGCAGCAAAGTCATGCCAGCGATGGCAGGCAAGCTCCTTGGCGAAAGGGGAATCGGTCATGCTTGAGGTGGCTTGGTCCTATTGACCGCTTTGCTGACAGAAGTGCCGGAAATCCACGCAGTGTTTTGAGGCAAAAACGTGGAGGTTTTATTTTGGTACGGTAAATGCCTGCTAGACGTAAACTTTTTCTCTGTCATGGTGCTGCTTAAATCTTTCTTAACGTGATCATTTCCAAATCCGAGCTGGCGTCCTTCATCGAGGCAAAGAATGGCAATCCGCATACCTTCCTTGGCATGCATAAGGTGAAAAAGGGGAAAGGGCAGGGCGTGGTAGTGCGCTCCTTTATTCGCGAAGCAGCGAAATGCGAAGTCGTCGAACTCGCCACCGGCAAAATCACCGAGCTTAAACAGCTCGCTCCCGAGGGGTTTTTCGAGGGCAGCGTCACCGGTCACTCTGAGATTTTTCGCTACCAGCTGCGCGCGACTTTGCACACGGGCGAGATCCGGCAGTTTTTCGATCCGTATTCGTTTCTCCCTACATTGGGCGACCTCGATCTGCATCTCTTCAATGAAGGCACGGATCATTTTATCTATAAAAAACTCGGTGCGCACGTGCGTATTATTGATGGCGTACCGGGCGTGACTTTTGCGGTTTGGGCACCGAGCGCGCGGCGCGTATCGGTCGTGGGTAATTTCAATCACTGGGATGGGCGCTATCATCCGATGCGGCCGCTCGGCGCCTCTGGTGTATGGGAATTGTTCATACCGGGTCTCGCGGAATGGGAATTTTATAAATTCGAAATCTACGATCAGCAGGGCCACCTGCATCTGAAGACCGATCCCTACGGCACGTACTTCGAGGCACCGCCGAACAATGCCTCAGTCGTTTACGACACGCGCAAACATGTCTGGCAGGACCAGGCGTGGATGGAAGAGCGCAAGGCCAAGGCCGGCCAGATCGACCAAGCGATGTCGGTCTATGAAGTGCATCTTAGCTCGTGGAAGCGAAAAATCGAAGACGCCAACCGCCGTTTCAGCTACCGCGAACTCGCCCCGATGCTCGCCGACTATGTCGTCGAAATGGGCTTCACCCATATCGAACTCATGCCGCTCGCGGAGCATCCATTCGATGGCTCCTGGGGCTATCAGGTCACGGGCTTCTTCGCTCCCACGCAGCGCCACGGTACGCCCGAGGATTTTTCGTATTTCATCGATCATCTGCATCAGCGGGGTGTTGGCGTGATCCTCGATTGGGTACCGGCACATTTTCCGCGCGACAGCTTTGCTTTGGCGGAGTTTGATGGTTCCCACCTCTACGAACATGCCGACCCGCGCCAGGGCGCACATCAGGACTGGGGCACTTTGATTTTCAATTACGGTCGCAACGAAGTTCGCTGCTTCCTCGTAGCCAGTGCGCTCGCCTGGCTCGATCGCTACCACATCGACGGCCTGCGCGTGGACGCGGTCGCATCGATGCTTTACCTCGATTATTCGCGCAAGGAAGGCGAATGGATCCCCAACAAGTTTGGCGGCCGCGAAAATCTGGAAGCCATCGATTTCCTCCGTCAGACCAACGACCTCGTGCATCACTATTACCCTGGCGTTACCATGATCGCCGAGGAATCGACCTCGTTTGGCGGTGTGAGCAAACCGACCAAAGACGGCGGTCTCGGCTTCGATCTCAAGTGGAACATGGGCTGGATGCACGACACGCTGCGTTTCTTCCAGAAGGAGGCGATTCATCGCAAGTGGCACCTGAACGATCTCACGTTCGGCATGCTCTACCAGTACGCGGAAAATTTCGTGAGCGTTTTTTCGCACGACGAAGTCACGCACGGCAAAGCCTCGATGCTCTTCAAAATGAGCGCATGGCACATCCCGGAAAAAGCCGCCAACCTCCGCGCGCTCTACGCGCACATGTGGGCGTGGCCGGGCAAAAAGCTGCTCTTCATGGGCAGCGAATTTGGCCAGTCCAGCGAGTGGAATTACACGACCAGCCTCGATTGGAACCTTTGCCAGTATCTCGACCACGAAGGCATCCGTCTGCTCGTGCGCGACCTCAACGCGCTCTATCGAGCCGAACCAGTTCTTAGCTGTAACGATTTCAATCCGCAGGGCTTTCGCTGGATCGCGTGCTACGATTCGGACGCGAGCGTGCTGGCCTATTTGCGCTGCGACCCGTTTGAGCAGGTATTGTTTGCCGTGGTCGGCAACTTCACGCCGGTGATTCGCAAAAACTATCGCATTGGTGTTCCGCGAAAAGGTTTCTGGAAGGAAGTCCTCAACTCCAACAGCCAGTACTACGGCGGCAGCGGCCTCGGCAACGACGGCGGCAAGTGCACCGAAGACATCTCCGCTGACGGTCAGACTCAGAGCCTGAACCTGACGCTACCGCCACTCAGCACCACGATCTTCAAGTGGACCGTTGGGTGAGGAACGCGTTTAGCCATTTGACGTTGAGGCATGCCTCCAGTGTTACGGCTTCGGAGTATGTTCCACTGTCGATTAACCTAACAAGTGTAGCGTTTCTTTACGCTATTTCAGGTGCCTCCACGTTTTCATAAAAGTGGAAAATCGCGTAAGCGGATGGCGGATAATTGATTAATGTTTATCGTGGGTCTCGTGGCGCAGTTCCTGCAATGGATTATACTCTACCCATGAATGGAATTGGTTTTTGCAACACGGCGGCCGTTTCTGGGCTGTTGAAAGCACTTGTAGTGGCGGCGATTTCCTTGAGCAGTTTTTTTGCTGGGGAGGCGAAGGCCACTGCATTTGAGTGGTCGTATGTTTTCTCCACGGGAGAAAAATCATTTGGCATCATTGAGGCGGACTGTGGTGAAACTTACCTCGAAAATCTCACCTACGTATCTTTCCAGTTTGTGTCTTCAGATGGTCGCCCGAACCAACGGTTTTTAATGACTGGTCGGTTCCTTCGAGACTGGTCGCATTCAGTCATCCCAGTTGACGGTAGTATGGTAGGACTTGAAGTGGATTTTGAGTATGACACCAACGGCCAATTTGATACGGATTTTGGTATTTCTGCTAGGAATGGCGGGGTAGCGTGGGTGGGTTCGCTCAGTCTAGAACAACAGCCGATCAACTATCGCCGGAACGAAGCGTTGCTCTCGACTTGGACACTGCGGCAGGTGCCAGAGAGTGCGACGACTATCGTCGCATTGGCCGTCGGACTGGTGGCATTGGGCTTCGTGAGACGGCGGATAATTTGAATCCCGAGGTCTTGGCTTAACCAGTTGGTTATATAGATGCCGACATTTTCGGCGTGAACGGCCATCCTGCTGGGATAGTCCGACCATTGAAGGTGTGTCGTTGCGCCCGACAGCCTGAGTAGCGCGTGGAGCGTCGTTGGGCTCGGTTTTCGGGCGTTGCGATTGGAAGCCAATAGCATGCGCAAGGCTGAGACCCTTGATTCAGTTGAGTCCTGAAGCTGCACCGCCTGGTTAATTTGTTTTGAAACTCTTTGCTGGCGGTTTGGATTAGTCTGAATGCCGTTTAATTGCACTCGACGGGGTCGATGGAGAAAGCTATTCCAGAAGCCGAGTTATAAATCAGGGGGAGGTTTTTCATTCTTTTAATTATGCGGTGGGCAAAAAGATTTCGCTTTATGGCGGTTGCTGTCTTGGTGACGGGCGCTGTTTTCGTGACTGCTTTCGGGCAGGAGAGTAACGCGGCCAAAGCTAGGCCGTACTATGACAATGGCAAGGCGCGGGCTGCGCAGGGAGATTTTGAAGGTGCGGTCGCTGAATACACCAGCGCGATCAACATCGATCCGCTGAGTCCGTTTGTTTACGCGGCACGCGGTAATGCGAAGTTGAATCTTGGCGCTCTCGACGAAGCGATCGCCGACTTTTCGAAGGCTATCGAGATCGATCCAAAACGGTTTGTACCCTACCTCAATCGGGGAGCGGCTAAGGTGGACAAAGGCGATCTCGACGGAGCAATTGCCGATTATTCCGTGGTTATCGCCCTCGATCCCAAGAGTGCGCTCGCGTATCGTAACCGAGGCTGTGCGTTGCAGCAAAAAGGCGATCTTGAGGGCGCACGCAGTGATTTTCAGCAGGCGATCCAACTTGCGACTGACGATGCCGCTTATCAACGGTTCTATCTTTTTCTTCTCGGACAAAGGCAAAAACCTCGGCCGTTGCCGACGGAATTGAAGGCCACGGTCACGCGCTGGAAAGAGGGTTGGAAAAAAACAGTGGGCCTTTTTCTCGCGGGAGAAATTAACGAAGCCGCGTTGCTGGAGCAGGCAGCTCAAGGCACACCCAAAGTAGTACGCGAGCAGAAGTGCGAAGGTTTCTACTACGCGGGTGCGGTTAAGCTGACTCGTGGCGAAGGCGCGGCGGCCAAGGAGTTATTTGAGCGTTGTGTTGCGACGCAGCTCCACACTTTCCCTGAGTTCCAACTGGCACGGGCCGAACTAGCGAATACCGCTCAATTCGAGAAGACCAAGTAGCTACGAGTTGGCTCAGTCAGGTGTTTAGCAGATCCTCGATCCGCCGGGCGAGAGCTGCGGACTGCGCGTCCAGCCAGCGACGGCCTTTATCGTGCGTGGAGGCGGTGGCGTCGCCCATCACGCCGCTGTGGGAAATGTCTTCGGTGGCCCAGGAGAAAATCGCCGGAGCGTCCTCGGGCCGGAGTTCGCCCGGATCGGAAAGCTGTGCCGGGTACTCGCAAACCGCCTTAGACATGGTGACTAGTTCGTCGGCCACGGCGAGCATGAGCGACGTTTCCCAATCGCCCGCATGAAACCCATAGGCAGCTTCTTGCGCTGACAGTTCAGGCTTGTAGGGCCAGCCGAGCAGGCCGGCGCGCAGTCCGAGCGTGGTTTGGATTTCGCGCAGTGTACTGACGATGACGGCGCTGTTGCCGCCATGAGTGTTGAGCACGCCGAGTTGGCGAAAACCGAGGGACTTGAGTTGCGAGGCGACCGCGAGGAGCATGCGGCGGAAGGTTGAGCCGGAAATAGAAAGCGTGCCGGCAAAAGTGTTGTGCTCGTTGCTTTTTCCGTAGGTGAGCGGCGGGGCGACATACACGGGGGCGTCGGCGGCGAGGCGGGGCAATACGTTTTCCAGCCAGGCCTGGCCGAGGATGGCATCGACGCCGACCGGCAGGTGGTGTCCGTGTTGCTCGATCGCGCCGGTGGGAATGATTACGAGCGCGCGTTCTTTATTGGAGATGGAGGAAAGTTCGTTGCACGTCAGAGCTGGCAGATAGCGCGTGCGGACATGCGCGGGAAAGATGAAAGAATTTACTGGAGTCGTCAGGTTCGGCAACGTTGCCGCTGTGCGATGCTCGGTGCTGCCCAGTGGGGCGCGGGCCTGAATGTCGGCGAAGAGCCGGGCGAGATGCTGGCCGGCGGCGTTGACGACATCGGCACCGTTTATTGACGAGTCAGGTGCGAGAGGTGACGGTTGGAGATAGCAGCCGGGTCGGAAATTGACGTCATGAATCTCGGCTGGTCGGGTCGATGAATGGGCGGGCGTTCCGAGTAGATGCGAGACGGCGGCTTGCGTTTGAGCGCGTTTGGCGGACGCGGGATGAAAATCGAAACCGAGCGCAGGCGTGGAGACGATGAAAGTTTGCAGCTTTTGCGCGACGCGAATGTCACGTGAGGCATCGACTACGAGTTCGCGGTTCCACGGGCTGGTGTTGACGAAAACGAGTTTGTTGAAGCCTGCGGCTTTTACGCCTGCGGCGATTTCGTGCAGCAGGGCGTGGGCGGTTTCGGGATCGATGCCGAAAAACGAACTAGGATACGGAGCTAAACCGAAACGCACCGGTGGCAGTACCTCGCAGGGCACGACGTTGCCGGCTTGTATCACGGCGTGACGAATGATCGTGCTGCCCAGAATTTCCTCTGCGTCGAGTGGCAGGCCCAGACCGTGCTCGGCGAAACCGAAGAGCGGTAGAATGACGAGGCTGCGGTCTTTGGCGGTGAGCGACGTGAATTCGCTCCAGGCGTGGTGCGCCCAGAACGTGCCGCGATCGACATTGGCCAGCCAGGTCATGCTCATAAAACGATAAACTATGGGGTCGCGACTGCGGGGCGAGCGGGATTTTCAGGCTCGGAAGGCGTGACGCTGACAGCTCTTTTGCCTGCGAAAGTGTGCTCCGAGTACGTCACGACCATGTCAGCGTCGAGCGATTTGAACCACATCGCACGTCCGCGGATGTGCATGGTGATTTGTTGCAGCAGAGCGGGGCGTTCTGGCGTGGGCAGGCTGTAGAGCATCGTAGTTTTTGCCTCTGTGATCTTGACCGTGAACATCGGGGAAAATGGCTCGAAGGCGGACAACTCCACGCGTTCGATCACGCCGGTGCCCTTATGCAGCGTGAAAATCACGTTCATGTGAGCGGCACTGCGGTCGCCCTTTTCTCCGGTTTGCAGGCGAAAGCGGTAAGTCGCACGCTCGATCTCGTCGCTGAGCAGTTCGCAGGTGGAGTGATCGATCTGGTCCTTGACGTTGGGTGCGGTACCGCTGGTGCGACGGGAAAGACGGTCGCGATATTCCTTGAGATTGGAGTCGTTCGGGGCGGCACCGTTTTTCTTAAGGAGCGTCCAGCGTGAGAATTCAGGTTTGGAGGGATCGAAATGTTCGACCAGGGTCTTGTCGCCCGACTCGGTGGTTTGGATATAGGCCCAGTTTGGTGCTCCCTCGGCCCGAAAAAGTTTCAAAGCACGATCAAGCTCCGGTGGCAGTGTGCCCGCGCGCAAGACGGTTAGGGCAGGCAGGGTGAGCAGGAGACTGAAGAACAGGCGACGAAGCATTCGCACAGAAAGGCGGGAGCGCGTGGCGATTTCAATCCGGCGTTTATTTGGAATATTTTGGAGGTTCTGAGTAATAAGGGTCGGCGTGGCGCGTTTCCCTTATGAACCCGCAACCAAAGGAAAACATCATGAACCTCACATACGCCATTCCAGCCGTGATTACCCTGACAGCTCATGCGTTGATTTTTATCGGATCAGGCGGACCGCCGATACGCCATGTTCCACCGGTACCGCCAGTTTCTTTTGCTGATCCGTTTCCTGAGATTGAGGTCGTTGATGACACGCCCTCGCCAAAAACTGACGACGATGACGCAGGTGGGGAGACGGTACGAGAAGCGCCTCCGGGTGTTCCTGAGCCGCCGCCCACAGTGTTTCCAACTGGCCCCCAGATTTCGCAGGATCACACCCGTATTAAGCCCGGTAAAGCGACCAAGATTGAGGCAGGTGCCTTTGGGCCTCCCGGAGGTGAAGATCGGAGAACGGCAGTCTCTGTTTCCAAACTCGATAATCCGCCGCGCACACGGGTTCAGAATGCTCCCTCGTATCCGAATTCACTGAAAGCCGGTGGAATCACCGGCACGGTTTGGGTGGAGTTCGTGGTTGATGAAAGAGGCTGGGTTAACGATGTGCGTGTGGTTAAGACAACGAATTCCGGGTTTGACGAAGCGACGCGCTCGGCAGTGTCGCAGTGGCGTTTCGAGCCGGGTAAGCGCAAAGGCATCCCGGTCAGTTTCCGCATGAGCATCCCGATTGTTTTCAATCTGAACGATTGAGCGAGCAGCAGTGGGAATGGTTAGGAAAGTTCAGATAGAGCCCGTACTTCGGTACGGGCTTTTTCGAATATATACAGGTAGAACTAAGGCGTAACGATGCCGTTGAGGGTGGAGCCCGTTGTCTCTAACGGGCTGGTTTGGGAGCGGCTTCGATCAAGCCCGATGGGGACATCGGGCTCCACCTTCTGCGCATCGCTCCTCGCTTGAGATTATGCTTCAACTGCATCGTTACGGCTTAGTATATTTGCTGGGCCGGGGAACTCACAATAAACCTGTGCACTTCGTCTCCGTGGGGCGAAAACTTTTCTATGCGATGTTTCGGCCGCTAAGGGCCTGACTCAATCGATCATGGAGATCGCGCACCGTTTCTGCCTTTGGATGTACGATGGAGCTGCCGATCACTTCGACGAAGCGGCACGAGGCAAACCCGGTCGAGGTCGCTTCATAGCCTCGTATCCATTCGTTTCGTACAGCCTTTTGCGACTCGTTGACCGGCCACACACCAGGTCTCGGACGCATATGCTCGCGTATACCGATGCGCCAGGGTTTGGGACTTACCCGGGCCCTGAAACAATGCTGGTTACGGCACATGGTTGCGTACACGGGATCGACAGCCATTGCCGTAAAAAAGTCAGCCACCTTCGGGTCCTGGGGATCGAAGACCGCTTGCATCGCCATGATGCGGAATCCGGCCGGAGTCCGGTAGAGGCGCAGGTTCCAGTCGGGATTTTTTAGAACGAATTCTTTGACCCGTTCTTGAGCGCGGTTTTCGGGGCCGCCGCGCATTTTTAGGAGCATGTTTTGGGTGAATTTTGTGGCGGGGTAGGCCAGCCCCAGCGCCAAAATACCAGCGACCACGGTTATTGCCACCGAATGAAGCCAGACGCCAAAACCAATTGCAACCGCCATAAGAATGATAGCATGAATCAAAACCATGCGGTAACCAATCGTCTGATCGAAATCGATGTCGGCGAAAAGCACATCGGGTGTGTTCAGGCAATGAGCACCGTAGGCATTGCGCGTGATGACCACGTCGCGATGGCGGCTGAGGATTTCCTCGCGAATAGGAACGCCTTGGGCGCCGTTGTAACCAATCTTTGGTTCACGCCTCGCGAGTTTCTCGCCCGAAATGATTCGTTTGAATGCTTCTTCCGCGCGTTGTGCAGCCATCTGCTCTGCTTCGGACTGGCTGGTTTCAGACCAGCCGAAGCGTCGTACCGAGATCTGCTGTTGTCCCTTTTGGCGAGGTTGGTGACGACGCGCTTCGGCCCAGAATTGAGGAACGATCATGGGTTCGAATCTAGGGAGACCCGTGTGCAGACGTCACGTTCAGATTCCTTTTTCGCAGGCCAATGCACAGGCTGGGCCGGGCGTTCCAACGTATTCAGATTATAAACACGCGAGGGCCATGCGTCCTGATATTCCAATTTTCACTCCGAGAGGCGCGTTTTCATTCGCGATGGGTCTCAGATACCCCGAAGCACGTCGCGGCTTGGTTGGGATGTAGGAGCCTGCTTGCAGGCGATGAGGAGCGTGCGCAGAGGGCAAACCCAAGGAATCGCCTGCAAGCAGGCTCCTACAAATCGGAGAATTTATGGTGGGCGTGATGGTTCGTTTGAAAAGACCCGGAGCAGCAGCGGATCGGATGTGTATGGAAGTTCGGTTGCGCTGGTGCCTCGTAGGCTGCGTGTTTTGCACGCGCTCAAACCGCGTTCGCAAGCGGACTGCCTACCTCGGGCAGATTTGCTCCGATGATTATCTGCCCGACATACGTTTGGGAAAACTAGCGGTTTCAACTGCGGTTTTAAGGATTGTTTTTGGCGAACTTTGTACTCTGGAATTCTCCGGCTATTTTCAAAATCAGCGTAAACGCGTTGACGAATGGGCAGTCAGACGCCTTTTTGCGACCACTATGGACTGGCTTACTGACCCGCAAATCTGGATTTCACTGCTGACGCTCACCGGCCTCGAGATTGTTCTGGGCATCGACAATATCATCTTCATTTCGATCCTTGCGGGCAAACTTCCGCATGAGCAGCAGGGCAAAGCCCGGCAGATCGGTCTCATGTTGGCGCTCATCACGCGCATCGCGTTACTTTGCAGTATTTCTTGGCTCATGCGTTTGACGGCTCCGCTATTCACCGTGCCCGTGATCAATCATGGTTTGTCGGGACGCGACCTCATTCTCGGTATCGGCGGTCTCTTCCTTATCGCGAAAAGCGTTCACGAAATTCACGGTAAACTCGAAGGTGAGGATGGCGTAGCGACGGCGGGACGTGTCGCCTCGTTTACGAGTGTGATTGTTCAGATCGTGCTGCTCGATATCGTGTTTTCACTCGACTCGGTCATCACCGCAGTCGGTATGGCCAACCAGCTTGGCGTGATGATCGCGGCAGTTATCATCGCGCTCGTAATCATGCTGGTTTTTGCCGGAGCGATCAGCGATTTCGTCCATAAGCACCCGACGCTCAAGATGCTCGCGTTGAGTTTTCTCATCCTGATCGGCGTCACGCTCGTGGGCGAGTCGATGGGGCAGCACATACCCAAGGGCTATATCTATTTCTCCATGGCCTTCGCTTTTGCGGTCGAGATGTTAAACCTCAAGCTCCGTAGCAAGGCTGTGAAGCCCGTCGATCTGCACCAGCCTTATCGCTGAGTGTGAGTGGCGGGCGCTGGCAGCACCGAACCTCGAAAATGAGGTAATAACTGTGCCCGGTGGCTTCGATTGCGAGAAATCGAGCGCGAGCCGCTGCTGGCACGGGTCCTGCAATGTGCCCGGCGTTTCAGCACGACTCACTGCGACCAACCCACTTTATTTCCCATGACCCAACTCCCTGATCTCGAAATCGGCACGCAATCCAAGATCCATCTCATCGGTGGCGAAAAAGGAGGCGTCGGTAAATCACTTACGGCCCGTCTGCTGGCTCAGTATTTTATCGATCAAAAATTGCCCTTTGTCGGTTTTGATACGGACCGTTCGCATGGTGCGCTTCTACGCTATTATTCCGGTTATGCGTCTCCGGTGGTTGTGGACAGCTACGAGGCTTTGGATGCGATTGTCGAAAGTGCCGCCGAGCAACCAGGCCGACGCGTCCTCGTGGATCTCGCCGCGCAAACGCACGAGCCTTTGGTCAAATGGATGAACGAATCGGGCGTGCTCGATCTCGCCGTCGAAAGCGGCATATCGGTTTATTACTGGCATGTGATGGATGCCGGGCGCGATTCGGTGGATTTGTTGTCACGGCTGCTCGATCAATTCGGCTCACGTCTGCAATACATCCTCGTGCGAAATCAGCTGCGCGGTGACGATTTCAACCAACTCGACAATTCTGGCGAACAGGTGCGCGCCGAGAATTTTGGTGCGAAGGTGATCACGCTCAAACGTCTACACGAAGCCGTGGCGCAAAAAATCGACGCATCCAATGCCAGCTTCTGGTCAGCGAAAAATAACACAGCTTCCGGCTTAGGTATGATGGAGCGCCAGCGTTTGAAGATGTGGCTCAATCACGCCATGTCCGAAATCGCCTCGGTGGAAGTGTGAGAATCTATCCGCAACCAAGCACGGAAGGTGGAGCCAGTTGTCCCAACGGGCTGGTTTTGGATGCAACTCCGGTTAAGCCCGATGAGGACATCGGGCTCCACCTTCTGCGCACCGCTCCTTGCTGGAGGTCATGCTTCAACTGCATCGTTTTGGATTAGCTTTTGGGCGTGCATAACCAAGGCGCACTGACCCGCTGACTTTTGCTTAGCGGTAGTGTGGACGGGCCTTGTTATGTTATGTGACGTGCGATTTATTGCGTCGCCTATGTGTGCCCAATTTTCACCGGAAGAAGACGCGATGTTCGAAAAGATCGGCGCTGCGGTGCTGAAGCGATTGAAGAAGACACGCAATCCGGGCGATCTCCTCTCGGTTCTCGCCAGTGCGCACAAGGAGTTTGATCGCGCGTATGCGTCGGCACCCGCTGCGGCCCTCGCGACGGTCGCTTGCCGGGCGGGTTGCGGCACTTGCTGCCACGTGCCGGTCGGCGTGCTGGCGCACGAAGTACTCATCGCTGCTCAGTACGTGCAAAAGCATTTTTCACCGGAGGAACTCGAAGCCTTGATCGCGCGGGCGGCGGCCCATCGCGAGGCTGTCACCGGGCGTTCGAATTTTGAGCGTACGCTGTTAAAAAGACCGTGCGTACTGCTGCGTGAACAGAGCTGCTCGATTTACGAAGCGCGTCCTGAGGCGTGTCGTTCGCACCATAGTAACAACGTCGATGCTTGCCGAACTAATCTCGAAAACGGTCGCGAGGACCTCGACGTTTATATCCCTGGCGTGCGCGGGCGAATGTTTGCCGTCATGCTGGCGATCGATCAGGCCGTGGCTGAAGCGGGTTTTGACGGACAAGCCTACGACTTTGGTTCGGCTTTGCACGAGGCGCTGACGAGCAGTTTGTGCGCGGTGCGCTGGACCCAGCGTCAATCGGCCTTTCCCGAGTCATGCCGCGAAGCTTCGGAACCGGGCGATGAGGACTCCGGTGTGATGCGCGCGGAAGGATATTTCCAGTAGACGAGCCGTTAGCCTAAGAAATCGCCGACTTGTGCGTCTATCTGATGTGAAGCGTATATACCTAATCATCCCTACCGTGGCGGTTGTCTTATTTGCTGTGAGGTACATGCAGTGGCAAAGGGCCGAAAGAGCGCGTGAATCAACGCTGGTGCTTGATGCCTTTGCGAACAGAGACGGCAAAAGGGAAGCGGAGCGTGAACTTGCCGGTGGAAAGTTGGTGGTGGTGCTTTGTGGTTTGCCGACGGATTGGTTTCACGAGTACTGCCAGATCATGCGGACTCGATACGAGATTGAGGTGCGAGTTATTGCTGGTTGCATGCTGACTGCACCCATCAGAAATTACGCATCCAGCTATAACGAGGTGATGGAAAAGCGGATTAGGGCGCTCTATGGCGATGACGTCTTTGAAAAGGTCGAGGCTGAAGCGAAGGTGCTTTTTGAGCAGCACGGCACAGAAAAACCAGCTAACTAGGCTCTATAGCACAACGACCCAGCAGACACGTTCCGTGCTTGGGCACGTTTTGCTCCAGTCGGGAGCGTGGCTGATATAACCGTTAGAAACACCTATTGCACGGTGGAGTTGATGATCTCCTGACGGGTATCGCTGTGCATCGAGATGCCGGGCAGTGTGTACCAGGAGCCTCCGTGGTTGTTTCGGATCACGGAGTCTTCGATGTGAACTGTGCCGTCGTGGTTGTTGGTAATAAAAAAGATCGCTGAGCCGTGCATGTTGACGGTGTTTTCCTCGATCAACGTTCCGTAGAGCGAAAGCGTCATGGTGTTTCCATCCATGTAGATCGCGCCGCCACTGCCGCCATTGCCGACCTGCGTGCCGTTGACGACGGAGTTGCCGCCGTTGCCGATGGCGCGGTTGTAGGAGAATACGCTGTTATAGATCGCCCACGAAACACCGATGCTGCTGATGCCGCCGCCGTTCGAGCCGACGTTGCCGTAGGTCGATGAGCCGCCGAACGTGCTGTTCACAACGTAAACGGGCAGGCCTTGGTACTGGCTAAAAACTCGCACGGCCGCGCCACCTACGTCGGGTCCGAGATCGGCGCAGACATTGGCGAGAAAACGACAGTTCACGATTTTGAAACGTCCGCCGCGCACCCAGATGGCGCCACCGCCATCATATGCCGTTTCGCTTTTGGAACTGCCATCGATGAAGGTCAGATTTTGCACGGTCAGGTGCGGAGTTTCCTGATCCTGACAGTGGCTGGTTGTCCACACTTGGTTCGAGTCGCAGGTATTCATGTAGAGAATACGGGTCGTTCCGCCGCCGCTGAGCGTGACCAGGCCCCCACCATCGATTACGACGTTGGGCTTGTTATTAAAAACCTTAGCTGGTCGGTTGAGGAGGATGGTGAAAGGTTGGGCACCGCCGTTGAATGTTATCTTCCCTCCCAAGGCGACAGCAGCGATGAAGGCATCAGCGGTGCAACTTTCCGGCGTGCCCGTGCCGACGACGTGATCGGGCGTGGAAACATCTTCGGCGCGCGCTTCGGCTGGGACGGCGAAATGGCCGTTTGCATTTCCAGTTGGCGGAAACACGTAGATCGCAGCGGCTTCGCTGTAAGCGGTGTTGGTGCTATTGGTGGCCACCGCGCGGAACAGCGCACTGTCGTCGGATAATGCGCTGGTGAAAGAGTAAGTCGCACTGGTCGCGCCGCTGATCGGAGTCCACGTGATGCCGTCACTGGAACGTTGCCACGCAAAGGTGGGCGCGGGTGTGCCGCTGGCGGTTACGGTAAATGTTGCGGTCTGGCCGATCGCGACGGTGCAATCGCTGGGCTGCGTGGTGATGACTGCGCCCGGTCCTGTCGCGGGGTTGACGGAAAGCGTGGCGACACTGGACGTGATACTGCCGGCGGAGTTGGAAACGACGACGGAGAACGTAGCGCCGTTGTCCGTGGTCGATGTTGCCGCGATCCGGTAGGACGAAGTGGTCGCGCCACTGATGGCAGCGCCGTTTTTGCGCCATTGGTATGTGAAGGGAGCGGTGCCCGTCGCGGTGACAGAAAACGTCGCAGCACTCCCGACAGTGACGGATTGGCTGGCGGGTTGCGCCGTGATGGCAGGACTCGTCACGGCCGGGGGTGGTGTGGGCGGCGGATTTGGTGTAGTACCGCTGCCACTACCGCCGCTATCTCCACCACCACAACCAACGAACACTATACAAAAAAAGCCAAGAAATAACGCCGACAGGAATCGTGACCAGAGTTGGTGGCTGAGCTTTGTTTGCAGCGAAAGTGTTTTGAGTAAAGGCATGGCTTGGGGTGTGAACGAGTGAGTGTCGTCGGCAGAGTATTATGCCGCCAAAGCTTGGTACAGCTCCCACCGCATTGGTGCCCGTAAATGAGTGGTGAAACCGCAAGAGGAAGTCGTTTCCTCGTGAAAACGAATGCTGACGAGGCGCGCCCGCAGGGCTGGCCCGATTAGCTACTCAAACGAGTTCTTAGCCTTACTTGTTCGGCACGTCTTGGTTTTCAGGCACTGACGCCGCGCGAACTACTTGCAGCTGCTTCGATAAAACAACCGCAGCTTCCTCCTCGTGGCCGTCTTTGAATCTGATCACGTAAGCTTTTCTAGACAGCGAAGATTTTGTGCCACACAGGCGGATGAAGTCTTCAGCCGTAGCGATCCGGGACTTTTGATTGGTCCACTTAAGCCTGAGATGCGCTTCGGCCTCTTTTGGAGTATGCACCTGGCCGTTGCGAACAAACGAAGCGCCTTCCATTGCGCCGATGTAATGTAGTAACGACTCGATCTCCTTCCGATCAGAGTCTTGGCAGGCCGCCTCTTGTCGCTGAGCTCCTGCTTCATCCCTCTTTACCGTTTCTGCCGATGCTGTCGGCACGGCGGCCCGTTCAGCCGCAGTCTCCGCCGTAACTGAGACTGTTCCAATCAACCAACAGAACACCGCGACGAGTATTTTCCTTATGTTTGATGGGTTAGGTAGCATGAAAATGGATTACTATTTTATTGGGTAATTTTAACTGCCCAGTGCCTGGTCTCCAGTGGGGTTTCGTTTTAGAATATAAGATGTGCAGGGATGTGGAAGTCGAGCTGATTACGCTTCTGGCTTGTCGCGTATTCGGTGGTTAATAAAGCGATTGAAATGTACATTAAACGAATCTGCTTTTCGTGTCCTGCCGAAGTGTTCGATACTCGCGCGAGCATGGTGCGGCAGCACACTTCAGGCAGATTGTCGCATGAATTATTGTCCATGACGGTGCGTTTCGTTGGCACGCCTGAAGCTTTTATCGTGGCATGAACTCCCAATAATACTGGCCTGCCCTCTGGTGCTCAAAATCGCCCACCGGGCAGGCCCACTTTCTTCGCTATAAGCAGCGAATTTTTTTGCGAGCGAGTTAGCCTACTTTCTCCCGCTCCCGAGGGATCTTTTTAACTGATCAGCAGCAAGCGCGCCTGGCCGGGCAACGTGGCGGGCGCGCGGTGGATACAGGGCGGCACGGGGCTGCCGGGATAGTCGATTGCGATTCGCCAAAGATTTCCTAAGCCGAAGGAAAAAGGCCGCGCCTGAGAAACCGCCGCATAGTGCAGATCGTAGCAATTTTCCTTCAGGTATTCGCGAAAGTCGTCGTTGTCCGCTCCGCCAAAAATCTTGAGCAATTCGCTGCGGGTTTCGGGAATATCCACACGACGCTGCGCCTCGTCGTTGCGCACGCCTTCGCTCGTCGGACCGTGATAAGTGCAAAGGAAGGTGTCGGCTTCCACCGGCGCGCTGTCGGCGTGAAAGGAGAAGACGTCCGTGGGGATTGGGCCTGGTTCGTCGTCGCGCGGGTAGCCGCTGATGAAGTTGAGCGCTGGATCTAGATCGTGGTTACGGAGCAACTCCAGGTCGGCGAGGAGTTGGTCGATGGCGCGGCGTCCCTCAGCACTCACCGGCAGACGCCGAAGCCGTGCCTCATCGAGCGTGGTGATAGCTTCGCTGGAGTCGCCGCTACTGCCGAGAAGCTGCACGATCTCGCCGAAATCGCCGGGCAACGTGCGCTGCCAACACAAGGCGTTGACGCCATCCGCGAAACGAGTGGAAACCAGTTCGTCGAAGCTGTGCACGCATTTGATCTGGGAATTGCCGGGCGGCAGGGAGAAAGGAGTCATACGTGGTGCGGAAATTTACTCCGTGCAATCGGCGCAGAGACAGACCGCGTGAGCGAGGGTTTTTTCTGCGGCTGCTGGGGCGCGACCGCTGCTGACGTCGTTAAGATCAGATAGCCTGGCGGGCGATATCCGTGTTGTGTCCTGAAGAATTTCGAGGTCGCCATATGGAGGACGATTTCTTGAATGGGTTTGTTCGCCATGATCACCAAACTGCCGATGGGCCCCTACGAAGAAATCTTGTGCGCACTGGCGCAGTCGGGAGTCGATTTTATTGTGGGCGGAGGCGTGGCGTGTGTATTGCACGGCGTCGAACGTGTGACGATGGACGTCGATGTCGCCGTACAGATGCAGGCCGATAATTTCGGGAAGTTTATCGCAACGATGGAAAGACTTGGTCTGAAGCCGCGTGTTCCGATCGCCCCGGCATCGTTGCTCGATCCTGAAACCATCAAGATGATAGTTCAGGAGAAACATGCGCTCGTCTTCAGTTTTATCGATCCCGACCGGCCGTTCCGCCACGTGGATATATTCCTCCGGGATGATCTTTCCTACGCCACGCTTGTGGACGATGTTGAGTGGAAGGAGTTGTACGGTACTCGTATTCGGGTGATCAGCCGACGTCGATTGCTGGCGATCAAAGAGGCGATCCAGCCGCCACGCACCAAAGACCTTATCGATATCGAATGGCTCAGGAATAATCAGCCATGAGCACGACAAATCCTTCGCAGCCTGAAAAGTCGTCTGTATCTCCGGATGTGCGCGCGATCATTGCTCAAACCTCGCCGGAGGATTACGACGGGCATACGGAGTTTTCGCGAATGACGCCGGCCCAACGCCTGGCCTGGCTTGACCAAGCGGTGCTCTTTATCGCTGCACAGAAGGATGCAAATACTTCGTGGAAGGTGGCTGAGGAACCAGCCAACAAATACAAACTAGAGTAGGGTTTTGTTTTCCCAGCGGGCCGTCGCGGATTGAGGTGGGGATGACCCGCCGGGTCGTCCGACAACCCCGCTCACGATTGGCCCGAGCCTAAACGGACGGCCCGGCGGTCCGCCCCTACCTCTGTCAGCTTGTTCGGTGGTCTTCTGTGAAATTGTTCGAGAGGTTGGAACACAAAGGCCGCAAAGGTGCGCAAAGAAGCAAGAATGGAGCGAGCCAAAGCCCTTGCCTCACGCCTCAGGACTCTCGCCTCACGCATGAAGACGATTGCCTCCGACACCATGTTCGATGGCACAGGCGCGAAAAGCCTTTCTGCCCGAGCTTAAGCTTTTGCCACGGGCTGCAAAGCTCATGGACGACCTGCTAAAGCTTATAACTCACAAGACAGGCCTTATGAAGCGCCCTCCAAAGCTTATGAAACGCGAACCAAAGCCTTTGCCGCATGAGCCAAAAGGCATGAAGCCCGTGCCATGCCAATTACCGCACACGCCAAGCCCTATGACGCGTGATCCAAAAGGCATAATTCGCAAAACAAGGCTTTTGAAACGCAGCCCGGTACCGTTCGTACCAAGAGAACCGTACCTTCTTCGGATCGAATCTCTGCGTTCTCTGTGAACTCTGCGGTTCAACCAATTGGTTTTACTTCCTCGAAGCGGAGCACGACGCGGTTTTCGGCGCGGCTCGCGGCGAGGTCGATGGTGAAGGTCGCTTCCCAATCGTTTTGGTCGGCGGGGTCGATCAACATTTGCGCGACGGTGAGTTCGCCGGGGGCGTTGTCGTCAGACCAGTGCGTGTGCTTTACGGCGCGGCCTTCGGGGTCGAGGCGGAAGCGGTCACGAACCTTGAAATAGGTACTAAAGGCATCTTCGATCCGGCGGTGCAGGAGATCGGATTTTTGACTTTCGATTTCTGATTTTCGATTTACAGAAGTCGGATCGGCGGATGGGGCACTGTTAGGTGCGATTTGGTCTGCAGTGTCTGGCGTTTGGGCTTTGGCGTTTGAGATTTCCGCCGCCCGTTCGACAGGCTCAGGGCGGGCCAGGCGGCCCGCAGCATTTTCCCAATCGCGGCCGGCGACGTCTTGGAGGAAGGAGAGGATCGTGATGCGGACGAGGCGGCGGAATGCGGCGGTGTCGCGCGTGAGGTCGAACGTGGCTGGTTGCGCGGGTTTGTCGGCGGAGTCGGCGGCGACGAACTCCGGATTGCGCAGGCGTTCCCATTCTTCGAGCAGACTGGAATCGATGCCGCGAATGAGTTCGCGGAAATATTCTTCCATCTCAAGGACTGGTTCGGTTTTTGCGGTTTCGGGAACGGTCTGTGACAGCACTTTCCAGACTTGCGAAAGGTGGCGCAGCAGCAGGCCTTCGGAGCGTTCGAGTCCGTACTCGCGGATGTAGTCGGCGAACGACTGGTAGCGCTCGAACATCTCGCGGGCGATGGATTTTGGGCGAACGTTTTCCTGATCAATCCAGGGATGCGCGGCGGCGAAGGTGTTGAAGGTGTCGTAGAGAAATTCGCGCAACGGTTTGGGGTGCTCGATTAGTTCGAGTTTCTCCATGCGCTCTTCGTATTCCACGCCCGCGGCCTTCATCTCGTTAACCTTCTCGGTTTTCAATTTGTCCACTTGGCGGCGCAGGATCTGGTCGGGATCTTCGACGATCGCTTCGCAGAGTGTGAGCACGTCGAATGGATAATCGGGCGAAGCGGCATCGAGCAGCGGCAGCGTGTCGATCAGATAGAGCGAGAGTGCTTGGTGGAGGGAGAAATCTTCCTGCAGCTCAATGTTGACGCGGAGCTTTCTTCCGGAGCGTAGGGGCGCAGACTTGCTGCGCCCGCTTTCGGCAGAGGACGGAAGGGCGCAGCAAGTCTGCGCCCCTACAGGAGCAGCTGCGGGAATGAACTCGATGATCTTGCGGTCGAGGAGTGACCGAAACAATTGCCAGGCTCTACGGCGGAACGCTTTTTTCTTGTGCGGTGTCTCATGGCAATCGGCGATCAACTGGCGCATCACGCGGCAGCCGTCGGCGTCGCGACTGAGTACGAGCAGCATCATGCCGTGCGTAACGATGAACCGCGACACGAGTGGTTCGGTCGGCGCGACCATCAGGCGCTCGAACGTTTTCGCGTCCCAACCGACTTCGCCCTCGGGTGCGCGTTGTTTCACCAGCTTCTTTTGTTTCTTCGGATCGCCCGCGGCCTTTTCTTCGGCGCGTTTGTTTTCGATGATGTGCTCCGGCGCCTGCACGACGATGAAGCCTTTATCGTCGTAACCTTTGCGGCCGGCCCGGCCGGAGATCTGGCGGAAATCGCGGACGTTGAGGATGGCGGCTTTCTGGCCGTCGTATTTCCATAATTGGGTAAAGACGACGGTTCGGATCGGGACGTTGATGCCGACGCCGAGTGTGTCGGTGCCGCAGATGAGTTTGAGCAGGCCTTTTTGCGCGAGCTGTTCGACGAGGATGCGGTACTTCGGGAGCAGGCCAGCGTGGTGCACGCCGATGCCGTGACGCAGCCAGCGCTTGATGTCTTTTCCGTAAGGACTGTTGAAGCGAACGCCCTCGAGTTCCTTGGCGATGGCGGCTTTCTCGTCTTTCGAGCAGACGTTCAGACTCATCAAATCCTGCGTGGCCTCGCTCGCGGCGCGTTGGGTGAAGTAGACGAGATAAACGGGCGCCTGTTTCGCCTCAAGCAAGGCGGCGATGCGTTCGGCGAGCGGCGTCTCGGAATATTCGAATTCCAGCGGAACTGGTCGACGGTCGCTGCGCACGGTCACGCTTTCGGCGCCGGTGAGCTTGGTCATTTCTTTTTCGAAAAACTCGGTTGCACCGAGCGTCGCGGACATAAGCAGGAATCGCGCGCGCGGCATCGTGAGCAGCGGCACTTGCCAGGCGTAACCGCGCTCGACGTCGGAGTAGTAATGAAACTCGTCCATGATCACGGCGCGGATGTCGCTCTCGGCGCCGCGATGGAGCGCGATGTTGGCGAGGATCTCGGCGGTGCAGCAGAGGACGGGCGCTTGCGGATTCACCGAGGCGTCGCCGGTCATCATGCCGACGTTTTCCGGGCCGAAGTCGCGGCAGAGGGAAAGGAATTTCTCGTTCACGAGCGCCTTGATCGGGCAGGTGTAGACGGAGCGCTCGCCCGCGCAGAGGGCCTTGAAGTGAAACGCGGCGGCGACGAGGGATTTACCCGAACCAGTCGGCGTATTCAGAACGACGTTACGTCCGGCGAAAAGTTCGAGGATGGCTTCCTCCTGCTCGGGGTAGAGCGAGAGACCGCGTGCGGAAATTGTGTTAAGAAAACGATCCAACACCGCGTCTGCGTCGTACGGTCCCGGCAAAGGGGCGAGGGGAGCGGCGGTGGTGGAGTTGGGCGTTGTCATTCGCGCCTAACGTCATCGCGAAATTTCCCGCCATGGCGAGCGCAAGCGTAGGGACGGCGGAAACAGGTGCTTTTGCATTGCAGAAGGATCGTCGCCTTCGCTGGATCGCGCGGAATCAACGCTTGATGAAACGCGCGGTCATATTGCTTAAACTGTTCCTGCTATTCCTGCTGGTCTGCGATTTGCGGGCGGCCGGTGATGCCGGAGTGCGTAAACCTTTCGTTGCATTGACGCAACGGGCTTATGTCTGGCAGCGGGTTTGGTCTCCGGCGCTTTGCCGGAGCGTGGAGGCGAATGCGGGCGAGTTTACAGCGCTGGATGTTTTTGCGGCGGAAATCGGTTTTCAGCCGAGCGACACGGTGGTCTACGCCGAACCCCAATGGGATCTACTTAACAAGTCAGCTCGTGCGGTGGGTTTGGTGATTAGGATCGGATCGTGTCGCAGTCGCTTCGCCGTGAATTCGGCGGAAACAAACAAGGTTGTCGCGGTCTGTCGGCGGACGATTGAAAACGCCATGAAGCACGGCGTCGCCCTGGCGGAACTACAGATTGACTACGACGCAGCCACTTCACGTTTGAAGGATTACGCGCAACTGCTGCGAGTGTTGCGAAAGGAATTTGGGGCAATACGGATCGTGATTACGGTATTGCCGACCTGGCTCGACAGCCCTGTGTTTCGCGAGCTGGCTGGGATCGCGGATGGCTACGTTTTGCAGGTCCACTCTCTCACGAAGCCCGCATCGTTTGATCAAGTGGGCAGTCTTTGCGAGTCAGGCCAATCCATTCGATGGATACGCGCAGCCGAGGCAATCGGGCGTCCTTTTCGGGTGGCGCTTCCGACGTATGGCTACCGTGTGGCTTTTGCCTCAAGCGGTTCGTTCGTCGGATTGCAGGCTGAAGGCCCGGCGCGAGTCTGGCCGACGGGAACGCGCTTGCGGGAACTCTGGGCTGAGCCCGCCGAGGTGGTGCGGATCGTCAATACCACCGACCTTGAGCGTCCGGCGCACTGCGAAGGCATTAACTGGTTTCGTTTGCCTTGCGACGAGGATGAACTGGCGTGGCGCTGGCCTACGCTGCGCGAAGTTATGCACAGCAAAATGCCAATGGCGAAATTGCAGGTCACCGCCGAGCGCAACCGGGATGGCGCGTATGATCTGGAGCTGCGAAATACAGGTACGGGTCGAGGCAAAGCGGGCGCGGTTCGCCTTCGCTGGAGCTCGGCCAAACTTATCGCTAGCGATATGATCAACGGCTGGCAGATGGACCGGGAAAGCGGCGGCACAGTCGTACTCCGTCCGCTAGGAGGCGTGGAAGGAGCTTTGCTACAACCTGAAGAAACCGCCATGATCGGCTGGCTTCGTTTCGACGCCGAAGTCGAGCTATCTGCCGCCGAAAATCTCTGATCCATACATTTTATGTCACGCCTTCGTTTTTATTTACTCCGCTCAATTGCTGGTATTGGGCTGTTCGTTTTGCTGGCAGGCCAGAGGGCAAGCGGGTGCGGCCCTGAGTTTCCCAATAGCTTTTTGTCCAACTCCGCAGACGAGCTCATGACGTTGCCCACGCTCAGTTTTTCGCTGGAGCTCGATCGGCTTTTGTCGGCATCGCCGCACTGGCCAGTCGACGGTGACAAAACGAAACGACTGGCGGACGTCGAACTGGACGAGGTGAGGGAAGCGCTGGTGAAGGCCGGACTTTCAGTGAGCGCGATTGACGAAGCCGCGAAAAAATACCGCCGCGAGCAACCGCCCGCAGAACTTCCTCCGGAATTTGCTTTGTATGCCAAGGGCGCGAACGCGTGGCGCGAGGGAAACACCGAGGTGGCGCTAGCCGCCTGGAAGGAACTACTCGGGCTACCACAAGAGCAGCGGCACTACCGCACCGTTTGGGCGGCTTACATGGTTGGGCGCACCTTGTGGGATAAAGATGCAAACGCCGCCCGAGCGTCTTTTAGTTTGGCCCGAGAGGCCGTCAGTCAGGGGTTTGCCGATAGCCAGGAGTTGGCGGTTGCGAGTCTGGGCTGGGAGGCTCGCACCTATTACCAAGGAGGTGATTATGCGAAAGCCGCCAAATTGTATTTCCGTCAATATGCGCAGGGCGGCGTGTCGGCGACAGTTTCGCTACAAATGACGTTGCAGCGTGTTTTTCAGACTGACACTGAAAAAGATGCTACGGCCGACGTTGTATCGGCAGGATCGATACCGGAGGACAAGGCACCACCTCCGCGTGACGGAATATTGAAGGAACTGGCCGCCGATGGCGAACTTCGCGGCGTAGTGACGGCGTGGTTCTCGGCACGCGGTGGGCCAATGACACCCTGGTCTACGCGGGAAGCGTCGACGCAGTTTGCGCGCTGGCTGAAAATTGTTGGGGCCACTGCGTCTCTCGATGGGCGTGAAGCCGATCGCTGGTGTTGGGTGGCATATCAGAACGGCATGTGGGATGAGGCGGACAAGTTTGCCGGGCAGGCTCCGGCCCATGCGCCCGCGAGTGAGTGGGTGCGCAGCATGCTACTGCTGCGGAAAGGCAAGGTTGAGGAGGCAATCGAACACCTGTCGAACGCGGCGAAATATTTTCCCGAGGACAATGCGATGGCTGGAATTTCTTTCGTACCTCCATGGCGCTACAACCAGTCTGAGCAACAGCCGCTGCTCAGTCCGCCGGTTCGGCACCTTGGTGGTGTCAGCGGAGTGCTTGCGCTCAGTCGCGAGCAATACATCGAGGCGTTGCGGCTTTTCCTTCAGGCTAAGCAATGGAGCGACGCGGCTTATGTGGCCGAATATGTGTTGAGCGAAGACGAGTTACTGAAGTTTGTGCGAGAGGAATGTTCCGCAGTGCCGCAGGCGTACAGCCGGGACGAATGGTGGGAACCATTGGACATGCGGTATCTTTTAGCGCGACGATTGGTTCGGGTAGGCCGCTTCGATGAAGCGCGCGAGTTTTTTCCGGAGGGACAGATAGTCGCTTTCGATTCGTATGTTCGCGATGTGCGAACCGGGTACGATCTACAACAGCCGACTCGAAAACGAGCTGAAGCTTTTTGGGCGGCAGCGAAGGTTATGCGCACGTTTGGCATGGAGCTACAGGGTACGAGCCTGCATCCGGATTACGCGATGTGGGGCGGACAGCATGAATATCCACAGACCTGGCGGTGGCGGGCGTACGCGGGCATCGGTCCCGGTGGCGCGAGCTGGAATCCTGGCGGAGCACAGTGGAGGGCTGGTGTGCTTTTCGGTCCGCCAGCCGATGAGTTGAGGCGCGCGGTTGAAGCGAAAGTGCCGAAAAACCGTTTTCATTATCGCCATCGTGCAGCAGAGCTCGCGTGGCTCGCCGCAGCGTTGCTGCCGAACGACGACGACATGACCGCACTCATTCTCAATACCGCCGGCCGATGGATCGCAGTGCGCGATCCGCAGCAAGCAAACCTCTTCTACAAGACGCTCACGATTCGCTGCCCGAACACGGTGCTTGGAAAAGAGGCCGCGATACGAACATGGCTGGTCCCCGCTGACGCGGCTCCGTCTTCATCCGAGTGAAGTCGGAAGTTTGCTAAGGCTAGGGATTCTATTCGAGCGAGATCGAATCACCCACGTTTGGCAGCGTGGGTACGATGCCGTGGCGTTCGGCGATGAGTTTGGCGAGGGCGGCGCGTGGGCCTTCGTCGCCGTGGGTGAGAATAACGCGCGGCTTGGAGGGAGCGATTTTACCGAACCAATCCATAAGGTCGGTCTGGCCTGCGTGGGCGCTGAAGCCGCCGAGCGTGTGAATGCGGGCTCGAACGGCGATGGGCTCGCCGTAGATGAAAACCTTTTTAGCTCCGTCGACCAGTTGGCGTCCAAGTGTGCCCTGAGCTTGGTAACCGACAATGAGGACGTGGGTGTTGGAATTCCAGAGGTTGTGGCGAAGGTGGTGAAGGATGCGGCTGGCGTTGCACATGCCTGCACCTGCCATCACGAGACACGGGCCGTCGCAGGCGTTGATCTGACGCGATTCTTCGGGCGTCACGGTCGAGCGTAGCGTAGCGAGGTCTCGGGCGATGGAGCCATCTTGGAGGAAGGCCAGAGCTTCTTCATCGAATAGCTCAGTGTGACGGTTATAGATGGCTGAGGCCTCAATCGCCATCGGGCTGTCGAGGAAAACAGGGAATGGTTCTACGTGCTTGTTGCGGAACATCCAAGCGAGTAGAGCGGTGAGCATCTGGGCGCGGCCTACGGCGAAGGTTGGAACGAGTAGTTTGCCTTTTTGCGCGGAGGCCTCTTTCACAATTTCGATGAACTCACGGACCGTGTCAGGAAAGGGGCGGTGATCGCGATCGCCGTAGGTCGACTCCATGAACAACAAGTCAGCTCTGGTGAATGGTTCGGCATCGCGGAGAATGGGGGCACCTTTAGGCCCAAGGTCGCCAGAAAAGACCACGGTGCGTTGTCGGCCGCCCTCGTTGATTTGGAGTTCGATGCTGGCAGAGCCAAGCATGTGGCCAGCCTCAACGAAGCGCGCTTGAATGCCAGGAGCGACGTTGACCGGTGTCTGATACGTCACGGGGCGAAGCAGCCGAATAATCGCCTCGGCGTCTTCTGGTGAGTAAAGAGGGACGACAGGCGGCTCGCCTGCGCGGAGGTGTTTGCGGTTCTGGCGCTCGGCGTCCTGTGACTGGATTTTGGCGGCGTCGCGCAAGATGAGTCCGGTCATTTCGATCGTGGCCGGCGTGGCGAAAATGGGGCCGTTGAAACCCTGTTTTGCGAGCAGGGGTAAGCGACCGGTATGGTCGAGGTGCGCGTGAGTGAGCAGGACTGCTTGGAGTCCCGTGGCGCCGACGGCGGCGTGATTGAGCACGCTGGCTTCGCGCGAACCTTGAAATAAACCGCAATCGACAAGGATCTTGGTCTGATTGGTTTCGATGAGATAGGCTGAACCGGTGACTTCGCCGCCGGTGGCGCCTTGGAGGGTAATTTTCATGAGTTAAAGAACCGTTTTTTTATCGGCAGGGGTTGTAGCCTGAGGTTGAGAGAATGGCTTTGGCGAAACCCAGACTTCGCAGCGAGCTACGGCGGTTTTGAACACGCAGAGCTTCTGCTAGGGTGTGTTTTGCGGTGGCAACTCCGAGGGCAAAACAATAGTTCTGGCGTGTAGTTCATCCAGCGTCTTGCGCCAGCGTTCATCTTCTTCTTCGCGGCGTTTTACCATGCGATATTCGGTCTGGCCGGCGAAATAGATGAAGCCAAAGAGGATCGCGGTTTGATAGCGCGCCGGAGTAAACCAGAAGAGGGCGAGCAAAATGCCGACCACCGCTAGTACCTTGGCGATGGTTGCGGCTATAAACGTAGCTTTCACGTAGGGCAGACGCGAGGCCAGTGCGGCGCGCAACATGCGCCCCCCATCCATCGGGAAAACGGGGATCAGGTTAAAGCAGCCCATGAGCAGATTTATCAGCATGATTAACTGCGGCCAGTGGAGATCCGTTTCCGTACCAGCCGCAACCTGGAGCCCGAGGAACTCGCGTAGGTTTGCCATGATTGGTTCGGTATGAAAGGGCGCGAAAATCATCATCACACCGATGACAGCGAAGTTCACCGCCGGGCCGGCGATAGTGATGACGAATTCCTGCCAGGGGTTGCGCGGAATCGCGCTCATCTGGGCCATGCCGCCGATGGGTAGGAGTAGAATCTGCGGCACGGCGATTCCGTAGTGTCGGGCCGCGATGGCGTGGCCGAACTCGTGCATAATAACAAATATGAAGAGAAACAGGACGCTGCTCGCGCTGCTCAATGCGCCGATAAGGCCCGAAGCGCCAACGCTGCTGGCGTCTTGCCAGCCTTCCCACGCGAAGTATGCGAGCAGCAGAAAAAACGTCGAATGCACCGCCAGCTGGATACCGGCGACACGGAACAACCTAATTGACCAGTTGAGCATTTGGTTTAAGCAAAACCTGTTTCGTCCGGATCGCTACCAAAAATCCTGTATTACGACCGCCACTGAGCCCATGTCCACACCCACCAAGCCGACCATTCTGATCATCGACGACGATTCAGAGATTCGTTACTCGCTCTCGCGCGTACTCTCTTCGCGTGGCTATCAAGTGCTTGAGGCGCCCAGCGGCGAGCAGGGTGTCGCGGCCGTGAAAAAAAGTCCGCCTGACCTGATCTTTCTCGATATTCGCATGGGCGGGATGAGCGGCATCGAAGCGCTTCAGCATATCCGTTCCACGAATCCGAAGCAGATGGTCATTCTTATGACTGCGTTCGGCACGGCGCAAACCGCCATCGAGGCGATGAAGTACGGCGCGTTTGACTACATCATGAAACCCTTCGATCCGGCGAAGGTGCTGACGCTGGCGGAAAACGCGCTCAAGGCCCACGCCGAGATCAGCGCGGTCAGCGACTATAAGCCGACCATTAACAGCGAAGATTATAAAGAAGGCATCGTCGGCAGTTCGCCCGTGATGCAGGATGTATTCAAAATCATCGGACAAGTCACAGCCAGCGACGTCACGGTCATGGTCACCGGCGAAAGCGGCACGGGCAAAGAACTCGTCGCGCGCTCGATCTGGAAACACAGTCACCGCGCCGCGAAACCTTTCATCGCGGTCAACTGCGCAGCGATTCCAGATAATTTGATCGAGAGCGAACTTTTCGGTCACGAGAAAGGTTCGTTTACCGGTGCGACCGGTCAGCGTCTGGGCAAATTTGAACTTTGCGACGGCGGCACGATCTTCCTCGACGAAATCGGCGATATGGCGCTCGCCACGCAGACGAAAATTTTGCGCGTGCTCCAGCAGGGCGAAATCCAGCGCGTCGGTGGTGTTGAAACGATCAAGGTTGATGTCCGCATCATCGCCGCGACGAACAAAGACCTCGAAGAAATGGTGAAGGCGAAGACGTTCCGCGAAGATCTCTATTACCGTCTCAACGTTGTGCGCATCCGCATGCCGGCCTTGCGCGAGCGCGTCGACGACGTGCCGCAGATTGTCGATTTTTGCCTCCAGAACTTGGTTAAGCAAAAAAAAGCGCGAGTCAGCAAAGTCTCGTCTGATACCTTGGCGATCCTCGTTCGCCATCGCTGGCCGGGCAATGTGCGCGAGTTGGAAAACGTGATCTACCGCAGCGCGGTCATCGCACAGGGCGACACGATTTTGCCGAAAGATCTGCCGCAGGAAATCCGCGACGCAGTCGGTGCGATCCCGACGATTCCCCCGACCGCAGCCGTGCAAGACATCCCGATGGCCGTGCCGGCGACCAGCGCACCGTTTGATGCGATGCGCACCGCAGCCTCGGAAGGCGCCGCCCTGGCCCGAGCTCGGGTCATGGCTGAAGCTATCGCCGCCTCCGCACCGCCACCGCTCACGATCGAGCAGGCGCTGGATTTCCTGCACACCGAACTCGGCAAAGCCGAAGAGCCCATTCTCGAACGGATCGAACGTGAGATGATCCGCCGTGTTTTCGTGACGCAGGAAGGCAACATCCTCAAAGCCTCTGAAAAACTCGGCATCACTCGCGCGACGCTGCGCAAGCGCATCGACGAACTCGGGATCAAAGTCTGAGGCTGGCCGCGAATTCCGAAACGTTAATCTGGAACTCAGGAACACTGGAACTAACCACGCAGTATAGGTAACGTTTGCTCGTTTTGAGCGTTGCGAAACTCCCTTTGTCCTGGAAACGGCTAGTAAACCGCCGAGGTCGCAAAGAACGCAGAGGGAAAACAAGAATGATACGGCCTGTCATTCTGAACGTAGTGAAGAATCCAGTTAGACAATATCGAAGCCTGCTAGGCATGCCGCTGGATTCTTCGCTACGCGTAGAATGACAAGCCGGGCTTGGGACTTGTGCTTTCGGTAGGGTGACGATGTTATTTGGGCACGTTACCCCTATGAAATCATTCCTTAAACTCGCGTTGGTGTTGGTGGTGTTCATGCCGATTCTGAAAGCGCAGGACGTTCGGCTCAATGGTTACTTAACTAGTGGCAAGCTCCAAGATGGCGTTGCTGCATTTTCTAAACCGGCCAACGATGCTGAACGATTTTCGCTCGCCGTTCTTCAATCGCTCCAAGGTCTGCAACAGTTTGCCGATGGTGGAAGTCGGCTTGGCTTTAGCCGCACGCTAACCAGCACCGGTCTGCCATTTCTCCGCGCGTTGCCTCGCCAGGCTGCTGATGCGCCGGTTGAGCAGGCGACGCCCGAAAAGGTACGCCAGATTTTCCAAAACCTGAGGAACGCACTAAAACTGGCCAACACCACGCTCGCAAAAGTGGGCGAGGGCGAGTTCAAGGTTCAGGTCAATCTCTCGCGGGCTCACTTGGAGAACAATGACGGCGCCCCAGGCATGCCCTTGACGGAATCGCTCGGTCGAATCATGGGCTTGAGAACGAGTGCGGAGCAGGAATTGGTGGTTAACTTTGATTCGGCAGATGCGATTTGGCTCAAAGGTTACACTCATATTTTGGTCGGGCTGCTTGATCTTTTTCTCGCCTATGATTGGAGCCCGGTGTGGGCGCAGTCTGCCCATGTTCTTTTTACTTCACCGAATCCGCTTCCGCCCATTGCCAAGTTTCTAAATCTCAATCAGCGGATGGGCCCGAGCGAATGGGCGGACTTGATCGCAGGCATTCATGAGCTGCACCTCGTGATGACCGATCCAGACGGTATGCGCAAATTTGTCACCGAGCTCCAAGCCGCGACCGCTTGCAGCCGGATTTGTTGGAAACGCATTCAGGCTGAGAGCGATGACGATCACGAGTGGTTGCCCTCGCCGAAGCAGACTGGCCCGCGCGGCAGCAAAATCACGCAGCCGGAGGTCGATGGTTGGATGGTGGTGCTCGACGAAGTGGACGCGATTTTGAGTGGCAAAAAACTGCTTCCGCATTGGCGCCTAAAAGACGGCCTGGGCATAAACGTGGCCAAGATGGTGCAAACGCCGCCGAAGCTGGACCTCATTCTGATCATCCAAGGCTCTGCGCTGGTCCCGTACATCGAGGCGGGCGAAGTCAGTGGAATGGACCGGTGGCGCACACTCGTCGCGCCGTATGGCCCTGGTTTCGCAAGCTTTGCCTTGTGGAGTAATTGAACGCCGCGTTCGCGAATATTAAGTTCAACCAACGACACCGCCGCGCTTGAAAACCGGCGGTTTTTTTGCGCCCATCTTGCCCCATGCTCCAATCGCTTCGCATCAAGAACCTCGCATTGCTTGAAGAGGTCGCGCTCGACTTCGAAGCGGGCTTCACGGCGGTCACGGGCGAGACGGGCGCGGGCAAGAGCATCCTGCTCGGAGCGCTGAGTTTGCTTGCGGGTGAGCGCGCGGATAAAACGATCATCCGCCAGGGCGCGTCGTCGTGCGAAGTCGAGGCGTCGTTGTTTTTCAAGAACGCGAAGAAACTCGACGCGTTGCTGACCGAGCTCGATTTGCCGCCGTGCGAAGACGGAATGTTGATTTTGAAACGCAGTTTGCCGCGCGAGAAAGCGCCGAAGCTCACGGTCAACGGTGGGCTCGCAACGCTCGCAGCGCTGCAACGGCTCGGCGAGGCGTGGATCGATTTTCATGGACCGAGCGAACCGCGGCGTTTGCTCAAAGATAGCTGCCAGCTGGAACTGCTCGATCTCTATGGCCGCGCCGGTGACGCGCTCGCGACGTATCAGGAGAAATACCGTGCTTGGCGCGAGCTCTTGGCCGAACAGGCGCGTATCGCCAATGAAACGAAACTCACGCCGGACCAGATCAGTTTTCTCGAAAATCAACTCGCGAAACTCGATGCGCTGGAGCTGACCGAGGAAGCGACTGAGGCGTTGGAACGGGATTTTCAGCGGCAAAGCAGCGCGCAGGAATTGATCGAACTCGCCGCGGCTCTGGCAAACGGGCTGACCGGCGAGGACGGCGCGACGGCGCGTGTGGCGGCACTGGTGCGCGAGGCGCGTCAGCTCGAATCACTCGATGCGTCGAGCAAGGCGCTGGCCGACCGGCTCGCTTCGGCCTCGGTCGAACTCGCCGATCTCGGTGCAGAGTTTGAGGCGTTGAGCGGGGAATTTCAGTTTGATCCCGAGCAGGCGGAGGAATTGCAGACGCGCATGAACACCTGGCTCGAAGCGAAGCGAAAACACGGAGGCGATGTGCGCGCCGTTATCGCGGCTCGCGACGAAATGCGCCGCAGACTGGAAGTGCAGGGCGATCTCGAAGGCACGCTGGCGAAGTTGGAAAAAGAAATCTCCAACACTGAGCGCGCGGCGAAAAAAGAAGCGCAGGCTGTGCGCGCGCTGCGCGAAAAAGCGGCGCGCGAATTGGCCAAGGTCGCGGCGAAAAGCATCGTCCAGCTTGGTTTCAAGAAGGCGGATTTTCAGATCAAGCTCGTGTCGCTGACCGAGCTCGCGCCGACGGGTGACTGTGGCTGCGAGTTTTTGTTTTCGCCGAATGTCGGCGAAGCGCCGTTGCCGCTCAGTCGCATCGCTTCGAGCGGTGAACTCGCGCGTGTGATGTTGGCGCTCAAGGCTGTGCTGGCGGATCTCGATGGCGTACCGGTGCTGGTTTTCGACGAAGTCGATGCCAACGTCGGCGGTGAAATCGGAACGGTCGTCGGCGAAAAAATGGCGTCGATCGCGCGCGGGCATCAGGTGCTGTGTGTGACGCATTTGCCGCAGGTCGCGGCGCAGGCGTCGAACCATTTAGTCGTCACCAAAGATCAATCGAAAGATCGCGCGGTGGTATCCATCGAGCCGATTCACGAGAGCCGCAAGGTCCGTGTGGGCGAGTTGGCGCGCATGTTAGGCGATCGCAACGCGAAGAGCGCGCTGGCGCATGCGGAAGAGTTGTTGAAGTAGCCCGCTGCTAGGCAGCGCGGTTGGTGGGTGACGTTGTTTAAGCGGGGTGAGGGCACCCCGCCTACATTCGGATTTGAAGGAATCGCCTGCGAGCAGGCTCCTACATCTCAGTTTTCTGAGCTCAGTACTTGAACTCGAAGTGCGGCTCGATGTCGGCGTCGTAGTCGATGCCGGGGATGCCGAAGCCGAAGAGTTTCAGGAAATCGGAGCGGTAGCCGGCCATGTCGGTGAGGGAGTCGAGCGTCGCGGTCGTGACTTGCGGCCAGAGACGTTTCACCTCGGCTTGGATCTCCGGACGCATTTCCCAATCGTCGACGCGGACGCGGCCAGCTTCGTCGAAGTTGAGCGCGGAGCCGTTGTACATCTGCGTGGCGAAGAGGCGCTGGACCTGCTCGATGCAGCCTTCGTGCGTGCCCTTGGCCTTCATGATTTTGAAGAGAACGCCAATGTAGAGCGGCACGATCGGAATCGCGGAGCTGGCCTGCGTGACGAGCGCTTTGTTAACCGAAACAAAGGCGCGACCATAACCATTTACTTTCAGTAAAGCGTCGATACTGCGGGCGGCGCGTTCGAGATCGTTTTTCGCGAGGCCGATGGTGCCGTTTTTATAAACGGGCCAGGTGACTTCGGGTCCGATGTAGGAATAGGCGACGGAGGTGGCCCCGGAGGCGAGGAGTTTCGCGTCGGCGAGGGCGTTCATCCAGAGTTCCCAATCTTGACCGCCCATGACGGCGACGGTGTCGGTGACTTCTTCGGGTGAGGCGGGCTCGATCGTGACTTCGCTGACGACGCCGGTGTCGGTATCGACAGTCTTGTTCGTGTACGGCGCGCTGACGGGCTTCAGAACAGATTTGTGGACGACGCCAGTGACGGGGTGCGTGCGGCGAGGCGAGGCGAGTGAGTAGATGACGAGATCAACCGGGCCCATCTCGTTTTTGATGCGCTCGAGGGTCTGCTTCTTGATGTCGTCGGAGAAGGCGTCGCCGTTGATATTGCCGGCGTAAAGTCCGGCGGCACGGGCGGCCTTGGTGAAGGCGAAGCTGTTATACCAACCGGGCGTGGCGGGGCGATCGACGTCGGAGGGGCGCTCGTAGAATACGCCAAAAGTATCCGCGCCCGAGCCGAAGGCGGCCCCGATGCGTGAGGCGAGGCCGTAGCCGGTGGAGGCACCGATCACTAGGACCTTCTTGGGGCCGTTCTTGATCGGGCCTTTGCTCTTCACGTAATCAATCTGCTCCTGTACGTGCGCCGCGCATCCGGCGGGATGAGCGGTGACACAAACAAAGCCACGGACTTTGGGTTTAATAACCATAGTTGCTAAGGGATGTAATGAATCGGACAGCGTCGAGCAAAGTTTTTGGCATAGCGATAAGTTTTTTGCGCTGGTTCGGCTTAGAAACTTATAGGCCGAACGCGCAAAAGTAGCCCGTCTAAAGCCGTGATTCTTGGCGATGCAAGCCGTTACGAGGTCGTCTCTTAAGGCGCGCCAGTTAATACAATGACGACGGCCGAAAGCTTTGTGTCGTCCTTACTTTCACAAGTGATGGTGAAACGTGTAGGCGGGCTGATCGGGTCGTTGATCCTAAACTCGATCTGGGTCGGACCAGTTGCGGCAACTTTGATTTCGCCTGCGCTGATTGGTGTCTGGGAGTTGGTTTCGATCCAGAGCCGGTATTCTTTGTCGGCGGCGGGTGGAGGGATTTGTTCGGCGAAGAAAACTCCGGTCTGACTCGCGGCCCGCCAAGCGACGAAGGCAGCCATCCGTGGGGAGCTGGCCTCGGGCGGGGCCAGGCGTACGAAAACCAGCGGCTCAGGTGTGCCTTTTATAGTGTCGTCGGCAATCTGGCGCGCAGTGAGGATGCGCTCGGCCTCAATTTGTTGTTGGAGGCTTTTCACTTCGATACGGTTTAGTTCAGCATCGGTGGTGAGGAACTTGACCGAGCTGGTGAGGGTGAAATAGCGAAACACCAGAAATGCGGTGAGCAGCCCCAATGCGAGCGTCACGAGCCAGCCGAGTTTGCACAACCAATGGGTTGGTCTAGGAGGCGGTGCGGGCAGACGATTGATTGAGAGCATGGAGAAATAGCGGCTGCTTCACAAAACCCACCAGCCGATCAAGCCGAGCATTAGCAACAAGGCGAGCCAGGCAAGCGAACGTTTTTCCTGAGCGGTGAGGCGAAAAAGCATGGGTGATTAAAGGCCGAATTGCGTGAGTCGCGCAAAGATTTCCTGCAAGAGGGGCTCGTGGGCAATTGTATCCCATGGTTGGTTGCTGGAGACACGCACAAAAAGCTGCTCTCCGTCGCGGTGGAAACCGTATTTGAACGCCATCAATAAAAGCTGACGCGGTGAACGCACCCCTTCCGGGTGAATCACGCGGCCGTCGTAAATATGCCAATACCAGACATGTTGCAGATAATCGCCCTGCGTGAATTGCCGGTATTCAGCGAGGTCGAGTTGGCGCTGGCCGATAGTTAACTGCGTGCGGAGGTCCGGCTGGGGCTTTGCCGACCAGCCCGAACCCGGCCAGCAGGCGTCCGGAGTGTGGGACGCGACGGAGCTGACCGGCACTTGACCGGTCGGCCAGTAGGCGAGGTAAACCGTGAGAACGAGCGGAGTGGCGCTGTTGGCGGTTTTCCGCTGGTAAGTGGTTTGGGCCAGGTGCTTGGTCTGCAACTGTTCGGAAAAACGATAAAGGTCGTCACTCGCCGAGGACTCCCAACCGGCATAGTTCGTCGGCAAAAGCGTCGCGAGATCCGGTGGCGGGCGCGATGGGATGCTAGCGGGTCGGGTGTTTAGGATGAAGAACAAGGCAATCGCTATCGCCAAAACCATGCCGCCTGCGACTAGCCGCTGTGGCCCGCGTGCAGGTTGTGATGGCTCAGAAGTTTTAGGGATGGCGACCTGGTTTGTATTTTTTGCCATACCGTCAGAACTGTGCTCAAGTTTGAGGGCGAGCAGGGCAAGCAGCGCCGCAGTAATGCCCAGGATGGCGAAACCTGTCACGTCGTGCCATGCACCGCTGATTGAGACGCCGTTATGGGCGAGCAGCGTCAGAGTGAACGAGCGCAGGATATTCATCACGATCGCCAGGGGCGCGGCTAGTGCGATAATCCACACCCGAGACCATGGACGCCGAACCAGCGCAGCAGAGAAAAAGAAACCTGCGTAAATGCACGAAAGCAGGCTGCGGACACCGCTGCAGGCCTCTTCGACACCGACCGACACCGTGGTCAGTTGAATGATGTTACCGTGGCGCACCGCCGCGATGCCGAGAAAGTGCAACAGCCCGATCACCACGCGCGTGACCCCTGCCTGCAACGTCTGGGTCAGCGTCGCGTACGTGCCGGGTGGCAGCGGTATGCTCAGTAGCCAGATGAAAATCGCCACGGCGGCGATCCAGTTGAACGGCACGAGCCGAACCGATTTCAAGGAGAAAATGATCCAGGTTGCAGCGAGCAACGCACAAAGTGCGCTCGTCACCATGAGCGCAACCAGCGCATGCGTCCAATCAAGGGCCGCCATGTAAAGTCCGCCGACAAAGAGCAACAGTAGGCCCGCGAGCAAGCTGGCGGTTACAGCGCCGACCGCGCATTTACTGGCGGAGAGGAACCGTTGAGTGCCGCGCGTTCGAGCCTCGTGGATGAGTAGAACAAAAACCAATGGCGTGAACCAACCGTGCGACAGGTCCGGATTGTGCCGCCACTGCGGGCTTAGAAATAACGAAACACCGGCGATCAGCGCGAGAGCGAGCACCACAGTTAACCAACTCAAAGTGCCAAGCTTCGCGAACGACGCGATTGACGTGCTGTGGCAGGAGAGCGTGGGGTGGGCTGGTATGGGCTCGGAGCTCAAAGTTTGAGGAGCTTGATTAGGGTATCTCGTAAGTCAGCGATCAAACCGATCATGAGAAACCTATTTGCATCTCCCCCCGAGCCGCAATGTGAAACCCATTCTTCGGTTGCATAAAGCGCCGCCACCACTGGCGAACGCGAGAGATCCGGTTACGATCTCCGTATTCACTTTACTCTATGAAAACATACCACCGCCTCATCGCTACGCTCGCGGCCACCGTTGCCGCATTTTCTTTTAACCTGGCACAAGCCTCCGTTGAAAACGGCAAGCCTGCGCCGGATTTTTCGCTGACCGACATCGATGGCAAGGCCCACAAGCTTTCCGACTTCAAAGGCAAGATCGTCGTTCTCGAATGGCACAACGCCGATTGTCCGTTCGTGAAGAAACACTACGAAAAAAGCGGCAATCTTCCAGCCACGCAAAAAGCCGCAACCGCTGACGGCGCGATCTGGCTCATGATCAATTCAGGTGCAGCCGGCAAACAAGGTGCCGACTACACCGCCGACCAAACCAAAGAGTACCTGCAAAAAAACGGCTCCGCGGCGACCGCGTATCTGCCTGATCGCGACGGCAAAGTTGGCCACCTCTACGGAGCCAAGACCACGCCGCATCTGTACGTGATCAACGCCGACGGCGTCCTCGTTTATCAAGGAGCGATCGATAGTATTCGTTCAGCCGATCCAGCCGACATCGCCAAGGCGACCAATTATGTGAACGCCGCGCTCGCCGCAGTGAAAGCAGGCAAGCCCGTCGAGAAAGCCACGACGGAAGCTTACGGCTGCTCGGTGAAATACTGAGCAGCGGTCACATTTGTGACCCGAGATTATTTAATCTGGAACGCTGGAACTCAGGAAAAAACCACTGAAAAGGAGAGCGCTCTCCGTTCCAGCCTTCCAGAGTTCCAGATTTTATTAAGTCCTACTCACGTCTTTCGCCGCCTCACACCTTCACTTCGAAGAGCTGCGGATGCATCGTGCCTTCGGCGACTTTGTTCACCGTGCCGGTCATCATGATTGAAAAGTTGTCGCCGATCTCGATGCCGATCTTGCCGCCGGGCATGTGGACTGTGACCGAGCGGTCCACCAACCCGAGCCGGTGCGCCACCGCCGCCGCCGCACTGGAACTGCTGCCCGAGGCCAGCGTATAACCGGCTCCGCGTTCCCAGATTTCGATCTGGATATTGTTCCGGTCGATCACCTTTAGGAATTGCACGTTGGTCTTGCGTGGGAAATTCGGGTGTACCTCGAAGTGAGGGCCGTATTTGTGCGCGAGCTCTGACGAGATCTCCGGCAACGGAATCACGCAGTGCGGATTGCCGATCGTCGCTGCGCAGTAAGTGAACTCGCGGTCGAGCACTGTGATCTTTTCGTTGATCACTTCGCGCGGGATGCCTGCCAAGTTTACCGGAATCTTTGCGCTGTCGAAACTAACCGAACCCATCGCCACCGTTATGAGCTTGCCGTTGTCCTTGATGACCGATTGCACGACGCCGCCGGGGACTTCGATCGAGAAACTCGGGTTTTTCACCAGCCCTTGATCCCAGAGATAACGCGAAAAGATGCGCAAGCCGTTGCCGCTTTTTTCGGCCTCTGAGCCATCGGGATTGAAGATGCGCAAGCCGAATTCGCCCTTGGAAGAGGGCAGCGGGCCCCAGAGAATGCCGTCGGAGCCGACGCCGAAGTTGCGATGGCAGACCACGCGGATCTGCTCGACCGTGGGCGCGGGCGTCCAGTTGGGGAAATCCGCGGGATTGCACACGATGTAGTCATTGCCGAGAGCGTGGTACTTGGTGAAGCGCATGCGGAAAGATGTTAGGATTTGCACAGGAATACTTCGGGAACGCACGAAGAAATTATTTCCATGGCCATGACGTGTTCTGCGGTTGGTCGCTGAGCTCAGGGTGTACTCGTTTCCGCAAAATGCAGGTGAAAAGCAGGACCTTTGGCTGAGCGCGTTGCGAATACCGTGTGAACAACTGTGAGCTTTTTCCAATTGCCGTGTGAAAACCCCACCGCTCAACTCACCGGCTTTCATGTATCTCAAGGCGCTAAAGCTGCACGGTTTCAAATCCTTCGCTGATCCTTCCACGCTCCGTTTCGAGCCTGGCGTCACCGCCGTGGTCGGCCCGAACGGCTGTGGCAAGTCGAACATCGCCGACGCGATCCGCTGGGTGCTGGGCGAGCAGAGCGCGAAAGCCCTGCGCGGCGGCAAGATGCAGGACGTCATTTTCGAAGGTGCCGACACCCGCAAACCATCGCAGATGTGCGAGGTTTCACTGCTCCTGACCGATTGCGAAAAACAACTCGGCACCGAGTTCCATGAGGTCGAGATCATGCGCCGCGTTTATCGCGACGGCCAGGGTGAGTATTTCTTCAACGGCCAGCCGTGCCGCTTGAAGGACATCCACAAGCTTTTCATGGATACCGGCATTGGCCGGACCAGTTACTCGATCATGGCGCAGGGCCAGATCGACCAGATCCTTTCGTCGAAACCCGAGGAACGCCGCGCGGTGTTCGAAGAAGCCGCGGGTATAACTCGTTACAAGAGCCAACGTCGCGAGGCGATGCAGAAGCTCACGTTAACTGATCAAAATTTGGCCCGTGTGGCCGACGTGATCGGTGAAGTTGGCCGTCAGATCGGCACGCTCCGTCGTCAGGCCGCGAAGGCGATGCGTTTCAAACGCCTCAGCCATCGCTTGCGTCACCAAAGTCTCGCGTATAGCGGTTTCCAATACAAACAGTTGGCCGCCACGCTGGGCGATCTCGAAGGCCGCGTGACCACGTTGCGCACCGAGGCCGAGACTCGCCGAACCCGTTTCGAGGTGGAAAACCGCGCGCTCGAAGAAAAGAAAGCTGAACGCAGCCGCCTCAATCAACGCGTGCAGGATGCGCAGCAAGCCGTCTTCGATCTCCGCTCTGAAAAAGAGCAGTCGGAGAACTCCGCCAACCTCGCACAGATCAAGCGCACGGGTTTGCAGGATCGCTTGGAATCTTCGCGCCAAAATCTCAGCGAAACCGAGATGCAGTTGCGCGAACTCACTTCGCAGGTCGACACCGGCGCGCAGGACAAGCAGATGCAGCTCAGCCTGCTCGGCACCTCCGATGCGACGTTCCAAAACCGCAATCGCGAACTCGCCATCATCGAAGGTGAATTGAGCAAGCTCGAACAGGAGCTCCAGCAATCCAAGTTTCAACTGCTCCAACTTGAAAGTGGTGTCGCGCGTTTACGAACCGATTGCTCGTCCTACGAGGTCGACCAGAAAACGAGCGTACATAAACACGATTCGCTCGTGCAGGAAATCGAAGGCGTGCGCCAGCAGCAATCCGCCGCCGCACAAGTCGTCGCCGAGTTCGAGGCCCGCGTCGAAGAAGCGCTCGTCGCCAAGTCGCGCGCCAATCAGGAATCGGCCGACACGCAGCAGGAAATCGTCAATCTGACGCGCGAGTTTCGCGAAGCGCAGCGCAAGTTGCAGGATATCGACCGCCAGGTCGCCCAGCGCACGGCGCGCCTGAAACTGCTTCAACAGCTTCAGGAAAAACTCGAAGGCTTCGGCGAAGGCGCGAAAGCCATTTTGCAAGGCCGACTCGACGGCGTGCTTAACGGTGTGAAGCCGCAGGCCATTTTGTCCGGGCTGCAAGTTAAGCCGGAGTATGGCCGGTCGTTGGAGGCATTGCTTGGTTCGGCTGTAGAGGCGATTGCGGTCGCCGATCTCGGCGTGGCGCAGAAAATTCTCACCCAACTCGAAACCGATCAAATCGGCAGCGTGTATCTGCAAGTATCGGAAGTTGGCGGACCGAAGTCTGAGACTGGCACCGATGGCTTGCCCGCGTTTCTGGCTCCGGCGATCAGCATTTTTTCGGACATCGATGGCAATCATCCGGCGCTGAGCCTGCTCTCCGCTTGCTACATCGCCGACGACCTCGGTGCGTTCCTGGAATTTTGGAAAACTAATCCCTCGTTCGCATTTCTCGCTGTTGCCACGCGCAAAGGCGAAGTGGTGGACCGCCGCGGTCTCGTTTCCGGCGGGCATTCGGGCAAGAAATCCTCGCACAGCATCGTGCAGCGCGAGATCGATCTGCGCGAAACCGGCAAAGCGCTCATCGAAGATCAGCGTCTACACGACGAACAAAAGGCACTGGCCGACGCCCTCAACGTCCGCATTGGCGAAGCCGAAGCCACGCTCGAACAAAAACGCAACGAAGTGCTCGCCACCACGCAGCAACTCGCCGCCGTTCAGGCCGAGCAACGCAACGCCCAGCGTGCGCTCGACGACGTGGGTGCGCGTTTGCGCCGCATGGAATCTGAAGTCGTCGCCGTCGAAGCCGCTCGTAACCAGGCGCACACTCGTTGGGAAAAAGCCCAGGCGCAACTCGCCGAGGCCGATGCCACCGTTTCGCAGGGGCGCGAGCGTATCCAACAACTTGAGACACGCATCGTCGAGGTCCGTACCGATCGCGATGTGAAACGAGAGACGCTGGGCCAAGCCCGCCTCGAACTCGCCGAACGCCGCCAGAAAGTCGAAGTCCTTGACCGCGGCATCGCCGATATGGAGCGCCGTCGCGGCCAGCTCGGCGAACTCCTCGTTCAACGCCAGCAGGAGATCGAGGTCTGGACTGAGCAGATCGCACAACTCGAGCGCGAATCGGACTCGAAGCGCATGCGCAGCACGCAGATTTCCGAAACACTCGTTGTCGCCCAAGAACAGGTCGAAATCATCCGCAAGAAACTCGTGGATATCGAACGCGAGATCGATGCCGTCGAATCCACCCAGCACAATCTGCGCACCGAAGCGGAAACGTCTCAGACGGAATTCAGCCGTTGCGAAGTCAAACTCGCCGAAAGCCGTGCTCGCGTACAGTTCCTGACCGACGAGGTTAAGCACGAATTCCAGACCGACATCGCGACCTTGGAATGGAAACAGTTGCTCTGGCGCGCCGACGAGGAGCCCGAAGGCATGAAGCAGCTCGACCTCGATGAAGACGATGAGGATGAAGCCGGACCGAAACCAGGCCAGAGGCCGGAAGTGGCCGAAGCTGTTCCTACAGTCGATGGCGAACCCGCTGCGGAAAACGCGGCCGCCGCCGCTCCTGAAGCGCCCAAGAAACGTCGCAAAAAGAAAGAGCCCCGCGGCGAGGCGACCGAGGCCGATCTGGCCGCGCTTGATTCGACGAATTGGGACGAGATCAAGGTTGAGGTTGATGCACTCCGCCAACGCCTCAACAGCATGGGCGCGGTCAATCTCGTCGCCATCGAGGAATACGCCGAACTCAAGCAGCGTTACGATTTCCTCAAGGCGCAGTGCGACGATCTCACGAAATCGAAAGCCGATTTGTTGAAGGCGATCGACGAGATCAATCAGACCTCACAGCAGCAGTTCGCGATCACGTTCGAGCAGATCCAGAAGAACTTCGCCTTTACCTTTAACACCTTGTTCGGTGGAGGTTTTGCTTCCCTCGAATTGCAGCAAGCGGACGATCCATTGGAATGCGGTATCGAAATCGTCGCGCAGCCGCCGGGCACAAAGATGAAGAGCATCACACTGCTCTCGGGTGGACAAAAAACACTCACGGCTGTCGGCTTGCTCTTCGCGCTCTATATGGTGAAGCCCTCGCCGTTCTGTTTGCTCGACGAGTTGGACGCGCCGCTCGACGAATCGAACATCGGTCGTTTCACCGATCTGTTGAAGCGCTTCGTGAAGGAAAGCCAGTTCATCATCATCACGCACAACAAGCGCACGGTCTCGGCCGCGAACGCGATCTATGGCGTGACGATGGAAGAGCGCGGCGTTTCCAAGACCGTTTCGATGCGGTTCAACCACGAACACGGAAACATCGAATCGCAGAATATTGCCGAAGCGGTCCGCAGTTCTAAAGCCCCGGCTGAAGCCCAGGCTCAATCCGCGCAATAAGCAGAGCGTGCCGCCAGCGGCACGCTCGTCAGCCCTTCAAGCTCGCGACTGGCCCTGACGGATGGTTCGGGGAAGTGATCTTGATATGCTGCAAAAGCCAGTCCGCAGTTCGCTGCATGTCGGGGAGCAGGAGTTGAGGGTTCTTATCCGACACTTCGAATCGATATTCCAATTCGATTTCCAAATAGTACATTCTGATCAGTGTGCGCGGTGGTCTGTGGTGACTGCCCATCCTTGCTTCAAATTGTAGTGGATCCATTGAGCACCGCCAAAACTAGTCGTGGCGAAATCCGGCAGGGGCTTGATGTATGTATCCAAAGTGGACTGTTGAGACGAGGTTTAGGCGTCGTTCTGGTTTGCTGACCGTGTCCTTCCTGCGGGCACAATTCCCTTGCGGACCGATTTATCGGATTCAAGTGTCATCATACTCCCACTTGATATAAGGCCGAGTGATTCGGATCCACCAAGGTCAAGGCTTTGGCCATCTTCCGCGCGGTTCAAGTGGGTATAAGCATAGCGCCCCAATCCGTTCGTTTGACCCCATAGCCAAAAGGTTGGTTGCGCGTTTTATACCAGTCGGGAAATAGCTCCACGCCTCGCAAAAAACGGAAATTTCCGTGTGCAATCTGCCCCGCTTGCAGTGTGCGGCAAACCAGTTGGCATTCTGAAAAGGAAAATTCAGCAGGCGTGGCGGCTCCTTCATCACCCAGTCGCTCGATGGAACCGTCAGTTCAAGCGCTATTCCCCCCAGATCGAAACAGTGCGTAGACAAGCTTTTGAAGAGCGGGCCTCCACGGTAAGGTTTTCGTTTGAAAAGTCGGGTGAGCATGGTTGAGCAGCCTTATCCAAAAGATAGAGATTGTCTGTTATGCATGGCGTGGAGGCGGGTAAATGGATTTCATCGAACCTTTGGTGACATTGGGATCATGCAAGGACTTTTCGTAGGCGATTTGTTTATCGGAGAGGCCTCCCATATAATCGTGTACGACCTGCGCTTTGCGATGGTAGCCACCGTCCTTCAACTGCAGGTAGTAAGTGCATATGCCAAGGTACGGTAGTGTGTGCGGGCTGATCGTGATATTCTCGCCGTTGTTGCCAAAAATAAAACGTACGAAACGCAAAGCACGCAAAAGACCGCACGGTGACAGATCGTTGTGGCCGGTGGCGTTTGGCACCAGATCGAAGGGGTTGACACGCTCAAGGCCAATCTTGATCCCAGCCGCTTCCAGATAGGGTTTGGTTGAGGCCAGAACTGAACCGCCTGCATGAAACGCGACTGTATGCCGGTCCAATTTTGTCCCCGCACGAACAGTGAGATGCTGACGAACGGCAGCCTTGAAGATGATCGCGCCCTGACTATGCACGACCCAATCGGTCTGCTGGCCGTTCATCTGTTGCTGCCAGAGTAGGTCAGCTAAATGCCGAACTTGCCAACTTGCCATAAAAGGAAGTGGCGCAACTTTATCCCAGAGGCATTCGGCTACGTCGGAGAGGGCAATGCCATCCGTAGGATTATGAAAAAGTGTGTATTCTTGAACATCGGACTGGGAGTAAGCCACGTCGACGTGCGTACCCATCAGCCAACTAGCCTTGGTAAGATCGTTTTGCATGCCGTTGACGGCGGCATGACGAGTGTGGATCGCATTGACTGGTGTTGGGGCCTTCCAAGCCAACTTAAGCTTTTGGGCTTCATCTTTACTTTTCACATCGCGGTATCGCTCCTGAGTTTCTCTTGCGAGATAGTAAAGCAAGTTCCGCTGCTGACTGGGAATGACATTTAACCCCGTCCGATTCTCGTCGAACATCACATCCTCGATTGTGATCCCTCCGGCGTTGGTACGGCTGAATGTTATCAGATAATGATAGTTCCTGTACGGATACCGGCAGCGCCAGAGGCGGCGCAGGAGATTAGTCGAGTCGGCGATGGATTCGGCCGGGGCCGGGTTGTGCGACAGCGAGGTGATTTCCTTCAGCACCTGTTGGGTGTCAAAGTCGCTGAGCTGATCGAGCATCGTCAGTGCCTGGTGTGTAAAACGAAACGTGGGGCTCTTGAAACAGGGATGCATGGCCCCGAGTTTCTGGACGCGTTCGAGGTATTTGGGGGCTAGATCGAGCGTGCACGTGGTGATAGCCAGCTCCCTGCCCGGGGTATTCAGCTGTTGAAAGCTCATTGCTGCTTTACGAAACCAGCTGCTATGAGCAAGGCGAACTTATTATTTAGTGTGGCCGGAGTAGTTATTACAATTTCACAACTACACTCCGGAGGTGACGCGTGGAGCGTTCCTTTACGGTCGTCAGTGGCCGAGGCTGATCGCGTGCCGGGGGCAGGACTTGGCGTAAATCTGCTTCTGCAAACAGGCTTGTCAGTCACCGTAATGATCCGCCTTGATCGGGTTCGATGTGGTCCTTTGTCAAAAATTGGTGGGAAGCGAGAATGCGTACCAGCGCGAACGCCCGCATCGGCATGGATGGCGAACGACTCGCCGCGAATTTTCTACGCAAGCAAAACGGCTACAAAATCGTCGCGCGCAACTGGCGGAGTCCGAAAGACCGGCGCGATGAGATCGATCTGGTCTGTCGCGACGGTGAAGCTCTGGTTTTTGTGGAGGTGAAAACACGCGCCGCCGACGCCTTGGTTTCGGGTTATCATGCGGTGGATAAAGCCAAGAAACGGGTCATGTTGCGCGCCTGTACGGCTTACCTGCGGGCGCTTGGTTCGACTAGGAGGAGCGAAACCTATCGGTTTGATGTGGTTGAGGTCAGTCGTGCCGCAGTCAACGGTGACGCCCCGGTTATCAGTCATTTCGAAAACGTCCCGCTATTTCCGAAAGACCTGCGATACTAACCGGATGGCTGTGTTTGAAAAGGCGCAGAAGTTTGCGAACTGCTCGGGTGCGTGCATAAATGTTACACGATCAATTTCGCTTCTAGGAATGATGAAAACCTTTCAACGCCACGGCATCACCCATGCATGAGTTGCTGCTTGCCTAGCTTTTAGACCAAACCGACATACTTGCCACAACATGCCAGACGCCCAACGCCATCCGTTCCTCCAAGGTCTCAGCAAGCATCGTGGCGCTCCGCCCACGGTCGTTGTTATCTTCGGCGCATCCGGCGATCTCACAGCGCGCAAACTCATCCCAGCCGTCTTCAATCTCGGCTACGATAATCTACTGCCAGCCGATTTTTTCTTGGTGGGCTTTGGTCGCAAGCCGATCCCGGACGAGGAATTTCGCAAGATCGCCACGGGCGCGATCAAGGAGTTTTCCCGGCGCGAATTGAACGCCGATGTCTGGGACCGGATCGCCGCCAACACGAGTTACGTGGCGGGTGGTTATGACGAGCGCGCCGCCTTTGATCGCTTGGCAAAACATATCGCCGCGCTCGAAACTCGGATCGGGCGTGAAGTGCAAACGCTCTTCTATATTTCCACACCTCCCTCGGTCTTCGCGCCGATTCTATTGAACCTCGGTGCCAGCGGACTCGCCGCGCGTTACCTCGGCCGACGCCATCACTCCAAGGTCATCATCGAAAAACCTTTTGGCCGCGATCTCATCTCGGCTCGTGCGCTCAACACCACGATCCGCTCGGTCTTCGAGGAGCATCAGGTGTATCGGATCGACCACTACCTCGGCAAAGAGACGGTGCAGGATTTGTTGGTGCAGCGTTTCGCCAACGCGATTTTCGAGCCGTTGTGGAATCGCAATTTCATCGACTCCGTGCAGATCACCGTTGCAGAGGAAGTCGGTGTAGGTACGCGAGGTGGTTACTACGAACAGAGTGGTGCGCTCCGCGACATGATCCAAAATCACACGATGCAACTGGTCGCTCTGACGGCGATGGAGCCGCCGGTTTCACTCGATGCGGAGGCGGTGCGCGACGAAAAAGTGAAAGTCCTGAAATCCATCCAGCCTTTAAAAATAGGCGCTGGAGGCGATGTGACCCGCGCGCAATACGCCGCCGGCATGATGGGCGGCAAGATGGTAAAAGGTTATCTCGAAGAAGAGGGGATCGCCGCACAATCCGCGACCGAGACCTATGCGGCCATGCGACTCTCGATCAACAACTGGCGCTGGCAAGGCGTGCCGTTCTATATCCGTTCCGGTAAACGCATGGCGCGACGCGTATCGGAGATTGCGATACAATTTAAGCGACCGCCCGGCACGCTGTTTGCCGAAAGCGACCGGTTTAACCTCGCTGCCAATACCCTCGCGTTTCAGATCCAGCCCGACGAAGGCCTAAGCCTCGTGCTCAACGGCAAAGTACCCGGACTGGAAACGCGCATGCAGCCGGTGAAAATGAATTTCCGCTACAGCACGACCTTCGGTTCCAATACGCCCGAGGCCTACGAACGCCTCGTGCTCGACGCGATGATTGGCGATGGCACCTTGTTCATCCGTGGTGATGAAGCGGAAACATCGTGGGCGCTTTACACGCCGGTGCTTGAGGCGTGGGCCACGGCCGGTCGCGAAGGAATGGGTAGTTACGCTGCGGGTTCGTGGGGCCCTGCCGAAGCGGAAGCGCTGCTGGCCACCGGTAAACACGCCTGGCGTCAACCGTGAGCCGCAGACCCTGAACCATGTCTGCTATCTTCAACGCACTCCCTGGTCTTGAGGTCCCGGTCGGATCTATAACCAGGTACCTCGCCCAAATGTGGCAGGACACCGCAGCCAAGGGCGGCCCGGCCCCGGCCACCGACGATGTGAAGGCCACGCAGGTTAATTTCGTGCTCCACCTCGGTTTCAACACCTCGATCGAGGACGCGGTCCGGCAGTTCGGCACGGCAGTGTTGTTCTCAAAGCGGGCACCTTGCCGTGTCGTGGTTCTTTGTCCGTTGCCGATGGACGATTCCGGTACGGAGATGCGCGCGAAGGTCTACGGCGAGTGCCACCTTGGAAAATCGAAGGGCGACACGCGTTGCTGCGAATTCGTGCTTTTGAGCTATCCGTTCCCTGCTCGGAAGTATTTGGAAAGTCAGCTTTCCGTCTGCCTGATTGCCGACCTCCCTCTCTACTACTGGGTTCATCGCTTTGCCTCTATCCATCGGTTAAACGACTATCAGTATTTGCTGCGCCGCTCGGAGCGCATCCTGATCGACTCGGCGATCGCGGACCCTGAGATCTTCAACTTTGCATGGCCTCGGCCCGAGGTTGTGCGTGATCTTGTCAATGCGCGTTTGTTGCCGGTGAGGCAGTCGATTGGACAACTGCTCAGCGGTTACGCGCCGACGCTGCTGGTCGATGGACTTAAGGCGGTGAAACTCACTTATGACACGAAGCTTTCAGCCGAAGCGCGCGTGTTGATGGGCTGGACGCGGGAGCGTCTGGCTTTGTGTGGAGAGGTCGGCGGCGTTGATTTCACCAGTCAGCCAACGGCCATGGGCGAGACAGGCGCTTTGAAGTTGGTTTTTGAATACACCAATGGGCGCTACTTCCGCTGGCATGGTGATCTCGCACGCAGCCATGCCAGCATCGAGACTGATTTTGGCGGCGGTCCCTCGGTTATGAACATCGCGGTCAGTCTGCTGAAACGCGATGCAGCTTTGAGCGACGCGATGTTTTTCTAATATGAAGACGGAAAAGACCACCGACTATGGACGCCTGATCGTGGGCACACGCGAGGAACTCTTTGCGACCGCGGTCGATCTGGCTGCCGCCCAACAGACGAAGAGCGCAAAAAATATTTTCACATGGGCTCTTACGGGAGGTTCGACTCCGCAGGAGTGGTACCGCTGGTGTGTGACGAACCGTTCAATACCAGATAAGCTCGCACAGACTGCGCATTTTACGGTTAGCGACGAACGGGTCGTGCCATTGCACAGCGAACAGAGCAATTTCGGAAATGCCGAGCGGCAGCTTCTCACGCCATTAAAAGTGTCAACAGAGCAGCGACATGCCTGGCCGGTAGGAGTGTTGCCCGGCGAAGCGGCTTCTACTTATGCGCGCGAATGGCATGGCCGGGTCGGCGCCGGAAAAACCTACAATGTTTGTTTTCTTGGCATGGGTGACGATGGACACACGGCCTCGATTTTCCCCGGCAGCCCGTTGCTCAGCGATGGCGATAGTCGGTTGTTTGCTGCGGTGGAGATTCCGGGCAAGGGCTGGCGATTGACGATTACGCCGGCTGGGCTTGGAGCGTGTGATTTGGTTGTAGTTATGACATTGGGTGCGAACAAGGCGGCTATGTTGAAACGAGTGCTGACGGGGCCGCACGAGCCCACGGTAACTCCGATCCAAATTTTGCGCACGACTCACCACCGAGTCATTTGGCTGGCCGATGCCGCTGCTGCGGCAAAGTTGTAAGCGTTCGCTGAAGTTTTTCCACTGGGTCGCCCCCCCCAGGCAGCAGCTTCAGCATAGTTGGAGGCGCGGTGCCCTCACCGCGCATGGCCGACGAGGGCGTCGGCCCTCCATCTTCAAAGCAAATCGTGAGAATAACTCTCCGCTACAGCTTTCTGAAATGCCCGGAGCAGCTTGCTTCGTGGATCTTTACTCGTGACGGGCTCAAGTTGGGCGGGGTTTTGACCGATGTTGGAGGAGTCTGGGCCGTGTCTGCTGATGGTAGAAGCGACTTGGATAAAAATACAACTCTCAGCTCGTGAAAGACTTTCAATTCATTTTCCACGCTCCGCCCGCGCAGCCATCGGCCACATCTTCACTCGAAGAAATCCTTGGCTGGTCGGTTTGGTGCGCGATGGATCACGCGTTAAAGGACATCGTTTTCGATGAATGCGATGATGGCCTCAAGGTTGGCTGCCTCGACTACCGAGTACGTGGCAAATATCACGGCCCGCGCTACGTGCCGCTGGCGCGTTTTCCACATCTGCGTGGCTCGCCGCTCAAGAAATTTCCAGCCAAAGCCACAGGCATAGCGGCCATGGGTGAAATCACTTGGAATATCCGTGTGTGGATTTGTGAGAAGCTGGCCGGCGATTCGTCGCGCTTGTGTGCGATTGTCCAATTGCTACCGCCGTCAGCTTTGTGATCAAGCCGGCTTGAGCTCGCAAAGCGTGAACAAAGCTATCGCTGCATTGTTGGTTATTGAGCGTTTTTCTTGGCAGCGATTTCCGTTCTGCATTCCTGCTCAAGTTCGAAACAATGCACGCACGACTCACGTGTCATCGTCTTGACCATGTTTTCGCGCACATTGAAATCCAAGAGACCAAACAACCGGAAAGGACATTTTGCGTGAGCCGACCCAAACGGGCAGCGATACGCCAGTTTGCTGATCTGGTTTCGTAGTGCTTCGACGGGTTCGTTTCCCGTGATCAGCAGCGCATGGGCTGATGGGGTAGAGATCACGATGTCATTGATATGACTTCGTAGGACGAAACTTACAAATCGTTTCCCGTGCGATGATCACCCAGATGCTATAGGGTGTTTCCGGTATATGCGGAGGCCGTGCTATACAGACAATACTACACGGAAACGTCGCAGACTGAGCCGTGTGTTTGCTGGCCGAAGGAAAGGCCAAACAAAGCAAAGCTCACTCGCGTTTCTGGACGCAGTAGAGCGCGGCAAGCATGGCAAGACCGAGCGCGAGCCAGTCATCCATCGAGCCTCCGCCGACGGCGGTTGGGGCTGCGGCTGCCCAATTGGAGCAGCAGAGGAAGAAGACTACGGCAGAGGTGAGCTTGCTTAACTTACTGAATGATGTGACAGGCTGGAGGGGCATGGCGACACGGGTTTGAGGGGGGTAACTAGCATACTGTCGCTTGGTGGGGTAATTGTGAATACGTCACAGCCCACAGAATTTCCAAGCCTAATATCTACTTTTCCCTCTAAAACTCGGTAAAACTTGAGCTTGGGAGTTGGTTATAGAATGGTTAAAATCTTTAAGTAAATGAAAATAAGCGATTAATGATATTTGCTAGAAATCGCATCATTTATGGGGCGGGCGGTGTATGCTTTCATATTTAATGGCTTCAACATTCGCGGCCATAATCGAAGTTTAGGCCGGGTGATATTATCGGCATCGCCGAGCGTGGTGATTCAGGCTTTGGCATAGGATTGGCCGGACAGGCGTGTAACGATGATTTGGATACGTTTGACGTTCGCACACAGTGGAGTCTGAGGAGGGCGATGATTACCGAAATGCCTGTGGATTAGGTGTCCAGGCTCGCTCGGCCGCGCATGGTTTTTTGCCACAAAAAAAACGCGCACCGAAAGGGTGCGCGTTGCATGCTAGCCGCGAGCGTACTCGCGTTTGTTTGAATCGTGATCAGTAAGCGCCCGACGGCTTCAGGTAAGTGATGAAGGTGTTTTTGTTCTTAAACGGACCGACCCATTGTGAGACGACTTTACCCTTATGAATGACGACAAAGGAGGGCGTGGTGTTGATCTCGTAGGCGTCGTGTACGGCACGGTTGTCGGAATCGGTGGTGTCTAGCTTAAGGACTGTGAGATTTTTCGCGTATTCTTTGGCGACTTCGTCGACGATAGGCGTCATCAGGTCGCTGGAGGGGCACTCGGGCTGCCAGAAATAAAGCAGGACTTTGCCCTTGGCTTCCTCGAGGGTTTTCGCGAGCCGCTCTTCGGTGACGTCATCGGCTTCGAGTATTCTGAAGCGTTCGCCACGGCTTAGAAAAATGGCGACGACGACGATCAGGGTTACGACGAGGTATCTGTTCATATTGCGATATCGGTCTCTGGTTGGAAATACACGTTAGCTGTCCGGATAGCGCAGGAAGCGGGAGGAAGCGCCAAATCGAAATTAACCGTAACTGGACCGTCGCGCAAAATACAACCCCAAGATTTTTCCGGGAAATGTGTGAAAAGGAGTCTGTCGAGGGCGGAACGGTAAACGGAGCGCGCAATCCGACAAATTTTTGACATCCAGAAAGGGCGTTTCCCTGACCTTTCTGAAGCGCGCTACGTCAGCAGCGGGCGTCGACACGGGCCAGAAGCTCTTTGACCGGAGCCTGGAGTTGCTCGCTGGGCACGCGTTCGAAGAGTTCGGCAATCGTAGGCGACAACGCTTCGCCCGAAGACTGCGATTCAATCGCGACGGTGAGGGTCACGTAGAGGGCTGATTGATACGCGCTCACGGCGAGTTCGTTTTTGTCGCGAGCTTCGTAAACAAGTCCGGCTTCGCGCAACACGGCGGCGTAGCCCAGACATTTCTCGCGGGCGGAGTCGGGCGATTCGCCGATCTTGAGCAGCTGTAGTTGTTCGTCGAGGCCGAGTCCCATGAAGGCCGGGGCGGGGCGTGCGAAGAGTTTTTCCTGGGCGCTTACGATGGCGATCAGTGCCTGGTCGAGCTTGCCGCTGTCGCGCAAGTTCACGGCTGAGGCGACCATCAACCGCAACTGTTCAATAGCCCTAAGAATGTAATCGTCGCGTTTGCTGGCCATGTTGCTGATGAGCTTTTCCGTATCGCAGACCGCGAGTTACTCACTCACGGTCTGCGCGAAACAGAATGCGCTAATCACACCTTGGGCAAGTGGTGGAGGGCTTCGGCGATCTTTTCCTCCGGGTGTTCGTAGTCTTCGAGGTTGCCGGCGAGGTGGGAATCGTAGGCTGACATGTCGAAGTGGCCATGGCCGCTGTAACACAGGACGATGCATTTGCCGTCGTTTTTCTTTGCCTCGGTTATCGCGGCGGCGATGGCGTGGGAAGTCTCGGGCGCAGGGACGAAGCC
>JADKHC010000016.1 GCA_016721945.1 Verrucomicrobiota bacterium | reverse complement strand
CGGTTGAATTTGCTCTCTTTCGCGCTCATCGGAGCACTTCTATTCGCGTCAGGTTGTAACACCCAGCGCTCGGAAGGCAGCGGCAATCCGAAACTGCCCGAAGCCGGTTCTGTCGCCAATCTACGTCCCGGCGACACGCTCGTCATTACGCTCCAAGGCGTACCCGATCCGACGGCCAACTCCGTGCAGATCGACGAACAAGGTCTGGTCACCCTGCCCTACATCGGCCAGATCGCCGCCGCCGGCACCACGACGGCCAGCCTCTCGCAAAAAATCCGCGAGACCTACGTCTCCAAAAAATTCTACACCAACGTCGACGTCGCGGTCTCAGTGACCGAACGCTTCGTTTATGTCGGCGGTGAAGTAGTTCGCCCTGGTCGCATTATCTGGACGCCCGACCTCACGGTCACGAAAGCCATCCAAGCCGCCGGCGGTTTCACGCTCTACGCGAAAGAAACCCGCATCAATCTCGTGCGCGACCGCGTCGCCTACCCGATCGACGCCACCCTCGCCCAAAAGTCGCCCATGGAAGATCCACGACTCATGCCCGGCGACTCGATCCAAGCCCCGAAGTCTGCATTTTGATCGAACAATGATCTGAGTTTATGGGGAACTCAGGAAATCAGGAATCGGAAATATGGGTCAGCTAGGATCGTTCGCTGGTTTTTTCCAGCTTTCCTGAGTTCCACATTCAAAATGGATCGAGCCTAGCCGAAATTATTTCCCCAGCTTCAGCTCCGCCGCCATATCCTTGGCGAAGTAGGTCAGGATCATATCTGCACCCGCACGCTTGATCGCGATCAGCGATTCATAGCGCGTTTTTTCCAGATCGAGCCAACCCATTTTGGCGGCAGCGTGTAGTTGGGCATATTCGCCTGAAACTTGATAAGCAGCGATTGGCAAGCGCGTCGCTTCGCGCACATCGCGGATGACGTCGAGGTAAGGACCAGCCGGTTTCACCATGACGATGTCCGCGCCCTCGGCTTCGTCGAGCAACGCCTCGGCGATGGCTTCACGGCGATTGGCGGGATTGAGTTGGTAGGTACGTTTATCGAGCGAGCGCGTGCCCGCGGCTTTCGCACTGCCGACCGCGTCGCGGAACGGCCCATAATACGCCGAGGCAAACTTAGACGAATAAGCCATGATGGCAGTCTGCGTAAAACCCGCTGTATCGAGCGCCGCACGGATCGCGCCCACGCGGCCATCCATCATGTCTGACGGCGCCACGAAATCCACGCCCGCACTCGCATGCAGCACCGCCATCTTCACTAAAACTTCCACCGTCGCGTCGTTCTCCACGTCGCGTCCGTCCGGCGTCAGCAAACCGTCGTGGCCATGCGTCGTGTATGGATCGAGCGCGATGTCGGTCATCACGACCATCTCGGGCAAAGCCTTCTTCACCGCGCGTACCGCACGTAAAATCAACGCATTCTCCGACAGCGCTGCCGAGCCGTTGTCGTTCTTAAAACTCGCGTCGAGCTTCGGGAAAAGCGCCACCGCAGGCACACCAAGTTTCGAGAGCGCACGACATTCTTTGACCAGATCGGTGATATTGAAACGCGCCACACCCGGCATCGAGCCGATCGGCTCCGGCGCGCCTTTGCCATCCACCACAAACAGCGGCGCGATAAAATCCGCCGGCCGCAACACCGTCTCCTCCACCAGCGCACGTATGCCGGCATTACGACGCAGACGACGAGGACGCTGGGGCAGATCGAGCTTAAATTTTTCAGTCATGGACAGAAAGTTCGAAATCAATAAAACCGCTAATTCACGCTAATTCACGCTAATCTTTCGAAAAACAGGTTCTCATTAGCATCAATTTGCGTTCATTAGCGGTTTCAAATTCACATGCCCATCCGACTTTTCGACTCGCTCGCCCGCGAAACCCGCGAACTCAAACCCTCGCACGCCGACGGCGTCTTTCGCTTCTATAATTGCGGACCGACGGTTTACGCGCCCGCGCACATCGGCAACTTCCGCACCTTCGTCGTCAATGATGTCATCCGCCGACTGCTCGAACTCGAGTTCGGTCCGGATAAAGTGAAACACGTTCGCAACCTCACCGACGTCGACGACAAAACCATCCGCCGCTCCCGCGACGAAAAGCGCCCGCTCGCCGAAGTCACCAAGCAGTGGACCGATAAATTCCACGCCGACTGCACCGCGCTGAACTGCCTGCCTCCCCACGTCGAACCAACCGCCACCGGCCACATTGTCGAACAAGTCGACATGATCGATGTGCTCATGAAAAAAGGGAACGCCTACCGCGCACCCGATGGTTCGGTGTACTTTAAAGTGTCGTCGTTTTCCGAATACGGAAAGCTATCGCGCGTAAAAGAGCGTGAACTCCAGCTCGGCTCGTCCTTTGCCACCAAACCGCAGGCCGCCGACGCCGACGAGAAGGAAGACGTGAGCGACTTCGCCCTCTGGAAAGCGCACAAAGACGACGATGGCGAAAACGCCTGGGAAAGTCCTTGGGGCCGTGGCCGCCCCGGTTGGCACATCGAGTGCAGCGCGATGAGCAAGAAACATCTTGGCGACACGATCGACCTGCACAGCGGCGGCGTCGACCTGCTCTTCCCGCACCACGAAAACGAAATCGCCCAAAGCGAATGCTGCAACGGCACGCAATTCGCCCACCACTGGTACCACAGCGAGCACCTGCTTGTAGATGGCAAGAAGATGAGCAAATCGCTCGGCAACCTCTACACGCTCGACGATCTGAAAGCCCGCAGGTTTTCGCCCCAAACTGTTCGCTACACATTGCTAATGGGGCATCCTCGTAAACAACTAAATTTCACCTTCGACTCTCTGTACTCCGCTGAAAGTGCGCTCGGGAAACTTAATGCTTTTAACGACAAAGTTTCGGCTATCTACGGAATGTCGCTGCGGGTTCCTCCATCCAATAAATTCGATGCCGTGCTCGATGCTCTCCGTGATGACCTGAATTTCCCTTCGGCTCTGGGCGAACTTTTTGTCGCTATAAAGCAGATAGAATCCAACTTTAGCGAATTCAGCTGCGCCGACTTTTTTGCTTTTAAGCAGGCTGTTACATCTGTGCTCGGCTTCTCGTTGCCGGGAATTGCACAGGAGGTTCCACCAGATATAATCACCGCCCTCGCCGAAAAACGTTGGGCTGCGAAAAAAGCCAAAGACTTCAAGGGCGCCGATGCACTCCGCGCCGAGCTCACCGCCGCCGGCTGGTCGATGCTCGACGGCAAAGACGGCTACAAACTCGAGCCGTTGAAAAAATAGACGCCTATGTTCCGCCGGTTTCTTAGCACCGCCTTCGTCGCCTGCACCGGCCTGCTCAGTTACCTGTCCGCCGCCGATACGTCCGCTTTACCTCCCGCGACTTGGTCGGTTGACTACTCGCATTGGAAAGATGGCCAGCGTTATGCGACGGCGGAAGCCAAGGCCGACTGGCCGACGCTTGTCTGGTTCGAAAAGCCCGGCGACGCCTACATCCGGGAATTTCCCGCCGGCTCCGGCCACAAGTGGCTCGAACCCCGCTTCAAGGCCGGCACGCACACCCGAGGTGCGCATGGTTGCAAGTTCGCCGCCGAACTAGCTCCCAGTGCCAACTACACCGTTGAGTACGCCGTGCATTTTCCCGCTGTTTGGGAGTTCAGCCAGAACAACACCCAACCTTACGGCGGAGGTAAACTGCCCGGCTTGAGTGGCGGTTCGCATCCGTCCGGTGGCCTCGGCAAACCCGACGGCATGAGCGCCCGGCCGATGTGGCGCCGCGACAATCGTTTCTCCGCGGAGATCCAAAACTATCTCGAACTTTATCTCTACTGGCCGAAGCAGAGCGAAAAATATGGCGACCGCTTTTTTGTTCAACAGGTCGAGGCCGGTCACACGTACCGAATCAAGCTGCAGGTGGAACTCGGCACACCCGAAACCGATGGCACGGTGCGCATCTGGATCGACGGCACGTTACGCCTGGAGAAAAATGTTCGCCTGCTGCAGCCCGGGCAGAACTGGAAACTCACGCACTACATGCACAACGTTTTCTACGGCGGTAACGATCCGACCTGGGCCCCGGCGCACGACCAACACCTGCTGCTCGGTCCCGTAAAAGTCAGCGCGACGCCATTCTGAAACTCGGCACGGTTTGGTTTCGCAACCGGCAGCTCGACCGCAAAGACGGCTATAAACTCGAACCGTTGAAGAGGTAGTCGAGTTTCAGAAGATCGCAGAAACGCGAGAAAGCGGAAACACGGAATTCATGAATCGAGTTCCGACCTGATTTCCTGAGTTCCCAATACGAAAACTTCCGCGTTTCCGCCCTTCAGCGCTTCCGCGATTATTCCAACCGCATTTCCGTTCTTGGCGTAGGGCCGACTTTGCGTTCAAGTCACCCTTCCGGCCCTGCAATCGTACGCAGGACCAAAACCAATACATATCATGGCTATGACTCCGCTCGAAGAAATCCGGCACTCGTGTTCGCACGTGCTGGCCACTGCACTCCTTCGCGTTTTCCCCGACGTGAAGCTCGACATCGGACCTCCGACCGACACCGGTTTTTATTACGACGTCGATCTGGAACACAAGCTGACGCAGGAAGACCTGACGAAGCTCGAAGCGGAGATGAAAAAAATCGCCGAAGAAAACCAGGCGTTTACCCGCAAGGAAGTTTCCCGCGAGGAAGCCGTCGAGATCATCAAGAAAATCGGCCAGGAGCGCTACAAGCTCGGCCGTCTCGCCGACATCCCTGAAGGCGAAAAAATCTCGTTCTACCAGAACGGCGAATTCATCGACCTTTGCGCCGGCACCCACGTGCGCTACTCGTCGAAGTTGAAGGCGTTTAAGCTGACTTCCATCGCCGGCGCGTATCATCGCGGCGACGAAAAGAACAAACAACTCCAACGCATCTACGGCACCGCTTTCGCCACGAAGGAAGAGCTCGCCCAATATCTCGAACGCCAGGAACAGGCCAAGCTCCGCGACCACCGCAAGCTCGGGCGGGACTTGAAACTTTTCCACATCGACGAAGACGTTGGCCAGGGCCTCATCCTTTGGACTCCCGCCGGTTCGATTCTGCGTCAGGAGCTGCAAACCTTCATCCTCGCCGAGTTGCAAAGCAGGGCTACTCGCAGGTTTTCACGCCACACATCGGCAAGCTCACGCTCTACAAAACCTCGGGCCATTTCCCTTACTACAAGGAGTCGCAGTTCCCGGCATTTGCCGAACCAGACGCACTCGCCAAGATGGCATCCGAGGGCTGTGGTTGCGCCGAACTGACTGCACGCCTCGAAGCCGTGTCCTCGCAACTCGCCGACCAGATCAACACCCGTGTCGGTAAGGAAATGATTGGCAAGGACCGTGTGATGGACGCCGATAAGCTCCTCGAAGGCTTCATGCTGAAGCCGATGAATTGCCCGCACCACATCAAGATCTTCGCCTCGCAGCCGCACTCGTACCGCGATCTGCCCGTGCGCCTCGCTGAGTTCGGTACCGTATACCGCTGGGAACAATCCGGCGAGCTCAACGGCCTGACTCGCGTCCGTGGTTTCACACAGGACGACGCCCATCTCTTCTGCACCGAGGAACAGGTTGCCGCCGAAATCCTCGGCTGTCTTTCGCTCGTGAAGATCGTGCTCACCACACTCGGCATGGCCGATTACCGCGTGCGCGTCGGCCTGCGCGATCCGGACAGCACCAAATTCACCGGCGATCCGGAGAAATGGGACAAGGCCGAAAACGCCTGCCGCGAGGCCGCGAAAACGCTCGGCGTACCTTTCACCGAAGAGCCCGGCGAGGCCGCCTTCTACGGCCCGAAAATCGACTTCGTCATCAAAGACGTGATCGGTCGCGAATGGCAGCTCGGCACCGTGCAGGTCGATTACAACCTGCCGATCCGCTTCGACCTCTCCTATATCGGCGCCGACAACCAGCCACACGTTCCCGTGATGATCCACCGCGCCCCGTTTGGTTCTATGGAACGGTTCTGCGGCGTGCTCATCGAGCACTTCGCTGGCGACTTCCCCGTGTGGCTCGCACCCGAGCAAATCCGCCTCGTGCCGATCAGCGACAAGGTCGCCGACTACGGCAAAAACCTGCTCACGCAGCTCCGTGCCGCCGGTCTCCGTGCGACACTCGACGAGCACAGCGACAAACTCGGTGCCAAGATCCGTCGTGCCGAATTGGAAAAGATTCCCTACACGCTCGTACTCGGCGCGAAGGAAGCTGAAGCGCAGTCCGTCAGCGTCCGCAGTCGCGCCAAAGGCGACGAAGGCGTCATCCCGTTCGCGCAATACCTCGAACGCGTGAAGCAGGAAGTCGCGACCCGCGCGCTACCGGAAAAGAAAGTTGCTGCTGCTCCGGTGCAGAAATAAGCGCTGCCGAAACAACTCCCATCACTTCAAAGCCCGGCCTCACCGCCGGGCTTTTTTGTGTCACGCAAACAATGTTACGACATGCGTGAACTACTGCTCAGGGCGGATGGTGTTTCCATTTGCGCAGGTCGTTGGCTAACGATCGGAAACCGGGAAAATCATGCTCCAGTCGCCGGGTATCGCGGGCGTGGCGGCGCGCATCCACGAGCGCACAATCGATTTCATGCGAGAGGCTCGGCCGCTCGGTGCCATAGGTGCGCCATTTCAAATCGCGACGCGTATAAGGAGGTTTCCCATTAACCTGTCCCTGTAGCCAAGACGCTTCGCTCACGACTTCTTCGCGACCGCACAAATACCAGGCTTCGATCGCGGGCACGGCCACGCCCACTCCGCGCAAAACCCGCTCACGGCCTCGCGCGGGCGGAAGTTTTTTGACCGTCTGCCGGTGAACTGCACGCAAGTGGCAGAGTCGGCATTGCGGGTGAAAATAGCCCGGGGCATCGTGCGCTTCCGTGTGTACGATGGAATCGTCGGCATCCACCACGACGGCGAGCCCTTCGGCATCGGTGTTGAAATGCAGATGCCGGATAATCGCGGGCATGACTTGCGCCACCGAGGGCCAGCCACGCGCACGCAACGCGGCTTGAACCAGTTGCACGGGTTCGCCCAGCACGCCCTCGACCAGCACACGCAGCGCGGCTTCGTCCGCGGGCGATTCACTCAAGATCGCAAGCTTCATGCGGCGCGTAATGGGGTACTGGATACCCGAAGGATTGTGCGTGGGAGAATCACTTTCGTTCCTCCGGAAACTTTTCCTCCGGCACGCCGCCTAGAATTCCGGAAAACCAGATGTCGCCCAACGGTCCTTCGTCCAGCAGCTCTTGAAAATCAGGGCGATCGACCAAGCGCTCGAAGCGCGCTTCCTGACCTTCTTTCTGTGCGATCACGACTTCTTCGGGATGATCTTTAAACAAGTCCAAGAGGTAAGGCGAATGCGTCGTTGCCACGATCTGGACTGGCGCGCGTTTTTCGCCGAACGACTCCGGATGACTGAGCCGGTAGAAGGCGTCGCGAACTTCGCGCAACAACCGTGGGTGAATACCGCGATCAATTTCCTCAATGCAAATGATGGAAGGCGGCGTCGGATCAAAAGCCAGGACCAGCGTGGCCAAAACATAGAGTGTGCCCTGCGACATGCTTTCCGCGAGGATGCGCTCTTTGCGTTCTGCGAGCCGGGCAGCCAGTGCGACCCGGCCGTCAGCTTGGCCGACCAATTCCAAACCTCCAAACTCAGGCAAAAACCGGCAGAACTCCGCTTCGAGCCGATCAAAGACAGACGGAGTGAATTCTTTCCAACGAGCGACCACAGCAGCGAGATTGCCGCCATTGCTAGAGAGCTCTTTTTCCGCATCGCAACGCGCGGGTTCAGCCATGGCGTAATGGTCGAAGAGGTAGCTGCGAATACGCCTGATTTCGCCCATGGCTTGCGACCAGAGCTCGGGCGACGGCGTGCGCACTTTCAGGAGGTCACAGACAAAATCGGTCGAGCAGGACATCCGGACCTCGAGCGCTTCGAACGGCGGGTTAAAACGAAAATTAATCTCCGGGCTGGAGAACGGCGGCGAGGTGCCGTGGCCGTCCTTGATGGGGAGATTGGTGAGACCACGCAGCAGGAGCAGCGCCTGGATCAGACTGGTCTTGCCCGAACCATTTGGTCCCACCACGAGGTTGAACGGTGACAAGGCGAGGCTCGTGTTGCGCAGCGCCTTGAAGTTGCGGAAGGTGACAGAGGCGATCACGGGTATAAGTTAAGCCTAGTCGACTGTTTCGGCGAGCCTGCAATCTTTTGCGCCCAACAAAAAGCCCGCCGCGATTTCTCGGGGCGGGCTGGGAAAAGCATGAGCAGGTAGGGACGATGCTCCGCATCGTCCTCGGCGGATGAGGGACCATCCGCCCTACCTCGGAAGAATAGCTAACTCAGATGTGGATCGCTTCGCCCATCGTGGCGGCGGCGGCTTCCATCAGCGCTTCGCCGAGCGTCGGGTGCGCGTGGATCGTCTGGTGGATTTCCTCGACGGTCGCTTCGAGGTGGATCGCGAGGCCATACTCGGCGATGAGTTCGGTCGCCTCGGAGCCGATGATGTGCGCGCCGTAAACTTCGCCGGTCGCCGCGTCGCTGATGACTTTGACGAAGCCTTCGCTTTCAGCGGAGGCGACGGCTTTGCCGGACGCGGTGAAAGGGAATTTGCCGATGCGGATATCGAGTTTTTTGTCCTTGGCGGCTTTCTCGGTGAGTCCGATGCTGGCGACTTGAGGCTGGCTGTAAGTGCAGCCGGGGAAGCTTTTCACGCGTTTCGGTTTGCCGTGGCCGAACATACCATTGACGGCGTTGATCGCCTCGAAAGTGGCCACGTGCGCGAGCCAGGGCGGCCCAATGATGTCACCGGCACCGTAGATGCCCTTGACGCTGGATTGGTAATCGTCGCCAACTTTCAGATAGTTGCGATCGAGCTCGGGCTTAACGTTGGCAGCGAAGAGACCTTCGATGTTAGCCGTCACGCCGATGGCGGAGAGCAGAACCTCGGCTTCGACTTCGGTTTTTTTGTCTCCAGCGACTAGATCGACTTTTACGCTGTCTTTGCCCACGCGGAAGTTTTCGCACTTCGTGTTCACGTGCGAGACGATGCCCTGCTTGTCGAACGCGCGGTTCAACGTGCGGGAGATTTCGTCGTCCTCGATCGGGAGGATTTGCGGGAGCATTTCGACGAGCGTGACCTTCGTGCCGAGAGCGTTGAAGAAATAGGCAAACTCCACGCCGATCGCACCAGCGCCAACGATGATGATCGACTTGGGCTGCTTGGTGTTGGCGAGGGCTTCACGCGAAGTCATCACGCGCACGCCGTCGTAGGCGAGATCGGGGATCTTGCGCATCTTGCAGCCGGTGGCGACGAGGATGGCTTTGGTTTTGAAAAATTTCCCCTTCTGGTCGCCGGTCACGAGCGAGACCATGCCGGGCGCGTCGATGCGGGCCTGGCCGACGATGTAGTCGACCTTGTACTTTTTGAAAAGGAACTCGATGCCCTTGGCCATCTGGTTAGAGACGCCACGGGAACGCTCGACGATCTTGGCGAAATCAAACGTCACGTCTTTCACGCTGATGCCAAAGGTGTCGGCTTTTTTAATTTTTTGGTAGAGCTCGGCGCTCTTGAGCAAAGCTTTGGTCGGAATGCAGCCCCAGTTGAGGCAGGTGCCGCCAGCGCGTTCCATCTCGATGCACGCGACTTTTTTGCCAAGTTGCCCGGCACGAATCGCGCCCGCGTAGCCCGCAGGACCGCCGCCAATAACAATGAGGTCGTATTCAGTATTTTCAGCCATGATGGGGAAGATGAGTGACGTTCGGAAAAGCGCAACCGTCTCCGCCGCACCAAGCCCGGTCAACGGGGAAATCCAAGCACCGCGCGGGCATTAGTTTGCCGCAAAATACCGCCCACCGAAGCAGTTTCTATCCTAATATTTCAGCGGGCCTAACCTGGCGGCAGATCAAATATCGATCACTTCACCCGCGCCGGATTGCTTGCGTGGACCAGCGGACGGCGGTGTTCCGGGCGGCGGACGTTTTCCGCGCAGCAATTGGCTAACCACCATGTTGGTCACGCCCACGACGAGAGCACCGCCCAGCGCTGGCCAGAATCCGGCGACGTAGAAGCCCTGCACGATGCGACTCACCAGATAAAACAACCCTGCATTAATCAGGATCAACCCTATCCCCAAGCTCAGGACGATGAAGGGCATCGTAAAGAAAACCAGCAGCGGTTTCAGGATGTCATTGAAAAAGGTCAGCAAGACCACAACACAGAAGAGCGTGAACGGACCATCGCAACGGATGCCAGGAATGATCTTAGTGGAGAGCGCTATACCTAACGCTAGCACTGACCAGCGCACTAGCTTTTGAAGCAACGGATGTTTCATCGACGCCCTCCACTTTCCTATCACTGCCGCCCGGAGCAATGAAAATTCTCATCGTCCAAGACCGCCTCCGCAGTGGCGGCACCGAGCGCCAGTCGATCCTGCTCGCCAACGCTTTCGTCGCAGCTGGACATGAAACGACGCTGCTGACCTTCCGGCCCGGCGGCGCGCTCGCGAATACCGTCGCGGCCAACGTCACGCGTCGCGTGCTGCAACCGTTCGATGTGGGCTTGGACTGGTTTGCGCCGAGACTCTATCGCGGCATCACTGCGACTTCGCCCAGCGTCATTCTCTGCATGGGTCGCATGGCCAACTGCTACGCGGGCGGACTCCAGGAACGTTTCCCGACCGCCACCGTTATCGCAACGATGCGCACCGGCAAAAAGCTGCCGCGCCTTTTCCACCGTTCGCTCGGCATCGTACGTCACGTCATCGCCAACAGCCACGACGCCAAAAAAACGCTGGTCAACCAGTACGCGGTCGCGGGCGAAAAAATCTCGGTCATTCACAACTCGCTCGTGTTTCCACCTGCGCCGGACGCAGCCGTTCGCGAACAACTCCGCGCCAGCCACGGCGCCACGGCGAATACCGTTGTCCTGCTTTGCGTCGCGATGTTTCGCCCCGAGAAAAACCAGCGCGAGTTGATCGAAATCGCAGCGCGGCTTCCCGCCGAGCTCGATTGGCAACTCTGGCTCGGTGGCGACGGCCCAGCGCGCGCCGCCTGCGAAACCCTCGTTGCCCAAAAAATCTCGGCGCCCGCGTGAAATTTCTCGGCTGGCAAAACGACCCCGCGCCGCTCTACGCCGCCGCCGATATCGCCGTCCACGCATCGTGGAGCGAGGCGTTGTCGAATTTTCTCATCGAGGCTCAAGCCAGTGGCCTGCCCGTCGTCGCCTACGACGCGCAAGGCATCGCGGAGTGTTTCGTGCCCGGCGATACCGGTTTCGTAATCGCACGCGACGACCGCGACGCCTTCTGCGCGAAACTCGCCGCACTCGCCCAAGCTCCTGCCGTCGAGCGCGCCACACGCTCAGCACACGCGCACACTTACACCCGCGAAACCTTTGACCACGATCGCCAGGTCGCACGCTACTTGGAAGTTTTAGCCGGAACCATTCAGTTGGTAGCCACAGATGAACACCGATGAGCACAGATTGGGGCAGAAACAACGTCAGGGTTTTGGCGATCTGATCGCTCACTGTCTGGTTAAACAGGAAACGTCTCGCACTGCGTTAAAACAATCCTCCGGGGCATCTGTGTTTATCTGTGTGCATCGGTGGCTCCATTGCATGGATACGGCTAAGCGCACCTGCGCAAGTAACAGCCACGTTTTAGAGCCATTTCCATAAACCTCAAACCGGGCGCAACAAGATTGCGCCCCTACACTGTCACAAAACCGGTTCGTTCCAGTGTTGAGTTCCATATTCAATATCATTTCCAGCTCAACATCGGCTAAAGTTTATCTGACACCGCTCTAGCCGCATGGCTCCTGACACCGTTATGTCAGGAGACTTTGCCTTCCTTCATCGCGCAGTTGAGTTCCGCACTAAACGGCGCATCTCTTTCCGCTCCGTGGCAAAAACCGCTCCAGTCTTACCGAAACCCGAGTGCATCCGCCTGCGCGGCGTGCACCAAAACAACCTCAAAGGCTTCGACCTCGATCTCCCGCTCGGCCAGTACATCGTCGTCACCGGCCTGAGCGGCGCTGGCAAGTCGTCGCTCGTTTTCGACACCCTGCACGCCGAGGGACAGCGGCGCTACGTCGAAACTTTTAGCGCCTACACGCGCCAGTTTCTCGAACTACTCAATAAGCCTAAAGTCGACTCGATCGAGAACATCCGCCCCTCGATCGCCATCGAGCAGACCAACACCGTCAAAACCTCGCGCTCGACCGTCGGCACGATGACCGAGCTGACGGATTTCTTCAAAGTCTGGTTCAGCCACGTCGCCGAATGCTTCGATCCCGCAACCGGTGAAAAAGTCGAGGACGACTCCCCTCAAACCATCTGGGAAAAAACCCTCGCGCGCGCCACCAGCCAACCTGTCGTCATCGCCTTCCAGGTCAAGAAACCGGACAACCTGACCTGGCCGGAGATCCTGCCAATCTCAAAGGCCAAGGCTATGCCCGCGTGCTCGTTCCGCCCGAAGAACCACCGACCGCTCAACGCCTTCAAAATCGCATCGACGGCTCCTAACTGCCGACCGTTCAGCCCCGCGCTCAGCGTTGAGCGTCTCCATTCATCTTCGTCGCCCAAGATCGCCTCTCCGCCGAAGAATCCAATCGCACCCGCGCGCTCGAAGCCATCGAAACCGCGCTGCACTTTGGCCATGGCGAAATGTATCTATTTTCTGGCGACAAGTTCGCCGAGCTCGGCCATTTCTCGCGCGGACTCCACTCGCCCAAAACTGGCCGAACCTTTCGCCAGGCTTCACCTGCTTTGTTTTCGTTTAACTCTCCGCTCGGCGCCTGCCCGCAATGCAAAGGTTTCGGGCGCGTCATCGAAATCGATTACCGCCTCGCCATTCCCGATCAGACCAAATCCATCGACGACGGCGCACTCAAATGCTGGGAAGGCGAAGTCTACAGCGAGTCCAAGAAGGACCTGCTGACTTTCACCAAGAAGAAAAAATCCCGACCGATATCCCCTTCGCCACGCTGACCCCGAGCAGCAGGGTTTCGTCATCGACGGCGAGCCCGGTTACGGCACGAAGGCAAAGAATGGCCCAGTATTGGTACGGCGTGAAGGGCTTCTTCCGCTGGCTCGAAAAGAACACCTACAAGATGCACGTGCGGGGCCCTTTGCTGGAAATGGCAGGGCCGCACCCTGCCCGAGCTCTACCAGCTCCCCGTCGGCGAACTCCTCGCGCTGCTCGGTAAATGGCGCGGTGCCCCACCGCGCGAGACGCACAGCACCACCACGCGATCTCGCCTACGAATCCATTCTCACCCGCCTGCGTTATCTAGCGCAAGTCGGGCTCGGTTATCTGACGCTCGACCGGCAATCGAAAACGCTCTCCGGCGGCGAAGTCCAACGCGTTAATCTCACCTCGTGTCTCGGTACTTCGCTCGTCGATACACTCTTCGTGCTCGATGAACCCAGCGTCGGCCTGCACCCGCGCGACATCGACCGCCTGATCGCGATCATCCGCTCGCTCACCGACGCCGGCAACACCGTCATCGTCGTCGAGCATGACGAAGCCATGATCCGCGCCGCCGACCACGTGATCGAAGTCGGCCCCGAGCCCGGCGGACGCGGCGGCCATATCGTTTTCCAAGGCGACGTCGCCCGTTGCTCCTTCTCCGCGCCAGCATCACCGGCGCCTATTTCTCCGGCCGCGAGACCATCGACGTCCCGGCAAAGCGCCGCCCGTCGCAGGCCGGACCATCCGTCGCTTCCGTTTCAAAAACGTCCACGAAGCACAACATCACCCGCCTCTCCTTCCGCCTGCCGTTGCAGCGCTCGTTTGCTTGTCGGGCGTTTCTGGCTCTGGCAAATCCACGCTGCTCGACAACGTCATTCACCAAGGCCTGCTCACGCAAAACACCAGCTGACCGAAGATCCCGCCACTATCGAAAGCATCACCAGTGATCTCGATTTCAGCGAAATCGTCCTCGTCGACCAATCGCCGCTCAGCCGCACACCACGCTCCAACCCTGCACTCTACACCGAGGCTTGGGAGCTGATCCGCGAACTGTACGCCGCCACCCCTGCCGCGCAGGCCGCCGGTTTTGGTCCTTCGAGCTTTTCCTTCAACAGCGGCGACGGTCGCTGCGACCATTGCCAGGGTCTCGGCTACGAACGCGTCGAGATGCAGTTTCTCTCCGACGTATTTGTCCCCTGCCCGATCTGCGAAGGTCGCCGCTTCAAACCCGAAGTTCTCGTCATTACTTGGAACGGCCGCTCCATTGCCGATCTACTCGCCACCTCTATCAGCGACGCCCTTCCGCTTTTCTCCGACGAGGCCTCGATCCACGCCCGTCTCGCCAGTCTCGAAGCCGTCGGCCTCGGCTACCTCACGCTCGGCCAGCCTCTCAACACCCTGAGTGGCGGCGAATCCCAGCGCCTGAAACTGGTGCGACATCTCAGTTCCCAGTTCACTGAGTCCAACACCGGCGGTGCGCTGCTTCTGCTCGATGAGCCTACAACCGGTCTCCATCGCCACGATGTCAAACGCCTCCTTGCCGCCCTACATGCGCTCGTCGAACGCGGTCACAGTGTGATCGTGATCGAACACAATCTCGACGTCCTCAAGTCCGCCGACTGGCTCCTCGAAATCGGCCCAGAAGCCGGTTCCGACGGTGGCCAGATCGTCGCCGAAGGCACACCCGAAACTGTCGCCTGCGCCGACACCGCCACCTCGCCGTTCCTGCGAGCTGCGCCTGAATACCGGATACTGAACCTTCCGCCGCAGGCTGGCGCCGAATACCGGTTGCGCCCGTGGGCAACCGAGTATCGCAGCCGGTGAACTAGCATCATCTGGTGCTCGCGAGAACAACCTCAAGAACCTCTCCATCACCATCGCGCACCGCCAACTCACGGTCGTCACGGGCGTCTCTGGTTCGGGCAAGTCCACTCTCGCATTCGATATCGTTTTTGCCGAGGGCCAGCGGCGCTTCATGGAATCGATGTCGCCTTATGCGCGCCAGTTCGTCGAACAACTCCCGCGTCCCGACATTGACCGGCTGACCGGAATTCCGCCCACCGTCGCCATCGAGCAACGCGTCACGCGCGGTTCACGAAAGTCCACCGTCGCAACGATCACCGAGGTCGCGCAATACCTGCGCCTGCTTTACGCCCGCCTTGGCATTCAACACCATCCTGATACCGACAAACCGGTGGAGCCGCTTTCGCCTGGCCAGTTAAAAAAACTGCTCGCCCGTGTAATAGCCACGCCCAAGGCAAAAAAAGCAAAGCATCTTTACCTTTGTGCCCCACTCATCCGCGGACGCAAAGGTCACCATCAACCCATCGCCACGTGGATCGAAAATCAGGGCTACGAACTCATGCGCGCCGACGGCCGTCTCCTGCGCGTGGATACGTTCGTAAAACTTGACCGCTACAAAGAGCACGACATCGAGGCAGTGGTTGCCGATCTTAAAAACCCAGAGGACAGAAGCCAGAAACCAGAAGCCAGACGTCAGAAGTCAGATCCGGCATCAGGCTTCCGGCCTCTGGCTTCTAGCGTTCTCGATGAAGCTCTGCGCATAGGAAAAGGTTCGTGTTTCGTCCTCACACCTTCGGGCGAGATTCTCTCGTGGTTCTCCACCACGCGAACCGATATTGAAACGGGCGAGTCCTTCCCCGAGTTGGATCCAAAACATTTTTCGTTCAACTCACCGCGTGGTTGGTGCCCGACGTGTCGTGGACACGGCCGCGTTTTCCCCTGGATGCTCGAACTCGACAAAGAAGCAGAAGGCGAAGAAGCCGATGCCGCACTTCGTCTGCGCGCGTTCGGCGTAGAATCATACGATGACATCGCCGACAGCGGCCAACCGTGCCCCGATTGCCACGGCGCGCGCCTCAACCGCAACGCCCGCGCGGTCAAACTCCATCTCCGCGGCAAGCAAGCGCCTCTCTCGCTGCCCGAACTGCTCCGCGCCACGCCCGCGCAATTGCTCGCGCATCTCCGCGCGCTCGATCTCGATTCACGCGGCAAACTCATCACGCAAGACATCGTCCCGCAGATCGAAGAGCGCCTCCGCTTCCTCGATCATGTCGGTCTCGGTTATCTTTCCCTTGATCGTCCGACCGAGACACTTTCCGGCGGCGAAGCCCAACGCATCCGCCTCGCCGCACAGCTCGGCTCGAATCTTTCCGGCGTACTCTACGTGCTCGATGAACCGTCCATCGGCCTGCACGCCCGCGACAACGATCGCCTGATCGAAACGCTCCAAGCTCTCCGCGCCAAAGGAAACACGCTCCTCGTGGTCGAGCATGACGACGAACTCATGGCCCGCGCCGACCGCATCATCGACCTCGGCCCCGCCGCAGGTATTCATGGTGGCGAACTACTCGCCAGCGGCACACCCGCTGAAATTAAACGTAACGCCAAATCCATCACCGGCCTCTTTCTCGCCAAAGGAATCAAACACCCTCAACGCGGCGAGTACCGCCCGGCCCAGAATCCAGATGCCAGAAGCCAGAAGTCAGCACGGAAAAATAAACCCGCCGCATCTTCTTCGGCCTCTGACCTCGGACATCTGACCCCAGGTTCGGGATGGCTCACCGGCGCCCGCTTCCGCAATCTCAAAAACTTCGACCTGCGCCTTCCGCTCGGCCGCCTCATCATGGCCGCCGGTCCAAGCGGCGCAGGAAAATCCACCCTCTTCCGCGATCTGCTAAATCCCGCCGTCACGCACGCGATCAAAGCGAAAAAAGCCAAGCTCACTGGCCGTGAATTCGTCAAAGCCACCGGCTTCACTTCCGATGGAGGCGCGGTGCCCTCACCGCGCGATCCAACGCCTTTCGACGAACTCATCGGCGCCTCTTCCTTCAAATCCGTCATCGAGGTCGATCAATCTCCTATCGGTAAAACGCCACGCTCCACTCCGGCCACCTATCTCGGCATCTTCGATCTTATCCGCCAGTTTTTCGCCTCGTTGCCCGAATCGAAAATGCGCGGCCACACCGCTTCACGTTTTTCCTTCAACACCACCGGTGGTCGCTGCGAGACGTGCGCCGGCGCGGGACGCATCAAACTCGAAATGGCCTTCATGCCCGACACCTATCTGCCGTGCGATGATTGCCGTGGCACACGTTACAACGCCGACCTCTCCGACATCGTCTGGAAAGGTAAAAACATCGGCCAACTCCTCGCCCTCACGTTCGAGGAAGCCGCACAGTTCTTCGATTTTCACTCGCAGCTCTCACAGGTCTGCCAACTCATGATCGATTGCGGCCTCGGCTATCTCACGCTCGGGCAAAGTTCGCCCACGCTTTCCGGCGGCGAAGCGCAACGTCTGAAACTCGTGACCGAGCTCTCGCGCGGTCTCGCGAGTTACAAAGAGCGCAGTCGCGGAGTGCAATCGCACAACCTTTATCTCCTCGAAGAACCGACCATCGGTCTACACCTAAGCGATTGCGAGAAACTCATCGGCGTGCTCCACTCGCTCGTCGATCAAGGTCACACCGTCGTCGTGATCGAGCATCATCTCGATCTGCTCGCTGAAGCCGATTGGATCATTGAACTGGGTCCGGTCGGCGGCCCCGACGGCGGCGAACTTATTTATCAAGGCCCGCTCGTCGGCCTGCTCAAAGTCAAACGTTCACCCGACCGCACCTTACCTTCGGAAAAGACTAAACCAGTAGATCCGCGCGTCAGGCCGATTATCACGAACCATTCTTTACCGCCAGATCGTGCGCGCGCACAGCGTCCTGCACGATCTTCACGAGATCTGCGACTTGAACGGGCTTGAGCAAATAGCGATACAGCGCGGCCTCGTTGACACTGCGCAGCAGCATTTCCGGTTTCATATAGCCGGTGACCAACACACGTTGCATGTGCGGAAATTCCTCTCGGCAACGCACCAGAAAACTCATGCCATTTCCGCCAGGCATCAAGTGATCGGCGATGACAGCTTTGAAATTTTTCTTCCGCAGTATGAACTCGGCCTCACGCGTTGAGGTGGCAGTGGCTATATCAAAAAACGACGAGAGCGCCTGTGTGTAGATATCGAGGAGACTGCGCTCGTCATCGACCAAAAGCACGGAATCGAGAGGAGCAGGCGATGGGGCATCGGCATTCATTCGCAGGGCGATGCTGAATTATGCAGACCGATTGGCAAATCCAATCCACAACTCATCCTAAGCCAGAACCATTCAGTTGGTAGCCACAGATGAACACCGATGAGCACAGATTGGAGCAGAAACAACGTCAGGGTTTTGGCGATCTGATCGCTCACTGTCTGGTAAACAGGAAACTTCTCGCACTGCGTTAAAACAATCCTCCGGGGAATCTTTGAATATCAGTGTGCATCGGTGGCTCCATTGCATGGATACGGCTCAGGGAAAACCCGGGCCGGGTTTTTGGTTGCCTCAACCCCCTACGAGGCGTTCTGTTTCGGACCACTCCACGGTATGACAGTTTCTGAACTCCACACCGCACTGCGCGACGGGCAACTCCAACCAGACGAAGCAGCAAAGCTTACCGCCGAGCAACTGACTGCCGCCAACGCTTCCGGCAACACCGCACTGCACAGCGCCGCCAAGTACGGCGCGCTCAAAACACTTTCCCCTGCGCATCTCACTCGGGAGAATCTGCTCATCAAAAACGACTCTGGCTACACGCCGCTGCATCACGCCGCACTCGGCGGGCATCTCGACCAGATTCCACCAGCAATTCTCGCGAGCGACGTCCTGCTCACCCGCAGCAACCTCGGCTATACCATCCTTCACGTCGCCGCCGGAAATGGACACCTTAACCAAATACCACCGGCATTAATCACGGCAGAAATTGCCCTGACCAAAACCGATCTTGGCAACACGCTCCTCCACGAAGCCGCCGAGAACGGGACGCTCGACCGCTTTCCAAAACAGCACGTCACCGCGCCCCAGCTCGCCCAAGCCAACGCCAGCGGTGAAACCGTTTTTCACGTCGCTGCACTCAATGGAAACCTCTCGCAAATCCCCGCCGCGCTGCTCACCACCGAGGTGCTGCTGACGAAAACCGGCTCCGGAGACACGGTGATCCACGCCGCCGCGCTTGCCGGCCGCCTCGAGCAAATTCCGCCCGCGATGTTGACCCACGCGAATCTCACCATCGCGAGCAAGTCCGGCTTCACGGTCATTCATGCCGCCGCCGAAACCGGCCAGTTGAGCAAAATCCCGCGCCAGGAACTCACCCGCGATCTTCTACTCACGCGCAACGACCACGGCGACACCCCGCTTCACGCCGCCGCCTACGAAGGCCACCTCGATCAGATTCCCACCGAGTTGCTCAACGCCGAAACACTCAATATCCGTAATTACGACAGCGTTACACCACTGCGCACTGCGGTGAGCCGCGGCTTCACCGAACAAATCCCCCCCGCCCTCCGGCCAAAACCCACCGGCCTGTTCAGCCGCCTCCTCAGGCGATTGGGATTCTAACCCTTGCTGCAGCAGGTATTTGGCAACCAGTTCGCCGGACCTGAAAGCTGAAAAACGCCCGCTGTGCATTTTTTGGCAAGTTCGAGCGACCCCATTTTTCGCCTTCCACTCGTGGCTCAGCTCAATTTCACTCCCATCTCCTTTTGTCAGATTCTTTTCCTATGAGTACTACGATCACCTCCATCATCGCCCGCGAAATCCTCGATTCCCGCGGCAATCCCACCGTCGAAGTCGACGTCAAGCTCGCCTGCGGCGCCCTCGGCCGTGCGGCTGTTCCCTCCGGCGCCAGCACTGGCGAACACGAAGCCATCGAGCTGCGTGACGGCGACAAGAAGCGTTTCTGCGGCAAAGGCGTGAGCAAAGCCGTCGCCAACGTGACGAAGATCATCGCTCCTGCCCTCATCGGCATGGACGCGCTCGATCAAGTCTCTATCGACAACAAGATGCTCGCTCTCGACGGCACCGAAACCAAGTCGAAGCTCGGCGCGAACGCCATCCTCGCTGTTTCGCTCGCCGTGGCAAAGTCCGCTGCCGAAGCCCTCGGCCAGCCCCTCTTCAAGTACATCGGCGGCCCGAACGCCAAGGTCCTTCCCGTTCCGATGGCCAACGTCATCAACGGCGGCGCGCACTCCGATGCTCCGATCGATTTCCAGGAATTCATGATCATGCCGCACGGCTTCACGACCTTCAGCGAAGGCCTCCAGGCGATCACCGAAATCTTCCACGCCCTCAAGGCCGTGTTGAAGAAAAAAGGTCTCTCCACCGCCGTCGGCGACGAAGGTGGTTTTGCTCCGAAGCTCGACAGCGCTGAAGCCGCCCTCGACGTCATTTCTCAGGCCGTCAAAGACGCTGGCTACAAGCTCGGCAAGCAGATCTTCCTCGCGCTCGATTGCGCTTCCTCCGAATTCTACACCGGCAACGAGACCTACGTCTTCAAGAAGAGTTCCGGCAAGAAGCTCACCGGTGACGAGCTCGTCGCTTTCTACGTCAAGCTCTGCAAAGACTATCCAATCGTGTCGATTGAAGATGGTTGTGCAGAAGGCGACTGGAAGACATGGAAGAAGCTCACCGAAGCCCTCGGCGACAAGGTTCAGCTCGTCGGCGACGATCTCTTCGTCACCAACGTCAAGTTCCTCCAGAAGGGTATCGATACCGGCACCGCCAACTCGATCCTCGTCAAGGTGAACCAGATCGGTTCCCTCACCGAGACGCTCGACGCCGTGCAGCTCGCGCAGTTCAACAAGTACACCGCCGTCCTCTCCCATCGCTCCGGCGAGACCGAGGATTCCACGATCGCCGACATCGCTGTCGCGACGAACTGCGGTCAGATCAAGACTGGTTCGCTCAGCCGTACCGACCGTACCGCCAAGTACAACCAGCTCCTCCGCATCGAGCAGCTGCTCGGCAAGAACGCCGTGTACGCTGGTGTGAGCGCGCTGCCAGCCTCCCGCCGCTAAAGAGCAACCGAGAGAAAGAACTAAAATTCTTTCTCTTACTCGTTCCTCTTTATCTTTCTCTCAAAGGCCGGGCCACAAGCCCGGCCTTTTTCATGTCGAGTCGTTTCGGCCTTATGTCGACACCACAAAGCAACCTACCAATTGGTTCGACTTCACGCATGAAATCGTTTTCTGCAAACAGCCTCAAACCGTCTACCCGGTTAGTGCTGACTCTGGCAGGCGGATCCAGAACACGGTTCCTTCAGTGGCGTTCGAAGTGAACCCGACTTTGGCGCCCAACACCCGTTCTCCGATCAGTTGTGCGCTATGAGTGCCTAGTCCACGGCCCGGTCCTTTGGTGGAAAATGATCTTTGAAAAATCTGCAACTGCTCCCGCTCAGGAATGACTGCGAGATTCTGAACATAGAACTCAAAAGCAGCATCCTTCCAGCGTGCACCCACCGTGATGGATTCACCAACCTTTGTCGCCTCAAGGGCATTCTTGACGAAGTTTCCCACCACTCTCGAAACCAGCACACGATCAACCTGAATGATTGGCAGGGATTGCTCACAATCTACCGTGATGGTTCGCCGATCAGCCAACTTCTGTCGCTCATAAAGTTCACGCACCGCCTCGAGCAACACCCCTGGATCACACGGCTCGTTCCTGGCCGTTAATTCACCGTTTTCTGCTTCACTCAGGCAGGCAAAGGAATCGATTTCATCCAACAATTGGCGCGTCAGTCGCGTCATGGAGGCGATGAGAGCCGTCTGCGTGCTGTCGGTACCAAGTGGTTGTGCTCGGCCGATGTATTCGGCCAGGCCTGTTACTCCGCCGACCGTATTTCGAACATCGTGAAAAAAGAGTTTTTCGAGCAAACGGCGACGCTCTTCGCCGCTCGTATCGAGTGCCGTTATGATCAAAAGTGGACGACCGGCCGCATCCCAGTGACTCGCTCGAATCCTAAAATTGAGCGCACCGCCATCTGCCCGTACAATCCGGCATTCCTCAACCACGGGCTCACCGGCAAACGCGGCCATCTGCGCACGGTACGCACCGCATTCCTTGCAGAATTTTGTCGATCCGCAGCCTCCTTCTGTTTGCCCTGCATGGCTGCAACCCACAGCGTTACCAAAGCGTTTTCCATTCAAATCCAGCACCTGCTCGGGTTCGAGAATATGCAGAAACGAGGGATTGGCATGCACGATACGACGCTCCGCATCGACGATGACTACATGCTCAAGCAGAGAGTCAATCAGCGGCAGCACGTGCTGCAATGACTCTGGCAAAACCAGTGCAGGATCGTTGCTGCAACGACATGGTGAGTCAGTAGACATGCATTCCTTCTCGGGAAACTCCTTTTAACATCGGCCATGAACGCCTTCGATTAAGGCGCATCGTCGAGCAATTGACGCAACGCTCCTGAAACCGTCCGACTATCTACCACCAGTAGGAATTCCGGATGTAGGACCTAGGCGTTAAAGTATCTAGCCAGCTTCGTTGGACGCCGCACGGCAACGCATTCGCCCTGCTGTACCGCCACGTCGTGACTCAACAGTTTCTCGATAAAACGCGGCGTCATAACGACACCTTCGTTGAAGATCGGCACCGAGCTCATCTCCTTCGGCGGAAACGGTCCAGCGAGATAATCGAGGGCATGAACCGCACCCGGCGTCATCATCTGTTTGGTGCATGGCTCAAGTGCAGTCAGCAGCCGGAAAGGAAGATTCTCAATCACGAGATCATAGGAGCGGTTCACCGCAGGTGTCGGCACAGGTGGGGTCGAGATCGACAGACGCAACGCCCGCGAAATCAGTGGCTGCACGACCTCACCTGCGCGAACCCGCAACATACGGGTAAAGCCGATCGCCACCATCCGCGCCATCTCGGCCATGAAACCGGCGGTCTCGGTCTCAGAGTGCGGTTTACGTCCGAGCGAGCTCTCGAAAAGTCGCTCCGCTGCCTGAGTCTCACCCAAAACCACCAGATCCACCCAAGCATCGTGCTCTGGTATCATCAGCCCGCTCCAGGCGCAGAATTCGGCAAAACTAAACTCCGGCGGACGTGAACGAGGGGTCACTCCCTGCAAGGCCAGTCGCAGTTCAAGTAACGCGATGGACAACATGTAGCGCACCTCGTGATCGGAGAAATCTGTCGGCTTGTGCTCTACGACCTTATTAGCGGCGACTGGTTTTGCTGCCGGTAGTGGGTGTTTCGGTGCCTCGACGCCCTGACGCTTGCTGATGAGTTCGCCCAGCAAGCTGTTGCGTTGAGTAAGCACTTCGTTGTCGTCGATCTGCTTCAACAATTCCCGTTGATATTCGATCAATCGTTTCGCGACGCGCAGACGAGCCTGCATTTCCCCGACATTGAAAGGCTTTGAAACAAAGTCATCCGCGCCTGCATCAAGGCCGGCGGCAATCTCGTCCTTGCCGTGTTTCGCGCTGAGCATGATCACATAGGGCCGCACCTTGGGTTTCGCCTCGCGGATCTTTTTGCAAACCGTGATCCCGTCCATACCGGGCAGCATCCAGTCGAGCAGGATGATCGGCGGCGCATCAGGTGCGAGTGCAGCCTCCAGCCCTTTTGGACCGTCGGTGTAGATCGTTGGCGTGTACCCCGATTTCTCCACGAACATTTTCATGATCCTTTGCGCAACAGGATCATCATCCACGACGAGGATATTCATGGTTGTAGTTGTGGGAATGTGCGCCTCGGCATCAGCTTAACGCAGGGAGCTTTACCTATATCGGCTAGAAAGGAAAAACCCTTAGCTTAAGCTGCTTCGATAACTACGGAAACCTGGCCAGCGTTTTGCCCTGTATACTTTCACCAAAATCGCGATCGCCTCGCACTCATTACCCAGGCTTCACGCACATACTCCGGCAACTTATGCCGCGCCGCCATACGGTATCCACAATCATGCGACGCAGACACGATCCGGAACCAGGCAGAGTTCTGGCAAAACCCGAACCACCAAAGTGGCTCGCTCCCCATGGTTTTCCTGAGGGCGAAAGCTCATTCTTTGGCTAAAGTTATCCCAACAAGAGACGATTTAAGCCCCATCGACCAAGCCCTTTACCCTTATGAATAAAACTTCGCTTCCGTCTATGTCTTCTCACCGTCGTCAATCAGGTTTTAGTCTTGTTGAAATGATCGGTGTTCTGGCGATTATCGCCGTGCTCGCCGTGATCATCGTGCCCAAGGTTTTCTCAACCATCGCCTCGTCGCGTATCACGAACGCGGCAAGTTCAGTCGGAGCGATTAAGACTGCCATCGCCGAGTTTGCCGGAAAATACGGCACCATCCCTCTTACGAACAACAATTCTCGTATCGATGATCTCCTCTTTACAGACGGGTTGATGGAAGGTCGCTTCACCGTAAAAATTGGTGCGCAACCAGGTAACCCACCGCCCGCTGGCGCCACCTGGGCGCGCGCTGCGGGTGCTTGGGCCGCGACCGGCGGCACCGTGCAGACCGGACAATCCCGAGTCATCTGTATCGCTTCGAATCCCGCCCAGTTGCCCTCCGTGGCTCTCGGCGCGAATTACCGCCTCAGCGGCAAATACCAATCTCCCCACAGGCGCCAGCGTAGTCTCAGCCGTTTTCGTCAATGTGACCAGCAACGAGGCCCGTGAAGTCAGCATGCGTATCGATGGTGAATCCAACACCCCCGCCATGGGCGCTGCCGACAATGCTGGCAAAGTGGTTTACGCCGCTCCAGTCGCTGGCCTAACCACCGTCTATATCTACATCGCTCATCAGTAGTCATATACTCCGCCCGGATCAGGACACTTTTTTTGGATATTGCGAACCGGGCCGGCGTAACGACGCACGGCCCGGTCCCGTTTAAGCATGCCCCCTGCAAAAATCATCAATCCCGATGGAGAAAAGCCAGTTGATCTGGCGCGGTTACAATTTGGCCTTTTCTTTGAAAAATCGACCACCAAGCGCCTCGGTGATCGCCTCGTCGAAGCAGGCCTGATCACACCGCAACAGCTCGAACTCGCCGTGCGCGAGCAAAAGCGTTCCGGGCTGTTGATGGGCGCTGTCATTCAGAAACTCGGCCTGGCCACCGAGGAAGACATCTCTCTTTTCCTAGCCAAGGATTCGCAGACGCCGACGATCGATGTCACTAAGATCGAGACGGTCGCCGAAACGATCGCGCTCGTTCCCTACGAATTCTGCAAAGAAGCCGCAATCATCCCCTATCGCCATACTCGCGATACGCTCACGCTGATCATGGCCGATCCATTCGATGTGGTCGCCATCGACCGCGTCGAACAGATGACCCGGCTCAAGGTCGACGTTCTCACCGCGCCGAAACCCAACATCCTGGAAAAACTCGCCGCCTGTCACGAACGCGAGGGCTCGCTCGATCAGACGATCGACGAGTTGATGAAGATCAACGAGCACAAGAGCGGCGACGACACGACTGCGCCCATCATCCGTGCCATCGAGCAAATCATCGCCGCCGCCGTGCGAAAATCCGCCAGTGACATCCATTTCGAGCCCGACGAAAAATCTCTGCGCATCCGCATGCGCACCGACGGCATCATGCAGGCCTCGATGCTCATCCCCAAGGATCTGCAAGATCCCTTCCTCGCCCGCATCAAAGTCATGTCGAATCTCGACGTTTCCGAGACGCGCTTGCCGCAGGACGGACGTTTCAGTTTTACCCTCGGTCGCAAGGAGTTGAATTTCCGCGTGTCCTGCCTTCCGACCAGCTATGGCGAAAGCGTCGTGCTGCGTATTCTCGACAGTGGCAATCTCCTGCGCAGCATCCGCTCGCTCGGTCTTCGAAAAAAAGAGGAAGACTGCCTGGCCAAGGCCGTCAACATGCCCCACGGCATCGTCCTCGTCACCGGCCCGACCGGTAGTGGTAAAACAACTACTCTCTACACCGCGCTCAACGGCGTGAATCGCACCGAACGCTCCGTCTTCACGCTCGAAGATCCGATCGAGTACCGGCTGCCGCAGATCCGCCAGACTCAGATCAGCGAAAAGATCGGCCTTACTTTCGGCAACGGTCTGCGCACCCTTTTGCGGCAAGACCCCGACGTCATCCTCGTGGGCGAAACTCGCGACACCGAAACCGCCCAGCTCATGGTGCGCGCCGCACTCACCGGCCATTTGGTTTTCAGCTCTCTTCACACCAACGATTCGATCAGCGCCGTACCGCGCCTCATCGATCTCGGGGTCGAACCTTTTCTTCTGCCAGCCACGCTGCGGCTCATTATTGCGCAACGCCTGGTTCGACGTCTGTGCCCAACCTGCCGTGAACCGCTGGTCGACCCGTGTGAACATTTACGCAGCTTTAACCTTCCCATACCGACCGACGAAGAGCCAAAACTCTGGCGTCCACGCGGTTGCCCCGAATGCCGACAACAGGGTTACCGCGGTCGTGTCGCTATCTTCGAGATCTTCGAGATCGATGAGGACTACCATCCGATTCTCACAACCGGAAACGTTGAAAAGCTCCAAGCGCTCGCTCTGGAAAAAGGCATGGCACGCCTCTTCGACGACGGCCTGCGCCGTGCCTTCGCAGGCGACACTACTTTGGAGGAAATCTTCCGCGTAGCGTTCTCACACTGACGACGATGAGCATGTTCCGTTACCGTGCCTATAACGCGACTGGCCAGATCATCCAAGGGGCGATCGAAGCCGACAGCGTCATCATAGCCGAAAATCGGTTACGTGCCTCTGGCATTTGGTTATTGGATGCTCGCGAAGGCTCTGCGGTCGAGACCGGCGAAACTCACGACATCGCGGTAAAACGCGGCGACCTCATCAATTTCTTTGTGCAGATGACGCTGCTGCTGCGCGCCGGCATCCCGATCCCCAATGCGATCGACCGGCTGGCCAACGATACCGAGGGCACACGACTCGGCACCGTGCTCGGCACCGTGCGCGATCAGCTCACCCTCGGCGTGCAGTTGCATCAATCGCTCGCCATGTTCCCTCGCAGTTTCCCTCCGCAGGTGGTCGCCATCGTCCACGCAGGCGAAGTGAGCGGTCACTTGCCGGAATCGTTCGAAGGTTTAAGTAGTTACTACGAATGGTTAGACCGTTTGATCGGCGAAATCCGACAAGCACTCATCTACCCGCTCATGGTGACGGGCGCAGCCTTCGCCCTCGTGTTGCTGTTGTTCACATTTATCGTGCCGCGCTTCGTGAGCTTGTTGACGGATCTTTCGCTCGGAGTGCCACTGGTCACGCGCATCACGATCTGGATCAGTAATCTTTTACTCCACGGATGGCCCTTCATCATCGGCGGTGGTGTTGCCGCCTGGTTCGGGTTAAAAATGCTTCTCCGCGTCCCACGCTATGCCCGCGTATTTGACCGGGCATTGATGAAACTGCCGATCTTCGGACCGCTGATCGCGATGTTCGCGCTCTCACGTTTCACGCAAAACCTCGCCATGCTTTACCGGAGCGGCATCACGCTGCTGCGCGGTCTCGAAATCTGCAAAAAACTGGTCGGCAATCAGGCCCTGGAACAGGCCATCGAAGAAGTGCGCACCGCAGTCACCGAGGGCACCCACTTCAGCAAAAGCCTCGCGAAACACGACATCTTCCCGCCCACCGTCGTCACCATGATTTCGACGGGAGAAACGTCCGGCACCCTCGACGTCGCGCTGCAAAGCGTCGCCGATTACTACAACAAAATCATCCCGCGCCGGATCAAAGTCGTCTTCGCGATCTTCGATCCTGTGATCATGCTATCGTTGATCGCCGTGGTCGGATTCGTGGCGATGGCCGTGGTGCTCCCCATCCTGCAACTGTGGAACGCACGATGAAAACGAAGTCACCACAACCAACCCCTATCAGCCAAATCGGTTTCACCCTGATCGAAATGATCGGCGTGCTCGCGATCATGGCTGTCCTAGCCTCAGTCATCACACCAAATGCCCTGCGAATTATTGAGCGCGAAGCCGTGCGGGCAGAAGCGGACTCACTCCGAACCCTCAGCGAGCAAATCAAAATCTACATCCGGGAAACAGGGCTCCTTCCTAACGAAAACAACTGGAACACCGTGCTCGCCACCTACGCCTCGGCAAATCCCACCGACCTTCGCTTCAACCGTCGTCAAAGAACCGCCGGAGCGGGCGCTATTCCACGTCTCTACGTACCCGATCCAGTCGCTAGCAACCAACGTGCTCTCTTCATTTCGAGTATGCGTCAAGACATCGGCCTGACGACCACCATCGCCAACGTTCGGGCAAATTTCCAAGCAATCTGGAATTGGAACTCAGCAGACCTTTCCCCTGCCAATCTCCCACCGCCCGGACTGACTGAATGGACTCCGGGCATCCGTGAGTTTCTGGTTATCGAACGAGTAAACCTCCGTTCAGTACCAGCGCTGGATTTCATATTCCGGAACACGAGCACCACAGCTGCTGCCAGCTACAGAGTGTACAGCGTGACTGGTGCAATCATATCATCAGGAGCAGTTCCCGTTCACGCAGGAACTACGGACGGCACTGCTTCGCCGAATCCTCAATGCCGTGCTAACCAGCGCATAAACCTCTACGATGGACTAGGAGTCCTTAACTACAGCTACGTTGTAAGCACCGATCCAAAGACGTTCGTTTTCGACGGCACTAGGTGGACACCGCTATGAGCGACCAAGACGAAATCTCACGCCTGCTCGCCGAGGCTGCCGCTCTAACGGAGGCCGAACCCAACCGTACTCAACCCTCGGATACACCGGTTGCTGACGGTGACTCCAAGGCTGCTCCCGTCCCCGCCAGCGTACGCAAAATTCCGTCACGGCAGAGCGCACGCAACAACGATGCGCTCGGCTTCGTCTGGTTCAACGGTTCACTCCATGCCGCCGCTTTTCGTCGCCAGAAGATGACCAAGAGTTGGTCGTGTTCGACACCGATCCGCACCGTCGCGGAATTCGAAACCGTGCTCGATGACGCCCTGACAGAGACCGAGTTTGCCGGTACCGAAACGTTCCTCGTTCTGGAAAACGAGGTCTTCATGCACCAGGCCGACGACATCCCGGTGTTCTCCGAAGGCGTGCTGCGTAGCTACCTGAAAAACCGCATCCAACGCCACGAACAAGAGCACGGCCGCGTGTTGTGGGTGATGCAGCCGCTGATCACGATGAAGCAAGAGCAGTCGATCCTTCTACATCTGCTACCGAGAAGTTTCTATGACGATCTCCACCGGGTGCTGCTCAAACGCCATCTCGATCTAACGCGCATCCTGCCGCTCATCGTCCCGCTCCAATACGAACTTAACCGCATCCCCGCCGAAAAAAACACAACCGTGATCGTGGCAGCCGAGGTCGGCACCAGCACCTCCGTTCTAGCCGGTCGGGTCGGCGGACCACTCCTGTTTTCACGGACAATTCTCGCCGATCTCAATCGTGAACCCGGCCGGGTCGGCGTCGAAGTGAACCGCTCGTTACTCTACACCAAACAGCACTTCGAAAACGCCGCCTCCTCGATCTGGCTCATGGCCCAAAGCGGCTCGGCGGCGACAGCCGAAATCAAAACCAAATGCGGAGGCGGAAAGAAAATCGAAAGCCTGCCCACTACACCTATCGATTGGTTGCAGACCACGGCCAAACTTTCCCCTCAGCAGCCCATCAATCTGCTCTCGCGCTATCTGAAGGCGAAACAACGCAACCAGTTTATTCGCGTCGGATTCCTGATCGTCGTCTGGCTCGGACTGGCGCTGATGTTTTCAAACCTCTATCACACCTCCAGCGAGTGGAGCGCCGAACATGACCGACTCTCCAGCCTGCGCACCCGAGAGCCAGAACTTCAGGCTGACCGCGATCGTCTCGATCTTCGAAACCGAACCATCGAACGCAACCAAAACTTCGTCAACCGCGTGAACAACGACCGGCTGCCCCCGGTGCCCAGTCGCCTGCTCGGCTTCGTCTCCGGACTGCTGCCGGAAAGCGCCCGTCTGATTGAGTTCAATGTCCGCTGGGATTCCGAAGCCCTTGCCTGGGCCTTCCAGTTCAGCGGATCGATCGAGGCAGACGACGAAACCGCCCACGCCCTCATCGCAGGCCTGCAAAGCGAGCTGGCCAAAAGCCCGCTCCGGGTGCGTTTCAACGAAAACGCGCGCGTGCTGGTCGCTGCCCCACTAACCACGCCCGGCGCGCCCGAAATCCAACGATTCAACCTGGAGGGCGTACTCCTTGAAAAATAAACTCCGTCAATTGGCCCTCGATTGCTGGCAGGTTCTTTCCGAAGTACCGGGCTGGCCGGATGCACCCCGTCGACTCCGCATTCGCCGACTGCTTCCAGCCGTTGTACCCGTTGTGGCCATGCTGCTCCTGTTTTTATGGAGCCAGCTCTGGGCCCAACCACGCATCCACGCCAAGCGACAAACCTACCAACCGTTGCTCGCGCTGGAACAACAGGTGGCTGAGCTCCAGCTCGCGGGAACCGATGCCGCCGCCACCGAAACCGCCGAGCGCGCCGCCACGGCCGCAGGCATGCTCATGGCAAATCCCAAACAACTCGTCCCCGTGCTCGATGAGTTCGCCCGCATCGCGCGAGTCCAAGGCTGGACCGCAACGTTCCAGGCATTGCCCGCCCCCACCGCGCCCCCAGCCACCGAAACACCGCTGTATTTCGTCACCGCTCGCGGCAAACTCGTGCCCACCGCCGACAACACGCAGCCGTTCGCATCGTTGCTTGTTCTCCTCGAACAGTTTTCCTCACCAAACCGGTCGATTGATCTAACCCGTCTGGCCATTCGCGCCGATGAACAAGGCAGGCAAACCGCCGAAGTTTTTCTCCGTGCCGGCTGCCGAACAACCGAATGAGAAAGCTCCTCAACAACCCGTGGTTCGTCACCGCAATGGCCCTCCTGGCCGTCGCGCTGATGTGGTCGTCCCTGCGCACATCCGACGGCAACAGCTCGATATCAGCCGCAGGCGATCCAGCCGAAACAGCCGTTGATCCTAATACTTCGGAGCAGCCCCTGCCCAGCGGCGAGATGCCAACCGCATCTAGTCAAGACGCCCTAAAAAAGCTCATCATTCCGAAACAATCTCGCGATCCTTTCGCCTCCCGCAACGTCCAGCCCGCCGCAACCGTCGAGACGGTTGAGCAGCCTGACCTCCTGGATTCCGTTCACCTAACCGGCATCTGGAGCCAAAATGGAGCAACGCTGCTGCTCCTCAACAACCGAGTTACCCAGGTCGGCGACACCATCGGCCGCATCACGATCGAATCCGCCGATCCTGACGGCGTGTGGCTCACCCATTGGAAAGGCCGCGACTTCCTCACCGTCGGCAAAATTTTTGTCCTCAGAACCCCGGTCCGCCGGGCATCCACCCCGTGAATACTATGAACGCGCGAATCCCCCTCACGCCCCTCTTCCTGGCCGTTGCCTCCCTGGCCTTCAGTTCCGTCGCCCGCGGCCAAGAAGCGCCCGCCTCCTCGGTCGCCAGCACGCTGGCCGGAGCCGGCGTTGCCGAACCAACCGCCAACTTTAGCTTCAGCGCCAGCGGGGTGCCGATCAAGCAAGCCCTCTCACTGTTTGCCCGGGCCAACAATCTCAACATCGTTCCAGACCTTGATGTTGACGGCGAAATCACCGTCGATTTCCGCGACCTGCCACTCGATCTCGCAATGGGCGCTTTGCTGGAGGCAAATGGTTATTATTTCACCCGTGAAGGCCGCCTGCTCCGCGTACGCAATCGCGAATCGCGCCTCTTCCATATCGACTACATCCACACGACACGCTCCGGACAAGGTTCCAGCGCGGTACAGATTAGTTCGGGTGGTGGCGGCAGTGGCGGTGGCGGCTCAGCCGGAGGAGGAAGCGGCTCTGGTGGTGGTTCGAGTACTGAAGGCTCAAGCATGACCGTAACCAACACCTCAACTATAAATTTCTGGGGCGAACTGAACGAACAGTTGAAATCTATGATCTCGGCCAAGGGCACTTTCACCGTCAACAGCCTGTCGGGAACTGTTCTTGTAACCGACGGACATCGTAACATCGAAACCATCGCCGATTACCTAAAAACTGTCACAGAAAATGTCGTTCGCCAGGTCGATCTCGAAATCGAGATCTATGAGATAACGCTCGGGAAATCCATGCAGCTAGGCATCAACTGGCAACGGATCGAAGCCGGGATGGATACAACCTTTAACACAATTCCTGGCGCGTTAACTTTGAAATCTGGCGGCGGCTTGATCGTGCAAACTCCGATGTTTGGCTCATCTCCCGGCGCGGCAGGCGTTCAGGCCACGCTCCAACGCACAAACACCCAAGCCATCATTGATGCGCTCTCACAACAAGGTGAACTAAAAGTTATCTCCAAACCACGTCTCCGTACCCTGAACAACCAACCGTCCGTGGTACGCGTGGGGCAAGACATGCCAGTTTTTATCACGACCAAGACAACTCAAAGCTCTGGCACTGCCACGACGACCGATATCAGCGAATCGATCCAAACCCTAACCGTCGGCACTGTACTATCCATCACCCCTCAAGTATCCGACGACGGCCTCATAACTCTAGATATCACGCCAGCAGTAAGTCGTCTGGTCAGAATGGAAGAGTCGGCCACAGGAAATACCAAAGCTCCGGTTGTCGATATTCGCCAGGCTTCTTCCATCGTCCGGGTCCGCGATGGTGCCACCGTTGTCTTGGGAGGATTGGTGCAAAACAGCACGTCAACGACAACGAGGAAGGTCCCGTTTTTCGGCAGCATACCAATCCTAGGAAAACTGTTTTCCGGCAAATACGATACATCTGAGCGCACCGAACTCATCTTCTTCGTCACTCCACATGTCGTGAACGATCTGGCGACCGAAAAATCGGTCGAAGCCAAGCCCGTCGAAACAGCTTCGCAAGTTGCAACCCAACCCAAGAAATCGGCGCTGAAAGAATTTACTGACTGGGCGACCGACAAATAGGCGCCCAAGTAAGCTCAGTCCTCCATCTTGATATCCTTGTTGCGATGACGCGGGCAACCCGCGCGCAACCAGGCATAGATGAAACGGTCGAGATCGCCATCGAGCACGCCCTGCGTGTCACTCGTTTCCGAACCCGTGCGCAAATCCTTAACCATCTGATAGGGTTGTAGCACGTAGCTGCGGATCTGGCTGCCCCAGCCGATTTCGCCTTTTTCACCGTAGAAACGCTCCATCTCGCTGCGCTGTTCGTCCTGCTTCTTCTCGTAGAGACGCGCTTTCAAGACGTTCATCGCGCTGGCGCGATTCTTGATCTGCGAACGTTCGTTTTGGCAAACCACCACGATGCCGGACGGAATGTGCGTCATGCGCACCGCCGAGTCGGTCGTGTTGACGCCCTGACCGCCCTTGCCGGATGAACGGTAGACATCGATGCGGATTTCGGCCTCAGGAATTTCGATTTCGATTTCGTCGGTGATTTCGGCAACCACGTCGATCGCGCAAAAAGAAGTGTGGCGGCGCTTGTTCGAGTCGAACGGGCTGATGCGCACCAAACGATGGACACCGCGCTCGGCCTTGACGTAGCCGTAGGCGTTCTCGCCCTTGATGAGCATCGTGGCTTTGCTGATGCCAGCCTGGTCGCCCACCTGCACGTCCTGCACCTCGACCTCGAAACCTCTGCGCTCAGCCCAGCGGTTATACATGCGGAAAATGATGTCGGCCCAGTCGTTGGCCTCGGTGCCACCCGCGCCGGACTGAATGGAGAGAATGGCGTTGTTCTTGTCGAACTTGCCGCTGAGAAACGAACCGATCTCAAGCTTGTCGAGTTCGACGACAAATGCCTCAGCTGTCGTGCCGAGTTCTTTGGCGTATTGTTCTTGTTCGGCACCTTCAGCCGACTCGATGAGTTCGATCATCACATCGACGTCGCCGAGTTTCTTATTGAACTCGACCAACCCGCCGATCGCACGCTTCAGGCCATTGACTTTGGCGATATGCTTTTGTGCGGCAATCTGGTTATCCCAAAACGTGGGAGCCCCCATCTGCGCTTCGAGGGCCTCTATCTCGCGCTGTTTTTGTTCGACGTCAAAGATACCTCCATAGGTACCCGGCGCGCTTCTTAATGTTCTCGATATGGGAAAATGTCTCGGGAGCGATCATGTTTGTAAGGGACCATGGCCGCGAAATCCCTCTTCCGGCGCAAGCGGAAACTTCGGCCGGGCCCGAACGAGCGCTTAGCCTGTCATCCCCGCGCTTGCCCCGAGGATTTTGACTAATGTCCCTCGACGAGGTTTTTGAGTCGGGCGACGTAGCCTTCCAGACTTTCAGCTTGTTGGTTAAGGATCTGTGCGTACGAGGCGCATTCTTCTGCTTTGGCTGAGTTTTCCCGTGTGATTTCGCCCACCCTCTTTGCAGATTCGCCGATTTCGTTGATCCCGGTGGTTTGTTTTTCGGCCTCCTGCTCAATTTGCGCGATGCACTGCGCCACGTTCTTGGTGCTGACGAGGACAGCGCTAAAAGACTCGCTGGCCTTCTTCGTTGATTCGATGCCGACACCGATGGTTTTCGCGGAGGCTTCTACGATTTGGTTCGTGTCGTGAGAGGCGACGCCTGATCGGCTCGCGAGGCTTCGAACCTCCTCGGCGACGACGGCGAAACCGGCGCCTGCTTCGCCGGCCCGGGCCGCTTCCACGGCTGCGTTGAGTGCGAGGAGATTGGTTTGGAACGAAATTTCCGTAATGGTTTTAATGATACTCTTCGTCTTGGTGCCATCAGCTGCAATCTGCGCCATGGCATTGTCCATTGCCTTCATGTTGTCGTTGGAGGTTTGGACGGTTTTAGTGGTTTGGTGAATGAGCTCGTTGGCCTGCTTTGAGGAATGGGTCGTGGCGCGTGTATTCTCCCGGATCTGGTTGATCATGTCCTCTGTATTTTCGACGCTGGAGGCTTGCTCCCTGGCTCCTTGGGAAAGCATGTCGCTTGCCTCTTTTATTTTGTTGGCTGCGTCATAGACTTCATCGGTTCCTTTGGAAATACCGTCGGTGATTTGCACGAGGGTTTTTGAAATCGAGCGGCTGAGATAAGTGGAAAGACTTAAGGTCAGGCCGATCGCGAAAATGGTTTCGATGATGGCCACGTTTCTTTTGGTAGTGAGCTCGTCGATCTTGGTATCGGTGTATCCGCCGATTTCCGCGCGGATGTCGGTCATCAGTTTCCCAAGGTCGACGTTGCGGCTTTCGCCCTTTTCTTTGAATTCCGCGCCCATGTCTAGGTGCGGCAGGAAGTCGTGGAATTCGGAGAGATTATTCGCGTTGAGATAGCTCTTCACTTTCGCATCGAACCAGCGTCCCCGGTCGTCGTTGAGAAGCTTGTCGACTTTTTCGACGATGGGTTTGGGTGCGAGGCTACGGAAGTGTTTGAGCAGGGTTTCGCTCTCCCGGTAGTAGGACTCGTAGCGGGCGTAGGCTTCTGGGGGCAGTTTTGGGATCTGCTGAGCCCAGGTCAGGACGCCGGTGTATTGCACGCAGCCGGATTGGTAATCGAGATAGAGGTTGTAGGCGATGAGACGTTGAGCGAGGTCCTTGTCGGAGATTTGTTTGATAAGGACCGGCCAGATTCCCTGGATGCTTATTTTCAGGCGGTCGTAGGGCTTTATGATTTCGGAGAACTCCATCGTCTGACGCATGCGCTGCCGGTGTTGCGCAAGGTCATTTCGGGCACGGTCAATCTCCTGCAGGATCTCCTTTATTTGGGGATCAAATTTATTGAGATCCAAGGAGCCGCTGATTTTTTGCATGTCGCCGTAGACCTGTTCGTTGGTCTTCACGTCGCCCTCCCAGATGGCCTTGATCTTGTCGACCGTGGCTACTCCGTTGTCCTTGATCGCGCCTGGATTCCAACACCAGGCGTTTCGGAGCTCGTCGTTGTTGGCTTCGTTTACTTTGGCGAGGGCATTCGCCAGGCCCATGACTTCCCGGAAATCGGAGTACGCAGCGCGTTCGCGTATCTTGGTGTAGGCAGATAAAGCGCCGAACCAAATGGCACAGCAAAGAGGAATCAGCGACAGGAGTAGCAGTTTCGATCTGAGTGGCAGGATCATAGGTTAATAAACCAGTATCGGCACATTTTCGCATTAGCCTGCGCGAAACTGACATGGCGCAGTAGATGATGGCAGACGGTTGCACGGGGCGCGTCCAATGCAGCAGGCAAAACCTCAACGAAGAAACGAGAAAGGATACTGGCCCGTTCAGCCCACAAAAAAGCCGCAGCGTTAAGCTGCGGCTTTTATGCTATATGGCTTTAAGCTTCGAACTGCTTGAACTTAAGCAGCTGAACCAAAACGACGCTTGGCCGCGACCATTCCGATCACGCCCAAACCAAGGAGCAGCGCTGTAGCAGCAGCATCAGGAACATTGCGACGGGCAGTCGACTCAGCGGTCAGGGATGCATGGGTGAGCCAGAACTCACCGGTCTTGCGCGAAACTGTGTACGAAAGAGCACCCGTGCTATCCAAAGTGATCAGTCCGTTTAAAATATTGGTCGGGAGCGCCAACACGCCAAAGAACGAACCCTGCGACAGCACATCGCCCGTCAGATTCACGACGAAGCTCTCGCTGCCGATAAGGTCGGCAAAGGTGAAGACTGCTGAAGCAGTAGTGATGGTTTCGGTGGTCGGGTTGTAGCCAGCCAGAGTGAATTCACCCGTGTATGACGGATTCAGTACATTCAGCCACACGTTGGCCGGATTGTTATCCGAGTAGCTAACGGCCTGCACACTGGCGACGACCGATAAGCTTAAGAGGATTGAGAGGATTGCTTTTTTCATTTTGATGTTAGGTGGACCTGCATTTTATGCATGCACAGGTTGTGCCAGCGATGTGACATATTCATTTAACTGTTATTCTATAATATCTTAAGTAACTTATCGCAATGCACACCGCTTGAGTTAAGCCCATAAAGTGTCAACATTCCCGACGCTTTCGGAGAATATTACAGTCCACGACATCGCTCTTTCCGGAACCGATTAGCAGCCCGAGGGTGGCATATGTGGATAGTCCCGTGATCGCAGCCTCAAGTGGCACAGTTCCGAATACGGGCATTGAGCGCTGTAGTTGTTGATAAACCAGCATTGAACCGAAGGTACTCTTCCGACAGTTTTCAGGCACCAGACTAATGCATACTGCCGAGATCCTTACGTTCTTAAGCGCAACCGGCGCGGGTATTTTGGCGTTAATTGCAGCCCTGCGGGCCGGTCGGTCAATCGCGCTTTGGGCGTTTGTCGGTGGCATGCTGGCTTTTGCGGTCGAGCGTATATTCGGCGGTTTTGCCTCTCACGCTGAGGTACCGGAGCAATTGAATCACTGGCTGCGGTATCGTGGAGTTGCGGCAGCTTTTCTTCCTGGTTTTTGGCTGCTCTTCAGTCTCGCCTACGCACGCGAGAATGCACGCGTGTTTATCCAACGTTGGCGATGGCTGTTGATTGGGGCTTTCATCGCGCCTATCGGCCTCGTTTTTATTCCGCAAAGTCTGCCGATTCTCACGTATTCGCGGGATACTGTGCCGACGTTCCATTTTGCCTTAACCGGACTTGGCGCCTTGCGCTACCTGCTGCTTTTGATCAGCGCCATCTTGGTGTTGATGAATCTGGAGCGTAGCTTTCGAGCCTCCGTTGGCATGATCCGCTGGCGCATCAAATTCATGCTCATGGGCGTGGCGGTATTGTTCATCATCCGTGTGTTCACCGCCAGCCAGGCCCTGCTGTACCGGGAGGTGAATCTTTCCATGGAGGCGATAAATTCCGGAGCTCTGCTGGTGGCGACCTTGCTGATTTTTCGCTCGATCTTCCGGTCGGAGCCCATCGCTTTGAACGTTCATCCTTCGCAGTCGGTGCTGCAGGGTTCGGTCACGGTTTTTCTGGCGGGAATTTATCTGGTGCTTATCGGGATTCTGGCCTCGTTGGTCACTTATTTTGGCGGTGACGATTCGTTCGCGCTCAAAGCATTTATTGTATTGGTCGCGTTGGTTATCCTGGCCGTCCTGCTGCAATCGGACCGGATAAATCTCTATGTACGGCGCTTCGTCAGCCGCCATTTTAAACGCCCGTTCTACGATTACCAGACGGTCTGGAGCCGCTTCACCGAAGTAACTGCTTCTCGGGTCGAACAGAAAGAGTTTTGCCAAGCCGTCGTGGCGCAGCTCGCGGATACTTTCAAATCACTTTGCGTCACTTTCTGGGTCTTGGACGACAGTAGGAATGAGCTCGTCCTTGCCGCCTCCACGTCCCTCACGGAGGATCGGGCTCGTGAGCTAAAGCCAGACTCCGCGGGTACCGCACTCGTGGTTCAGCATCTCCGTGAACACATCGACCCCACGGACATCGAGAAACCGAGCGAGATGTGGGCCGTGGTCTTGCGGCGTTGTCACCCCGATGAATTTCATAAAGGCGGCAACCGTGTTTGCGTGCCGATCGTTTCGCGCGGCGAAGTGTTGGCAGTGATCATTCTTGGCGACCGCGTCGGCGGAACGCCTTTTACGCTCCAAGATTTCGATCTGCTCAAAACTATCGGCGAACACGTCTCCTCCGGGTTGTTGAATGTGCGCCTCTCGCAGCGACTCCTTCAGTCCCGTGAACACGAAGCATTCCAAACCATGGCGGCGTTTTTTGTGCATGATCTGAAGAACGCGGCGTCAACACTGAGTTTGATGCTGCAAAACTTGCCCACGCATTTCGACGATCCCGAGTTCAGGCAGGACGCGCTGCGCGGCGTGGGTAAATCCGTCGCCCACATCAATCATCTGATAAGCCGCCTCAGCGAACTCCGCAAAGAGCTTAAAATCCAGGCTAGGGAATCCGACTTAAACGCAATCGTCACGAACGCACTGGCGAGTTTCGAGCAAGGCACTGGGTTCATCATCGAAGCCGAACTGGCTAAAGTACCTAACATTCTTGTCGATAACGACCAGTTTTCAAAAGTAATCATTAACCTGGTGCTGAACGCGCGCGAGGCCACAAACGGCAAGGGACGCCTCCGCATTCGCACGATCCAGGAGGGTTCTTGGGCGGTTCTCACGGCTGCCGACGACGGCTGCGGCATGACTGAGGAATTTCTCGCTCGCTCGCTCTTTCGCCCATTCCAGACGACAAAGAAAAACGGCCTCGGGATCGGCATGTTCCAAAGCAAAATGATCGTGGAAGCGCACGGCGGTCGGATTGCGGTTGAAAGTTCGTCCGGTCAAGGCACCACTTTCCGAGTATTTCTGCCCCTACCTCTTACCCCCAGTGCCCGATGAAACCTACACTTTTGATCGTCGATGACGACGACGAGATTCGCACCCAGATGAAATGGGCCCTGGCTCAGGATTATGAGATCCTGCAAGCGGGCGATCGCGCAGAAGCAGTTGAAAAATTCCGCACCGCACACCCCGCAGTCGTCCTGCTCGATCTAGGGCTGCCGCCCAATCCAGCGACACCGGAAGAAGGTCTCGCAACATTGTCGGAACTGCTCGCGGTGGACCCGCTGGCCAAGATCGTCATCATCTCCGGCCAAGGCGAAAAGACGAATGCGCTCCAAGCCATCGGCGCAGGTGCCTACGATTTTCTCGGTAAGCCCGTCGAAATGGTCGATCTGAAATTGCTTTTGAAACGCTGCTTCCACGTCGCCCAACTAGAACGTGAATACCGCGAGATGCAGGGCCGGTTGCAGAGCGACGCCTTCGACGGGATTCTGGGAACCAGCACACCGATGCAAGTGGTCTTCGACACCATCCGCAAAGTCGCGACCGTCGACGCCCCGGTGCTCATTCTGGGCGAGAGCGGCACCGGCAAGGAAATGACCGCGCGCGCCATCCACAACCGCAGCGCTCGCAAGAGCGGCCCCTTTGTCGCCATCAACTGCAGTGCCATCCCCGAGACGCTGATTGAGAGTGAACTTTTCGGCCACGAAAAAGGCGCCTTTACCGGCGCCCACGTCCAGCGTAAAGGCCGGATCGAAGGTGCCTCGGGCGGCACGCTTTTCCTCGACGAAGTTGGTGAAATCCCACTGCCGATCCAAGTCAAACTCCTAAGGTTCCTGCAGGAACGCTGCATCGAACGCGTCGGCGGGCGCCAGGAAATCCCGGTCGATACCCGGGTTGTCGCCGCCACCAACGCCGACCTAAAAAAAGGCATGTTAGATGGTTCGTTTCGCGAAGATCTTTTCTACCGGCTCGCCGTTGTACAAATCGCCCTGCCCGCCCTGCGCAATCGCGAAGGCGACATCCTCTTCCTCGCGCAATCCTTTCTCCAGCAATTTGCCAGCGAAAGCGGAAAAGCCGGCCTCAGCTTTGCGCCCGAAGCACAACGCGCGATTCAACGTCACGACTGGCCAGGAAATGTGCGCGAACTCCAGAATCGCGTTCGCCGCGCCGTGATCATGGGCGGCGAGAAACGCCTCTCGGCTCAGGACCTTGAGCTTACGAACGCAACCAGTTCAAATCGCATCGGAAGCACACTAAAAGAAGCGCGTGAAGCGCTCGAACGCGAACTTCTGCAGCAAGCCCTCCGCAAACATAACAACAAGATAACCGCCGCCGCCACCGAACTCGGGATCAGCCGCCCCACCTTTTATGAGCTGATGGAAAAGCTGGGAATCAACAAAAGCGGGCCCGAACGCGAGTAAAGCCAACGTCTCGAATCATCCTAAAAACAGCAGTTGTTTAACCGCTAATTATCGCTAATCGCCGCTAATTTCGGAAGTTAGCCACCGGTCTACGCGGCAAAGGAGTTCACCTGGCAGGTGAAAAGGTGTTTTTATCGATGTCTCTGATTTAGCGCCAATTAGCGATAATTAGCGGTTTCAACTACGGAATTAAGGATCATCTGGCCTGCAAGGCACGACCTCGTGTCGACAAACGATGCAGTTGAAGCGCGGCTTCGAGGGTAAAGCGCTGTGCAGAAGGTGGATCCCGATGTCCTCATCGGGCTTGATCGGAAACGCTCACGAACCAGCCCGTTAGGGACAACGGGCTCCACCCTTTAATGCATCGTTCCAACTAGGGCGAAGCCCACTACTCTGCCGGTGTGAGCTCGACAGCTGCCACCGCTCGGTTGCGGCCGCGCTGCTTGGCCTCATACAGCGCCTTGTCCGAAATCCGAATCAAAGCGGCGGGATCGGCTGCATTTTTCGGCATCGATGCCGAACCAGCGCTTACCGTCACGGGCAGTTTGGTTCCGTTTTCAAGCAGCACGGGCATACGCGCAACCATTTCGACGATTCGTTTGGCGACCTCCGAAACCGTCACAAAATCGACCTCAGTCAGTACAATGGCGAACTCCTCGCCACCGACACGGGCAAAGCGATCAACGCTCCGCAATTGCTGTCCGATGCGCTTGGCTACCGTCTTAAGCACAAGATCGCCCGCCGGATGGCCGTAAGTATCGTTCACTTTTTTGAAATGATCCAGGTCGAGCGTCACGATCGCATACGAGCGGCCAAAGCGTTTTGCGCGCTCATGCTCTTCGATCAGAATGCGGTCGAACTCGCGCCGATTGAGCAGCCCGGTGAGCGCATCGTGCGTGGCGAGCTGGCGCAACGCTTCCATCGTATCGCCGAGTTTCAGCGCATAACGCAGGGAGCGTTCGAGCGACTGCGTGGTAATCTCGCCCTTGATCAAATAGTCGAGCGCACCTGCCTCCATCGCCAAAATGTCGATGTTTTCACCGGTTTCAGCTGTCAGAAAAATAATCGGCACATGACAGCCAGCCGCAATGGCCTCGCGGATGAGCGCAAGCCCATCGCGTTCGCCCAGCTGGTAATCGAGCAGGCAAACGGTGTATTCGCCGCTCAGTAATTTTCTTAGACCTTTCTCGTAGGTTTCCGCCCAATCGACTTCGTACTTCTCCTGACGAAATTTCGCGAAGTGCGCCTTCGTGAGCATGCACTGCATCCGGTCATCGTCGATAAGGAGTACTCTACGGGGCATAGTGCAATAAGTGCAGTTTAACGCCCGACGCCCAGCGCAAAATCAGCAGCCTTCGCCGCGAGCGCAGGTGCAATCCGTTCGCGCTGGCTAAGATTATCGCGAATGCAGTTCACCAACGCACTACCGATCACCACGCCATCGGCATGAGCGGCGACCTCGGTCACATGGGCCCGCGTGGAAATACCAAAACCAACCACCACCGGCAGATTTTTAGCAACTGCCTTGATACGCGCGACCGCCTCGGGAATGTTGGCCGCGACCTGGTCGCGCACGCCCGTCACGCCTTCACGGGAGACATAGTAAATGAAACCCGTCGCTGCAGCCGTGATGATCGGCAGGCGCGCATTCGGCGTCGTCGGGGCAACAATGAAGACCGTCTTCATGTCGTGCTTGCCGCAAGCCGCGACGACCTCGCCTGCTTCCTCTGGGGGAAGATCGAGCGTGAGTAGCCCATCGACACCGGCTTCGCGCGCCAGGCGCACGTAGTTTTCGACGCCGTTGGCAAAAACGAGATTGTAGTAAGTGTAGAAGACGATCGGCACCTGGCTGAATTCGCGGATGCGCCGAACCAGTTCAAAGACCCTAGCGGCCGTCATACCGCTCTCAAGCGCACGCTGGGCGGCGAGTTGATTGGTCAGCCCATCGGCCAGCGGATCGGAAAACGGCACGCCGAGTTCGAGCACGTCGACACCATTTTCCAGCACCGCGCGGCACGCAGAGATCGAGGTTTCCAAGTCGGGATCGCCCGCGCAAAGGTACGCCACGAAACAGGCGCGATTTTCAGAACGGGCACGGGCAAAAGCTTGGGCGATGCGATCCATGGATTATGCGCGCCGAACAGGCGCAAAGGTGACAACTGACAAAAGACCGCTGCGGCGCAAAGCGATTTTTCAGCGATCAGACCCAGCATGCGTGTAAGCAGGCCGGCACAGCTTCGGAAACGCTGCTGACTCCTTAAGTTTGTCATTCTGAGCGGAGCGAAGAATCCAGCTTAACGTTGCAGCACAGCCCAACTGGATTCTTCGCTCCGCTCAGAATGACAGAAAACAGGCATGAGATTGGCGCTACGAATAAGAGGCGACCCTACGAGATTCTACACTCCACCATCACCGGCCGGTGATCGGAAAGCATCGTGCGCACGACCAGGCAGTAAACCTCCACGCATTCCGGCGGCAGAAAAACGAAATCGAGCATGCGACGTGGCATCGGCGAGGGAAACGTGCGCGCCTTCTGTGGGTGCAGGGAGTAATTCCCGTGCAGAGAAAAATACTTGAAGAGTGAAGCCGTGGCGTCGGCTGTGTGCGAAGGATTGTTCATGTCGCCGCAGACGATCGGCGGCACCGCCCAGTGCGCATGACGGAGCGCCCGCTTCTTGTTGAGATACGCCATGACCTGATCGACCTGCTTGATGCGATGCGCGCGCGAACGGTAGTGCAGGTGCATGTTGACCAGCGGCACGCGCTTCCCGTGGACATCGAGCTCGGCGAACAAAAAACCTTTTTCGCCCATGCGCTTCTGGCCAAACGTGATGTTTTCCCACTCGGCAATCGGGTGGCGCGAAAGAAAAGCATTGCCGTAGTTGAGCTTCAGGAGCCCGGTGCGCCGGTTGTTGATGCCAAAAACCGCATAAGGAAAGCCCGTAAACTCACGCAAAAACTCCAACTGGTCGAAGTTTCCCGCCCAAGTCGAATTTTGATCGATCTCCTGCAACGCCACGACGTCCGGGTTGAGCTTTTCGATCAGCTTGGCCATCCGCAGCAAAATCGAGCGAATACGCCGACGCGACGTCAGCCCTTGAATCGGCTGAAGGCCGCGCCCATGGGCGATATTATACGTGACGATACGCAGCCGCTGCATAACTGAAGTAACCAGCATCGCCTTGAAACACACTTAATCAACGGGAAATGCAGCATTTACAACACGGTGCGAAGCAAGCCGAAGAAGGGATTGACAGTACCCCGGGCGGCCGTGAGATTCGCCGACCCTTTACGGCGGTCATAGCTCAGTTGGTTAGAGCACAAGATTGTGAATCTTGGGGTCGCGGGTTCGAGTCCCGTTGGCCGCCCCATTTATAGTCAACAGGTTGGGAGGGATTGGCGGGAGGGAAGAAATCTTCACTGGGCCACAATTGGGCCACTTTTGAAGTTCAACAAAGTGTTCTGCAAGGACCTGATTATGAGAGAAGAAGGGGAAACCACGCATAAAACGCACACCGTGCAGCCCCTTCTCTGATCAAGACAGTATCTTGCTGGCTTTGCGATGCTTTAGGACGGCGCGAACAGACACTCCTGTAATCGCGGCCCCTGCGTTTTGCTTTAGATTATCCGTTTAACGTATTATACGATTGACGGATAAGCAAAGCTGTGTAAGACTCAGCGCGTGATTAAAAGCTTTTCCAACGACGAAACTGAAAAGCTCTGGAGTGGAACGCGCTCACGTCGCTTGCCTCCCGAAATTCAGCAACGCGCCTTGGTGAAGCTTCAATTGATCAACGCTGCTGTCGAACTCGACTTTTTGAAGCTGCCTCCCGGCAATCGGCTGGAAGCACTAAAAGGAGGTCGGGCAGGACAGCACAGCATTCGCATCAACGACCAATGGCGCATCTGCTTCATCTGGACCGGTGCGAATGCCGAACAAGTCGAAATCGTAGATTACCATTAAGGAGACAAACCAATGACCAAGAAAATTCCTATGACCCATCCCGGTGTCATCCTCCGCGAAGAGTTTTTCGAGCCCATGAGCGTGACCCAGCTCGCAGCTGCGAAGGCCACTGGCATTCCGCAAAGCCGCCTCAGCGAGATTTTGTCTGGTCGACGCTCCATCACGGCTGACACGGCAGCCCGGTTGGGCAAGTTCTTCGGCATCGATCCGCGCAACTGGCTCAATCTTCAGTCCGCTTACGACCTGTGGCTGGTGGAGCGCGATCACGGCACCGAACTGGCACGCGTCCACCGGCTCAAACTCGTCGCATGATATGAAGCCCGACGAAAAGCCTGAGTTCGACGCCGAAGGATATCAGACCAACATGGTCATCCTGAACGGCGAGCTAAGCCCCCCGCGACCATTCACTCCCTGCCCTCACAACCCCACCACCTCACTCACACGCTTTTGCGCCAATCGATGAGTTCGAGTTGGAGGAGTTTGCGGTCGTTGAAATAATTCCAGGCGAGTTCGACTGCGAGGTCCACAGGCACGTTGGTCGGTGGCAGGCGGTTCGCCATTTTCCAGGCGACACCGAAGAGTCGGCGGCCACGTCCGTCGTCGAAGCTGAATCGGAAATGCTGCTCCTTAAATACTTCAGGGCGCTGCTGAAAAGTCACTCCGCGCAGACCGAAAACGGGCTCGGCATTACCTTGGCCGAAGGGATGCAGCTCGGCCAATTCGTCCATCAGCTTATCGCGGATCTGGTCGGGCTTGATCCAAGCGGCGATATCGAGGCGCGCTTCGATTAAGTCATCGCCGCAATGCTGGCGAACGGCATCGGCAAAACGGGTGCGGAAGCCTTCGAGTTGGGTTTTGGCGAGCGACACGCCGACCGCCATCGGGTGGCCGCCCCAACTGGTGAGATGTTCGGCGCACACGCCAAGAACGTCGACCAGACTCAGGCCATCGACGCTGCGACCCGAACCTTTCGCCAGGTCTCCTTCGTTGCCGAGGACGACACATGGGCGGTTGTATTTGCGCGTGACACGTCCTGCCACGATACCGACGACGCCGGGATGCCAGTTGTCACCGTAGAGCACGATGCCGGGCCAGTCGGAAAATTGCTTTTCGATCATCTGCTCGGCCTCTTCGGTGATTTGCCGCTCGATGTCCTGGCGTTCGCGGTTGAACGCGTCGAGCTGGCGGGCCGTATCCATGCAGAATTTTTCGTCGTCGCTCAGCATGAGCTCAACGGAAAGCGCGGCATCGGCGAGGCGTCCGCTGGCGTTGATGCGCGGCCCGAGGCGGAACGAGATATCGACGGGCATAATCTCGTTTTCGATTTTCACGCCGGCGACCTGCATGAGCGCGCGCAGGCCAGGCCGTTGGGCCGCTTGAAGAATTTTTAAGCCCTGCCGCGCAATGATGCGGTTTTCTCCGCGCAACGGCACGAGATCGGCCACCGTGCCAAGCGCCGCAAGGTCGAGGTAATCGCGCAGCTTGATCTGGAATGCGACGGGGTTGTTTTCTCCGCGCAATAATTTCAACAGACCGTGGGCGAGCTTGAAAACGAGTCCAACCGTACAGAGGTGACGCCACGGTTCCTCTTCGGCTTCACTGCTCACATGCGGGTTGATGAGGATACCTTGCTCAAGCGGTTTTTCCTTCGAGCGATGATGATCCACAACCATCACATCCACACCCTGCCCGACCAGATACGCGACCTCGTCGATGGAGTTGGTACCGCAATCAAGCGCTACAAACAAAGCCGGTTTGCCGCCTTCGAGCGCGCGGTCGATCGCGCTGCGGGAAAGCCCATAACCATCTTCCATGCGCCGCGGCACGACGAAGCGCGGGTTGAGTCCGAAGCGGCGCAGAATGCTGACGAGGAGCGCGGTGCTGCTCACACCGTCCACATCGTAATCGCCAAGGACGACGACCTCTTCGCGTTTCGCAATGGCCTGGCTCAGGCGTTTGGCTCCGGCCTCGACATTGCGCAGGAGGAAGGGATCGGCCAGTTCGCTCAACGCGGGGTTGAGAAACTTCTTCGCGGCTTCCGGAGCAACGTGGCCGTTGCGCAGCATGAGCTCGGCCAGCACGGGACTGATGCCCGCGTTGCTGCTGAGCTCATCGATCGCGGTGACCGGGAGCGGTGTATGGATCCAGCGCATGACGCGATGGGTTTTTAAGGTAGGGCGCTGCGTCATCTCGAACGCGTCCGCTGCGCCAGTGAAGGCGCAGCGCGGCGGATTAGGGATAATCCGCCCTACCCGTCAGCTTACTGCGACGCCTTGCTGGAGCCGGTCCACTCGTAGGTCGGCTTAACGTCCTGATGCTTCTCGACGTGTTTGCGGTCGCCCTTGTGCCACCAGTAGAACACCGGTGAGGCGATGAAGAGCGAGGAGAACGTGCCGGTGATGACACCGATGAGGAGCGTGAAGGCGATATCGTTGACCTCGCCCGTCGTGACAATGATCAGCGTGATCGCGGTCATGAGGGTCGTACCGCCGGTGATGACGGTACGGGACAACGTGAGATTGAGTGAACGGTTGATGATGTCGCGGAGCTTCGTATTCGGGTTGAGCGCGAGCTCTTCACGAATGCGGTCAAACACGACGATCGTATCGTTAATCGAGTAACCGACGATCAGCAGGATGGCCGCGACCATGGGCGCATTGAACTGGCGGTCGAACAAGACGAAGATACCGATCGTCATCAGCACGTCATGCACCGTCGAGACGACAGCACCGATGCCATAACCCATCTCGAAGCGGAAGGCCACGTAGATCATGATCGCCACGAGCGAGGCGAGGACGGCCCAGAGCGCATTCGCCTGGATTTCCTTACCAACCGAGGGACCGATGCGGGCTTCACCCACGGCATCGAGACCGGCCTGCGGGAAAGCGGTCTGCAGCTTTGCAACCAAGGCTTTGCCTTCGTCGAAACGTGTGGTGGCTTTCAGTACCTTATTGTCGGTACCGATTTGTTGCTGATAAGCGAAGCTGGCGTCCTTGAAACCGGCGGATTCGGCGGCTTTGCGCAGCGTGCCAACTTCGATTTCCTGCTTGTAGCCAAGTGTGACGGTGTCGCCACCGGCAAAATCGATACCGTAGATCGCGTTGCCCCTATAAACCGTGACAGCAACGCCAACGATGACGATGACCCACGAGGCGATGAAGGACACCTTCGCAACCTTCAGGAAGTCGAAGTTCGTGTTCTGTAAGATCGAAACCATCGGCATGCGTTTGATGATGCCGGGGAGAATGAGGGCCTCCATGACCAGTTTGCTCACGACCACTGCCGCAAACATCGTGGTGAAGATACCGATCGCGAGTGTGACGCCGAAGCCCTTCACGGGGCCGGTGCCGAGCCAGATCATGATCGCAGCCACGGCAAGCGTGGTGACGTTGGAGTCCAAGATGGCGGACCAGGCTTTGTCGAAGCCGGCTTCGAGTGCGGCAGGCAGTGTTTTGCCCATCTTCAACTCTTCGCGCATGCGCTCGAAGATAAGGATGTTCGAGTCCACCGACATCGCGAGGGTGAGCACGATACCGGCGATACCGGGCATCGAGAGCGTGGCGCCGATCATAGACATGACGCCGAGCGTGACGAGCACGTTGACGAGCATACCGAGGGCGGCGATCAGGCCGCCGGTGAGATAAATGCCGAAGACGAAGATCACCGTCAGCGAAGTGCTGATGATGAAAGCGAGCTTGCCGCTGGCGATTGCATCGGTCGCGAGAGTCGGTCCGACTTCGTACTGCTCTTTAACTTGGAGCGGAACATCGAGCGGGTTGTTGAGGACGTTGGAGAGCTCAACTGCTTCACGGTCCGTGAAACTACCGGTGATCTGCGCGGTATTGCTGTTAATTTGTTCGCGAACGGTCGGGGCGGAATAGAGTTTGCCGTCGAGGACGATGGCGAGGCGACCGAGACGGCCGTAGCGCTCATTGCCCTGGGCGATCTCACCCGTGACTTCAGCGAAGCGGCTTTTGCCTTCGTTGGTGAAATTCAGAATGATCTCGGGCTTGCCGTATTCGTCGGGGCGAGCGAAGGCGTCTTCGATCGCTTCACCGGTCATCTCGGGACGTTGCTTGACGAAGATTTCTTCGAAGCTGAGTTCACCGCCACGGCCTTCTTGTTCGAGCGATAGAATCTCGTAGCCGGGAGGAGTATCGACGCCGGGCTGAGGGCTCAACGAAGGGTGCACGATGCGGAAATCCAGACGAGCGGGTTTCTTAACGCTGTCGACCACTTCGGGGTTGTCCTTGGTGTTCACACCAGGGAGCTGAACTTCGATGCGGTTTTCGCCGATGGGGCGGATGAGTGGTTCGGCTACGCCGAGGCCGTTGACACGATCACTGATGATCTGAATGGCCTTCGCGAGTTTCTCTTGGCGCTGCCACTCCGGCAGTGCCGCCAGGGACTTCTCGTCGGCTTCGAGCGTGAAGGCGACGCCGCCTTTGAGGTCGAGACCGAGCTGGAGCTGGCCTTTCGACTCCTTCAACAGGTAGTCGAGGAGAATGTTGTTCTTGCGCTCGAGGTTTTTGACGTCGCCGAGGTCGAGATTCGGATAGTACTGAGAGAGGTCGATCTTGCGCTCCTTGGCGATCTGCTTGAGAGCAACGAATTCGCTAGTGGCCGGAGTGGCGGCGTTGCGAGCGGTGGCTTCTTTGAGGAGGGCGGCGAATTCCGCGGTCTTCGCGCGGGCTTTCGACTTGGCATAGTCGGGGAACGGTTGGTCGTTCACCGGCACGAGCGTCCATACGGCCCAGAGGACGATGGCGAAGCTGATGGAGAGCTTCCAGAGGTTGCGTTTAAACATGGGTTATTTGGGTTTAAATGGGAGGCGTGCGCCGAAAATGGGGTCAGTGGCGCAACTTAACACAGGACACCGCTTGGACGCTCACGGCCGATCCGGCCAATACAAGCGGTGTCAAAAAAGGGGTTACTTGGAGGCGTCAGCTTTTTTCACCACGGACTGAACGAAGGACTTGCCGATTTCGATCTTGGTGTTTTCGCCGATGCGGACGACGTAGCGGTCATCTTTCTTGTTGGTGATTTCGCCGTAAATGCCGCCGACCGTCAGGATCTCGTCACCCGTATCAAGTGAGGCGAGCATCTTCTGGTGCTCTTTCTGCTTCTTACGCTGCGGAGCGATCATCAGAAAATACATCGCCGCGAAGATCAGAATCATCGGCAAAACGCTCTTAAACATGTCCAGCGGGCCTGGAGCAGGAGCTCCGGCGGGAGCTGCAGTTTGAGCCAAAATCATGAGGGAAGCCAAAGGTGATGTCATTTTCGTGTTTGCGTGTTGTGGATTTTGAAAAAAGAAAACACGCACTAAACGTGAGTGACCGCTTAAAAAGCAAGCCATATAACCCCGCCCTCGCCCTCCTGCGTTGAAAAGTAAACCATCCTCTGCCTGGTCGACCGCCAAATCCGAAGAACACTTCGGCTTCAAACGTTGGGGCTACGGCCACTTCCACGTCGACGACGACGGCTTCGTCAACGTCCAGCCGCTCCCCGAGGGCGCCAGCATCCGCATCATGGATGTTATTCAGGAAGCCGTCGGCATGGACCTGCGTGCGCCGATGGTCATCCGCTTTCAGGATTTGCTGCGCCACCGAGTGCTCCAGCTCAACGAAACTTTCCGCCGTGCCATCAAGGACGAGGGCTACAAGGGCGAATACCGCGGTGTCTTCCCGATCAAGGTCAACCAACTACGAGAAGTAATCGAGGAGGTGCTCGATGTGGGCAAGGAGTTCAACTACGGCCTCGAAGCCGGTTCCAAGCCCGAGCTCATGATCGCGCTGGCCATGCACGACAGCAACCAGCGGTTGATCATCTGTAACGGCTACAAAGACGACGACTACATCCGCCTCGCGCTCCTCGGCCGCAAGCTCGGCAAAAAAGTTATCCTCGTCGTCGAGCAGCTCGCCGAAGTTGACGACATCATCCGCCTCGCCACCGAAACCGGCGTCAAGCCGATGATCGGCATCCGCGCAAAACTCCTCACGCGCGGCGAAGGCAAGTGGGCCATGTCCACCGGCGAAAACGCGAAGTTCGGCCTTAACACCGCTGAAATCCTTTTCGCTGCCGAGAAAATCAAAGCCGCCAAACTTACTGCCTGCCTGCGCCTGATCCATTTCCACATCGGCTCACAGGTACCGAATATCATCACGATCAAGAACGCGGTGGTCGAAGCCTCGCGCTTCTACTGCCAGCTGCACAAAATGGGCTTCCCGATGGGATTCCTCGACGTCGGCGGCGGCCTCGGCATCGATTATGACGGCTCCCGCACCAACTTCGAATCGTCGATGAACTATTCGATGGAGGAGTACGCCCGCGACGTCGTCTTCAACATCCGCGAAATCTGCCGCTCCTCCAACGTCCCCGAGCCCGACATCGTCAGCGAAAGCGGTCGCGCCGTCGTCGCCCCCCACTCCATGCTCGTCGTCGAGGTCTTCGAGCGTATCAACAAAAAGGAGACGCTCGGCCAACAGCACCAACCAAAGGAAAAGGACAAGGTTGTTACCGATTTGGAGTTGTTGTTGAAAAACAAAGCCAAACTTGGCCGACTCGAACGTTTTCACGACGCCCTTCAGAAAAAAGAAGAAGCCTTCTCGCTCTTCAATCTCGGCTACCTCGACATCGAAAATCGCGCCGCCGCCGAGTCGATCTTCTGGCAGATCTGCGAGCAGGTCGACAAGGAGAGCACCAAGGCCGGTTACCAGCCCGAGGAACTTCACGATCTCAAGAAACTGCTCGCCGACCAATACGTCTGCAATTTCTCCGGTCTTCCAATCGCTGCTCGACCACTGGGCATTGAAGCAGCTCTTCCCGATTGCCCCTTTGCATCGGTTAAAGGAACGCCCCTCGGTCAACGCCATCCTCGTCGACATCACCTGCGACTCCGACGGCAAGATCAGCAGCTTTGTCGATTTGCAGGACACGAAAGACTACCTCACCCTCCACCCTCTCAACGGCAAACCCTACTACCTCGGCGTTTTCCTAACCGGTGCCTATCAGGACATCATGGGGGACTTGCACAACCTCTTCGGCCGCGTGAACGAGGTCCACGTCTTCCTCGAACCCGACGAACCCAACGGTTTCTACATCGAGGAAGCGCTCAGCGGCAGCCGCATCGCCGACGTGATCGAAGGCGTGCAATACCACCAGGAAGATCTCTGCCGACGCATGAAGGCGCAGATCGACCACGCCACAAAGAAGGACCACGTAAAACCCCGCGAAGGCGTCCGCCTCCTCCAACTCTACGAAAGCCAGATGCTCAGCAAAACCTACCTCAACATCGAGCCGAAGAGCCGGAAGAAGAAGTAAGTCCTCCGAGTTGGAGCCCTTTGTCCCTAACGGACTGGTTTGAGAACAGCTCTGATCAAGCCTGATGGGACGTCGGGCTCCACCATTTGCATGCGCTCCACGCTGGAAATTATGGACTAACTGCTTGGTTATACCAATGCCCCTATAATTTTATACTGAAGTTGATCGTGGCTGGTCTGACTTTCCGAAATTTTACAGAAGAAAACGAAGGCAACGAAGAGATCCAGGAAGAACCTGCGGGCCTTCGTTCTCTTTGTTATCTTCTGTTCAAAGTCTGAAAGCTACGGGCTGTTGGTATTACGGCTTAACGTAATCGTAAAACGGGTGCGCGGATTAGCTGCGGGATTGCTCTGTTTCGGGCTTCCCGGCGTTGTTCAGGGATCATGCTTCGTTCACGCCTAACCGTTGGTTGTGTAATTTCGTTATTTTGCCTTCTTTTGACTGGTTGCGGTGGTGGCAGCAGTAGCAACCCAGGTGGTTCGTCCAGCTCCTCCTCTTCCAGCTCCAGTTCGAGCAGTTCATCGAGTTCGTCCTCGAGCAGCAGTAGTTCGAGCTCAAGTTCGTCCAGTTCCTCCGGCGCGCAGATCCCGGGCATGGACCTCATCCGTGCGCGCTTGGAAGAACAGGATCGCCAGGACCAGTTGGTGAATGCGAGCGTGGTGAAGACCTACCTAACCACTCAAAAGGCGGATGGAACTTGGCCAGCCATCGACTATACCGCCACATCGTCCGCAGAATGGAGCCCCGTCTCCCATGTGCAATACATGGCCAGAATGGCTGCCGCCTATCGCACGCAAGGGAACACCTACTACCAGAGCAACGAGATAGTTCAGGCCGTTTCCAAGGCACTGGATTACTGGATCTCGGCAAAACTGGTCAGCTCCAACTGGTGGTACAACGACATCGGCGCGCCCATGTACCTCGGACCCGCACTGCTGCTCATGCAATCCAAGTTGAGCGCTTCGCAGATCGCCGCCGGAGCCGCCATGCTTCCCGCCGCCCCACAGATGACGGGCGAGAATCGCGTTTGGTACGCCTTTGGGTCTATCCACCGGGCGCTGCTGGAGGGGAACATTGGTTCGGTAACAACAGGCGTGGATGCCATCAAAAGTGTCCTGGTGGTGCAGACCACCACCGACGACGGCATTCAGGCCGATCAGACTTTCTACCAGCACAGCACCCAGATCTACAACGGCGGGTACGGGCTTCAACTCGTTTTGGATGTGAGTAGATGGGTCGGCATTCTGGCCGGCACGTCGCTGGCGATTGACGATTCGGCGAAGGCCATGCTGGACGACTTGGTGATCGATGGCACCGGCTGGATGCAGTGGCACGGACAGATCGACTACAGCACGATGGGGCGCAACCTGGCACGCAACAGCACAGGTAATTCCAGTTCGTCATTGCGAGTCGCCCTTCAGCGGTTGATCGACGGTGGCAGTGCGCGAACCCCGGAGCTTCAAGCATTTTTAGATCACGTGAATGGATCGGCTTTCGCGGCCTTGGGGCAAAAATATTTCTGGAGAGGCGACTATTCCGTACAGCGCACCGCAAATTCCATGGTCAGCTTGCGCATGTTTTCCAAACGAACGGTCGGGTCTGAATTCGGCAATGGAGAAAACGCCCAGGGCGTCTATCAGGGCTACGGCACGACCTTCATCTACCGGACGGGCACGGAGTATGCGTTGATCTTCCCTGTGTGGAATTGGAGTCGCATTCCCGGCACCACCTTGGAGCAAGTGGCCTCCATTCCCGTTCCACTCAACAACTACTACGTTCGAGGCACCCAGACTTTTGTCGGCGGCGTTAGCGACGGTCAGGTCGGCCTGTCGGCTTTTCTGCAGGACGAAACTACCAATACCGCCAAAGCTCACAAGAGCTGGTTTTTCTTTGGCGACGGTTATCTGGCTCTGGGCGCAGGGATTCGCGCGTCTGGCCCAGGATCGGTTTTCACCACGCTCAACCAGTGCCTGCTCAAGGGCAGCGTGCTGGCCAGTCGGAACGGAACCACGGCCTCACTTTCACGGGGAGAAACAGATTTAGATAATGTGAGTTGGTTATTGCACGACCTGGTAGGCTACGTGTTTCCAGCGCCCACTCGGGTTCATGTGAAAAACGACAGCCAGACGGGCAACTGGCAGCTGATCAATCGCGGCTACAGCAACGCAGTCGTTAACCTGGATGTATTTCTGGCGGGATTGGATCATGGCGTGAACCCCGCGAACGCCAGCTTCGCCTATTACGTGCTACCGGGCACGGATGAAGCCGCCACGGCCGATTTCGCGAAGAACAATCCCGTCACCATCCTCGCCAACACCGCAGATATACAGGCGGCGCGTCACAAAGATGGTTTCAGCGGCATCGCTTTTTTTGCTTCCGGATCGGTGACGCTCAAGCCAGGCCTCACCGTAACTACCTCCGCCCCCATTCTACTTTTGGTGCATGAATTAAACACAGGCCTCGCAGTAGAAGTCGCCGACCCCACGCAACTGCTGAAAACGGTTCAGCTCAGCGTGACTGGCAGCTACAAAGGCCCCAACACGAGCTACGACACCGCCACCAACAGCACACGCATCACGGCCACATTGCCCACGGCCGAAATGGCGGGTTCGACCTTGGAGCTCGTTCTGCCGAACGGGTGAACCATAGATTTCGCAATCCGCCTCTGCGTGCTCCGCGCACTCGGCGATTCACCTCTCGCCGTTTTCGCTGCATTGCTTATCGTCGGCGCAATTCCCTTCTCTTTCGCTTTTCTGAAACCCGCTTGTCAGTCGGCGATTGGCCGCGTTGACTATGAGGCACACGCATGACCCCCGATCAATTTTGGACTAGCGAGGACGGACAGATCCTCACAGTAAAACCCAAGGACGAACAGACAGTTGCATTGACGCTCGCCTTCTGGCCGCGCAATCCCGCCGAGTTCGATTTTATGAAGGAGCAGCGCGCTCAGCTGCACTTCACCGAACGCAGTACCCTCGCCCGTATCGGCATCGAGATGACCACCGTCGGTACGCCGAAGGTCGATGGCAACCGGTTGGTGCTCGACGCCGAGGCCTCGCTCTACGATCTTAGTTTTCCCAACGCCGCCTACTGGAAAAAACTCCTGCGCTCCGGTATTCCCGTCGGCCGTCTCTACTTCGCGCCCGAATCCGCCAAGCTCTCCACCAACGAAATCTGGGACGCGGTTAAAAACAACCGCCTGAAACTCCCCAACACTATCAGCATCGACCGGCTCGGCCGCGTCTTTCTCACGCCGCACAGCGTTCGCTACACGCTCAGCCCGCGCCTCCAGCGCCCGCAATTCGAGCGCATGGTCAGCGGCGACGCCGGGCGCGGTTACCTCGACAAGGTTCAGGTTCGCCACGAGACCGAGATGCTCACCATCCCGCCCCGCTCGGGCGTGCTCACCAGCTGCTCCATGTATCTCAAAGAGCACTACGTGTTGCTCAACCGCGGCGAAGGCAACTTCGGCCTCCACACCAGCGCCGTGCTGCTCGACCCGATCAAGACCTTTGGTACAAACATCATGCTGGAGATCTACAACACGAGCGACCAGCTCGTGGTGAATCCCGTGGTGTCCGTCGAAATCTTCCGCGCCCCCGTCGCCACCGATCCCGAGGCCAAATCGCTCGAAAAACGCCGCGCCCGCTTCCACGCCGCATCAACCGCCATCTACAAGTGCCTCGACGAAAATCCGCCGAAAGACACCGGCGAGGCCCGCCCCAAAGCCCGCCTCACCGTGCGCGGCCAGAGCTCCACGCAGGAAAATTTCAGCATCCTCCTCAACACCGCCGACCAGGCCGGTTTGAAGGCGTTGACCGAAAAACTCAAGGGCACCTGTGGTTACCCAACCATGATCCAGGCCCTCGACGCCGCACCCGATCACGCCGACACACTCCTCGTCGATTATTTTCCGAACCTACTGGAAGAGATAGAACTTTTCACCCGCCTGCCGAAGCTGAAACTCCGTCGCGTCATCTTCCGCAAGCCCTCGCGCACGCACGGATTTTTTCTCTCCAACAACGCCCACGCCCGCCTCGAAACTTTCGACGCCCTCGGCATCGACGTGTACTGGCACAACGAGGCGATGAAGGAACTTTTCCTCCACACCTACAAAAAGAATCACGGCTTCTTCGTGCGCGACGAGCGCGTGAAAAAATTCCAGGAGTCCACCATCCTCGCCTTCTACGGATCAGCCGTCGGCCTCGATGACAAGGAGACTGGCCAGATCGCCACGCTCATCGAAAAACTCACCGCCTTCATCGGGCCCTCCGTCGGCGTGCTCACCGGCGGCGGCGGCGGCGTCATGCGACTCGCCACCGATCAAGCGCGCAACAAAGGCGCGATGACCGGCGCGTGTTTCCTCGAACTCGAAGCCCAACCACCCGAACTCGGCGTGGACTTTTTCAACACGTTTCAAGACACCGCGCGTCACAACCGCCAAAAGTGGTTCGAGATCGCCGATTTTTGTATCTTTAACGTGGGTGGGGTCGGCACGCTCGAAGAAATCGGCATCGAGTTATGCAACCTGAAACTCGGCATCCGCCCGCGCGTGCCGTACATTTTCTACAACGCCCGTTTCTGGACCGACCTCCGCAAACAGGTCCGCGAAATGATCCGCACCAAACGCGCCCCCGCATGGATGGCCGACTACATCCTCTTCACCGACGACCCCGACGAAGTCGTCGCCTTCTACCGCAAAACGCTGAAGGTGCTGTGAGCGCACCCCATCAATGAAACAACCCCGATTTTCGTATTGAGCAGGGCTAGGCATTCCTGCCGAGCCGATTTGACCCGGCTCGCCGCAGAGCGGTTAGGAAAAAAGATTTTTTGTAACAGCATGCGCACTTTTCATAATAACAATATGTGCCCGCTCAGCCCTTTCCAGCGCCTGTTGCCGAAGCCGACCTATCTGTTCCAGCTTCGAGCACGCTAATCCACCCCGGCAAAAAAACCGGCAAGCCCGGGTTATTTGTCACCGCTTGGCGAATACGCCGCAAGCAAAGCAAACTCCGCGACTCCCTCGCTCCAACCATCCCGGGACGGAAGTGCTGGCCGGTTGCAACATCTTCATCAAGTCACCTATCGACAAAATGGTATCAACGCCTTACGTTCTTGCACGTGGACGAAGACGCTTCATCTCAAATCTCCACCCCCGCCCGTTTCGAAGCTACGCGCTGGAGCGTTGTCATCGCCTCCGCCCAGACACAGGCGCCCGGCGCTAAAGCCGCACTTGCCGAACTATGCCGTACCTACTGGCAACCGCTCTACGCCTTCGCTCGGCGCCGTGGACTCGACCACCATCGCGCACAGGACACGATCCAAAGTTTTTTCCTCAACCTGATCGAAAGCAAATCCCTCTCGCGGGCCGATCCCCTTAAAGGAAAATTTCGCAGCTACCTGCTCGCTTCGCTCCAAAACCACATCTTAACCGACATCAACCGCAACAACGCCCAGAAACGCGGCGGCGGTTCCCAGCTCATCTCCATCGACGAAGAGGATGCTGAATCGAAGTTCGTCGCCGCCCACCTCTCCAGCCAGGCCCCAGCCGAGGACGTCTTCGAACGCGAGTGGGCCATCGCCGCCGTCGAATCCGCGATGATCCAGCTGGAGGCCGATTTTGTCCGTCGCGGCAAACGTAAGATTTTTCTGGCACTCAAACCATTCCTTATCGGCGAACAACCCGCCGGTGCCTACGAAGAAACCGGCAAATCCCTCCGCCAGTCCACCGGTGCCGTGCGCACAGGAGTCCACCGGCTCCGCCAGGATTTCCGTACTCATCTACGACGCGAGATTGCCAAGACTGTCGAATCGCCCGACCAGATCGACGAGGAAATGCGGCACTTGCGAACCGTGCTCGGCAGCCAAACCAGTTAAAACCTCCATTGCGCGCGTGGCCATCATGACCAAAGTCGAACGCACCTGCCCCCGCTGCGGACTGGTTTTTGTCTCTGACAAGTTGGACGGCATGTGTCCGTCCTGCCTGCTCTCCAATACGCTCGATATTGAGGATCGCGGCGGCGAGCGCGCCTTCTGGGAAGACGAACCAGTCGCCTCCGCTCCAGGCCGTGGTTTCTCGCATTTTGAACTTATCGAAGAGCTTGGCCGCGGCGGCATGGGTACCGTTTATCGCGCCCGCGATCACGTGACTGATCGCATCGTCGCGCTAAAAGTCCTCCAAGCCCACCACCTCAACGAACCCGATCTCGTTCAACGTTTCCGTTCCGAAGTTCGCGCCGTCACCAGCCTCGACCACCGCCACATTCTGCCGATCCACGAAGTCGGCGAGCACGACGGCATCCCGTTTTTCAGCATGAAACTCGCGACCGGAGGCAGCCTCGCGCAACGCCTGCCGGAGTTTCTGCGACACCCGCGCAAAGCCGCTCAACTCGTGGCAAAAATCGCGCGTGGCGTACAGCATGCGCACGAACGCGGCATCCTCCATCGCGACCTTAAACCCGGCAACATCCTGCTCGACGACGCAGGCGAGCCCTACGTCTGCGATTTCGGCCTCGCCAAGTGGATCAACGACGACCGTCGCCTTACCATCACCTCGGCGGTGCTTGGCACGCCGCACTACATCGCGCCCGAACAAGCCAACGGCAAAGCAATCCTCACCATCGCCGCCGACATCTACAGCCTCGGCGCCGTGCTCTACGAACTGCTCACCGGTCGGCCGCCCTTCGTGGGCGAGACCGTAATGGACACGCTCCGCCAAGCCTCGGAATGCACACCGGCCAAACCATCCTCCATCGTCAATCAGACTCCGCGCGACCTCGAAACAGTCTGCCTAAAAGCCCTTGAACGAGAACCCGCCGCCAGATACAAAACCGCCTCCGCTCTCGCCGACGATCTGGAAAACTGGCTGTCCGGCCGCCCGATCCGCGCCCGCCCCGTCAGTGCCGCCGAACAACTTTGGCGCTGGGCGCGCCGCAATCCCCTGCCCGCCGCGCTCGGCGTCATCCTCGCACTAGCCATCACCACGCTCGCTGTCGGCGCCACGATCGCAGCCGTAAAGATAGATAGATCCCGCAACCGTGCCGTCGCCGCCGAAAAAGACGCCACCGAACAACTCTACGGCGCATTGCTCGCCCAAGCCCGCGCCTCACGCATGACCAGTCAGGCCGGCCATCGCATCGAGGCCCTCGAAGCAATCAAGAAAGCCGCCGCCATCCGCCCCAGCCTCGAACTCCGTAACGAAGCGATCGCCGCCCTCACTCTCGTCGATCTCAAGGTCGCCAAGACGCTCAAGGTACGGGAAAACAACGGTCAACGTCTCGCATTTGACTCCAAACTCGAAACCGTCGCCGTCGCTACCAAACAAGGCGATATCGATATCATTCGGTTAGATGATGGCATGAGTCAGAAAAGGATAACGGGGTCCGGTCATCTTATTCTTTCGTTAATCCACAGCGGCACACGCTATGTCGCCGCCCGCGGCAATGACGAGGCTGTGTACATCTACGAATGCGCCAGCGGCCGTCTTCTCTTTCAATTTCCTGGCCGCAAGATTCCGCGCCAGATGGGTTTTGCATGCACCAACTGCGCATTTTCGTCTGACGAAACCCTGCTCGCACTGGGCTCGACTGAAGGCATCGAAATCATCGAAATGTCGACTGGCAAAGAAATCGCCCGTCTAAAAACAACCCAACCCGAACAATGCTCTTTTTCCCCTGACGGGAAATATCTCGCGTTCGGCAGCCTGAAAGAAAAGAGCGTCAATATCTGGAAAATTGCCGATCAAGCGAGCGTAACCAAGGTGGACATACCGGCAGGAGCCACCAGCTTGGCATGGAACAGCGACGGCCAGGCACTCGCCGTGGGCTGCGAGGATTACGCGATTCGAGTTTTTCGCACCAATGACTGGAAAATCAATGCCACCCTCGAAGGTCATCGTCAGCCAGTTTGGAAAACAGCCTTCAATCACCGTGGCGACATGCTCGTTTCAAGTTCCGACGATTCCACCCTACGCCTCTGGGATCTTCGGAACATGAGCCAGCTGGTCGAACTGACTGGTTACAAGAGCGAGTCATCGATCGAATTCTCCCCTGACGACCGAACCATTAGCACCACCGATTATAAAACCTCGGCAGTCGTCCTTGAGGTGCTTGGACTGAACCGGGTTTGTACAGCCTTTGCCTCACCTGCGAGCCAGGAACAAATCCAACATGCAAGCTCAATTGATTTTTCCCCCGATTCGCGCCTGCTCGCGAAGGCGTCAATTACCTCTGTTCAGATTTTCGACGCAAAGCATACGCGTCTTCTGCAAACCATCCCCTTCTCCATTCCGACACAGACTTCGCTTCGTTTCCTTGCCGACAGCCAAACCCTCCTTGTTCTTTCGCGACGCACTGGGACCACCCTTCACCGTTTTTCTTTTCAAGACGGCAATTTCAGACTGATTTCCAGCGACAACCAGGCGCAATGGCCAAGCTATGCTTTTGGTTCAGCACCGTATGATCGCTCACCCATATTTTGTCTCACCTCCGACAAGGAAGCTAAATCCATCATTTCGGATTTTTCCTCAGGACTAACACTCCTCGTAAACGATGAGCCCCCGACCATTACAGATATTGCAATTAGCCCAGATAAGAAATGGTTTATCACAACATACCGCGGCCGATTGCCAAAAATTCGGGCGTTCCCTTCTGGCCAAAATATCACTGAACTTGCGGGTGGAAGTAACGGGAGTTGCGTCATTAGCCCAAAGGGTCGCTGGCTCGCGTTAACGGGATTGGGCAACTACCTTCTATGGAACACCGACACTTGGACAAAAGGTCCCTCGCTCCCTCCTGAGGTTGAGGAAAAAACCGGAAACGCTGCCTTTTCTTACGATGAACAGTATTTGGCTACGATGATGCAGGATGAGGCCGCGTTGCTTTCGCTACCGGAAGGCAAACTGCTTGCCCTTTTGGACCAGCGCATCCTCCCCAATCTCTACCGTCGTCTCAGTTTCTCACCGGATGGTTCTCAACTGGCACTCCACGGCCGGGATAATTCCCTCATCCTCTGGGAGCTCGATGAGCTCCAGAGTGAACTTCACAAACTCAACCTCATGTGGTGAGCCAATTAATAGATTTACCCTCAAGCTCTCGTTAGTCACTGCAACCCAAACTAAAGTATCACCATGCCAGACGAAGATGAAATAACACCCCAAGAATCCTTCCTGATCGCCCCCGGCGCAGGAAAAGGAAAAGCCAAGTCCAAGCCTGCTAAGAAGAGCAAGAAGTCCGTAGCCAAAAAACCAGCCAATAAAAAGGCCTCAAAGAAGAAGGCGACCAAGAAGAAACCGGCAAAAAAGAAGCCGGCGAAGAAAAAGAAGAAATAGTTCTGTAAACTAGTTCTACTTTCATAACCAAGCCAGCGCCTCAACGCGCTGGCTTTTTTGTCCACTCACTCCTGCGGGTAGATCAGCACGCGGTCGTGGAACGAGAAGAATGAGGTCTTTTTCCCGTCACCGGTCACATCAGCAATATTGGTCTCGCGAGGCTCCAGCACGCTGCCTTTGCGGCCTTGGAAATGGCGGTCGGTTTCGAACACTTTGAAATGCATGCGGCTTTCCCATCGTTTGTCGTCACCACGGCTCAGAATCTCGATCAGGTTTTTATCCGGGTCGACACAGACGATCTCTGGCTTGCCGTCGTTGTTGAGATCACCGGCAATCACGTCGGCGTAGCTGACCTCGGGCAGATCGGTGGCGTGCGTGACAAGGGTCGTCGGAGCAAAGTCATCCTTACCCATCGGTAACCACCAAAAACGGTCGCGCCCGAAAATGAAAGCTTCTGTGCCCGCCTTGGTCTTGCGCACTTCGACGCCGACCACCTCGATCTTGCCGGCTTGGGTCGATTCGTTGACGCGGTAGAGCGCCTTCGCATCGGCCACGAGGGTTTGGAACTGGTCGCCCTTTTTGTCGTAGAGCACGACGATGGGTTTCTGGCCTGCGACGGTGGGCGGCAGAATAAAGGAGGCGCCGATTTCGGCACTGGGATCGCGGGCGTTGAATTGATCGACCACGGTCAATTCCCCGGTCGGACTCAACCGTAGGGCGCGGGCAAAACTTCCCGTGCTAACCAATAACTCAGGTTTACCATCGCCATCGAGATCCCCGGTCGAAAAGGCGGAAGCTTCAAGATTGTCCACGAGTCCGCGGCGAAAGCCGGGCGAGGCCGAAACCTCGGTGAACTCGAACTTGTCGCCTTGCACAAACAACCGCATCGCATCGAGCGGCGTGAACACTGCGAGGTCGAGGCGGCCATCTTGATTGGCATCGACCAGCCTGATAGCGCGTGGATCGGTTTTTAGGCCGGTCAGCTCAATCGATTTCACGAGTTCGGCACTGGCGTCTTTGCGCGCAAGGATGTCGATGAAGCGCTTGCCCTTTTCTTCGCGCAAAATCACGAGTCGGTCCTTGCCGTCGCCGGCAAGATCGCCGGCGGCGAGCGCGATCGGGCGGCCGGTCGTGGGCAATGGTTGTGGATAAGCGAGACGGCCTTCGTTGTTGAACTGGGTGAAACCCACGGACTGTTCCTTCGTGCTGGCGACAAAGAGTGTGGCGCGTTTGCTGTCGCCCCAGTTGCCCGAAGCAATGCTGCGAGCGTCGGAGAAAACTGGATACTTCTGCGAGTTGGAAAAGCCTCCTTCGCTTTGCCGCAAATAAATAAAAACCTGCGCACTTTCGGGATCGCTCACGGCAACGTCGGCCAAACCGTCGCCATTGAAATCGGCAATCGTGTAGCTGCACGGCGTCTTGCTCCCCGGGCGCGGACTGAAAACCCGCGGACGGAGGGAGGGATTGGTTTGGGTCGCAGCGGTGCGTTCGAGCGTGAACAGTTCGAGTTGTCCCGTCTGATCCTGAGCATCGGCAAACACTGCGGTTTGTTTGGCCGTGGCTTGGTTGAGAACCTGTAGTGTGCAACGCGTGGGTTTGATCGTGTAAGCCAGCTCGGGCCCGAACTGACGTTCGCTCGATTGGAGCCGCACGCGCAAGGCATCGCGTGTGTTGGCACAAAGATAGACGAGGTCGGGCTTGCCGTCGCCATCGACATCGCAAATTTCCAGTCCGTAACAGCTTTCGTCGGGAAGGGCGTAACGTTCCGCTGCGGCCAGCTCGCCATTTTTTTCCTGAATATAGACAGCGATTTCCTTCTGCCCGAGCATAACAAGATCGAGGCGGCCATCGCTGTTTAGGTCGGCAGTTTTTATCGAACCAACAAACTGAATCGGCGCGGGAGCCTCGGTGATTTTCTTTTCGGTCCACGCGTCACCGGCTTGTTGGTAGCGAATGGTGAGGGCCTGCGGTTCGCCTGAGTAAATGAGATCGGCCCGGCCATCGCCATTGAGGTCAGCCACCAGGAGATCGTAAACCGTCACACCGGTGGTGACGCTGATTTTCCGAAACCGCGCATCCTCGACCACGGGCTCCCAGCGGTTGACGTTGACGGATTTGGGCACGGTGTCGTTGGGCGCACCAGGTTTCAGTTGATAGAGAATCTCGAGGGTCGAGCGGTCGTTATTCGCGAGAACGAGATCGTTGAGGCCATCGCCATTCAGATCGCCCACCTGCAAAGCGCGGGTGTTCCAATCGAGCTTCATCACCTCCGGCCCACGCAAGGCGACCTCGCGTGAGACCTTGTCGGCCGCCAACACTGCGGTGGCGCAAAGGGCAGGAAACAGTGCAAAGAGGATGAAGTGGCGACGAAACATGTTCACTTTACGTGGTTCAGTTTTGAATGGAAATAAAGCCCCTGACTGTCGCGCCAGGCATAACCAGAAGCAGTGCTCCAATATTTCGCGATCGTGGCTGCATCGGGCTTGGCCGAAGGATCTAGAGAAAGATCATTCTTGGCGGTCCCAACCGGTTCGTCTTCGCCTTCGCCCTCGTCCTCGTCACCGGCTGCGGCTTGCTGGCGCGCGGCGAACATCGAGGCCATTTGGGCAAAAGTTTCTATCATGCCTCCGATCATCGCGCGGGTATTTTGGTATTCGATGGTCATGGCCTTTTCCGGCACGTCGGCCAGAGCTTCTTTAACCTCGGGTAACTGCCAGAGCGTGGGCTGTTTTCCGCTCAACCCCTGAAGCGCAGTCTCAATCACCGCAGAGGTACCGACAGCGACAAAAACATACTGGGGCGTGATCGCGTAACAGAATCCCTTTTGCCCGGCGGGAGTGCCCTCCTTCTCGTAAGTATAGATCGCATGCCCCAGATATTCGCGTTTCACGAAAAGCTTCTCGGCCTGCGGACCGGCCATACGCTTGAGCGCATCGACGGCGTTGGTGAAGGCAGTGGGATTCTTCAGTGAAATGGCATAGAGCTGCTCAAACTCCGAGAGCGGCGTTGGCGTGTCGGCGGTGGCGCCGGGCCGCATGGCATTGGCCACGATCAGCTCGTTGCCCAAGCTGCCCAGCAGATCGCGTTCAATATCGATACCTAGTTGTTGGTTTAGGTTTTTGATCTGAGGCTGGACCATGCCGGCGAGAATAGGATTCAAGCCCTCGGCCAAACTGCGAATTGCGGTGTAAGCTTCGAACAAGCTGAAGCGGGCCGTGGTCGCGGTAATCCACTTTGCGGATACAAACTCGGGCCTCGGTGCCGGACCATCCTGATAGGCCAGAATCTTGAGAAAGCCCTTGCACTCCGAGTAGGTCAAGCCTCCCACAAAATCCGTCGCGCCCTCGCCCATCGCCACGCCAAGATAGAGGTCGCGCAACGCATCGATACCGAGCACGGACAGCAGCGTCTCAGGCGGTAGGCCGAGGGTATTGGAGCCGCTCTGCTTCGCTTTGGCTTCGAGCGCCGTCTTGAGCAGCGGCTGGAGCGATTGAATGTTTACGAGAACAGTGACGTTGGCGTCGCCGGTTTCTTTTTTGACCCGAAGGAAGCGCTCGGACCCGCCCAGTGGCGCAGCCATTCTCCCGTTTTTCAAGGCATCGACCGTCTTGGTGAGTTCGGTTTTGGAAAGACTGAATAACCAAACGCCATCAACCATGGCCCAGGAATAATCGGCCGTGGCATCTTTTTCACTGACGGCATAAACGTGCAGCTTCACACCGGAAAACTCCTCGATGCGCGAGATTGCGTGTTTCTTCTCGTCGTTCTCGGCGATCAGTTTTTCGATTTTGCCCGCGTTGTCGCCCACTTCGAGCGCGAGCAGTACCGGGCGCTTGTCACGATCCTGCTCACCGTCGATAGGAAAATCGGCATTGGTTAGGGCAATCATCGCCTCGCCCGTGGCAAATTCGATCAATTCCGCGAGCGTGTAGCCGGTCGCGGCTTTGCATTCGTCGCTCCATTGATCGACCTTCATCTGGCTGCGAAACGGGGCGAGAAACTTCTTCATCTGCTCGTCGTTCCATGTCTTCGACCACGGACTGCCCTCCCAGTTTTTGACCATTTTCGGCACGTCATTGATCGAGACGACCAGTGGTGCGTTTTCATCGACAAGATTGACCAACGGTGTCGCCGCAAAAATATTCGCGGTAAACGTAACGAACAAGCTGACAGAAGTAAGCAGAAGCGATGGTTTCATAAAAAATTAGGGACGTCCTCAGCCACCGGCCACACCAACAGGCCGCGGCTGAGCAAGTGCAGGTCGGCGAACGGCAATCAGGGCTTGATGGTTTTCGGCGTTGTCTCTGGCGTCTTGACCGGCTGTGGAGGCGGCAGGTAGCGATATCCGGCGTTGGCATTGCGCGGGTCGAAAGCGAAGGCGTCACGGTTGCGCAGGAAATTTTTCACCACCACCGAGGGAATGGCGAAATTCAGGCCTTCGATGCCGGCCATCATGGCCTTCATGTTGTTCACGCCGATGACTTCGCCGCGCAGATTAAAGAGCGGACCGCCCGAGTTGCCGGGGTTGATCTGCGTCGTCGTCTGAATGTAGAGCTGGCCCTCCATCGGGCGGTTGCGCGTGCTGATGATGCCTTGAGACACGGAACGATCCAGGCCGAGCGGACTGCCGATCGCAAAAACCGTCTGCCCTTCAGTCAACGTGTTCGAATCGCCGAGCGGAACGGTGGGAAATACCGCGCCTTGCGGGTCCTCGATTTTAAGCAGCGCAAGATCGAGTTTCGAATCGAGAGCCACGATGCGGACCTTGTTAAACGTCACACGCTCGAGGTCAGCTTTGCCGCGTTTGAACTGCGTAACCGTGATCGCGTACTCGCCGGCCACGACGTGCTCGTTGGTTAGAATGTAACCGGATGATTCGATGATAAAACCCGAACCAAGTCCTATCGGCGTGCGGACCAGCACGACCGCCTCGCCCACGCGATTCACGTTTTCATTGACGGTCAGCGAAGTTTGATTCGGCGACACGCGATAAAGATCGCCCGTGTCATCGGTCGCGGCCGCCGCAGATGCATTTTCCGGCAGGATGCGCTCAATCTCGTCCCGCGGGATCGTCAGCACCGTGAAACCGAGGTCGACCACGACGCGGTCTGCGCGCTCGGTCAGAATGTCGCCTTGCAGCGCGGAACCGTTTTTCAGCTTAACCGTGCTCAGGGCAAAAGCCTGAGCGGTGAGCCCAAGGCTGAGCGCGAAAGAAAGCAGTGCCGTTTTCCCTGCGCACCACTGCGCGACGAGCGGTTTACGGGAAATATTGATGGCCTCCGGAGCAGTTAAGTTTCGGTTCATGTTTTGACGGACTGAAAAACTCATCGATAAAACATTCTACGACACATTTTACGAACGTCTCAATGCCCAGATTTGGCAAGCTGCGCATCGGTTTCTATCGGCACGGCAGCGATTAACAGCGGACCGAACCGACTGGGCGAGAAAAATTCAAGCGATTGCGACATAACCTCTGACAAAACCGTCGTCATTTTTGATCCGCAGAAATGAGCACCGCATGAAGGTTTTCTCGAACTGCCCGCTGTTATAATGCGGCCACGGCCGGGTTATCCTTTTCGCCCGCAACCATGAAGGCGCGGCGGCCGGGAATAATCCACGCTTGCCCAAGACCACGTGAGCGGCGCAATTTTCCTGTTTCAACAAAGCCCATCTCATGTCCAAGCCCACCTGCCCTGCCTGCACTCTCGACGACATTTTGAGCCATCCCGATCATTGGGAATGCGCCACCTGCGGGCATGAATGGCCCAAGGAAGCCGCGCCCGAAGTGGCTCGTATCGTCAAAGATGCCCACGGCAACGTGCTGGCTGACGGCGATACCGTCGTGCTCATCAAGGATCTAAAACTACGCGGCGGCTCCGGCGTGCTTAAAGGCGGCACCAAGGCCAAAAACATCCGCCTCGTCGACGGCGATCACGAAATCGATTGCCGCGTCGATGGCATCGCGATGGCGCTCAAAGCCTGTTTCGTTAAAAAAGCCTGAGCTGCGACCGCGCTTACTTTTTCTTCTCAGCTTTCTCCGGCTGAGCCAGGGGCGCAGCGGCCTTCTTCTGCTTCTGCAGCTGGTTTTGTTTCTGCTGAAAGCGCTGGCTAGCCTTCTGGTCTTTGATCGTAGGATAATATTTCGCACCCATGGACTCAAAGGCCGTCGATCTCGCGCCGGATCGCAACCAGAATCGCGGCCTCGACCCGCTTGCGAGCTTGGCAGCCACGCACCGACCGCGCTTGTTAAGCGCATGTCGCAAACGTCCTTCACCGTTTACACCTACGCCGGTTGCAGCACGTGTCGCGATGCGGTCAAATGGCTGCGCGCGCACAGCATCACCTTCACCGAAAAACCCATTCGGGAAACACCGCCGTCGCTCGCGGAGTTACGGCGCATGCTCGCTCACCAAAACGGCAACCTGCGTCGCCTCTTCAACTCCTCCGGCATGGAATACCGCGCGCTCAAACTCAGTGAAAAACTGCCCGCCATGAGCGAAGCCGAAGCGTTGGCCTTACTCGCCAGCAACGGCCGACTCGTGAAACGCCCTTTTGTCCTTGGCGAATCGTTCGGCCTCGTCGGCTTCGATCAAGCCGCGTGGGCAAAAGCCTTCGGCCTATAGATCGCGCGCGACGCGTCACTCCGCCATGCCCGTAACCATCGAAGAGCTCGACCGCCTCTACCGCGCTCTGCCACCGCGGCCGACTGACACCGCTCGGGTCGATGCTCTCAACGTACGCCCCGGCCCCGATCAACGCGAAGAACGCACCATGATCGAACTCGATCCCGTGCGCGGCGCGATTGGCGATCGTTGGGAGCGCAAAACCTGGCTCTACCTCCAAGACGGCCGCCCCGATCCGCGCGTTCAAGTTGCCCTCTGTAATTCGACGATTCTCACTCTGATCCAAACCGCCACCGGCGTGCGCCACCATCCGGGCGACACGATTTTCACCGACCTGGATTTGTCCGCGCAAAACCTTCCGGTGGGCTCACGCCTTCAGATCGGCCCGGCGGTTTTGGAAATCTCCGACGTGGAAAACGACGCCTGTGCAAAGTTCGCCGCCCACTACGGTGCTGAGGTTCTCCACTGGATCAGGCTCCCACAAAATCGTCCGCTCCGGCTGCGTGGCCTCTTTGCAAAAATCGTCTGCGGCGGCCCGATCCGCGTCGGCGACACCGTCACGAAACTCACGCCCTAGCGGACATGATCGAAGCCCGCGAAAATTTCCATTGAGCTTTTCCCGGCCGCTATTATTTCGATTGTGGCAACCATGACTAAGGTTGCATCACCCGCCACTCATCCGGCCGACGCCGAGTTCTACCTGCCGGCCGAAACGTTCTTCCGCTCCAGCCTGCCCACGGCGCTGACTTTTGACGACGTCTCGCTCGCCACGCTCTACTCGGAAATTCTCCCGAAAGACGCCGACACCACGACCGCCCTTTCCGAGACGCTCCGGCTCCCGATTCCGATTATCTCGTCCGACATGGACACCGTCACCGAGTCGCGCATGGCCATCGCCATGGCCCTCAACGGCGGTCTCGGCCTCATCCACTACAACATGACGCCGAAGGATCAGGTGAAAGAAGTCGCCCGCGTTAAACGCCACATCCACGGCCTCATCCAAGATCCGATCACTGTCTCGCTCAATTCGTCCGTGGCCGACGTGCTCGCGATGATTGAGCAAAAAAAATTCGCCTTCTCCACTTTCCCGGTCGTCGACAGCGACGGCAAGCTCGCCGGCTTGCTCTCCGGCAACGTCGTCAAGGAACGCTACAAGTCCAAGAAAGTGTCCGAGGTCATGACCGCCCGCTCCGTCCTCGTCACCGTGCACGAGCGCAACGTCGCCAAAGATCCGATCAAAGCCGCCGACGCCTTCTTTAACGAACATATTGGTATCAACAAAATGCTCGTGCTCGACGATGCCGGCCACCTCCGCGGCCTCGTCACCAGCTCAGACGTCGAACGCATCACCGGCGAAGCCAAATCCCGCCGCAAGCCCGCCCGCGACGCGAATTTCCGCCTCGTCGTCGGCGCCGCTCTTTCGCCCGTGCGCAAACCCTCCGGCGAACTCGACCGCGACAAGATCATCGGCCACGTCGGTGCCTTGATGGATGAATCCGTCGACGCCGTCGCCATCTCCACTGCACACGGCCACACCGCTGGTGTGGGTGAAATGGTTCGGATGGTCCGCAGCGCATTCCCCTCGATCACGATCATCGCCGGTAATGTTACTAGCGCCTCTGGCGTCGAGTACCTCGCCGATTGCGGCGCTGATGCGATCAAAGTTGGCCAGGGCCCCGGCTCGATCTGCACCACGCGCATCGTCGCCGGCGTCGGCATTCCCCAACTCACCGCGCTCTACGCCGCGAGCAAAGGCGCCGCCGCCAAAGGTGTGCGCATTATCGCCGACGGCGGCATCACGAAATCCGGCGACATCGTCAAAGCCCTCACTCTCGCCGACTCCGTGATTCTCGGCGGCCTGCTCGCCGGTTGCCGCGAAGCGCCCGGTGAAATCATGGAAATCAACGGCAAACTCTTCAAACAGTACCGCGGCATGGGCACGCTCTCCGCGATGAAAGCCGGATCGGCCGCTCGTTACGGCCACGACAAAAACGACAACGCCCGCAAGATTACCGCAGAAGGCATCGAAGCGTTGAAGGAAGTCTCCGGCTTTGCCGACGATGTGCTCGCCAACCTCATCGGCGGCGTGCAAAGCGGCATGGGCTACCTGGGTGCGAAAGACCTCACCGAACTCCGCAGCAAAGCCCGCTACATCCGCGTCAGCTCCGCCGGCATGAAAGAAGCCGCCCCGCACGACGTGATCGAAGTCGCCACGCGCAAGAATTAACGCGGACCAAGAACGGAATAATCCTCTCTATCATCCACCGAAGGCGTTTTTCCTGAGTCCGCGAAGTGCTGTGAGGCCACCCCAGTCGGTGATGGGGGCGAGAGGCCGTGGGGCGGTACGCTCGCGAGCGCCGTGGCGTTCACGGTACGCGGCGAGTTGGGTTTCGACGAAGGCTTGCGAGCCCAACACAGCGCCATCGGTAAAGTAGCGTACGCGGCAGCGCAGGACGGTGGCGAGCGGGAGGCGGCCTTTTTGTTTTAGGACTTTCTCGAAGGCGGCGGGGGCGATGGCTTGGGCGTGTTGTTTGGTTGTAGTGCCGGTGCCGAAGAGGGCTTCGCGGTGGGCGGCATGGGCGTCGGCCCAGGTAGTACTGGGGCCATGGATCGCGCAGAGGCCGACGCGGGCGGTTTTGTTACCCGAGACGGCTTCGCCGTAGCCGCAGAAGCGGTAGTCTTTGGGGTCTTGCACAAGACCGGCGCGGACGCAGTTGAGGTCGATGTAGAGCGCGATGGTTTGAATGGCTCTAGTCTGTGGTTCGATCAGGACGGATTTGAAGCGTTCGGCAAAGAGGGCTCCGTAGCGGTGGTGTGATTTATTGAACCAGGTGGCGAAGCGCTGCTTCACCAGTTTCATGAAGGCGGAGACGTCGCCCATGAGAGCGCGTTGACGGGCGCGCCAGATTTCAGCTTCGGGGCCGCCGGTGGCGAGCTGGGCTTTGATGACGTCGAGTCGCTCGGTCTGGTACTTCGTGGGCTTTGGATGGAGCAGTTGGTAGCGGCGAAGGAGTTCGGCGTCGGGCGGCGAGGTTTTGACCGGGACTTTGAGCAGGACGTGGAAGTGATTGCTCATGATCGCGTGGGTCAAAATCTGCACGCCGCAGAAGTCGGCCACGGCCCACAGCTGCTTGCGCAAGACTTCCCTGGCAACGTCGTCGATCACGCGCTCGCCGTTCACCACCCGCGTCATGCAGTGGTACACCGCCTCCCCTATTTCAGGCTGTATTTTGATCCGGGCTAAACGCATGGAAGGAATTCAATCAGACAACATGTCTTACGTCTAATCATTTTTTACCTGTCCCTTGTTGCACCTCTGGTGACCAGTTTGCCCGCGACCGCCTCGCCGCTCGCGGTGTGGCGCGACTACAACGGCCGCAGTGATTGCGAAAACGTGATCAAAGAACTCCAGCTTGGCTTCGCCCTGCCCACGCTTTGTCTGCGTTCGTTTTGGGCCACCGAAGCGGCTCTCTCACTGGCGACACTGACCTACAACCTGACCGTGCTCTTCGAACGTCATTTGGGCTGGCAAACCAAAGTCACGATCCAATCGTTGCGCTTCTGGTTGTTCATCACCCCGGGAATCATCGCACATCCTGCCGGCAAAACGACGATCAAGCTCGCCGTGCCTCCCCGCGAACGCGACTGGTGGTCACGCCTTTGGGATAAAGTTCTCAGCCCTTTTCCCAACTGCAATGCAGTAGAAAATCGCCCCGCTTTCGCCTCCTAATTCCTATGTTCTATTGCATCGTTCCGGCTTAGGCCGTAGTAATAGAAGCCATTGATGGTTTCGCGAGGCTTGCTGCTGAATTGATATGCATTGACGTCGGCCCAGGTGCCAGTGGCGGCGAGGCGTTCACCGAAGGGCGAATACACATAGTGCGCGGCGGCGCTGCCATCGTCGAGGGCGAGGTCGGTCACGTTGCCATTGCCGTCATGGAAGTAGTTGGCGGTGGTGCGCGACGAGGGCGTCGCGCCTCCAGTAGTTATGGCTAACAGGCCGCCGATACCACCAGCACCTTCGAGACTGCCCGAGAGGTCAGTGCCGAGGGTGTAGGAGCGGGTTGTGGCGTAACTTTCGTCGAGTTCTTCGACGACTCGCCAGCCGTCGTACACATAGCGGACGAGGCCGGTGGGGGTGCCGTTGATGGAGGTGAGTTTTTCCACGCGCTACGAGGAACCGTCATGAGGATGGAAGCATTGGTCAAGGCTGTTGACTGCTTCGACGCGACGGTCGGTCGATAGTCTGCCTCAGTCCTCCACCCTTCGGAGTCTCATATTTTTGTTGCCGCCGTCCGCCCCCTCCTCTTTCTGCTTCTCTGCAACAGGGGACATGACTCCGGTTGCGCGCTCAACCTATGTCACTTCTTCCTTTCTCCAGCCAGCTCATCGCAGACGTCGGTATTTCACTCGGCGACGAAGGCAAAGGCCGCCTCATCCCCGAGGTCGCGCACGAGCTCAGCAACACGCCTGCCGCCGTCTCCGTCGTGCTCAAGGTCAACGGTGGTGCCAACTCCGGCCACACCGCCGCTGGTATCAAACTCAATCTCCTGCCCGCTGGCGTCGTCGAAAAAGAAATTGGCCACCTCGCCATCGGCGCTGGCGTCGTCGCCGATCCACGCAAGGTCTGGTGGGAAGCCCGCCCGCTCGAACGCAAAGGCTACGCCGTTCAATCCCGCCTGCTCATCGACGAACGCACCCTCGTCTCCGATCTTTGCCACCGTCTGCTCGATCTCTCGTGGGAAGATTACCGTACCAACGTCTTGAAGGAAGAACCACGCGGCTCCACCGGTCGCGGGATCACTCCGGCCTACGGCGACGAAACCGGCCAGTGGCAGATTTACTACTCCGACTTCCTCGGCTCCCGCGAAGCCTTCGCAAAAAAACTCGCCCAACGCGCCAGCCGCGCTTGCCGAACCATCGAACATGTTTGCCAAGTTAGCGCGACAACTTGGTCCTCGTTCTTCGACAAGCTCACCACCGCCGAGATTCGCGCCAATGGCGAAGCCATCGAACAAGGCGTGTTCACCAAGGACGAATTTGATTTCGTGCGCTTCAAGGGCACCGCGCCTTTCACGCTCAACCTCGACGTGCTGACCGAAGTTTATTGGCAAGCCGGTTCCTCCCTCGCGAAAAATATCGGCGAAGTCCGCGAACTCATTCTCCGCGAAGTCCGCGCCGGTCACACCATCATCGGCGAATTTGGCCAAGCCTATTGGTTAGACAAACGCCACGGCTTCTCGCCCAACGTCACGGCCTCGCACACTTATACACCGGAGTTTTTCGAGAGCGCCGGCATTCCCGTGCAGGCGATTCACACCTTCGGCGTGGCCAAGGCCTATGACACCAAGGTCGGCACGCACACGTTCATCACGCAGATGGACGACGCCCACCCGCTCGCGGTGAAGTTGAAGAAACTCGAATTCGGCACCAGCACGGGACGCCAGCGCATGGTCGGCTGGTTCGACGCCGTGGAAAAAGGCGACGCCCTCCGCTACGGCGGTTTTCAGGACGTCATGATCAACAAAGCCGACGCGCTCACGCACAGCGGCGACTGGCAGGGCGACTTGCAGATCTGTGTCGCCTATCAAGACGCCACCGGCAAAACCTACAACCACGTCCCGCGCAACGAGGCCGTGCGCAAAAACCTAAGCCCCGTCTACGTCAAACACGCCGGTTGGTCCGAGGATATTTCCACCGTGCGCCACTTTGCCGATCTGCCGAAGAACGCGCAAAAATACGTCGCCGCCATGGTGCGCGCCACGCTCGAAGTTGCCTATCACGGCGAGAAATGGCCCGCGGTACTGCCGAACCTTCGTTACCTCGGCGTCGGACCCGAACCATCCCAAATCATCAAAGATATTCCAGCGACAGCGGAGTTGGTGAAGCTGGTTTGATCCATCGCCTACCGGTTCCCGCTATCCGCAGAACAAGTTAACTGCGGATACGAATTCGATCCGAGCCGACGCGCCTCGACTCAAGCCGGTTGTGGCGGGAGCAGACTGTTCAGCGTCGAGAGAAGCTCGTCCTGCGAAAAGGGTTTGGCCAGGGCTTTGTCGGCACCGAATTGTTTGGCAATGACCAGCAGGTCACGCGCGTCCATCCGACCACCGCCAGAAATCGCTAAAATTTTTGTCTGCGCTCCGTTGCGCCTGAATTGCCGGATAGTCTCCAGCCCTTCCTTCTCCGGCATGATCAGATCCATGATCACCACATCCGCAGGGCGCTCGACAAACTTGTCCCAAGCTCTGGAACCATCCGAAACCTCTTCGACCTCGTGGCCCACACGCGTAAGAGTAATTCGCAACATCTTGCAAATCGCCGCGTCATCATCGACAAGGAGTATTTTAGCCATCGTATCTATACCTTCTGTATTTTATTCAGCAGCCGGTCAATCGAATCGCTAAGTCCTTTTAAGGGCATGCGAAGGGCGGTCGCCGCCGGCGAAGCAACCTCCACACTTCACGCGTGTTTACGGGCAAAGGCCGCCTTCACCTCAGCCAGTGATAGCGTGTTGAAAACGTTCTCCTTCTTTAACCAGCCCTTACGCGCAATATTCACGCCGGCCACGACATAGCGCAGCCCGGATGTCTCGTGAGCATCGGGATTGATTGCGCATAACAACCCACGCTCCGCCGCCCGCCGCCAGTGCCGCCAATCCATATCGAGGCGCCACGGATTCGCGTTCAACTCGATGATCACGTTGTTCGCCAGCGCCGCATCGATGATTTTGCCGGTATTAAGCTGGTAGCCTTCGCGACGGAGCAGAAGCCGGCCCGTCATATGGCCCAGCATCGTCGTATAAGGATTCTCCAGCGCCCGAATAATTCGTGCTGTCATCGTTTCTTCGTCCTGTGCGAGCGCGTTGTGGACCGACACAACCACGTAATCGAGCTGCGCCAGCGTCGCGTCGTCGAAATCCAGCCGTCCATCCGTCAAAATATCGCACTCCGTCCCGGCAAAGACATGCGTGCGAAAACGCCCCGATGTATTCAATGCCTGGATATCTGCGACTTGCTTCAACAAACGCTCCTCGCTCAAACCATTCGCCTGGTAACTGCCCTTGGAATGATCGGCGATGCCGAGGTATTGCCAGCCTAGCGATTCAGCCGCGCCCACCATCTCGCTGAGCGTATTCCTACCATCCGAAGCCGTGGTGTGATTGTGAAATGCACCGTGCAGATCAGCCAGCTCGACGAGATGCGGCATAGGACCTTTCTCCGCCACCTCGATCTCGCCCAGCCCTTCACGCAATTCTGGCGGAATGAAATGCAACCCCAGCGCCGCAAATAACTCCTCCTCGGTCGCGACATGCACGCTGGCATGTCGCTCAGCCTTGGCCTTCGCCGTGCCCTCGCCTTCCGCCGGCACGAGGCCCCACTCGCTCATACTGAGCCCACGCGACAGCGCGCGCTGTCGCATCTGGACATTGTGATCTTTGGAACCAGTAAAATGATGCAACGCAAAAACGAACTGCTCATCAGGTACAATGCGCAGATCCGCCTGCAAGCCGCTCTCATAGCGCACGCTCGCCTTGGTTTCGCCCCGGGCGGTTATTTCGGTCACGCCGTGGCGGGTAACGAACCATTCCACCACCGGAGCGACTTCACTCGCCGCCACAATAAAATCCAGATCGCCCACTGTCTCCATTTTCCGCCGCAAGCTCCCGGCATGCTCCGCCCGATGCACCTCCGGTAGCGCGCGTAATCCTTCAAGAATTGGGCCGGCCACTGCAAAAGCTTCCCACCAAAGATGCCGCTTGCCGTAGGCCTCGCGGTTCTTGATTCCCGTGAGCAGTTTCGCCTGCGTCTTTTCGCCAAACCCGTCGAGTTCGGCCACGAGGCCGTCTTCGCAAGCCTTCGTCAGCGCGGCGATACTGTCGATGCCAAGTTTGCTGTGCAGCGCCTTGATCTTCTTCGCGCCCAGACCAGGAATCTCAAGCATCTCAACCAGCCCCGGCGCCACCGAGGAACTCAGTTCGTCGTAGAATTCCAACTTACCGGTTTCGTGCAGTTCGGTTATTTTTTTCACCAACGCCTCGCCGATGCCCTTGATCGAGCTGAGCCGGTCTTCTGCGATGATCTTGCCGAGATCTTCCTCAAGGCTCTCAAGCACGCGCGCGCCGGTCTGGTAGGCGCGAATCTTAAACGGATTCTCGCCCTTCAAATCCAACAATACCGCAATCTGGTTCAGTACATCAGCGATTTCGTTCTTGGTCACAATAAACCAGCATACGCCAGCCCCGGAAAACTGGAAACTTTTTCCTTACCTCCGACTTCAATTTCAGCCACGTTACCAACAACCCTCCGTCACCGTGTCCTTCTCTTACGAACGCACCATCCATTTTGCTGACACCGACGCCGCTGGCGTGGTGTTTTTTCCAAACTACCTCTCCATCTGTCACGAGGCCTACGAAGAAGCGCTCGCTTCCGCCGGCATCAAGGTACGGACGTTTTTTTCCGATCAGGGCTTGATGATTCCCGTGTCGAAAAGTTCAGCCGATTACCTGCGTCCACTCTACTGCGGAGATCGCGTTCGCGTCACCGTCACACCTTCCTTGCTCACCGAAAATTCCTACGCGATCGAGTATGAAATGATCCGCCTGGGCACACCGGAAAAACTCGCGGCCACGATGCGCACGGCACACGTATGCATCAATCCCGCGACACGCGATCGCGCCATGCTACCGACCAGCCTGCTCGCGTGGATCAACGCCAGCTAACGCCGCCGCCACGAGCGCCGCGCGATTGAGTTTGCCCTGTGCGTTGCGCGGCAAATTTGAAACGACCACAAATTTCTTCGGCCGCTTGTAGCCAGCAAGCCCAGCCAACGCCGCCTCGATTTTCTGCGTATTCAGTTTTCCCTCACGTGGCGGGAAACACGCTACGACTGCACTACCCCACACTTCATCAGGCACCCCAACCACCGCCACATCGGTAAACTCGCCGCTCGCCTGCAACGCCGCTTCGACTTCCGTCGGATGCACCTTCTTGCCTCCAGTAATAATCACCGCGTCGCGACGGCCTAAAATCGTCAACCGTCCTTGAGCATCGAGACGTCCGAGATCATCCGTCAGCAGCGAGGTGATCGCCTTTTCAGACCAATAACCGCGAGTCACGCTTTCGCCAACGATGCGTACGATTCCGGTTGAACCTTGTGGTAAGATTTCGCCTGTCGCCTCCTCCACAATCTCGATTCGAGCATGCGGCATCGGACGGCCACAACTCCGGTCACCGCTGGCAAATTCACCCGGCTTTTGCGCGACGACCATCGCCGCAGTTTCCGTCATGCCATAACAAATCGCTACCGGCACATCCGCCGTTGCCGCAGCTTCGGCCAACTCAGGCCAAAGTGGCCCGCCACCGATGAAAACCGCGCGAAATTGCTTTAGTTGCGCCACCGTCGTTGCGCTCCCGAGCAACCGCTGCAGCTGTGTCGGAACCAGCGAGAGAAACCAACCATCGGCCGTCCCCGACAACTTCGGCCATTCACCCGCCTCCAACTGCTTCCAAGACCGAGCGACATGTTCGCCTCCTGTCGCCGCACAACGGATACGCGCCATGAATCCGCTCACGTGATGCGGCGGCAAAACATCCAGCACATTCACGTGGCTGACGCCAAAATGCTCGCAAAAACCCTGCGCAGCCGCACTCAGCGTCCTTTCGTCGTGACGCGAAAACCGCAAACCGCCACTCGTCCCTCCCGTCGGCAGACACAACCAACCATCATCGACTTTATTGCCTCTGGCAGCTAGATCGGTCACGCGAAGAAACTCTTCCTGCTCCACCGCGCTACTTTTCGGATCTTGCAGAAAAACATAACCGCCGCGCTCCACCGCGCAGCCGGTCGCCAGCACTAACTTCTTCAACTCAGCGCGTTCCATACCGCCTCCTCGTTGATCGCCAGCACATCCTGTGCGCGGATAAACGGTGCCTGATACGGCCCGTCAAAACGCTCGTCACGAAATATTGGCCACACCCCAAAACCCCAGCGCTCTCGGTTCGCCGCCAAAGCCAAACGCCAGCCGCAACGCCGCCTTCGCGCCCACCGCCGTCTCCAGCGCCGACGAAAACACCACGCGCGCCTTTGCCTGTTCCAGGCTCGCGATGACAGCGGCGGCATCGCCGAGCAGCGCCGGTTTCACCACAAAAAATCCCGGCCAGCCGAGTCCCAGCCAGCGCGCGACATCGCCCGCGCTCACCACCGATTCGTCGAGCGCAATCGGCGTCGGAAAATCATTCGCCAGGCCCAACAAAAGATCGTCGCTTCGACGGCTTGCATCCGCGCCCTGCGCAGCGTCGACGAAACAGGGCTGTTCGATAAATTCCACCGGCCGCTCCGCGCAACGTTCCAGCCAACGCTCGGCCTTGCGCCGGTCCCACGCGCCGTTCGCATCGAGTCGTAGCTTCGCGCCGCTGGGCAGCTTCGCGATCAGGTCGTCGAGCATCGCCAGTTCGTCGCCAATCTCAGCTACACCAACTTTCCACTTGAACGTGCGAAAACCAGCGTCCGCCTTCGATCCGATGACATCGAACGCCGCGCGTCCTGTTGGCAAAAGCGCCGCCATCGGCAACGCCTTTTTTTCGGAAAACGAGTCTGGTTTGGCACCGCTCAACGCCGACGCCAGCGCGAACCGCAAGCACCCGAAACGTTCGGGCACCGCTGCAAGCGTCTCCGCGCTCACGTCCGCACCTAGTTCGCGGCAAACCGCCTCGGCTTCTTCAAGCGTCTCCGTACCAAACCATGGAATAGGCGCAACTTCGCCGAAGCTCACGCTGCCGCTTTGATCCTCCAAGCGCAGCAACAGCCCCTCGCGCTCCGCCCAAACGCCATGCGCCGTCCGCACCGGCTGGCGAAACGGCAGGCTGTAGCGTCGATGGGCAAAGCGAAACATCACGCACCAGAGAACCGCGCCCGCCTCATTTGGCAAGGATCGGTCAAAGGTGCGGTGCCAATTACAAAGCTGTTTTGCGCATCAGTCGTTTCCGGCCACACACGAGCATCGCGAGCATCGTCGCAATATACCAATCACTCGGTGCACCGCCACCTCCGCCGCCGCTTGAACTCGCGCCGCTACTCGAAGATGACGACGAACTGCTTGAGCTCGAACTATTGCTTGACGACGAGGCTGACGTAGTGATGGCAAACCCCGTACTCATTGCGGAAGTATTCCCTGCCGCGTCAGAAGCTTTTATATTGTAACTATAGGTTGTGGAGGCGTTCAAGCCGATATCGACAAAACTTGTACGAGACGAAGTGCCGGCTGGCGTGCCGTTGCGGTAGATAATATAATTGGTTACGGCGACATCGTCGGTCGCGGCCGCCCAAGTCAGACTTATGCGAGAAGCCGATTCGGTAACTCCGTTAATATTGGTGGGGACTGAGGGCGCGAGCGTGTCTGCTGATGCAGTCGCTAAGGCAAGGGTGACAGCATCAACCGTAACCGATAGCTTAGTACCAAAACTCTTCGGACGCACTGAATGCAAACCAGCCGAAAGAAGCACCCGGCCGATCAGATTGCCAGCACCATTCACGGGCGCGTTTGTGAGCTCTGCACCATCCACTAACAACTGTAACTCGCTGCCTTTGCCTTCGCTATACGCGACGCCAATATCATAGAGACCTGGCTGCGTTATATTGAACGTATAGCTTGTCCACTGGTTATGACCAAGAGTCACTTTAGTGCCCATCCATATTGTATTCGCGAACCAGTTTTTAAGGTCATAACTGTTGCCATCTACCGTGGAGGGTGCGCGACCATACTTGATCGGACTACGCGGTGCGTTCGCGAGTAACGCTACGCCGGCGTACTTCGGTAGGGTCAGATCGTCGATCGTCTTCATAAATCCCCACTGATAGTCATTTGGTCGAAGGGTGTAGTACATCAACATGTCACCACCAAAAGCGCTCCATTTATCATGGTGCTCCATAATGGCCGTGCCCATGGCACTGTGAGCCCAGGCCTGCTCTTTAACCGACTCGGAATGCCCAACATTATCGAGGCTCGGTCCGCCTTCGTAGGCGATTCGTTTCAGGCCAAAGCTCGCACATAGATTGACGTCTGATTTCAGCGCAGGCTCCCAGTTTGACGAGGTCATGGTTTCGCTCCCCCAGATGTTTTCCAGCGTGAGCGTGTCGGAATTACCTTCCGGGCCGTAGTAGGCCGAACCACCGCCGCCATAGAAAAAGTAACCGACAGTCTTGCCCGGAGCGACGAGGGGAATGTATCCGTGTTCAACATACGTCAGCGCCTGATATCCCGGTCCACCATCATAGCCCTGCTGCCAGCAGATCACCGGACGAACCTGCGTCATCATGCGGTAATCGCCGAACTCCTGGCGGAAAATCAGGCTCACATCCGCACCGCGTTTTCCGACTCGACGCCAGGCCCAGACCCAGTCGTTTGCATCACCATCGTACTGGTAGGCATACGGATCCCCTGCAGCGTGCTCAGCAATGGCGAGTTCGTGATTGGGATTGCCGTCAAAGGAGCCTGCGGTGTTCCAAAGCTCGTTGCCGTATTCGACATAGAGTTTAACCGGCATATCGAGACCGACGCCGCCCGTGAATGCGTTTCCATCACGGAAAAGACGGGCGAGTTGGCGCACAAAGTCATCGTTGGCGTAAAGCGGCACGCAAATCCACGCGTCTTTCTTCGTTTGATTGCAGAGCTTGATGACATATTCCCATGCGCCGCCTTTGCCGATCCAAGAGTAACCGGTACGCACAATACTGTTGGTCTCATCCGGCTGCACCCGCTCGCTCCATTTTATCTGGGGATTTCCATAGGAGGAGGAATAGTCCATGAAGCGGAGTGCATGAAAGGGCTCGATCGCCTTCAGGAAAGGTCGGGAAAAATCTTCCGTGGCCTCGTGACTCGTCGCACTACCGGGTGCGATGGGCCGCATGAGTTTCACGTTACGCACTCCACCAGAAAAGCTGAGCAAGAGCGCAGTGTCGGCGGCATTGGTGAGTTTCAGAAGCGCCATCGTGGTCTTGGTCTTAAGATCATAAACGACGCTGCTGAAGCTTCCGGTTGCCCACCCGAAATCAGGCGTCACGACAGCATCGCTCTCAAAAGTAAGGACGTACGTGCCGGAATTATCCCGCTTTAGCCCATGCCATACTATCACCTCAGAAGCGACCCGCGGCCAACCGTGAACATCGAGCGAACTCGAAGGCAAAGCGGTGCCTCCACTCGTCCCAGGCGAAGCGAATACTCGCGCCTGCTTCATCGCGTCGGCGAAGATGATGTTACCCTCCCAATCAGACACCGTGCCGATGTTGATGCCCACATAGTTCTGGCCGGCGGCCGGCTCGGCATGCAAAGCCGAGTACATAGACAAGGAGAAGAGTACAGCTAATACGACCGTGCGGAGCCGGTTGTGACAACCAGCGAAATCGCTTTTGCTCCGGATGGAATCGTAGGCAGGGAATAGGCTCATGGTTTTGAATTGAACGTTGTTAGACGCGGACCGAACCATCATCTATTCGTTCCAAGTAAAACGCTAAACTTCCAACCACCCCATTTTTACGTCCTCTTCATGCGCGCCATTATCCAACGTGTCTCTTCGGCCAGCGTCACGATCGACGGTCAGGTCAACGGCCAGATTGGCCCAGGCCTGCTCGTTCTGCTCGGCATCGCCCAAGGCGACACCGCCGAAGACGGCGAATGGCTGGCCCAGAAGATCCGCCAAACTCCGCATCTTCGCCGACGACGCTGGCCAGATGAATCGCTCGGTCATGGATTTTGGCGGTGGTGTCTTGGTAGTTAGCCAGTTCACGCTGTTCGCCAGCACGCGCAAAGGCACGCGTCCATCCTTCAACGCCGCCGCCGCCCCAACCCTCGCCGAGTCGCTTTACAATACCTTCGTCGCTCAAATGACAGCCGCACTCGGCCAACCTGTAGCCACCGGGAAATTCGCCGCCATGATGCAGGTCGCACTCGTCAACGACGGCCCGGTCACGCTCATCATCGACACGAAAGTTCGCGAGTAACGCCCCCCGGCGTCCCCCTCTTTCTCATTCTCTTTATCTTTCTCGTTCTCAAGGCAGGCCTCGGATCGATTGCCTTTCTTCCTGATTTCCTGAGTTCCCCATTAACCAGTTCGTTCTGATCGACTCTAGTCCATATCAGCACTGGTTTTGGCAAAAAACGCGCAGTGGTTCGGCTGGCAGCGCAACAGCGATTTTACCACCCTGTTACCTTCCCGAACTCACCCCCAGTTCCTACCAATTATTCCTATGGCTACGACTGCAGCTTCCACCTCTCGTGAAACACTGAAAACCCTCCCGGGCGATGACGTACGCCAGATCATGTGGCGCTTTCAGGACCGCTACGACATCCAGATGCTTGTGCAGTCCGCCCGTGGCGTCGCCCGCGGCCTCGTTGCCCAGCTCGTCGCCCAAGGTGCCCGCAACACACACGACTGGACTCCCGAGAAAAACCAGCTGCTCAAAGCCTACGACGACGCAGGCATCACCACCTGTTTCATGGACCCGCATCAGGGCGGCTTCATCGAAGGCCCGAAGAATCTCGTCTTCTCCCTCGTCGCTTTCGAACTCGCCTGGGTCGATGCCGGTGCCGCCACCGGCGCGCTCGCAGGCAACCTTGCACTATCGCCAATCCACGAACGCGGTACCAAGGAACAACGCGACCACTACATGAGCAAATGCGTGCCGACTCCCGGCTGTGACAACAGCAAGGTTTGGCGCGGTGCTTTCTCGCTCACCGAACCCCTTCCCTACGTCGGCGTCGAAACCGGCCTGCTCTGCGGCAAGGTCAAAGTCGCCGAGTGGCAAGACGGCCAGGAGCCCATGCTCCACGTCGACAAGCGTGCCCGCTTCATCACCAACATGGGCTTCGCCAACTTCTCGACCGTCGCCGTCGACACCAACGACCCGCGCATCAAGTCGAGTTGTATGATCATCGTCGAAGAAAACGACAAAGGCACCTTCGACCGCGGCGCGCCCACGCACAAAATGGTGCACCAGCTCTCTTCGACCCACGATCCTGTTTTCAACATGACCGTGCCCGCCAGCCGCATCATCGGTGGCTACACGATCAAAGACGGCGTCATCATCCCGAACTACTCGCATGGGGAAATCATCGAAGCCGTCTTCCGCCGCACGCGCGTAACGGTCGGCCTCATGACCGCCGCCAAACTTCTCTCCGCCGTCGAACCAGTCATTCGCTACCAACGCAACCGCTTCCGTGGCGCTGCCAGCGTTGCCCCCGGCACGCCACGCTTCGAACAAGGTCTCCAGCAAAAAGAAGACTGCCTGCAACGCCTCGTCGATATCTGGGCCACCGGCGAAGCCTCTGTCGCCCTCGGCATGGCCACCGCCCGCCTCTTCGACGAACTCGACCCGATGGAAAAGGTGAAGGACGCCAAGTTCGCCGAACTCGGCATCGCGCCCGGCATGGCGCAGTTGAAGGCCTTCCGCGCCATCAACAAACAAGCCCTCGAATTCGTCGCTCTCGAAGCCAAGCCCGCCGCCGAACGCGACGCCGCCCGCTACGAAGCGCTCAAGGCCGACGTCCTCGTCCAGTACGCGATCCTCGACGCTCAGGCCAACGTCCTCTGCCCCGGCACCAAACTCTGGAACACCGGTCACGGCGCCACCATCATGCGCGAAGCCGTGGCCCTTATGGGTGGTTATGGTATCACCGAGGACTGCCCAGGATTCCTCGGCCAGAAGTGGATGGATGCCCAGCTCGAAGCCACCTACGAAGGCCCCGAAGCCGTGCAACGCCGCCAGATCTCCGTCACGATGACCAACGAGGTTTTCCTCGCTCTCTATCGCACATGGATAACCGAACTACGCACCATCGCCAGCAGCAAACCCGAGACCGGCGCCTGCAACCTCGCCAACGCGATGGAACTCTGGCTCTGGACGCTCGAACATCTCCAAACCGCCAAAGACACCACAGGCGCCAAGCTCTACACACCCAACCGCCACGGCGTAGCCTTCCCGATGGTTGACGCCCTCTGCTGGCTGCTCGGCTCGCGCCACCAAATCCTCGATCTGCTCGAACTCGAAGCCAAAGGCCCGGCCAACCCTACGGTCGCCGAAGGCCTCGCCGGCTACGTCAACTTCTTCTCCGACCTCGCCGCCGTGCAAGCCGCCAGCGCCGCCGGTGAAGTCTCCCGCATCTGCGCCGAACTCGTTTACGGCTTCAACGCGCCGTGCTGCTCCGATGGCCATGGCGCCAATGCTGTTGCGGCGGCAAACACGACGGCTCGGGCTCGCTCGCGGGCAGTAACGAAGCATTCTCCAAGCTCCGCCTGAAAGTCGACGCCTCCCTCGCCGGCTCGCACCTCGCCAAAGACCGCGCCGCCGAAGCGCTGACGAAAGTCATGATCCCCGAGGCGCTGGATTATCCGTAAACCCAAATCGGTATTTTTCACGCAAAGACGCCGGCCCTGCACGGTTTTCGAAACTTGCGTCTTTGCGACTTTGCGTGAGAAATAAACGATGAGCACCAAAACCGAGAATAACCAGCCCGCGCACCGTCGACGCCGCCTTTCAACCCCCCACCCACCCGGCCCCGGCCTGTTTCGAATCAGTTTATTTTGCCCCCCCCCGGCACGCCCCCCGACGCGAGGACTACCCGTCCACCGGCCACCACCCCCCCACCCCGGCCTGTTCTGAGGTTTTCGCGCCGATGACCGCGACGACCTCGTGACCGTCGAACTCCACCCCGTCGAGCAAACCGCCCCCATCCACAAGAACCGCCCCTCCCCACCCCCGCCCTTACCACCCCCCCCCTCGGACTCTTATCACTTTGCCCGGCGCGACAAAGACGAACCCCCCCTAACAGTCTCCTATTAAACACATCGATTCCGCCAAGTCGCAAAGTCCCAAACCTGTTCTTCTGTCTTCTTTGCGTCTCTGCGCCTCTGCGTGAGAAACAATAACCTTTAAACAACTCTAGCCGTGAGCATCACCACCGACACTTCCCCCGCTCCCGCCATTGAACGCCCTTCCATGGCCGTCGATATCGTCTGCGTCGGTTTCGGGCCGGCTATGGGCGGATTCCTCACCACGCTCTCGAAACAGCTCGTGAACCCAGACGGCTCACCCATCGCCGATAGCCAGGCGATGCCCGGCATGCCACCGCAGGTGATCTGCTACGAGCGCGCCGATGACGTCGGGTTTGGTGTATCTGGGGTGGTTACGCCTGCACGCAGCATCAAAGAAAGCTTCCCCGGCCTCGATGCCTCGCAGATCCCGATGGCCGCGCCGGTCAAAACCGAAAAGATCGCTTACCTACTCGACCCAGTTGGAGCTAGCCGCCGTTCGTTCGTCCTAAAGACCGGCGACGTGATGCTCAAAGCCCTCAAGTGGGCACTGCCCGTGCGCGATCACGCCTTCGAGTTACCGTGGATTCCGCCGTTCCTCGCGAAGCACGACGGCCTCGTCCTTTCCATGGGCCAGTTTATGCAGTGGGTCGGCGCACAAGCCATGGGCTCCGGCACCGTGCAGGTCTGGCCGTCAACGCCCGCCTCCGCCGCGCTTGTTGAAGACAAAAAAGTTGTCGGTGTCCGCTTGATCGACCAAGGCGTCGAAAAGAACGGCACTCCCACCGGCGCGTTCACGCCCGGCATGGATATCCGTGCCGCGCTCACTGTCATCGGCGATGGCCCCGTCGGCGCGCTCGGCCAGCAGCTCGATAAAGAATTTGGCATGCCCGAAGGCCACCACGCCTACGAATGGGCAGTCGGAATGAAGCTCGTAGTCGATCTACCTGCCACCTCCAAACTCGAACCCGGCACCGTCTTTCATACCTTCGGATTTCCCGAGCCCGAAATCTTCGGTTTCATGTATATCCACCCGGGCAACATCGCCTCGCTCGGCATCTTTGTACCGTCGTGGTTCGATAATCCCGTTCGCACCGCCTACCGCTACCTTCAGCACTGGGTGCAGCATCCTTACCTCTGGAAACATCTTAACGGCGCGGCGCTCCGTTCCTGGGGCGCCAAAACCCTCGGCGAATCCGGCAAGCGCGGCGAACCGCATCTCGTGGGCGACGGCTATGCCCGCATCGGCGAAGGCTCCGGCACCACCAACGTCCTCACCGGCTCCGGCGTCGACGAAGCTTGGGCCACCGGCGTGCAACTCGCCGAGTCCGTCACCGAACTATTAAAAGCCGGTAAACCTTTCACCAAAGAAAACCTCCAGGCGACTTACGTCGCTCGCCGACGCGCGAGTTGGGTCGAGAAAGAAGGCCGCATCGCCGAAAAATCCCGCGATGGTTTCGCCTGCGGTTTCGTCACCGGCCTGATCGGCATGGGCATCACCGGACTGACCGGCGGCCGCCTCAATATCTGGGGCAAACCACGTCCTCCCCACAAACGCCTGCCGACGATCGAAAAATTCTACAAAGGCAAAATCTCCGCCGCTGAAATCGCGCAGATCCGTGCCGACTGCCTCGCGAAAGGCCTCCCGCTCTACAACGCGCTCATGGACCGCGCTGGCTGGCCCGCGATTCCCTTCGACGGCAAACTCCTCGTCTCGCATCAGGACGCACTGCTCATCGGCGGCAAAGTCCAAGCGCCCGCTGGCTACGCTGACCACGTCGTTTTCCCGTTTCCCGAAGTTTGCGCCAAGTGCAACCAGCGCACCTGCGTCGAAGTTTGCTCAGGCCAGGCGATTGCGCACAGCCCCAGCGGCGTGCCGGTTTTCGATCGCGAAAAATGCATTCATTGCGGCGCGTGCTTGTGGAATTGCAACAGCGAGCGTCCCGGCGGCTCCGGCCAGACCGTGCTCGAATTCCGCGCTGGCACCGGCGGCCTGCATTCGGCAGAAAATTAGTCCGAAAGCAAAAAGCAATAAGAACGGCGCACGGCCAAAGTAAGCGCCCGCTCCTCCGTAAGCCTCGTACTTGGCGCGCCAAGATCGCGCCCCTGCAAACACAACCGGTTCGTTCCAGAGTTCCTGAGTTCCATATTCAAGATCTACTCCAGCCGAAGAGTCATAACGTTGTTCTTCGCCTGCGCCTTGCGCAGAACTTTGAGACGAACGTGCGCTGCCTTCGCAGCCCCCGGAAACACGTCGAAATTGTCGCAAAGGTTTTCGCCTTTCTCTGTACGATTGAGAGTCCTGCGCAGAGCTTTTTACATAACTATTTACTAAATCTAATTTCGGGTCAAAGTTTAGTTAAAGCCAGCACTTATCGCCCCTTTACCTTGACCCTGCTTTGAGCCGGTCTGCAATCGGGCTGGCGACGCGAAATATTAATATTTAATCCAATGGTAAACCGAACCTTCCGCCATCTTTCAAGGCAACATTTTCTGTGCGCAACAAGCCTGCTCTTTGTCACCCTCGTTAGCTCGTCGATCCTTAGCTCGGGCGCTTCCACGCACACCGGAGGTAAGATCCAAAACAACATGATCGCCGACAACCGTGCAACAGGCGGTTTTCCGGGAGCAGCTATCACCCTTGAGTCAGCCTCCGGGGCCCTCGTGGACAACAATACCGTGTATCAGGCCGGCACCTACGCCAACGCCATCGAATACCGCTCGTCCGAACTCGCTGACGGCCAGATTCGCAACAACCTCACCAATAAACTCATTCTTAACCGAGACGGTGCCACCAACGCGCTCTTCATCAACAACACCTTCGCCATGGCTTCGTGGTTCACCGATCCCTCGGCCTGCGATCTCCACCTCGCTACTCCCGTCGCAAGTGTCGTCAACGCAGGCACGACCATCAGCGGTCTGACCGTTGATATCGATGGCGATCCACGTCCTACTGGCAGTGCCTACGATTTCGGCGCCGACGAATACACCGGTTCCTCAAGCTCCTCGTCTTCGAGTAGCTCTTCCTCTTCAAGCTCCAGCAGCAGCTCATCAAGCAGCTCCTCGAGCTCATCAAGTTCTTCGTCCAGCAGTTCGGGCGGTTCCTCCGGAGGTGGTGGCGGCGGAGCCCCTGGTGATGTATTCTACTTCACCCTCCTTTCCCTCGCTGCAATTCGACTTATGGGCAGGCGTCACGGATCGAGCTGTTCGTCGCAGTAACACCCGCGATAGCCAACGCCTCCACCACAACACCTTTGATAGCACTCACAGTCTTAGCCCTATGAACTTGATGCGCAAAATTCTCACCCAGCTGGCCTTCGCGTTATTACTGACGATCAGCTCTCTATCCGCCCAGACCGTCACCTCCGCCACGGGTCTCGTCAACGCCCTCATCGCAGCCAACGCCAGCCCGTCGACCACCACCATCAACCTCGCGGCCGGCACCT
>JADKHC010000015.1 GCA_016721945.1 Verrucomicrobiota bacterium | reverse complement strand
GGCTGATTGGCGTAAAGGGCGTTGACCGGTTGCCCTCACCATGAGCATTTCCGACCTCATCAATCTAGCCAGTGGGCACCAGCTCGTGCTTGTTGCAGTGTTTGTGCTCATACCGCTGCTCGCCTGGGTCGTGGGGCGCCTGCATCGGCCTGGAGAGGGTCGGACTACACCTTGGAAATATGCTTACGCAGTGCTGGTCTATCTGACCTGTGTGCCGGGAATGTTCGCGAGCGTGATCACTGCTCACTCACTTTTCTTCAGTCGCGAGAATCTACTTCACGTGAGTTTGCCCGTGTATTTTTTGCCGATCTTTTCTATGGTCGTGACGTTGATGTTCATCCGTCGCGCGGTAAGTTTTGACGATGTGCCCGGGTTTGACCGGCTATCGGGTTTGATGACACTGGTTGGTGTCAGTTTTGCCATCGCATTGGCGATTCAGAAAACCAATATCTTCGTTTTCTTTGGCGGTTCGATCGACCGGCTCTTCGTGCTGGCAATCGCCGTCTTTGCTCTGCTGAAGTGGGGGAGCGCCATGCTGTTCCGCCGCCGCGAAGATCCGAAACCCGAGCGCCCGAAATTTCCCGGCGCCTGAACTGCGGGTGACATCACACCATGGACGAACCAGCGCCTAACTACAATCGAGAGTTTTTGCACAGCCCGCATCACGTGGTCTTTGGCTTGTTGACGCTTGGGCTCGGTTTTTTAAGTGCGGAACTGTTTCCTCTGATCGTTGGTGCCACGGTGTACGCGCTCGGCTGGATCTATTTGCCCGATATGCCATTCTTTCGGCGCTCGGTGGATCGCCGTCGTGACGAAGCAAGACGCGCGTTGGAGGTTTTGAAGGTGGAGGAATTTTTAGAGCGTCGCGAAGCCTTGATCGGATCGCTCTCTACGTCGCGGCGACAGCGCTACGCCCAGCTTGCTGAGGTGTGTGGCGACATTGAGACGGCGGGTGCGGATACGCCGCTCGCTTCCGAGGATCCCGGCACCGACCCACGGCTTCGTAAGCTTGACGAGTTGATGTGGACATTTCTGCGGCTCCTGGGAATTGAGGAATCGTTGGAGAGGTTTCTCGAAACGGAGCGTCGCGATAATATTCCTGGTGTCCTTAAAGACGCTGAGGCCGAAGCCAAGCGTTTGTCCGAGGAACTCGATGAGTTGAAGAAAAAAGGCGTCAGTGCTTCGTTGGAAACGAAGCAACGCTATCTGGGCTCGCGACTCGAACGCCTTGAAGTTCTCCGCAAACGCGAGCAGCGCATCACGCAGGCGCAGGAAAATCTCGCGCTCGTCGTTTCGGAGCAGGAGCGGCTTGATCAACAGATTAAACTCATCCGGGCCGACGCTGTTGCCACCAAAAATGCCGAAGCACTAACTGCGCGAATCGACGCAACGGTCGAGCACCTTGATCAGACGAACAAGTGGCTATCGGAATTGGACGAGTTCAAGGACCTTGTGGCTGACCTGCCCGCAACCGAACTACGTGTCGGCTACAACGCAGAAACACCGCCGCCGATTCCCCAAAACCGGTCGCGAGTGCGGCCCATCATTCAACAGAAATGACTATTCCTACCGGTGAGATTTCGAAACCCGTGCCCGTAACCGCAGGCAAATCGCGTCTGCCGTTGCGCGGTTGGGCGTTGGAGTTGGCGCGCCGGTGGAACGCCGGAACGTATTCGCTGTTCGTGCTCCACGGAAATATTTTTGATCTGTTTCCCGTGCAACATTCCACCGCGACAAGCTACGGGCCGTTGAAAAGTTTTCTTACCCGTCGGCTTTTCGCCGAGCGTGAGTGTCTGCTGTTCTATGATATTGGCGATGGCTTGAGTTTCGGTTCGGCCGAGATGCAGAAGCGTTTTTTTGAATGGCTTGAGATCTATGATGAGGTTGAGGACACGGCTTTTCACCAATCTGGCCCGCCGCGCGATTTTATTCAACTCGCTCCATTGCTGCGTCGTTTCTTTCTAAAGGTTGCAGAAGATCCGCGGGACTGGAAAGGCGTCACGCTCGTGGTCGATTTTCCCGAGAAACTGATTCCGGCCACCGAGGAGTCGAACGCGAGCATCGAGGAACGGATGAATCTCGTCACGTTTCTGAAATGGGCGGCGGCACCGGAGATGGCGCGACTTGATGTCGGGATCATTCTGGTCACAGAGTCAGCGGCAAAACTGCACGCTGACTTGTTGCAAAACCCGCACGTTGCGCAAGTGCGGATCGACCTGCCGGATGCCGAGGATCGTCAGCGGTTCCTGCAGTCGGGCTGGGCCGGGGATATGGCCAACGGCCGGCCGATGAAAGATTGGAGCGATTTTACGGTTGAGGAATTAGCCGTGCGTACCGCGGGTTTGAACCTCCTGCGCATCCAGCACTTCATGGCCGAGGCGATTCGCAACGAGGCTCGGATTACCGGTGAGCACGTGGCCGCGAGCAAGAAGCGCTTGATCGAAGAATACTGCCAGGGATTAGTTCGGTTCAAAGACCCACGCCCCGGTGTGACGCTTGATCGCGTGGCGACGCATGCCGCTGCGAAGGTCAAGCTGCGGGAACTTGCCTGGTTGATCAAAAACAACAAAGGCGATGTCCTTGAGCGCGGTATTCTGGTCCCGGGCCGGGTTGGTGTCGGCAAGTCGTTTCTCATCGATTGTTTTGCGAGCGAATGCGGTCTGCCGGTGATGGAGATCGGAGAGTTTCGCTCAAAGTGGGTTGGTGACACCGAGCGTCAGCAGATGCGCGTTTTGATGACGGTGCGTGCACTGGGGCCGGTGATCGTGGTGGTTGACGAAGCAGATGCGGTGTTTGGCAACCGCGATAGCGACGGTGACAGCGGTGTTTCGGGGCGGGTGTTTGCGGCGTTCGCGGCGCACATCGGCGACTCGACGCTGCGCGGTCGTGAGGTTTGGGTGGCAATGACGTCACGACCGGATCTACTTGCTATCGACATGAAACGTCAGGGCCGGTTTGGCCTGTGTGTGCCGCTGTTTCCCTCACAAGGCCCGGATGATGTGGTTGAACTTTTCTCGGTCGTGGCGCGGGTGAAGAAAATCACGCTTTCTGAAACGATCATCGCATATATACGCGAACAACTGGGAACCCGACCGCTGACCGGTAGCGACATTGAGGCCATCTTGATTCGAGCGAAGGAGCGCGCGGTTTTGGCGCTTCGCGACGCCGATGTACAACTCGGTGACCTCCAGGAAGCCGTGAATTCTTTCATCGATCCGCTCGACCCAAATCTGCTCGCCTTGCAGGAATTGGCGGCGGTGCTGGCCTGTTCCGATAAACGTTACTTGCCGAAAAACTACTGTGATGCGGATCGTGCGGCGATGTTGGAGACTTTTGCGGGGCTCAAGCTCCGTGCCGGGCATCGCTAAATGTTTTTACGCAAAGCCCACAGAACCTGAAACTTTTGGCCGAGGTGGTGGAGGAGTTGGAGCAGGCCGAGTTTGCGTTGGCTGAGGTGCGCGGCTTCGGCGGCGACGGTGCTCGCTAAAAAATCGGCGGCGCGGCGGATGAGAAAGGCTTCCTGAGATTCTACCTGAGGATAGGCAAAGCGATGATTGCGCAGGGACTCGGCTAACCAATCCCAGCAAATGTGGCAGGTGAGATCTTGTTCGCCGGGGCGGGCGAGAAGGTCGTTGGATTGGGTGTGACGATGGTAGGCGCGGGCCGTTCCAGCGGGTGTGGCTTCGATCAACTCGCGCCAGGTTTTTCCGTAGTCGAAAGCGATGAAGAGGCCGGTCCACGGTTGCGCGGCGATTTGCTCGGCGAGCGTGACGGCTGCGATCGGGAGATCGAGGTGGTAGCCTTCGGCCGCGTCGGTGGGTAGGGCGGCGGGCAGGGTGGTCGCTCCAAGCGGAATCGGTGTTTCGTGCAACGCACCGTCGCGCAACTGCACGCCAAGTTCACACCAGGTGCCATGGACGAATTTGAATCGCCGAAAGGGTTGCGCGTCGAACAGCTCGTTGGAAAACACCACGCATTTGCCTGACAGCGTAATGGGTTCGCCAATACGAATCGTGCGCGTGGCGCCGTATCCGTGTTGCACGCCGTTGAGGATGCTGCCGTTTGGTTCTGCGCCGAGTTCGACGAAGGTGTAATCGGCCAGGGTTTCCCCATCCAAGAGCGACCGACAAGCGGCATGGACAAGTTCGCCGAAAAGCGGGCCGGTGGTGCTGGCCGTGTAGAAATCCGTGTCGCGGCCGTAGCCGACGCGTTTCCTGTCACTTCGATAGTAGCCTAGCGTCGGATGGTACAGCGCCAGTGCCATGAACTGGTCGAAGGGCATCCGGCTGACATCGTCTGCCTCTGCCCGAAATGCCTCAAGGAAAGCAGGCGAGGGCAGGTTGGAAGTGTCGGTTGGACTGGGCATCGCGTTTTTGGCGGGTTTTACGTTGGGCCTAAATGGGCCGGTGCCACGAGGAAAATACGCGACCTGTACTTGCGAAAAAGATCTCACTTTATCTTCAGTGCCACGAACCCATTTACAAACCCCTGCGGATTCGCACAGTCCCCATAATGGTAAAACGGATACTAACCATCGCTCTCGGCGTCGTGCTGGGCAGTTGCGTCGCTATGAGCGTCGCAAAGCTGGCCTTTCTCTGGGGGTTGTTCGCCGACAAGGATCTGGATCGCTCCACCGAGTACGTTCGCGAAGTCCTGCAATTGGTAAAAGAAAACTACGTTGAAGAAAACGATGCTCACTACACCGCGCTTACCCATGCCGCCATTCACGGCATCGCGGGTTCGCTCGATCCGCACACTGAGTTCATGGAGGCAAAGGATTATCAGCAGCTTCAGGAAGACATAAGCAGTCAGTTTGGCGGTGTGGGCATTCAAATCGAGTTGCGCAAGGGACGCGTCGTGATCGTGGCACCCATCGCAGGCGGTCCGAGCGAACGGGCAGGCATCCAGCGCGGCGACGAGATCACGAAGATCGACGGCGAGCAGCTTGAAAAAGCGACGATGGATAGCGTGATCGGTCGGCTCCGCGGCAAACCGAAGACGCGAGTCAAACTGAGCCTGCGTCGTCCGAGTACGAAAAATGATTTCGAGGTCACGATCGTGCGTGAGATGATAAAAACGGAAAGTGTGCGCGATGTGGCGGTTCTTGCCGATGGCATTGGCTATCTCCAAATAACGCAGTTCACCGAGCGCACCGGAGATGAGTTCATCAAGGCGATTAACAAACTTTCCGACCTGAAGGCCAACGCGCTGGTGATCGATCTACGCAACAACCCCGGCGGCCTGCTCGATGCGGCCGTAGCTGTGGCCGAACCGTTTTTCAAGAAAGGCGACATCATCGTCTATACCCAAGGCCGCAAACCTGGCGACCGCGAGGATTACAAAGCCGAGGCCGACGATCCACCGCTGGAGGTCCCCGTCGCCGTGCTCATCAACGCCGGCAGTGCGAGCGCGGCCGAGATCGTCGCTGGTGCTCTGAAAGATACTGGCAAGGCTGTTATTGTCGGTGAGCGTTCGTTCGGCAAAGGCTCTGTCCAATCCATCTTCAAACTCAAGAATGGCGAGGGCATGCGTCTCACCACGGCACGTTATTACACACCGAGTGGTGTGACCATTCACGAAAAAGGTGTCTCGCCGCACGTCGAGGTGGTGATGACGCCGGAAGACGACCAAAATGTCCGCCTGCAGCGCGCCCGCCGCGATATGACCAATCCCGCTGAGTTCAAGGAGCGCTTCGGCTTTGCGCCGATCGACGACCGCCAGTTGCAGACGGCGCTGGATGTGCTGCACGGCATCCTGATTTTGGATACACGCAAGAATGAACCCGCGACGGTTGCACCCGTTAAGAAATGATACTGGCGCTCGAGACATCCTGCGATGAGACCGCCGCCGCCGTTTTTGACCCGGCGCGCGGGCTCGTCGGCGAATGGGTGCACAGTCAGATCGTCCTGCATGGACGCTACGGTGGCGTAGTGCCCGATCTCGCCACGCGCGAACATCTGCGCACGGTCGGGCCGCTGCTTGAACGAGCGAAGGAAGTGACGGATGATTTCCGTGCGGTGACTAGTTTGGCGGTAACACATGGTCCGGGTCTCGCTGGCTGTCTCGCTATCGGCACAGCGGCGGCGAAGTCGCTCGCGCTTGCGCTGAAATGCCCGCTCAGCGGCGTGAACCATCTGCGAGGCCACGCGTTTTCGCCCTTCATTGCCTTGCACGCGGAAGCGCCGGCGGAGTTTGAGAAAAAGTTTTCGGCCTTGCTGCCTCATCTCGGATTGATCGTGTCGGGCGGCAACACACTGCTTTTTCGACTCGATGTTTCGCGTGGCATTTCAGTGATTTCTTCGACACGTGACGATGCAGCGGGCGAGGCACTCGACAAAGGTGCGAAACTCCTTGGCCTCGGTTATCCGGGCGGCCCGTTGATCGAACAGGAGGCGGCAAGGGGGAAGCCTGATGCGTATGATTTCCCACGTGGTATCGGCCCGCGCAGTGAACTTGATTTCAGTTTTTCGGGTTTAAAAACGAGTCTGCGTTATCTGCTCGAAAAAATGTCACCTGAGGAAATCAAGACGCGCATGCCCGATCTATGCGCCAGCTACCAGCAGGCGGTGATCGATGCCCTGGTGCGAAAAACTACAGGCGCGCTGAGTCAGCAGAGCTACGCAAGCATCGGCCTTTCGGGTGGCGTGGCGAATAATCGGTCCTTACGCGCCGCGATGGAGAAACTGGCATCGAAGCAAGGGCTTCCGGTGATGATTGCGCAGCCGAAACACACGGGTGACAACGCTGGCATGATCGCCTTTGCCGCGTGGGCCGATCCGCACGCTACCGCTAATCCTGATTTCTCCACGCTAAAAATCGAGCCAAGTCTACCGCTGGCGTGAGTGGGTCGATTGCTGTCAGTTCGGTCATTGAGTGATCAGCTTTTTTGGACTGACGAAAAGCGAAATCCTCCCTCGGGCTGATAAAATATGGACATCGGCCATGAGCCTAAACGAAACACGGCACACCGGAGGCGGTGTGCCGTGTCGAGATATGACGCAAGGACGGACGCGTTTTACTGACGCGGCGGTTGCACTCGTTGGCCGAAAATCTGCGAGGTGCTGCTGAGATAGTGCCACTCGTAGTCGGCACCGAGGGCATAGGCATCGATGAGGTAGTTGTCACGCGACCCTGCGGCAACAGTGATGTTGCTAACCCACATATCCCATTGGGGGAGGAAAAAACCCGTACACCAGATCGCTGTGCCCTGGGGGTCCGCCTCACTCCAGGCCCAGAAGCCTACGCGCAAGGCGTTACGCACCCGCCCCAAGCGGATATCGGCGTTATCGGTTGTGGTGCCCAAAGCTGAGGTCAGTGGACCGCTATTCGGCACGGAGTGCACCGGAACTACGATCCATGTGGTCCTCAGTGTATCGTTGCTGCCCAAGGATGCCGGGGCGTTCTCGCCCTCTCTGTTTGCTATGTCGATGTTGACGTTAAGCCCGCTGAAAGCGCTCGTGATCAGCCTATCGGCCACTCCATACCCCGATGCGAACCGCCACATCTGGTGGGTATCCCCCCAGTTCAGGTCTGAGGCGTAGAGAGGCGCGTTCAAATCGGTGTTCGTCGACTCGAGGGCACGACCATCGGCGGTGTTGTAGATGTAATATTTGCCGCCGCCAGCTGATTGGAGGGTCCAGCGCTGGTTGGGCGAGTTATAATAGTCCGCCTGAAAGACCGGAACGCTTTGGGACGTGGACGTGGCGTCGATCGTTAGGACTTTGCTGCTATCTGATGATGCGATCACGACGATCGTCTGTGCAGAGGTGAGCGAAGCAGCCAGCAGCGAGATGATGCCAGCGGCGAGGGTACGGAATATTTTCATTTAGTATTTAGCTTTGGGATGGTTCCGGGCGGTCAGGCCCGGTGTTTTCGTTGGAATCGGGCGGGAGTGCGGCGCTCGCGTAGACTGAGATCAATCACTGTTCTCCGCCGCGGTTGCACTGGTTGGGCGGTGGGCGAGTACGCTTCGAATCGAGCACGCTACCGGTATCCACTGTCAAGGCCTATTCGATAAGTCCAATCCGGCAAAGTCAGGTTTTTTGTTTAGTGGAGGTAATATTTAGTTCGGTGCTGAAATGAAAGACTTAAAACCCGATCCCTTCTGGCTGCCCCTCCAGTTTGATCCCGTCTGATCGCTGCTATAGCAGGTTCCTGCGTTGGTTCGGTATATTCAAGAATCGAGATCTGATATCTTTAGCTCGGTCATCCGACATTTTGGTTGGGTCATTGGCACTAGCGGTTAGGACGAATAAGCGGATATGAAGCAGCGTGAAATAAACGAGCGCACCGGGTATGGAGATTGGGCCGAATATCGGGGCTGCGGCGATGCATGAGCAATAGCCCAGGGCTAATTCCCTATCGCAATTTTCAGGAGGTTCTTTTCCTAGAGTCTCTAGCCATATTTTCGTGGAATTGAGTATTCTGAAGTGAAGGCGTACCGAAAAAAACAGACCAATAACCGGAATACATAGTGGGAGTATTCGATTTAAGATCGAGTTACGGTCATTTGGTTCGATCCGGTGGAGTGCTTTGAAACAGAGCACAGCAGGCAACACATTGAATAAAACATAACCAAGGAATACGACAGCCACGAATACGCCTTCTTCTTTTCGCAATCGGTAGGTTCTTTAATTCAAACCCCGGCGGCAGGTTCGACGCACGGATCATCGTTGGTATTAATAGAGCTGCGATTACGACCAGTGAGCCTGCATTGGATTGAATTCCGATGTTTTTGGCGAAGAGACACCGCAATGCCATAAATCCAGCTAACGTTGTCGGGATTATCACCCCAGAAAAAAGGACAAACAGTCCGGAAAAAATGCTTGGTTTTGTGAAGTAATCACCAGTGAGTTTACTTTGATTTCTCGTTAGCTTTACGCTAATTGAGGATACATAGGGGTAACACTTGTTGCATAGATATACAGTCACGGAGCCAGGTAATCCCATTTGTGGACTTTGCGTAGAAATTCCAATTTGTTGCCGCCTAGGCGACTCCATCGATTTTGATTTGGTAGCGGCATAACACCCGCATTGGTAACACAGTTTCGTGTCTGGTTGGCCGACATATTGCGTCATCGCCCTGTAGTACGATATGCGCCCTTGTTCACTGTTTGCCGTCAAGCTAACGAGAAGACCTATTAAGGTGAAAAGCAGTGTAAGGCTGCCACGGGCAATTACTGTATAAAGTTTTTTCGCTAACGCGATTTTTGCGTCTATATTCTCCATGTCGCGACCTTAGCTTAAGAAGGGGAGGGGTAGGTCTACGCTTATAGATATGACACGCGGCATCTTCAGCCCTGCAAATCATCGACCTGGCGGCTTTGCGGTCCAGGCGTCCTTCAAGGTGATGGTTCGGTTGAAGACGGGTTTTCCAGGTTTCGAGTCGATCGGGTCGAGGGCGACGTAGGCCAGGCGTTCGAATTGGTAGCGCTGGTCGAGCTTCGCATCGGCGAGGGACGGCTCCAATTTGGCGGTGATGACTTCGAGCGACTTCGGGTTCACGTGCGCTTTGAAATCACCATCGGCGTCGGGTTCGGCGGCGGTGAAGAGGCGGTCGTAGAGGCGGACTTCGGCGTCGATCGCGTGCGTGGCGCTGACCCAGTGGATCGTTCCCTTGACCTTGCGGTCAGAGGTCGGGCCGCCGGTGCGGGAATCGAGATCGGCGGTACAACGGATCTCGGTGATCGCGCCAGAGGCGTCTTTCACGAGTTCGTCGCACTTGATAATGAAGGCGTATTTGAGGCGGACTTCGCCACCTGGGCGGAGGCGGAAATACTTCGGCGGCGGGACTTCCATGAAGTCGTCGCTTTCGATGAAGACTTCGCGAGAGATCGGGACGATGCGTGTGCCAGCGTTTGGATCTTCGGGATTGTTCGTGGCGTTGCACTCGATGACCTGACCAGCGGCGATGTTGGTGAGCACGAGCTTGATCGGACGCAGCACGGCGAGGCGGCGAAGGGCGACTTTGTTGAGTTCGTCACGCACGGCGTGTTCGTACACGGCGATGTCGGTGACGCTGTTGAATTTCGTGACGCCGACGCTGGTGACGAAGCGGCGCAGGGCGGAGGCGGGAATGCCGCGGCGACGAATGCCGCTGATCGTGGGCATGCGGGGATCGTTCCAGCCGTCGACCACATTATCGTTCACGAGCGCGATGAGCTTGCGCTTGGAGACGATCATGTAGGTGGGGATTAGTTTGGCAAATTCGTACTGGTGCGGCAGCGGGCGGGGCAGGCCGAGGCTTTCGAGAATCCAGTCGTAGAGCGGGCGGTGTACTTCGAATTCGAGCGTGCAGACGGAGTGCGTGATACCTTCGAGGTAGTCGCTCAGGCAGTGTGCAAAATCGTAGAGCGGGTAGATGCACCACTTGTTGCCGGTGTGGTGATGTTCGGCATGGCGGATGCGGTAGATGAGCGGGTCGCGCAACCAGATGTTGGGCGAGGCCATGTCGATCTTGGCACGGAGCGAGCGGGCGCCGTTGGGAAACTCGCCGTTTTTCATGCGCTGGAAGAGATCGAGGCTTTCCTCGATGGAGCGCGTGCGAAACGGGCTGTCCTTGCCGGGCTTGTCGGGCGAGCCGCGGTAGGTGTCGGTGTCTTCGGGCGAGAGATCGCAGACGTAGGCTTTGCCCTTTTTGATTAGTTCGACTGCGTAGCCGTAGATCTGGTCAAAGTAGTCTGAGGCGAAGAAGGGCTCGACGGTCGGCGCGTGGGGATGGCCGATGGTTTCGGCGGGCACGGGACCGGCGTAGAAATCGGGTTTGCCGTCGACCGTCTGAGCGACGGGAAGGGCACCTTTGGCTTTGAAGCCGAGGCAATGATCGGCCCAGCCAGCGATCAGCCACTGGACGTCCTCGATGATGGACTCGACATACTCGACGTCTTCTTTCGTCGGGTTGGTGTCGTCCATGCGGAGGTTGCACTGGCCGTTGTTTTCGCGGGCGATGCCGAAGTTGAGGCAGATCGATTTCGCGTGGCCGATGTGTAGGTAGCCGTTGGGTTCCGGCGGGAAGCGGGTGACGATTTTCGGGTAGCGTTGCTCGCCGACGTGCGTTGCGACGATATCACGAATGAAATCGGTAGGTGCAGGTGTCGGGATTTCGGGAGTGGCAGCGCTCATGGAAAAGGAAAAGACAATGGGAATGCTGGCGTCGGACGCAATGAAGCTTTTACGGAAGGCGCGGGGAGTTGGAAATCAAGAGTCAGAAGGACGGTTACGGCCACTGCTTACGAACGCTAATGGCTGCGCATTTGGGCCCTGCGCTCGCTGTGGGCAACCGGTACGAGGCGCAACAACCGTCGGAGTCATCCTCGGTAGATGCTGCACTCACAGAATCGATGTTGGACATGGTGGCTGCGACGGTATGGATTCTCCCTTCGCAAGCATGACTACCAGCTCTCCCGATCTCCTCTCACGCATCGCCGCCGGCAAGGCCACTGTCCATGCCCGGACTGAACTGCTTCACGCCGAATTTGGCCGTGCGAAGAGCAACTGGAAACACGACGGTACGCGCGTGACGCCCATCGATATCGCCATTTCCGAGGCCATCGTGCGGGAGTTAACGGCACAGTTTCCAGACGATCAGTTTTTCAGCGAAGAGCTCGCCATCACAGACAAGCCCACTCCGGTCACGGCACGTTTTTCCTGGGTTCTCGATCCAATCGATGGAACTAATAACTACGCCAAAGGCATCGCGCACTGTGCGATCTCGCTCGCGTTGCTGGAAAACGGTGTGCCCGTTTACGGTCTGGTGTACGACATGAGCCGTCGCGTACTCATCCATGGCGGCCCGGGCCTCGGGCTGTTCGACGGCGAGCGTCCGGCGCAGGTCAAGGAGACGACGTTGGACAAGGAAAGTCTCATCGGTTTCCACAGTCCCTTTGATCGCAAATTTGCCCCGCAGGCGCAGCGCATCGTGGAAAACTTCAAGATTCGCGGACTTGGCAGCAGTACGCTGCATCTCACCTACGTCGCGATTGGTATTCTCGACGGAACGGTCGATCACAACGTGAAGATCTGGGACATCGCCGCCGCCGTACCGCTCTGTCTCGCGGGCGGAGGCGTCGTTCAATTTCTCAATGGCGAACAGTTCCCCATGCGCCAATTCGATCTGAAGATGAACCGCATTCAGTTCATCGCGGGCAGCAAAAGTTTCTGCACGCGCATGGGCGAGTTGTTGAAGGACTGAACGGGGTTCAGGCAATGGTAGCCGAAAACCGTTCGATTTAAATGTAGGAGCCTGCTTGCAGGCGAAGGTTGGAATGAATCGCCTGCAAGCAGGCCTCCTACAAATACAGGGTCGGTTCCGCGAATATTTAGGTTTTCAGCTGAAACGAAGTTTCGGCGAGTCGCTGGCCGTTGACCTGAAGTTCGACCCGATGGCGGCCGGTATGGTGCTTGCGCGTCGTGAAATCGCGGATGGTCTGCCGTTTGGTGAGTACGAGTGGTTCGCCAGGCTGCAAGGTGGCCTCTGACCACTTGAAGACCTTGGCTGAAGTTTTTCCGGTGGCTCGGGCGTAGTGGATGACGTAGTCGATGACGAGCGGTAGCGGTTTCTTGTGCTTTGAAGTTAGTTCGGCAGTCAGTTCGAACTTGTCGCCAAGGACGAGTTTGGTCGGAGAAAGTGTGAACTTCCGGACCAGCACGTGAGCGGCTGCGGTGGCGTTGACGCCGAGCAAGGCGAGCGCGCGCGGGTGGCCTTTTTTGATGAGTGTCCGCAATGCATGTCGGATGATCCAGGCGGTGCCAGCATGGGCGCGATCCCACTCTTCGACGCGGTTGAGCACCCAGTCGGGATGATCTTTGGCGATGTCGTTGAGGTGATTCGCGACGGATTTTCGGACGTAGAGCGCGGGATCGGCCATGAGCGTTTCGAGGATGGGCGCGGTTAGGTCGGGTTTGGCTACGATGGCGCTTAAGCGTGCGCCCCAGGGTAACCGCGGCCGACTGCCCTCGCTGGCGAGGCGGCGTACGTGTTCGTTTTTGTCATTCGCCCATTTTTGCATGAGAGCGAGGGCGCGGGCGGGATCGCGCTCAATAAAGGGGCGCACAGCGAACTCAGCTGAACCAAACGGTGTAAGGAATCGCAGCGCGTCCATCGAGTGATCGAAATCCTCAAGACCATGGCGCGACACGAAATTGCAGAAGCTGACCGAGACGAAGGCGTGCTTGAGGCGCGGTGCTGCTTGGCAAAGCACAGCGAGTTTTTCCCGGTAGGTGCCGGGTAGGGATGCTTCCACGGCGACCGCGATCTGTCGCACGCGATCCATCAATTCACGCTGGTCGAGACCGTCGAGGGTGATGGCGAGAAATTTCTTTTTGTCCAGTTTCGGCTCGATAGCGGCAAGCTCCTGCGCGATCTGGCGATAGAGTGCCTCGTTGAACCAATTTTTGAAAGGCTCTGGTTTTTTCTTCACGACGACACGGTAAGGGCCGAAGGCCTTTATTCAAGTTGGAGCTGGCGTGCGTGTAGAGCAGTTTCGTTTAAGCTGTAGCCATAATTAAACTGGAGATGATATTGAATATGGAACTCAGGAACACTGGAGCGAACCGGTTGCGCCACTATACGACCAACCACAAGATTGTTATCGGCTATAGTTTAAATTTACCTGCTCTAGCCGTAACGATGTGGTTGAAGCAAGACCACCAGCGTGAAGCGGTGTGCAGAAGGTGGAGCCCGATGTCCCATCGGGCTTGATCGGAGCCGTTCTCGAACCAGCCCGTTGGGGACAACGGGCTCCACCGTCTACTGCATCGTTACGTTTGAGGCGGACGCTTATTTTGCCGCTGTTTCTTTGATCGGCTTTAGGCGGAGGAAAGCGACGTCGTGAGAGTCGAGGCGTTTGGTGAAGGGCTTCTCGGTGGTGCCGACGTCTTTCTTGTCCCAGATGTCGCGGATCTGGCATTTGCCGCCAAAGAACCACATTGGGTGGAAATCGACGGAGAGGTCAGCGGCTTTGTCGCTGGTGTTGAGGAGTGCGAGTGCCCAGTCGCCATCAGAAAGTTCGCGCACCCAGATTTCGCGGCCGGGTTCGGCGCGGAAACGCCAGCCTTCTTTGCCGGTGGCATCTTGGTTGATGGCGAGTGCTTCCTTATCGGTCATGAGAGTAAGAATTTCAGGCGTCATTTTCCGCACGTCGTTGCCGGCCATGAGGGGCGCGGCGAGGATGCACCAGAGGGAGAAGTGGCTGCGGGAGTCGGCGAAGGAAAGACCTTCGTTGCCAACTTCGAGCATGTCGGGATCGTTCCAGTGGCCGGGGCCGGCGTATTTGCCAATGCCGTTGTTTTGGCCGTCGGCGGGTTGGACGAGGCTGTACTGTAAATCGAGGATGACCTTCCAACCACGTTCCCAGCGTTGCACGCAGTCGAAGCAATCGGTGATGTCACCCGTGGTGCGCCAGAGGTGGCCGACGTCTTTGGCCCATTCCCATGGTTTGCTATTGCCCCATTCGCAGATGCTGAAAACGACGGGGCGTTTTGCGGCGAAGAGCGCGTCGCGCATGGTGGTGTAGGCTTCCCTGGCATCGCGCGTAGCGGTGAAACACCAGTCGTATTTAAGGTAATCGACACCCCACGAGGCGAAAGTGCGGGCGTCTTGATATTCGTGGCCCTGACTGCCGGGGTAACCGCCGCAGGTCTTGGAGCCGGCGCAGCCGTAGATACCAAACTTAAACCCACGCGCGTGCAGAAAGTCGCCCAGCGCTTTCATGCCGCTGGGGAATTTGGTTGGATCTGGCACCAGGTTCCCGTTGGCATCGCGTTCGTGCAGAGACCAGCAATCGTCGATGACAATATAGATGTAGCCGGCGTCGCGCATGCCGTTTTTCACCATGGTGTCTGCGGTCTGCATGATGAGGACTTCGTTGATATTGGTCGCGAAGGTATTCCAAGTGTTGAAACCCATCGGTGGAGTCAGAGCGAGGCCGTCGAACTTTTGGGCGAAAGCTGGCACTGCGAGGCACAGCATGAGGCAGAGGATTTTTTTCATGGGGAAAAGACGCGGTGGGATTGAGGCGCGTTGTGTTATGAAAAATCAGAACGAATCCGGCAGCGCTGTCGATGGGGAGATTTTTACGCGTTATGAGGGAGCGGCAAAGCGACTCAAGAAAAAGGTTTCGGTTCTTAATGCCGCTTCAACAGGGTTAAGGCGTAATGGGAGCAAGTGATTGCCACGTGTAGTCTCGATTACTAAGCCGGAACCATTCAGTTGGGAGCCACCGATGAGCACAGATTGGGGCTGAAACAACGTCAGGGTATTGGCGATCTGATCGCTCACGTTCTGGTTAAACAGGAAACTTCTCTCTCTGCGTTAAAACAATTCTCCGGGGCATCTGTGTCTATCAGTGTGCATCGGTGGCTCCATTGCATGGATACGGCTAATTTCTAGTGTCTTATAAAAAATCGCGCGCGAAAATCGCTTGTCCATCGAGAATGGTTGGCGCACATTGCTGCGTTGTTCGACGTCGTTTTCCTGCTGCGATGTATCCTGATGAGCGTGCGCAGCGGAGTGGCGTCATTGCATTTCTTTGTCTCTATCCCATGACGTCCATGCGCACTCGTAAAAATCTATTCAACATTGCCTCTGTTATTTGGTTCAAGGAGGCACTGTTCTCAACAGTCAGGCAGCTCCGAACGATCAGTTTGGCGATTACTTACCTGGCGCTCACTGTGAGCAGCCAGGCCTTTTTTGCTCCAAAATGGGACCCGGTAGATCCTGCAGATCTGGCGGCAAAAGACTCGGTTGGTTTTCCAGGCACTGATGTTGAGATTCTCCGCTCGACCCACGAGCTGAACGAAAGGGTGCCGGAGGTGATCGCCGGAGGAACCGCGTTCAAGGATCTTCCGTTAGTGTTTGAGACCTCCAATTTTGTTCGCGCAAAAATCTACACCGCCAAAGGCGTGCAGGACCAAGGGAAGCTTCGTGTTAGATACTTATCGAGTTCGCGGCTGAAGAATACCGAGGCGCGTGTGGTCAAACCCGATGGCACGAGTACTAATTTGAAGAAGGCTGACATCGTCGAAAATATATTGACCAAAGACGAAGACGGAGGGTCGTGGAAACAGATTACTTTTGTTTTTCCGGGACTCGAACCTGGCGACGTGGTTGAGTATCGGTGGATCGAACTGATCGAAGAGGAAATATGGCTCAAGCATTACTACTGTCAGGAAGTGGTGCCGACACGCGAATACCGGTTCACGATCGCTGCAATGACGCGACCTGGTTCAGTCGGCTGGTTAAACTGTCCTAAAGCCACCACCAGCGACAAGAATGGATTCACGGTGGTCTTTCGCGATCAGCCCGCCTTTGAAGAGGAAGAACACATGCCGCCGCCACGTGAGCTTCGCGGCTGGATTTATGTGGCCAAATCCTTCCCGATGTACTCCAAAGACGCCGAGGTTTGGGAGTTACTGAGCGGGGAATGGGGAGATAATTTCAACCGGGACAGCAAACCGTCGGGTGTTATCAAGAAAAAGGCTGAGGCGTTGGCGGCCGGTGCCACCACGGCTGACGAAAAGCTGCGGCGCTTGTACGAATTTTGCCAAAAAGAGATTTATAATACTACTTACCGGACCTCGGCTGAGCTTCAGGCCGGGATTGATAAGCATAAAGAGGACGATGCTTTCTCACCCTCAAACATCCTCAAGCAAATGCGTGGGCGGCGGGATGAAATCAATCTGCTCTTCGCATCTCTGGCTCGTGGTTTGGGTTTCGAAGCGCGAATTGCACATTCGGCGAACCGCGCTGAAATCCTTAATGTAAAGATTCCGCAAGGCTGGGCCTTTCTTGGGACTACAAGTGTTGCGATCAAGCAGGGTGAAAACTGGACCTATTTTAATCCCGGTAATTATTTTGTGCCTTACGGTTTGATGTCCTGGCGCGATGAAGGGGCTATCGCGATGCTTTGTAATACGAAGAAAAAGGAATTGAGCGAAATACCGCGCTCGCTGGCAGACCAGAGCCAAGCGCTCCGAAAGGCTCGACTGAAGCTTGATGACGAAGGTACGCTGGAGGGCGACGTTGAAGAGTCATACAGCGGCCATTTAAGTGAAAAGCAAAAGGTGGACGCGTGGATTATTTCAATCGATGAGGTGAATAAAATTTTCCGCGAAAAAGTGACCGCCAGGCTGCCCAACGCCGAGGTGAGTGATATCGTTTGGACGAACTTGGACACCACGGCTGTGCCTCTGACCGTGAAATATCATGTGCGTGTACCCGGCTACGCTGAACTCGCGGGCAAGCGTTTGATTTTTGCCCCATCATTTTTCCAAGTCGGAAAGCCGGTTGTTTTTGCCGCCGCCGAACGCAAGCATCCGATCTTCTTTTATTATCCCTGGGCCGAGCATGACGATATAGAGATAGTTCTTCCGACTGGTTATACGCTGGAAAAGCCAAGCGCACCCACTGCGGTGGGTGAATTGGCAGGAGCGTTTGGAGCCGATTACAAACTACAGTATTTGGGGAAGACCCGAACCTTTTGTTACCGCCGGGATTTTGCGCTTGGCGCCAATGGAGCCTGTGCTTTTGCACAGCAAAGTTACCCGGCGTTGAAGGCGCTGTTCGAACAGCTCTATAAATCCGATACACATTCCATCGTGCTCAAGCCCAAGACTGCGCCCGCAGTTCCGGCGGCCAGTCCCGTAAGCGAAAAACCAGCGGCTCCTGCCACACCATGAACTTGGGCCAAATTACTCGGTTCGTGGGTGCCGCAGGGTTGATCATATTCGCTGGCACCCTAACGGCTATTGCTGCACCTCCTGCTTGGGTGATGAAAGCGGCGAAAGCCGACACGCCACCGCTTTCGCACGGCGCACCTGCGGTGGTGCTGTTCGATGAAACGTTGGTAACGATAGAAAGCGACGGCGACAAAACTATTAGACATCGCCAGGTGGTTCGAATCCTGAACCAGTCCGGACGTCAATTCGCCACCGGGATGGTGCCTTATCTGGAGAAAGAAGATGACGTGACAACGACCGAGGCCTGGGTCGTTCGCGCAGGCAAGGAAGTTTCTCCAAAAGAGAAACCCATGTGGATCGATATGTCGGCGGCCGATGACGGGGCCGTCTTTAGTGAAGTCCGCAAGCGTGTTGTGAGTTATAACGACTTCGCGCTGACCGACGACGTCTTCGCCTATGAAACCGTATCCGAGGGCAAACTGGATTTGCCTCAACTGGGCTTCAGTTGGGTTTCGATGCTACCCGTTATCCAAGAGACATTGACTTTACAGCTACCGCCTGGTTGGGCAATGCAATCGATGGTTGACGGACCGTCGGCCTCTCTGTTGCACACTGCTACTGGGCCACAAAGTTGGACTTGGGAGCTGATTGATCGTCCTTATCGCCCAGACGAACCCTCTGCCACCGAAGATGCTCGAACAGATGTAAGGTTGATGGTCACGCTTTCTCCACCGGCCAAAGCGCCCCGTGGGATGTGGCCAGTGTTTCGGTCCTGGTCGGATTTATCCTCTTGGATGGTGGTTTTACAGGATGCGCAGTGTGATAGTACCCCGGCATTGCTTAACACTACCAACCAATTAGCAACCGGCAACGAAGATGTGGTGGTGAAGATGCGGGCTCTTAGTCGGTATGTGCAAAGCTTGCGGTATATCTCATTCGATAAAGGGATCTCGAAGGGGTTCGGTTATCGGCCGCGCAAAGCCTCGGAAGTTTATGAGAAAGGCTGGGGCGACTGTAAGGCGAAGGCGAACTTGTTGCGGTCAATGCTGCGTACGGTCGGGATCGAATCGTACATGGTCTCGGCACACACAAGCCAGGGCCGTCAGATTGTTGAGGGCTGGCCATCACCGGCTCAATTTAACCACGCGATCCTCGCGATCAAAATCGACGACTCGGTGGATTTCCCCACCGTAGTGAATACGCCAATACTAGGCCGGTTATTGTTCTTCGACGCCACTAACCCTGACGTGCTGCTGGGTGATTTGCCGACTAATCTGCAAGGAGGAAAAGTTCATGTGGTTGCCCCTGGTAGCGATGCCTTGACCCCCTTGCCCGTACTTCCGGCCGAGACGCATCACCTGAGCAATCGTCAAGTGAATCTTGAACTCAATGCGAACGGCAGTGTGACGGGTGAATGCAATTACGGAGGCCCGGGTTCTTCCGGTGCTTATTACCGGAGGAAGATCCGGAGTCTTTCGGCGAATGATTTCCAGAAGAATATCACGGAGCGCATCAACGGCACGGTGAGCGGTGCTTCGATCGAAAATCTCACGACGAGCGACGAACCAATCACTGGGGAATGTCGCATAAAATATCGTTTCTCGGCACCGCGTTTTGCCCAAATGATGCCTGGCGGTTTGGCGGTGGTTCGGCTCGACGTGCTCAGCCGCGATACCGTACCGGCGTTTCCGGCGAAAGAGCGCAAGCTCCCGATTCAGTTAGATTCGATGATTCTGCGCGATGAAGTGACGCTGAAACTTCCACCAGGCTTTGTCGTCGACGAGTTGCCGGACTCCGCCAAGTTTAACAGTCCTTACGGCCATTACGAAAGCACCTATTCTGTTGTCGATGGTTCGGTGGTTGCCCACCGGATGCTCAGACTTGAAGACCGCGATGTTCCCGTGAGTGAGTATGCGGTGCTGCGGAAATTTCTCGGCGACGTGGCCAAGGCGGATCACTCCTCCGTGGTCTTGCGCAAAAGTGACTAACGTTCTCCCGTCAGCTGTCTCAGGGCTGGTGCGAGTTTCCCTACAAAACCTGAAACCAAAAGTCCCGAACCACTAAACTTCAAACAGAGAGCAATAAAGAGAATGAAAGCCGGTCGGCGTTTCCAAACCTCTTCGTTGCCTTCGGTTTCTTCAGTGAAACGGCTAAGCCGTAACGATGCACAGTAGAGGGTGGAGCCCGTTGTCCCTTGTATGGACCTGGGACATAGGTGACAGGTGTACGGGACATGGGTAACACCCATGGGATGCCCTGGAACACAGCCACCATCATGTCACAACGTCACGAGTTTGTCCTATTAGCCGGCCAGCCCGGCGTGAACATCCGCGAGCTCTGCCGCCGCTTCGCGATCAGTGCGAAGACCGGCTACAAGTGGCGAAGCCGCTACGCCGAAGGCGGGTCTCTGCTCTTGCCGATCAATCCCGCAAGCCTAAAAGCTCACCCGGTCGTAGCCCCACACTGACCGAGGAAGTGCTCGCCCTGCGCCACAAACATCCCACTTGGGGCGGCCGCAAATTGCGCCGCCGCCTTAAAGACCTCGGTCACACCAGCGTGCCCGCCGCGAGCACCTGCACTCAGATCGTGCGACGCGCCGGCCTGCTCAACCCCGCCGCCGTCCAGCCGCCATTCCAACGCTTTGAACGCAGCGCCCCCAACGAACTTTGGCAGATGGACTTCAAAGGCCACTTCGGCCTGCAAAACGGCCAGCGCTGCCACCCGCTCACCGTCCTCGACGACCACAGCCGCTTCAACATCGCTCTCTCGCCCTGCTCCAACCAGACAGGCCCCACCGTGCAACACGCGCTTGAGCAGACCTTCGCTTTATATGGCCTGCCCGAACAAATCCTTTGCGACAATGGAGCCCCCTGGGGCTGCAGCGACCCAGCCGGCCATTATACCCGCCTCACCGTGTGGCTGCTACGCCTGGGCGTACGCGTAATCCATGGCCGCCCCTGCATCCGCAAACCCAAGGCAAAGACGAACGCTTCCACCGCACCCTCACCGAGGAACTGCTGCGCCAACACACCTGGCGCGACCTCACGCACTGCGAAATCGAGTTCCCCCGCTACCGACACTGTTACAACTGCGAGCGCCCCCACGACGCCACGCCAGCCTCCCGCTATCGCCCCAGCGTGCGCAGTCTGCCCACGACACTGCCACTGATCGAATACCCCTCCGTTATGCAAATACGCACCCCACGCGAATGCGGCTTCTTCACCTTCAAAAACCAAACCTGGCATGTCGGACGCGCCTTTCGCGAACTGCCCATCGGACTGCGCCCAAGCGCGCAGTCCGACGGGCAGTGGGAGGTGTACTTCTGCCATCACAAAACAGGCCTGATCGACCTCAACCAGCCCTCCCAACCCAAACACACCCTGCGTAGTATCTACTCAACACCGCAAAACGACATCTCAACACTCAACCAATCCATCCCATAAAGTGTTACCCATGTCTCCGTACACCCGTTACCCATCTCTCCGGCCTTTACAGTCCCTAACGGGCTGGTTTGGGAGCGGCTTCGCTCAAGCCTGATGGGGTCATCGGGCTCCACCTTCTGCACATCGCTTCTCGCTGGAGATTATTTCCAGTCGATAAGCTGCCAGGGGCTTTGAGGGTTCGTCGTCAGCAGATAGTGCGCATGGAGCGCGTCGTTAACCATCTCGGTGTTGCCACTCCACATGGCAGTTCCGATGATGTAGGCGGTCGAAAGCTCGACCCAGGAGTCGTATTCCTCGTAGAGGAGTTCTGCGATCTTCAAGATATTTTGCGTAGCTCCGGCTTCTGTGACCAAGCCCACGTCTACACCCCAGCGATAGAGATTGATGGCTCGGCAGGCATCCCACGCAAACAACGATACCGATGCCTTGCTGTCCACTGGGATGTGTTTGATGACAAGCGGAAAGGTTTCAACGATGTTGTCGATGTGTTCCTCGGCAGCCGGAAGATCGTCGGCTTCGAAATCGAGAGCCTCAAGAATCTTTTCCGCACGGTTTTCCCAGCGGGATTGGGGATGCTTGGCCAATTGCTGCCAGACGGGTTCGCAGGTGCGCCGGTGTCCTGATGACGATAGCCAGTCGATGGTGTCGACTAGGTCGCCACGGCTGTTGATCTCCCAATCGCGGGAAAGCAGGGCTTCGGCTTCATCCTTGGAAAGCCCGGTCGCAAGCGTGTTGAGGGTGGACTTGTTGATGACTGTGAGCAGCGCACCACAACTAATCGCCTTCAACAATTTGACTGGGGCACCATTTTTCTTGCTGAACCGCAAGCCGTCGTCCTCCCAGGCGGAAAACGGGTCCTGCAACTCCACCGGCGAGAGATCGACCGGTGTATTGGCGATATCCTGAAGATCGGCAATTAGGTCAGCGTCGAAGGTGGGCGCGGACGGCTGAGGCGTCACTGTGGCCTGAGCCAGTTGCTTGAGCATCATGTCGGGATTCACCCCCATAGCTTTCCACTGGGCGATCATCGACTCCATCATTTGGTCGGCATTAAGGCCGCTTTTTGTCCACGTTTCCTTGAGCTGATCAATATAGTTTTTCATAAAAAGATAGTTACTGGTTATGTCGTGGTGGCTGCTGGTGGCTCGCTGGATTTACTCAACTGGATGGTTTTGATTGAGTGCGAGGGGTTGAAAAGACGAGGAGAAATTGCACCAGGTCGAAACGGTGTTTGACGGGATCGGAGGACGATAGGACTAGGTTTTGAATGTGAGCGCTTTGTAGCGACTCGCATTTTTGAATCACGTCCAAAATCTCCGTATAGTCGCGAGCGGTGGCATCTTTTCTGGTGAGAAGCACGCGGCGCGAACTAACGAAGACTCCATCGGTTACGCCCACGTCCTGCGCGGACCATTTCGGCGGGAGCTGTTGTTTCCATGTGGCGATAGGTTCGTCACGCCAGAGGTTTCTTTCAGTGGCTTGGCGAGTGGCGTTGGCTTGGTCGACGGCCAGCTGCGTGTTTTCCTGGAGTGTCCGTTCTTTGGCGATGAGTTGGTTGAGGTATGAGTCACCAGTGGTTACGACTGGTGGTCGCAAGGTACGGAGGACTGCGATCGACACGATGGCGAGCAAACCGGCGAAGCAGAAAAAAGCGGCTCGTTTGGAGATATGGAGGCGTTCGATATGGTCTTTCATTTTGTGAAGGTGCCGGTAAGTGTGAATTCGGGGGCTGTGCCAGGCTTTGCGGTTTCGACGAAGCGGCACGATCGCAAGGATGCGAGCGTAGTGAGGAATTTTTGGTAATCCGCCGAATTTTTGGCGTAGTCGTGGGAAATGCCTTCGATGGTGAAGGCGAGGTTGTTCACTTTGAAGGTATGCAGCGTGATGCTTTGGGGAATGTTGCGTGAGAGGAAATGAAGCAACTCCGAGGGGTTGGTACTGGCCGGAGTGGCCTCGCTGGTGAAGGAGCGAGCTGCTGCAATGGCTTCTTGATTTTTCTCAAGGCTGGAGATGCGGACGGATAGGCGATCCGCTTCTGCTCGCTTGCTGCGCTGATCCTCGGAGACACGACGAATATCCAGGACGTAGAGCACACTCAGAATGGCGGCGAGCAAGAGAGAGGCGCCGCCAACGGCCGCGAGGAGCGTGTTGGGGTTGATGGAGAATTCTCCGGGCAGGAAATTGCTGGTATGCTTGGGGCTCAGTTTGGCGATAGCGTCTAGTAGCGGTGCGATGCCCGGCATGAGCGGAGAGTACGGCGCAAGGAGTTCCTCAAGTTCCGTATCCGGTTCTGCCGTGAAGAGGTAGACCGGCGGTATCGAACCAGCGTCATAGAGTGCCAGCTGTTGTCCGAGCATGCCGAAAAGCGAGCTGCGGAATTGTTCGTCTTGGAAGGCTGCGATGGTTCGGGTGCCCGTTTTATCCACACCGTAGAGTATCGCGCCGTTGGGCGTGCGAACGACCGCTAGGGCCGGGCTTTTGGGTGTATCAAATGGTGCGAAGTTTTCGATGAGGCTGGGGAGAGGCCATGCTCCGGCAACGGTGATCTTTTGTTCGAATAGAGCATGCTGGAGACGCTGCAGGCGTGGAGCGGACTCGATCATAAGCACGCTGGAATAAGTTCTGCCTGCCGGGAAAAGCGTGAGGCAAGCCCAGGCGCAGTTGTCCGTCCCCAGGTTCAGGTGATCACGGGCCAGGATGCGTTCGAGGACGTTGCGGCCGGCCTTGGGGACTTCAATGGGCGAGCAATCAAGCTCAGCCGGTTGGTAGACGATGCGAACCGACTTGGGCGAACCAGGAAGGCTTACGATCAATTTGCAGAGAGCGTCCACTTGGTCGCCACGTTCGGGGAGCGTAACCTTGGTCGAGTCTTCGTCGGTTTTCAGGTAGACGTCGCGTCCGAGCCAGATAACGAGCGCGGTGTTTTTCATGTTAGAGATAGGATGAAGTTTTAGTAAACGCCGACGTAGACGTAGACGGTGGTAGTGTCACCATTGGTTGGGGCGACGTAGACGACCATGCCACGTTCGTCGTTCGTCGTGATGTCGACTTCAGACAGTGGCTCCTTATCGAGGGCGCGGGAGAGTGAGAGGGCGGCGTCGATGTTGACGTTGGGGAGAACGGCGTAAACGACACGGCGGCCTTGCGGTAGATTACTCACGCCGTCGATTCGGAAATTTCCCAAGCCACCGCTTGGGGCGGCAGCGATAGCGGTGGGACGGCACTCGAGGCGAGCCGTGTTGGAGTAGTCGGTATCGGGGGCTGCAGCGGCGGTGAAGCGTCCGGCGCCGACATTCCAAATGACAGGATTGGTGCCGGGGATCGGGACACTAGATGAGAGCGGGAAGGAGAATGGCTTGTCTATGGAACGAGCAGCGAGCAGAACGTCGTCAAGGCGAGCGGCATTACCGAGGGCTCCGGCATTGGCGCCGGCCACGCCGTCAGCAGGAATGTTTGCTCCTTCCGTCAAGGGAATGGTTATGTTCGCTCCGCTCTCCGGGGTCAGATAGTCGGTGATGGCGGTCTTGGCCAGCGCGATGGAGCCGATTGTGGTGGAGATGCGGCTCTTGCGCACAGCATTTGAACCGGCGGTTATGAGCAGGCCGGCGACGATGCAAATGATGGCGCCGACGATGAGCATTTCCACCAGGGTCATACCTGCGGTGGAGTGGAATTTAGATGGGGTGCGGGATTTCATATTCATGTGAAAGTGATTAGACGGTGGCCTTGAGAACTTCCTCCATGGAGGTAACGCCTTGTTCGATTTTGCAGAGGCCGTCTTGGCGAAGTGTGCGGAGTCCGCGCGCTAAGAGCTCGCGAAGGATGTCGGTTTCGGTTGTGGGATTTTGGGAATCGCCCACGTGGGTGATGAGGCGGTTTAGCTTACGATTTTGTTCTTTGATCTCCTCGCTGTCGCCCGTTCGGAAAAGGGGTAGTACTTCGAAAATGCCAACGCGGCCTTTGTAACCGGTGTGGTTGCACTCGGCACAGCCGTCTTCGGCATGGGTATAGACCGGGTTCTTGATGTTGTAGTGCTTCTGCAAATACTCGGACTCAGGATTAACCTGCTTGCATTTCGGGCAAAGCCGTCGGATCAGGCGGACCGCGACGACTCCCTTCAGCGACGAGGCAAGGAGGAACGCCTCCAGGCCGATGTCCATCAGGCGGGTGATCGCGGCCACGGCGCTGTTGGTATGCAGGGTGGAGAAGCAAAGATGCCCGGTGAGAGCGGCTGTGATGGCGATGCTTGCCGTCTCGTTGTCACGGATTTCGCCCACGAGAATGGTGTCGGGATCCTGGCGGAGTGCGGACCGCAGGGCGGTAGCGAAGGTGAGACCGATTTTGGGATTAACCTGGATTTGAGTGAAATTGGGATTCAGGAACTCGACCGGGTCTTCAATCGTGAGCACGTGCTCTTCGACGGAATTCAGTCCGTGCATCATGGTGTTGAGCAAAGTCGTTTTGCCGCTGCCGGTTGGGCCGGTAACGACTACGATTCCCTCGGGTAGCTTCAGAAAATCGCGGATGCGCTCGATATCGTCGGGTTCCATCCCGAGGGCTTCGAAATCGAGTATCTCGGTATTGTCAGTCTGAATACGCGTGATGGCGTTTTCTCCGACGATCGTTGGTTCGGTGGAGAGTCGGAAGGTGTAGAGTTTGGAGCCGAACTGCAGCTTGAAGCCACCGTCGAGGGGCAGGCGGGTTTCCGAGGTATCGACTCGCGCGAGGATTTTTGCGGCGCGGACGACGTTTTCGCCCTCGGCCCGGTTGACGAAGAGGCGGTGGACGAGAATGCCGTCGATGCGAAAACGAACATTATAGAGTTCGCCGCGGGGGTTGATATGTACGTCCGTCGCGCGCTCGGAGATGGCATCGAGCAAAACCTTTCGGTAGAACTCCGTCGGGTTGGAGATTTGCGTTTCGATGCGCCAGGCGTTGTCGATAGAGGCTAGTATTTCCTGACGAGGTGCGACAAAGAATTTCAGCGGAGTGGCACCGAAGTCGAGGCGTGCGACGTGCGGGGGATACGTTGCAGGATCTGCGATGGCGACGCAGAGGGTTGCTCCTTCCTTTTTGAAAGGAAGAAAGACGCGCATCTTTTCCTTGGTTTGGGCTGTCTGTTTAGCGATAGCTTTGTCGATAGCGACCGATTCGATCTTGATCTTGGGGTAATTATACTTGGTCGAGATGATCTCAGCCAGTTGTTGAGGTGTGGACAGGCCGAGTTTTTCCACGATGGCTGCGAAGCCTACGGCGGGGTTATTTCGATAGTGATCGATTGCGCTCTTGAGCTGCTCCGGTGTGATCTTTCCCTCGGCAGCCAATTGACTGCCGATCCAGAACGGATCGTTGGTTCCGGGGAAGGGTTGCCGAGTGACGATGGAATCTGCTGGAGCGGAGCCGGTCATTTGGCGACAGGTGCGGAGATGCTGACTTGGGCGAGAGCGGAGGTATTGGCCAAGGGCTTCTTGGTGCTGGCAGTGAGTATGATCACGATTTCACTATGGCTCTTATTGGTCGCATCGGTGCGGAAGAGTTGGCCGATGCCTGGAATGCGGCCGAGAAAGGGAACGCTGTTGGTTTGCGTACCATCGGTCTCGGTGATCATGCCGCCGATGATCGCGGCCTCTCCCGGGCGCAGGCGGACGATGGTGGAAATGCGTTTCTGGTCGACGTTCGGGGAAGGGTTCTGGTCTGGGTCCTTGTTAAATCCCACCAGCTTGGTGATGGAAGGTAGCAGATCGAGTGTGATGGAACCGTCTCGACGTACGTAGGGCGTGGCTTGAAGGACGACACCGAACGTGTATTTGTCTTTTACATACCGTTTGACGGTGGAAGTTTGAGCGACAGAGGTGGCGGTCGATTGATTGAAGGAGCTGTCGAGCGAAAAGAAGGTTTGCTCCGTGCCGACAGCGATGATCGCAGTCTGGTTGTTGAGGGTGGAGAGCTTGGGGTTTGATTTGCTCCTGACGGTGCCCTGTTCTTTCAACGCGCTGATGACGGCGGAAAGTTTGCCGGAGGAGACGCTGGCGGCAAAGGTGTTGTTGCCGAGTTGGGTCGCGCCCACGGTGGTGATGTTGGTCGCGGTCGAGGCGAAATTCACGTCGACGGCGTTGTCGATAGATGTCGCTGCCTGGGTCCAATCGACACCGAGTTTGTTTTGGTCGGAGAACGATATCTCGAGGATTTGGGCGTCGATAAATACCTCCTGATTGATGATATCATTGAGCAGATTTATATACGGGGAAATATCTTCCTCGTGACGGCGGGGTGCGGCTTTTACGGAGACGATTCCGGTGAATTTATTGATGAAATAGGTTTCGCCGGGGCGGAGCATGCCCTTGATCTCCTCGTTGACGCCGGCCCAGAAATCACCCTCGTTCGTGGAGGAGATCTGGATGCTGGTCTGGTCGCTCATGCTCGAGTTGTTGCCGCTGGAGCCGCCGTTCCCAGTCGGACTGTGGGTGCCGCCATAGCCACCTCCGCCATAGCCACCGAAACCGCTTGCGCCCGAGCCGGAGCCGCCGTTGCCACCGCTGAGGGTGACGCTGCTGTTGCCGGTGCTCGTGCGCTCGAGTTGGGGATATTCGATGGTATATAAAACGGACTTGTTCTTTTTAACGTAGATGTAGCGGGGGTTCTGCTTCGATTGCTCGTAGTAGTAGCCGTTGGGCTGGCAGATGGAATTGAGTACGTCGCGCACGGTCCCACGAGGAACTTGGAAAGTGGTTTTGCCGATAATGTCAGGATCGGAAACGACGGTCAAATTGTAGGTGCGACCGATGAGTTGCAGGGCGTTCTGGATGTCTTCTTCCTCACCCCGGTAGTTGAAAACGTCCTGGTCGAGCATGGATTTTTCGGGCTGACCTGAAGTCGTATCGGCAGCAATGGCTCTGGCGGACTGTTCGGCAGCGGCGGGGGCGGGCGGTTGCGGCAGGTTTTCGGCCGCGTACGCGAATGATGCCAGCGTGCAGAGGATGGAGGCGTTGAGAGCAAGGAGTGGGTGTTTTTTCATCGGAAATTTTTAAGAAGGGGCTTCAAAAGGTCGGGGCGGGAGGCGCAGGCGAGAGCTTCGTCGGCCGTGATACGGCGTTTTAAGCAGAGGTTTTTGAGCGATTCGTCGAAGCTGATCATACCGTGCTGGGAGCCGCGGTTGATCTCGTCGTGGAGGCCGTCGAAACGATGCTCGCGGATGAGGCTTTGTGTCGCGGTGGTTTGCAGCATGAGTTCAAAAACCCCGGTGCGTTTGCCTTCGATCGTTTCGGGGAGTTGTTGGGCCAACACGCCGAGGAGGTGGCGGGCAAGTTGTGAGGTGATGAGATGGGCGTCGTAGTCCTTGGCCGCATCGATGATGCGTCCGACGGCATCGGGTGCGGTGCGGTTGTGGAGGGTGGCGAGAACGAGGTGCCCGGTTTCGGCCGCCGACAACGCCGCCGCGATGGTGGAGAAATCGCGCATTTCGCCGACCAGGATGATGTCGGGGTCCTGGCGCATAGTGTACTTGATCGCGTCAGGGAAGCTGTCGAAATCGCGGCCGAACTCGCGATGCCGGATGATGCTTTTTTTGTTGGTGTGGCGGAACTCAACCGGGTCCTCCAGCGTGACAATCAACTTATCTGCGGTCTCGTTGATGTAGTTGATAGCTGCGGTGAGGGTAGTGGTTTTTCCACTACCGGTCGGACCGGTGACGAGGATGAGGCCGGAGTCGGCAGTCAGCAGATTCTTGAAGGCTAGAGGAATTCCGAGGGAGTCGAGGGCGCTGGCCTTTTGGGCGATATGCCGAATGGAGACCGTGGTTTTGCCCTCACTCGAGTACCGGTGCCAGCGGAAGGATTCACCTTTATAGGAGAAGGCCGCGTCCTGATGGAGACTCTCGGCGGATGGGCTAAGCCTATATTCTATAATAAAGGCGTCCAAGTCGGCCTGCGTAACGACGGGTCCATCCTGAGTGAGATGTCCGTAGGTGCGCAGGGCTCCGGGCTCGCCGACCTTCCAATGCCAGTCGGAAGCGCTGCGGGTCAAACCAGAGTCGAGATGTGCGAGCAGGGGGGCCACGTTTAGGGGTTGAGGCTGGTTGTTTTTAAAGGGAGGGGGTGTTTTGACCGACGAATGTTTATGATCTTGTCTTTATTCTTATTAGAGGCTCTTGTAGGCTCTCTTCGTAATTGGATAATTTATATGAGAATTAGGTCTAACTCGCGGTCTTCGTCGATCACTTGCTAGCGAGTTATCCAAAGTTTAATTCCTATTAACCTTTCTTCATTCCAATATCGCCAGTTTCAGCTCCAGCGTTTCATAAACACCAAGTGTAGCGCAGATTGATTTAGATCGCGCAGACTTTGCGGAACCTGTTTCTTTTCTCCAGCGCTTTCTGTTCTTGCAGCTTTATGCAGAACTCTTGAGTATTCATAGTGCTTAAATTATATAATAAATGATATTTCAACCGCGTCACCGATGGGGCTTGAATCTTGGATCGATTTCATGGTTGACATAGGGTATAATAGCTTCTTAACGGTTGTGGCCGTTCATACCATTTAGAAAAAATGAGTATGCGAGGCGCTTTCGTCGATACGATTTTTACCGATAACTTTAGTTTTTCAGCCAAACCGACCAACTGATCCATATGGTCACGCCCCATTCCCTCATGTGGCTTAACGGTAAAATCCAGTAGTCAACTTCATCCGCATTAATTGCTGAACCAAATCTAATACTTTAATGAATCTATGCGTCCTTCTGGCGTACCGTTCCGGCCTTAGCCCGTACCATCGAGCAGGTCTCTAAATAGACTTCGTTTGCTTCGGGAATCGTCTGAGTTTGCTTCTCATGGTGCGGATCTGTAGAACGGTTTTGGAGCAGATGGCTGGATATTGAGCAGTGTTTGATGCTTCCGACAGTGATCAGCTTTTGAACTTAACAGGTCCAAGGCTATCGCGTGGGTGGGCGTGGCATTAGTGGTGCCAGCTGAATCTTGAATCTATCGCGGCATCGCCCTGCAAACTTCCAGATTGCGCGGCGGTATTGGCGCTGTTGGCCGGGAAGAACTTTTCATGCCCTCAGGGTCCACAGTCTGTTCAACATAACTTCGATTCCACTCGGCATACCTTTTTGATCGAGCATATCCAGATCGCCATTCTGCGGTTTGTGCGGTGCTTCGCTGTGTCCAAGAAGATCCATAAAGTTGTTATCCTTCCTATCACGCGATATATCTTGGCCTCAAAGTTATCACCGCTGCTTAGGAGTTCTTTTTGGTCCTTTAATGTGTCTCGACCTTGTTTTTCCATCGTATCCACTGCCTTCTTTTCATCTGGCGAGAGGCTGTTCATGTCGACTTCGCGCTGTGTTTTGAACGATCCTTTTTCGACTTCAGGTTTGAGCGCCATCCGATCGTTGTGGATTTGACACTTTTGGTCACAAGTGCATCTGTTTTCGTACTGGCCGCCTTCACCGCTCCCCCCCCTTCTTCGGCCACGGCACCGGCTTTGGCGGAGCGGAGGCTGCGGATGTATTCGGCGACGCGGGTGAGTTGGGGGAACTTGGCGGCTAGTTTTGCGGCTTGAGCGGCAGCTTGCCGGGCGGCACCGACTGCGCTCACTGCCGTCAGCACCAGCATGACCATGTCCATTAGCACATCGCCAAAGATTTCTCCGGCTTCGAACTTGCTCTTGAGATCGGTTTTTAGCTGGAGATTGCAGAACTGCTGCCACTTCTCGACGTAGTTCTTCTTCGTCTGCTCGGCCAACTCCTTGAAGAAATCCCCTGGATTCGAGAAGAGCTCGCGTAATTCCTTGATCAAGGCCTCGCGCGTTTCGTAAGCGCGTTTCAAATCTCCCAATGTAATTGTGCCCGCTTCGACCCTGGAGGTAACCAAATACACTCCCACGGGGTTGATTATTGCTGCACTGATCAGCAGTTGTTTCCACCAAGGCGTTTGATGGGTGAGGCGGTCGTACAGGTCCGCTTCGATAAATAGCTTCTGCAGCTGCATCAGTTCACCCAGGCTTACGACTGGATTTTTCACGAAGCCATAACCAACGCCCAGGCCAAAACTCTGCGGCCCTAAAACTAGTACCGCAGCTTCGCGCAGCCTAACCCACGACGAGGAAGCGCGGACGCGTTCGCGGGCCTTTTCAAACTCGAAGCTCAAATAGCCCGACGCTGCTTCGTCGGGCGTCACATGCCGTCCCGCTGGCGAATTTGGATGCGGCACGCCCCACCAACTCGGGTCTTCGTCTGTTCCGTACTCCTGCGCCACGCCAAAACCAACTCCGCCCACCGGTGCATTCGGGTGCGCAAACCGGCCTGGCTCCTGGCTGCTTAGCCAGAGGCTCCACGGATTGTAGTTGGTGTTGTCGAGCGACATATCGATGAGTCGAGCGGTGTGGCGGGATTTCCTGGTTATTTTTTGATTTCGAAGTTGGAGTTGCCCGAAGACTTCTGGATGAGATTGGTTGCGGGTTTTTGGAGTTTGACCGAAACTCGGGCAGGTCCGCCAACGCGTGCTGTGCGTTGAACCGGAGTGGCTGGCAGGTAGGTCGCGTCGCCGGGGTGAGCGGCCTCGATGATGATATCGCCGCCGCCGGTGAAGGTCAGGACGTTGCCAAGGAGCGTGCCCGGACCCGAGATCACGGTGAGCGTCACCGGTCGGTGGCCGGGATCGGCAAAGGCGTTGAGGGTAATCGAACCTACCGACAGGTCATGCGTGCCGGGGTCGTCAAAGGTTATGACCTGCGGCGTCGTGCCGGTGGAGTTGGTGAAGTTGGCCACGATGCCCCGGTTTTGGTTCATCTTGACGGTTAGGCTTGGTTGAGTGAATGCGGGTGAACCGGTTGGGAGGCCGGTGTCGCCCGTCCAGTTGATAAACGACTGTCCGGCATTGGGGGTGGCGGTGAGGTTCACCTGTGTATCGGCTTTATAACTACCAGCCCCGGTGACGGTGCCCAGGCCGGTCACGGACGTGGTGAGCGCGTAGGCATTGGGGGTGACCGTGACAGTGACGGTGTCGGTCGCGGTCTGGGTCCCCTGTGTTGCGGTGATCGTGTAGGTGTATGTACCGGGAGTCGGAAGCGCGAGGGGAAGAGAAGATTCGTTTTGGGTCGTACTGGAGACTCCGGGGCCGCTCACGGAAACGCTAGTGGCATTGGTGCTGCCCCATGACAGATGTCCATTGTAGGGAGCCGGAGCTGTAAGTGGGTGGCATTGATCCAAGCCCCTACGTCGGTTGCGGAGGCCAGGACGGTGACTTTGCAGGATGCGTAAGGTAATTTTGCCTGTATGATATGAGTTGAGGCGGTGGCCTCGAAGGTGTAGGTTCCCCGTGCCTGCGGGTTGAAGACATAGGTGCGACTGGCGGCATCGATCGGGGGATCGTTGCTTACGGTGTAAGTTGCGCACTCGATGGCGGTACTGGTGAGAGCGTCGCCCTTTGCAGTGTCGGCAGCATAGCTAGCCGTCAGGGTTGAAGATGCGCCTAGGACGATGATCGCAGGATTGGCCGAGATAGTCGCGGTTGGAGGATTTGGCTCGGATGTACCGTCTGCGAAAAACGCGATATAGACGCCGCCCGCCCAAGGCACGGTGAGGTTGGCGTCGGTTAGGTGTGGGGCTCCGTTGACAAAGACGGGGGTGGTGCCGTCGGAATTCTTCGCGCCCGAGCCGCCACCGCCGCCGGGATAGGCTACTAAGGCGACGTAACTGCTGCTACTTGAATTGTTGCCAAAGCTCGCACCGCCACCACCGCCGCCACCACCCCAACCATCACCGCCGTTGCCACTGCCTCGGCAGAGTTGACCGTCACCACCCGACGCCCCAATCGTACCGGGAGAAAAAGAACCTTGATTCAAGCCATTGCCACCCGTGGAAGGGGTTATGCCTTGGCCGCCACGGCCTTGACCGCCCGTGCTGCCGTTTGGCGCGCTGTTTACCGCTCCGGCACTGCCGCCTTTCTGAACGTGCGCCCTTGCCAGAAGTGCGGCCAGATTGGTAACCGCCCTGACCGGCGATAGCCCAACCGAAGTCACCCACAACCTTCCAAGCTCCGCTGCCGTTTCTGCTGGAGGAGATCTCGACGGTTTGGCCTTCAGTCACGGCGAAGGTGGCGGTGAAGGAGCAGCCGCTGCCTGCGTTGGCATCTGCTCCGCCATTACCGCCACGTAGTTCCACCACCATGGACTGGGCTCCGGTGGGCACGGGGAGCAAACTGTCAAACGTGAATTTGATTGGTGTGCCCACCGGGGTCGAGGGCGCGGCAGAAAGACACAGCGGGAGGAGCGCGGTCAGAAACGCAGCACGACGAAGGAGGCTTTTCATGGGTGAAAGGGGGTAGTTATGTTTAAAGAGGAGAAATAAAACTGGTTGAAACCGCTAATTGGCGCTTATTTACGCTAAGGGAATTTAGGATATTTGCTTAACCAAAACGATGAACTGGGTGGAGCCCGTTGTCCCTAACGGGCTGGTTTGAGCGGGGCTGCGATCAAGCCCGATGGGGACATCGGGCTCCACCTTCGGCACTTTGCGCCAAACTGGAGATCAGTGTTCATGTTTCTTTCCGGCTACGGGTTTGTCGCGCGATGAATTTGGGGCTACGGAGAGGTTGTTTAGCTCCGCTGCGTCCGGCGGGCGAAGTGCCCGAGGCCGAGAAGCGCGAAGCCGAGGAGTGCCCAGGGGGAGAGCGCACCGCCGCCACCGCCACTGCCACCGGAAGAACTGGGGGCGACGGGCGTCGTGACGGAGAGAGTGGCGGCGTTGGAAGTGACGGAGCCGTCAGAGGTCGTAGCGACGACGGTGTAGAAACCGGCGTCGGTACTAGACGACGAGCTGAGAGAATAGGAGGCGGAAGTGGCGCCGGTGATGACTACACCGCCCTTTTTCCAAACGTAGCTAACCGGAGCCCCACCAGCATCAACCACCACCGAGAAGGAAGCAGACTGACCTGCGGTGGTCGACGCGTTGCCGGGCTGCGTGGTGATAACGGGGACATTGCCAATGGTGAGGGCCCAAGTGTGTTCGGCTTGGGTGTAGTTCTTGGGATCGTTTCGGACCATGGCCGTGGCATCCTTAACCACGACCTTGAGGGTATGCGCACCCGGAGTGAGCGAGTTGGCCTGAAGTGTGACCGACTGGTTGGCGGTGTAATGACTGCCGTCGAGGTACCACGTGGTGGCGATGGTGGCCGGAGCGACCCAGGTCGTGACGGTGAAGGTTTGCTCCTTACCGCCACGGATGATCGCACTGTCCGTGCTTGGCGACTTCGCCAAGAGCAGGCCGGTATTTCGATAAAAGGCCAACAGCATGGCCTCAGTACCGACGCAGCCATAGTTTTGGCAACCGCCCCGCATGATCGAGTGGTAGGTCGCTGTATAACCAGCATAGCGATTTTTGGGTCGGTGGCAAGTTGGGGTATACCCCGTTCTATCAAGGCTTTGTATTCGTCAGCCAAACCACCGACGGATGGCCGAACTCGTGTAAGGCAATAGGAGCCGATATTGGGGATTGGGGATGTCGTAGGTTGTGACTGCGCCGCCGTTGTCCTCGAGCGCCGCCAGGATTGATATCGCCCAAGCCAAACGTTGAGGGGGCGTTGACCAGCAATGGGTGATGACCTTGCACGGGCACGGCCTTCTGATAGGCAGCCAGATGTCCGGCATCCCAGCCGCCAGACTCCAGCACCGTCATCGTAGATGGTTTTGAAAGCAGTGTCGACGGTGGTGACCACCGTCCCGGAAGCGGAGGTAGACATGCCCGACTGGTTAGAGACGACCCAGGAGGTGTAGAAATTGATATGAGAGGCGTAGCTTTTCCACGGCTCGACCTCGAGCATGCCGTCTATGGTGATCTGGGCGTCAGAAATGAACTGGGCCTTTTGCGAAGCGGTGTAGCCTTCGGCGGTGATGATGATGTTCATCCCGTTAGCGGGATAATCCGCCTGCTTGTAGACGCTCCATTCGAAAACGGGCGCCGTCGCCGCCCGGGCAAGGGCGGCGCAGGTAAGAATGGTAAACGTAAGGATGAAACGATTGAGCGTGTTCATGAAAAAGTCAGAGGTGCGTTGGTGGTGATGCAGAAATTGAATGAGGGAAAGGCGGTAGGGGGTAGTTATGTTTAACAGGGATTTATAAAACTGGTTGAAACCGCTAATTGGCGCTTATTTTCGCTAAGGGAATACGGGGTGGTTGCTTAACCGGAACGATGAATTGGGTGGAGCCCGTTGTCCCTAACGGGCTGGTTTGAGCGGGGCTGCGATCAAGCCCGATGGGGACATCGGGCTCCACCTTCGGCACTTTGCGCCAAACTGGAGATCAGTGTTCATGTTTCTTTCCGGCTACGGGTTTGTCGCGCGATGAATTTGGGGCTACGGAGAGGTTGTTTAGCTCCGCTGCGTCCGGCGGGCGAAACGGCCTACGCCGAGAAGCGCGAAGCCGAGGAGTGCCCAGGGGGAGAGCGCACCGCCGCCACTGCCACTGCCGCCGGAAGAACTCGGGGTGACGGGTGTGGTGACCGCGAGGGTCGCGGCGTTGGAGGTGACGGAGCCGTCAGAGGTCGTAGCGACGACGGTGTAGAAACCGGCGTCGGTACTAGACGGCGAGCTGAGAGAATAGGAGGCGGAAGTGGCGCCGGTGATGACTACACCGCCCTTTTTCCAAACGTAGCTAACCGGAGCCCCACCAGCATCAACCACCACCGAGAAGGAAGCAGACTGACCTGCCGTGACCGATGCGTTGCTGGGCTGGGTGGTGATGGTGGGGATGTTGCCAATGGTGAGGGCCCAGCTATGTTCGGCCTGGGTATAGTTCTTGGGATCGTTTCGGACCATGGCCGTGGTGTCCTTAACCACGACCTTGAGGGTATGCGCACCCGGAGTCAGCGAGTTGGCCTGGAGCGTGACCGACTTGTTGGCGGTGTATTGACTGCCATCGAGGTACCACGTGGTGGTGATGGTGGCCGGAGCGACCCAAGTCGTGACAGTGAAGGTTTGCTCCTTGCCGCCACGAATGATCGCGCTGTCCGTGCTGGGCGACTTGGATAAGAGTAGACCGGTGTTGCGGTAGAAGGCCAACAGCATGGCCTCGGTATCCACGCAGCCGTATTCCTTACCACCTCGCATGATCGATTGAATAGTCGGGCGATAACCAGCATAGCGGGTGTCAGTGAAGGCACCAGCGACGGAGTACCACTCCGGGCGATAGACGTTCCCCGTGGTGACAACAAAAGAATCCGGGGTGGGGAGCGGTGTAGAAGCGTCGATCCACTTGGCCCAGGGCAGATTGTTGAGGTCGGTGGCAAAGTTGGGGTAACCGGTTCCATTTACAGACTTATATTCGTCGGCCAGTCCACCCACTGAGTGGCCGAACTCATGAAGGGCACCTTGCGCGACTCGAATTGGGGGTTGGATAGGCAAAAGGTTGTCACTCCCGCAGCCGTTGTAACTGATGCCCCGCCCGAATTGGATTCGCTTAGGCCAAAACCGTTGGTTGGGGCGTTGACCAGCAGTAGGTGATGGCCTTGCACAGGCACGGCCTTCTGATAGGCAGCCATAATACCGGAGTCCCAACCGCCATCCTCCCGAACCATCTCATTGTAGACGGCTTTGAAAGCAGTGTCGACTTTAGTGACCACAGAGCCGTTGATGGTGGATATGCCCGACTGGTTAGAGACGACCCAGGAGGTGTAGAAATTGATATGGGAGGCGTAGCTTTTCCAGGGTTCGACCTGAAGCATGCCTTCGATGGTGGTCTGGGCGTCGGAAATGAACTGAGCCTTTTGCGAAGCGGTGTAGCCTTCGGCGGTGATGATGATGTTCATCCCGTTGGCGGGATAATCCGCCTGCTTGTAGACGCTCCATTCGAAAACGGGCGCCGTCGCCGCCCGGCCTAGGGCGGCGCAAGTCAGAATGGTAAACGTAAGGATGAAACGATTGAGCGTGTTCATGAAAAAGTCAGTGGTTTGATGGCGTTTAGTTTTTCTCAGAATTTTACAGGAGGAAACGGAGCTAACGGAGGGATTCAGAAAGACCTGCATGCCTTCGTTTCCTTTGTTATCTTCTGTTCAAAGTGCAGATGCATCTGGCCGTTGGTATGGGGTGCTGAGTGGTAGGTGACTAATGGTTATAGGCTGTCGACGTTGATTACTGCGTCTTCCCGGAGCAGGAAGAGGTGGGTTTGCAGTGCTGCATTAGGATCGGCCGGAAGTCCGCAGGTCACACGGATTTGGCGCCCAGCAAGGATGGAAGCGCTCTGCGGCGGATTAGGGGGATTATTTGCAGGGGTGGGGAAAGTCATAGAGTAGCCGTCATGGTTGGCGTAGACCCACGCATATTTTGTGGCGTGGTTGTTGTTTACGGTGACGACGAAACGGGGCAGCGTGACGCGCTGCACGCGGAGGCGATAGAGATTAGTTCCACTGGAGTCTCCTTCCCACTGGGCGATCTGGTCGGGAGCGAGGATCGACTTCCAGAGGCCCGATGCGGCGGGGTTTCGATTGGTGAAATCGGTATTCCAGATGGCGTCGAACCAGGTCGTGTTGTCCTGGTAGGCTGGCAGGGTGAGTTCGCCGGGTTGGGCAATCAGGGAAATCAGCATGAAACGCTGCTTGTCGGCTTCGGGAGGTGCGGCGACCAATAAGCGGGCATTGCCTGAGTGATTGAAAAGGAGCTTGGCGAGCGCGGGTTGGCTGTTGGGTAAGGGAGCGACGCCGAGCTGCACGGCCGTGCCGCGTATTCTCGCGATCTTGGCGAACCAATCGTTAGAATTGGTCGTGGTATAGACGGGATTAGTATCCGTGCTGAAAGCCGTAGCGATATCGCCAGTGCCGATCTCGTTGACGAAGGACGCGATGTTGGTGCCGGAGAGATCGGTATTCTCAAAACTGACTCGGATGTCGCGTTCGAGGAGGGCGAGGGCCTGGTCCTCGGCGTTGATTTTCTTGCGAATCACTGCCTCAAGGCTGTCGCTGAACGTGATGGTCGCGACGATGGCCATGATGGCGACGACGATCAGCGCCTCGATGAGAGTGAAAGCTTTTATGGAACGGAATGCCATCATTTTAGTTGCAGGCATAGGTTATAGATTGATGGACGTGATCGCCGTGATGATGGGGAGGAACATGGCGACGATGATGGTTCCGACGACGGCGCCCAGGCCGATGATGATGATGGGGTTGAGCCAGAAGATGGCTCGCTCGATGCGATCCCTGGCGCGGGCGCTATGGAACGAGCTGAGACGCTCCATGCAAAATTCGAGGTTCGCGGTCTTCTCGCCACTGGCGATGAGCACAACCGCCTCCTTGGGGAAAAAAGAGGAGAGAGAAAACGCCTTGGAAAGAGGCAGGGAACGAGTGACGACGTTGTGGCGGATCTCGCCGATATCCGCCGCCATGGCACGGTTTTGGAACAAACGCTCGCAGAGTTCGAGGGTCTCGCCCGGTTGTTTGCCAGCCCGCTTGAGCGAGGCGTAGTACTTGGTGACGGTGGCCGTGGCGAGGTCGCGGTAGATCGAGTTGAAAAACGGCAGGCGCAAAAACAGGCGATCAGTCAATTGCGTGCCCGCCTCGGTGAAACGGGAAAGCCGAACCAGCAACGGGATGGCAATAGCGCTGCCGATGATGAGTAACCAATGACGGGAAAAGAAGTCGCCGGTTTGTACCACGTAGAGCGTGAGCGTTGGCATCTTTGCATCCAATTCCCGGAGGAAACGCGAAACCTTGGGGACGAAAAACGTCATCATGAAAATCACCAGAGCCAAAGACATGGTGATCACAAGGGCAGGGTAGGAGATGCCGCGGCGAAAGGCGTTGCGATTGCGCTCGGAGAATTCGATCTGGTCGCGGATATCGGCGAAGATCTTGGCGAGTGCGGTTGAGCCACCACCTTCACCGGCCTGGATCATGGCAACGGTTGACGGAGGGAATGAGCGGGGAAACTGGGCGAACGCAGCGGAGAGCCCGAGTTTAGCATGGTAAACGCTTTGGTGAATCTCGTGGAGGACGGTGCGGGTGTGTTTGCTCGCGGAGGCGTCCTTGAGCGCTCCGAGTGCTTCGACCGCGAGGATGCCGCTGCTAAAGTGCAGTTCGAGATGCTGGTAGATATCGATGAGTTCGCGCGGGGTGAGTTTGATTTTGTAGCGTCGGCGATCGAGGCGCGCCGTCTCTTTCACCGAAGTGGGATGCAGGCCCTCGGCGCGCAAAATCGACTCGGCCGCTTGGGGCGAATCCGCGTCGATCACGCGCTTCTTGTAGTTGCCCTCAGCGGTGTAGAAATTGAGCGTGTAGGAAGCCATGAGTTAGACGTTCCGGAATGGTTATGGCATCCGGATGGTGACGGGCTTCTGCATCATCGGTATGTTGAGCAGGAAGGCGTCGCGGCGGAGGAAAATGCCATCGGGCTCAATCGACCAGAGGGTGAAGCCTTCGAACGTCTGGCCTATACCTAGGAGATGGTTGTTAAGCACAACCGAAGAATTTGGACCACGGGCAAGGGAGGAGATGCGGAGTTCCAAGGTGCGATTGCTCGATTTCTGCTGGTAGCGCTGCACGAAAGGGTTCACCTCGCCGAAGCTCGGAGAGTCGAAGAGGGCAAGATCCATCTCGATCACCCCGTCGGAGTTGGGGACGAGCGTCACGAATTCCTTGCCATCGGGAGTAGGCGTGGGCTCGGCCAGTGTCGTTGGAGGGAGAGAGTTGTTGGCCAATTGGGCATTCAGCGCCTCAACCGCCCGCTGCAGGCTTTCGTTTTGCGCAGTCAGGGCCTCAATAAGCGCAGTGGAGCTGGTGAGTTGTTGGGTGGATTTCGAAGCATCGGAGGGGGTGTTGTCCGCGATCGATCCCGCCGGGGCAGTACCGCTTTGTGCTGGTTCGGTTGCAATGGATTCTGCCGCTGTGGCCGAGCTTGTACTTGGCGACTGGGTAACAGGCTCTGCGGCCGACGTGTTGGTGGGGCCATCAGGTGTAGGAGAGGCATCGGCGCTGGGCGGAGCGGGCTCGTCGGCTCGAGCCAGAGGGACAAGATTGCCTGCCAGGGTTAAGTACCCTGCAACCAACAGGAGCGCTCCAAGGGTAGATGTTGGACGAACATTGAGTTTCATTAGATCAAAAAAATGGTTATTCCGACGAAATGTGAACGTAAGGGGATGGAAGAATGAAGAGTCGGTAGGGTGGATGTTTCCGTGAGAGGAGGGGCAGAGTGCGATTGAAGCGCCGCGATCTGATAGAGACTGGCGTTAGCATTATCCTCGCAGGCACTGTTTAGGCGCAGCAGCTAGTTGTCGCTGATGCGGCACCATGCGATTCTGCACGAACCCTCTGCGCACGATGAGGACGCAATGACTGCTGGACAGCGGCCGGACTTGAACACGCTGTTTTAAGATATGCGACAGGCAGTCAAATGGGCAGCAAGTCCGACTGGTCGGTCTTTGCCGTGGATCATCCCGTAGAGCTGACACCCGCTGGTATGGTATATCATGGAAGATGGATAATATCAGTTGATTGTACTATAAAATGAGGTTCCCCAAGCCTTAGTCCGCCGAGAAAGGGCGTACTTTCCTTTCGATAATCAATAATTCATAGACTAAAAAAACGAACAGCATCAAGTGTTGTATGACGAAAAAACATGGGCGATGCGAAATTGTTCGTTCGCTACAGCGAGTGGCCTTGCTTGTGCCACGTCTATTGATTTGCGATGATTGCCTTGGCATCAGAGGGATGCAGAATATTTAGTGCTTTGCTGTGGTGTTAGATAAACCGAATTCAATGTTGCAGCTCAAAAAATCGAAATAAGTAAAAGTAGGTACCGTGATAAGGAAATCTGTTGGGGTAGAAAAGCTGCGCACTGGAGGTAATTCGAATTGAGTTAATAATCTGGTAACAAGCTGAATAATATGAACTAAAGGAATACAATCTGTGCAGTCGTCTAGAAATACACGTTTTAGGTAAATTTAATGGTTGCGGAAATCGGCAGAGCTCTGAAGCCAAGGGGAGGAATACGTAGCGATATCAGACCTAATCAGTAGCGGTTAATTTAGTCCGAAGGTTCGGGGGAAAGATTAGGCGGTGTGTAGTGGTTACCCCTACAGCTGCTTCATGAATATTTGAAATATGGCTCAATACGGCCACTGCTTCTAAATCAGTATATAAACGTAACTGGCTGTATCGTTGAGTGCTAGCTGCACAGCTGTGGCACTGCACTATGAGATAATAAATTTACTAAATAAGTTTTTAGCAAATTACACATACTGAATTGCGTAAATAAGGTTGATCTTTGTTTTAATAGCTATTGCGTTTCGAAAATTGTTACCCCGGCTTGATCTAAAAATGGAAGGAACCAGCTTAGTTTTACCTCTTAGGAATCCTGTGGCGCGCGATCTTTCTGAATCTGGCGAACTGCTTGATTTGGAGATGATGTCGAAACTGTCGCCACCGGTAAATCCTGATGGAAAAAGGATTTCGGATGATTTCGACGATTGTGAACCCGACTGGGTGAAGGTTGAGAAACGTAGCCATGAGTTACTGAAAATCAGTCCCGACCTACGCGTGGCGGCCTATTATCTCGCCGCTGTGCTTCGGACTCAGGGCTTGGTTGGGTTCGCGCAAGGATTAGACGTTTTCGTATCGCTCATGGCGAACGTCGAAAACCAAGCCTATCCCAAGTTTGATGCGGCGGATTCAGCAGTGGAGCGGTGGTATACAATAGGAGCGTTGGGGACCCAATATAAGAAGGATGGCGATCTCTTGCGCATCGTTGAAGGACTGCGCGCCATTAACTTAGTGAAGGTCGATGGAATCACGTACAGCTATCGGGACGTGGTTACTGCACGGACAAAAAGTGGCGGCGCAGATGTCGCTACACTCGAAAAAATAAAAAAGGCCTGGGGGCAGTTGCCGAACCAACTACGCGGCGAAACAGGTAACGCCCTAAGTAACGCGATCTACAGAACTATCGAGATCGAGCGCCTTATGAAGGAACAGGTTGCCGAGGAGTACTTGCCGTCTGGGGCAGGCCATGCCCCCCTGCAGAGTTTATTGAAAGAGTTGCGCGAAATGGCGGAATTTCTTGGGGAGACTGTTGTGGAAAAGAAAAACAAAACCCCGGCGGTCGAAGCGATTTCAGCGGTGCCGGGCGAGATTCGCACTCGGGAAGATGCGATTAGAATGCTTCGCATGGTTTCGGAATTCTACAAAAAAACAGAACCATCGAGCCCCGTTCCTTATCTTGTTGACCGAACGATCAAGTTGGTAGATCAAAATTTTCTGGCTCTGTTGAATGATTTGGCACCAGATGCGGTCGAGAAATTTCAGGTACTGGCTGGTTTGGGAAAATAGAGCGAATTCAATATTTCGGTAAAATAAACTAACATCCTGCGAATCAATATGGCTACGCAAAGCGGACAGAAATTCATCAAACAAAATCGGGCGCCACGAGTACAGATCGAGTATGATGTGGAGCTCGGGGGCGCTCAGAAGAAAGTCGATCTTCCATTTGTAATGGGAGTCATGGCAGATCTCTCGGGACACCCGGAAGAAGCACTGCCGGAAGTCGCGAGCCGTAAGTTTTTGGAGATCGATGTGGATAATTTCGATAAGCGCATAAAGGCGACGAAACCACGTCTTGCCATCAAGGTCCCGAACACGCTGACGAGCGAAGCGGGACAACTCGCGGTGGAAATCACCTTCGAGAACATGGAAGATTTCACGCCCGCGCGCATCGCGGAGAAGGTCGAGCCCCTGCGAAAACTGCTGGCTCAACGCAAAGAACTGGAGGCGCTGAAAGCACGCATCGACGGCAAGGCGAAGATCGAGGATGCGCTCGACAAATTGATCACTGACCGGACTGCGCTGAAGAACCGGGCTAAGGGGAATAAATAACGGAAAGAGGACGATAAAACAAAATGACCACGCAAAATTCCAGTACTGCTTCAAACCGCGAAGGGGCCACACAAACCGCCGGAGAAAATGATCTTGATCGCTTGCTTGGGCAGACCTTCCGCACGCAGCAAGATGTGATACAACGCGAAGTGCAGACGTTCGTCGACCTCGCGGCTGCCAACGAAAATATCATTTCTGACAGCGCGCTTGATACGATTGATGCAATCAAGGCCGAGATTGATCGACGCCTTTCCGAGCAGATCAATGCCATCTTGCACAATGACGAGTTTCGTCAACTTGAGGGAACGTGGCGCGGGCTGCATTACCTCGTGTGCAACACCGCAACTGACGAACGCCTCAAGATCCGCGTTCTGAATATTTCTAAAAAGGAACTAGGGCGAGTTTTCCGTTCCTACAAGGGTGCAGCCTGGGACCAGAGCCCGCTGTTCAAGAAGATTTACGAAGAGGAATTCGGTACTCCCGGTGGCGAGCCCTACGGTGCGATCATCGGCGACTACGGCTTCGACCACAGCGCGCCCGATGTGGAAATTCTGTCCCGGATGGCTCAGATCGTGGCCGCAGCCCACTGCCCGTTCATCGCGGGTGCCGCGCCTGAGGTCATGGGCTTTGGTTCATGGCAGGAGTTAGCAAATCCCCGTGACTTGACCAAGGTTTTCACCACGCCGGAGCATGCTTCTTGGCGTTCGCTGCGGAAGCAGGAAGACTCGAAGTATATCGGGCTGGCGATGCCTCGTTTTCTTTCGCGTATGCCCTACGGCCCCACAACCAATGCCGTGGAGGAATTCAACTTCATCGAGGACACCGGTACGGCGGGCGAGCACGGGCTCTATGTTTGGTCCAACGCGGCCTATGCGATGGGCGTCAATATCACACGTTCCTTCAAGGAGTATGGCTGGTGCTCGCGCATCAGGGGTGTGGAGAGCGGCGGTGTGGTATCGGGTCTTCCGGTGCATACTTTCCCAACCGACGACGGTGGTGTGGACATGAAATGTCCGACGGAAATTGCGATCACCGATCGACGTGAAGCCGAGTTGGCAAAAAATGGTTTCATGCCGTTGTCGCATTGGAAAAATACCGACTACTCGGTCTTTATCGGCGCGCAGTCGCTCCATCAGCCGGATGAGTATGACGATCCAGATGCCACCGCCAACGCACGTCTGGGCGCACGCTTGCCCTACATGTTTGCGACCTGCCGTTTTGCACATTTCCTGAAATGTCTGGTCCGCGACAAGATTGGTTCGTTCAAGGAACGGGCGGATATGGAGTCATTCTTGAACGATTGGATCAAGAACTACACCACAGCCACACCATCAGCTACCGACAGGGAAAAGGCGGAACGGCCCCTGGCGGAGGCATTGGTGGAAGTAACGGAAGTCGAGGGGAATCCCGGTTACTACTCGGCGAAGTTCTATCTGCGACCGCACTATCAGCTGGAGGGGTTGACCGCTTCGCTGCGGTTGGTTTCGAAACTGCCTGCTCCTACTGCTGGTTGATACAACTCTCGAAACTTGGATCTATGGCGGGTGGTGCCGTAGCACATAGACTCCATCACATGTCGGCACCAAAATAATAAATACACAACACGATGGCGACAGACATGTACTTAAAGCTCTCCAGCATTAAGGGAGAGTCCACTGATAGTAGTCACAAAGATGAGATCGATGTTATTTCCTGGTCATGGAATGCTTCGAATTCCGGATCTTTCCATATGGGCCCCGGCGGTGGTTCGGGAAAAGCTACAATATCCGATCTTAATGTGGTGAAATACGTCGATGCGTCTTCAACCGAACTACTCAAATGCTGTATGACAGGAAAGCATTTGGATGAAGCGAAACTGTTCGTGCGCAAGGCGGGTGAAAAGCCCTTGGAATACATGGTTATCACTTTGACCAAAGTATTGGTCACCGGGGTGCAAGCTTGCGGTACCAGCAGCTCCGATCGCCTTCAGGAGACGATCGCACTCAACTTCGCGCAGATGAAGGTTGAGTATGATACTCAGGGCGACAAGGGCGGCAAAGGCTCGCACTTCTCGATGGGCTACGACGTTTCCAAGAACGCGGTTACCTGACGAACCTTTCTATGCCGCTATCCGTGCAAATAGGGTGGCGGCATTTTTTTTGATCTATCGATGACCGCGCTGGAACTGTTGAAGCAGTCAAAACTGCAAGAAGCACTCGAGACTCTACAACTTGATATCAAACGGAACCCCGCCGATGTCCAGTTGCGGCTGGGGCTTTTTCAGCTCTTGGCGGTCAGTGGACGCTGGGAACGCGCACTTGCGCAATTACAGACCGCAGTTTCGTTTGACGCAGACTTGGTTCCTTGGGCGGTGATGTTGCGCAGCTTGGCCGAACTTGAACAGGTGCGAGCAGCAATGTTCAAGGGGGACAGAACACCTTCTGTCTTGGGGCCCAAGCCTGACTGGCTTTCCAAAATGCACCCGAGCATTCAATGCGAGCAAGGGGAGAATGCGTTTAAAGCAGAAGCAGATTTTGAAGAGGCGATGGACATGGCACCAGCCCGGACAGGAAAAGTGAATGGCAAGCCCTTCGCCTGGATCGCCGATGCGGACTCCCGCTTGGGACCGGTCATGGAAGGGTATCTATCCGGTAATTATTATTGGATACCGATGGAGACGTTGAAGCAAGTTGTTGTCACCTCGCCGACCCAGGTGTTAGATCTAATATGGTTGCAGGCGGAGTTCACACTTGCCCGCGGAGAAGTACTGGCTGGATACATCCCGACACGTTATCCGGAAAGCGAACGTTCCACCGACGGTCAGGTGGTTATGGCGCGGACCGCAGTTTGGACGACTTTGGGAAAGCGACTGCAAATTGGCTCTGGCGTAAGGGTTTTGTCCACCGATTGCGATGACATACCCATCACAAAGATACAGAAAATAGAATTTAACTGAGGAGAATGCCAAAGCCCTATGCCGCCCGTGGTCATCAACCGTTATCAACCCTGCCTCATCGACAAGTTGATGGACAGTCAGCCCGCGAGCAGGGATGATGGACGGTCTCGTGCGGTAAGCGCCCAAGCCTATGAAGCGGGTTTGCTGCGGGATTTAGAATGGCTTCTCAACTGTAACGCGCATGTGCCGGTGGTGGACGGGAAGTACAACCCGCTTTTCGACTTCCCCGATGCCCAGAATTCGGTGGTAAACTATGGTGTCAGGCAATTAGTTGGGCAGAGCGCGTTTGAGGTTCGTGATTTTGAGCAAAGAATTGCAACGGCCATCCGAACTTTTGAGCCGAGAATCAATCCGCAAACCCTCGTGGTAAAAGGGAGGATTGAGGGAAACTCGGTGTATTGCGAAATCGATGCCGAGTATTGGGCCGAACCAATCCCTTTAAGGAAACTGATTAAAACCAAGGTCGATTTGGAGACGGGCAGCGCGGAGGTTCTCTCAGGTCAGGGCGCGCGGATGTCGCGATAAAAGGATGCTGTTTCATGGATCGCCGACTTCTAGATCATTATAACACCGAACTTAGGCACCTGCGAGAAATGGCAGGGGAGTTCGCCCGCGACTATCCGAAGATCGCCGGTCGGCTGGCTCTCGATCCGCATGGGAAGGAAGTTTGCCCCGATCCTCACGTGGAGCGGTTATTGGAAGGCTTCGCCTGGCTGGCGGCCCGTGTCCATCTGCAGCTTGACGCCGAATTCCCCCGTTTCACGCAGTCGTTACTGGAAATTGTCTTTCCTCAATTTCTCACACCGATTCCTTCATTGACGATAGTTCGGTTTGAACCTGATTGCTCCGATTCAGCCTTGGCGGACGGGGTTGCCATACCGCGGGGAACTCGTTTGCGGAGTGCCCGGACCCAAGGCTCAAACACGAATTGCATCTTCACGACCTCGCAGGATGTCCGCCTGCTTCCGATTCGCATCGACGCGGCCCAGTACTATACGCGCAATCTATCGGAGTTGGAGCTGCCGAACCATCTTCAGGCAAAGTCGGCGTTGAAACTCAGATTCACCTCAGTCAGCGGCGCGCCGATTTCTGCACTCAAGCTCGATCCGCTCGAAATTTTTCTCAAGGGAAGTGATCACGTTCCCTACCTGTTGTACGAAATGCTGATTGGTCACTCCACGAAGGTTGTGATCCAGTCGCAAAAGAAAGGCCTGCGTCCCGTTACCCACGGCGTGGTGGATCGCGAAGGCGTGCGCCGCAAGGGCTTTTCGACCGAAGAGGCCTTGCTGCCCGTGTCAGCCAGAGGATTCGAAGGATACAGGCTCTTGCGCGAATACTTCGCGCTTCCCCAGCGCTTCCTTTTTGTCGAGTTAGGCGGCTTTGCGTCCGCGCTGCAAAAATGCACCAGCGACACGGTCGACATCGTCATCCTGTTCGATGCGGTCGAGCACCGGCTCGAAAACTGTTTTGATCATACGTCCTTCGATCTTTTCTGCACACCCGCGATTAATCTTTTCTCGCACAAGCTTGATCGTCTTTCGATTTCAGGGAGAGCCTCGGAAATCTTCGTGTGCCCTGACCAAAACCGGCCGCTAGATTACGAAATCTTCGAGTTTGAGCGGGTGATGGGTTATGGTTTGGAGGCGGGGCAGGCGCAGGAGTTTAGGCCGTTCTTCCACCGGCACGACCAAACCGGTCCGAACGACGCTTTTTATACGGTCAAGCGAGTGCCGCGAATGCCGACGAAGGAAGAAGAAGTCTATTTTAAGCAAAACAACAAGCGCCCGACCGCGGCCGGCACCGATGTCTACCTGACGCTCGTAGACAATTCCAACGCTCCGCTGGAGAACACTGTGCGGCAGCTGGGCTTTCAGGCCCTGTGTACTAACCGGCATCTTCCGGCAACGCTGACGGTTGGTTCGGGTTCGACTGATTTTAATCTTGAGACGTTTTTGCCTGTGCAGGCGACACGTTGCGTGATGCATCCTACGGATCCGTTGCCCTCGCAGGCAGAGGGACGATTTGCCTGGAAGCTGATCAGTCATCTGTCGCTCAACTACATGTCTCTTTTGGATCGCGAAGACGGAGGCGGCCCCACCGCTTTTCGCGAGATTCTCGGACTTTACTGCGCCGAGGGCGAGCGCACGGCAATCGGGCGGCGGCAGATCGAGGGCCTGCGCGATATCAAAACGAAGCCCTTGATGAGACGTGTCTTTACTCCCGGACCAGTGTGTTTTGCAAGGGGGCTCGAAGTCGATCTCCTGTTTGACGAGTCATGCTTTGAAGGAGCTGGCGTATTTCTATTTGGCGGAGTGTTGGAAAATTTCCTCAGCCGCTACGTAACAATTAATTCTTTCACTGAGACAGTCGTGTCGTCATTGCAGCGCGGGACCTTGATGCGATGGGCGGCCCGGCCCGGACTAAAGGGGGGAATTTGATGGACGCACCCACGCCCGAGTTTTTGCAGGCATGTGAGTTTTTCCAGGCGACACGCCTGCTGCAAAAAGCAGCGCCGAACTCGCCAAGAGTTGGTTATGCAAATTTACCGAAGGATGAGCCGGTGCGTTTTGGTCAGATACCCACGCTGGCCTGTCCCGCAGCGCTGATCGATTCGTATGAGACATCCGCAGAGGGAAAACCATCGCGGATGGCGCTCACTCATCACGGGCTCTTGGGCGCGAATGGTCCCATGCCCCTGAATTATACAGAGCTCGTATTGGACCGGCTGCACAATTCGCGTGATCGAACGATGGTCGCGTTCCTTGATATATTTCATCATCGGATGATTTCGTTTTTGGCTCGGGCTTGGGCCGACAACAACATCGCGGTCGACATGGATCGGCCGGAGGACAGCCGTTTCCGGCGGTATGTGGCGAGTCTGATCGGTATGGGGCAGGAAAGCCTACTGGATAGCGACGAACTTCCCGATAACTCCCGGTTATACTATTCTGGCTGGCTCAGCCGCGGATCGCGTTCTGCGGAAGGTTTGGGGAAGATACTGGAAGCCTATTTCGGGACAAAGGCCGAGATCGTTTCGTTCCGGGGTCGGTGGATTACGATTCCGCCAAGTGACAGGACTCAGCTCGGTTCTGGCTCGATGTCTGCCCTGGGGAAATCCGTGATATTGGGCGAGACGGTGTGGGACTGCCGACTTTCATTTCGGGTGCGGCTGGGAACCATGTCATTCTCGCGGTACCGGGAACTTCAGCCCGGCAGCAGCCAATTCAAACAGTTATGCTGTTGGGTGAAAAGTTACGTGGGCGAGGAATTCTTCTGGGACGTCGCGTACCTCGTAGAGAATGCGTCCATTCCGCAGTGTCGTCTGGGCGGCGACAGGCAGCTTGGTTATAATACATGGTTATTGAGCCGGGATAATAACGAAGTCAGCGAGGTAGTCTTCGACGCCCACGCGGCTTAAAACCACTCAATAATAATCACCGAAGGAAAATTATATTCCATCCGAAATGTCCGAAATAAAACGCAATATCCTCTTCGGCAAACTGAACCCCACCGCATTTCAGGCGGTCGAGGCCGCGACGGTTTTTTGCAAGCAACGAGGCAATCCCTATGTTGAACTGGCGCACTGGACGAGTGTGCTTTTGCGGAACGCCGCGAACGATTTCTCACTGGCGGCAACACACTTTGGTTGTGACTTTGGCCGTCTGGCCGATGACCTTGCGCGCGATTGAGCGCCTTCCCTGGAGGGGCAACGGCGATCGCGGATTTTTCTCCTCATCTAGATGAAGCGGTCGAGCACGCATGGACCCATGCATCGCTTGCGTTTGGTGAAACACGGATTCGCACCGGGCACTTGCTGCTGGGGATTCTCAAAAATCCCGGCTTGAAGAATGTTTTTCTCAGTCTGTCGCCCGAATTCGGCCGGGTAAAAGCAGACTCGTTGGCGGAGGATTTCGGGGAAATCCTTAACCGGTCGTGCGAGACAAGTCAGGTTGTCGCGTCGGATGTTAACTTACCGTCGAGCAACTCCGGCGGAGCGGGGACGGCGGGTGCGCTAAAACGGTTTACCACGGATATCACCGAAAAGGCGCGAAAGGGAGAATTGGATCCCGTCATCGGCCGCGACGATGAGATCCGGCTTTGCCTGGATATCCTCATGCGTCGCCGACAAAACAATCCGGTGCTCACGGGTGAAGCAGGCGTTGGCAAGACGGCGGTGGTCGATGGTTTGGCCCTACAGGTTGTTTCTGGTAACGTGCCACCAGCTTTAAAAGATGTTCGCATTCTCAGTCTCGATGTTGGTCTGCTCCAAGCCGGTGCGAGTATGAAAGGCGAATTTGAGCAACGGCTGCGCAGTGTGATCGACGAGGTGCAATCCTCGCCGCAGCCAATCATCCTATTTATTGACGAAGCGCACACCCTCATCGGGGCTGGAGGCAGCGCTGGCACCGGTGATGCGGCCAATCTACTCAAACCAGCGCTGGCCCGCGGTTCGTTGCGCACGATTGCCGCAACCACTTGGCAGGAATATAAACGGCACATCGAAAAGGACCCAGCCCTGACGCGCCGCTTCCAGATCGTGAAAGTGGAAGAGCCGGATGAAGAAAGTTGCGTCCAGATGATGCGCTGCGTCGCGCAAAATTTTGAGAAACACCATAAGGTGCAGATTCTTGACGAGGCCATCGAGGCGGCGGTTCGTTATTCGCACCGTTACCTCACCGCCCGCCAGCTGCCGGACAAGGCTGTGAGCCTGATCGATACAGCGTGTGCCCGGGTGGCGCTCAGCCAGCAAGCGATTCCGGCTGCGGTGGCCGATGCGCATCGGTGTATCGAGGTACTAAATACCGAACTAACGCTATTAGCCAAAGAGACAACTGAGGGGCGTTCGCACGGAGACCGTTGTAAGAACATTGAGGAACGGCTGGCTGAGGCAAAAAAACGGCTCACTTCACTAGAGAAGCAATGGAATGAAGAAAAAACTCTGGTTGACCAATTGATTTCGCTTCAGACCGGTAGCGGGGCGGTGTCAGCGCCGAGCGGTGAGTCTCCTGCCAAAGGGAAAAAATCCCAGCGCAAGGCCGTTCCCAACAAAGGCGAGGAGTTCAACCTACTTCGTCAGCAATTACGGAAACTCCAGGGCGAGTCGCCGATGATTTGGGAGAACGTGGATAAGTTTGCCGTGGCCGATGTGGTGGCGGATTGGACGGGTATTCCCGTGGGCCGGATGGTGAAAGACGACGTGGAGCGTGTGCTGCGACTCACGGAGACGCTCGGGCAACGGGTGCTGGGACAGCGGCCGGCGCTTGAAACAATCGTGCGCCGGATTCAAACCGGGCGAGCGAAACTGGAAAACCCGAACCGGCCGGTAGGAGTTTTCATGCTGGTCGGCCCCAGCGGCACGGGCAAAACCGAAACAGCCCTGGCTCTGGCCGAGGCGCTTTACGGAGGGGAACAAAAGCTCATCACTATAAATATGAGCGAATTTCAGGAAGCGCACACCGTGAGTACGCTCAAGGGATCGCCTCCGGGCTATGTCGGCTACGGCGAGGGTGGTGTATTGACGGAAGCAGTACGGCGTCAGCCCTACAGTGTGGTGCTTCTCGACGAAGTGGAGAAAGCCCACCGCGATGTGCATGAGATCTTCTTCCAGGTATTCGACAAAGGAGTGATGGAAGACGCAGAAGGGCGCATGGTTGATTTCAAGAACACCCTGATCATCCTCACCAGTAACGCGGCCCAAGATGTCATTGTGAATCTTTGCCGGGACCCTGAATTGTTGCCGGAACGATCGGCGATCGAAAATGCGCTGCGACCGCAGTTGGTTAAAGTATTCCCCGATGCTTTGCTTAACCGGTTGGTGGTGGTTCCCTATTTTCCGATTTCGCGCGAGATCCTGCAGGCCATCATCGAGCTGAATCTCGGGCGCGTCGCGAAACGTGTGAAGGAAAATTATGGCGCAACGCTACTTTGCGACAAGAAGGCCCTTGCCCTAATCGCGCGGCGTTGCGACGCACTTGAACGCGGCGCACGCATCGTTGAGAGCCTGATCGCCCAGGAAATCCTGCCGCCGATTGCGAGAGAGTTGTTGTCCCGCATCAGCGGAGGAAGCCAGGTCCAGAAGATTCACGTCAGCGCGACCGACGACGAATTTCTCGTCACCTACAAATAGACAATGGCAATGCACCGCGACACTCACATGCAAAATCAGGCAGCCGTTTGGGCCGAAGGAGTGGCGCGCAGATTGTCATTCCTACAGGCCGCGATGGCGGAAGAGTCGGCGGACGTTCGTGAAACGAAACTGGGCGATGAAATTTCGAAAGCCTTGCAGGCGGTGGCGGAAAACATGCGCCCATTGCATTTGGATGCGTTGGCAGAGCGTTTTCCAACATGGCAGATGGCAACTGTCTCGTTCGATCGATCGAAGGCATCACCACAGACGGCGGGCGAATTGGCATCGGCTTTGTGCGCTCTGTCGGCTGGCTTGTCCCAAGATCACCGCGCGGCGATAGCGGAACAACTGTTTGTCGCAGGACTTGCCAAGGAAACCGGCGAAGGAATCGACAGTGCCACCCTGAGCGAAATCAAAAGCCGACTCAAAGTGCCACCAACGGAGAAGATCGATGCCCAGCGCTTGGGCCGACTTTTTGCCTCGCTGGCGGAAACGGCATGCACCTTGGATCAATTGACCTGGAATATCTGGCGGTCGCTGGCACCGCGTTCGAATATTCGACGTGAGCAAATGATGCCGGAGTTGAAGGCGTTGATCCGACGCTCCCTCGTGGGCGAAGAAGAAGTCTCCTCGGCACAGGTCGGGCATCAGCTAGAGAAAACCCGGCAACTCATTGCATCGCTTCTGGCTTCGCTCGATGCCGTGGGACACGAATTTGCCGAATCGTTTCAGGCGCAATGCTCGCCGGAATCCATCCGGCAAATGGTTCGGGCGGACGGCAAGGCGGGGATTTTCGACAACTCCGATGCCCGGGCCTGGCAGCGCTATTCAGAACGTTTTGCCGCTTATACGGCCTCGACGATTGAGACGAATATCCGCGAACACTTGGTTCGGCATGCGGAAGAACTGGCTCGGGGCGAGAACCGCTGAAGCCCAATAATATTTCCAGATACGAATCTAAAAACTGATTATGAATCCCCAACTTCACTGGCACGAAGGCCTTTTTCTTTATCCCCACCATTTGCAGTACCTCCAGCATAGCGTCTACTCGGAACTGGACGCCATTCGCCGGTTGGGTATGCCAAAAGGTTATGGGGTTATCGAGGCAACTGTTTCGCAGGACGAACTGGCTAATTACCGACTGAGGTTTGATGTCCTCAAGGCGATGATGCCGTCCGGGCAGCTGATATCTGCCAACGAAAATGCGGATGTTTTCGATCTTGATTTGAAGCCGCTGTTCGCTTCGGGAGAGACCCAGTTTCTGATCTCACTCGTTGTGCCTACGTGGCAGCCGAAGCGGGCGAATTCATTCGAAATCGGCGCGCAAGTCGATCCTCGGGTAAAACTAATCTATACCCCTAAGGAAGTTTCGCTTGTTGATGAGAACACCGGCAGCAACGCGATTCCCTTCTACGTCCGGCGGGTGAATGCACGTCTGACGACGGAAAATGAAGACAAGGCTGATCTGGAAGTTCTGCCCCTGATCAAGATCACCCGGGTCGCGGGGGACAACATGGGTGCGCCTCGGATCGATTTTGATTTTGTACCGCCGAGTCTGTATCTGGAGAGTTCGCCTGCGCTATATCGGCGAGTGCGTGACTTAGTGAACCAGTTGGAGGCAAGTGGCCGTGAACTCGGCGTGGTGTTGACGCGAGGTGGTTTTAATATCGAAACGATCCGCGGAGTGCAGTTCGAACAACTCCTTAGATTCCGCACTTTGAAACGCGCGGTGGCTCGATTGAAGTCGTTGTTGGAGGTGGGGCGGATTTCACCTTTTGCTTGGCATTTGGAATTTCGAGGACTGTACGCCGAGCTTTCTGCTTTGCATCCGGAACAGAATAATCCCGAACCAATGCTATATGATCACGATGATCTGGCGAGGACGTTCAATGACATCGATGTTCGGTTGCGTTCGGCTTTGCGCGCTGGCTTGGGGGCTAGCTTTCTACGGCTTGAATTCAAGAGCGAGGACAGCTGTCTCGCAGCGACGCTTACCGACGAGCATCTCAATCGCCCGGTGGAATATTATCTCGCGATCAAGTCGAAGTCCGATCCTCGCGAAATCATTCGCTTGGTGGAAGATCCTGATCAGTTCAAATTCATGCCCCGCAGTCTGGCGAATCGTGCTGTTCGCGGCATGGTTCTAAAAGAGGAGCGAATCGCACCGCTGCAACTGCCGGCCCAAGTGGGGTTGACCTACTTCCGGTGTCTCCGTGACGAGAGCAAACGTATTTGGCAGCAGGTTCAGGCGGAGAAATCTGTTGTCGTTCGCTGGCCAGGTATCGCGACGGATGACGTGCAAGTGACACTCTATATGACGGTGGCCGACTGACGAGGGAACTCTTATGAATCTAGTAGAGCTCTGTGAACCGTTATTTAACTATATCTGCCGCCTAAACCGGCTGACACGAACCGGGCAGTCCACGGACTACGAGGCTGTGCGTGCAGAGGTCAAGGACCTCCTGGGGCGGATGGCCGACGCGGCAAAAAAGTCCGAAGGGTTGGCTGCGCAGTACAAGCGGGTCGAGCTCTCGCTAGTCTTCTTCATAGATTCCATGATCGCTGAGAGCGGGTTTACGTTTGCGGCCAAGTGGAACCAACACCGTCTGGCCTACGAGCGAAACGAATTGGCGGGCGACGAGAAATTTTTCGACATCGTCGACGAAGCTCTGACCCAGCCGGGAAGAGACGCCGATGAACGCCTAGCCGTTTACTACACATGTATTGGTTTGGGATTCACTGGGTGGTATCAAGCCCAACCAGAGTACCTCCGAAAGAAGATGAAACAGATCGCGTCGCGCATTGGCGACTTTGTGGATAACGACGAAAAAAGCCTGGTCACGCCCGATGCGTATCAGCACACGGATACAAATAATCTGCCGCTAGCGCTCGGCGAGAGCGTGGTCCCGCTGGTCTTGCTCATGTTCGGGCTGCTTATGCTGGTGATCGGTTTTAATATTTACCTGTTCAAGCGATCATCTGCGGAGTTGTCCCGGACACTCACCATCATTGAGGCGCACGATCAGGGCCGCCCTGCTCCGGCCGTAGCACAACCCTGAAAAAGGCACGATCATGTGGAAAGAATGGATCAGTCTTCCCGTTGCAGTGAGAATCGTCCTTGTCGTATTGATATTGGCGATACTACTGCTTGCCGTGGCCTTTGTCGATATCAGGGCGGTTTGGTTTTTCCTCGCCATCCTCTTGGTGGTTGGGCTCTTGGTCGGCGTTTATTATTTGTTCAAGCAGTGGAAAAAAAAGCGGGCCGGCCAGGCCTTCAGCAAGGGCTTGGACCGGACTAGCCGCAACACCGGCGGTGATCGTTCTCAGCGGGCTCGCATGGCTGACATGCATGAGGTGGTCGGCAAAGGACTGAAGGCGTTTGCCGATGCTGGGAAAGACGTCTATAGCCTGCCGTGGTATATAGTCTGCGGCGAACCAGGTTCGGGGAAAACCGAAACCATCAGGCATAGTGGCGTGGGCTTTCCTCCGGGTTTGCACGACGAAATGCAGGGCGTCGGCGGCACGATCAATATGCATTGGTGGTTTACTAACCACGCCGTGCTCCTAGACATTGCAGGGAAGATTCTTTTCAACGAAGCCCAACAGGGCGGATCTTCAGAGTGGGTCGAATTTCTCAACCTCCTCAAAACCCACCGCAAGAACTGTCCGATCAACGGGCTCCTCCTTGTCATCCCGGCGGACAGTCTGCTGCGCGACAATCCCGATGAGATTCAGAAGAAGGCCGGTCGTATCGTGCGGCATCTGGAGCAGATGCAGAAGGTCCTCGATGTCCGGTTCCCCGTGTTCGTCATCGTGACCAAATGCGACTTGATCTACGGCTTCCGTGAGTTTTTCGCCAACGTCGACAATCCACGGTTGCAGCAACAGATGCTCGGCTGGTCCAACCCGGATCCGCTGGATGTGCCTTTCCGCTCTGACTTGGTGAGTTCGTTTCTTGACTCAGTGGCGGCGCGGTTGCGTCGGCGGCGCCTGCTTCTCATGCGCGATCCCGTCGCAGTCACTCCGGGCGGCCGACGTCTTGACGAGGCGGACTCCTTTTTCGACTTTCCTACCAGCGTGTCGGCTATGGCGCCGCGTTTGAAGGAGTACTTGGATATATTATTTGTTTCGGGAGAGTGGACACAAAAGCCGCTGTTTTTGCGTGGCGTTTATTTTACGTCGGCCTTGATCGAAGGTAAGGCGTTGGATGTCGAACTGGCGGCTGCTCTGGGCATCCCCATCGATCATCTCCCCGAGCAGAAAACCTGGGACCGCAATCGCTCGTTTTTCCTTCGAGATCTGTTTTTGCATAAAGTGTTTTGCGAAAAGGGACTGGTTACGGGAGCTTCAAACACCAGAACGATCCTTCGCCGCCGTTATGCTATCCTGGGAGGAGTGGCGGCTATTGGCCTGGCGCTGGTGACACTGGTGTCATGGATGGGACAATCTGCCCTGAAGCATAGCGTGATCTCGGAGCTGCCCTATTGGAAGGCAGGCGCGGAAGGCTGGAGCGGGGATCGTTGGCATCCCGTGGTTGTTTCGGGGAAAACTCCGGGCAGCTGGTCCTATGCCGGTAGGGACTCGATAATGGTCGGGCAGCGCAAGCTCACCGTGGTGGATTTCCAGAGTGAACTGGAGAAGCTGGCGAGCCGCAACCTGCCTGTTCCGTTGGTGTATCGGCCGATCAAATACATGGTGGCGGGCACGGATGATCTTCGCCGCAAAGCTCAGCGCGTGATCTTTGAACGCGGTGTGGTCGAGCCACTCGTTACGGCAACTCGGGCGTTCATGTTGGACCAGCGACTGGGGTGGGACGATGTGAGCGCTGACCGTGTGGCGTTGATGCTGCGAATCGAGGGTTTGCTGCATTGCCATAGAAACCAAAACCAACCGAAAGGTTTAGAGCAAAAAATCGATCCGGAATACTTCTTCCGCGTTACGCTCCAGCCGTGGTTGAAGAACGATACCGTGCCTCATGAGCTGGTGCGTGTTTTTGAAAGAACGCTGCCTCAGACGGGCCGCAATCCCTGGCCCGAACCATGGCTTTCAGCTGGAACGACGTTCGATGAAAATCAACCGGTGTCCCAGGGCTGGGCGGCATTTCTCACTGCGGTGCGCGGCGTGCGGAAGGATCAGCAGGCAGGGCTGGACATGATTCGCAACACGCGCGTGGCGGTTGAATCGCACCTGACGAGAGAGAATGCATTCATGCGCTCGGTGCGTGATCGCGTTGACGATGCTCAGTGGCAGCGCGGGGTGGATTCTGCATTCGAAGCGATGTCGGCCAGTCGCAGTACTGTGGACGAGATGTTGAATCGCACAGCGGCTCTCGATGGCATGCCGTCGAGCCTTTTCACGTTGAAGACCGCTTATCAGGCGATGTTCGAACGCGCAAAGGAGCGAAGCAAGAATGCCGCGCGCGCCATTGCTGCTGCTTGTGTGGTTCCGGGGGACGCGGAGAAAAACGCCGAGCAACCCGAACTCGAACTTTTCGTGGACATTAACCGCCGGTTTGCCGACGTGGATAAGGCCATCGACGAAGCCTACCAGCAGGCGTTGCCAGCGCGCGAGATGAACGCTATCCCTAAACTCGACATGGAGGCAACGGTGCCTGCTGCAGGAACCTCGGATCGCGTTTTTGCGTACCGGTTTGATGTATTCAAGGACACGGTGACTGAACTTTTTGCCCGTACCGATAGCGCCACGCCCTTACTCGGACGTTTAGGTGTGTCGCTGACTGCGCAGCAATCTTCACTGGGGCGGACAGGAACTCGCGGCTTAAAATACGAGGGAGAATTTCGGCAGGAGTTTAGTGTTACCGTTCAAACCCTAATCGCCAAAGCAACCGAAGATGGCCCGGTGAACATGATTGAGCGATATTCACGCGAGCTTGAACAAACCGTAGTAAACAAGACCGGGTTCCCCGTGATCCGCGCCGCAGGTGGCATGAAGGAGGCGCAGATGCGCGAATTCTATGCTCTTGTTGAGGGGATAGCCGGTGATGGAAAATTGGATACAATGCCTCCTTCCGCCAAGACGGCTTACGCCAAGCTTGCAGGCCGCATCAATCATGTCGTCGATTTGGTTCGGGCGGTCGCGCTGCCGACGGGGCAGGGTGTATCCGTTAAAATTTCAGCCGCGAGTCTGGCGGATCAGCGCAAGGTCATCGAAAAGTTGGTGCCGGGAATGGCCTTTGCCGAAGTCTTCGCAGGGAATCGCTTCCGGTCGATTCGCATGGGCGAAAAGGCGGTTCGTACCCAAGGGGCCAACGCCACGGAGATCCTGACCGTGAGCGCGTCGGATGCCCTCCCGGCATTGGAGTTTTTTGTTGGAGCAGAGACCAAGCCCAAGACCGATACGCGTGTTTCCGTGACTGGGACATGGGCACCGCTTCGTCTCATTGCCCAAGAAAAAGGCTGTGTGCGCCTGGACGGAGGCCGTACGTGGCTTTGTCCCATCGAAGTGGTTACCGCCGAGGCAAAGACCTACTTCGTCTTGAGCCTGCAGTTTGAGCAAGCGGTTCCAGCCCTCGATCAATGGCCGTAGAAAACAAATGGCGGAAGCAACCATGAACTTTTACGCCGATTTTCTTAACGAGGACTGGTCTGATCGACCAGCCAGCCCGCGCACGTATCTCGCCGCCTACGGCAAACATCCCGGATGGAACGATCACTTCGAAATGGGGCTGGAGACCGAGTCGTTGATTTTGGCGAAGAAGATCATCTACGAACGAGGCATCCGGGCGGAGATCGAGGCCCAAACCTGGGAAAGACTGCCGGATAATGAACGGCTCCCCGACTTTGATCATTGGTTTTTATGGATGCGGCCACGGGAATCTCTGATCGGGTATATGAGTTCATCCCGAGATGGTAAAGGGCGTAGCCTCTATCCCATGGTTATGTGCGCGCATTTGGTTGACCTGCCCTTGAGTTGGGCTTGGCGCGTGGCTGTTCCTGCCATCGAAAGCGCGGTTCAAGTGATCCGTGCGGCGAGTACCGCAGGAAGGGTCCTGACCACTGTGAGTGAGACGCTGGACTATTTGCGTAACCAACATCCAGATACATCCGAACGTGATGCTGCTGGTTTTGTTGCGTCACACGGACTGGAGGCGCTCGGTCAATCTCTGCGTGGTGACAGTGCGAAATTGCAGCTGCTCTATGAGGAATTGGGCGAAGGGTTTGCCGGGTTTGCGCCGGGAGCGTTTGACTACAAATCCGAGAATCACGCCCCGAGAGCACAGAGCGTCCGGCTCCCGGCGGTGGGGCAGACCGTGGCAGACACCTTGAACGCGTGGACTGGCTTTCTCTTGAGTGAACTCGATCCAGGTGTACCACTCTTGGCCATCAAACCGACTCAGTTGCCGTGGGCGGATTTTATTATGGGGCTACCTGTCGATGGCGATTTGTTTCGAATTCGGGCTGGACGAGACCATGTGCCGTTGATCACGGAGCAGCCGCCGACGGGTTCGGAACCTGTGAAGGCGATTCTTGAACAAAAGAGGGCCGAGCTTGAGGCGCAGGATTTGCCGGTCACCTCGATTTTTAATGGGCGCACGGGATTGCGCAATTTGTCCGATGCTTCGGGTCGGTTGGAAGCGGTTCGAGGGCGAGGGAAGGGGATGTTCTGGCGTTTGTTTGGCGCGGCCAAACCGAGGCCTTTTCCGGTGTTTGCCGAAGATAAACCCGAGGACTGATCATGTTGCATTCAGAAAAATTTCAAGTGGCGGCCCTTGGCCAACCTGCAAAAACGATGACCTTGTCGGAGATCAATCTCGCTCTGGCCAGCGGAGAGCTGACGCCCGACGACCAATATTGGATCAAGGGACTGCCACGATGGAAAAAAGTGCGAGATTTGTCTGGAGTCATTCTCCCCGGCGGGACGAGGGAGCAAATGCCTCCGGAGCCGCGCCAGCCGGGAAGATCAGCAACACCGTTTCTTCCCGAGCCAGTGTCATTTTGGGCCCAGCCGGAACGTCGTGCTTCGGTTTCGATGTGGCCGTACGCGGTGTACTTTGGACTGTCCCTGCCGTTCACTCCTTTACTTGGTTCGGTGCTTGTCGCTAGAAACCTTCATTCGCAGGGCGAAGACTCCTGGCGATTAGTTTCCTGGTTTTGGATCTTTGTTTGGGCTCTTGTCCTGACCGGGTCATGTTATCTCTACTTTGCCGGATATCCTTGGTTTACCCTTAAGTATTTGGGTCTCGGATACGGCGTGCTTTTTGTTTTTTGGTACTTCACCTGCGGACTTCCGCATCGGCTTCATCTTCATGCCCATTCCGCTGATATCTGCTGGAAGAAGGGTTGGGGCAGACCAGCTGGTTTAGGTTTTCTAGGCTGGATGGTCGTCGTCACACTTTACCTCCTCTCTCGATGATGGAACGCACCGCTACGTTACTCGATGGCCAGTCCAAGCTCGCATCGCCCGCGTCTCCTGTATGCAGTCGGCGTGAAATACGTTTCTGTCCGCTTAACGAAGGGACGGAGTGGCAGCGATTGACGGTGGTTTTGGTCCGCGACAAACCGGACGAAGCGTGGGCTCCCGTGTTGTTACGAGTCATTTCGGGCGGCCGAGTCTTGCTCGCAGCCTCGGTCGACCGGGCTGGAACAGTGAAGGAGTGGCTTGAGTTGTGGTTGCAGACGACGCCGGAGAATTCAGATGGTGCGCTGGGGGATGCCCGGTATCGGAATAATGCCATGTTAGACGGGCGTTGGGATGCGATGGCTGCGGCGTTTGTTGATAGCGACCGGGTAGCAGTGCTGGTAACCGGATTCGAGCACACTGCTCCACTGCCTCTTTGGATTGACTTGAAGAACGATCGCCCCTGGCCGGGGCAGGGTGGGGGAATTGAACTTTGTTCGGACGAGGCGATTCTTGCTGAAAACAAGTTGGATACGTATGCTGGTTCGTTGTCTCGCTACTTGTGGTCGAAAGGACAAGCTGCGGGTGGATTTCTGAAGGTGGCTGGTGCAGCGAACGACGTAGCGCAGGAGGTTCCGGAGTGGGCTAAAGATTTGGACGGGATGATCGCGATCAATCCTCAGGCAGGCAGAATTCTGGTCAGACGTCATGCCCCGTTCGATCTCAACGTGTTTGCTGATTTTCTGGGCGGACGCAGTCTCGCCCGCGATAGCACAGGATTCTCATTTGCCTTTGCCGGGCCGGGGGGCGGACATGCGGGGGATACTTGTGACCAGTTGCAGCAAAACGGCGCCTATTTTGTTCCGACCACGCGAGGATTGGCCGGGCGGTTTCTCGAGACATTTCATTTGAAGTTGATGTTGTTTACTCAGGTGGTCCGGGCGGTTCGGGAACACGCGGAGAATCTGCAATTGCCGATGCTGAGTCTCGACGCCTCATCGTTTCGGATTGATTTCGCAGCGCCTGCCGCAGGCTTGCCCATTCTCTGGACAGCACGGGCGGCTTTGGTTGATGCCTCGGTGGCACAACTGATTCCACTGCCCTCGACGGAGCGTCGCCGGTTTCAGCGAATGGCCGAACCACTCTCCTTGATCTATAGCGCTCCGGAGGGAACAGCCCGTGTTCGGGGCGAAGGGACGATGCGTATTCGAAAATATGCTACAGAAGGGAATCGTGCGGTTTTGCGCTTAACTCTCGCTACGGACGAACGTGTTGTAGTGCGTGGCTCAGAGCTCGCCTGCGTCGAGATACCGATGACCGGGGGTGCGCCTTTGCCCTTGTATGGTCGGCTTGATGCAGCCGAAGCTATGAATACAGGTGAGCTGCGTTTTGTCTCGTTTCCCTCGGTTTGGCCGGAGGCGGTGATGACACAGCTCAGCCGACTGGAAGGCCATGTTTTCCCCCAAGTGCGCTTTGAAATCATTCCCCATATCGGAGCGCGGCAGGATCTTTATTCTCTCGGTGTGATCGGTGCGAGAATCCTCCTTGCGCATCCCAATCACTCTTTAGCTGAAACCGTTGATGAGATCCTGAGCCTGGCCAAAACCATGAACCAGAAGGAAGGCGTGACGGCAGGACAATGCGCTCAGGAACTCGCGCAGGCGGACGAGCGCTGGCACGCAGCGCTTGGACCGCAGCACCATGGTCACGATTGTGCCGGAGCGGAGGAGGGCTACCGTTGGATTCCCATGGAACTCTGGTGGGATGCCGTCGCCACCCTGAGCCGCTTTTTCCCGGGTGCTGGTGGTTATAGCTACGCCCCTGACTTCGACGAACCGACAGAACTTCCACTGCAGTTCACTTATGACGCACCGTTGCGCGAACTAGAGCGGCTGGTCATGCATTCTCGCAGTCTTTTGCTGAGCGACTGGTTGGCCAACCGCGAGGTGGCCCGTGTCATCGACCGACTCCGCTAAATCCCTTTATGAAACTCCATCAACTTGCTTTCGTAACCCTGATTTCGCTCGGGCTTTTTCTAGCCGGCGGCTGTAATTCGACCACGGTCAAACCGCGCGCCTTTGAAGTTCGACTGAGTGTCGACAAGGCCTTGGTCGGCACGTCGCTACAGGTCGATTTAATCGGGGCAAACACCCTGGCAGACCTTCCTAAATGGACCTCGTATTCTGTTACCGAATACTGGCAGCCGGACAATCCGCAGCGTCGCGATGCATCGAGGGTCACCTATCAGTTCGGGGCCGGGCAGCTCATCAATGTCGTGCTCGATCGCGAAGACCCGCGCTGGCAGGCTTGGCTCAACGCAGGAGTGCAGAATCTCGTAATTATGGCCGATCTTCCTGGAGCAGCTACGGACCAGGCCGGAAACGCTGATCCACGTCGCCTAATCATTCCCTTGGACAAAAAACTCTGGCGCAGCCGCGACCCACTGGAAATCGTAATCCAGGAAGGCGGACTAAGACTTATAACCAAACAAAAGAGGCTAAATTAACACAGTTTTACTCCGTAACGATCAGTCAGCCATAAACAATGGAACAGCTTCAAAATGACTTTTTACAGATGAGCGAAGCCAAACGCTTCGCCGAGGAACTGGATAGCTGGGTTAGACGGCACCTGCGCTGCATCCCTGGGGGAGAGCAATCTCCCCCGGCTACTCGATCGGTGGTGAGTGATTATTTTCATCGTGAAAGAGGTTCGAGTTTAAACGCTAGTGCGCCCCGCGCCGATCACGCTAACCCACGGACTACTCGTCCAAAGGATAAACCGATCTGACGCGGATTAGGTGTTGGCGGGCTGCCGCCTGCCCACACCAACCAATGGCCAAGGAGAGCTTGCTTGACGCCTCTCTCCTTGGCCTGTGGTCCTACAAAGGATAACCCGCCCTATCTCGGAATCAAAACGCACACATGTCTGTATGCGTCTGCTGAACCTTGTCCTCAGAGATTCTTGATGATCGCGTCGGCCATCGCTTTGGTTCCGACGGATGGTTTTCCAAACGCGATGTCACCGGTGCGCACGAGGTCGATCGTGACGGTTTTGCGCACGGCGGCTTCGATCTTGGAGGCGATGGCGTCGAGACCGAAACTGTAGCGGAGCATGAGCGCGGCGGAGAGAACCTGGGCGCAGGGATTGGCGATGCCTTTGCCTGCGATGTCGGGAGCGGTGCCACCGGCGGGCTCGTAGAGTCCGAAGGGTTTGCCGAAAGAATTCATGCCCGTGCCGAGTGAGGCGGAGCTCATCATGCCGAGGGAACCGCAGATGACGGCCATCTCGTCGGAGAGAATGTCGCCAAACATGTTTTCGGTAAATAGGACGTCGAACTGGTTCGGGTCGCGCGCGAGCTGCATCGCGGCGTTGTCCACGTACATGTGCGAGAGCGCGAGGTCGGGATGGTTCTTCGCGAAGTAGGCAGTGACGGTTTTGCGCCAGAGCACGGAGGTTTCGAGAACGTTGGCTTTGTCGACGGAGCAAACTTTCTTGCCGCGGGAGCGGGCGGTGACGGCGGCGACCTCGGCGATGCGTTGGATCTCGGAGGTTTTGTACACCATCGTGTCGACGGCTTGTTCTTCGCCGTTTTCGAGGGTGATCGTGTTCTTGGGCTGGCCGAAGTAGATGCCGCCGGTCAACTCGCGGATGCAGACGATGTCGATGCCGTTGGGAATGCGTTCGGTCTTGAGCGGCGAGGCGTCTCGAAGATCTGAATACAGCAGGCCGGGGCGGATGTTGGCGAAAAGATTGAAGGCCTTGCGGAGCGGCAGGAGGGCGGCGCGCTCGGGCTGTTCCTTGGGCGGAAGTTTTTCCCACTTCGGACCACCGACGGAGCCGAAAAGAATGGCGTCGGCCTGTTGACAGACCGCGAGGGTGGAGTCCGGCAGCGCTTTGCCGTGGTTGTCGATACCGGCACCGCCGACATCGGCAGCTTTATAGTCGAGGGTGAGACCTTCCTTTTGGGCGACGTGGGCAAGCACGCGCAGGGCCTCGGTCATAACCTCGGGTCCAATGTAGTCTCCGGCAAGAACGGCGAATTTGATGGTCGGCATACGAAAGGGGTTAGAGCTAGCGGGCTGGGGCGGCGGTGGAAAGGGGAATTTTCACGGTTGCACGGCGGCGTTTTCCGGGAGATAGGGGGGCGGGAAGAGGTCTTTCTCTTTCTTCTTTATCGTTCTCGTTCGTCAGGTTTTCCGCATCCGTTCGGATTGGAGAAAGATAAAGAGAAAGAAGAATGAGAAAGATGAAAGCGGGCGGCTCATTCTGGATGGGGCGAAGTGTTTTTTGGGAGTTGCACGGCGGCGTTTTCCGGGTGGATTGAGCAGCGATGAAGATTCATGTCCTGCCAGCCGGACCTATCCAGACCAATGCCTACCTGCTAACCGACAGCGTTCGGGGCGAGGCCGTGCTGATCGACGCACCGGGAGATATTTGGGCGGAGATCGAGCCGATCCTCGCTGAGACGAAATGCAAACTCGTCGAGCTCTGGCTCACGCACGGTCATTGGGATCACATGCAAGGCGGCGCGGAGGTTGTGCGGAAAACAGGTGCCAAAGTCCGCGCGCACAAGGACGACCAGATTCTCATCGAAACGCCGGAGATCATGATCGAGATCATCGGCCGCGACCTCGGTCTGGAGCCGGTCAAAGTGGACACTTGGATCGCGCAAGACGACCGATTCAAGGCGCTCGGCGTCGAGGTCGAAGTTCGTCACGTACCGGGGCACTGCATGGGCAACGTGCTGTTTTATTTTGCGGGCAACAAAGACAAGAACGCCGCTGGCGCCGCGTTCGTGGGCGATGCACTTTTCGCCGGTAGCGTGGGCCGCACGGATCTTCCTGGCGGCAGTTTCGAACAACTGGAGCGCTCGGTCCGTGGACAAATTTACACGTTGCCTGACGATACGCTGGTTTTCCCCGGGCACGGTCCGCGCACCGCTGTCGGCACAGAAAAACATACCAACCCCTACATCCAAGGATGAACTTGGAAGCACTCATGTTTGCGGTAGCACCGGTAAGGCGGATTATCGTTAATCCGCCGCAACGCAGCATCGGCGCGTTAGGGATAACGCGCCCTACCTTCTGTCTATGAACGAGCACGAACCATTCATGCGACGCGCGCTGGAACTGGCGCGACAAGGCTGGGGCAACACGCATCCGAATCCGATGGTTGGTGCCGTGATTGTCGAAAGCGGTCAGATCGTGGCCGAGGGTTTTCACGCCTGTGATGGCGGCGCCCACGCCGAGAAAGCCGCGATCGCCGCGCTCGGGCGCAAAGCAAAACCCGGCGCGACGATTTACGTGACGCTGGAGCCTTGTTCGACGGCTGGTCGCACTGGCGCATGCACTGATGCCATTAAAGCCGCGGGCATCGCTTCGGTGGTGATCGGTGCCACCGATCCCAATCCCGCGCATGCTGGTCGCGCCTTCAATGTGCTGCGCGAGGCCGGCATCGCTGTTGTCTCGGGCGTGCTTGAGCGCGAGTGTGCCGATCTAAACCTTATCTACAATCATTGGGCGGTGAAAAGAAATCCGCTGCTTGCAGCAAAATCGGCCGTCACGCTCGATGGGAAAATCGCCACGCGCGCCGGCGAATCCAAGTGGATCACCGGCGAAGAAGCGCGGGCTGACGTGATGCGTTGGCGCCGCCTATTCCCGGCCATCGCCGTGGGCGCAGGCACCGTGATGAAGGATAACCCTAAGCTAACCGCTCGCATTGCCGGACAGGAAGAGTGGAGCCCGGTGCGTTTTGTGTTCGACGGGCTGCTCCGTAGCGCAGGCGAAAAGATTTTGCCGCAGGTTTACACGGACGCTTTTCGTGAGCGCACCATCGTCGTGACCACGCCGCAGGGTGGCGTGGGTTATGTGCGGAAATTACGCGACCAAGGCGTACAAGTCTGGGTTTTGCCATCACCGTTGCAGCGCGTTTCATTTGCCGATTTTCGGACGAAGTGTGCCGAAGAGAAAATCAATGGCGTGTATTTCGAGGGCGGCGCACATCTCGTGAGCGAGTTGATCGCGATGCGCGAACTCGATTATATGTTTATTTATCGCGCACCGGTGCTCATGGCCGACGATAAAGCGAAAAGCGGATGGCTTGGTTTGCGTGGCGACAAACTCGATCAGACCGTGCGCCTCAGCGATGTGAGACACGCCGTTTTTGGTGATGACCAACTCATGCGTGGGCAGGTCGTTTATCCCCCAAAACTCCACATCGATGAAGCTGTATTTAGCCTCGGGTAACGCGCACAAAGTTCAGGAGTTTCAGGCGCTTGCCGACGCGAGCAGCCTGGCGATAGAGATAGTCTCGGCCAAATCGGTTGGCGGCATGCCGATGGTTATCGAAGACGCCGGCACGTTCATTGGCAATGCCACGAAAAAAGCCCGCGCACTCAAAGCGATCCTGCCGGCCGATGCCTGGGTCTTGGCCGATGACAGCGGCCTGTGTGTGGACGCGCTCGATGGCGCACCCGGCGTGGAATCAGCCTACTATGCAGGCCCGCAAGGCGACAGCGCGGCCAACCTCGCGAAGCTCGTGCGAACCATGCGCGATGTGCCATCGGAGAAACGCACCGCACACTTCATCTGCGTACTCGTGCTCATCGACGGAGAAGGGCAGGAGCGAGTTTTCGAAGGCCGTTGCGACGGCCACCTCCTGAGCGAACCGAGAGGAGGCACCGGTTTCGGCTACGACCCGCTCTTCGTTCCAGATGGCCAAGAAAAAAGCCTCGCCGAAATCGACGAGGCTCTGAAAAACCAACTCAGCCACAGGGGCCGAGCGTGGAAATGCTATACCCGATGGAGGTCTGTGTGTTCCTAGTTATTAAGGCGTACCCACTCACCATTAGTAAACAGAACAATGTTGGGCGTGCCTGGAGGGAGGCAATTGGGATTGTTGAAAGTGGGCTCGAAGTACCAGTTTCGGCTTGGTACATCGTAGACATTTGAACTCCCCCAACGACTGGTCGCGTAAATGCTGGGAAAAAGACAGATCATCGAGCCATAAATCGTAAGGCGGATACTACTAGTCCAGGCCTCCAGCAGTCGGGGGAAATTTTCAACGCCGCCACTGTAGCCACCAGGGTTAGTGCTAGGGACGTTTCCCGAGAGGAGTGCCGCATTGACGGTCGTTGAGGAAGGAGTACGGCTGCCTAGGCTTAATGAATTGTAGGCTATAGTCCAATTCCGCGAAAGGACGTTGACTGCATCTGCCATGACTGCCGCAGGTCGGACGGTATAACCAGCCACCGTAGCGGCATCTGTGATGGCACCGGAGTTAACGGGCGGATTTCCTCCGGTGTTATAGTTTCCGATAATATAAGCAGAGTGATCGGTGACGACGGTCAATCCGCCGCCTCGTGCGACGGTGGATTCAGTCGTCGTTGGAAGCGTAATCCCATTTTCTAGCATTACACCCTTACGATTATTTGCAGTTCCTGAAGCGAGATCATGTATATATACAACGCCGTTCCATAAGGGCTTATCTTTGGCGTCACCATAGTCGGTGGTATTGGGTACTTTCATGTCGATCTTAGCCAGTCCGCCGCCGGGAAGGGTAATTTTAGTAGTTACGTTGACATCTACTGCTCTCGCTAATTTACTTACATCAAGGGACGTGCAGAGCATCATTCTCCCTTGGCGGTAGTCGTTGACTCTGCATAAGTTGCTTGTGGCGGCGGGATCGGAAGGATTATAAAATCGCAGGATTGGTCGAGAGGTGGCTGGAGCCACAGTGTCAGGCCATCCGGTCTGAGTGCCAATGGTGGCGCCGAATAGTATGTAGAGATCGTTATAGTCAGCAGAATTTGATATCTTACGTTCGGGGATAAGAGTATTGTCCTTGGTTAAGAGGACGAACCCGCAATGTTCCGTGGTGGGTTTGGCTATTCCAGGCACGCCTGAGCCTGAGCGGGGGAAGAGTGTCCCATTGCCTCCACTATGGCTAAAGGTTTCATCAGCGTTCCCCGTATTCACAAGTATCTTTATTCCCGCAATGTTATATTCTCGGTCTTTGGCATTGGGATCGGGGAATGATGCATTCGGCATCCGCACAAACTCAATTGGGCCACTTTGATTTGTGCTGGTTGTGGCCGTACTACAGGGGGAAGGCGATAAAATCGACTTTATAGGGGCTGATCGGGGGGGTCCCGTTGTTGAAAGTTGCATCATTGCCGTAATAGCCAGTGCGGGGGTCTCGGGGAGAGCGTCCGTAAATGGGTGTTGCCATCGCGCTAGTCACTACGCCCTGGAATGTAAGGGTGGCATTGGAGCCATAGTATACATTATTGTTTGAGTGAACTCGCCCTCCAACCGTGAAATTTTGACCAGGATTAATCTCCAAGTCGCCGTTGCCAGGTACGGGCGTAACAGTGGTTGTTGCCGAACCGCCAAAAAATATCGCATATTGGAAAAGTGGAATTACTTGATGGGTAAACGCTCGTTGCATCGTCACGGTTGCGGTAGGACCCCCACCTGGTGGTGCGTAAGTGACCGAGGCCTCGCTGACATAATGATAGGTTTTAGTAGCGTCACTAGCGTTAGTGAATGTAGTTATTGGTATACCGTTTTCGATAGGGACTGCGATATTTCGTGTGAAGGTGTAGCCTTGGCTCGAAGGGAAAAGGGTGGTGGGTACGGTGGAGAGATTACACACCCCTGTTACGCCTGCGAGGTCCGGCGTACCTGGGCGAATGCTTAGCGCATGAGCGTTTAGGTCGGCCATGCTTTTTTCCAAGGCAGCTTCGGCGGCATGCGAGGCTTTGATTTTAGCTTCAGCCTGGGTCACGATTTTAGCTGCCGTATTTACATAGCTGGTCACTCCCATCATCGCGATCGATAGTGCCAGTATTAAGATCATAACCAGCGGAAGAGATCCCCGCTGGCGGTTAAGAGGATATGTTTTCATATGTTGTCTGGCGTTGAGCGGATTCTGATGCGCGTGCGGGTGCCGATTGTTGTACGTCCTGAAACGGGGTTGCCTGGCGGCAGGCACTGCAAATTTACAATCAGCTCTCGAGTTACAGTGTTGTACGTGAAAGGATTAGCATCCGTGCCAGAAGAAGGAGTTGAGGGATCAATATAGATATTCATGACAGGGGAAGTCGTCGTCTGGGTTACTAAATCATGAGCAAGTACCTTGTAGGTTGCCATGTTACTATCGTCTGGGTAATACACTAAATCTCCAATCTTAAGTGGTAAAGCTTCTGTCGTAATGATTGTGAAGCGCGAGCGGGGTCCAGCTGTATTTTGGATCAAGGTACCGTTAGGCAGGGCCCAAGTAGTCGACGTGTCATTAAGCTCGGTGGTGAATCTGATACTTGAAGTGCCTACAGATGCTATAGTCAGTTGACGTGGCCCACCGAAACCTGTTTGAGGTATAGTCACAATATCGCCAGCAGCAAAATAGACTTGGGGATTGCTTGGTTGGGCGGTAGTTGCGAAAATAGTCGTATCCAGAGTTGTCACACTTGTGCTCGGGCAGGTGGCTCCGGGAATAATCAATTCTTGTGTGGTGGCCTGCGGACTCGAGGTCGAAAGCGTTAGCGTAGTGCGCGTGCTGTTATAGCCTGATGTGCTTGTTGCTGCATCAAGAAGATCTGTTCCGCCTTCCACGGAAAAATAGCGATTTTGGGCTGGAGCGATACGGATTGAAGGGCCCGATGCGGTAGACTGTGGCGTGCCGGTTGGAAGGATAATATTCCCACTTGCATCTAGAACCTCAATATGGGTGGGGGATGATACTGTCACTCGCCTGACCTGCTCAGTCGCTCGTTGGAGTCCGATCGCGAGGTCGTTGGTCGTCTCGATCCGGCGATGTTGCTTTAATATAGCTACAAAGAACACCATGGCAATCGCGACAACGAGTGTAAATATAAATGCCGAGATCACAATCTCGGTGAGCGTAAAACCGGAGTTGATCCTTTTATTGTAGTAATTCATAGTCTGCTTAATTTCCGCCGCGAACAACTGGGAGGGTTATATTGTAAGCTCGTCCAGCGTAGTTCCATGAAATGTTAATATTTATTACGCGAGCAGTGCCAATGGCTGTGCCAGCGGTTATCGTTTTGGTGAAGATTACGCCACTGCCCTTGGCGGGGTAGGAGAATTGCACCGCTTTTGAGCCTATTGCCGAGGGATTTAACATGGCACGCTCGGTGTTTGTCCATTGATACTGAGTGGCTGACGCGGGGTCATTTGTGGCCATCAAATATGCAGGGGTGAAGTTGGTCGGGAAGCTTACCTGCATGGCATGCTCAGCAATAGATTGCGCGAGCTTATAAGCTTCCAAACGATAAAAATTAACCGAGGTCCGTTTTTCGTTAAACATTGTAAGGCTGAACGCCGAAAGTGAGAAAAACGTGATGATCACCATGGCGATCATCACTTCCACGAGGGTCATGGCTCGCTGATGCCGCTTTTGCTTGGATAAAGTCGGCCCGCTACACTTTAGGGCTGAAGGATTGGTGGCAGTACTCGGAGACATAGAATGAATATACTTTTTCTTGGGGGCTTTGGGAAGAGGCTTACGCCGTCAAAAGGCCTCTGTTGAGGGTAGAGGCTTTTGGCCTCATTGATGATGGTTTAAGATGTTGGCTTTTGCGCGTAGAGCGCGGCGGCGTGGGAGCGGCGGGTGACGTTTAGTTTGTCGAAGATGTTCGCGAGGTAGTTTTTCACGGTCTTCTCGCTGAGGGTCATTTCCAGGCCGACTTCTTTGTTGGTTTTGCCTTCGGCAATCAGGGCGAGCACGCGACGTTCTTGAGGCGATAACGTATCAAGAAGGTTCGGTTGGTTGGAACCGGTTTTGAGTAGCTTCATGACCCGGGCGGTGACGGCGGGATCGAGAATGGATTTGCCCGCAGCGACGTCGAAGATCGCATGCACGAGGCCACGGCCGTCGATTTCTTTCAAGAGGTAGCCGTGTCCACCGCAGCGGATCGCTTCGTCGACGAGATGATCGTCGACCACCGAGGTGAGAAAAAGGACGCGGGTCTCCGGGAGAAATTGCAGGATCTGGCGGCAGGCGTCGAAACCCGAACCATCCGGTAGGCGGATATCCATGAGCACAACTTCGGGTTTGAGACGTTGAGCGTGGGTGACGGCGCTGGCGACGTTGGCGGCTTCGCCGACGATTTGGATCGCGCGTTCGGTGCCTAGGAGAGTGCGCAGGCCGGTGCGTACGAGTTCGCTATCGTCAACGATGAACAGCTTCACGGCGGGTGGCTTTGATGAGGGCTTCATGTCTGAGATTCGCGTACGACTGGGATGGTGAGAACAATGCGGGTGCCTTCACCGGGGGCGCTGGTGATGCGTAAGCCGGCTTGGATACGGTCGGCGCGAGCTTTGATGTTGTCGAGTCCGTGGCCACGGTTCGCTAGGCGAACGGGGTCGAAACCTTTACCATCGTCTTGAACTAACAGGCCGATCTCGCCGTCGCTTTCGTGGAGACGGATGGTGATTTTGGTTGCGGCACCGTGGCGGAGGCCGTTGCTCACCGTCTCGCGGATGATTTGTAGGAGATTCGCGCTTTGAGTGTCGGTGATTTGAGTGGCAGCCGATTCGTCGATGCGCAGGTCGAACGTGGCCTGACGACCGCTGGCGAGCGTCTGAGTGAGCGACAGGACGGAATCCGCGAAGCTTTGCTGGCGGAGGTTTTCGGGGGCGAGCCCGATGATGTAGCTGCGGACGTCGCGGATGGTGGTGTTGAGCGCTTTCAGGCCGGTGTCGAGCTGCTGGGCGGCTGTTTTGGGATCGGTCGGGAGTTGGTTTTTCGCTGCTTCGAGGGTCAGTCCGGTGGCGTACAGCGACTGGATTATGCCGTCGTGGAGTTCGCGGCCGAGCTGGATTTTTTCCTCAAGCGAACGGTTAAGCAGGACCTGCTGAAAGTGCAGGTCTTCGTCGACGCGCTGGCGTTCTCTACGCTCATGCTCAAGTTCGGCACCTTGCTGGACAGTGGTTTTTGCGAGATGCGTGAGACTGTCGAACTCCTTGGTGACCGAGGCTGTGCTTTTGCCGGTAGATGGATGGTCGTCAACGGACTGGTTTCGGCTGAAGCTAAACAATAGCACGATGGTGAGCACGGCGAGCAGGCCGAGTGCGAGGACCAGCAGGATCAGGGCGGTTTGGCGGTAGAAGTTGCCTAGGCGCACATAGGTGGGCGGGGCTATGTTGACCTGAAGAAGCGCGAGAGTTTCGCCGGCTTCGTTGCGTACATCGTGGCGAAAATGCCAAGTACGAGCAGGCTTATTGCTGGTCGCGGCGGGCACGGCGGGTGTGTCGGTGGACAAGACGGTGACCTGGGCGTCGAGAATGACGTTGAGGTCTTGGATGTAGGCGTCGGACCAGGGCGGAGGGGCGGGGTGCGTGAGGGCGAGGACCCGTTCGAGCTGGAGTTTGCGCGATTCGATGGCGACTCGTTGCAACTGCGTAGTCTGGTTGCGCAGCCGTATCCAGCTCGCGAGCACAGCGGCGAGAAAAATGACGAGCAGTACGACAGCTAGGCCGATCAGTCGGGCGATCCGATTCATGGAGTTATGGATACGCAGTAGGGTGAAGCATGGGTAAACTCTCTGCCGCGCCTTTTCGCAAGTCCGGCGCGTGCATGGAGACGCTTTTCATAACATTTCGACTTTTTGCGCGCAGTCCTTTTCCTTCAACAACTCATCGCATGAAAAGCTTCTTCATCACAACCGCCATCGACTACGCAAATGGTTCGCCGCACCTCGGTCACGCCTACGAAAAAGTGCTGACGGACGTCATTGCTCGTTTCCGGCGGCAGATGGGCGATCGTGTGCATTTTCTGACTGGCACCGATGAACACGGCCAAAAGGTTCAACAAAGCGCGCGTAAGCAGGGCGTCGAGCCGCAGCAGTTCGTTGATAACATTTCCGAAGAATTTCGCGGCCTTTGTAAACGGCTCAATATTTCCAACGACGATTTCATCCGCACGACCGACGAGCGTCACAAAAAGGTCGTTCGCCGGATTCTTCAGCAGCTCTTCGACAAGGGCGAAATCTATAAGGCCGATTACAAAGGTTTCTACAGCACGCGCCAGGAGCAGTTTCTCCAGGAGAAAGATCGTCAGCCCGATGGCGCGTGGCCCGAGATCTACGGCGAGGTCGTCGAGATCACCGAGAGTAATTACTTCTTTAAGTTGGGTAAGTACCAGCAGTGGCTGATCGATTACCTCAAAGCTAACGAAGACTTTGTCTTCCCGCGTTACCGCCAGAAACAAGTGCTCGAGTTCCTCAAAGACCCGATCAACGACCTTTGCATTTCGCGTCCGAAAGAGCGTCTCTCTTGGGGCATTCCGCTGCCGTTCGACGAGAACTACGTGACCTACGTTTGGTTCGATGCTTTGATTAATTACTACTCAGCCGTCGAGGGCACCGACTGGTGGCCGGCGAGCTTCCACGTCATCGGCAAAGACATCCTCGTGCCAGCGCACGCCGTTTACTGGCCAATCATGCTCAAGGCCGCCGACATCCCGTTGCCGAAGGCGCTGCTTGCGCACGGTTGGTGGTCGGTCTCGGGCAGCAAAATGTCGAAGAGTACAGGCAACGTGATCAAGCCGCTCGATTTCGCCGACCAGTTCGGCGTCGATGCGCTGCGCTATTTCCTGATCCGCGAAATGAACGTTGGCCAGGACAGCGATTTTTCGCCCGACCAGTTCCTCGTGCGCTACACGAGCGAGCTCGCCAATAACCTCGGAAATCTCGTCAACCGCACGCTCAACATGACCAACCGCTTCGCTGGCGGCCTCGTGCCGGAACCAGCGGAACTCGACAAACCCGAGCAGGACTTGCGTGCGCTGTGGGACAAGACCCGCGACGAGGTCCTGCAGCTTTGCGAAGGCTTTCAATTCCATCTCGGCCTCGAGCGCACATTCACGTTCATCACCGCGACCAACGCTTACATCGAACTCCGCGCGCCTTGGAAACTCGGCAAATCCACCGAAGCCAAGGACCAGGCGCTCCTGCGTACCTCGCTCGCCACGATGGCCGAAGCGCTGCGCTGCGCCGTCGGCCTGTTGACCGCCGTCATGCCCGAGACCTCGCAGAAGATCTACGGCGTGCTCGGCTACCAGCCAGGTTCGGTTTGGAGTGACGAACTGGTTTGGGGCAACAAGCTCGTTGGCAAGAAAGTTGCCGAGACGGCGATTCTTTTCCCAAGACCGGAAAAACCAGCGACAGAGAAGAAGTAACCGATCTTTTTAACAGAAGGAAACGAAGGGAACGAAGAGCTGCAGGATGGTGCCACTAAATATCCAAAACAATGCCATGGAATACCGGCTTCAACTTACGACAGGCGCTTCGTTACCTTCGTTCTCTTCTGTAAGATCGGTTTTGAGTTTCTGCGCATGACCATCCTGCCGCTCAATCCTGCCGAGAATTCCTCGCCGGAGGCGTTGCGGGCTTTTCTCGCGCAATGTCAGGCGATGGCGGCGAAGATTGGGCGCGCGCAGTTGGTGAGTATTTCGCTCGAAGTCGATGCGCTCGATCCTCTGGCCGTGCTGGAGTCCATCTTTGAGCCGGGCGAACGGCATTTCTATGTCGAGCGACCAGCGGAGTCGTTTGCGGTCGCTGGTGCGGAGGCCGTGTGTGTATTCACAGCGTCAGGACAGGATCGCTTTGCCGCTTGTCAGCGTTTTGTCGACGAGACACTCGCCAACACGATTGCCGTGGGCGATCTGAAGGCGCCGTTTGCCGGACCGCACTTTTTCACGGCGTTTACTTTTTTTGACCAAACCGAGAGCGGTGAACCGTTTGAAGCGGCGAGCGTTTTTGTGCCGCGCTGGCAGGTGTCATGTCGAGAAGGACGCACGGTTGCAGTGGCGAACCTTTTGATAGATTTAAAGACTCCGCTCGATATGCTGGCGGCCAAGATATGGCGGGCGCGCCAGAAGTTTGGCGCATTTGACTATGGTGCCCCTGATTTTACCGTCAGTGCAGCGAACCGTGAAGCGATCACGGTACAGGAAGTCGGCTCGGCTGATCACTACGAGCGCTCGGTGACGGAGGCACGGCGACGCATCGAGGCCGGCGAATTCAGAAAAGTCGTGTTGGCGCGCGCCAAGGATCTGCGCGCCGCGCAGCCGTTTCATCCCTTGCAGGTTTTGAACGCACTACGCCAACGCTATCCGGATTGTTATGCGTTCTCCGTTGCGAATGGCCGTGGCCAAAGCCTGATCGGCGCCAGCCCTGAACGACTCTTACGTGTAAGCGCTGGTTCGGTTCTGACGGAAGCGCTGGCGGGCTCCGCGCCGCGTGGTGCTACGGCGAGCGAAGATGCAGCACTGGCTGGCGCGCTTTTGCGCAACGAAAAGGAGCAGGCCGAGCACGCGTGTGTGCTGGACTCGATTTTACGCCGCTTAAAGCCGCTCGATCTAAAACCAGAGCATCCCGACAAGCCCGCAGTTCGCCGTCTGGCCAATGTCCAGCATTTACATACGCCGGTGCAGGCCGCTGTGGTTCCAGGGGTGCGCACGCTCGACGTGCTCGCGCGCTTGCATCCCACACCAGCGGTCGGCGGATCTCCACGTGAAGCGGCGGTGGCCTGTATCCGGAATTTGGAGTCGTTTCCGCGCGGCTTGTACGCGGGTGCGCTCGGCTGGATAAACTCAAATGGTGAAGGGGAGTTTTTCGTCGGTCTGCGCTCTGCTCTGATCGATGGCCCGAGCGCGCGACTTTACGCAGGCGCAGGCATCATGGCCGGCTCGGACCCGGCCCGAGAAAAAGCAGAAACCGAACTTAAGTTTAGTGCGATGCAGGCGTCCTGCTGGACCGGTTGGCTGACGGCCGTGGTTAAACCTCAACTCTTTGTTTTCGACGTACATTTCCCCACACTGTTATGACCTTCCAGGAACCTTCGCTCGATTTTAGTAATACCAACACCCTTTGGTGCAGTGTGCTGGTTGAGACATTGGTGCGTTGTGGCGTTGTACATGCGGTGATTTCGCCGGGGTCGCGGTCAACGCCGATCACGATGGCGTTGGCGAAGCATCGGAAGATCGAAGCTGTCCCGGTGCTCGACGAGCGGTCTGCGGCGTTTTTTGCACTCGGGCTCGCGCAACAGCATCATCGGCCGACGTTGCTCGTTTGCACGTCGGGTACTGCGGGGGCGAATTATTTCCCGGCCGTGATCGAGGCGCAGGAGAGTGGGGTGCCCCTGATTGTGATCACGGCGGATCGTCCACCGGAGATGCGCGAGTGCGCTTCGGGTCAAACGATCGATCAGCAAAAACTTTTTGGTTCGCACGTGAATTGGTTTCACGAATTGGCGGTGCCGGAAGCGAAGTTGTCGTTACTGAGTTATCTGCGGCAGACCATCGCACACGCAGTCGAGCGTGCGTGGTTGCCCGAGCCTGGTCCGGTGCATCTCAACGCACCGTTCCGCGATCCGCTCGCGCCGGAGGTTGACGATGGTTCGGCAGCTGCGCTGAAAGATCAGCTTGGCGAGCTATTTTTCGATCATTTGGCGCAACCGATTCTTCCCAAGCTGGGCGCGGCGCTGCCGATTCTGCCGAACGAGTCACGAGGTCTAATCGTGACTGGGCCGAGTCAGCCAGCCAACGCCGCGCAATTTGCAGGCGTGGTGGAACTGCTTTCGCACAACACAGGCTGGCCCGTGCTGGCCGACAGTCTTTCGCCGCTGCGTACGCATGCCGCACCCGGTCAGCCTTTTGTTTTTGCCTATGATATACTGGCGCGAAACAAGGCTCTGTTGAAAAAGTTGAAACCGGACTTCATCCTCAGCTTGGGTGGCTGGCCGATCAGCAAAGCGCTGCGCGAATGGATCGTCTCACTTGATGTGCCAGTGTGGATCATTACGGAGCGCACGAAAAACTTTGATGCGTTGCACAACCGCGCTCGATCGTTCCGGGCGGATGTGGAAACCGTTGCGACCATGTTTCCCGACCGGCAGAATAACCTGACTTTTTCCTCCGACTGGACCAGCGCCGACGCGCTGGTCCGCGCCGCTATTGCGGAGAATCTAGGCGGTATAGACTGGTTATTTGAAGGCAAAGCAGCTTGGTTGTTATCGCAGCATCTGCCGGGTGAAACACCGCTCTTCGTCGCGAACAGCATGCCGGTGCGCGACCTCGAATATTTTTGGGCGCCGAGCGATCGCGCGTATCCCATCTATTTCAACCGCGGGGCCAATGGTATCGATGGCACGCTGTCGACCGCGCTCGGAGTGGCACACGGCAACAAGCCAGCTGTTTTGCTCACGGGCGATCTCGCGCTGTTGCACGACACGAATGGTTTCCTCCTGCGCCCGAAATTCGATGGCTCGCTCACGATTGTGCTGATCAATAATTCCGGCGGCGGGATTTTTCAGCACCTGGCGGTGGCGCAGTTCGATCCGCCGTTCGAAGAATATTTTGCCACGCCGCAAGAAGCGGATTTCGAAAAACTATGCGCGGCTTACGGTGTCGATCATGTCGCGGTGAAGGACTGGGCGCACTTTACGTCGCTCATCTCGACGTTGCCGTTGACAGGACTCCGGGTGTTGGAAATCCGGACGGACCGAAAACGCGACGCGGCCTTTCGCAAAGCGATGTTGGCGGAATTGGCCGCGAGTGCGGAATCGGCCATCACGTGAAACCACGCTGATGGCCTCTGCCCATACCGACGTGTGTCGAAAAATAGGCATACACAAATTTGGGTAACTCATTGCCTTTAATGGTTTCCCCTACAGTGCGATCAGGCGGTTGAAAATGGTGATTCGATTGACCGCTCCCATTGTTGCCGGACAAATTGCCAACGTCATGCGTTACCAATTCCTTGTTTCTCTCCTTTCTTTGTCGGCGGCAGTACTTCCTGTCGGCACTGCTTATGCCAACTCTGCGTCAGCCTTGCAGGACTTCACGGTCCAGATGGGCTCTCGTAATGTTATCACAAGCGGCGCTTTCACCACAGACAGCCACGTTCACGGCACCGTAGCCGTTGGCGGCACGGCAATGCTCAAGGGCAACGCCGAGATCAACAGCCATGGCAACGGCTCTGCTGAGGCCCTGCGTGTCTACGGCGATCTCAAACTCGTCGGTGAGACCAAGGTTCTTTCGGGCGGTGCAACCGTTGTTAAGAACAGCAAAACCAATTCCAAGCTGACTTTGAATCCGGGCAAGCCGAACCCGAATCAAGCGACAATCGTCAATGGCGGAACTCTCATGTTCAACGGCAACGGTGGCACGCCAGCCCTAAGTTCACTCGCCAGCGCCGACGACTTTTTCACTTCTCGCGACAGCGCGATGCAGGCCGCCAACACCGAACTGCTCAATTCCGGCACCTACGCTCCGACCAAGATCGACAGCGACACCATTTACTTCAACGCCCTGACCTCTGGTGTCTCGGTTTTTAACTGGAACATTAACCAGCTGACCTCCATCGCCGAAGTTGGTTTTAACTTCAGCGCCGATTCCTTCATCGTCGTCAACATCATCGGCAACACCCCGAACAGCACATGGAACGCCTCGTTCAACACGCTCGGTGGCTCCGATTATCTGGCCCAGCACCTTTTGTGGAACATCGGAGTCGCGACCGTCAATTTTACCGGTAGCGAAATTCTCGGGTCGATTCTGGCTCCGGACTCGAAGATCAACAGCCACAAGCAGCTCAACGGCGCTATTTATGCCGAATCGCTGAACCAGCACGGTCAGGAAATTCACTACACGCACCCCAACACGCCGCCAGTAAAGGATGTTCCTGAAGAGCCTTCGCTCCTGGTGCTTGCCTTGGCCTGCATGGCGATGGGCGCCGCAGTTTGGGTCAAACGTTTTGTTGGCTAATTCCTGACTCGAACGCAGCTCTTCTTTCACCCGGTTCGTCTTCAAGGCGAACCGGGTTTTTTTATGGGCTCTGGGTCGGATATTCCGGAGCCGCTTGCTCCGGCTTGGTTGGAGGCGCGGTGTCCTCACCGCGCATGGCCGACGAGGGCGTCGGCCCTCCATCCTCAAGTGCGAATCGTGTCGTATAGACGCTCCTGCAATTATCTGAAAGCCGACTTGTTTGAAATGGAGGAGCCTGCTTGCAGGCGAATTGAACGTGAATCGCCTGCAAGCAGGCTCCTACAAATCGGCGAAAGGACGTTGAGCATGGTTGTTGATTAAAGATACCCAGAAGCAGCTTGCTCCAGGGATCTATATCGTAGTGCGCCCTTAACGTGCAGGGCCGTTACATCGCCGAGTCCAGGGCTGCGAGGAGTGCGGCAATCGTGGCGTCGGTTTCGTCGCCCATGTTGGAGATACGGAAGGTTCGGCCCTTGAGTTTGCCGTAGCCGCCGTCGATCACGAGCTGATGCTTTGTCTTTAGTACCTGGTTAATGGCCACGAGATCGAGTCCACGGGTGTTCTCAAAACAGTTGAGTGTGAGCGAGCCGTAGCGCGCTTCGGGCAGAAGCTTGAAGCCTTTAGCGAAACCCCATTCGCGCACGGTTTGGTTCAGACGGGCGTGGCGGGCGTAGCGTTTTTCCAATCCTTCGGCGGCGATGTCTTCGAGCTTCGATTGAAGCGCGTAGATGTGGGCGATGGTTGGGGTTGTGGGCGTCATGCCCAACTCGTGATTGCGCTGGAATTCGAGGAAGTCGAAATAGTAGCCACGATTCGTGATGGTTGCAGCGCGATCGAGGACGCGTTGCGAGACTGTGAAAAGCGCTAGTCCTGGCGGCAGAGCGAGTGCCTTTTGCGAGCCGGCGATCATCACGTCGAGGCCGAGTTCGTCTTTTGGAATTGGCAACGCGCTGAAGGAACTAACCACATCGACGATCGAGATGACGTCGGGGAAATCGCGGAGCACTTCGGCCAGCGCGCGGATATCGCTCATCGTGCCGGTCGAGGTTTCGTTGTGGATGAGCGTGACGGCGTCGTAAAGGCCAGTCGCGAGTTCACGGCGGAGCGCAGCGGGATCGACAGGCTTGCCCCATTCGAAGCGGAGGGCGGAAGCCGCGAGGCCGTTTTTCTGGGCGACATCGAACCACTTGTCGGAGAAAGCGCCGTTCATGCACGTGAGTACTTTCTTTTTAGCCACGTTGCGCAGCGCTGCCTCCATCACGCCCCACGAGCTGCTCGTGCTAAGATAGACGGCATCACGCGTGCCAAAGAGCGTTTGCAGACCGGTCTGTATCGAGCGGTAGAGTGCGACGAACTCCGGACTGCGATGCGGAATCATCGGCTGCGCCATGGCTCGGTAAGTTTTCTCCGAGACGGCGACGGGGCCGGGAATGAAGAGTTTGTAGCTCACGGACTCAGGATTATGGAGAATCTGGAACTCAGGAACTCTGGAAAAGGAATCTATACTCCGTTCCAGCTTTCCAGTGTTCCAGATTCAAGATCCCCAGGACGTTTACTTGCCCGAAACCTTGATCACTTTCCGATTCGCATCACCTAGGATGAGGACACGGGGCTTCCAGTCGGTGGCTTCTTTTTCGTCGACCACGGCAAACGACATGATCGTGAGCAAGTCGCCTTTTTTCCCGAGGAGTGCGGTACCGCCGTTAAGCGAGATGACTTTCGAACCGGCCGGAGCAGAAATCGCGTAGGTTTCGAAACGTTCACCATTGGCCATGTTGCCGATCAGGATGCGTTCGTATTGGCGCAGGCCGACCATGGCCATGAATTCGCAGTCGATGGCCAGGCTGCCTTCATAATTGAGGCTTTGGTCGGTCACCTCAGCGCGATGGATCTTCGACTTGATTAGATTGAGTTGCATGACGTGGCAAACAGCGTGATAGAACCTGATAAAAGACCTTAGTCGAAAGTCATCGTCAATCCTTCAAATCCCCGCATGTCGTCCTGGCTTCAGAAAAAACTCAACACGTTCGAGCAGTACACGATCGACGTGATTTTCGGTCGGGCCGAGGGCACAGGAGCGAGTCTCTACGCAGCGTTTTTACAGTCCCTTTCGCATCTTTTCAGCGGCGTGGCCCAGGCGCGACTCTGGCTTTATCGGAAACGGATTCTACATGATCAACATCTCGGCTGCCTCGTCGTTGTGGTGGGCAACCTCACCGTCGGCGGCACCGGGAAGACTCCTGTGGTGGAAAAATTTGCGCGCGCTCTACGTGATCGAGGCCGCAAAGTCGCAATCCTGAGTCGTGGCTACAAAAGCAAAGCGCCGCCGATCTGGAAAAAATGGCTCAACTGGCTGACTCACGCCAGCGAGCCGCCACCGCGCATCGTTAGCGATGGCGAAAAGGTTCTGCTCAACTCCGAGCAGGCCGGCGACGAACCCTTCATGCTCGCACGCAACCTCCCTGGCGTGATCGTGCTGGTCGATAAAAACCGCGTGAAGGCCGGTGCGTATGCGATCAAAAAATTCGGCTGCGACACCTTGGTGCTAGATGATGGTTTTCAGTATTTGCCGCTCAAGGGTCGCCTCAACCTTTTGCTCGTCGACAAGACCAATCCCTTTGGCAACGGCTTTCTGCTGCCGCGCGGCGTGCTACGCGAACCAATCAAACACCTCCAACGGGCCAGCTATGTTTTTCTCACGAAATCCAACGGCCAGCGCGACACCGAGCTCGAGGATTTGATTCACGAACATAATCCCGGAGTCGACATCATCGAGTGCGCGCACCGGCCGCAGTATTTGCAGCGCTTCGACAGCGATGAACGCCAGCCGCTCGATTATCTGAAGGGCAAACGCGTCGGCGCCTTCAGTGGGATCGCCACACCGGAGAGTTTCGAGAAATTCCTGCGGGATCTCGGCGGCACGATCAGTTGCACGCGCCGTTTTCTCGATCATTACCGTTTCAACTACGAGGACTTCGTTTCCATTTTCAGCGAGGCGATGGAGCATCGGGTGGACTTTATCGTGACCACCGAAAAAGACGCGGTGCGTTTGCCTGAACACCTGCCGTGTCCGGTGCCGCTTTATTATTTGCGACTGGAAATCGACATCATCCGCGGCGCTGCCGATTTCGACGAAGCCGTCAGCCGTATTTGTTTTCACGCACCGGGCACGACCGAACCTTTCCCTCTTGCCGGTAAGACCAGGAATTTTGATTAATCTCTACCCATGATCATCGATCCCCGTTTCAACGAACTCGCGGAAGGGCTCACGGCCTTTTCCACGGCGCTTAAAAAAGGTGAACGCGTCCTGATCGACGCCTTTGATGTTCCCGACGCGATGGTCATCGCTCTCGTTCGCGCTGCTCGTCGTCGGGGTGCCCATCCGAGCGTCAACCTCCATCGCGCTCGCGTCACGCGGGAACTCACGATCGGTGCGACCGAAGAGCAGTACGCCCCGCATGCCGCAGTTGAGTTGGAGCGTATGCAGAAAATGGATGCGTACATCGCGCTGCGCGGCTCGGACAATATTTTCGAAGCCTCCGATGTGCCGCCTGAACGCGTTCAGCTCGTCAGTCGCCTGATGAAGCCGGTGCTCGATCACCGCGTTGGGAAGACCAAGTGGGTCGTGTTGCGCTGGCCGACATCTTCGATGGCGCAGCAAGCTGGCATGAGCACAGAGAAGTTCGAGGATTTTTATTTTAAAGTCTGTACGCTCGACTACGGCCGCATGGTTCCTGGAATGAAAGCGCTGGCCGACCTCATGAAGGCCACCGACCGCGTACACCTCAAAGGCCCGGGCACAGATCTGCGTTTTTCGATCAAAGGCATCGGCGCACAACCTTGCGGCGGCCTGCGCAACATCCCCGACGGCGAAGTATTCTCCTGCCCGGTGAAAGACAGTGTCGAAGGTCACGTCCAGTACAACGCGCCCACTGTTTATCTCGGTCAATCGCACGACAACATTCGCCTCGCGTTCAAACAGGGCCGTATCATTGAGGCGACCTCAACCAACACCAAGCGCCTAAACGAAGTTCTCGATAGTGACGCCGGTGCGCGTTACATCGGCGAATTCGCCCTCGGCTTCAACCCGCACATCCTCGACCCGATGCGCGACATTCTCTTCGACGAAAAGATTGCCGGCTCTTTCCATTTCACACCCGGCCAGGCCTACGAAGATTGCGGCAACGGCAACAAATCGCAGGTCCACTGGGACATGGTCTGCATTCAACGCCCCGAGTACGGTGGCGGCGAAGTCTGGTTCGACGACAAGCTCATCCGCAAAGATGGCCTCTTCGTCCCGAAATCGCTGCACAAGTTGAACCCGGAATATTTGCTCGGAGGGAAGTGAGTTTTAATTACCCGAAGGTTATCGTGCACTGGAGTGCCCGCTTGCCAATTTTGAGCTGCGGTCTACGATTCTAGATATGCCAATCACGCTTCCGCTTAAAAAGATGTCCCGCAGCGATAAGCTCATCGCGATGGAAGCCCTCTGGACTGATCTGTCGGCTGATGACGCGAAGCTCGATTCGCCCTCATGGCATGCAGAAGTACTTAAAGAAACCGAACGGTTGGTTCGGTCAGGCAAAGCGAAATTTATGGATTGGGATGAGGCGAAGATGTTGTTGCGGCGCAAAGCTGCAAAGCTCGCGTGAGGCTCCAAATCTTAGATCAAGCGAATACCGACCTTTTGGTTGGTTACGCTTTTTATGAAAAACAATCTTTAGGTGTGGGCTCTTATTTTTTGGAGACCCTGGTTTCTGATATTGAATCACTGCGTCTATATGGAGGAATTCATCGGCGGGTCTTTGGATTTCATCGGTTGTTATCCAAGCGGTTTCCTTACGCGATCTACTACAAGATCGATGGCGACTGGATTTATGTTTGGCGGATACTCGATTGCCGACGAAATCCAAGTTGGATTCGCACGCAGGTAAAAAAACGCCGTACGAAATAACGGCTGTATAAATTAGCTTCAACTCAACTGTCATCGTGAGCCTCACCGCTTTCATCAAGGCGCTGCCAAAGACCGAGACGCATCTCCATCTTGAGGGTGCACTCCCGTATGAGTTGTTGCACGCCTGGCAGCCGGGTAAGTTCCCGTCCAATCCGCCGTTCCGCGCCCGGGATTTCCGTTACAAGAGCTTTCCTGCTTTTGATGAGGTCTTGCTCGGTCACGCGCTCCCGTGGTTCACGTCGGCTGAGCGTTATCATAAGGCGGCCAAGGCGATCTTTGCCCGACATGTCGCGCAAAATGTCCGCTATGTTGAAGTGAGTTTCCACCTACCCGTGGTTGGTTTTATCGGTGTGCCTGGGCGTGAAATTATCGCAGCTATTCGCTCCGCGGTGCCGACGGGTTTGGAAGTGCGAATTTTTGCTGGAATGTTGCGCACGGACTACGAGGGCTCGCTGCGCTCGGTGATCGACGATCTGGAAAACTGGCCAGAACTCTCCGGCGTTGATCTTCACGGCCACGAGAAAACGCCGACCGAGCCGTGGACCGCCAAGGTCTGGGCTCGTCTCCGTGCGGCGGGAAAAGTTACCAAGGTTCACGCTGGCGAATTCGACGGTTCATCGCGGGTGCGTGAAGCGATTGAGTCGCTGGGTTCAAATCGCATCCAGCACGGTGTACGTGCGATCGAAGATCCTGCCGTGCTCGCGCTCGCGAAGGCGAGGGGAGTGACCTTCGACGTATGCCCGATCAGCAATGTGAAGCTCGGCGTCTATTCCTACCTTCGCGAGCATCCGCTGCGTCGCATCATGCAGGCCGGGGTGAATTGCACGGTCAGCACGGATGACCCGCTTGTGTTCGCCAATACGCTTTGCGACGAATATCTCGCGCTCGCAAACGAACTCGATTTCACCAAAGCCGAACTTGCACAAATCGCCAAGAATGGCTGGGCTGTGGCCGATGTGCCGGCGTCAGTGCGCCAAAAGGCGGTTGCTGCTATTGATCGAATGATTTCCCCGTAGGAGTTTGCAAGCGCGAGATGGTTCGAAGGGAATCCCACACGCAGGCTGCCCCAAGAAGCTCTGGCGCTGGAAAACCTGCCAAAGTTTCCAAACCAGCTGATTTCAGTGGCGCCCGTTCCCGGCGTTCTTAGGCTCCCATAAGTTTCGTAAACCCAAATTCTGTCATGTTCTCCCTATTCCTTGGTTCGTTGCTGATTTTCGGCGGGCTCATCGCCTTTGTTGTGCGTTATTCCTCGCAGTCTCCGGTTACGCGTGCTTCGGCTGCGACTGCCGCCCTGGCCTTGGTGCTGGGTGGTTTCGGTATCTTCATGTTTGCCTCGGCCGTGAGTGTCTCTTCCGACGAGACGGGCGTGGTGATTCGTACTCTAGGCGCGGACTTGCCCCCAGGTCATATCGTGGCCGTTGCTGGTGAAAAAGGTCCGCAGGCCAAGGTGCTCGGGCCGGGCTGGCATTTCGGTTACTGGCCCTGGTCCTACGAAGTCGAAAAGGTCGGCACGATACTCGTTCCCAATGGACAGATCGGCGTCGTGACGGCCCAGGACGGCAAAGTTCTGCCGGGTGGTTCGGTCTTTGCTCCGGCTTGGAAGTCCGCAGATGACATGCTCGATGCCACGAAGTTTCTCACTGACAGTGCTGGATACCGCGGGCCCCAACTCACCATTCTCACCCCCGGTAACTACCGCATCAATCCACGCCTCTTTAGAGTCGAGTTGCGCCCCGTCACGCTTGTGGCGGCCGGAGAGGTTGCGGTCGTCAAAGCCAACGCAGGCGAAGTTTATACCGGCACCGACAAGATCACGGTGAATGGAGTCGATATCGTTCCGCAGAATTATCGCGGCATCTGGCGCACACCCTTGTCGCCCGGCGCGTACAATCTTCACCCCGAGGCTTATCAGGTCATCAAGGTTAAGACCACTCAACGCGTTTACACTTATCAGCGTATGGACCGCACGGCCCCCGCAGGCGGAAAGAGTCGTGATCAGAGCCAACATGGAGCTGATTACTCGATCAGCGTGCGCTCAAAGGACGGGTTTACTTTCCCGGTGGATGTGCGTCTTTCACTCTCTGTGGCGGCAGAAAATGCGCCTTACCTCGTCGCACTACTCGGCGATCCTGACCGTGTGATGAAAGACGAGCAGGAGGATGAAGAGCTAGAAATTCTGGAAGCGCGCCTCGTACTGCCGACGGCCCGTGCCGCCCTGCGCAACGTTGCCGAAACACTCGGTGCGCTCGAATACGTCGCCAGCCGCAGTCGCGTGGAGACGATGACGGCCAAGCTCGTCGAGAGCGAATTTCGTCCTTACAATCTTACTTTCCTCGGAGCGTTTATTGGCGCTATCGGACTTGATTCCACCGAAGCCGGTCAGAAACTCTTACTCACCCAAACCGACAAGGAAGTCGCCAGCAACCAGCGCGCGACTTACCAACAACAGCAGCAGGCCGAAGTGGCCCGCCAGCAGTTCATCCGTTCCCGCGAAGAGGCTGATCAGCAGAAGCAACTCGTCGAAGCCGAGTTTGCCGTGAAGACCGCTGGCGAACGCGCTAAAGCCCAAATCGAAACCGCCAAAGGTGAAGGCGAACGCATTCGCATCACCGCTGAAGCGCGCAAGCAAAGCTACGACTTGCTCGCTGCTGCCATTGGCAAAGAGGGCGTCACACTCCTCGAAAGCCTGCGCTTGGTTCAAGAGGGCAACATCCGCATCACGCCTGATATTCTTGTGCAGGGTGCAGGTGCCGAGAACGGCTTGAACGACGCACTCGCCGCCACGATACTGCGCCAGCAGTCACAACCAAAGCCTGTAGCTAAATAACCAACACCCAGGTATCATATGACCGCTCCCGTAACTTATACTGTGCCTTCGGGTGTCCGCCGAACCCGCGCTGACAAAGCGCTGGCCACGGCGTTTCCGGAGCACAGTCGCGTGGCGTTGCAGCGGTCATTTGACGCCGGATTGGTGCTGATCGCAGGCAAGCCGATCAAGCGCGATCAAGCTGTCTTTGGCGACACTGTCATTGAATTCTCAATACCGGAAACGAAGCCATCGGAGTTGAAGGCCGTTGATATTCCTCTCGACGTGTTGTTTGAGGACAAACACCTGCTCGCGCTCAATAAGGCTGCGGGCATGATCGTGCATCCGGGCGCGGGCACGGGCGAGGATACGCTCGTGCATGCGCTGCTCTCGCACTGCGAAGGCGAGCTGAGCGGAATTGGCGGCGTGGAACGCCCGGGAATTGTTCATCGGCTCGATCGCGAAACATCCGGCGTGATGCTAGTCGCCAAAACCGATGCCGCGCACCGCGGTTTATCTGAGCAGTTTTCCGAACGTTCTCTGCAAAAAGAATACGTTGCACTGGTCTCGGGTGCGCCGGCGCTGCTGAGTGGCAGCGTCAATAAAGCGATTGGCCGAAACCCGAACCATCGCCATAAAATGGCCGTGGCTGAAGAGGGCGGACGCGACGCTCACACGGATTGGGAGGTTGTCGAGAAGTTCGGCAAAATCGCCTCACTCGTTCGCTGCATCATCCACACCGGCCGCACGCACCAGATTCGCGTCCACATGAAAGCATTGGGCCACATCCTGCTCGGTGATGTCGTATACGGATGGAAACCCGATACGCGTCTGAAAAAGCAACCCGAACGCGTGATGCTCCATGCTGAGCACTTAATTTTCACCCATCCGGTCACGGGCAAAAAAATCGATTTGCGCGCGCCGCTTCCGAAAGATTTTTCGCGCATGATCACTCAGCTACGCAAGGCCTGTGTGCCTGTGCGCATCAAAGCGAAGAAGGTGGCGAAGCCTGGTTTTCATCCTGAACAGTGATCGCTGGTTCGGTGGTAGGTTCTGGCTTTTTGAAAAAATTGGTTCGCCGTGCGCCGCTGTGACCTTGAGACAGGCGCCGTGCGCCAGGTTCGCTGTAGGGTTTTCGTCGATACCCGGACTTGGTGGGATCGCAGGCACAGCTGATCTGGTAGTCCTGCATGCGCTTGAAAAGACCCAGCAGTTGGTCCGGCAATGGATAGCTATCCAAGCCGGATTTTTCGAGGCTCAGTAGTAGCTCGTGTGTGGCTTCGAGCGTCGAGAGGCAGCCTTCCTGCGGTTGTTGCTTGATCACGTAACGGCTCACGGATGAAGGCGTGAACATCACGCGAGGAAGGAGTCGCAGACTCGGGCTGAGCCTGAGCATTTTGCGTGCACCGCTCCAAGTGGCGTCGAGCAGGAAAACTACGAGACGTCGTCCAGCAAGCTCGGTGGGGTGAAGTTCGCCCTGCGAAAGATTGCGTGCCTCAGTGCCCGGATAAAGCAGGACGGGATAATTTTTCGGATCACGAATCAGCGCTTGCACCGCTTCGTCGTCATCGAAGCCGATCCCCATATGTATCTCGCTGTTTTTCAGGCAGAGATGCGTGAGGCGGCCGGTGTTGGCTTTCTCTTCCTTGAACTCCTTGGGATGCATCAAAAACACGAAGAGCGTCTTTGTCTCCATCGACTGGATAGAGTCGCACCAGCACAGCGACTTCGGCCAGAAGCAGCGGTAGCACATCACGCGGCTCATACGGTTGGTTTGCTCACGTTCCGAGTGCCTCGTCGGCTACGCCCCAGCGCAGGTTATAGAGCGAGTTGGTGAACGACTGGATGCCGCCGAACTCCGCAAGGGCGATGAAAGTCGCCAGGGCGGCGGGCATAACATCGGCACGGCCGGCGGGCACGCCGGGGATGCGTTTGCGCGTTTCGAGATCAACGCCACCGATGAGGTCGAGCAGTTCGCGCAGTTGTTCGACTGTGATGACGCTGCTGGTGTCTTCCAACTTTTTGCCCACACGGGCGGCGAGGATGATACGAGCGGTCGTGAGTGTCCCGCCGGTGCCGACTGCGATCGCGCCGGGTGGCAGATCGAAGGTATAGCCGCTTTTTGCCAAGTGCTCGCGCACGAGTTCGCTCACGCGCAGGCAGGCTTCGGAGGTGAACGCTTTTTTCGGATCGGCGACGCAGCGTTCGGTCAGACGCACGCAGCCGAGTTGCAGGCTTAAGGCCTGTTTGATGGTTCGTTCCTGAAACGACAGGCATTCGAGACTGCCGCCTCCGAGATCAAAGAGATGGAAATCGCGCAAGCCGACGAGCGCTGGATCGCAGGTGAGCCCGCGACCGATGAGGTTGGCTTCTTCGTCGCCGCTGAGAATGCGGACAGCGTAGCCGGTTTCGGTGAAGATACGTTGGCGAAAATCAGAGCCATTGGCAGCGTCGCGCACCGCACTTGTGGCGACGAGAATGGTTTTGGCTGGCACGAACGCAGCGGCGTCGGTGAGTAATTCCTTCACGGCGGCGAGCCCGCGCGCCATGCCTTCGTCGCTAAGACGTGGTTCGGCTTTGCTGATGCCTGCACTGATCCGGGCATCGAGTGTTTTGTAGAAACGCGCAGTCAGTTGTCCCTCGCTCGTGCGCTGGGCGACGAGGATCTTGATCGAATTGCTGCCGATATCGATGACGGCGACGGAGGGGAACGCGTTCACGGAGAAAGCTCAGAGCGTTTTGATTGCGGCGCTCAAGACCTCACAGGCGCGCGTGATTGCTGGGCCGTCGTGGGCGGTGCTGAGGAAGCCTGCTTCGTAGGCGCTGGGTGCGAGGTAAACGCCGTGGTCGAGGCAGTTACGGAAGAATTTGGCGAAGATCTTAGCGTCGCCTTTGAGCGCCGTGGCGTAATCGCGCACCGGTGTATCGGTAAAGAAGATACTGAACATCGAGCCGCATTGCGGCACTTGTATGGCGATGCCTTTGGCTTTTGCGGCCGAGAGCACGGTGTCACGGAGCTGGCGGCCGAGGGTGTCGAGGCGTGCGTAAGGGTTTTCTCCCTCAAGCAATTTCAACGCGGCGATGCCTGCAGCCATGGCGAGCGGATTTCCGCTGAGCGTGCCGGCCTGATAAACGGGACCGAGCGGTGCGAGGTGATCCATGATATCTGCACGACCACCGAAGGCACCGACGGGCAAGCCGCCGCCGATGATTTTGCCGAGACAAGTGAGATCGGGAACGATGGACTCGCGTTCCTGCACGCCACCTTTGGCGATGCGGAAACCGGTCATGACTTCATCGAAAATAAGCAAGCTGCTGTGCTTTGCCGTGATGTCGCTCAGATAAGCGAGGTAGCCTGCATCGGGCATGATGAAACCGACATTGCCGCAATAGGGCTCGACGATCACGCAAGCGATCTGGCCAGGATTGGCGGTGAAGGCAGCGTCCAATGCCGAGCAATCGTTGTAGGGCAGCACGATTGTTTCCTGAGCAAACGAAGCAGGCACGCCAGCACTGTCGGGACTGCCATGGGTAAGTGCTCCCGAACCAGCTTTAATCAGCAAAGAATCTGAATGCCCGTGGTAACAGCCGGAAAACTTGATGATCTTGTCACGCTTCGTGAAACCGCGGGCAAGGCGGATGGCCGACATCGTCGCTTCGGTGCCGCTGTTGCACATGCGGACTTTTTGAATCGACGGGAAGAACTTCACGATCAACTCGGCCATCTCAACCTCGTAAGGATTTGGCGTGCCGAAGCTCGTGCCGTTTTCCAATGCGTCAGCGATGGCTTTCTTGATGACCGGATGGTTGTGGCCGTGGATCGCAGGGCCCCAGGTGCAGACGAAATCGACGAGAACTTGATTGTCCGCGGTGACGAGCATCGCACCACGCGCGGACTTGACGAAAAACGGAGCGCCACCAACGGAACGAAACGCGCGGACGGGCGAGTTAACGCCACCGGGAATGAGCTGCAAAGCGCGAGCAAAGAGTTGTTCGGAGGAAGTCATGGAGGAGATCTTAACCGCTAATGATCGCTAATAGACGCTAATTAAGAGGGGAGAACGAGTGTTGACGTAACGCTTCCATTGGAGCTTGGGAAACGACGCGAAGTTAATCAGGTAGCCGACGGGTTTTCGAGTTACGCGCAGGTAGTTGAGGAGTTGAGCTTCGTGTTCCTCCGCCAGGTTTTTCGCTGCTTTCAATTCGACTACGATTTCACTGGCTACAATCAGGTCGGGTTTGAGCCGTTTATTGAGAGGTGTGCCTTTGTAGAATACTTTGAGTTCGGGTTGAGACTCAAAAGCGATCCGGCGTGAAGCGAGTTCGCGCTCCAGACTTTCATGATAGATTTCCTCTGACAGTCCTCCTCCGAGGTCATTATAGACTTCAAATGCAGCAGCCATGAGATCGTAACCTTGCTGAGCTAGGGGCTGGTCTGAATTAGCGTCCATTAGCGATAATTAGCGGTTTAATTCTGGGATGTAGTCAGAGGACCTGGGCGAGTTGCAGGCTTGGTTCGGGCGTGCCGCGCCACTCGATGCGGGTGAGTTCGAGCGAGCCGTCGGCGGTGGCGATCACGAGCGGGTCGAGCGAGAGGATCTCGCCGGGCTTGCCGCTCGGTTGATTGTGGCGATAGATTTAGGTTCGGCCCACCAGGCCATGAGGCGCGCGCCGTTGACGTCGGTAAACGCACCGGGGTACGGATCGGTAACAGCGCGGATGAGGTTGAAAATTTGCTTCGAAGTTTGGGTCCAGTTGATGCGTCCATCTTCGGGCTTTCGGCCGGTGAAGTACGTAGCCTGCGCCTCGTTCTGCGGCGTCTCTTTTGCTTTGCCGACGAGCAGGGCGTCGATTTGTCGTTCGAGCACGCGACGGGCGCAGGGGAGGACTTTGCGGAAGGCGACCTCGGCGTTGTCCCTCGGACCGATGGCGACGCCTTCTTGATCGACGATGGCGCCGGCATCGGGGTCTTTAACCATACGATGGAGAGTCATGCCGATCCGCGTTTCTCCTTGGAGAATGGCCCAATTGATCGGGGCGCGTCCGCGATATTTCGGCAGTAGCGAGCCGTGCATATTGAAAGCGCCCAGCGGTGGCATCGCGAGAATCTTGGTCCCGATCATGTGGCGGTAGTAAACCGACAAGATGAGATCGGGTTTGAGCGCGGCGATTTTTTCGCGCCACTCGGGCGTGTTGACGTTCTCGGGCGTGAAGACCGGGATGTCGTTTTTACTAGCGGCGACGGCGGGCGTTTTGAACCAGATTTTTTCGTTGGGGTTATCTTCGTGCGTAATAAGCGCGACGACGTTTTCCCCGCGTTTGAGCAGGAACGAAAGGCATTCGTAGCCAACTTCGCTATAACCGAAAAATAAGATGCGTGGTTTGGTGCTCATGCTTTTGTTTCGAAAACTTCTTTCACAAAATAACGCTGGCGAGCCCGAACCACCTGATAGGTACTGCCGACATATTCGCCGATCAACCCGATGCCGATCATGGTCACGCTCAGCAGGAAGAAGAGAATGGCGAACAAGGTAAACACGCCGAAGGTTTCGCGATCGAGATCGAGGACAAAACGCCGAACTAACAGCACGCCGACAAGCGCCAGGCTGCCGAGCGAACTTAGGCCGGCGAACATCGTGAAGTACTGCAGCGGCGCGAGCGAGAAACCGGTGATGAGGTCGAAATTCAGGCGGATAAGTTGATAAAACGAGTAGTTCGACGCACCGGCGTGGCGTTCTTCGTGTTTGACGCCGACTTCGGTCGGATTGCCCGCGAAGCTATAGGCGAGGGCGGGGATGAATGTATTGATGGCGCCACTACGCACGATGGCGTCGACGACCTGGCGAGAATAGGCGCGCAGCATGCAGCCCTGATCGGTCATTTCGATGCTTGTGGTTTGCTTGCGCACGAAATTGATGATCTTCGAGGCGTAGGTGCGGAAAAAGGAGTCTTGTCGGTTGAGTCGTGCGCCGCCGACGCAATCGTGGCCAATATCGACGAGGGCGAGGAGTTTCGGGATCTCCTCGGGCGGATTTTGCAGGTCGGCGTCGAGTGTCACGATGGTGTTGCCGCGCACACGTTCGAACGCGGCGATGATTGCCATGTGTTGACCGTAGTTGGCGTTGAAATCGATCACACGGGTGACGTCGGGACGCGCGGTGTACTGGGCCTTTAGCAGTTCGATCGAGCGGTCGTGCGAACCGTCGTTGGTGAAGATGATTTCGTAACTGCGTCCCAGGCTGTCGAGCACGGGATAGAGGCGCTGGAATAGCGTGGGCAAGTTTAGCTCCTCGTTGTAAACGGGAATGACGATCGAGAGCTGGATGCTGGAGGGAGTTGTGGTCACGTTGAGAAATATAAAACCTCAAACCTAAATGGAGAACTCAGGAAATCACGAACGGAGATGCTGCTGAAGAATCGCGACGAGGGTTTCGACGACGCGTGTGACGTCGGAATCTGCCATGGTTGGAAAGAGCGGCAGTGTCAGCGTATTGCGGCCGAAATATTCTGCGTGCGGAAAATCACCCGCTTTCCAGCCGAGGCGGCGATAGAGCGCGAAGAGGTGGATCGCGGGATAATGCACGCCGGTGCCGATGCCAGCGGCGTTGAGTTGGGTCATGATCTCGGCGCGTTTAACCGCGAGTTTCTCCTCGGGAAGAACGACCTGAAACATGTGCCAGTTGCTCTGTTCGAAGTCGGCGACCGGAAGGAGCAATGACGTCGAACGCGCGGCGAGCGTGGAGAACTTTTCGAAATACAAGCGGGCGAGTTCGCGGCGGCGCGTGGTGAAAGCATCGACTTGTGCGATCTGACCGAGACCCACCCGGGCGGCGACGTCGGTAAGATTGAATTTCCCGCCGACGATCTCGACTTCCATACCGTCCATGCCGGAGCGGACAACGCCTTGCAAGCGGTACTGCTCGGCGAGTTTGGCCTCGGCCTCGTTGTTCAACACGAGGCAGCCGCCTTCGATCGTGGTGACGTTTTTATTGGGGTGAAAGCTAAACGACACGAAATCGCCAAAACTGCCAATACGTTTGCCTGCCCAAGTGGTGCCGAAAGACTGCGCGGCGTCTTCGATCACGCGCAGGTTGTGTTTTTTGGCGATGGTGTAGAGTTGGTCGCGGTCAACGGGCAGACCGGCGAGATCGACGGGCATGATCGCGCGGGTAGCAGGTGTAATGGCGGCTTCGATACGCGAGAGGTCGATGTTGCGCGTGACCGGATCGATATCGACGAAGACTGGGCGAGCGCCGACTTCGAGAATGACGTTGCTCGTGGCAACCCACGACATCGGCGTGGTAATGACCTCGTGTCCCGGGCCGATTCCGGCGATGCGCAGGGCGATTTCCATTGTGCATGTACCGGAGTTGAAGGCGCGCACGGGGCGTCCGCCGAAGTACGCAGAGAGCTTGGCCTCGAATTCTTTGACCTTCGGGCCAGAGGTGATCCAGCCGGAGCGGAGGACTTCGCAGACGCCGGCGATGGTCTCATCGTCGATCGTCGGCCGGGTCATGGGCAGAAAGGGCGCGGCAGGCTTGGGCGTGGCGGTTGGTACAGGCATATCAGAGTTGGTTACTGAAAAGATAATGCTGCCGCGTCTCGCCGATCAAATGATAACGGAAGGCCGGATTGTCGAAGAGCGGCTTGACGTCACGTTTGCGCGCGACGGCCCAGATGCGCGTGGCACCTGTCCATTGGCGCAAGAATTCCGCGTCGTCGATGTAGCGTCCGCTGGCGCGCGCTGCGGGATCGATGTCGAGTTCGAGTTCATCCGGCCAGCTGACCGTGCCGACAGGCTTGCCGCCGTAGAAAACAAAATCGTGAAAGAAACCATGATAATGGTACACGCGGTCGGAAGGCTGCACCTTCACGGTGACGATTTCTGCCAGGGCTTTGGTGTTGCGATGTACGACCACCGGAACGACAGCCGCTGCCACGAGAAAAAATGCCACTATCGTCGCAGCCTGCGCACCGAAGGCCCAGCGTACACCACGGGTCAGGCCGAGTTGCCAGGTCAGCCAAGTGCCCACGAGCATCGCCCCTGAAAGCGCCACGGCCTGCCAGCGAACCGACTCGACCAGCTCTCGGTCGCGGATCAATCCGGGGTGAATGGCTAGCGCGCCTGCGGCGAGACCGATGACTCCCGCACCGATACTGAAAACGATCAGCCCAACGCGAAAAGGCCGCAGGGAATTTTCGCGCCACTGCGCGGCTATCCATGCGCCGAGGATCGATGCCAGCGCCGGGAAAATCGGCAGGATGTAGGGCGCGAGTTTCGATTGTGAGCGGCTGAAAAAGAGAAAAATGAACGCGGCCCAAGTGACGAAGAACCACGTATCCGCATTTTCGTTACGACGGGACCAGCCACCGGCGAGGCCTTTGCGCAGTGCTGGCCAGAGGTAGCCGGTCCATGGGAAAATGCCAGCAAGCAGGATCGGAATGAAGTACCACCACGGTTCGAAGCGCCCATGGGTCGTGGTGGTGAAGCGGAGCCAGTGTTCGCGCACGAAATAAAACTCAGCCCACACCGCATTGCGATCCGCCGCGAGCAGATGCCAGGGCGCGGCGATGGCGAGAAAAAGTAGTGCGCCAGTCGGCAAATAGAGCGGAAGCAGGCGTCGCCATTGGTTAAAAATGAGCAGCCAGAAAAACATGACCGCGCCAGAAACGAGAAAACCGATCAGCCCTTTGCTAAGCGTAGCCAGGGCTGCGCAGGCGTAGAGACCGTAGAAAAGTAACCGCCGCGTGCGGCCAGGCTGCTCGCGCACACCGAGGATGAAACAGAAAAGCGCACCGCTCATGAAGACCGAGACCGCCATATCCAAAATCAGGATACGGCCGAGCACGCAAAACAGGAACGACGTGGCGAGCACGATGGCTGCGGCTAAGCCTGCATCGCGGCCGTGCATTCGTCGCGTGGCGGCGTAAGTTAACAACACGCCGCCCAGAGCTAAAAGCGCGTTGGGCAGGCGCGCGGCCCAGGCGTTTTGACCGAACATCGCCATGCTGGCGGCCGTAGCCCAGTAGACGAGGGGAGGCTTTTCGAAATAGTAAACATCGTTTAGCCGCGGTGTGACCCAGTCGCCGCTGACGAGCATTTCGCGGGCGATCTCCGCGTAGCGGCCCTCGTCGGGATTGGCGAGTGGCATGGTCCCCAGTCGAGTCGCGAGCAGGAGTCCGACCACGACGATCAGGAGTAGCAAGTCGCGGCTCCAGGAAATATTTCCCGAGGCAGCGAGAGAATTGGAGGCGGGTTGAGCAGGCTGGGAAATTTTTTCGTTGGACACAGGCGTGATGCGGACTTTGCGGAAGTGAAAGGCAGGAATGGGCTATCCGGCGACACGAAAAAAGCCCGCCGGTTCAGGCGGGCTTCGTAAATCGCGACTAGCGCGAGACAGTCGGGTGAGGGCTACACGACCTTGGGCAGCTCGGCATCGAGCTCAACGGGGTGTGGATGATTGCGCTTCACCTTGTTGAGGCTGTTGCGTCGTTCGAGCATGCGGTCGAGTTTGTCTATCAGGAGTGAGACGGCTTTATGGCATTCGTCGGCGGCGACCGTCGCGTTGAGATCGGGCCCGTGGATGCTCACATGGCCTTTGGCGATGAAGCGGTTGTCCACGGATTGTTTAGTGTCACATTCCAACTCCACGCGGATGCGAACAATGCGCTCTTCGTGTCGAAACAATCGATCCACTTTTTCACTGACGAACGTTTTGAGGGAGGGAGTGAGTTCGAGGTGAATACCGGAAACGATCAATTCGTGTTGGTTGTTTTGTCTGTTCATGATCACTTTGTTTTTGGGTTTAACTGACAAAAATTCATGCTGCTCGACGCAAACACTTCGCTAAGCGAAGCACTAAAAGATTTCGCGGCCGTCATTCTGACGGGCGGATCTTCCGGCATTGGAAAATCGTTCATCAAGCTAATTGAAAAGGTGCAGCCCACTCTGGTGATTTGCAACCTTTCGCGACGTTCTCCTGACATGTTTTCAGTAGAGCTTAAGTTGCGCCACGTGCCGTGCGATTTCAGCCAAGAAGGAGAGATTCTGCAGGGAGTGGAGTCTATATTAAGCATTCTTAATCGCGAGGTGCCGGAGGGCCGCGTGTTGCTCATTAACAATAGTGGATACGGCTCATTCGGGCGTTTTCTTGAGGCAGATCTTAGCAATGAGTTAGGAATTATTGACGTCAACATTCGCGCGATGGTCGAGCTAACCGGACGCTTACTCCCGACACTCAAAGCACGCGGAGGTGCCATCATAAATATCGCTTCCACCGCGGCCTTTCAGCCCACGCCACTGCTCGCGACCTACGGCGCGAGCAAGGCTTTCGTTCTCCACTGGAGCCTCGCTCTCCGCGAAGAACTGAAGAGCAGTGGTGTGCATGTGCTCGCGGTTTGCCCGGGACCGACCTCGACCGGTTTCGGCTCAAGGGCTGGAGTGAAATCGGGCAGTGTGCCTGGTGGAGTAGGGCATGGACCCGATGATGTAGCCAAAATTTCCCTACGTGCCTTGGCCGCCCGTCGCGCCGTGGTCGTCTGCGGCTGGAAAAACCGGATCTTGGCGACGTTTTCATCCCTGCTTCCGAAAACCTGGACGTCTGCGCTCGCGCTGCGATTGATCGGCCGCGTGCAATCGGCAAAGGACAACGCGTGAGCTCGAACGATTACGAGCGTCCCATCGGACCTTGGCCGCGTGCCGTGCGCCCGCAAGGTGCCGTGCGGCTGATGACGGCGGATGAGTTGCGCGCTTCGATCATCTACGAAGACGAACGTCTCTTCGTGGTGAACAAACCTGGCGACATGGTCTGCCATCCGTCGAAGGACGGACCGTGGTCGAGTCTCGTCGGTGCGGTGCGCGAGTATCTTGGCCTTGGTTCGGTTCACCTCATTTTCCGGCTCGATCGCGAGACGAGCGGCGTAGTCGTGATCGCTAAGGATGAACGCACGGGCAGCCGACTCCAGGTGGCAACGCAGAAACGTCGCTACGCAAAAATCTACCACGCGATTCTCACGGGCGAGCTCGCTGCCGAGGCCGTAGTCGATCAACCGCTCGGGCCCGATCTGACTGGACCGGTCATGGTGAAAAGCTGTGTCGTGTCCGCAGGAAAGGGACAAAACGCGATTACTCGCTACACGCCGTTGGTGTCGCGCAATGGTTTCACGCTCGTCCGCGTGCTAACCGAAACCGGCCGCAAGCACCAAATTCGCGCCCACGCGCAATGGCTCGGGCATATGCTCGTCGGCGATAAAATCTACGGCCCCGACCAGAAACTCTTTCTCGAATTTGTGGAGCACGGTTGGACGCCTGCGTTGGCCGAGAAGCTCTTGCTCCCGCGTCAGGCCCTGCACTGCACCGAGATCGATCTTACGCTGGCCGGGGAAACGCATGTTTTCCGAGCGCCCTTGCCAGCTGATTTGCGCGAGTTCGTGGTGACTACGATGGGCGTTGATCCGGCCGGGCTTTTTTAATCTGGAACTCAGGAACACTGGAATCTGAACACCTAAACGTTCAGCGCGCCTTGTTCGTCGAACGTGAACATTGGTCCCCAGGCGACTTCCCAATAATAACCGTCAGGGTCGGTGAAATAACCACTGTGTCCGCCCCAAAAAGTATCCTGCGCGGGCTTCACGATTTTGCCGCCAGCTTTTTCGGCGAGGGCGAGGACTTGGGATACTTCCTCTTTTGTTCGGACGTTGTGCGCGAGTGTGATGCCGCCGAATCCACCTTTGGACGGGTGAACATCGGGTGAAATATCTTCGGCGAGTTTGTCGAGCGGGTAGAGCGCGAGCCGCGTGCCGGCAGTTTGGAAAAACGCGATGGGTTCGCCTTCCTTGGCTTTCGTGGTGAAGCCCAGTCCGTCGCGATAGAAGCGGAGCGAACGGTTAAGGTCTTTCACGCCAAGCGTGATGATGCTGATGCGGGGTTCCATGGTGGGAGATTTATTAACCGCGAATGAACGCGAATGGACGCGAATCAAGAAGGAATTAGACGGACGGGCAGTAGGGAGGGAAGCGGGCACCCAGTGGTCAATGGATCCAAGTTATCACAGACTTTTCCCAAGATGAATAGCCAAGTCGGCCAAGGTCTGGATCCCTGGCAGCACAATACAACCCCGAAACAAGCGGTGTGGAATCGCGAGTAGGAGCATCGACAGTATTGCTAAACAAATGAGCCAGGTGCCCAAACTCACCTGAAAGACTGCGAGAACTCCTCCGATAAAAAGAGAACCACCTGCTGTCATAAGTAGTGTGTGATGGACCCAACCAATATGTGCGATTTTTGGCAATGCGCCCGGAGCCATCCTTATAAAAGGCGTAAGAAAACTGGAGCCATATGCATCGAGAATGGGAGTAATCTGGGTGGATTTGCGAATTTCTGAACGCGGTACTCCGAGCTTGATTAGCTGTGAGCGAATGGCGCGCATTGCACGACCTTCGGGAGAAACACAGCCAAAAAAACCGATATCTGAAATATGTGAAATCGTAGCCTTACTAGATATTGCTTCGCATACGCCACGAAGAGTTCGGATTTCGGCGGGTTCTAAAAGATTCCTCCATTCCTCCACGCTGAGCGTGATCTCCCACGACTTATTTAAAGCTAACCCAAGTTTTCTCCAGGCCAATAAATCGCACGCGTCTCTCCATTCGGCTATGGTGGTCTCGAAACCTAATTTTGCATCAGGGTCGGCTTCTGGATCGACTGCTGATCCATGGCGATGTTCATCGACTATAATAGCCAAAACTTCCTCAGCCGTCGGTTTATGTTGAGGGGATTGCATGAGTTGGCTTTCGGTGCTCCATCCTTCCTTCATTCGCGTCAATTCGCGTGCATTAGCGGTTAGAACTCCGCACTCACAGTTTCTTCACCAGCACTTTCGCGTTGCGGCCGCTTTCTTCGTAGAGTTTCAGGCGGGCTTCGGGGAGGATTTCTTTGTCGGTTTCTTCGAAATTGAGGACCGAATTGAAGAAGCCGTAGCTTTGCGTCGAGAGGGCGATGATGGTTTTTACGCCGCGCTCTTTGGCCATCATGCAGGCGTAGTCGACCATCTTCCGGCCGATGTCGCGGTTTTGGTAAAACGGCAGAACGTAGAGCGAACCGACTTCGGCGAGTTGCGGTTTGTCGGGGTAAAAATAGAGCGAGACGCAGGCGATGATGTTTTCGTCGATTTCGAAAACGAAGAACTGCTCGATGTTTTTCTCGATGGCCTGCTGCGTGCGGTAGATCAGCTCTTCACGGCGGACGGCGCCGCGTGTGAGGTTATAGATCTGGCGGACGTCGCGGCGATTGGCGGTACGGATTTGTTGGTAATCGTTGCCGTAAACGAGCGTGCCGACGCCTTCGCTGGAGAAGATTTCGTTGATCAGGCCGTCGAAGATACGTCCGTCGACGATGTGTACGCGGGGCGTGCCAGTCTCGATGGCTTTGATCGCGTGGAGGGCCTTGCTCTGCACGGGCGCGCTGACGCGTTCGGGATGTTCCTTGAGGATGTCGCGGAGGGCTTCGACGGTGATGTCGCGTTTCACTTCGCCGTCGATCACGAGGCCGGGTTGCGGCGTGAGGAAAACGATCTTGGTGGCGTGGAGCGCCTCGGCTAGTTCGGCAGCGAGCAGGTCGGAGTTGATCCGCAACGAGCGGCCGTCGGGACCGAACCCAATGGGAGAGACAATCGGGACGATGCTCTTGTCGATCAGGCTGAGAATGAAGTCGGTGTCGACGCGTTCGACCCGGCCAGTGAACTGGTGGTCAACGCCGCGCAGGATACCGGAGGGCAGAGCGCGAATGGCGTTGGTGACGGCGCACTTTAAATTATTCTGCGTGAGGCCTTCGATCAGCGCGTGGGAAACGCGCGAGGAGGCGCGGATGGCGAGGTCGAGCGTGGCGGCGTCGGTCACGCCGGTGCCGTAGGCGTCCGTAATCGGAATGTTCCGCATTACCGATAGCTCTTGGATCTGGTGGCTGATGCCGTGGACGAGCACGACCTTGATCGCGAGGCTGCGGAGGACGGCGATGTCGACGAGGAGGTTGCCAAAATTTTCGTCGGCCACGATGGAGCCGTCGATGGCGATGACGAAGATCTGATCCTTGAAACGCGGGACGTATTTGAGGATGCCGCGCAGATCGGTGGGCTTGATCGTGGTGACGGAGGCCGAGGCGGGCGGGAGGTTGGCGCTGTTGCTCATCGCAGTGCAGCGTTTCTCGACGATGCGGAGGCGTTCGTCAATGCGGGGGTTTGGTTGGGGTGGTTGCGCCGGGGTTTCGTAGGGGCGTGATCTTGTCGCGCCCGAGTTCGCCGAGAAGGGCGCAGCAAGACTGCGCCCCTACGCATTCAGACCGTTCGCAAGCGAACGGCCTCACTTCACCTGCAAGGTCCACTGGCGGGAGTTGCGTGAGCCGATGAGTGTGACGCGATATTCGCCGGGCTTCAGCGTGCCTCCGGGAATCGTGACGAGGACGGTGCACTCGCGACTGCGGGCGAGAAGCTCGCCACTAATTTTTTCGAAACTGGCGACGATGGCGATTTCGCTCTCTTTCACATAGACGTAGGTTTCGTCGAGGGTGTTCTTTTTGTCGGGCAGCGTGCAGGTGAATTGGAAGACGTAGGGCATCAGCGCGGCGACCGAGGAAGGCGCGGCAACGCTGGCAAAACCTTCGGGCAGGATGGGTTTGTCGATGAGCGTTTCGCTTAATTCGGAGGGCAGGCCCCCGAAAGTGTTTTGGCTCGGTGCGAAGGTTTGGGCAAGTCGTGCAGCGGAGCGTTGCGGATCGGCGGGTAGCGAAATCGTCGCAGTGACACGTTGGTAGCCGGCTTGTTCGAGGCGATGGACGGTGGCGCGGTCCTTGGAGTCTTTGTAGGGTTGGTAGCCGGCTCCGGGTTTACGAAAATACAGCGTGATAAAAGTATAGCCGACGATGAAAACGAGGATCGTTAGGGCGATCCATTTCATGGGCCAAGGTTTTGGGTTTGGTCGGGCTGGCATGCGGGTTCGGGGAAGTAAGTTCGCTGCGGGCGGGCTCGCAAATACATTTGCGCCTTCGCTGGCGGACTGTTTCGGTGGCCAGCTTTATGAAGTATTGGTCGCAGTTTTTCATTCCCACCCTCAAGGAAAGTCCGGCTGACGCCGAAATCGCTTCGCACAAACTCCTCGTGCGCGCGGGCCTCGTTCGCAAGCTCGGCGGCGGTCTCTATACCTACATGCCGTTTGGCCTGCGTGCGCTGCAAAAGATCACGCAGATGTGCCGCGAGGAAATGGACAACGCGGGCGCGATCGAACTGTGGATGCCTCACGTGCATCCGGCCGAGCTTTGGGAACAAGGGCCGCGTTGGGCTGCCGCTCGTGAAATCATGTTCCGCACGGACAACGCAGGCGCGGGCAAAGGTCGCTCGAAAGAGCCGGAGTTTGTCCTCGGGCCGACTCACGAAGAAATTATCACGCCGCTCGTGAAGGCCGAGATCACCAGCTACCGCGATCTGCCGAAGAATTTTTATCAAATCGCCACGAAGTTCCGTAACGAGATTCGTCCGCGCTACGGCCTGATGCGCGCGCGCGAGTTTGTGATGATGGACTCGTATTCCTTCGACACGACCGATGACAACGCCGTGACGAGCTACTTCAAGATGAAGGAAGCCTACGAGAAATTCTTCAAACGCGTGGGCGTGCTCTCGATTGCGGTCGAGGCTGACACCGGCGTGATGGGCGGCAGCTTCTCCCACGAATTCATGGTGCCCGCGGAAATCGGCGACGACGACATCATCTACTGCGAAGAGAGCGGTTATGCCGCCAATCGCGAAAAGGCCTCCAGCGGCATCGTGCCAAAGGATCTCGTTGACGCAGCTCCGGTTGGCGCGATCGAAGAATTCGCCACACCCGGCGTTGTCACAATCGCAGCGCTGGAAGCGGCTCCGTATTCAGTTCCCGGTGACAAGCAGTTTAAGACCCTCGTCTTCATCGGCGATGGTAAACCTTTCCTCGTCATCCTGCGCGGCAGCGACGAACTCGAAGAAGCCAAACTCGGCTCGCTCGGTTTCACGCTCTTCCGCCAGGCCACGGCCGAGGAAATCGAACCAGTCCTTGGCGCCAAACCTGGCAGTCTCGGCGCGGTCAAAGGCACGATCAAAGATCCGTCCGCACTCGCGGGCGTGTTTGCCGATCATGCGATCCGCCTTGTCGGCAACGGCACGACCGGTGCCAACAAAGACGGTTTCCACGTACGCAACGTCAACGTCACCCGCGATCTCGCGATCACGAAGTTCGGCGATTTCCGCCGTGTTGCGGCCGGCGAACCTTGTCCGAAATCGGGCCATCCGCTCAAGAGCCGTCGCGGCATTGAGGTCGGTCATATTTTCAAACTCGGCACGAAGTACTCTGAAAAGTTCGGCGCGGTTTATACCGACGACCAGAAGCAATCGCACTCGATGGTCATGGGCTGCTACGGCATCGGCATCAGCCGCACGATGCAGGCTGTGATCGAGCAAAGCCACGACGCCGACGGCATCATCTGGCCGTGGAACGTCGCGCCTTTCCACGTTCTCATTTGCGTGCTCGATCCTCAGCTGCCGGAGGCGGCGGATCTCGCGAAGAAACTTGGTGCTGCTGCTGAAAAAGCTGGCGCCGACGTACTCATCGACGATCGCGCGGAACGCCCTGGCGTGAAATTCAAGGATGCTGATTTGATCGGTATCCCGTTACGCATTACGATTGGTGGCAAAGGCCTCAAAGAAGGCATCATCGAGATGAAATGGCGTCACCAGAAAGAAGTCGTGAAAGTCCCGCTCACGGAAGCCGAGAGCCGGATCACTGCTGGTGTCACCGAGGCTGCGGCCAAGGCCTGACGCGTGGCAACGAATCCGCACACATCTCCCGTCGCGCATCCGGAGACCGAGATCGAACTGCACGGTCTCTGGCGCGTGGTTGTGCTCAACGACCCGGTGAATCTCATGTCCTATGTCGTGATGGTTTTCCGAAAAGTCTTCGGGTTCGACGACGAAACTGCGCGCAAGCACATGATGGAAGTTCACGAGCAAGGCCGCTCGGTCGTTTGGACCGGACTGCGTGAAAAGGCTGAAGCCTACATGTTCACGCTGCACCAGTGGCATCTGAACGCGATCATCGAGCCGGATGAAGCGAGCCATGGAAGTTGAACCGCGAATGGACGCGAATTCACGCGAATGACGAGCCGAAGAACTAATTTCATTGGGGTATTTATTCGCGTGAATTCGCGTCCATTCGCGGTTCAAGGAACTCCATGAAACGCATCGAAGTCAGACTCAGCCTGGAGGTGGTGGCGCCGCTGCTTGATGTGGTCAAAGAAGTGTCGGACGCCTTGCAAGGGAAACTCGCCGCGCCGCTCGATATCGGCGAGGTCGATGCTGACATGCGTGAGTTTTGGCGAGATGAACTGGTTGCGGCGCAGAATGGCGACATCGCCAAACTACTCGCGCTTTTCGACAAGGAATTTTTCTCGAATGGCGTGATCGTGTTCGATGCCGACAATGCCGAGCCGGTCATGCGTGCCTGTTCAGCGGTACGGTTGCGTATGCGCGAGGAGAATCTGAAAGGAATTGAAGATGAAACTCTCGAGACTGGCAACGTGGAGATCGACCAGTTGACGGAGCAGGTGCGGAGGTATTTTATGTGCTACCTGTTTCTCGCGACGTTACAGGAGTTGATTATCCAACATTTGGATACACTGGGTGACGAGGAGGATGGGGAGGGGATATGACGCCCGTCTCCTGTCATTACTGCGGTCTGCCGTTTAAGGTACGACGCGTGGAAGCGGGGCGTGACTATTTTTGCTGCACGGGCTGTGCGATGTTGAGCCGGGTGCCGGTTGATGAAAAAGGGCAGTTCCCGGTGAACGCGCATCTGGTGTCGGCGTTGGTGACGGGATTTTTGTTTTTCAACCAGCTGCTCTTCTGGCTCGTCGCGGTGCTCTTGGTTCGCGACAGCAAAATGGAGCAGGCGCTGCGCTTCTTCTGGCTGTCGGGTGGCGCGGCGCTGGCGGTGTGGATGGCCCTGGCGTTTCTGTTTTGGAAAGAGCGAACGGCGCGGGCGGCGGATTATGTTTTCATGACGTTTGGTTTAGTTGCGCTGGTCGTGGCGTTTCGTCGTCAGCCGCCGTGGCCGCTCGAAATGGTCGTCGCAAATGTTGTACTGATCGTTTGGAGCTTTCGCGGATTATTGCGGAAGCAGAAGGGGTAGTAGCCTGCAGGCGATCAGATTCGGAAACGCCTGCAAGCAGGCTCCTACACACGGACGGTTTGCGTTGGGGCACAAAAAAACGCCGCGCTGTCGCGGCGTTTTCGGGGTAAGCTGTGGTCAGCCCTAAATTTTTCTTAACGGCCTTCTTGTGAAACGCCCTTGGGGTCGAAGATGTAGCCGACGCTGTGAACGGTGCGGAAGGTGTCGAGGCTGAGCCCGTTGGTTTTGAAGAGATCGCGGACCTTGACGATGTACTGGTCCAGCGAACGGCTTTTCACGTCGGCGTGGATGCCCCAGACGGCGTGAATGAGAGCCTTGCGAGTGATGACGACGCCTTGGTTGTCGTTCAAATAGGAGAGGATGCCCAGTTCCTTGCGGCCGATCTTGGTGATGGTGGCGTTGGGAAATTCGATTTCAAGGCGGTCAGGCGTGACTTTGGCGCCACAGAAATCGAAAGGCTGGTCACTGACTTTGGCGTTCTTGGTGACGTTGTTATCGGTCGAGGACTCGGCGCGCCGCAACACAGCGTGAATGCGGGCGACGAGCTCGGGGTAACTGAAGGGTTTGGTGACGTAGTCGTCGCCGCCCATTTCGAGTCCGCGCACTTTGCTCGTTTCGAGCGAGTTGCCGGTCACGAAGATCGTCGGGATGGCGATATCACTTTTTTTCAGCTCCTCCAGAAGCTGGAAACCTGACTGGTCGGGCAGGTTGACGTCGAGCAGGAGGAGGTTGGCAAAATTCTTCTTTAAAAAGCGCAGGGCGTGCGCGCAACGATTGTAAACTTGAGTTTGCATCCCAGCTTCTTCGAGATGGATAGCAATGAGCTTAGCTAGCTCTTCCTCATCTTCTACAACCAGAACAAGTGGCTTTGGTGCTGAACGCATAAGGGGGGGTAACGGACAACTTTTTTACAAAGTAGTGCCCTTTTGTCAAAAGAAACAATGCCCTGACCGTAAAGTTTTTCTGTGAATGCTTTGCATACTGTACCGGTTCTTGTGGCGAAAAAACTTGAAGCAACGAAGGCGCCGGTGTGCCTTGGCCGCGTGCCCGACGTAACACCTCTTCTCATGCTCGGGTTGCCCAAAGGCAGCCTCGAGGAATCCACCAAAAACCTGTTCGCCAAGGCCGGTTGGAAAATCACCACCAGCTCGCGTTCCTATAAGCCGTCAATCGACGACCCGGAGCTCGACGGACGCTTTATCCGCGCCCAGGAAGTCAGTCGTTACGTGGAGCACGGTTTTTTTGACTGCGGCCTGACCGGCTATGACTGGATCAAGGAAAACGAGTCCGACGTGATCGAAGTTTGTGACCTGATTTACAGCAAAGCCTCGGTTCAAAAATCGCGCTGGGTGCTCTGCGTGCCCGAGAGTTCGCCGATCAAATCGGCTGAGGATCTCGCGGGCAAACGTGTAGCGACCGAACTAGTTGGTACCGTTAAACGCTACTTTGCTGAGAAGAAAGTGAACGCCCTTGTCGAGTTTTCCTGGGGCGCGACGGAAGTGAAAGTTCCTGATCTGGTCGATGCCATCGTCGACATCACCGAGACGGGCAGTTCGCTCCGCGCAAATAAACTCCGCATTATCGACACGCTCCTTTACACGAACACGAAGCTCATCGCCAACAAGGCGAGCTGGGCCAATCCCGCCAAGCGCAAGAAAATCGAGACGATTGCGATGCTGCTAGTCGGCGCGCTCGAAGCGCAGAGCAAGGTCGGTCTCAAGATGAACGCCCCAAAGGCTGCGCTCGACAAGATTACCAAGGCTATGCCCTCGCTGCGCAACCCCACGATCTCGCCGCTTAGCTCGCCCGATTGGGTCGCGCTGGAGACGATCATCGACGAGAGCGTTGCCCGCGAAATCATTCCGCAACTCAAGGCGCTCGGTGCCGAAGGCATCGTTGAGTACCCGCTGAACAAAGTGGTGTATTGAGCGGTCTGCTACACCTCCGCCGGGTTTTCACCCGACGTTTTTCCCATGAGCAAGATCACGCTTGGCCTCCTCCAACACGCCTGTGTCCCTGACCTGGCGGCCAATCGCGAGAAAACCCTCGCGTTGGCGGAGCGTGCGGCCAAGCGCGGGGCCAAGATTATCTGCACGCAGGAGCTGTTTGCGTCGGAATATTTTTGCCAGAGCGAAGACTACAAAAACTTCGAACTCGCCGGAGACGATCCCCGGGGCAAGTACACGCGCGTTTCAGAAACTAGCAAAAAGGTACAAGGTCGTGATCGTAGCATCGCTCTTCGAGCGGCGCACGCACGGGCTCTACCACAATAGCGCAGTGATCATCGATGCCGACGGTTCGTTGCTTGGCAGCTACCGCAAAGCGCACATTCCCGACGATCCACTCTTCTACGAGAAATTCTATTTCACTCCGGGCGATACGGGTTTCCGCGCGTGGCAGACGAAATACGCGAAAATCGGTGTGCTCATTTGCTGGGACCAATGGTACCCCGAAGCCGCGCGACTCACGGCGTTGCAGGGCGCGGAAATCATTTTCTATCCGACGGCGATCGGCTGGCATCCGCGCGAAAAAGCCAAACTCGGCGCGAAGCAGCACAGCGCGTGGGAAATGATTCAGCGTTCTCATGCCGTGGCTAACGGCTGCTACGTCGCGTCAGTCAACCGCATCGGTCACGAGGCGCCTGCGGGCGGAGACGGTATC
>JADKHC010000014.1 GCA_016721945.1 Verrucomicrobiota bacterium | reverse complement strand
GTATTGATGCCTGCCCGGATTTGCTGCCGCCTCCGCCGCAGGCGGTGAGGAGTCCGCAGAGCAACAGTGCGGCCCAGCATCGAGTCAGTTCAGGGTACATATTGAAAAGCGCCAATGTCCGACGGAGAACCGGCTGGGACGGGAGGGGCGGCGAGGTCGACGTTGTGCGTCCGCAGGTGCGCCTTTGCCGATGGTCATCATGTCGACGGTGAGACGGTAGTCCTGTGTCGTGCCATTCACGAATTTAGGATCGGCGATGATCTCACTGGAATCCCGAACCCAAACGCCTGCAATAAAGCAAAGCTTTCCTTTGTCGAGAAAGAGAAACAGATTGTGATCGTGGACGAGCTTCCCTCCGAGCGGGTTGGACCTAAGAGAGCGCAGTGTAAAAAGCCCAGACGAGAATATTGTTACGAATGGACAACATGACTTTTCGCTGGATCTGCCGGATGGTTCCAGTCCATCAGCAGTCCGTAGGCCCCAGCCGCTCGGCGTGGCTTCGACCTTGGGCACGAAGGTGTTGTTCTCGACGGTCAGGTCGTAGGTACACTCGTGCGTCCACGTGATGTGCTCGCTGTCGTCGAAGTGAAAAATCAGGGGATTCGCCGGGCTGTTGATGTAGAGGTTGTAGGCGATGACCATGCCGGTCGCGTTGCCGTAGGCCTCGATGAAGTTGAGGCAATCGTCGACGAGGCGGGATGAATCTGAATGTTGTCGGAGAGGTCAGAAAGTCTCCACGCCTACGCTAGTCTACATTGGGTACGCCGTAGTACTGAAAGGCGCGCCGTCTTCAGTGCCATCCGAGCGAGTCGTCACGCAGCCTGCGAAACGGTTCCAGGCAAATTCCAAGTCGGAACCCTGGAAGCCAATCCCGATGCCGCTGTTACTGCGATTGATGCCTTCGCGAATGGCAGGAGCGGACCTTTTGGTTCGTTCCGGCGATTCCGATACCCGTGCCGCAATCAGCGATTTCCAGGTTACCGAGGACTTACGCCTCGTCTTTGTGTAAAGTTACGCCCATCGCCTTTCGCCATACAATCCCGAATGCGCAGATCTTGAATCGTGATGTACTTCGCCTGGGGAGTCGAGGACGACGGCGGCTATCGGTTTGGTTTTATCCCAGAGCGCACGGGATCTGAGATCGTGGGCGGCCGCCCAGTACCGTAGGCCTCGATGATCGATGGGCGAGCTGGCTGAACCGGCCGAACTGCCGTCACATCCAGAAAAAGATTCTGCCTTTCCAGACGGAGTCAGCGCCAGCCTAACCACATCACCAGGACCAAGTTTCTGCCTGTGCAGGAGGTCGTAATCGCCAAACCAGCAGACTGTGCCGAGACGTTGCCCGCCGCATCCTTGGCGCGCACCGTGAAGACGAAACGCGTATTGGATGACAATGCTGTTTCCGAGTGGGTGCGGCCTGACGAAGTTGTGGTGGCAACAACAACGCCGTCCTTCAGCACTTCGTAACTTGTCACGGCGACGTTATCCGTCGATGCCGCCCAATCGAGCGTAAGGCGGCGGGACGTAACCGAACTGGAGACCAGCATCGAGGGCGTCGCTGGGCGCCTGTGTGTCGGCGGAATTTGCGGGCGTGGTAGGCGTAGTGGGCGTCGCCGGGGTCGACGCCTGACCTCCGGTGTTGCTGCTGCCTCCGCGCAGGCGGCGAGCCCACAGAGCAAGGGGCTGCAGAGAGAAGGCAGCGCAGGACGAATGTTCGGGCCTTTGGACGAAGCGAATAGATAGGCATGAGATAAATGCAGTTAATTGTTCATGGCCTGATGCCGATTTCGTCGAAGGGGATGTCCTTGAAGCCGGGAACAAGGAACGCGGGCGAGTTTGGCTTTAGCAAAAGGTTTAGGTTCGCCTCGTCGGTGAAGAGTGGATCCTGGTTCTCAATATTGTCTTTAAATGGCGAAGTATTTTTGCACGAGATCGAGGCCCGCGATCCAGCTGCCGTTTTGCCAGCCAATATTCCTTGAGAAGACGCACCCCTCGGGCCAGCCAGCGGGAACCCAGGGCTGTGAGCACACTCCAATCGTTAGGGATGGCGGCACATTCCGGGTAGCGCGATTTCCAAGGCTCTTGTTGGTAGCCCATTTTAATCAAAGCTTGCAGGCGGTCGGGGCCAGGGTTGCCGGAGGCCCAGTTCAGGTCCTCAAACAGGGCACCGCCACATCTCGCGATGATGTTGTTGTGCATGACGGTGCCGCGGCCGCCAGCCGAGCCTTCAGGGCGTTACCGTCGATAGCGTAGGACGTTTCCCCTCGCACTGGATGCTCGATCATCTCGTCCAGGTAGAGGCCCTGAACGTCGTTGGTACTGAGGCCGGACTAACATGGTGGATGGAATTGTACCGAATGATTTCCCCGGGCGCCCCAGCGGTCGAGAAAGCCGCAATAGATGGCGCCTGCATCGGCGCTCCCTGACAGACATTGTGAATCTCGTTTAGCTCCATTAACTGATCATTACCGCCAAAAAAGAAAGCTGCGTTCGGGGCATGATGAAACATGTTGTTGCGCACAATATTCCCGCAACCGCCCAAGGAGACGCCAAAAACATTCGTGCAGACGGTGCGGGCATAGTGGTGAAATTCGCAATTTTCCAGCGTGCTGTTACCGTGGGTTAGCGAGAGCCGGTCACCGCCGGAGAACCAAAGCCCGCTGTTTCCTGTGCCGGTGAGGGTGCATCGAGTTACAAGATTGTTCGAGCCGCTTACCGTGCCGCCAGTGCAGCCCGAGTTGCGAAGAACGAGGTTAGAGAGGGTGACGTGATTGCCATTGGTTACGTCCAACAGGTTTCGGCGCGATGCTTCCAAGGTAAAATTTTGGAAGACCATATACGAAACTCCGTCTGCGCTCAGGAGAGTTTGGCTCAGCATGGAGACGACCACATCGGACGACGGATTGAACGTGTCGGGGGGCCAAAGATAAAGAATGCCGGTTGTCCGGTCGAGATACCATTCACCGGGCTGGGTTATCTCTTCCAGAAGGTTATAGGCATACCAAGGCCGGTTGGCCACGATGGGATCTTCCACGCCATTTCGATTGGGAAGGTTTGGAACCGTGATCGCATGATTGATCGTGTCGAGTTTGGCGATAGGGAGATGGTGGTCGGCCCAGTTCCAATACCACAGCCCTTCTACCCAGGCGTCAGAGGCCTGCTGCCAGCGCAGTGGACGATCACTGGTATAGGTGAAAGTCGTGCCCGAGATCGGGTCTGTGGTGTAGGCAAAACCATTGAGAATGCGGGCTGGATTATAGGCTGATGGTTTTCCAGTGCCGGCTACCTTGCCCTCGGGAGCAAACACGCCGGGAGTCTTCTGGTAGCAGACCCAGTAGGGATTGCCGCTAATCTGAGTGGTGATGAACCAGGCGGTGTAGGTGTAGCCCTGGTAGTCCCATGTGTTGCGGTGGAGGTAATACTGGAGACCGTCCACCTGACCGTTCCGGGTGAAAGAGGAAACACCGTCATTCGTGCCAGACTTAATGTAGGACCCCGAAACATCCGGAGAGCATTTTCCGTAAATGGTAAATGTCGGGCCATTGATGTCCTGCGTCGGATCGGCGCTGTCTCCTAGGTCGGGCCAGCGGGCCAGATACATAGGAGCACCGTCGATAAAAACTCTAGAGCCGAACCAACCCAGCCACCAAATCCACGTTGCTTCAATGTGCCATAGTCGGTGATTCCCTGGGCTTTCAGATCCAGTTGCAGCACGCGGCCCTTGGCAGAGTCGTCGAGCCGATTCCAGACCGGCGAAGTACTGGCAACCGGAGTGAAGTCCGAAGCCTTGAGCGTCTTGCCTCCTGAGATGCGGACAACCTCTCCAGGGTAACCACGCCAATCGACGGTGGCGGTTTCACTCGTGCCGGAATCCGCAGCGCGGAAGTCCAGAGGGGAAATGCGCTCGTAAACGCCGCCGCGCAGCCAGACGGCGATGCCGCCGGCAGGCACGCCCTTGGCGATGATGGCACGCGCGGCATCACGCGCCTTTTCGAGACTCTTGAAAGGTTTATCCGGCGTACCGGGATTACTGTCGCTACCGGTGGGGCTAACGGAAAATTCGGCGCCGTAAACACGAGCCGGCGGCGTTGGTGTGGTCGGCGTGGTTGGAGGTGTCGGCGGCGTTGGCGTGGTTGGCACAGGCGCTTGCGCGGACTTGCTGCCGCCCCCGCCGCAGGCGGTGAGACCGCAGAGCAGAATTGCGAAGAAAATGCTGCGCAGCAGGAGTGTTTGAGCCCTTAGGTTTAGCGAAAGGATCGGCATGATGAGTGGGGGTAGTTTTTGCACTGCCTATTTCTGGATTCCGATTTGGTCGAAAGGGATTGGCTGGAAACCCGGGATGCGGGTGTAGACTTCGCTGTCGCTGCGCAGCCGGAAATCACCGTTGGCCGCGTCGACGAATCCAGGATCGCCGGTGGTCACCCAACCTAGCGCCGCAGGGTCCCCATCCCAGTTGCCTTTGTTCGCGATTGTGCAGTCCACGATCAGATTGCGCCGATCAATGCTGCGACGCGGAACGCCAGCCACGGGATTCATGAACCCAACGAGTTCGGGATAGTGCGTTGTGTATGGCGGCTGGGTTATGTTCACCGTCTGGAGAAGTTTTTTCTGCCAGTCTGCGCCAGAAATCGTCTGTGCCCAAAGCGCGTCATTCCAGATCGCCGACCCGAGTGCGCGTTCGGTTGAAATGAAGATGTTGTTTTCAGCTGTTATCCCATGGCCGCCATGGGAAAAAACGGCACCGAACGAATGGAGATTGGGGTACGCGGCCTTGTAGAAAACATTGCCGACCACGAAATCACCGCCGTCGCCATCGTCGAAATAGATCGACGCCACGCCCCACCCCATCGGCGTACCGATGTGATGCCAGTAGTTGTAGCGAATCTGGTTGCCTCGCGCCGAGGGATCGCGGCCTTTGTAGAGCGCGCCGCAATCGTCTGTTTCGAGCGCGACATGATGGATTTCGTTGTACTCGATGATGTGGTCGTTGCCCATGACCTCGATGGCAAGATGGGGCGCATCGTACAGCAGATTATGGGCAACAAGATTACCGACTCCGCCAACCTTTATGCCCGCGGCGTAGCTGAGTTGATGCACGCCGAACCGCCGGATGCGGTTGTTCTTTGCAATATGGTTTGCCGGTATAAGTTGTTTTCGGTCGCCGCCAACGATCGTGATGCCTCCGACTCCAACATCGTGGATCTCACACCGCTCAACGCGGTTTCCCTGCCCGCCCTCGATGAAGACGCCATGCCGACGCAAGTTGCGCATCGTGCAACCAAGAATGGAAACGCCGGTGCCGTTCTGTGTAACATCAACCCCGTTCGTTAGGCCGTTTTCAAAAATGAGGTCGCGAATTTTCAAATGAGAAGTCCCGACCAGCGAAATCAGCGTTCCGTTCAACCGCGACACTACGATGCGCGCCCCGGCCATTTCTCCGGGAGGAAGTAAGTACAGCTTTTGGCGAGAGCGATCGATGAAGTACTCGCCGCTGACATCGAGTTCTTCCAGTACGTTGAGCGCATAATAGCGCCGCGCCGCGATAGCTTCGTCGCCGACTCCATAATACGATGCAGCCGCCAGCGTGATCTGACGGGTGGCAGCGTCGTAAGCCGAGACCCGAATCGTCTCATCATACCAATCAGCCTGCCAGAAACCGTGCAACCAAACGCCATCGACCAAATTCCATTGAGCTGCACGATCCTCCAGCGCTTCAAAGATGGCGCCGATGTTTTCCGTTTCCCCCTTGCTCGGGTCCGAACCAGGCGCGAGAACCTTTACGACAGTGGCCCAACCGGTATTTGGCCAGCGCGCGAGCGTCATCCTTGTGTCATTGAAGAACAGTTCGGGTGCTTCGGGCGCGCCGCGATAGACGTCGGGAAACTCACCAAACGCCGTAAGACCGAGCGCAGCCAGATCGGCCTCGCGCACGGTGCTTCGCACGGATGGGCTCAATCGCGCGAGCGCCGCAGCATCGCTCACCGGATGAAACGCAGAAGGGCTCAATGACAAGCCGCCCGAGATGCGCACTTCTTCTCCAGGCCAAGCCCGCCAATCGATTGTGTGGTCCGCATCGGCCCCCGAATCCTTCACCCCCAGAAACAAGGTTGAAGTGCGTGCATAAGTACCGCCCCTAAGCCAGACGGCGATGCCGCCGGACGGCATGACCTCGGCGAGGAGAACACGCACCGCAGTCTGCGCCTTTTCAAGGCTCTGAAAGGGTTTGTCCTGCGTGCCGGGATTGCTGTCGCTGCCGGTAGGGCTCAGAAAAATCTCGGCGCCATAGGTGCTTGCCGGCGGTGGAGTTGGCGGTATTGGTGTGGTCGGCGCAGTTGGAGTAGTCGGCGTCGTTGGCGGCGTGGTGCCGTCGCTTGTCCTCCATTGCTGCCGCCACCGCCGCAGGCAGTGAGGCAGCAGAGCAGAATTGCGGCGAGCAGCGAATGTATCGCAGATTTCCTCGAAACCGGACCTCGCGAGACGTTTTGCCTAGGCGATGGCACGTGGTTTCTCATGGCCTGATGCCGATTTCGTCGAAGGGGATGTCCTTGAAACCGGGAATAGTGAAAACCTGGGAGTTGATTTTTAGCCGCAGATCGCCGCCGGTTTCATCGATGAACGGGGAGGCGGTTGCCTGGATGTTTTCTCCGACACTTCGGAAATACTCCGTGACCGGGTCGGGGCCCATGAAGGAGTCGTACGAGTACCATTGTTTATTCGCGAAGGAGAAATTGCCGACGAGCTCGTTGCCCTCGGGCGCCACCCAGCGTCCACCGCTGGCACTCACTTCCGACCAGAGCCTCGGAATCGCAGCGCATTCCGGATAACGCGTGAGCCAGGGTTCCTGCTGGTAACCAAGATTGATGAGATTCTGGAGGCGCGTCTGGAGCGACGAGGTCATGCTCGGGGTGTTGAGCTGGCGCAGCCCCCAGTCCGAGGCAAAAAGCACACCGCCACTGTACGCGACGACGTTGTGCCGAACCAGATTATCCCGACCACCGTTGATCTTGAAGGCGTAACCTGCCACGCCGTAGAGGAGATTACTCTCAACGAGCGCGCCGGCGTTGGTCTCGTCGAGGTAGATGCCGTGGACATCGGAGCTGCCCAGGTCGTTGCGGATATCGTGGATGTAGTTGAAGCGAATCTTCACTCCTCGTGCGCCCCAATCGCCGGGCGCATAGATCGCGCCGGAATCACTGCTGCCTAGGCAGACGCTGTGTAGTTCGTTGAACTCGATAGCATGTTCGTTGCCACGGTAGGTAATGGCATTGCGCGGCGCATGGTGAATGAGGTTGTGCCGAACAATGTTGCCGCAGTCGGCGATTTCGAGGCCGGCCGCGCCGCTGATCTGCGTGCGGCCGACGTCGTGGATTTCGCAGTCCTCGACGCGGTTATTGCCCAGGGTGAGCGTGCTGCGATCACCGCCTGATAGCACGATTCCCACCCGGCCAGTGCCGTGGACGTCGCAGCGACTCACGAGTGAATCCGTTCCGTGGATACTCGCGCCAGCCGAACCGGTGTTGCGGAGAACGAGGTTGCGCAACTCGATGCCCACCGACTTCCATGACATGAATAATGTTTTCCGGGCCGCTTCGAGTGTGAGTTCCAGGAAGCGGATGTGCTTCGCACTGGAAACGGAAAGAATACTGGATGCCACCGAAACGATCACCTCGGAGCTGCCGCTAAAGCCAACCGGTGGCCAGAGGTAAAGTATGCCGTTAGCTCGATCCAGGTACCATTCGCCGGGCTGGGTAATTTCCTCCAATAAATTATAAGCCTTCCAAGGCTGGTGCGGCAGAATTCCGAATTTCGTCGGTGGTGCACCCAGGTCGATGCGTCGTGCGCCTGTATCGATGGCCGCAACGGGGAGATGAAATTCTGCCCAGCTATTGGCCCAGAAGCCGTCGAGCCAGGCATCCGTCGCTTGAGTCCATCACGCGGGGCGATCACCTGCGTAAGAAAAGCTGGTGGTGGTGATGGGGTCGGCAGTGCGCGCGTAACCACGATTGATTCGCGCTGGATCGAGTGCGCTGGGCGTGCCGACCGCACCGGTCCCACCCACGGGAATGAAGCTTGTCGGTTTCGACTGCCAGCAGCGCCACTTTGGGGTGGTTGTGTTGTCCCATTCCGACTTGGAGGATTGTGTGAGGAACCAGATGATACCCATCCCGCCCTTGCCATTGTCGTAAGAGAGACGTCGCAGATAATACTGTTGTCCATCGACCAATCCATCGCGCTTGAAGGCGGAGACGCCGTCATGCTCCGCATATTTCGTGTACGTGCCGGTCACGGCCGGGGTTGTCGTTCCATAAAGCGTGAGCTGGTTGCCGGTAATATCTTGTTCGGGCATGAAGTGCGCATCGACATCGGGCCAACACGCCACCCACATCGGCTGCGCATCCACAAACACCTCGGGCACAGAAGGCGCATCAGTTCCCCAGCCGTGAACGGCCAGCGTGCCGAAATCCGACACGCCCTGTGATTTAAGGTCGATCTGCCGAACCTGACCACGCGCTGCTGCATCGAGGCGACCCGATATGGGCGAGGCGCTGGTTACGGTGGAAAACGCACTTGCCGGCAAGCGGCGGCCACCGACGAGTCGCACTTCTTCTCCCGGGTAGCCACGCCAGTCGACGGAATTCTCGGCGCTCGTGCCGGAGTCAGACGCACCTAGGTCGAGCGATGTAGTGCGTTCGTAGATACCGCCACGCAACCAGACGACGATGCCACCGGCGGGCATGCCAGCGGCGATGCGCGCCCGGACGGTTGCCTTGGCTTTTTCGAGACTTTGAAACGGCTTGTCCGGCGTGCCGGGATTGCTGTCGTTGCCGGTGGGGCTGACGGTGAACTCCGCACCATAGGCACGAACTGGCGTTGTAGGCGGAGTGGGCGGAGTCGGTGGCGTGGGCGGAACTGGAGTTGTCGGTATGGTTGGTGGAGTTGTCGGCGTTGGCACCGGTGCCTGGCCGGAATTACTGCCGCCACCGCCGCAGGCACAGAGGCCACAGAGAAGCGTGGCGGCGATTAGGCTGCGAACTGTGGGTGATCGTAAAATTAGGCTTGGTGAGAGGATCGGCATGGCGCTTTGGCTTTGGGTGTGGAGAAACTGACTGCTCTGGGAACCGGAGCTTAGCGACTTGGTGCGCGAGGCGGGAGGGACTCACCGGTATTGATAGGCGCCGATCGATACCGGCTGGTTTTGAATGATGGCGACGCCGTCGAGGTCGTAGTTGTAGAGGATCTCGTCGGCACCGGTGGTGGCCGGGCCTCCGGGCTGCTGACGGAAGTTTGTCTTCGATGGGTCGATAAACTGCGGATCGGCGATCTTTTCCGTGGGGTCGAGCACGGTGGAGCCCATGTAACCGCCATTGGTGAAATAATAGACATTGTGATCGTGAACGAAACGGCTTCCCAGCGCCTCGGGATTGTAGGTGAGGCGTCGGTTGCAGCAGATAATGTTGTCGCGCATGATCATGTCGCTGCCCGTGAGCTGCTCCCCATACTTACTACCGAGAAAAGTGAACACTGCTGCCTTCAAAACTTTGGTGTTTCGATACACGATGTTGTTCTCAAACCGAACCCGTGTATAGGTATAATTTTTCCAGGGATGTCATCCATGTGGAAGCCCAGGCCGCCCACGGAATTGATGATGAGATTATGAGAGATAACGAGATCGTCGATATTGTTGGTGAGCTCCATGAAGCCGTCGACATTGTCGGCCAGATTGTGGTGGATGAAGATGTGCTTGAGAGTACCGGAGCCCCAGGTTTCGAATGCGCCGCCGTCGACTTCGAAGTCATAACTGGGTGCGATGCAATTCACCAAGCGGTTCCAGGCGGCCTCCATATCCGAGCCGGTCATTACGATGCCTTCGGCTCCATAATCGTCGCCCGGGGCCGGCGTGTTCCGGATCATATGGAGATCATGGATGTAGTTGGAGAAAAAACCGTGGCCATTTCCCTCGGCGTAGATGCCGATGCCGACATCGACGATTTCATTTCCCGCAAGTATCACGTTTTGGGATTCGGTGCCGAGTTGGAAACCAATCTTCGCACTGCGCAGGCGCAAATCGAGCATGGTGATACAGGCACCCCGGATGTAGACGGCGGGCAGATCGGCCGCGCACGTGATGGTGGGGGCATCGCCCGTGCCGTAGGCCTCGAAGACGATGGGGGTTGCGAGCGTCCCGCTTTCAATTGGTTCGATACGGAGCGTTTCGCTCCAAGCCGAACCTCTCGCCAGGCGGACGACATCGCCGAGCTTGAGGGTGGCCGCGTTGAGTTTGGCGATGGTTTTCCACGCCTTCGCCGGGGACAAGCCGTCGTTGCCGGTATCAAGCCCGTTATTGGCGTCGACGTAATAGGCAGAGGCGTTGGCTGCGGGGCGGTATTTCGCCACGCCAGGATCTCCTGAAAGGGCTTGTTTATAGTCGGCAGGCACGACGGACACGTGGATGGCGTCGGTGGCCTGGCGAGCGTCGTTGGAAGCCTGGAGCGTGAAGTCGAAGGTGCCGGCTTGGGTCGGCGTGCCCGAATAGGAACCGTCGGAGTTGAGAATCATGCCCGGAGGTAGAGAGCCTTGGCTCAAGGAAAAGGTTGTGGCCATGCCTTCGGTCACGTTGGTGAGCAAAGGTGTCTGGCGAGAGCTGGGCACACCGACGCGCAGGGCGGGATTCACCGGATAGAGGACAGCCAAGGTAGTTGAAAATATGACTGACCGGGAGGCAGTGAGACTGCCGTCACTCGCTGAGAACACGACGGTGACCGTGCCAGTTTGCGTGGCGGTGGGCGTCCAGGAAAATGCGCCCGTAGAGGCAGATAGGCTGGCTCCATCCGGCAGGCCGCTGGCGGTGAAGGAAAGTGCGTCGCCGTCAGGATCGGAAGCGGAAAGGGAGAAAGAGACCGCGGTGCCGGCGACCACGGTGACGTCGGGCAGGGCGGCGAGCGCGGGCGGATGGTTGACCGCGACGGTGGTTATGGCGGTGACCGTGCCGATGGCATTGGACGCGCTCAGGGTAAAGCGTGTGGTGGCAGTGGGAGAAACGATCGCGCTGGAACCGCTGACGCTGCCGACACCCTGATCGATGGACAGGGCGGTGGAGCCCGAAACCGACCAGGCAAGCGTGGCGGAGTTGCCGGCGTCGATCTTTGCCGGTGAAGCGGAGAAGAGACGATGGTCGGAGCAGATGTGGGTGGGGGCGGATTTGCCGGCTGGTTTGTACCGCCGCTTCCACCTGCCGCCACAGGCGGTGAGGCAGCAGAGCAGCACTGCGGAGAGAAAGTAGCGCAGGGCTGATATTTGCGGTATTAGCTTTGGCGAGAGGATCGTCATAAAATGATTTCTGTAGTTTATTCGCGGATACCAATTTGATCGAAGGGAATGGCGGTGAAGCCGGGGGATAGCTAAGGCAGGGGAATTTGGCTTGAGGTTCAGGTTGCCAGCGGCTTCGTCCACGAAGAGCGGATCCTGATCGGCCACGTTGTCGGCAACCTCAGCGTACCGCTCGAGTGCCCGGATGGTTTGGATCACCTTGCCGTTGGCATCCTTAACCTCGGACTCGACTTCGCCTTCGGTCCAACGGTCGTTTTTCCAACCGAGGTTGCGCGAGAATACGCAACCTTCGGGGCGCAGCCAGTGGCCGTCGCTGAGCACCTTAGCCCAGTCGTTGGGGATGGCCGCACAGAGAGGGAAACGTGATTTCCACGGTTCTTGCTGATAACCCAGCGGGATCAACTTTTTGAGCAGTGGGCTCCAATCGCCCTTGTTTGGCGATGTTGGCTTGTTCCATGAAACGCCGCGTGCGTCGCCGTAGAGTCCACGCCCCGCAGCGCACGAAGATATTATTGGTCATGAGGTGATCGCGACCACCGCCCGCCATGATGGCGTTGCCCACCAGGTCCGTGACGATGTTACCTGCACAGTCACGCCGCTCAGGCAGTCGTCGAGATAGATGCCGTGTACCCAACGACCCAATACAGAATAGACGTCGTGAATATAGTTGTGGCGTATGATATTTCCGCGCGCGCCCCAATCGTTGCTGGAATAGATGGCGCCGACGTCGCCACTGGTCTGACACACGCGGTGGATTTCGTTGAGCTCCATGAGGTGATCGTTACCGTCCCAGAGTATGGCAGAGTGATGGGAATCGCGGAAGAGGTTGTTGCGCACGATCTGTCCGCATCCGTAGATCTGCACGGCGGGTTGGTAGCAGAAACCCACACGGCCAAAGTTTGAGATTTCACAGTCCTCGACGCGGAGATTACTCTTGGTTAGGGGAAAGTCGGTCGCCGCCCTCATATAGACACCTTTTAGTCCTGTATTCTGGATGGTGCAATGGCTGACAAGATGGTTCGTGCCCGAGGTATCGGATCCGGCACCGATATCCACGCCAGCGCCACCGGTATTTCCGCAGAATTAGATGGGACAGCAGGTTGCCGTTGCCCCGGAAATGGAAATCAGGTTCTTGCGAGTGCCCTCTGCAGTGAAGTCTGCGAGGACGATGTTCGAAGCCTTGTTCAAGGTGAACAGAGGCGTTTCCAGCAGCGAGATCATCACGTCGGAAGTGCCGCTGAATCCCGAGGGCGGCCAGAGGTAGAGTTCCGCTTTCTCGGTCGAGATACCACCACCAGGCCGGGTGATTTCTTCCAGCAGGTTGTAGGCGTACCAAGGCTGCAAGGCCTTGATGCCGAAGCCGGGGCCTTGCCAAGGTGATGGTCTTGCTCGCCGCGTCGATGGTCCCGGCCCGGTGCTGGTCGTAGTATAACCATTGAAAATAACCATGAGTCCAGGGATCCTTGGCCTGACTCCAGCGGTCAGGACGGTCGCCATAGTAGGTAAGCGCGTTTCTTTCATCCGCGGTGGGCGGCCGCGATGTGCGCAAAGCCATTTTGGATACCGGCGGGATCATCCAAATACAACGTGTCGCTCGCGCCCGCCGGTGAGTACGGCGCAAGATTTCCAACAAGCCGTCGTTGCGGTAAATGAACCACCAAGGCCGCATTTTCGGAGCTTTGTCATCAGGGTAACCCGATTGACTGGTGGTTAAGAACCATGCCACGAGGTGAGTTCCCAAGTGGTCCCAAGTGTATCGACGAAGGTAGTATTGGAGTTGCTCGGCGACGACGGTGCCATTTGCATCGGTGAAGCTGTAATCAACAAGCCCGTCGCGCTTGAAAAGCGAAACGCCATCGACCACACCGCTTTCGTGAAGTGCCCAGCTACGCCGGGGACAGATGCGCCATACACGTCCACCGCATTGTCGTTGATCCCTTGAGCAGGATCGTTGGCGTCGACATCCGGCCAGCGTCCGAGGTGCATCGGCTGCCGGTCGACAAACAATTCCAGCGCAGCGTCCAATTTGGTATCGAGCCAAGTGACATCGCTAGGCTTCTGCTGTCCGTAGGCCGCCAGTTTATCCGCCGCCGCCGAGTTAGCGGTGATGCCGAGGATGGGTTTCAGGTCGATCTGGACGAGTTTACCCTGCGCCGAATCATCAAGGCGGTTCCAAACAGGCGATGCGCTCGTGACGGTTGCGGAAGCTGAAGCATCCAGCTTTTTTCCGCCGATGATGCAGTCTTCTCCGGATAGCTAAGCCACCCACGGAGCGGATGCGTCGGAACCCGAATCTGCCGCACCCAGTTCCAACGTTGCAGTGCGCAGATACCGCCGCGCAACCAGACGGCGATGCCGCCGGAAGGCACGCCTTTGGCGATGGTAGTACGTACGGTATCGCGCGCCTTTTCCAACGTTTTGAACGGTGAGGCTGACGTGCCGGGATTGTTGTCGTTGCCGGTGGGCTAACAGTGAATCCTGCGCCGTAAACACGAACCGGCGGCGTTGGAGTGGTCGGTGGTTGGTGGCGGACTCGAAGTTTGCCCGGATCTATTGCCACCACCGCCGCAGGCGGTGAGGCCGCAGAGCAGGGCAATCGAGAGGCCGGAAGACGAGGGATGTTAGAAATTCTCGCTGAGATAGCGTGTTACGGGCCGAAGCGCGCGTTGACCGGGTTCGCATCTTATTTAGCCTCAAATCCTGTGTTGTTAACGAACCGCCAGCTATCGTCTATACTTGTCTGACGATATTTACCGAAGCGCTATACGCACCGAGACTGTGCGGTGTTGGCCGTGATGCGTTGTTACAGATCGGCGGTAGCTGGTCGGATAGCCTCTTCTAACCCGACGCTTTTCAGGCGTTTAACCGATAGTCTTTCAAGTCGCTATCGACAAATCCCGGGGCAGCGACTTGTTCCGGAGCCCGCAAGCGTCCAGAGATGCTGACTCAAGCCAACCCAGATTCCCTCCGGCGAGGGAAATTAAGTTCAGGTTGTGGTCGTGAACCAGGTCAGTGCCAGCGCAGGCGAGATCCCCGCCTTACGTGGCTTTGTAAGACAAAAGCGATGTTATTGCGAACAACGAAACCATTGCCACCGGTAACATAACTGTCTGGATTCCAGAAAGAGAAGGCAGTAAAGGCCCTGATCCTTGTAACGATCCATACGCGTGCTTCGTAAGTATTTTTGATCGCAACACCGTTTTCCATGTTCACAAAGATGTGGAACAGAAAAGACGCCAGAATGTTGATTAACAAAGATGCCAAGAACAGGCCTCTTGTAATGCGGCCATGTTGGTTTGCAGAAGAAACCACCGCCCATCCAGGAAGTTGTGATAAATCCAGAATCGCCCGCTGCTGGTCTGATTCCAACCGACACTACCTCGTAACCGAAGCGTACCTGATGGCGCCACCATCCCAACCTCCGAAGTTTTGCACCGGGCCCGGCAATTGACTAGTGCCGCGGGAGGCTATTTCCGAAAATCGCCTTGAGTTTGATGCCGCGCCCGGCGCCTCACGCCGTGTTCGTAATCAAACGGGGTCGACCACCATCGGCGTGCCGCGAATGTAATTGGACAGAGCGCGCTGGTGTTTGCTTGCTGAAATCGACGCCCACGCCGCTTCGAAAAATTCGTTGCCGGCCACCACTACGTGATGATCGGTCTCCGTGTCGAGATGGATCGCAGACCAGTGGATGTCGGAAAGCCGGAGCCCGTGACGGGGATATAGCTTCCGGTCATGTTAACGCCAAGGGCGCCGTCGCGATTTTCAGCAGTGAAGAGCTGAACAGGAGCCTCGCCTGAACCATGGCCGCCTGCACCACGATGGGAGCGGCGGCGGTCCCCGCGTTTCTTGAGCTTGATTT
>JADKHC010000013.1 GCA_016721945.1 Verrucomicrobiota bacterium | reverse complement strand
GTTGGAGATCCCTCTGATAAAAACGGATAATCCAGCTATCGAACTGCTCTGGCACAAGGAGCGGATTCAGCACTTGCTGAAGACGAACCAAGCAAAAAAAGCAATGGCGCTCGCTATAAGCCACAATCTACAATGCCCGGGTACCAGTTATGTAGCCTGGGATGAAGCCGAGAAAGTACAGATCGCCTACAGATTTATCGAGCAGCCGTGTACCGAACTCCGACAAGTCCAAGCCTGTAGTGGCGGTGCGTGTGACTTGAGCGTGGGGGATAGCGGTCTCCTTGGTACTCCGCCCCAAGAAAATTTAAACTACACGGCAGAGCTCACTGCCTTGGTTCAAGCGACCGGACTCCCGCAAGGGCTCCAGCAGATTGTCCTGCGGATTTGCTTCAGCCATACGCACAATGCGCCTTCCATACCTGATATCCTCAAACAATGGTGTGTCGCCCTTACGGCTAATCATGAAAACATGGAGACCTGCTTTGAGTTGTGCCGGCAATTCGTTGAAGCGCATTTCTCGGGTAAATATCAACGTACTGCGACGCTGAAGCTACTTGGGGAACTCGAACTTCTGCACGCGTTCGAGTGCGAAAAATGAAACGCCCACTTCGCACACAAGTACCCGCCTGATTCAATCGAACCATTAACACAGGAATTTTATGCCACGCATTACGCGGCTGAACGAGATTATGTTTCCCGTTGAAGAGCATCCCGTCTTTGCGCGGATTTCGGAGGATGGTTTTGATCACGATTTGGTAATTCCGTCAAAAAAGGCGATCATCAACGGCCGCACGCGCAAGGTCATTGGCGTCGTCGGTCAAAATTACCGAACTGTCAGTAATACGGAAGCCCTCGACATGGCCACGAGGTGCTGCGCAACCGTATTCCCGGAAACAAAGCCGGGCGAGTGGCAGGCCGCGACGGTGGACGGCCCCTCGACGGCGGGGTACTGCCAGATCGATCTGCGACACAACACAGCGGCACTTAATTTTAATTGTGTGCCGGCGGCAAATCGACCTGAGGTGTTCGGCCCGTTCATCCGGGTGACAAACAGTTTCAACACCAGTCGTGCGCTCAATTTTGCCATCGGGTTTTATCGCAAGGTCTGCAAAAACGGGATGATCCTCCCGCAGGAAATAATCAGGTTTTCATTTGTTCATTCACGCCGTGCGCTCAACTCAGAGATCATGTTCACGGTTGATAAGTTTGAGCTGGAAAAATATAAGGGCCTGTTCACCCAAAGCATGGCTGTACTGAACAGCTGCACAGTGCTACCACAGCATTTCGATCTACTCATGCGCGCTGGTCTTTCAATTCAACCACCAGCAAACCTGACAGATTCACCACGCATCGCCAGCGATTGGGGAAAGCTGGGGGCGCACATTACAGAGGTGAACACCCGCTATGCCGGTGAACTTGGCGAAAACGCCTATGCTGTTTTCAATGCAATCACCGATATCGCGTCGCACCCGCCAACTGAAAATTGCTGCGTCCGTCGTGACCGGCATAGTTTCCAGAGCCTTGCAGGCTCATGGCTGGCATCGTTCACGACTGCATGCAGTGCGCCGAGTTTTTCTATCGAAAATGCGTTGGTGATTTGAAAGCGAGATCGTCCAGCGACGCTGTTACTCAGCCAGTGGGTAACCAGCACGAGGATTTAACTCTGGAATCAGCCGCCCACTACCGCCTACAGGGGAACGTAAATAGGGGTGATACGTCATGGCCTCGAATCCAGTAAATCAAACAGCACCAATCTATGTCCGAAAGCACGAAACCATCTGAAATCCCCAATATCATTCGCGGTGTGTTTGCCTTCCTGGATGCCACGATTGCACCCGAGATCGTGAAGCAGATCGCCCAAGGCAGCACGGTTGACCTGCAATCCGATCGTTATGGCAGCGTGCTGCGCACACTCGCCGAATCAATCAAGACTGAGTTTCACCTGATGCATTGGGGCTCTGAAGTTCGAAAGGCTCTGGATGCTTACCGGCTTTATTCCGCCCACGACATGGCTGACGCCCTTTCCAAGGCTTATATCTTGCAGCGCCGGGGTGAAGACCCACGGCTGGCGTTTCGGGCTGATTACTCACTCAAGAAGGCCGGACTGTTATATTGGATGACTGCCGGGGATCTCGACACGGAGTATTTCTTGGGCGCAACGAATCGGCAGGAGTGCCGGGAGCTCTATCGACATGGCGACCGATTCGTCCGAGCCGAGACGCCAGGAAACTTCGACCTATTCCACCTGCGAGGAGATCGGGTCGTAAAAAGAGTTCTTCTGACTCATGGATCGACCGGGCCTGAAATTTCAACGCGCTGGCTCGCAGATGTTGCCAAGTTTGAAGAGTTGGGCGGCACAGCTGGGTTTCTTGCAGGAAAGTTTATCTGGCCACCGCCAGACTGGGTGAATCCGATCAGGCCCGAAGATGATCCCGGGTTGGTCTGACAACGCTAGCTTGCCCGGTATTCACACGATTTCCGCACTTTGCTTGCCCGCCATAAAATCAACGACCGCGTCGTCTTGTTCGATGAGGCAGAGGTGATCGCGTTTATCGAATCGACCCGGGTCGGGGTAAACACGAGGAGTCCGTTGCCGCCTTTTTAAGGACTCCAAAAGTGGCCCAGAAATGGCCCAGCGCAAAAAATTAGGGCACAAAAAAGAGGCACTTAATTTTCGTAAGTGCCTCTCTATAAAGTGGTGCCAGAGGCGAGGATTGAACTCGCGACCAAAGGCTTATGAGTCCTCTGCTCTACCACTGAGCTACTCTGGCGTTCTAAACTTATTTCCTATGTATTTAACTACTTAGGAAAGCATCTGTCTTCTACTTCAGTCCAAGTTCACATCGATTTTCTCCGTTTGGGAAGAATTCCCGCAACGATGAGCACTAATGTGAAACCACAGACATGGCAAAGAACAGACCGCTAGGACAACTACGTCACTAGAGCGGAAACTACTACGCGAGGCTTTCCGTTTCCGGCAAGATGAAATTTGCCCCGCTAGACACAAAGATCGCAGGCGTGAGCGAACAGCCGATTTTCCTCACATAGCACCGGGCAAAAAAGCAGGAAGACTGCGTCACCCTCTTTCCACAATGTCGAAAGATACCCGGTCCGACGGGTCGTCCGTTTATGACTCCATTCAACCGTCGGGTCGTTATTCTATCGGCGCATCGTCCCCTGCAAACACCCGCGCTGACCCCACTGCCTGCTCAAACAAACATTAACGTCGATTAGCGTCCGCTCGTGGTTCAACAATTCTGCCACACGCCGCGCATGACCGAACCTACCGCCAACACCTCGCTCGTTCCGCAACCGGGCCACCTTTATGTCGTCGCTACACCCATCGGCAACCTCGCCGATCTCACCGACCGTGCCCGCGCCATTCTTGGCGGTGTTGACTTGATCGCCTGCGAAGACACCCGGACCACCGGCGCGATGCTCACGCGCATCGGTATTCGTCGTGACCTCGTCGCCTATCACGACCACAACGAAACCGAAGCCGCCGACCGCCTCTGTGCCCAGCTTGTTGCGGGTAAATCCATCGCCCTCGTCAGCGACGCCGGCACGCCCGCGATCAGCGATCCCGGTTTCCGCCTCGTGCGCGCCTGCCGCCGCCAAGCCCTACCCGTCATCCCCGTGCCCGGAGCCAACGCAGTCATCTCCGTGCTCAGCGCGGCCGGGCTGCCCACCAACGGCTTTCTCTTCGCCGGTTTTCTTCCGCCAAAAACCTCCGCCCGCACCGCCTTTCTAGAAAAGTATCGCGATTTCGACTACACCCTCGCGCTCTACGAATCCTGCCACCGCATCGACAAATTCGCTGACGAAATCGTCGCCACACTCGGACCGACGCGAGTGATCTGCGTGGCTAAGGAAGTAACCAAACTGCACGAAACGTTTTTGATCGGCCCGGCCGGCGAAGTCCGCGACCGCCTGGCCAAAACCAGTCTCAAGGGAGAATTCGTCGTCCTCATCGCCCCCGACGACTACGTGCTCTAGAAAGCAGGATTATAGAAGTTAAGCACTGCCTTCTGCCGACTAGTTCGGCTCAACCCTACCGAGCAGTCTGTTTTAAGCATGCGTGGGGAGGGGTGGATAGGTTACTTTATAACCACCAGTTGCGCGACGGAATTTTCTGCCTTACGTGACATCTCCATGACCAACACTCTCAAAACTCCGCGTACGCCTTATGAAAAAGTGGGCGGCCTTTATTATTTAGGCCGCTGCATCGACAAGATCCGGATGAAACAGGCGAATCAACTTCGCCCGGATTTCTTCGAACTCATGGGCAAGGGATTTGATGCCCGAATCATGGGCTATCTGGAATTGGACTACGGCCAGTTCACAGCCTTTGTCCTCACCGGTGCAGCCGACGAGCAATGCTGGGAGTACTGCGTACAGCACGGCCGTAAAATAAACGATCTCACGACGCTCATCTGGAATGATTTCGCGAGCAAACGCGGCTGGAAAGATTCTGCCTCGGAACTCTTGGTTAAGTTCAAAGCCGAGAGCGGCCTGGCCGCCCGCGACGATTTGCAGACGTTGTTTGAGTTCTGGGAAGTCGATGAAGGCCGGAAGCCATGAGCCCGATCAACCGAACCTATACTAATCTGGAAAACTGGAACTCAGGAGTAGATATTCGAAGCTGAGTTTCCCCAGAGCTCCCGCGTGTTCAATTATCCCCGATATCACCTATAACGATCCCCGGAGCAGCTTGCTTCGGGATATTTCAAAAAAAACAACCACCACCATGCCCGCCGTTCATTCGCCGATTTGTAGGAGCCTGCTTGCCCATTCGACGAGCTCAGGACCGAATGGCGCTAAGTTAGGCACCAAGGGCTATTTTTGAGAGAAGACCTGCACACATCCAACCGGACGGCCAGGCTGGCCGTCCCAACCCTCCAAAGGCCAACCGTTTTTATACGTTTGGATGCGACTTGGTATAAGCCGCAAGGTGAGGAGCATTGCTGTGTAGGCATGTAATGCCGTTAGGCTTCTCATAATCGGAATCAGTGTTCCGCATTGAGAATTCTCTGCCCCTGATCCATGTTTGCGCCTTCGCGCCTTTGCGTGAAATGGTCTTCTGAAATGCGGCTGTGGTTTAACTTTATAAGCTCTAGCTGCGGACCTTGGTAAGCCGGGTATCTCGCCGGGCTCGTTGTCGGCGTAAATCTTCGTGGTCCGCTCGACAAAACCGCGCAGTAGGGTCAACTGCCCAGTATAATCCGTTGGCATGTCCTAAAGTGCTGCCCTCATTATGACGATGTACACGTTACACGAACGCATTGGAAATTGAACACCCCCCTGAAAACACGAACCCCTTGTTGCGCATATTTCAAGCTGGTCGCCCTCGTTATCGGCTTGGCTTTCGCGCTCTCCGAAGTTCAGGCAGACAGTACTGATTCGCCGATCATCGGGTTGCCAATCATGCGGAGCTATCCGTATGCGGAAATTGGAGACGTCTCTCCGGGCGTTCGTCTCAGCACCGACGAGTTTGGTCGCATCGTGCTCATTCAGGACGGGACTTACAAGGTTTTCGATGATCGCAACTGGTCGGAGTTGCGCATCCAGAAGGACTCCGGCTCCTATCTTTCATATGCCCAGCGGGATTCCGACGGTACCAACTATTTCGGTGGAAGCGGCGCGTGGGGGGTATGGAACTACGACGAGCAGGGGAATATCGTGCAGCATTCGTACAAACCGGCCAACACGCCGGTATGGGTTTCAAATGCCCAATTTAGCTCGATCGTCACCACCTCAACCGGGACTTTTTTCGCCAATGGGTCCGGTATTGTTTACCGCGAAAAGAAAACGGGCGACCAGAAGTTCTTCCGCCTGCTAGAACAGGCCAGCCTCTTTGTCATCGGCGAAAAGGCCTATGCTTGCTCAGCCACGACAGGTATGGTGGAAATTGATCCCGTTTCAGAGGAACTCCGACCGATCTCGGACAACGGAGAGAAGGTAGCTTTTGACTCAGTCATTCCTTTCGGCGAGGGCAAAGTGCTCGGCCGAAATATTGGCTACAGTTTCCTCGTTTTCGACGGGAACACCTTTACCCCGTGGTCGTCCGGTATCGATTCCATCTTGTTGCCGCTGCTCGGTCCGTCGGTGCCAAAGATACTTTCTTTGGCCAATGGCAACATCGCTGTCCTGGTTCGTGGCCACGGGTTGTATATTCTCAACCAAAGCGGCCAAATCAAGCTGGCGCTCGACAGCAATATCTTCGGCGGCATCACGGAGGTCTGCAAAGGCGACCCGGGTATATTATGGGTCGCCGATGGCAATGGCGTGACAAAGATCATCTATGATTCGCCCATTACCATCTTCGATCATCGCCTGGGCCTCAACCTCGGCTGGTCGACCGTCGGCCGCCACAACGGCAAATTATTCATTCTCTCGGACGGCACGCTGTACGATCCGGTGCCGAATAAGTCTGCTGAACCAACCCAGTTTGCACCCTCCCCGGTTTCCCTGAACGACGGCATCTGGTCGATCGCATCCACCAGTCACGGACTGCTGCTGGGCAATGCGCTCGGAGTTTTTCATCACGCCGACTCCGGCGAAATCACCCACGTTCTCACCGGCTTTAATGCGAACCGCATCATGCCACTCAACGAGGATGTTTGCGCCGTCATCGGTGAGCAAAAGATGGCCGCTCTTCGCTGGAACGGCACGAAGTGGGAGCAGGCCGGTGAAATTGTCGATGGGCTTGGGTTCCCGGCGGTTTGCGTGCGGGTGCCACCGACCTCGGTGTGGGCCGAACTCGGCGTAAATCGAGTCGCACGCATCTCGTGGAAAGACGGGAAACTGCGTTCTCAGCTGTTCGATTCCATCCCATGGAAGAATCCGCTCTGGTTGGGAATTGGTTATATAGGCTCCACGGTAGTCATATCTAACGGCGATGGAAATCGTGTCTATTTCGACGAGAAAACAGAGGAGTTCGTCCAGTCGCCGGAGCTCGACGCCTTGTTTGCTTTGGCGCCGCCTCTCTCTCAGCGACCGGTCCACACTGCCGACGGAGCCATCTGGATGCCCCACGACCGCGGCGTCCTGCGTCTGGTCAAGACTGCGCAGGGCTACAAGGCGGAGTTTGGCCAGCTCGACATTGTCCGCGAAAACTTTCCGCTCCTTGAATATGTCGGCGGAAACGAAATCTGGATCAAAGCACACCGATCGCTCTCCAGGATCGAATCGAAAGAATCCTACACCACCACCGACGTGGTCAAACCCAAGCTGATCGCCGTATCGGATTCCCGAACCAAGAACCAGATCTATGGAGCCCTCAACCTGAAGCTCGATAACCTCAAGAACATACCTTACGCGAGCAATAACCTGAACTTCCTGTTCTTCTCCGGAAACTTCCTGCGCATAGGCAATATAAACCTTCAATATAGGATCGTGGGGAATTCCACCGAGTGGTCGCCACCGGGCCGCGATTCCGCGATCAGCCTCACTGGGCTCAACAACGGACAATATCGCATGGAGGTGCGTTTTTGCGACAGCATGGGCCTGATCGGAGAGACTGCTTTCGTCGATTTCAGCATAGCCCCGCCGTTTTATCGCACGTGGTACGCCTATCTGGTCTATGCGACGGCGGTGGCTCTGGTGCTGTTTGTCGGTAGCCGCTGGTTGCTCAGGCGGGCCAAGGCACGCAACCAGGAACTCGAGTCGCTGGTGCAGATCCGCACCTCCGAACTTCAGGTCGCCGCTGCCGAGGCCCAGAATGCGGCCAAGGCCAAGAGCCAGTTCTCGCGAACATGTCCCACGAAATCAGGACACCGATGAACGGCATCATCGGCATGAGCAATCTGCTGACTGAAACCCATCTCGACCGGGAGCAGCGCGAATCCACAGAGCTCATCCGCAACAGCGCGGAGGCCTTGCTGACGATCATCAACGACATCCTCGATTTCTCCAAACTCGAAGCCGAAACCGCAACTCGACGCGATCAATTTCGATCTCCACGCGTTGGTTGAAGATTCCGTGAAACTGCTCTCCGCACGCGCACCGAGAAAGAAATCACCCTTTCGCACAAGATCGACGACGGTGTGCCCCAAGTCTTACGCGGCGATCCGGCCGACTGCGCCAGGTGCTCTTGAATCTCATGGGCAACGCCGTCAAATTCACCCAAGAAGGAGGCGTATGGGTTCGCGTTTTGGCCCAACCGAAACCTTCCGATGGCACCAAAGGACCTTCGTTATGCGTGGAAGTCGAGGATACCGGCATCGGCGTCCCGGCTGGCGCTGAAAAACAACTTTTCACGCCCTTCCTCCAGGCTGATTCGTCGACCACGCCGCTTCGGAGGCACCGGACTTGGGTTGGCCATTTCGCGCCAGATCGTGGAATTGATGGGTGGCAAAATCGGCATAAGGCCGCGGGAAAAAGGCAATGGCTCCATATTCTGGTTCACCGTCGAGCTGGAGCAGGCGTCAAACTCAGGCACGGGCACGGGAACGCCAACCGACGCAACCAAGCGTGAGCGCTCCGTCGATCTGAAAGCCCTGCAGGGTCTCCGCATACTGGTGGCCGAGGACAACGCGGTGAATCAACGGTGCTCGAGATGCCGCTGAAACGTATGGGGCTCTCGATGACGACGGTTGGCAACGGACTGCTCGCGATCGAAGCACTGCGCAAGGACACCTACGACGTCGTGTTGATGGATTGTCAGATGCCCGAGTTGGATGGCTACGAAACCACGCGACGGCTGCGCACGATCGAGAAGAACCCTATCCCGATTATTGCGATGACTGCGAATGCCATGATCGGTGATCGCGAAAAATGTATAGAAGCCGGCATGGACGACTATGTGTCAAAACCCGTGCGGATTTCCGAATTTCAAGAAACGCTGCTTCGCGTGGTTGGGAAAAACCGCCCCGCAGCCTGAAACACTCCATACCGACAACAACCTCGCGGCCAAACCCCATTAACAGGCTCCACCTTCAACAGCAGGGATACGACTTCGGTTCAGTCAACCAGCTCACTTTCCGTTTTTACTGGTAGCTATTGATTCAGCACTCTCGCTTGGTGGCATTTTGGACTCCAAAGTTAGCGTGCGGTTCGTGAAGACTAGTGCTGGCTTTTTCTTGATCGTCGGCGGCGCGAATTTCCAATTCGACACCGTCTTAATCACGCTAGTGACGACGGGCGCTGGCGCATCGAATCCACGTTGCAATCGCACATTGCCTTTCTCGTCCACGTAAAACTGACGATCACTTTCAGCACCTGGTTGGGTTGCAGTTCGTATTCTGCAGGAATCACCGGTGTCGACGGCAATAATCTCGGGGATATGGCCATCAAGCTCGCGCTCTTCATGCGCTTTATAAGTGCGCTTAGGTGGCCGCCCTCCCTCGCGGACTCGGCTCGACATCGCGTCCATCTGTTCCATCGCATTCATACCCACAACCATCGGCCTGTTCATATCGACCGGGCCTTCATAGCCAAGGGAGAACGTCCTTACGACGAAGAACCGGCCCGGGACCGGAGTGTTTTTTAACTATTCTCGGCGAATATTTCTCGTGGCGAATTACGTCCATCACTCTCTGAGAAAAATCTTGTTTGGTATGCCTTACGACCAGGAAGTCGGTGGCGTTGCCCTCGGCATCTAACATTACACCGACCGCGGCTTGCCCATCGTAAATTTTATCGAGTCGCGCCCGGGACGGAAAGGGTATCTCGGGATCGGAATCCCTGAAACTTGGCTGAACGAAATCTCCTTCCTTGAGGAGCAGGCTTGGATCTGGCTTTTCGTTCGAGATCGTCATCTTTGGCGTGATCGCAACCGAACCACTTGCCACGCCCGCCGACGCTGAGACCAAACCCTCTTGAGCGAAGCCAAGAGCCGCAGTTGAGACACAAACGGCGACGAAAAATAGGAATGTTTTCTTCATAATGATGGATTGTACGTTTTAGCCCTAGTGTTTTGTTTGGTGCAGGGCCGCTAGCGCGGCGAAATGGTTCGTTGGCGTGGGGTGATGATAAGGCATCCAGTGACAGATTGGTGAAGGCATGTGGATCGGCCAAAGTGCTGAGTGCAAAACCAAAACACACACCCACCAAACGGTGCAGTGCCTGCAAGATCCGGGAACACTGGTCCGCTTTTTGGAACGACTCAAGCATAGAGGCCTGGCGCATTCCACGCAGTGGAATTCTCCCCCCCGGGGCGCGGAGCAGCGCCCGCGCCCCCCGGGCGCCCCCGTGCCCCCGAACGGACCCTGGCCGAAACGAATCCCACCCAGTTGAGAACCTCCTTGAATTTCAAGGACTACCAGCTAGAACCAACGCCACTCCCGTGGAGGCCAGCTTCGACGAGTAACCGTTAACATCGACCGCAACAAAACTCATGATTACCTCTATGCAATTGTTCATGCTACCGACTGAACTCTATCGAGTAGGATCGTCCAGCTCCCCTAAACTCGACCGTGTGCGAATCCCACGCGACATCGCTTTCACTAACACGTATCAGGAAAACGGCATGGTTTGGATTCGCGCAGGTTTACACGGCGCATCTCTTTTCACGCTAAATGGAATCAAGGAAAAGATGCAGTTCTTCGATCCGGAGGATATGGTTTGGCAACTCCCCCGCACCATCAACGTCCCTTTTGGCCTCGGAATGAAAAATGACCACAGTGACCACTACGTTATTCATCCGCTGCAAAATATGCCACTCGACGAATTCAAAGGCAAAGTGGCCGAGCTCGCCAAACAGGCGAAAGCCTTTATCAAAGTAAAAAGCCTCGCCCATGTATAAACCAGACCTCAACGAACAACAGACGCGCGTGCTCTTGGAAGGACTCTCCTGCATGGAGCTTCACCTTCAGGCATTGATTAAGAAAACAACCGATCGAGACGACCGCATCGACATCTCCAACGACCCTCCTCTACGTCGCAAGCCTGCGCAAGCAGATGGAGACGGATGCTTCGAAGGTCTTTGGTCCTGGAGTTCTGGTCCAGCTTTATCCGAAGAGTGAATAAATGCATCACCCCTAAGCCATAAAACCTGAGCACGTCCAGGCTCTGTTTTATTTTTCATATGAACACACCCACACAGTTATTATCGATTCGTTTTGTAGGAGAATCACTAAACACCCAGGGCGTGCCTATTTACGATCTGGCACAATCATTGATTTCGATACAAAGAATCATACATAAATCATATTTGGCCACAGAAGGCCGTCTTTCAGACAGTCCGATGGCGACAAAGGCTGAACGAGAGAAACTTGCGCTACGCATTGGCGAACGCAAAAGAAACTCGGATGAATATGGCCTCATAGCGTTCTTAAGTGATCCATGAATCCAAGCGACCATGGCAGGAGTGGTCTCGTCACTCATTTCTGGACTTTGCTTTATGCATAGCAACGCAGCCTTGCTACCCGAGAGAGTGAAACAGCTCCCCGGTTATATTTAATGTCTCTATATACAACCAGGTGCTCGGCATAGCAAATCGCATTAATGGCATTGGCGGTGTAGAAAAAGTTGAGATATATGGCGTACGTGATGGAAAAATCGAAGTCGTAACGATCGATGAACAGACTCAAACATATATTCGCGGCCTAAAGAGCACTTATGTTCGCGGTGAAGAGCGCGAACTCGAAGGAAAAGTAAAAGAACTAAATACAAATCATTTTATTGTCACCCTCACAGACGATGCTAGATCTGTCGATGTAAGCCTAACCCCTGTAGAGTTTGAAAAGTGCGTTATGCGAGGGTCACATTTCCGTGGGTTAAAGTACGTGGATTCCCTGTATACAGACTGGGAGTAGAGGGAGACGTATTTGAGCGTTTTGAAGGAAACAGTGTTTTGTCTATCGAGGAAGCGTATGTAGCAGAAGATACACCAGCTCCTGACATAGAATTATAGGTCAATGAGGGTCCGGTTTTGCATTTTCACAGCACGGCGGTTGCGGAGCAACCGCCCCTCCTCGGATCGCGAGCCACTGAACCCACGTTCACGGGACTGCGGGTACTACCTCCGGAATTAGCGTTTATTCGCGTTCATTAGCGGTTAAAGACGGTTTTGGCGGTCGAATCGGACGGCCCGGCCCAAGGATCAGGAAGACATTCGGGTACTGCGGAGTTTGCATCCCGGTGCGCCAGGTTTTTCTTGAAATAAACTCACAGCATGATCGCCTGACCAACAAAGTTTCGAGGATGCTGAAGCGCCATTCGCCGGGAAATGTTGAAGCTCCCCGGTCAGCGGATCTTGCGCTGGAGTTGCACGAACTGGGGTGCGTTTGAAACGAAGCCACAGCGCAGGCGCAGATGCGCAGCGAGCCGTTATCGGTGGCGGAAGATTCGGCAAAGTACAGCGAAATCCTTCAGCGTTGGGCGTTAAACGTTCAGCGTTCGCACACAGGCTTGGCCGGGCGCGCTTGTTATGATCCTGGCAGTTCGATCTTCAAGCGCAGGTGTTCCCAGACTTTGAAGGGTGAACATTTACCGGGATTTAATATACCGTTTGGATCTAACGGTTGTTTCACGGCAGCACTGAGCTTTGATCTGCGCGGGCGATATCCGTACGGCGAGGAACGGCGTTTTCGCGGAGCCAATGCCGTATTCCCTGCGCCCGGAGATATAAGCTCCGCCGGGTTGACCCCGCCTGCCATGAAGCTGTTCACGGCTTTCAGCGCGGAGGGTATTCTGCGCGGTTCTCGCGGTGATACATGATGTTCACGTGCAAGTTGCCATCGGCAGGATGGCCGAAGGTCGGAATCCGGCGAGGCGCGAGCTTTTGCGGGTTTATCGAGAAAGACGGCGAACTTCTCGTAATTTTTCAGCAGGACGACGATGTCCTCGTTGAGCTTCGAGTCGCCGAAGCGCGAACATGGCGGAAGAGCATTTGCGGCGCACGGTCCCGAAGTTCTTCATGCCTCAGCGCGGTTTGGCGACTTCGCGATGCGCGGCGGCATACGGGGTGGGGGATTGGCGAGCACGGCGGGCTTCAAGTCGGCCAGTTCGTTGGCGGTACCA
>JADKHC010000012.1 GCA_016721945.1 Verrucomicrobiota bacterium | reverse complement strand
AGAAGTGATAGAGATTGGTTCCCCAGGTCTCTGGGTCGTGGCCGTGGTCATCGACGTTCCAGAGGTGCGGGACGCCGTGCTCCTTCAGGTAACGGTGAACGCCTTGCGAGAAGTTGATGAGGCCGTCTTTGTTGCCGCAGGAGATGTAGAGGAGTTTGAGCTGCGCCTTAGTGGCGGCGGGATCGGGCACGAGTTCGGCGGGCGGCTTGGTGTTGGGCGCGGCGGAGAAAGCGCCGAGCCAGGCAAACTTGTCGAGATGGCCGAGACCGAAGTTGAACGTCTGCCCGCCGCCCATCGAGAGCCCGGCGAGCGCGCGATGATCGCGGTCGGGGCGAGTCGCATACTTCGCCTCAATAGCCGGGATGAGGCAGCGGAAGAGATCGCCCTCGAACGTGGTGAAAGCGGCGGCTTTGGCGGGTTCGAAAGGGTTACCGATTGCGCGGTCGTCGGCCATCGCGCGGCCGTTAGGCAACACGATGATCATCGGCACGGCTTTTCCTTCGGCGAGAAGGTTGTCGAGGATGACGTTGGGGGCGGCGAAGCTGAGCCACTCGTTTTCGTCGCCGCCGATGCCGTGCAGAAGATAAAGCACCGGGTACTTTAACTCAGGCGAGTAGTTCGGCGGCAGGTAGACGTTGGCCTTGCGGCGAGTGCCGGTGACGGGGGAGTCATACTCGAACGTCTCGACACGGCCATGCGGAATGTCGGCGCGCGCGGTCTTGAAGCCAGCGGGTGCTTCGGGGAAGGCGCGAACGTCGTCGGCCGCGAGCTCGATGGGTCGGGCAAAATTGGCTTTGGCGCGCTGGTCGGAAACCTGCTCAGGGTTTTCCTGAGCGAAGGCGGCCGCGGCGGCGAAGAGACAGAGGGAGAGGGTTTGGGTGTAGCGTTTCATTGGGCTGGTGGGGAACTATGGAGCGGCGGCGACGTGCTCCTTGAAAAAAAGCTGGAGGGTATCTGCGAGGTAGTGGCGGGCGTTCATCCAAGTGTGTCCGCCTTGAGTGATGAGTTTCTGGTGCCCGATCTTCCGCGTGGCCAAGAGGTCGATGAAGGCCGACGCCTGCGCGAAGAGGAAGTCATCCTTGCCGACGTCGAGCCAGAGTAGCTTGAGCTTCTGGTTGGTGGCGGTTGGTTCGGTGGAGAGGACGGAGAAGTGTTTGTCGAAGACTTCGGGCGTGAGGTAGGCGCTGTAAGAACCGACCCAGGCGAATTTGTCGAGGTGGCTGAAGGCGGTGAAGAGCGACTTGGCCGTGGGCCGAAACCGCCACGCCTAGTCCGACAGCGAGCGTGATGATTGAGCGGATGCGGGAATGCGTTTTCTTCATGGCGCTCGCTGGCTTAGCCGTATCCATGCAATGGAGCCACCGATGCGCGCTGATAAACACAGATGCCCCGGAGGTTTGTTTTAACGCAGTGCGAGAAGTTTCCTGTTTAACCAGTCCGTGAGCGATCAGATCGCTAAAATCCTGACGTTGTTTTTGCCCCAATCTGTGCTCATCGGTGTTCATCTGTGGCTCCCAACTGAATCGTTCCGGCTTAGCGTTTACTTGGCGGCGGGCGCCGGTTTGTTCACGTCGGAGACGGACTGCTCGATGAGCGTCGCGACGCCGCGCGGGTCTTCCTGCTGGGCGACGTGACCACCGGGGAAGGTTCGAATGGTCCAACCGCGAGCGACGGCGCGCTGCCAGCTCTTGTCGGTCTTGGCGCGCTCTTCGACGGATTTGTCCTTCGGGACGAAGGCGACGTAAGTGACCGGCAGGGCGAGCGCGGCGGGATTTTTGTAGGAGACGGGTTGGTTAAAGCACTTGATCGATTGCTTCACGCTGTGCGGCGGTTTGTCGCCAGGCTTGACCCAGGGAACCTGCATGAAGCCATCGGCGAAGCGAGTGGGGTCGGCGGGACTCTGTCCGCCAAACAGATCCCAAATCGACATGCCGTCGTCCGGCACTGCGGCGTCGAGAAAGACAACATGGCGGATGCGTTCAGGAATGCGATCTATGACTCCGGTGATGACCATGCCGCCGTAACTGTGACCGGTGAGCACGACATCGTGCAGGTCCTCGAAGAGAATGAGGTTCACCACGTCGTTGATGTGGGTCTCCAGGTTGACCTCGGTGCTGTTGAGATGCATCCGCTCGCCGAGACCGGTGAGGGTGGCGCGATAGACGGTGTGGCCGTCGTCGGTAAGGAACTGGCCAGTGCGTTTCCACTCCCAGCCGCCGGCGGTGGCGCCGTGGACGACGACGAAGGTGGTTTTCGCCGTGGCAGCGGCGGCGTGGGCCGTGATCGCGCCGAGGAGCGTGGCGGCGATGAGTAAGGCAGTGAGGCGAATCGTGTGTAGTTTCATGTGCGGTGTAGCGGACGGTGGTTTTCTTTTTTGAGGAGGCGGCTCGGTATCCGCGACGGATTCAGTTGTAGGCGCCAACTTGCTGGCGATTCCGTGCATAGATCGCCTGTAAGCAGGCTCCTACAGAAGGCGCTTCGCTTCTTTCATCGTGGAGAAAGCGAAGCGCCAAGGGGTTGTTATGGATTACTTGGTCGGCTTGGCTTTGAGGAAGCCGTTGTGGTCGAGCCAGTGGGTGAAGGGTTCGAACCAATAATAGGTCGGGTGGCCCGGATAACCCATGCCGAAGCCGTGGCCGCCATCTTGATAGAGGTGGAGTTCAACCGGTTTGCCGGCGTCGAACCAGGACTTCACCACGCCGAACTCGCCCTTGAAGAGGAAGTCGTCGGCGGCGATGGCGGTGAACATCGCCGGGGCGTTCTTCGGCACTTCAACTGCGCCCATGCCGCCGTAGATCGGGGCGATGAAGGCCAGCTTCATCTTTTCCGAATGGAGCGTGCAATGCATGGTGAGGCCCGCGCCGGCCGAGAAGCCCATCATGCCGATGCGGTCGGTGTCGACGCCCCACTCTTTGGCGTTTTTCACGATCAAGGCGTAAGCGGCCTCGGCATCGGTCTGCTGGTTAGTGAGGTCGGGACGCGGCGGACGGGGCGCTTCGGTGGCGGGCTCGCCGGGTTTCGGAGCAGGGGGAAGGACGCGGTTCATCGACTGCTTCAGGCCCTCGATGGTCGGGGGCGTCGGGAAGAGCCGGTATTTGAGGACGAAGGCGGCGATGCCGCGCTCATTCAGCGCCTTGGCGATCTTCCAGCCTTCGTTGTTGATCGACAACCAGCGGAAGCCGCCGCCTGGCGCGACGAGGACCGCGGTACCGTTGGCTTTCGCGGGATCGGGGAGGTAGGGCGTGAGGGTGGCGGTGGAGACGTTGCGCACCATGGGCTCGCCCCACTGACGGAACCAGCTCTCGGGCGCGGGCTGGTCCTTGACGCCGCCGGTGCCGAGCGGGATGGCGTTGGGTTCGAGCGGAGCGTCGAACGGGAGAATTGTGCCGTCTTCCGCAGAGGCGGAGGCAGCGAGCGCGAGCATGGCGGCCAGGGCGGCCGCGCGGGTTATTTTGTGAAACATAGCAGGGATGATCATGGGGGGGGTTGTCGGGGTGTACTGGTTGTTGAGAGACTGGCAATTGCAGCACGTTCGATTGGTTGACGTGAAGATAGATACCGAAGTAACGCGGGTTGCTTCGGTTATTTAGCCCAGGCCGCGCCTTCCGGCGTGCGGCGCCAGGTAAAGTAGGTATCGAGAACCTGGAGCGCGGCCTCGCTCGGCACGGGGCCAACGGAGGCGGTGTTATGGAAGTGCATCACCTGCGGCTTGGCCTCGGTGAAGCGCGGCCACGCGGGCAGGTTGGCGCCGTTGGGGTCGCCGTACTTGGTGAAGTTGGTCCAGTAGGTGGCGACTGTTTCGGAAATCGCGAGGTCACCGGGAGTGAGCTTGGGGTCGTTACGATCAAGCGTCTGGAAAACGTAGGGCACATCGACGCCGTGTGGCATGCCGTGGTCAGCTGCGGGCGAATCGGCCGGGCGTTCGGCGTGCTGGTCGAAGTGGTAAAGGAAAACTTTCGATTTGCCGGTGCGGGACTGGAGGCGGGCCCAGCTCCACGTCTGCCAGCCAAAGGCCGCGTCGCGCATGAGGTCGCGGGCGGTTTTCGGCACGCTTGTAGTGCCTGCTGGATACGCGGCGAGGAGTTTATCGGCGAAGGGACCGTAACGCAGGCGGGTGTTGGCGGCGTATTCCGCTGGCGTCTTCTCGCGGGCGAAGCTCAGGCCTTCGTCGGAGTTGTAGCCAATAAGGACATCGACGTCGTTGTAGCGGCCGGCCTCGTAGAGCTTGAATTGGTCGTCGGGGATTACCGAACCGTCGACAATCGGCCAGGAGGAAGGATTGCCCCAGCCACCGGGGAGTTTGTCGGGCGGGAGCTTGCGCAGTTCAGCGAGGGAAGCGGCGCCGGCTTTCGCGGCGTAGGCGATGCCGGACTGTTCGGCATCGGCGAGGCCGCGCATGTTTTCTCCGGGAAAAGTAGTCGGGCGGGTCGGGCCGAAGTTGCCGCCGCTCTGGGAAATCGCTCCGCGGAAGAGGCCCTTCGCTTCGGGCGAGGCGCAGAGCATGCTCACGGAAATGCCACCGGCAGACTCGCCGAAGATGGTGACCTTAGCGGGATCGCCGCCGAAGGCTGCGATATTGCGCTGCACCCAGCGGAGACCTGCGATCTGGTCCTGCAGGCCGTAGTTGCCGGAAACTTTGTGCGGCGATTCGGCGCTGAGCTCCGGATGCGCGAGGAAACCGAGCGAACCGACGCGGTAGTTAATGGTTACCAACACGACGCCTTTGCGCGCGAGAAACTCGCCGTTGTGGACCGGCGTCGAGGTGGAGCCGAAGGCGAAGCCTCCGCCGTAGATCCACACGAGGACAGGCAGGCGCTCGCTCGCGGCTTTCACCGGGGTCCAGATATTCAGATACAGGCAGTCCTCGCTCACGTTGCCCTTGCCGTCGCCTTGGTAGGGATCGGCGGCGAACGCGGTGGCGGGACGCACGCCGTCCCATTTCGCGTGCGGTTGTGGTGAGTGCCAGCGAAGATCACCGACGGGCGGCGCGGCAAACGGGATGCCGCGGTAAACGGTGAGATCGTTTTCGGCGACGCCTTGGACGAGGCCGTATTCGGTGGCCGTCGGCGCGGGCTGCTGGGCAGTGGCCGCCAGCGTGGCAAAAAAGGGAAGAACCAAGAGGAGTGCGCGGAGTTTCATGGGCAGAAAAGCATCAGCGGGTGACGCCAACGACGATTTGGGTGAACGAGTGGGCCGGGAAAGAGTAGCGCAGCGAGACGCCCTGGGTGGCGATCTGCTCGACCTTCGGCGCGTAGCTGTCGCGCGCCTCGTAGGTGTACGGCGCGTCGGAGATGTCGGCGCTGGCCACAAGACTCACCGACGCGGTGGGCGCAAAGTTTCCGGTGATGCTACGGATGTCGGTGGCGATAGGTTCGTCTTTGTGGCGGTTGACGACGTTGATGACGACCTGCTTGGCCTTCTCGTCGTACACGGCGGAGACGTCGAGGAACGGAATCTTCGCGTAATGGTCGCTGGTGCGGAAGGTGTCGCAGGTGACTGTGGGCGAGAGCGCAGTGCCACGGGCGCGGGTGGAGAAGAGCTTGAACGTGTAGAAGAGCGGCGACTTGTAGGTAGCGTCTGTCTTCGGATCGCGCCCAAGGATGGAGGTGAGCAGCGTGTAGTTGGCCATCTTCACCGTGTCGGCGTGACGGATGAAGGCGTTGAAGTACTGCGCGAGGGCGAGCGTGGCCAGGTGTCCTTTGCGGAACGGCGGCGCCCACTCGTCGACGGCGATGTACATGGGCTTCTTCTTCTCGATCGTGTGCACGGCTTTGATCTGGCCGGCGACGATTTCGATGCGCTCCTCGAGGTCGATACCGCGCTGGCCCATGAGCACGTAGTAGTCGTCGGACGGGTCCCAATACCGGTGCAACGAGACGTAGTCGGCGATTCCGTAAAGGCCTTTCACGACAGTCCAGGTCCACTCGACCCAGTTGAGGTTGTCCTTGTAGTTGGCCGGGCCGTTGGCGATGAACTCGAGCTTGGTGCCCAGCGAGCTGTGGCTCATGACCTTCGCAGCTTCGCGGGCGAACTTCACGTAGTCCTCGGCGTTCTTGTAGCCCATGATCCAAGACTCGCCGTCGACCTCGTTGCCGAGGCCCCAATACTTGATGGCGTAGGGTTCGGGATGGCCGTTCTCGGCGCGCTTGTCGGCCCAGTAGGTGCCGACCGGCGCGTTGCAGTATTCAACCCAGTAACGGGCATCGTCGAGGGTGCCGGTGCCCATGTTGATACAAATGACGTTCTCGGTGCCGATGAGCTTGTTGAGCTCGATCCACTCGTCGGTGCCAACCTGGTTGGGCTCGATGACGCCCCAGGCGAGATCGAGACGCTTCGGGCGTTTGTCCTTCGGGCCGATACCGTCGCGCCAGTCGTAGCCGGCGACGAAGTTGCCACCGGGCCAGCGCATCTGGGTGAGCTGGAGCTCGCGGGCGGCTTCAAGCATGTCGGTGCGGAAACCGTTTTTATCGGCGAGCGGAGACTTGGGGTCGTAGAGCGGGCCGTAGAGCGTGTTGAACTTCAGCTCCGGTCGGTTGAAGCCGATCGGCTCCATGAACATGCCGTAGATGCGCGGATCGACGGCGTCGATGGTGCGGTCGATGTCGACCTTGATCGTGGCCGAGCCGGCGAAGGCGCCGAGCGGCAGGAGCAGCAAGAGCGAAGCGAAGCAGAGCGAACGTGTGTTCATGGCAAAAAGTGACGAGAGAATGGAGACGAGTTTTGTTGGAGCGGGCCGGACGGATTGCGGCTGTTAGTGGGTGACGGTTGGTTTAGGCGCAGTGGCCTCGACACGGAGCAACCGCACGTCGAAGAGACCGCCAGCCAGGATCTTCTTCGCGACGAAACGGATCGTCACGCGGCCGTCCGGCGCGGAGGCGACCACGGTGGCGGGGATCGCGTACTGTTTCTCGATGAACTCGCCGAACTTTTCGCCTACGAGTTCCTGGGTCGCGAGCAGAGTGCCGTTGGCGAAAATGTCGAACTGTCGCCCGGAGTCGGAGCCAGAATAGGTCACCGCGAGGACAGCGGCTTTCTCGCTCCGGGTGCTGAGTGTGTATTGGATGGTTCGTCCGTGACGCCAGTGGCGACCGTTGTAGATACCGCTCTCGGCGCCCTCGCCTTGATAAGCGTGTTCGACCTCGGGTTGCTGTTCGCCCGGCGAAACGGAATCCAGCGTCGCCGCCTCGCGGGCCGCCTGTGCACGTTCGGCTGCGGCGAGTTGTTCCTGCCGCGCCGCGATGCCTTCGCGGGTAGTGACTTCCCAATACATTTGATAGCGCGCCTCGTGCAATCGGAAGAACGGGACGAGCGGCAAACCGCCCGAGGCCGCAGGTTCGACAACATCGACCAAGCGGAAATGGAGCGGCCCTGCGGCCGGATCGGCGACGACCTTGGATGTGATTGAGTCGGCCGTGGTCAGCACGGGCACACGATCCTGCGGCACCAACGGCCCCATGGCCACGTGCGCCATGCGGGAATCGTCAGCGCGAATTCCGGTCATCGCCTGTTCGCCGGCGGGATGAGCCAGCACGATGGGACCGTGCAGAATCGCATACCACGATGAACCGTCAGGAAGTCCTTCGACGGTCGTGCGCATGGGCAGGCCCAGTTCGATGCGATCGCCGTCCTTCCATTCGCGCCGAACCGGCACGTAGGAGGAAGGCCTATTGGTTACGGTGATCGGTTCGCCGTTGATCGTGATCGAGAACGCACCCGGTGCGACCCAGCCCGGCTGGCGTAGATACACCGTGAAGGTCTGCGGTGCGGCGAGTTTCAGGGTGAGGCGCGAACGTTCTTCGTCGGGAAAGGCGGTGTCCTGGCGCAGCGTGAGCCCGAGTTGAGTATCCTTCAATTCGGAGGCGATGAAGAGGTTGACGTAAATCCCATCGTGGGCACGGGCGTAGATAAACTGGCCGTACTTGCCGGGATTTTCCATGCCGGTGCCAACACAGCACCAGAACGAGTTTTCCACCTCGGAGTACACGCGGTAGTGCGCGGGCCGGATCGGCGTGAAATAAACGTAGCCCGGATGAGCGGGGTTTATGGCAGATAGGATGTGGTTGTACAACGCGCGTTCGTAATAGTCGGCGTAGGCGGCGCTCGGCGCGCTGGTGAACAACTGCTCCGTAAGCCGCAGCATGTTGTAGGTATTGCAGGTTTCGGGACCTTCGCGGTGCAGGAGCAACCCATGGAAATCTTTCGGGTCGTTGAAATGCTCGGACACGCTGTTCCCACCGAAGGCGACGGAGCGGTGCTGGGTGACGTTATCCCAGAAAAAGCGCGCACCGGAGTCTGCGGCTTTGTCGCCGGTCAACGTGGCGATGCGCTCGAGTCCGATGACTTTCGGGATCTGGGTGTTGGCGTGCTTGCCAGTGAGCTCGTCACGATGCGCGACGAGTGGATCGAGCACGGCGCGGTGGTTGAAACGTTTCGCCGCCGCGAGATACTTTTGATCGCCAGTAATCGCGCAGAGATCGGCGAGCACCTCGTTCATGCCTCCGTGCTCTTCGTTGAGCATGCGTTGCATCTGCTCGTCACTCAGGGGGGAGGTGAGCGCCACGCACCAATCGCCCAAGCGCACCAAAACGTCGCGCGCCTGCGTGTTACCGGTTTCGAGATACACGTCGCGCAGGCCGGCGAAGGTCTTGTGCAGATTGTACCAGGGAACCCATCTCTTGCCAATTGTACCGATGTTGCCGGTGGCCACGGCGCGCCACAGCTCGCGGCTCCCGGGCACGCCGCCGACATAGCCGTCGCCGAACGCCTTCTGGCAGGCTGCCATCTCGTCGAGCACGTGGTCGAGGCGTCGGCGGAGCTGAGCGTCTGGCACGTCATCTCCCGACGCGATCATGTGCGCAAGCGCGGAAAGGTAGTGCCCTACGGTGTGGCCATCGAGGCCGCCACTTTCCCAGTTGCCGTAGGGCTGTGCCTTGGCCGGCAGACCCGCCTCGCGACGGAAAGGTGCGAGCAGGCGGTCGGGGTCGAGGGCGAGGACATAGTCGCGGTTGGCTTTCACCGCCGGAGCGAAAGGTCCCGTGTCCAAGAGGCGAACGGAGTCCAGCGGGAACATTTTCGCTGGTGTGTCGGGAGTGGTCTTTAGTGCAGCGTCGGCACCCTCGGCCGCTATGGCCAACGCGGCCATCACCAACAAGGGCCCTGCCACTTTGGAAAAGAAGGAATGGTTCATCGGATTTTATCTGGTAAATTCTGTTTTCAGAGCACGCGGAAGACGCGGATAACGACCGTCCCCGGCTTCGGGCCGCCGGAGATGCTGCCGACAAATTCGGATTTATTAAGCCAGGCGTGCGTTCCTTCTGGAGCCTCGAATCGCGGCGCAGTTCTCATATAGGCACCGCTGTTGGCGATGAGCCCTCGATTGTGAACGATGACGACCGTGCCATCGTCACAACGGATTGAATACAACGCGTCCGCCTCGGTAACGCCGTCGGGCCGTTCGGTCTGCCAGTCAGCGCCACCTGGCAAGATGACGCCACGAATCCGAGGGCCTGCGAACGTGCCTCCAGTGATCGGGATGTAGCGTCGATGGCCCTGTGGAGTGACACCGACATCGACCGGCGCGTCGATGGAGACCACTGCCTCATAGATAAATTCTGTCTGGAGCGGCAGCACTGGCACAGCCGCTCCATCGTCTGCGAATAGCGATGCCAACGCCGCGAAAAAACAGAGCAGAAAACGAGGCTGATAGCGCATGGTAAACGTGAATGCTACCCGAGAGCCTGATCCAAAAACTACAGGCAAATAGGTTCTAACTTATGGTTCTAGACGGGTATGCAGGCCAACCACCGCACCGGTGAAGTGTATGCCGCCGCCGGCCGCATTTGTGGTTATAGCCGTGAGGTCGGCATTGCTGGCCAGCGTGCGCCACTCACCGCCGTCGACCTTGAAGGCAAACACGCCGACGAGTTCGTCGCCGCTCAGCCGCAAGGCGATTTCGGAGGCATTGGGAATTGTCGTACGGGCTATCGTTTCCGATGACGAACCATTCGCGCGCTCTAAAAATACCGTGATTCCCGATTCAGCGCGCAGCACGCCAAAATAGTAGTAGTGCTCTTCGCTCTGGAGCGCGGCGAGTCCGGCCGAAACACCTTTGGTTGCAGGCACCGTGAGCGAGGTCGCGACCTCGAATTTCGCATGCTGAACGCGACGCGCAAAAAACGACGGATTGCCCGTGCCCGACAGCGTTTCTTTGCGCGGAGTCAACGACAGGTGGCCTTTCGATTCTGTCAGACTCCACCATTTTTCGCCAGGATTGCGCAGCATCAGCCAAAGCGAAGCCATCTGGCCGCTGTCGGAATTGAAGTCATCGCGCCAGGTGAAGTTACCCGTTGTCGGCACCGGGGCCGGGCTCTTGGCGATAACCGTTGGTGTTGGCATCACGTAGGGAACACGTTCGCCTTTCGGCAGAATCATCGGCCAGCCGTCATCGGTCCAGCGGACGGGCAATAGGAAAGTTTCGCGACCGGTAAGTTGAAAGCCCTTCGCGAAGGGACGGCAGGCAAGAAACACCGCCTGCCATTGACCATCAGGCCCCTCGACGAGATCGGCATGCCCCGTGGCCGTGACCGCGTGTGGGACTTCGCCGTCCAGATCACGCTGCGTGAGGATTGGATTATTTTCCCACGGAACGAATGGCCCTGTCGGCGACTTGCTGCGCAAGATCACCTGCGAGTGTTGGATACTGGTGCCGCCCTCGGCGCAACACAGGTAGTACCAGCCTTTGCGTTTGAAGAGGTGCGGACCCTCGATCCAAACCGGCTTTTGGCTCAGATCGACGCCTCCGTTGACGATGATCGAACGAGGCCCGACGAGCTCTTGCTTGGCCACATTAAATTCCTGAATCCAGATTGCTCGGTGCCCTTGATAGAGCGGTTTGTTGTCTGGCGGATTGCCGTTGTTGACCATCCAAGCGCGGCCGTCGTCATCGAAGAAAAGCGAAGGATCGATGCCGTCGAAACCCAGCCACTTCGGTTCGGACCACGGTCCGGCGGGGTTGGTCGCGGTGACAAGGAAGTTGCCGCCTTTGTCGACCAGCGTGCAAACGACATAAAAGACACCGTTGTGAAACTCGATCGTCGGGGCAAAAAGACCGCGTGTCACGCGCTGGCCGATGAAGTCGAGCTGCGTCGGTCGATCTATAACGTTCCCGATCTGAGCCCAGTTGATCAAATCTCGGCTGTGAAAAATCGGAAGGCCCGGGAAATAGGAGAACGTGGAGTTGATCAGGTAGAAATCATCTCCCACGCGGCAAATCGACGGATCGGGATAGAAGCCGGCAAGGATGGGATTGCGATAGGTGCCGGTTTTAAGTGGTTCGGCAAAGATCGTATCGCGACCTGTATATTCAATCCAGTCGAACTGCACCGGACTGGACGGGGCTGCGCCATTGAGCGTGGCATGAGTCAGGAGGAGAACGGAGACGAGAAGACGTTTCATAGCGGGGAAGGGTATAACTATTGCAGGATCATGCCATCGGGACTGAGATCGCAAGGACTCGGGCTCGTCCAACGCACGGTGTTCGAAGTAAATAGGCTGATACCCACGAAGAGTCAAAAAGCGTGCTAAGTTCGAACCCGAAGAAACTCACGATTCACGACTTTACGAGCAGTCGAGTGACTCGGTAAACGCCCGCAACACTTGACAGTCATGTGAACGGAGCCACGCGCCTTATACGAAATGGCGAAAAGCCAAGTGCCAGAATCACGAACGTCATCTTGGCGGTATCAAACGGAACGGTTGACAGCACGGAGTCCGCCGACTCTCGTCACCAACCATAGCTTATGCTCTGGCGGCTCACTCCAATCGAAAGCGTGGCAATACTGTTGGTGATAACGGTGGCGGGCGTTTTCATAATTCCGAAGATTCTCCGTATGCTCAAACTGTGTCTCTTCTCCCCCGTCAAAGGAATCGTCGTCCACAAAGGCCAGCCCGTCGTCGGCGCCGTCATCGAGCGCACGTGCAAATGGAATTGGAAAAAATATGAGCCCCAGACCGACCAAACCGTAACCGACAACAATGGCGAGTTCTCGCTGCCCGCCATCAATTCATGGATGGGCATGGTGCAGTTGGTCCCCCATGAGCCGGTGATCCATCAATCCATACTCATTAAACATAATGAAAAAACCTACGGCGCATGGCACTCCTTCAAAAGTGAGTATGACGAATTCGGAGAGTTAAACGGCAGACTAGCGGGAAGACCAATCAACCTTTTCTGCGATCTAGATGTTGAACTAAAAAACCACGGCTTTGAAGACGGCGGCGAATATGGCGGTATAGCGGAGTTAAGGTCGTTGCCCGAACAGCCCAAATCATAGACGGCAGCCCTCAAAAATGAACACATTCACCCCATATCGGGCAGCAACCATTGCGCATCGAGTCTACCGAATGGAGGACTTCAGTGTCGGTAACTTGAGGGAACAAGGATTGTCGCTCGGCTGCGAAGGCATGTTCAAAGTAAGCGACGATGCTCGCTTCATTGGCAAAACCGGCGGCCATCTCTATAATCGACTCAGTGGTTTCGGCTACATTGCCGAGGGCGAAGGCGCGCGCCAGGGAGAGTTGCTCATCGCGATTCGCGGCACCAACCCAACAAGCACCCGCGACTGGCTTACTGATGCCCGCGCAGGGTTTTGCCGCTGTGACAGTGGCAAACTAGTCCACATCGGCTTTCAAAAAAACTGGGAGTCCTTTTCCGGCGACATCCGTTCGTTCCTGCAGGGCAAGAATCCCTCTCACATCCACTGCGTCGGCCACAGCCTCGGTGGAGCGTTGGCTACTCTCTGCGCCGATTATTGCGCTGCCAACCGAGTGGGCCGCGTCACGCTTTACACCATTGGCTCACCCCGGGTGGGCATGGAGGGATTTGCCAACTCCCTCACCGAAAAGATCGGCGCAGAAAACATCTATCGCATCAGCCACGCTGCCGATCCCGTCACGACTGTGCCGATTTATCCATTTTTTCACGTGCCTTATAAAACCCGCAACTACGTGGTTGGCGGTAGAGGGTTGGCCCTAAATCCCTGGGCTCATACGATGGGTAGCTATAACAAAGCCATTGGCCAGGCCTCTTGGTCCTGTCTGCTGGATCGTTCCGCGCCAATCCTCGCCGACGAAGTAAAACGCTGGATCGAAACCGTGGCGGCCGGTGGCGGTGTCACCCCATTCGCAGCCGATAGTTTAGCCATGATCGGCAAGGTGCTCGGCTGGATTCTGGAACAGGCGTATCAGAATTCGGGCATTGGCTGCGCCACCACCTGCTGCGCTCGACCACCTCGCGCACATGGTTGAACGCGGCGTCAAGTTTTCCAAGCAAGTCGAGGAGCAGCTCAAGACCGTGATGAACGCCATCCTGCGCTTCATCGGGCGGAGCGCAGTGACAATCGCCGAGCTCACGTTGGCCTTTGTTCAGTGGGTGCTGGAGCTCTTCTATTCAACGATTCAAGCGATGGCCATCCAAGCACTGCGCGGAATGCGGCAGGAGTAAGCAACACGTCACACAGGGTGCAGGTACAGTCTCACGGAGGCCGGTCAGGTGCTGCATCACGCAACCCCGTTAGGAGTTTTATTTAGTTCTGGCTTCTTCCATCTGCAGCCAGGCCCATTGTTTGTCGATTTCAGCTTGGAAGGCTGCGATGACTTCTGGGTTCTTCTTCAGATGTTTGAAGCGGCCTTGCGACATGACCCACTCCGACACGGGTTTCACCACCGATGGACGGTAGTTGATCGTAAACTTGCCCTGCTCTACTTCGAACAACGGCCAGAAGTTGCAGTCCACGCCGAGGCGCGCGCTTTCCACGGCCATGTCAGCGTCGATTTTCCAACCGGGAATGCAGGGACTGAGTAGATTGATGAACGCTGGACCGTTGTGGTCGATGGCCTTCTTCAACTTGCGGAAGAGGTCGCCGATATCGTGGATGCTGGCTTGCGCAACGTAACCCAGATTATGGGCGAGCATGATCTTCGTCAGATCCTTGCGGTTGCCTTTGCGTCCGTATGATTCGCGGCCGACGGGTGTGGTCGTGGTAGCCGCACCCATCGGGGTGGCCGACGAACGTTGCACGCCGGTGTTCATGTAGGCGCCGTTGTCGTAGCAAATGTAAGTGAGGTCGTGGCCGCGTTCCATCGCGCCGGAGAGCGACTGGAGGCCGATGTCGTACGTGCCGCCGTCGCCGCCCATGACGACGAACTTGAGCTTCTTGCGCAGCTTGCCTTGCCGAACCAGTGATTTGTAACAAGCCTCGACGCCGCTCATCATAGCGCTGGCGTTTTCGAAGGCGGTGTGAATCAAGGAATCTGCCAGCTGGTGTAGGGGAAAATGGAACTGGCCACTTCAAGGCAGCCAGTGGCGTTGCCCGCCACGATCTCGTATTCGTCCGAGACGCGGGTAAGCATCTTCGTGAAGATGCCGGTGGGACAACCTGCGCACATGCGTGTCCGCCGGAAAACGTTCCGGGGCGTTCGCACATGAGTTTAGTCTCAGGAGATAGTTCGGCCAGCTTGGAGGTGGTCTCGATCATAGTTTGTCCCCCCGCACGTTGACCCAGAGTCCCTGACGATTTCCGACTTCACCTTTGTCTAGGCAGATGCGGCTTTCGCTGATGATGTGTTCGATGTGGCGCAAGGTGAGTTCGCGTCCGCCCAAACCGAAGGTGTGGGCTAGGAGCAGCGGTTGGTTTGGAGAGTAGTTATAGACGGCCGTGCTGATCTCCGTAAAAAGCGGCCCATGGGCGCCGAAACTCGCGCTGCGGTCCAAGACGGTGACAATCTTGGCGCTGGACAAGGCCTGTCCGATTTCGACGTACGGGAAGGGGCGGAAACTGCGGATTTTGAGGAGACCGACTTTCTCACCCTTGGAGCGCATCTCGTCGATGACTTCCTTGATTTCGCCGGCGGCAGAATTGAGCGCCACGAGCACGATGTCGGCGTCTTCCAGCCGGTAGTCTTCGAACAAACCGTATTGGCGGCCGAAGGTTTTCGCGAAGTCGTCCGATACTTCCTGAATGACACGAAGGGCGTTGCGCATGCCCTGTTCCTGTCCGCGTTTATGTTCGATATAATAATCTTGAAGATCGAGCGCGCCCCAGGTGACAGGCTTATCGGTGTCGAGGATGCTGTGGTAGGGTTTGTGCGGCCCGACGAAAGCGCGCACGGCTTTGTCGTCTTCCAACTGCATCGTTTGGATAGAGTGGCTGGTTATGAAACCGTCCTGACAAACCATGAGCGGGAGGCGAACATCCGGGTGTTCGGCGATACGGGCAGCCATGACGAGGTTGTCGTATGCCTCTTGGTTCGTTTCGCTATAGAGTTGAATCCAGCCCGCATCGCGTGCGCCCATCGAATCGCTGTGGTCACAGTGGATGTTAATGGGGCCGGTGAGCGCGCGGTTCACCAGAGTCATGAGCACGGGCTGGCGCATAGAAGCCGCCACGTAGAGCAGCTCCCACATGTAGGCCATGCCGGCGGAACTCGTAGCCGTCATCACGCGACCGCCCGCAGCGCTAGCGCCGATGCAGGCGCTCATGGCCGAGTGCTCGGATTCCACGGTGACAAACTCCGTGTCGACCAAGCCGTTAGCGACAAAAGCGGAGAAGTCTTCCACGACCTGCGTCGACGGCGTGATAGGAAATGCCGCGACCACGTCGGGGTTGATCTGACGCATGGCTTGCGCACAGGCACCCGCGCCGGTGATAGGAACGATCTTGGGTTTTCCAGCGGTAACGTTCGTCATGTTAAACCTCGTCGCGGACAAATCCTAGAGCGACAAACTTGCCGTCCTTGTTGACCGGGCACTCGCGGACGCAAAGGCCACAGCCCTTGCAGTGAAAGTAGTTCACTTCCTTCACGAACTTGCGGGCTGCACCGGAGCTGTCGCGACCGTCTTCCAAAATAATCGCGTCTTCGGGACAATACTCCCAGCACTTGAGGCAATGGCTGCAATGCTCGCGATGCGTGACGGGCTTCCAGGTGCGCCAGGTGCCGGTTTCGTATTTCGCGGCACTGCCTGCTTCTACAATAACACCGCCGTACGGGAGATCCTGCCAATTTTTAAGAGTGCTCATGTCGTTTCCTCAGCCGATGTGGCAGAGATCGTGTCCCTGCTGGATTGCCTGCAAATTTCTTTCCACGAGATCCGCGCCCAACAGGTCGGAGAAGACGTGCCTAGCCTCGTCGCGGAGTTGGTCGATTCCGATGATGTGCGGCGCAACCTTGGCGAAAGCGCCGAGCATGGTGGAGTTGGGGATCTCGCGCTTGAAAAGCTTATGCGAAATACTGTTGGCCGCCACGGTCACCACGCGGTTCTCCAGCCCAAGAATTTCGCGCACCTGATCGGGCGTTTTCTCAATGTTGACCAAGAAAATCGTGTGCTCTCTGGCGCCATCTCTGATCGCGGGCAACGGAAGCAAGGAGGCGTCGATCACGATCACCACATCGGGTGTCGTCACCGGAGTGTGGATACGGATGTACGTGTCGCAAAAACGATTAAACGCCTTCACCGGCGCTCCACGGCGCTCCGGGCCGTATTCGGGAAAAGCCACGACATTGCGGCCAGTGCCCTGAACGCACTCGGCGAGAGACTTCGCGCCTGTGACCGCACCCTGACCGCCGCGGCCATGCCAGCGAATCTCGAAGTAGCCTGAAATCGTATCTTTGGAACGTACCATTATGAAAGAAAAGAGGGGGGCGCGAAAAATAGGGTTCGGTGAATCTGGTGACTGGTTGTTGGTAGGCAACCCCGAATTCGCAGAAGGACGAATTCAGGCGCTAACGAAAAAGCGGCCGGCTATTTTCAGCCTGACCTAAACCGTAAGGATACAGTTGAAGCATAATCTCCAGCGAGGAGCGATGTGCAGAAGGTGGAGCCCGATGTCCCCATCGGGCTTGATCCTTAACTCCGCAGTTGAAACCGCTAATTTTCGCTAATTGGCGCTAAATCAGAGACACCAATAAAAAACACCTTTTCACCTGTCAGGTGAACTCCTTTGCTACGTATACTGATGGCTAACTTCCGAAATTAGCGGCGATTAGCGATAATTAGCGGTTAAACAACTGCTGTTTCTAGGTTGATCGAAGCTGCGCCCAAACCAGCCCGTTAGAGACAACGGGCTCCACCCTCAACTGTATCGTTACGGCTAAAGATTCCCGAAGCAGGTTCAGGGAGGGCGTAACGGGAAACGTAGGAGCGGTTTTACGCCGCACTTCGCCCGAACCAGCGCAGGACAAACCCGCGCTCACTGTGCTGCGATATACTTAATGTTGAAGACGATGCCCTGCGCTTCAGAACGCGAGCGTGAGCTGTTGACCTCACCATCGAATCGGATCGCCTCTCCGGTTTTCCAACGGCCGTCTTCATTGATCACGACCATGCCGCGTTCTTCGGTGCGAGAGCCACTGCGTTGAGGCGGCAGATCAAAATGAAGTCCATCGGCCCTAAATGCCACGACGATTGCGGTCTCGTCAGAGCGCCCTCGGCGCCGTGCGACCACCTCGATCGTTTGTCCCCGTTGAATCCGAAATGAGAATGGGTCGTACGCAGACCTCCTGCCATGAAACGCAATCGCGCCCTCTTGTATAACCACATCAATGATATCTCGCGGCCCGAGTAGCGCCGCGCGGGGCCCGATGGGATTATGCCCCCGGGGTGGTCTTCTTTCCGCGTAGAGAACGTGACGGTAGGGAGTCGGATTTTCACGGAAATCCATGATCAACTGGACTTCCTCCTCCGAAAGCTGCCCCAGATGTCCTCGCTCCTGAGGATGCGGATCGGCCACAAGTCGGGTCAAAAGGAGAACGAAAAACAATAATGCCAGCAATGAGGGATGTTTCATTAGGGTAAACGCTTGGTTAGGGTAACGGTTGATCGCTGACTGAAACCCGGTCGACTATGCGCTGCGTTGTGTTTTCACCGACCGGGTATTTTTGGGGCAGGCATACTCATAACAAATCACAGCACTGTAAAACAAGCCAAGATTGTAAGCAGCATTGATAACAATCCCCCGCGCATTCACCTGCTATATTGGAGCGTGTGGATTAAACTATTGCCGATAATATCTTGGGACTGCGCCCTTAAGCACAGCCGGTTCGTTCCTGTGTTCCTGAGTTCCACATTCAAGAGCCTCTCCTGCTCCACAACAGCTACAGCTCAACTGAAACTGCTCTAAACACCTAATCGCAAAAGCCCCCTACCCCACCGGTGATCGCTCGCACGGAAAAGTGGCCAACCGGGCCGATCATTCTCCTCTCCAGCCCGCTCCGAAACCTGTATCCTTCCGCATTGGACCAAATTCCGGAGATTATTTACAAAACACCCTGAAGTTAGCAGCTTAAAATACTACAATTAGACCCAAGAATCCATTGCCAGAAGCCTTGTGAAAGAAAACTATATTAAATCCCATCGAGTTAATATCTGAAACGAATATAATATATATTACTACGAGCAACGAGCCGGCGAATCGTTTTAATGATTTCATTAAATCGATCCGTCTTTAGGCAATATCCCGATCTTGAAATGCGACAGGATGCCTGCTGACATCCGAAACCCTCTGTCTTTCCCCATGGAAACCCCGTTTAAAAACCCCGCCCTTCCCCTACCCGAACGCATCGACGATTTAGTCTCACGCCTCACGCTTCAGGAAAAGATCGGCCAGCTCATGCACGACAATGCCGAGATCGAGCGCCTGGGCATTCCTGCCTACAACTGGTGGAACGAAGCGTGTCATGGCGTGGGCCGAAACGGCCGAGCAACCGTTTTTCCCCAAGTCATTGGTTTGGGCGCAACCTGGAACCGGGACTTGATCCACCGTATCGCTTCTGCGATTTCCGACGAAGCCCGGGCCAAACACCACGCAGCCGTGGCCGCCGGAAAGCACGGCCAATACCAAGGGCTCACGTTCTGGACGCCCAACATCAACATTTTCCGCGATCCACGCTGGGGCCGCGGCCAGGAGACGTTCGGCGAAGATCCTTTCCTGACGAGCGAACTCGGAGTCGAAATGGTGCGCGGATTGCAGGGCGACCATCGCGACTACTTGAAAGTCGCAGCCTGCGCCAAACACTATGCGGTGCATAGCGGTCCCGAGAACGAAAGCCATTCGTTTGATGCAAAACCCACAGCGAAGGACATGGCGGAAACCTACCTGCCTGCCTTCGAGAAATTGGTGCGCGCTGGCGTGGAAGCCGTGATGGGCGCGTATAATCGTGTGTATGGTGAACCAGCCTGCGGCAGTCGCCGGTTGCTCGTGGATATATTGCGTGGCCAGTGGGGTTTCAAAGGGCACGTGGTCAGCGATTGTGGAGCGATCGACGATTTTCACCAGTATCACGGCGTCACGAAAAACGCCGCCGAATCAGCCGCTTTGGCGGTGCGTAATGGTTGCGACCTCAATTGCGGTTGCACCTACAACGATCTCTTGGTGGCGGTTAAGGAGAAACTGATCAGCGAGACGGAAATCGATCTTTCGCTACGCCGACTCCTGGAAACCAAGTTCCGGCTGGGACTTTTCGATCCACTCGCAAGCGTGCCCTACTCTACCATTCCCCTTTCCGTGGTGGAATGCCCGGCGCACCGGACTCTCGCTCGCCAAGCTGCAATAGAATCGATTGTGCTGCTAAAAAACTCGGCCAGCAGCCTGCCGCTCAACCCTGATTTAGCCAGCGTCCTGATTGTCGGGCCCACTGCGGCAAATATTGGCGCCCTGCTCGGCAACTACTACGGCGCCAGCGCGAGCCTGGTCACGATCATGGAAGGAATCGTGGAACGCGTTTCCGATGCGACACGGCTCAAATATCGACCGGGCTGCCCGATCTCGCAACCAGGCGCTCCCGGCATCAACTACACTTTCCCGGCAGCAGATGGTTCGGAGGTCGTGATCGCCGTGATGGGGCTCGACCACACCCTCGAAGGCGAAGAGGGCGATGCGGTTGCCTCCGCCGTCGGTGGCGACAGAACCACGATTGAGCTGCCAGAAAACCAGCGCGTATTCTTAAAAGAACTACGCCGCCATTCCAAAAAGCTGATCCTGATTCTTACCGGTGGCAGCGCGTTAGCGATCCCGGAGGAATTCGATTATTGCGACGCCGTATTGCAAGTCTGGTATCCTGGCTGCGAAGGAGGCCGAGCCGTGGCTGATGTGCTCTTTGGCGATGTGTCGCCCTCGGGAAAACTGCCGATTACCGTGCCGCGCCAGACGGCCGATCTCCCCGCGTTCAACGACTACTCGATGGAAAATAGGACCTATCGGTTTGGCGAAAAAGAGCCGCTCTTTCCGTTTGGTTTCGGCCTCAGCTACGCGCAATTGAAATATGGTTCGCTCGCGTTCGATCAAAAAACACTACGAGCCGACCAGGCGGTTAAAATCCAAACCTCACTCAAAAACACCTCGGATCGCGCCGTGCAGGAAACTGTTCAGTGCTATCTCGTGCCGCCTCGCACCTGGCCCGGCGCGCCCAAAGCGGTGCTGGTGGATTTCAAAAAAGTCTCAGTGCCTGCACTCGAAACAATCTCGGTCGAATTCACGCTCGCGGCGGAAACATTCCGACAAGTCGACCCTTCCGGAAAGCGCGTTTGGGTGCCGGGAAGCTACGAACTCGTCGTCGGCTCTGCCTCACCCACGCCACGCGCACAGGCATTAGGAGCGCCGGAACCGGCAACGGGAACGATTCTTCTGATCGAATAAGCGCTCCAAATTATTGCACGCCAGCCATCTCACGCCAAAAGGAACCTGAACGCCAACGCTGAGGTTTTGAGTAACCTTTGCACACTTGGTCATCGCCAAAAGTTATACCCGCTGGACCTAGGCGTGGTCACCTTGACTTCAGATACCGTTGTTATAACCAACCGGTTTGCGCATGATCGCCTACGGGCTTCATCAATTTCCACCAGCTCACCAATAAATTATAATAAAGAGTAACTCCCTCCAGATCGGCTTAAATCTCTGGCTAGCCCACGAGTTTTCGCCCCCATATTAAATAGAATATAATCCAGTGCTTAATCAAAAATCTCCCGCCCAACTTTTCGACATATCCAACCGCGTGATCGTGGTGACTGGCGGCACCGGCGTGCTCGCAGGTTCTGCGGTCAAATATCTCGCCTCTCAAGGTGCCCACGTGGTGATCCTGGCTCGTGACCAAAGCAAGATTGATGCTGTCCTTGCTGCAACGCGCGACCTCCCTGGTGAATGCGTCGGATACCAGTGCAATGTCCTCGACCAAGCCGGCCTGGAGTTGGTGTGTAACGCCGTGATCGCACGCTTCGGCCGCGTAGATGTTCTCATCAACGCCGCCGGTGGGAATCAAGCCGGTGCGACGATTGCACCAGACAGTTCCGTCCTCGACCTCAATCATACCGCCTACCGCCAAGTGATGGATCTGAATCTGGACGGAACCGTAAAGCCCTCGCTCGCGTTCGCAAAAGCGTTCATCGCCCAGCGCAGCGGATGCATTATCAACTTCTCATCGATGGCCGCCGCACAGGCAATCACCCGCGTCCTAGGCTATTCGAATGCAAAAGCTGCAGTTGATAATTTCACCAAATGGCTCGCGGTGGAACTGGCCCAGAAATACGGCCCCGCTTTACGCGTGAATGCAATCGCACCAGGCTTTTTCATCGCAGACCAAAACCGCCGCTTACTGCTCAACGAGGATGGCTCTCCCACCGCACGCGGCAAAGCCGTACTCGCGAAAACTCCTTTCAAACGGTTCGGTGAATCCAACGAACTGCATGGCGCACTTCATTTCCTGATAAGCGATGCTTCGGCTTTTGTCACCGGCACCGTCCTCGCGGTGGACGGCGGCTTCTCCTGTTTCTCCGGCGTATAAACCCATGAGCACAACCAAAACGCTGCCCATGATGGAAGAATCCATGCGCTGGTTTGGGCCAAACGACACGGTCTCTCTGCAAGAGATCCGGCAGACGGGCGCAACCGCCGTTTTCACTTCGCTCCACGATATCCCTTACGGCGAGGAATGGCCAATGGCTTCGATTTTGCAGCGCCGCGACGCGATCGCCGCCGCCGGTCTACGCTGGACCGCGGTGGAGTCTGTACCTGTGCACGAGTCCATCAAAACCCGCACCGGCGATTTCCTGCGGCATATTGAAAATTATAAAGCAACCCTCCGCCGACTCGGCCAAGCCGGTATCGAAATTGTAGTATACAATTTCATGCCAGTCCTCGACTGGGTGCGCACCGATCTTCATTATAAACTCGAAGATGGCGCGGAAGCACTCCTCTACGATCCAGTGAAGTTCGCCGCCTTCGATCTTTTTGCCCTAAAGCGGAAAGATGCAGCGCAGAGCTTTACGCCGGAGATTCAAGCCGCCGCGCAAAAATACTGGCAGGAAATCGGCCCGGCCGGGCAAGAACAGTTCACCCTGCAGACCCTTAACCTTTTTCCTGGGGTAAAACTCAACATGAGCATCGAAGGTTTGCGCGCCTTGCTCGATGCCTACAAAGCGATCAGCACCGCGCAGCTCAAAGAACACCTGCGGCTATTCCTTCGGGAAATCGCCCCAGTCGCGCAGTCAGCCGGAGTGCGTCTCGCCATTCACCCAGACGACCCTCCCTTCCCCGTACTGGGACTTCCCCGTATCGTCTCCACCGAGCAAGATCTGGCAGACATCCTCGCGATGGACGACGCCCCGGCCAATGGACTCTGCTACTGCACCGGCTCGCTCGGTGCGCGTAGAGATAACGACTTGGTCGGCATTGCCCGCCGCTTCGCCGAACGCATCCACGCCGCCCACCTTCGTAACGTACAGTTTAAATCCGACGGCACGTTTTATGAAGCCGCTCACCTAGCCGGTTCGGCAGACATGTACTCCGTGGTTCGCGCGCTACTAGAAGAGCTCGCAAGACGAACCAAGGCCAACCGCCCAGACTCGCAGATCCCGTTCCGGCCCGATCACGGACACAAAATACTCGACGATTTCCGCCGAGCAGAACCGACCTGCCCCGGATATCCCTTGATCGGACGACTCAGAGGCCTGGCCGAATTACGCGGCCTACAATACGGCATCGCCAAGACCCTGGCGTCCTGAAGTCTTGTAGCGTATCAGCTGGTACGGCTGCTTAAACCGACGGAGCAGTCGCACAACAAAGGTTAGGGCAGTTTAGTTAAACTGTGCCTTTCGAGGAAGGGCGCGACCGCCGGGCGCGCCCTACCCAAAGACCATTTCAGTCGAATTAGTTTCCGGTAGTTCGGCTACAGCTTTACTGGAACGGCACTAAAGGAGCGGCGCCTAAATTGAGGCGTTCGGTTTGTAATGGTCACAGTATGGTATTTCATTAACTGTACCGGTAGCAATCGAGCTTAGCTGCTCCTGCGCAAGATCCGTCCATCCTGCTATTCTCACGCCGTTATGATTCAGACCATCGCCAAGCCTCCCTCGCCGCCGCTCTACGTTGAGCTGGCTGACTCGTTGCAACAACTCATCGAGCAAGGCACGCTCCGCGCCGGGCACCGCATCCCCTCTGTAAGGAGAATGGCACTACAACGCGATGTCAGCATATCCACCGTTTTGCAGGCCTACACGGTTTTGGAAAATCGCGGCTATCTCGAAGCCCGCCCGCAATCCGGTTACTACGTGCGGCCGCGGCTGCCGTTTGAAATTCCTGAGCCACGCATGGCCAAGCCGATGACCAAGCCCGCCTATGTCAGCACGAGCGATCTCACGGCAGATTTCCTTGCACAAGCGTCCAACCCGGCGTGCCTGCAACTCGGCGCCGCCTGTCCCGACGCATCGCTTTTTCCTGCGCAAAAGCTGGCACGGCTCCTCGGTTCCGTGGCGCGTAACGAACCAGCCCTTATCGGCCGCTACGCTGTCAACTGGGCTTACGAACCACTCACCAGAGAAATTGCCCGCCGTTATCTTCAAGCTGGCGTCGCGCTCTCGCACGAAGAAGTCGTTATCACCGTCGGCTGCACCGAGGCGCTAAATCTCGCCCTCCGCGCAGTGACCAAGCCCGGCGACACCATCGCGCTCGAGACGCCTGCGTACTTCGGCATCCTCGAAACCATTCAGAGCCTCAACCTCCGCGTCCTCGAAATCCCCACGGACTCGCGCGAAGGCCTCTGCCTCGACGCTCTCCGCGAAGCCTTCGCGCGCAACGACGTGAAGGCGCTCTTCGTCATGCCCAGTTTCCAAAATCCGCTCGGCTCCTGCATGCCTGACGAGAAAAAGGAAAAGCTCTACGAACTGCTCTGCGAATACGACATCCCGGCCATCGAGGATGACATTTACGGCGATCTCCACTTCAGCGAAAAGCGCCCCAAGCCTCTCAAGGCTTGGGACCGCGACGGCCGCGTGATGCTGTGCAGTTCGTTCGGCAAGACGCTCGCGCCCGGCCTGCGTGTCGGATGGATTTTCCCCGGCCGCTGGCTCGATCGCGTCCGGCGTCTCAAGTTTACGAATACACTCGGAACTCCGGTTATCCTGCAAAAGACCATCGCGAACTTCCTGCGCGACGGCGGCTACGACCACCATCTGCGCTCGATTCGTCGTGCGTACCAAAACCAGTTGCACCTCTTCTCGCAGGCTGTCTTGCGCAATTTTCCCGCGGGCACACGCCTCAGTCGTCCACACGGCGGTTTCGTGCTCTGGGCCGAACTACCCGCCAGAGTCGACACGCACAAACTCCACATCGACGCACTCAAACAGCACATCGCCATCGCGCCCGGCGTTCTCTTCTCGGTGAAGGAACGCTACCGAAATTGCCTGCGCATCAACTGCGGCATCCCGTGGGGCGAGCCGGTCGAACAAGCAGTGCGCACACTCGGCGAACTCGCGAAAAAGCAGCTCGCATAAACCTGCCAAAACCTTCGCCACAGAGAACACAGAACCCTTCATGTTCTCTGTGGCCCATCCGACTCCTGCATCCATTAGCGCTAATTAGCGGTTATATTTACATGCCTAAGCCCAGCACCACGGCCTTCGTCATCGCCTTCACCTCGATTTATATCATCTGGGGCAGCACTTACCTGGGCATTCGCGTAGCCGTGGAAACTATTCCGCCCTTCTTCATGGGTGCGGGTCGCTTCCTTCTTGCTGGTTCGGTTTTAATGTTGCTCGTCCGCCGCCATGGCGCGCCGAAGCCCACCGCCCGCCAGTGGCGTGACAACGCCATTATCGGAACCTTTCTTCTTCTCGGTGGCAATGGGTTCGTCTCGTGGGCCGAACAAACCCTGCCGTCCGGTCTTACGGCGCTCATCATCGGAATCCAGCCCGTATTCATGGTGCTGACCGAATGGGCCTGGCGTGGTGGCACCCGCCCGACCCGAACCACCTTCATCGGCCTACTGCTCGGCTTCGCCGGCGTCGCATATCTCGCAGCGCCTTGGGAAACGACCTCCACCAGCAGTATCAATCTGCCCGCGATCGCACTCGTTTTGATCGCCTGTGCTTCATGGGCCTACGGCTCCATCTGGTCGCGCCACGTGAAAGACCCCGCCCCGCCGTTTCTAGCTTCGTCGATGCAAATGCTCGGCGGCAGCGTTGCTCTTTTTCTCGGCGGCATCGTGCACGGCGAACTTTCCACGTTCAGTTTCTCCGCGATCAGCGCCCATTCCTTGGCTGCGTTCTTCTACCTAGCTCTCATCGGCTCGCTCGTGGGGTTTTCCACTTTCGTCTGGTTAATGAAACACACTACGCCCGCGCGCGTTTCGACCTACGCTTACGTGAATCCCATCGTCGCCGTGTTTCTGGGCTGGCTAATCCTTGACGAACCAATCACCACCCGCACGCTGCTCGCCGCTGCGATCATCATCGCGGCGGTCGTAATTGTCACCACGCAGAAAAGCCGCAAGCCCACAGCTGCGGCCGAGTCTTTGCCTCCACTCACGCCACCGGAACCCGCCCGTAGTTTAGGAAAAAGATAGAGGCTCCAATTACGATAATTGAGTTCCGCTAAGCCTGAACGATGCAGTAGAGGTGGAGCCCGTTGTCTCTAACGGGCTGGTTTGAGAGCGGCTTCGATCAAGCCCGATTGGGACATCGGGCTCCACCCTCTGCCCATCACTCCTCGATGGAGATTGTGCTTCAGCTGCATCGGTCCGGCTTAGGTGTGTCAGTGAATATGTTCCATCTACGAAAGTTGCGGATTCCGATTCGCGTCGTCTTCGGCAGCCCTGCTGTTTGCCCCGTCCGATTGACCAATCGCGTTGCGCAGTTATAGTAGCGGCCTCTATTAGGAATTATTTCTGCCTTCAGGAAAACCTTGGCCATTGAGCGATAGGCAGAGCCTGGTTTTGGCCAGTCGGGTGAGAACTTTGTGGTGAAAACGATACAGTTACTTTACGCGGAGAACGTCGTCTCACTGACGGCAAACGGCCAAAACCAGCGGCTAGGTTTTTGTGTATCCGTGGATAATCGAGCGTACGAAAAACGAGTCGAAATCCACTGGGGGGCGAGCGATGGAACGTGGCGGATATTGCCAGCACATTTTGCGCGAGCCGCTGGCGAAAATCGCGAAGTCTGGGATGCCGAGGCGTACTTCTTTTCGCCCCACGAACTTCCAGGCGACGTTACTTTCGCGATTCATTGCGCCATGGCGGGAGCCGATTACTGGGATTCGAACGACCAGGAAAATTTCCTGATCAAAGCAGACTCGGGCGTGCTCGTACCCGATGAGTTTCCGCTTCTCGCCATCAAGATGCGCCCTCTCCTTCGTGAGCTGGATGCATTTCTGCCCGTCACCGTCGCCGTACACCAATCGATCCTTCCGAAAAAAGTTTTTGTGCGCTGGAGCCACGATCACTGGCGGACGACGCACACATCAGAATGCTATTTCTGGCGGCACCACTGGGAAAAAAACCACGCCAGCAATGCACTTAACCCAAACGAATACGGCACCTCGATCTGGGTCACCCACCTGCCAGTTAACCAGGCATTTCGCATCGAGTATGCGATCGGCTGCGAAACGCCTGAACTAACGATTTGGGACAATAATGCCGGAGCTAACCACGTTGCGCGCCATGACCGGCTGAAAGTCCTTACCCTGAATCTGCACTGCTATCAGGAGGAGAATCAGGATGCTAAACTATCGACTATCGCCAGGGCAATCAACGATCTCGATATAGACTTCGTTTGCCTGCAGGAGGTCGCTGAGCCATGGGAAGGAGGAACTCGCGCCCATGAAGTGAATACAGCAAAACTCATTCGCGAGCGCCTGAACCATTATTACCACCTCGTATCCGACTGGTCGCATCGCGGCTTCGGGGTTTATCGCGAAGGCTGCGCCATTCTTTCCCGACACGAAGTGGTTGCGGGTGATTCCGGCTACATCTCCTCCAACCGCGATGTAAACAGCATCAACGCTCGAAAGATCGTCATGGCCCAGATCAACGTGCCCTTCATCGGCCTTATAAATGTATACTCAGCGCACCTCAGCTGGTGGAAGGACGGGTTTCGCGAACAGTTCGAAAACCTCAGGACTTGGGCCAACGAAAAGCATTCCCGAAACATCGCCGCCACACTGCTACTCGGGGACTTCAACGCCAAAACCGGCTCCGAGGGCTATCTTTTGGCAACGGGAAACAACGAGTTCGAAGACCAGTTTCTTAAGGCGCAACAAGCAGTCTCAGGTGCAGCCAGCTCCGCTAGCCCGACGGAAGTTCCAAACGACGGCCGCATCGATTTCATCTTCCTAAAAAAGACCAGCGCACTGGAAGTGAAAGCTTCCCGCGCGCTTTTTACCGAAACGGATTACGGCCGGGTTTCAGACCACGAGGGCTACTACGCAGAGTTCGAGCCGGTTTAGCCGGCATCGTTGCAACTATCACGTAATACCAAATCAACTACACAGAGATCCTACAGCAGATCAATCAACACACGGTGCAGGGAAGTTTGCGTCGCTTCGGGCCACGAACCTGCACAGGCACGGAGGAAACAAGTTTATGGCATTTGCCGAGCAGTTTGCATTGCCGACGGAAGGTGAAATCGGAGGACCCTTCTCGCGCAGGAACGACCTGGGCGAATGGTTCCGCCTGCGCTGGGGACGCATTCGCTTCGATCTTTCCTGGGGCAAGGACATCAACCTAAAAGTCCTGCTCAAAGTATTCCGGCGCGATGGCACCTGCGAAAAACTGCTCGTCGACACCGATCCCTACGAGATCGAATGGGACCGGCACAAACGCGTGACGCGCGATTTCTATTTGCTGCCCGAGTCTGCCAAGTTCGGCCGCATCAGCTGCGTGAAGTTCGCCTTCATCGTGCATCGGGGCGAAAACTCGATTCCTTCGGAACACGAGTACGTTTTGTTCGATTCAGGGACGTTTGATTCCGACACGCCGGTTAACCGACGCCTATCGGCAAACCCTGCCGGGCCCAACATCCATCACACGATTGAACTCGACCCAGGAATCCTGCAACGCGATGTCGATTGGCATAACAAACACTTCGAGTCGCTCGCGGTCGTACAGAAATTCACCCGCGGCGTGGTGAGCCACCCGTATCACCCCAAACGATACATCCACGACCGGATCGATGCCGTGATCTGGCAGCACAAGAACTGCCCGCAGAAACCCGCCAGCATCAAGGTGTGCGTCGACTGCATCGATGACACCGATTTCGTTTCGCATCTTCTCTACGCCGCGTCCCAAGGCGTCGACATCCAGTGCATCGTGGACTGGCGGAAGATGACCCTAACCAACAGCGACAACTACGTGCGGCTGAAACGCTCCTCGATCGATCTGCTCGGTGTTTTTTGTTCGTCACGCGATCCGCGCGTCGAAGTTTCGCCGGATATGCATATGAAGTTCATTCTTTTTGGCGATGAGGACTGTCTAGAGGGATCCTTCAACATCACCTTCGATCGCTGGGGCGCGAACTGGGAATCCGGGCTGACTTTTCGCTCTTTTGGCGTGAGCCGGTTGCTCGACAATATTTTCCAGAGCATCCGCGGCGGCGTCATCCAGCGGTATGAAGTTGAGGCATTCAGTCACTTCAACTTGCTCTACACTTTTGGCCGACACTTCACGCGCGGCGGCAAGGTCTATCGTCCTCCGCATGCCATTCTCTCGGAAATAAACCGCGCGCGACGATCGATCCACTGCTGCTTGTTTCTGCTCGGCGAGATGCAAGGCGAATTTGGCGACTCCGTCGTGGATGCCCTGATCTCAGCGCAACGTCGCGGCGTTGATGTGCAGCTGATTCTAAACGGCCACGTCATCCGCCAGGGCGATCCGACGCGCGAGTGTACCATGGACGAAGAACTTCGGCGCCCGCTTATCCCGGCGGTGGCGCGGCTCGAGCGAAGCGGCATCTCCGTTTTTCTGGCCTACGGAGTTCACGACCAACGCGTGCCTTACTGCCCGCTCCACGCAAAGTATTGTGTGATCGATCAGCAAGTCGTGCTCGATGGCAGTTTCAATTGGTACAACACATCGGTTTTCTCCCACGACCTGTTGGTTACCCTCTCCAATTCCGATCTGGCTCGGGCCTATCACAACGAGTTCGATTACACACGCGGATGCCTGCGCTTCCCCAGCTTGCATGACCACGCCCAGCGCTAGAAGAGCGCTCGCATGCATTGTATTCATAAATTGAATCTAATGCATTGAATCGGCGGGACTGTTAGCCGCGCGGAAAAGGGTTCTGGCATCAGCCATGCTCAAAACACCCACCCCACGCGCCGGGCGTATCTCGGCAGCTTCCAGTCAAAATACCATGTCTGCAAAAAATACTCCGAGTGCCACGAACGCCTCGGCTCCCCACGCCTCCGAAGACGAAAAACTTCTTCACAGCATGGGCTACGCGCAAGAGCTCCTGCGCCGCATGAGCGGCTTTTCCAACTTCGCGATTTCGTTTTCCATCATCTGCATCCTCGCCGGCGGCATCACCTCGCTGCAGCTCGGCACCAGTGCAGTCGGCGGTGCAGCGGCGGGCATCGTCTGGCCGATAGGCGTTGGTTTTTGTTTTCTCGTCGCACTTTGCATGGCGCAAATCGCCTCAGCCTTCCCGACGGCGGGCGGTCTTTACCACTGGAGCTCGATCCTCGGTGGCAAGGGCTGGGGCTGGTCCACTGCCTGGTTCAACCTCGGCGGGCTCATCTTCGTCACCGCCGCTGTGGACGTTGGCGTTTACAGCTTGTTCGTTAATTTTGTCGGCCCGATGATCGGCATCGACCCGGCTAAGCTCACCGTCACCCACCAAATCATCGGTGTATCCGCAATTCTGATATCTCAGGCGACTCTGAACCATTTCGGCATCCGCGCCGTCACCCTGCTGACCGATTTCAGCGGCTATCTGATCTTCGTCGTGGCGATCGTGCTCACCATCGCGATGCTCATCGCCGCGCCGACCCACGATTTCAGCCGACTCTTCACCTTCTCGAACATGAGCGGCGATTCTGGCGGCGGCGTCTGGCCGGAAAGCACCGGCGGTTTCACGATGTTCCTCTTGGCCCTGATGTGGCCGATCTACACCATCACCGGCTACGACGCCTCGGCGCACACCTCCGAGGAAACAGTCGACGCCGCGCGCAACGTCCCGAAGGGCATCCTGCGCTCCGTCTATCTTTCAGGCCTCTTCGGCTGGGTCATGGTCTCGGCCTTCGTGATCGCGCTGCCCAGCATCGCTGATGGCGCAAAACAGGGCGGTAACATTTTTCCTTGGCTCATGGAACAGGTTTTGCCCGGTACATTTGGGAAGATTCTCTGGATCGGCATTGTCGTCTCAAACTTCCTCTGCGGCCTGGCCTGCGTGACCTCGACCTCGCGCATGATCTACGCTTTCGCCCGTGATGGCGGCCTGCCCGCCTCAAGTGCCCTGCGGAAAGTCTCGTCGAAATGGAAAACTCCCGTGGCTGCAATCTGGACCACCGCCGCACTCGCTCTCGCCTCCACGCTTTACGCGCCTGCCTACTCGACCCTCACCACCGCCTGCGTGATCTTCCTTTATATTTCCTACGTCATGCCAACCGCTGCCGGTTTCTTCACGTTCGGCAAGTCGTGGACAAAGATGGGGCCGTTCAACATCGGCGCCACCGCCTTCAAAGCACTCGCAGTCGTCTCAGTGCTCGGCGTCGCCCTCCTCGTCTGGATCGGCGTTCAGCCGCCGAACGACAAAGCCCTCACCGTCACGCTCGTAACTACCGGTCTGCTCGTGGCTACCTGGTGGCTCGGTGTGCGCAAATCATTCCGCGGCCCACCGGTCATGTCCGCAACCGCCACCACATCCAAGTCCGGCTTCTCGACCGAACCACAGTTTGTCGGTAAATAGTCCCAAAAGCCACCGTTTCGCCGTCACATCGATGTAACAACGCAACGGTGGCTTCTGCTCTCGCCAGCAGTAATATCTGATTCCATTCAAACGTATCGAAATCGCGCATCAAACTCCGAGGTAGGGACGGACCGCCGGGCCGTCCGCTCCGACCATCGGCGCGCCCGGCGGTCGCGCCCTACCCACAAACCGTAATGTCTCCCTGGTCCTGCAACGTCGGCCCGCGCCGCCACTCCTTCGAATCGTTGCGCGAGCTCATGGCCAAAGCCACGCCACTTCGCTCGGGCGACGAATTGGCCGGTCTCGCTGCGGCCACGGCCGAGGAACGCGTCGCCGCCCAGCATTGCCTCGCCGACGTGCCATTGCGCCAGTTTCTTGCCGAACCACTCATTCCCTACGAATCAGACGAGGTCACACGTCTGATCGTCGACACCCATGACGCCGAGGCTTTCGCACCCGTTGCCTCGCTCAGCGTCGGTGAATTTCGCAACTGGCTCCTCCGCTACGAAACCGACCAAGACACGCTGGTCGCACTCGCGCCCGGCCTCACACCCGAGATGGTCGCCGCCGTTTCGAAGTTGATGAGCAATCAGGATCTCATTCTCGCCGCGCAAAAACGCCATGTCATCACTGCGTTTCGCTCGACGATCGGCCTGCCCGGCCGCCTCGCCGTTCGCCTGCAACCGAACCATCCGACAGATGACCCGAAGGGAATCGCCGCCTCAACGCTCGACGGCCTGCTCTACGGTTGCGGCGACGCCGTCATCGGCATCAACCCGGCGACCGACAACGTGACGGCCATCGAGACCTTACTGCGCATGCTCGACGAACTCATTCGTCGCTACGAAATCCCCACACAGTCCTGCGTGCTCGCGCATGTCACGACACAGCTCGCCGCGATCAAAAACGGTGCGCCCGTCGATCTTGTTTTCCAGTCCATCGCCGGAACCGAGGCCGCTAACAAAAGTTTCGGCGTCAACCTCGCTCTGCTCGCCGAGGCCCGCGACGCCGCGCTCTCCCTCGGCCGCGGCACGGTCGGCAACAACGTGATGTACTTCGAAACCGGCCAGGGCTCCGCGCTCTCCGCCGGTGCGCACCATGGCGTCGACCAGCAAACCTGCGAAGTCCGCGCCTACGCCGTCGCCCGCCATTTCTCGCCGCTGCTGGTCAACACCGTCGTCGGTTTCATCGGCCCCGAATACCTTCACGACGGCAAACAAATCATCCGCGCCGGGCTAGAAGATCATTTTTGCGGAAAACTCCTCGGCCTGCCGATGGGCGTGGATGTTTGCTACACAAACCACGCCGAAGCCGATCAAGACGATATGGACAATTTGCTCACGCTCCTTGGCGTCGCTGGTTGCAACTACATCATGGGCGTGCCCGGCGCCGACGACATCATGCTCGGCTACCAATCCACTTCGTATCACGATAGTCACTACCTCCGCCAAGTACTCGGTTTAAAACCAGCCCCCGAGTTCGAAGCCTGGCTGGAGAAAATGAATATCGCCTCCGAAGGTCGCCTGCACGAAGTCGGCGCAAAACACCCGTTGCTGCTGCCATGAGTTCCAACCACCCTATTTCCGAGTCCGACACTTCAGCGTTCAGCGTTGAGCGTTCCACGTTAAGCGTTCCGCAGCTAGCTGCGGCTGATTCCTGGCGTCACCTGCGGCAGTTCACAGCCGCGCGCATCGCCCTCGGCCACACCGGCGGCAGCCAGCGCACGGAGTCCGTACTCGATTTTCGTCTCTCCCACGCCCGCGCCCGAGACGCTGTTCATTCGCCCTTCGATGCCGACACGCTCGAGCAGGCCATGCGCGCACGCAGCCTGTTTACTTTCCGACTTTCGACTGCGGCCACCGACCGCCGCACCTACCTGATCCGCCCCGACCTCGGTCGCAGCCTCGACGATCCTTCGCGCAAATTAATTTTCGCGAACGCGCAGACATGGGGCCAACGCGACTTGGCGATCGTCGTCTCCGACGGACTCGCCGCCCAAGCCGCCGAACAACACGCCATCGCCACGCTTGAGCCTCTCGTCGGACATCTCATCGCGGGTGGCTGGACTGTTTACCCCATTTTCGTGATTCCATTCGCACGTGTGAAACTCCAGGATGAGATTGGCGAACTGCTCGGTGCCCGCCACACGCTCATGCTCCTCGGCGAACGCCCCGGGCTCGGCTCTCCCGACAGCCTCGGTGCGTACTTCACCTTTAATCCACGCGCCGGATGCACCGACGCCGACCGCAACTGCATCTCCAACATACGCCCCGAGGGCCTGCCACCAGTTTCTGCCGCCGCTAAACTTGCCTACCTGCTCAACGAATCAGCCCGCCTCAGCCTGAGCGGCGTCGCATTGAAAGACACCAACCCAATTTACCCGCCTAAAATCTCGGCCACCTAAATCGTCGGCTCGGCGCTCACTCCTTTGCGAATAGCATCTCGCAGGTGGTTCGTAATAATTTCCGAGCGCGATAGAGCCTCGTCTCAACCGCCTTGGCCGAGCAACCCATGATCTGCGCGGCCTCGTTGTAACTGAGCTCTTCGAGCTCAACGCACACGACAGCTTCACGCAGATTCGCCGGAAGAGAGTCAACTGCCGAACGCACGCCCTGAGCTAAATTTGCCCTCTCCGCCAGATTTGAAGCAGGCTGGGCCGAGGGATCGGCAAAATGAAAACCGCCCGGCTGATCTGCATCCATAGCCTGGATACTGTCTTCACGACGACGGAAGCGCCAGCGCAGCCGGTTGCGTCCAAGATTCCCAGCAATCGTGAGCAGCCAGGGCTTGAACGCCGCACCTACGCGATAGCTCGCACGTTTCTCGTAGAGCCGCACGAAGGCCTCTTGCGCGACATCCTCCACGTCTGCCGAGGGCACGCCAAGGCTTGATAAGAATGCTTTCACTCCGAGTTCCCAACGCTCCATGAGCGGCGCGAGCGCAGCGTCCTGGCCGGCCTGAAGCGCCGCCATCAATTCCTCGTCCGTGGGAGTGCCCGTCTCAGTGATGGGCGTGATCATGCGTTGCGGCGTTGGTATCTAGATCGAGGTTCGGTGCGCCAGCGTGGTCAAAGTGCGCAATGCGTGGCAACACGATCGCAAGATAACGGCTTCCATCGTCTCCACCCATCACACTCGCGATCTCACGCAGATGCGTTTCCAGACTGGTGATACAAATCAGGGCAGCTGCATTGGATTTTCCCTCGGCTGCAGCAAGCTCGGAGGCACTCGCCTTCGCGTCGCGCAACTTACGGAGTTCCATCCGCGCCTCACGAATCTTCCGGCAATGGTCTTCACACGTGCCCTGATAGGCTTCATGCATCTGCGCAATACGCGCCATTTTCTCGGCCGGAAGCTTGAATTCGCAGCGCAACCAGAGAAGCGCATCGTCCTCGCCCGGAGCAGCCACGGGCATCGGTTCACGCAGGCAAACGTAGGAAAGAACGCCCGCACTTAGGGCGAGCGCAACGATGAGCGCGGCGGCGATCCAGCGAAATTTCATCGATTGTTTGCCTCTGTCTTTTGGAGTGGGTCGAGACTCGCGAGGTAACGTTGCACCAGCTGCTCGCGGTTTTGATTAGCCTGCGCCGTCGCGATCCAACCGCCGCCGGCCCCGGCAATCGCAATGCTGGCCACCGAGAGAAACGCGAAACGCGCAGCATTGAGCCGCAACCAGGCGCCCCACGTCAGAGGCGCACGCCGGGCGGCCTCGATCCGAGCCCACACGGCCGTTCGAAAATCCGGATTCTTCACCGGCCTGACCTGCCAGTTATTGCGCAGTAGCGGGCCGAGTTGCTCATCGTTGAGATTAGAATTCATAGCGGTTTATCTGTTCTCCCTACACCTGCGCGTACGCAATTCCCTCGAATTTTCTTCGGGAAATCTGCGAAAAAAGCGCCAGCACGCCCTGAACTCGGGAGAAATTGAAGCTAAGCTAGCAGGAAAACCGCCGCATGTCGCGACTGAGCACGCTTTTCCACTCTGCGAAAATTCCGTGAGGGTTTTGACCCACCAGCGGCGTAAGGCGCGTGAAGTCATCCACTACCTCGCAATGAAACCCAAGTCCTTATTCATCCTTCTTGTCATCGCGCTCGCCAGTGCTGTTGGGTTTTTTGTCGGAGGCAAATTCAGCTCAACGCAACAACCATCTACCACCGCCAGCGCGCGCAAAGTGAAGTTTTATCAGAGTCCGATGCATCCCTGGATAAAATCGGAGCAGGCCGGCAAATGCACGATCTGCGGCATGGACTTGGTCCCGATTTACGAAGGCGATGCAGGCTTCGAGGCGAAGGGAGGACTCGTCACACTCACGCCCGCCACGTCTTCAGTGATCGGCGTGCAGACAAGCGAAGTGCGACGCGGCCCGCTGTTCAAAACGCTGCGCGTCACCGGAGTGGTCGACGACGATGAAACGCTTCATCGCATCGTCTCAGCTCACGTCGCCGGTCGCATTGAGAAGCTCTTCGTCAATCAAGTCGGCACCCAAGTTGCAGCCGGTGCACCACTCGCGACCCTATACAGTCCCGAGATCCAAACTGCTCAACGGGTCTACATCGAACGCATGCGTGCCGGCCCCTCGGGCTACACGGCGTCCGAACGCGCAGAGTCGCGCGAACGGCTTCTCGCCATGGGGCTGCTGCCGGAAGAAATAACCCAACTGGAAGAAACCGGCCAGCCAACCGCCACGATCACCGTTCATGCGTCGTACGGCGGCACAATCATCACTCGTGCTGCCTATGAAGGGCAATACGTGGAGACTCACGACAAGCTCTTCGAACTCGGCGATTTCTCCCACCTCTGGTTTATCTTCTACGCCTACGAAGCCGACCTTGCATGGCTGCATGTTGGTCAATCCGTCGAGGTCTCCTCGCCCTCAATTCCCGGCAGTGGACTCATCGCACCGATCACTTTTATAGATCCAAATCTCAACGAGTCGACCCGTACCGCGCGCGTCCGCGTTGTCCTCGACAACCCTGACCGCAAACTCCTGCACCGCGCAACCGCCACTGGTCGCGTGCAAATCGCAACCGACGAAGTCCTGCTCGTGCCGCGTAGTGCCATTCTCCATACGCAAGCCAAGCCCCAGGTCTACGTCGACAAAAACGGCGGCACGTATGAACCACGCACGCTCGAACTCGGTCGCGTCGGCGACGACTTCTACGAGGTCCGCAGCGGCCTTCGCGAAGGCGAATATGTCGTAACTCAAGGAGCACTCCTGCTCGACGGCCAGGCCCAACTCGCACACAGCGCCAGTGGCGATATACCAACACCATCACCCGAATCGCACGACGCCGACATCGAGACCCTCAAACCGCTCGTCCTCGCAACCGCCGACGCTGCCGACGCCCTCGCCAGCGATGACCTCGCGCGCTACCAGAAACAATTGCCAGCGCTACAGAACGCATTCGCAGCCTACGTCGCCGCTTTTCCAGATGCCGCCAAAGGCCCGCTCGCCCAATTTGCCGAGGGCTTGAAGTCCGGCCCTGATATCAAGACTGCACGCAGCACTTACGAAGAGTTCAGCACCGCCATCGCGGACCTCGCGAAAGCAGCGCACCTCCACCACTCAGGTGCGATAAAAATCTACCAATGCCCGATGACGCCCGTGCTCGGCACCGGCCGCTGGCTCCAGCGGAGCGAGCCACTGCACAATCCCTTCTTCGGCTCCGCCATGCCGGACTGCGGCGAGGAAATAAAGTGAATGCTTATTGGATATTTTCTATCGCCCATCGCTCAGCCGCATGCCGATCCATAAGCAATCTTCAATAAGCGATAGCCAATGGTAAATCGCATAATCACCTGGTCGCTGCACAACCGCTTTCTCGTCCTAAGCGCATTCATCGCGCTCTGCGCGTGGGGCGCGTTCGCACTGCGCACGATTCCAATCGATGCGATCCCCGACCTTTCGGAAAACCAAGTCATCGTTTACGCGGACTGGCCCGGTCGCTCGCCGCAGGAGGTCGAGGACCAGATCACCTACCCGCTCTCCGTGTCGATGCAAGGCCTCGCCGGAGTCAAGACCGTGCGCGCCACATCGATGTTCGGGTTTTCGTTTCTCACCGTCATCTTCGACGACAAAATCGAAAACTACTTCGCCCGCACCCGCGTGCTCGAACGCCTCAATTCGCTAGGGAACCTTCTGCCAGAGGGAATCACTGCTCGCCTCGGACCCGACGCCACCGGTCTGGGCTGGGTTTACCAATACTACCTAAAGGACGAATCCGGCCAGCAGGACCTCGGCGCGCTGCGCACACTCCAGGATACGTTTGTCCGCTATCAACTCGCCGCCGTTCCCGGTGTCGCCGAGGTCGGCAGCATCGGTGGCTTCGTGCGCCAATACCAAGTCGAGGTCTCGTCACTTAAACTAAAACAGTTCGGCGTGCCGCTCGGCGAAGTGATGGATGCACTCGCAGCCAGCAATGCAAATGTCGGCGGCAAAACCATCGAAGAAAACGGTGCCGAGTTCATCGTGCGCGGCGTTGGCCTGGTGCAATCGCCCAACGATCTGGAAACCGTTCCGCTCATGCCGCGCAACGGCACGCCGCTCTACTTGCGCGATGTCGCCCGTGTGCAGATTGGCGGCGATTTTCGTCGTGGCACACTCGATATCAACGGTCGCGAGGTCGTTGGCGGCATTGTTGTGATGCGGTATGGAGAAAACGCATACAAGGTCATCAACGACGTAAAGGCCAAGCTCGCCGCCATCGCCCCAGGCCTACCCAAGGGCGTCACGATCGCGTCGTTCTACGACCGCAGCGACCTGATCGAGCGAGCGATCGACACGCTCAAACACGCGCTCACCGAGGAAATCATTCTCGTTACGCTCGCGCACATCCTTTTCCTTTTCCACTTCCGCAGCATCTTGATCGTCACGCTTCCACTGCCAGCGTCGATTCTGATCTCTTTTATCCTTATGAAAGAGTTCGGCATTCCGTCGCACATCATGTCGCTGACCGGCATCGCCATCTCGATCGGTGTGCTCGTGGACGCCGGCATCGTGATGACGGAAAATGTCATCCGTCATTGTGAAATCGCCGAGGAACATTTGAAGCGACGCCTCACCGCAGCCGAGACATTCAAGCAAACGCTCGACGCCGCGACGCAGGTCGGCCGTCCGATGTTTTTCTCGATGGCGATCATCATTCTTGCCTTCGTGCCGGTGTTTTTGCTCAGCGGCCAGGAAGGGAAACTCTTCCATCCGCTCGCCTACACAAAGTCATTCGCCCTGCTCGGTGCGACGATTCTCGCGATCACCGCAGTGCCGGTTTTTTGCACGCTACTCATACGCGGCCCTTTCAAACCCGAACACGAAAACTGGTTGATGAAGTTTCTACTGAAGGCCTACAACCCGGCACTCGACTGGGCGCTGACGCATCGCAAAACCGTGCTCGCACTCGCCTTTACACTTCTGAGTGTTTGCTTAGTGATAGCATTTGGTGTTCCTCGCTCAGTCAATTTGGCGTTTGAACGTTGGGAGTGGAAATTCCCCGCGCGGATCACGCGTGGGTTTGGTAGCGAGTTCATGCCCACGCTCGAAGAAGGTTCGCTGCTCTTTATGCCCGTGCTTTTGCCCGCGACCTCACTCACCGAAGTAAAGCGCATCATGGCCTGGCAGGACAAAGTCATCAGCCAGCACCCGGAAGTGGTTTCCGTCGGCGGCAAGCTCGGGCGCTCCGAAACCGCGACCGATCCAGCTCCTATCGAGATGATCGAAACGACCATCATGCTAAAGCCGCAGAAAGATTGGCGACCTGGCGTGACCAAGCAACAGATCATCGGCGAGCTGATCGAACGCCTCACCCTGGTGCCCGGCTACGTTCCTGGATTTCTCCAACCGATCGAGAACCGTATCCTGATGACAAGTACAGGCATTCGCGCCCAGGTTGGAGTGAAGATCTTCGGCGATAACCTCGATGCTTTGCAGAAAAAAGCCTTTGAACTGGAGCGCATCATCACCCGTATTTCCGGCGCCACCGGCGTCGCTCCCTCGCGCGTACAGGGAAAACCGTACCTTGAGCTAGAGGCAAACCGCGCCGCGATGGGCCGCTACGGCCTGCGCATTGCCGACCTTTTCCGCTACGTCGAAACCGGACTCGGCGGCACCACCGTCACCACGACGATAAAAGGTCGTGAACGTTGGCCGATCCAGGTTCGACTCGACCGCGAAGATCGCGACGACATCGAAAAATTGGGCGATCTGCACATCCCGACTCCCTCCGGCCCGCACGTTCCCTTGAGACAGCTCGCCGAAATCAAGCGCGTGATCGGCCCCAACGAAATTGCCAGCGAGAACGGCCGCTTGCGCGTGTTCGTGCAGGCCAATGTGCACGAGCGCGATCTCGGTGGCTTCGTCGACGAGGTCAAGGAGCACGTTGCCAAGGAACTGAAACTCGATCCCGGCATGACCATCGAATACAGTGGCCAATACGAGAACCAAATCCGCGCGCGCGAAACGCTAAAAATCGTTTTCCCGGTCGTACTGCTGATCATCTTCGGGCTGCTCGTGATCACTTTCCATTCCATCGCCGAGGCGGCCCACGTCATCCTCGCCGTGCCTTTCGCGCTCACTGGAGGCGTATTGCTACAATATTACATGGGGTTCAATTTCAGCGTCGCGGTCTGGGTTGGCTACATTGCCCTGTTCGGCACAGCGATCCAGACCGGTGTCGTAATGGTCGTGTATCTCGAAGAAGCCGTGGCCAAAAAACGCGCTGAGCTCGGGCGCGAACTCAACCACGCCGAACTAATCGATGCCATCAAGTCCGGCGCCCGCCTCCGCCTCCGCCCCAAAGTGATGACCGTCGCGACAACCGTCGCCTCCTTGTTGCCCATCTTTTGGAGCCAGCGCACGGGCATCGAAGTCATGCAGCCCCTGGCCGCACCTGTCGTGGGCGGCATGCTTTCGAGCCTTGTGCATATACTGATAGTTACGCCCGTAATTTTCGCCTGGTTGCGGGAACGGCGGCTGAAAAACAGTGGATAAACAGATTGCTTGAGCCAATTCGCCAAGTTTTGGCTCAAGCCTGATGGCGTTCGGCCGAAGGTATATGTTGGTTGATAAATTCGAAATTCCGGAAGCCCCATAATTTGTAAAGCTACCCCATAAGCTGTACTACACGGTGTCGCACTCAAGGTAACCCATTTGTAAACAGGGCAATTTACCCTATACGCCTTTTGTAAAGACGCCCTATTATATTCCTTTATTGCCGCTTACTATGGCAAGAAATGAGCAGCCAAGAGACGGATTTATTGCCAAGCTCAGCGCAAGAAAACAGCTCAGGAGCGACAGACCCACGTCACTCTTCACCCCAAGCCGAACCTACCATGATCACCAAACCGCGTAGTTGGTCTAAGAATACATTTTTGTTCGGAGGCGTCTCCCTGTGGGCCGTTCTCCTGATTTCCTGCACCATGGTTGATCGCGCGATCGTTGCGCCTCCGCACATCGCGGGCGCCTCCTTCGTCGGAGATAAAGAGTGTGCGCAATGCCACGAGGAAACCGTCAAGGGCTTCGAACACTCCACGCACGCCAAGCTCAAGGTCCAGGGCGAAAACGCCAAGGGCCTCGGCTGCGAGAGCTGTCACGGTCCAGGCAGCACGCATGTTCAAGCGGGCGGCGGCATGGGCTCCATCGTGAACCCCGGCAAATCGCCCGAGGCCTGCTTCCAGTGTCATCTCGACAAGCGCGGTGAGTTCAGCCTGCCGAACAGCCATCCGGTCATGTCTGGCAAAATGACCTGCACCGAGTGCCACGATCCGCACAAAGGCAAGGCGATCAAAGGTGGCGCAGGCCATCTCACGAGTGAGAAAGAAACCTGCACCGAGTGTCACACCGCACAAAAGGGACCTTTTGTTTTCGAGCATAACGCCATGCGTGAAGGCTGTACCACCTGCCATAACCCACACGGCACGGTGAACCAAAAGATGCTTGTTCAGCGCGATTCTAATCTCTGCCTCAAGTGCCACCTCCAACATCCAGCAGTTGACGGCAATGCCACCATTATCGCTGGTGGTGAAGATCACCGCACTCGTATGCAAAACGGTACTTGCTGGGTCTCTGGCTGCCACGAGGCAGTTCACGGCTCGAATGTCAGCAAACCCCTCCGCTACTAACCCCTCCGGACGATCTGCATATGAATACCCAAATGATTCTCCGCTCCTCTTCCGGCCTCGCAGCTAGCACCTTACTGGCCCTGACGTCGGTACACGCGGCCGATACGGCTAAGCCTGCTTCCAGCGAAAAAGATCCGTTCGCCCCAGCCGAAAACTATATCACCATCTCAGGCCAGTATAATGGAGTCAGCGGCGACGAAGCAGCCTTCCAAGCCAAAAACTGGACCGCCAAAAACGGCTTCGGCGGCATCGAGGATTTCCGATTCGGGAAGAGCTTGAAGCATGATTTCGAAATCAAAGCCGACGGCCATGCCCTTGTCGGCAACGCGGATTACCTCGCACATATCAACGTTTCGAAAAACGAATTCGGTTCGGTCGATGCCGGTTACTCCAGATTCCGCACTTATTACGACGGCATCGGTGGATTTTTCCCAAGCAATAAAGCCTGGTTCCCGCTCGTAAACCAAGATCTTCACGTAGATCGCTCGAAGCTCTGGGCACAGGCCAGCCTCACACTGCCGAACCTGCCGACCCTAACCGTGCGCTATACCCACGAAACACGCGACGGCACGAAAGATTCTACCATCTGGGGCGATACCAGCAACACCGGGATCCCGATCTCCTCGGTCAACGCTAACAACCCCGTTGCGGCAAATCGCAAGATCATCGCCAGCTACATCGATCTGGATGAGAAGCGCCAGACTCTTGAGGGCACGATCAAGCACACCTTCGGCAAAACCACGGTTCAAGGTAGCGTGATCGGAGAAACCATCGACAATGTGGATACCCGCTATCTCAACAAGTACCCAGGCGAGGCAAGACCCGCTGGCGGCGCTGCGCCCGCCTTCTGGTTATGGAGCCAAGGCAGCAACGCCATCAACGGTTATCATACCCAGGGAGTGAAGACCAATGCCCTCACCTTTCTCGTCAAAGCGGAAACAGTTTTAAGCGATGACATCACCGCTTTTGCTGGCGTCAGTTATCAACACTCGACGACCGACTTCACTGGCTCGCGCCCCCTCACTACCAGCATCGCCGTAGGAACCATCGCCAGCTATAGTGTTGTGCAACAATACGGCGGCTATGCGACGGGTGGTCGCGCTCCAGGTTCATATCAAGATTTCACGGGGGGCTCACGTTCGAAAAGATTGACGGCAAACGTCGGCGTGGACGTCAAAGTGGTCGACACCTTGTTCATCGAGACTGCGCTCAAGGTTGAAGATCTTTATACCCAGAGCGACGACGCCCTCACCTACAACCAGTATCTCGTCAACCAGACGACCGGCGTGGTCACTAATAACAGCCTCGGCTATTCGAATGCTTCCAAGATTACCGAACTAGCATGGATTCCCGAATTGAGTGTCCGCTACACCGGCATGAAGGACGTCTCGATGTACGGTTCCGCCGACTACCGGCATGTACCCGGCACCGAAAATACTGCCTATCGTACGTCTACGAATTTGCTCACCAATGCAGATGTGACCGAAAATCACGGCAACTACACCGTAGGGGCAAATTGGATACCTAATAGTAATTTCACGGGCCGGATTGAGACCTTCTACAAAAACCATCGTAATAGTTTTAACGCTAACGTTTCCACGGCACCCACTGATAAGAGCCAGTTTATTCTCGGCTCCAGGTACAGCGGCACCCGCCTGAGCGCCACGGTCAAGATTCTACCGACACTCACCAGCACGACACGCTACGTCTATCAAGCCGGCAAGATGGACCTCGGCGCAGTTGGCACTCCTGTAGTGGCCGCCACCAGCAGTTTTACCCGCTACGCGAGTTATGAAACTGCTGACAGCATAAGCCGCCAAATCTCAGAGACGATCGACTGGACTCCAGTCAAGCAGGTCTACCTGCAAGCCAATCTGAACATCGCCTTCGACACGATGCAGACCGCTTACCCCAAGGCAGGCGGTAGAGGCAACGATGTGATTCGCAACGCCGATAACAACTACTGGAACGCCAGCCTCCTGATCGGCTTCGTCGTCGACAAAGTCACCAACGCCGAATTCCAGTACACCCATTACAGAGCCGACAACTTCAAGTCAGAAACTTGGATCACACAGCCCTACGGCGCTGGTGCGAAAAACTACACGGCCACCGTAGCCGTTAAGCGCAAACTCACCGACAAGCTGCTGGCCGAGCTCAAAGTCGGCTACCTCAGCAGCCGCAACGACACCAGTGGCGGCAACACCGATTACACCGCTCGCGTCGCCTACGTCTCGCTCCAGCAGGCTTTCTAAAACGAACCGCTTTAACCGCCCTAAATCAACCGCGCCTGTTATGAAAAAAACGCTCACAACCGCTCTTGTCGGCACCGCCCTACTCGCCGCCACTTCCGCCTTCGCCGCCGACGCCAAGGAAAACTGGGATCAACTCTGCGCCAAATGCCACGCCGCCGACGGCTCCGGCAGCACGAAGATGGGCAAAAAACTTAAAGTCCTCGATTACACCGACGCTGCCGTCCAAGCGAAATTCACCGATGAACACTTGGCTAAAGTCACCCTGGAAGGTTCGACCAAAGACGGCAAAGAACTGATGAAAGGCTTCAAGGACGACCTCACGCCAACGGATGTCACCGCCCTCGTCGCATACATCCGCCAGATGAAAAAGTAGCTGCCCGGCTGGACGCCGTACCCAACCAAAGCCTATTCGCTTTACGCCCCGCGCAGGTTCACATGAACGGCGCGGGTTTTTTAACTCTCACTAAACGAACCAGCTAATACCACCCACAAACCCTAACCTTTCGCTCCCATGAAAATCACCCCGCTCGCCCTCACCGCCCTCCTCGCCCTCGGCACCACCATCAGTTACGCCGCGCCCGCTTCCGAAATCTGGACCAGCCAATGCGCCAAGTGCCACGGAGCCGATGGCGCAGGCAAAACCAAGATCGGCGCAAAACTGAAACTCAAGGACTACACCGACGCCACCGTCCAGTCCGCCATGAGCGACGAAGAAATTTCCAAAGCCATCAAGCAAGGCATCACCGTCGACGGCAAAGAAAAGATGAAAGCCTTCAGCGATATCCCCGACGACGACGTCAAAGCCCTCACCGCCTACATCCGCACCTTCAAGAAATAAGTCGGGGCACAGAAGGTGGAGCCCGAGGCCCCCATCGTGCTTGATCGAAGCCGCTCCCGAACCAGCCCGTTAGGGACAACGGGCTCCACCCTCTCAACTACATCGTTTTTGCGCTTATCACCCACCGCTTAAAACTTATCACTTAAAAACGCCATGGCCGACAATACTCCCGCTCCGATCCCGCTCAGGCGCTCCATCTGGCGCAATTGGATCAGTCTGACGGGTACGGTCATCGCAATCGGCAGTTTTTTCTCGTTCCTGCTACTCTTCGCCTTCGATCTTTTCGCGGGCGAACACAGTAATCCCTACGTTGGCATCCTGTCCTACGTTGTCGCGCCGGCTTTTTTGTTCCTGGGCCTTGGTTTACTCCTCTTCGGTGCCTGGCTCAGTCGCCGCCAGCAAAAACGTGACCCCGACGCGCCCACACCCCAACTTTCCATCGATCTGGAAAACCCCCGCGACCGCAAACGCCTCATCTGGTTCGCGCTCGGTACGATGACATTTCTGCTCTTCTCGGCGATGGGTAGCTTCCAAACCTACCACATCACCGAGACCGTCGAATTCTGCGGCAAAGTCTGCCACGAGGTGATGAAACCCGAGTTTGTCGCTTACCAAAATGGCCTGCACGCCCGCGTCGCCTGCGTCGAATGTCACGTCGGTAGCGGCGCCGGTTACTACCTGCAATCCAAACTCAACGGCGCCCACCAGCTCTGGGGAGTTATCAGCGGCAAGTACAAAAAACCAATACCAGCCCCTGTAACTAATCTGCGCCCCGCCCAGGACACCTGCGAAAAATGCCACTGGCCGCAACGCTTCTCTGGCAACCTCGAACGCACCTACCACCACACGCTCGCCGGCGAAGACGGCAAAACCTTCACCGTGCGCCTGCTTCTCCACGTCGGCGGCGGCGATTCGCAGCACGGCCTCGTCGGCGGCATCCACTGGCACACCAGCAAAGAACACCGCGTCGAATACTACGCCGAAGACGACCAGCGCCAAAATATCCCGTGGATCCGTGTGAGTAATCCCGACGGTACCGCCACCGTTTTCAAAACCCCCGATTTCAAAGCTGAACCCGACGCAGCCAAAATCCGCACGATGGACTGCCTCGACTGCCACAACCGCCCCGCCCACCGCTACAAATCGCCCAACGAAGCCGTCGATCAGGCGCTCTACCTCGGAAAGATCGACGCCAAGCTGCCCGCCGCAAAACGAACCATCGTCGATCTCCTAACCAAAGCCTACGCCAACGAAGCCGAGGCCGCCGCCGCCATCGAATCCGGCCTGCGCAAACAATATGGCAACAGTCCCGCCGCCACCCAGGCGATCACCACGGTTACCACGATCTACAACGAGAACTTTTTCCCGTTTATGAAAGCGGACTGGAGCAAGTATCCCGAGCACATTGGCCACAAAGACTGGTTAGGCTGTTTCCGTTGCCACGACAACCAGCACGAAGCCGTCGGCAAACCCGGCAAGAAAATCGCCGCCAGCGATTGCAACACCTGCCACACCATTCTCGCGCAAGGCACCGGTGCCGAACTCACCAAACTCGCACCCGAAGGCCAGCCCTTCAAACACCCCGACGTACTCCCCGACGACCTCACCTGCTCCGATTGCCACAACGGCAAAAACCAAAGCCCGTAGGCATAGAACGGACCACATAAAGGTAGGGACGACCCGCCGGGTCGTCCGCAACGTTGCAGACGAGTAGCACACGCACAAACGGACGGCCCGGCGGTCCATCCCTACCTCAATCATTCTTTGGGCGGCAGTGCATTATTCTGTTTTCGTTGGTTCTTCCTGCACGGAATAATGGTGGGCGGCGTCAACTTCGGCCTGGGTGTAGCCGACGGCGGATTTCTTCGGTTGGCGCTTGGTCTTGGTTTTGGCGGTCAGAGCGAGGGGCGATGCGAGTTTTTCGTAGAGGCCAAAAAGAAATTCAACACGTTCGCGTTCGCTGGTGAAAGACGCGGGGCGGTAACATTTGTCGACCGCGTGATCGAGCGCTTTGTGGGCCTTTACTAGTTCGGCTGGCATCGTGAGCGGGTCGTAGAGGTCGGCGAGGCTGGAGCCTTCCTCCAGACGTGGAGTACGTGCGTCGAGCACGGCTTGCGCGGCTTTTTCTACGGCCACGCGTTGCTTCGCGTCTGGCTCGGGCCAGGGGAAAGTGTTGTAGACCATGCTGCCAGAATACTGGAAGCGGCTCTCAAGTCGTCCACCCACTTGCCTCACCCAGGCCATGTGCATGGCCGAGGAGAGACCGCCAAAGACGAACAGACTCGGAGCGGCTACGATGTAAATTTTGTTGCTGGGGATGGTTTCAGGACGCAGGTAACCAATTGGAATGTATACCCGCCGTTCAGAGGAGACCTCCGGGATGGCAATGAACTCGGCATCGGGCTGTGAAATATAGAAAAACTCAGTAGGTCGCTGCGCCGCTTCGCGCGTGGGTTTGGCGCTGCTGGCTTTTCGGAAATCACGCACGGCCTCGACCCGCTTCATCACTTCCGGCAGGGCGCGTAATTCATGCGGGGCCACATCTTTCAACCACAAACACCACCGCATCCCGCCATTGATGAATTCCTCGGAGCCAGTGAAACGGCGGAAAAGTTTTTTTGCGCCTGGTTCAAGGTTGAGGAACTCGGCACGCTCGACATCGGTGAAAATGAAATGGCCGCCATCGCTTGGTTTGTTGCCGCAGCGCATATCCGGGACATCGCTCAGCGGTATCCGCCGTTTGGTGACGAACGTTTCTGAGCCAGGAGTCAGATAGGGTCCGATGGGCAAAGTCCCTTTACTCTCGTTTTGACGACCATCGTCCTCGTAATCGAAGAGCCGTTTCACGGAAACATCTGTGTGGCCGAAACCGATAATCACAACGTGAACATGGGCTTTGCCGCTCGCTTCATTGGCCCATACGAATGTGCGGTGAGCGAAATGAATCTTGATTCTGTGCTTTTGCAGTAAGAGACCCCAAGCGATGGGGACCTGTTCGCCTTGAGTAATGCTGTTGGTGGCAACGAAGGCGCAACGGATGGAGGTGTTCTTCGTATATACAGCGGCTTTGACGAACCAAGAGACAACGTAATCGATGTCGCCTGTGTTGGCGAAGTCACCGAAGACAACTGCCATGTCGGATTTTTGATCAGGACTTTGGTAATGCTTTCCGATGAACGGCGGATTGCCGAGGACGTAGCTGCATTTTTCCGGCGGCAAGATTGCTTTCCAATCGAGGCGGAGCGCATTGCCGTGGACAATGGTTGGGCTCTTCTTGAGCGGAATTCGGGTATAGAGTTTGCCGAATGCTTTTGAGAAGGAGAGGTTAACCTGGTGATCGGTTAGCCAAAGTGCAGTCTCTGCAATGAGTGCAGGAAATTCCTCGAGCTCGATCCCGTAAAATTGGTCCACATTGATCCGGGCAAGGTCGCCGATTTCCAGACCGAGCGTGAGCTGGTCACCATAGATTGCTTTTAGCACATCGAGCTCGAGTGCACGAAGCTCTCGATAGGCAACGACGAGGAAGTTACCGCAGCCGCAGGCTGGATCGAGGAAACGAAGCGCAGCCAGGCGATCGTGAAAGTCTTCGAGTGGTGACCGTGCCATTTTGCCTCGTCGGGAAATTGGCGCGGGAGACTCGGCACCTCGTAAAGGCTGGCTGGACCGTAAACGTGAAAACTCAGCGTGCAGATCGTCGATAAAAAGCGGATCGATGACACGCCGGATATTTTCCTCGGACGTATAATGCGCTCCTTTGGCACGGCGCTCGACCGGCTCCATGACGCCCTGAAACAGTGAGCCGAAAATACTGGGCGAGATGCGAGACCAGTCGAAGCGGCAACAGGCGAGGAGCGCGGAACGATGGTCGGCAGTGGTGTCGGCGAGATCAAGGCGCTCAGCGAAGAGTCCGCCGTTGACGTACCGGAAAGGCGCATAGTCGCTCGTGAGGTGTGGAGAACGCGAAACTTCTGGCGTATCGAGAATCTGAAAAAGTTTACCGAGACGTTCGCCAAGGTTCCGGCCGTCCTTGTTGGATCGTTCGACAAAGCGAGTGAATGTATTCCATGCGAAGATGTCGGTGTCTTCGGCAAAAAGACAGAAGAGTATCCGGACCAGTAGGCGTTCGAGCTGATGGCCGGTGTAACCGTCGTGCTTGAGCGCATCGTGAAGCTTACCGAGTAAGGCGACAGCCTTTTGATTAATCTCGGGTTGAACCTGGAAGAGTGCCTGCTCTTCATCGCGAATGAAGGCAAAGTGGCGGAGTTTCTGAGGAAGTTCTTCGAGGGAAAAGACGGCCGCGATTGGAGCGCGCTTGCCGGTGCGAGCTGGTTCGAATCCCTTTAGGTATTCGTGGACTTCTTCGCCGCGGTCGTAGAGTACAAAGTGAGCAAAGTCCGAGACGAGCACCCAGCGGGGTTGCAACTCGGCATCGAGGTGCGGCAGGTATTCAAAAGCTTGGTACGCCGCGCCGCCTTTCTCCATCGAAAGGTCGCGGCCTGTGGATTTCATTTCTACCAGTAACTTGCCGGGCCAGAGCAGATCGATCCGGCCTTCGCCACGTTCGGGACGTTCCACCCGATATTCGTGAATGGCATCTACAGCGTGGCGATCCCGGCCGAAGATTTCAAAAAACTGATCAAGGAACGTCTTGGCCTCAGATTCCTCGCGCTGGTGGCCTTGAAAACGTTTCGTGAAGGCAAGCGCCCGCGCCCGCATTTCATCACGGGAAAGAGTCAGGACTGCAGAAGCGGGAGGAGACATTGTTTTTAGACCAAACTTGAAGCTGTTGATTGGCGAAGGCGCGCTTCCTTGTAATCGGGCGACGTGTAGTCGTCTTCGTTGCGGTCAAAGAGATCGATGCGGTCGAGGATCGACTGGGGAATGGGCATGGGCTCGCGCGTAATTGGTTGTGCGGAGCAGAAATGAAACACGGATACGTGGCAAACGGAATGGAGCCGAACGAGCGCCACCCCGTTCGGTATTTCCGATGAAGGGTCAACTTCGCCGCCTGCAAACCTGATACACCGCTGGTTGCATGACGTCGAACCCGTCTGCATACTCTGGTCATCATGACGCAGCCTTCCGCCTCCACTGAACCGGTTTACATGGGCCTGCCGCATGAGCGGGTGCTTCGTCCACGGCTCTGGCTCGCGCTCGCGCTCAGCTTGCCGGTGATGGTGCTCGCCATGGGCGAAATGGTCCCGGGCATCCGCGACCACCTGCCGAGCGCCCGTGTCTCCGGCTGGCTGCAATGCGCGCTGACCACGCCGGTGTTTTTTTGGTGCGGCTGGTTCTTCATCGGACGCTGGTGGAAATCTATCCGCGAACGTGACACCAACATGTTCACGCTCACCGTCACCGGCACCGGTGCGGCGTATTTCTACAGCACCGCAGCGCTCCTCTTTCCTGAAACACTTGCCACCGCCACAACACATGGCGCTCACGGGCTCCCGCTCTATTTCGAGGCCGCCGCCGTCATCACCACGATCGTCCTGCTCGGCCAGATTCTCGAACAACGGGCTCACGCCCGCACCGACGCCGCGATCCGCGCACTCATGGATCTCGCTCCGCCTACCGCTCACCGCGTCGTCGACGGTCGCGAAGAAGACGTGCCGCTCGACCAAGTCCACGTCGGCGACCTGCTGCGCGTACGACCCGGTGAAAATATACCGGTCGATGGCCGCGTAACCGAGGGCGCCAGCAACGTCGATGAATCCATGCTCACGGGCGAATCAATGCCCATCGCCAAAATCGCTGGCGACACTCTGAGCGGCGGCACACTCAACGCCAACGGCACGCTCCTCCTGCGTGCGGAGCGAGTTGGGCGCGACACGCTGCTCGCTCAGATCATCCGGCTCGTCGAAGAAGCCCAGGAGAGCGAAGCGCCGGTGCAACGGCTCGCCGACCGCGTCTCGAATTGGTTCGTCCCGATCGTCGGGTCCATCGCCGCACTTACCTTTGGACTATGGTTCTGGCTCGGACCCGAGCCCGCGCTCATCCACGCACTCGTCAACGCTGTCGCCGTGCTGATCATTGCCTGCCCTTGCGCGCTCGGTCTCGCCACGCCGGTTTCGCTCGTCACCGGCATCGGACGCGGCGCTCAAGCCGGTGTACTCGTGCGTGACGCCGGAGCCCTGGAACGTCTCGCCCACGCCAATACACTCCTTATCGACAAAACCGGCACGCTCACCGGAGGCAAACCAAGTGTGGTCGCCATCCAGCCCGCCGCCGATGGACTCACGCCCGACGCATTGCTCGCACTCGCTGCCTCGGCTGAAAACGCCAGCGAGCACCCACTCGCGCGCGCCATCGTAGCCGAAGCTGTTTCGCGCCAGCTCACACTCGCGCCCGCCAGCAATTTCATGGCCCAGCCTGGTCTGGGCGTCAGCGCTGTGATCAACGGCCAGCGCATCGAGGTCGGCCGCGCGCCCAACACCAACGTTCCTTTTGAAAGCTCCACGCTCGTGGGCGTGCAGATCGACGGTCGCTACGCAGGCACGATCTCACTTGCCGATCCACTCAAACCCACCACAGCCGCTGCCATCGCCGAACTGCATCGTCTCGGTTTCAAGATCATCATGGTGACCGGTGACAGCAAGGCGATCGCCGCCCAGATCGCCGCCGAACTTCGGCTCGATGGTTACCACGCTGGCGTAACTCCGGCACTGAAACAAGAGCTCGTGCGCGAGCAACGCGACAAAGGCCGCCGCGTCGTTTTCGCAGGCGACGGCATCAATGACGCTCCCGCTCTAGCCGCCGCCGAAGTCAGCATCGCCATGGGCACCGGCACCGATGCCGCCATCGCCAGTGCCGGCCTCGTACTTGTGAAAGGCGATCTGCGTGGAATCGTGAAAGCGGTGCATCTGAGTCGCGCCACGCTCGCGAACATCAAACAAAATCTCTTCCTCGCTTTCGTCTACAACTCGCTGGGCATTCCGATTGCAGCTGGCGCGCTGTATCCAGTTTTTGGATGGACGCTCAACCCAATGGTCGCCGGTGTCGCGATGAGCCTGAGTTCGATCAGTGTCGTTTCCAACGCCCTGCGCCTGCGCAAAGTGAAGCTCTGACCGAGCAATTCTCACGACGTGAAAACACAGATGAAGTGACGTGCCCTGAGTCGGAGCTCCGTTACCTCCGCTTCCTCCTGTGAGATGGATCGGCAGTTATTTTGAACAGGAGGGAACTGAGAAAACGGTGGCGGGCATCAGCGTATATTTGCGGCGTCCGTGGTTAGCTTTAGAATCTGCGACTCTCTGCGCAATCTGCGGACCCATTGTATGCTTATCCGGAACGATGAAGGTGGTGGCCACAGATGAACACCGATTAACACAGATTTTTCGGAGAAGGGTTCATCGACGTGAGAGGCATTGAAGCTTGATTGGAGGCGCGGTGCACTCACCGCGCATGGCCGACGAGGGCGTCGGCCCTCCATCGTAAGGCGCGCAACGCGGCATGAAGCCCACTCCTTCAATGCTTGTAGCTTGCCGGGGTGGTTCACTTTCGAGCCCAAACCCGTTCACCAGCGGTTTCTTGCAGCATGTTCCGGCTTGGCCTCCCGCCGGAAGGTCTGCCATTCCTAGTCCAGCGCTGTTTGCTACATCTCGCTCAGGTAACCTCCTCATGCTTACCCTTGGAACTCCGCTAACTTTATAACGTCTAATCTTTGTATGAAACTCCTCCTGCTTCCGCTCCTTTGCCTCCTCGCGGTGCTGACCGGCTGCAGCACCGTCAATAGTCGCATCGAGGAAAAATCTGCGCTCTTCAACTCTCTCGATTCACAAACCCAGGAGCGGATCAAACGCAGTTCTGTCAAAGTCGGCGACACGCAGGACATGGTCTACATCGCTTTCGGACGGCCGGATGGCATCAAGGAAACCACGACAACCAAGGGCCATAGCCTTACCTGGATCTACAACTCGTACCGCACCGAATATGAAGGCACGCACTTAGCAGGCTATCGGCGTCACGGCTTTTTCGATCACCGCTCACGCTCCTGGCGTGTTTATTACGAACCAGTTCACGTAGACATGTATAGTGAGCGCAGGGAAGAATACATGCGCGTCGTCTTTCAGGACGGCAAAGTCGTCTCGATCGAGCAGCAGTCCCCGAGCTAAGGCAATTTCGGTAATGCTGTAGCCGTTCGGTAGGTAAATTCTACAAGACAAAGGCTCACGCAAAGGCGCTAAGCCGCAAAGTGAGGAGGATTGCGGTGGCGGCAGGCAATGCCGTTAGGCTTCTCATAAATTGGGTCCGTGATCCGGAATAGAGAATTCTCTGTCCGCGTTCCTTCTTTGCGCCTTCGCGCCTTTGCGTGAAATATTCTGCTGAGATGCGGCTATATCTTCACTTTTGATAAATCGACTCATGCGTTGGCGGTGGCTCGCTGCGGTCTGGCCAAAAAAATCCCGCCGACGTTACCGTGGGCGGGATAAAAGAACCTGCTAACAAAAGTCAGTATCAGCCTGTGAAATACAGGTAGGCACCAACGATGAACGCCATGACGACGCAGGAGAAGATCACGTCCTTAGCCGTCCAACTTGCGGCGGTCTTGGCTTTGTCAGCCTCGCTCGCAGTAGCGAAGGTGAGACCGCTGATATGGGCATCATCCGGCGGCTTCGAGGCATAGCTGACCGCCACCATGACGATGGCCGAGATGATCGTGATCAGGATGCTGAAGTACTGGAAGTTGATGTTGCTCACAATCCAGAGGAACGAGCCTTCAGCATAGTGGAACTTGCCATGCGAAAGCGTGACAGGCGTGTCCACAAGCATACGGAAAAGGCCGACCACGAAACCAACAATCATCGCCCAGAGACAACCTTGGGCATTCAGGCGTTTCCAGAAAACGCCGAAGAAGAAGACCACGAATACGGGTGGCGCGAGGTAACCCTGAACCGATTGCAGGTAACCGTAGAGACCTTCAGCACCTTTGACGACTGGGATCCAGGCAAGAGCGATGACCACCATGACAACTGTCGCGGTGCGACCGACGCTGACCAGTTTTTCCTGGGAGGCGTTCGGATTGTACTTCTGGTAAATGTCCACCGTGAAGAGCGTCGAGCAGGCGTTGAACACACCGGCGAGCGAACCCATCAATGCCGACAAAAGACCGGCGACCACGATGCCGCGCAGACCGGCGGGCAACAGGTATTTCACCAAGAGCGGAAACGCACCTTGCGGATCCGAGCCTTCAGGCATTTCCGGGAGCTTACCGGACTTGGTCAGCGCGAAGAAAATCAAACCAGGAATGATGAAGAGATAAACCGGGAAGAGCTTCAGGAACGCCGCGAAGATCGAACCCTGACGGGCGATCGTTTCATTCGGAGCGCCGAGCGCGCGCTGCACGATGTACTGATCGGTACACCAGTACCAGAGGCCGATGACCGGCGCGCAGATCGCCATGCCAAGCCAGGGGAAGTTGGTGTTGAAATACCAAGCTTGCTTCACAATCGCACCGGCTTCGTTGACCTCTTTGACCGGTGCCCACGTAGCGATCTGACCAGCGGGGACGATCGGCTTCCAGAGATTAAACATGTCGGAGCCGCAGACGGCGCGAAGTTCGTCCCAACCGCCGAGCTTGTGCAAACCGTAGAAAGTCAACAAAGCCGAACCACCGATAAGAACGACTACCTGAACGGCGTCGTTGTAAGCCACGGCGCGCATGCCGCCGAGCGTGGTATAGAGACCGGTCAACAATACGACGGAAACCGAGCCAATCCAGAAGCTGTCGATGACGATTCCACCCAACTTGATACTGATCTCGGGGAGCAGTGTGGCGAACACAATGCCACCGGCAAAAATGCCGACCGCGATCTTCGAAACGACGAAGGTGACGAGCGACACCCAGGTCAGAACCTGGCGGGACTTTCCACAGAAGCGGCGTTCAAGGAACTCCGGCATCGTGAACACCCGGGAGCGCATGTAGAACGGCACGAAGACCCAGGCCAGCACGAGCAAGCACCAGGCGTGCAATTCGTAGTGAGCCATGGCCACGCCGTCTTTGGCACCGGAACCGGCGAGACCGACGATGTGTTCAGAGCCGATGTTCGATGCAAAAATCGAAGCGCCGATCACCCACCAGCCGAGATTTCGGCCGGCCAGGAAGTAATCGTCCGCCGTTTTTTTGCTTTTACTGACTACCCACCAGCCTACGCAGAATAGGACGGCGAAATAGCCACAGATAGCGAGCCAGTCGAGGCCGCCTAGAGTTGGGCCAGCGGTCGTGGCCGCCGCTAGCAATGGTTGTGATGCTAATATCATGGGGATGGAGTTAACCGGTATGCGATACGATGAGGGGAATCTGACGGCGTCGGTTTATTTCGCCGAGAATTTGTAAATGATGGTGTTGGTGTAGTTCTGGCCCGGCTTCAAGACCGTGCTTGGGAAGTGCGGGTGGTTCGGCGAGTCCGGGTAATGCTGTGGTTCGAGGCAGAAGCCGGAACGCTTCTGATAAACTTGGCCGTATTTGCCGTGAATGGTGCCGTCGAGGAAATTGCCGGCGTAGAACTGCACGGCGGGTTCGGTCGAGAGAACTTCCAGCACAATGCCGGTCTTGGACGATTCAACGCGGGCCTGAAAACCGAGTTCGCCGACTTTCTTCTGGTTGACGACCCAGTTGTGATCGTAGCCGGGGCCATATTGCAGACAGGTATCGGGATCGTCGATACGGGCACCGATGGCAGTGGGCTTGCGGAAATCGAACGGCGTGCCTTCGACTGATTTAATTTCGCCAGTGGGGATCAGGCCGCTGTCGACCGGAGTGGTCTTGTCCGAATTGATCGTGAGAAGGTGATCGAGAATCGTGCCTTCGCCGCTGAGGTTGAAATAGGAATGGTGGGTCAGGTTGACCACGGTGGCCTTGTCGGTCTTCGCTTTGAAATCGAGGCGGAGCTCGTTGTCATTGGTCAACGTGTACGTCGCGACGACATCGAGGTTGCCGGGATATCCTTCATCGCCGTCCTTCGAGAGGTAGTTGAGTTCGAGCGCGGCGCCGTTTTTGCTTTCTACGGGCTTGGCTTTCCAGATGACCTTGTCGAAGCCCTTGACGCCGCCGTGGAGGGCGTTGCCGTGGTCGTTACCCGCGAGCTTGTAGGTTTTGCCATCGAGGGTGAACTCGCCTTTGGCGATGCGGTTGCCGTAGCGGCCGATGAGCGCACCGAAGTACGGCGTGACCTTCACGTAGCCGTCGACGTTGTCGTAGCCTTGCACGACGTCGATCATCTTACCGGCGCGATCCGGCATGAGGAGCGTAACGACGATGCCACCGTAGTTGGTGATCGTGGCTTCGGCGCCCTTGGCGTTGCGAAGCGTGAAGAGTTGCACTTCCTGACCGTCGACGGTGCCGAACGGTTTCTGGGTGACACTGGGAGCAGCGGATAACGATGGCATAAAGTTAGCGAGGACGGCCGCCAGCGAGAAGGCAGCGGCGAGTTTTAGCGGGGTGGTCATGGTTACAACGGATTTGGGTTTAACGACAGGAAAAATTTTCAATGCGCCGCGCCCGCCTGGCCATAATAAGCGCCGGGCCCATGCTTGCGTTTGAAATGCTTATTGAGCAACTCCGGCTCGATGGTCGGAAGCTTCGGTTCGAGTTGGAGCGACATGAGCGCCATGTGCGCGATGCACTCGACGGCAACAGCAACCTCGACCGCGCCAGCCACAGTCGGCCGCCAGGTGAACGGCGCGTGGCGATTCACCAACACTGCGGGAAAATCGAGCGGATCGAGACCGTTGAAACGCTCAAGAATCACGTTGCCGGTTTCCCACTCGTACGCGCTGCCGATTTCCTGCGCAGTCATCTTGCGCGTCACCGGGATGTCGCCATAGAAATAATCCGCGTGTGTGGTGCCGAAGATCGGGATCGAGCGTCCGGCCTGGGCAAATGCAGTCGCGTGCGACGAGTGCGTGTGGACGACGCCGCCGATTTTCTCGAACGCGAGGAACAGGCGGCGATGCGTCGGCGTGTCGGACGAAGGGTTGAGTTTGCCTTCGACCTTTTTGCCTTCGAGATCGACCAACACCATGTCGGCGGGCGTGAGCGCGGTGTAATCGACGCCGCTCGGCTTGATCGCAAAAATGCCCTTGGCGCGGTCGATCGCACTGGCGTTGCCAAACGTGAGGTTGATCAAACCGTGTTTCGGCAGCGCGATGTTGGCTTCGTAGGCTTCGCGTTTCAGTTCTTCGAGCATGGGGCGACGGAAGTTTTTATGGGGAACTCAGGGAATCAGGAACGAGCCAGCGGAAATTTGAATCTGGAACTCAAGAACTCTGGAACGTGCCCAGAAAAGCGCAGTTTCTTTTCCAGTCGTTCCTGAGTTCCAGATTCCATATTAAAATCAATCTTCCTCAGACACGGATGCCTTGGGCGAGATGGTAGTAGATCTCATTATTGCGCAGCGTCTGCTTGAAATCGCTGATCTTGGTGTCTTCACCAATCCGAACCATTTCAATACCGGCAATCGTCGCGAAGTCTTCGAGCATCTCGCTCGTGACAACCGTACTATAACCCGTGTGGTGCGCGCCGCCGGCGTAGATCCACGCCGCACAGGCAGTCTTGAAATCGGGCTTACATTCCCAGACGGCACGGGCCACGGGGAGCTTAGGCATCTTCGGGGCTTTGACCGCAGTGACTTCGTTGACGATCAGGCGGAAACGATTGCCCATGTCCACGAGCGAAGCGTTGAGCGCGGGTCCGGTGGTTGCGTCGAAAACGAGGCGAATCGGATCGGCTTTGCCGCCGATGCCGAGTGCGTGGATTTCCACGGCGGGTTTTGCTGCCGCGATACTCGGGCAGATTTCGAGCATGTGCGCGCCGAGCACCTGATGGCCCTTCGGCGACAGATGATAAGTGTAATCCTCCATGAAGGAAGTGCCCACGCCGTCAGCCATGACTTTCATCGCACGGAGGAGCGCGGCGGTCTTCCAATCGCCTTCGCCTGCAAAACCATAACCATCCGCCATCAACCGTTGCGGAGCCATGCCCGGCAGCTGCTCAAGACCGTGCAAGTCTTCGAAGGTGGTGGTGAAGCCCTTGAAATCGCCTTCTTCAAGGAAAGCACGCAGGCCGAGCTCGATGCGCGCCGAGTAACGCAGCGCATCGTGACGCGAGCCGCCCTTGCGGAGCTCTTTAACGATGGCGTATTGATCGGCATAATCGGCAACGAGTGTGTCGATGGCTTTGTCCGAAACGGTCTTCATCTTGGCGACGAGATCGCCGACACCGTAACCGTTGGTGGAGAAACCGAATTTCATCTCAGCAGCAACCTTGTCGCCCTCGGTGACAGCCACCTGACGCATGTTATCGCCGAAACGACAGAACTTTCCGCCCTGCCAGTCCTGCCAGGCGCGAGCCGCACTCATCCAAGCGCCGATGCGATCCTGGACTTCGCTGTCGGACCAGTGGCCAACGACGACTTTGCGGCCGAGACGCATGCGCGTGTGGATGAATCCTGCCTCACGGTCGCCATGAGCGGCCTGATTGAGATTCATGAAGTCCATGTCGATCGTGCCCCAGGGTAGATCGCGATTAAACTGCGTGTGCAGGTGGAGAAATGGCTTCTTGAGAATATCCAGCCCGCGTATCCACATTTTGGATGGCGAGAAGGTGTGCATCCAGAGGATGAGGCCGGCGCAGGTCGGCGAGGAATTGGCCTCGATGCAGGTCTTGGTGATTTCGTCTGGTGTGGTGAGCAGCGCCTTGAAGATGATCTTGTAAGGAATGCGCTTGGAGCCACTGAGCGCTTCGGCGACTTGCTTCGCGTTGTCAGCGACCTGGGCAAGCGGGCCTGGGCCGTAGAGATGCTGCGAGCCACAGACGAACCAGATTTCAGACGTGGGGAGATTTTTCATTTTAGGAAAGGATTGGTGGGGTTAAATGGATTAGGCGAAATCGAGTTCTGAAAAGTCTTTCTCGTTCTCTTTATCTTTCCTCTTTCTCTTCTTCGAACCTGAAGGCAGGGATAAAGAGAAAGAGGAAAGATAAAGAAGAAAGATCCAGAGGCGGTTACTTGGCCTGCGTTTCTTTGAGCGCGAGCAAGTCCTTCATCACGCGCGAGAGATCGGCGGTTTTAGTGAGGCCGCCAAACGCATCGTGAACCTGCCGATACAATCGATAGAGTTCGTTGTAAGCTTTCTGGCGGGCCGGATCGGGCTTGTACTGCTTTTTCTCGAGCGAAGTCATCTTGGCCTGCGCGGTCGGGAAATCCTTGTGCGCTCCCGCAAGCACAGCCGCGGAAACCGCCGAGCCTAGTGCACAGGCCTGGTTAGAGGTCGTCACGAGCATGGTGCAACCGGTCACGTCAGCGTAGATCTGCATGAGCATCGCATCTTTTCGCGCAATGCCGCCGGCGCAAACGATGCGGTCAATCGGCACGCCGTATTCCTTGATGCGTTCGATGATCGCACGCGCGCCAAAAGCCGTGGCCTCGATGAGCGCGCGGTAAATTTCGCCCTTGGTCGTATGCAATGTCTGGCCGAGCAGCAGGCCGGAAAGCATGGGATCAACGAGAATGGTTCGGTTGCCGTTATTCCAATCGAGTGCGAGCAAGCCGGACTGGCCGGGCTTTTGTTTGACGACTTCGGCAGCGAGCTTTTTGTGCAACGCGCCGTCGCCTTCGCAAACGCCCTCGACCCACCATTTGAAAATATCGCCGACTGCGGATTGGCCGGCCTCGATGCCGTAGAATCCTGGAAGGATCGCGCCTTTAACGATACCGCAGATGCCCTTGATGTCGGGCACGACTTTGTCGGCCGAAACGACGCCGCAATCGCAGGTCGAGGTGCCGATGATCTTAACGAGCGTGCCTTCTTTCACGCCGCAACCAATCGCGCCGTAATGAACATCGAATTCGCCAATCGCGATCGGGATGCCTGCAGGCAAACCGAGTTTCTTCGCCCAATCGGCCGTGAGCGCGCCAGCGGGTTCGGTCGCGTCATAGGCTTTTTCGAACAGCCGATCACGGAGCGCGGCCAGCTTCGGATCGAGCAACGTGAGAAATTCCTTGTCGGGCAAACCACCCCAGTCCTCGGCGTAAAGAGCCTTGTGACCGGCGGCGCAGACACCGCGCTTGACGAGCTTCGGATCCGTCACGCCCGCGAGCACGGACGGCACCCAGTCGGAAAGTTCAACCCACGAATACGCAGCATCGAAGACCTGAGGCGAAACCGCCAGACAGCGCCAAAGCTTCGACCAAAACCACTCGGAAGAGTACGTGTTGCCGCACTTGGCGATAAACTGCCGGCGATGTTGCGCGGCCAGCTCGGTGATTTTCGCGGCCTCGCGCCAGCTCGTGTGGTCCTTCCACAACCAACATTGTGCGGCAAGATTCTTGGCGTATTTTTTCTGGAGCGCGAGCGGCACGTTTTTCGCATCGACCGGGATCGGGCTTGAGCCTGTAGTGTCAACGCCGATACCGATCACTTTTTTCGCATCGAAGCCTTTCGACTTCTTCGCGGCGACCAGCGCCAGCTTCACGCTCTTCTCAAGACCGAAGAGATAATCGCCCGGGTGCTGACGAGCGAGGTTATGATCCTTGGCGTCGAGCAGGATGCCCTGCTTGCCGCTCGGATAGTCTACAACAGCGCTGCTGATCTCTGCGCCATCGACGCAGCGAACAACCAGACAACGCACGGAATTCGTGCCGTAATCGAGGCCTAGGGTATACACGTCGGCCATCGTAGGGATGCAACCGGGCTGGTAAACGCCCCAGTTACTTGACAGTCATGCTAAAAAGGGACGCTCTTCCGTCTCGCGTATCGCAAAACCCAAAAACAGATAATCGTCATGGCCGAATCACGCGTCACCATGGGCACGATTGCCCAACGCGCCGGTGTTTCAAAAAACACCGTTTCGCTCGCGCTGCGCCACGATCCACAGATCCCGCTCGAAACCCGTCGCCGCATCGAGCGCATCGCTAAAACCCTCGGCTACACGAAGAACCCCGTCGTTGCCCAGCTCATGACCGAGCTTCGCAAAGACCACCCTGCCAGCTATCGCCGCACACTTGGACTTCTCAACGCCAACCAAGATCGCGATGCCTTCAGGGATCACCCCACCGTGCCCGCCTATGTCGAAGGCTGCCGCCGCCGCGCCGCTTTTCACGGTTACAAGCTCGACGATTTCTGGCTCCACGACCCAAAACTCAACGGCGAACGCCTCGCCCGCGTTCTCCGCGCGCGCGGTATCCGTGGCGTGCTCGTGGTCGGCCTGATGAAAGAAAACCGCCTGCCCGAACGCTTCGCCTCGCTCTGGGAACAACAGGCCTGCGTCGTCACCGGCGTGCGCACGCATCACCCGACGCTGCCGTTTTGCTGCGTCGACCACCACGCGCTCGTACTGGAGGCCGTCGAGCAAGCCCTCGCCCTCGGCTACCGCCGCCCTGCACTCGTCGTCGACGAACTCATCGACCAGCTGGTCGACGGACGTTTTAGCTCTGGCATGTGGATCGGCCAGCAAAGCATTCCTGCCAGCCAGCGCCTGCCCGGATTCTACGCTGTCGAGGCATCGCGCAACGACCAGGCCGCCTTCACGTCATGGCTCCGTGAATACAAACCGGACGTCCTCTTCACACTCTACAATTTCGTGCGTAACTGGGTCGAAACGCTCGGTCTGCAAATCCCACGCGACATCGGCATCATCCAACTCGAACGCCGCCGCGGCAGCGAAGACTGGGCCGGCATGGCCCAGCACAACGACCTCACGGGTGAAGCCGCCGTCGACATGCTCGTGGGCATGCTCCACAACAACGAAATCGGCCCGCCGCCCCACCCCCGCGCGACCCTCATCAGCGGCACGTGGGTGCCAGGGAAAACAATTTCCTTAAAACGTTGAAGGAGAAGGCCTCCCTTGGTCTATAACCAAATGCATTGAACTAATGAAGAAACAAACAGTCAGTTAAGCGGCGTTGGTTCTCACCAGAAAAACCAACTCCACTCAACATACCATGTACTCACGCCTCCGACGCTTCACACTAAGCGCATTATTCGCGGTCACAGCCGCTTTTGCAGGTAATACTGCCGTTCATGCAGCGCCGCCGGCGATCACACAAGCGGTGGTCAATAGCGGGTCCAAACAACTGATAATCACCGGCACGAATTTCTACGGCACACCAACCGTCGTTTTGGGCTCAACCACGCTGCAAGTAATCCAATCGAACAGCACCAGCATCACCACAGCTGCGCCGACCGTTTCAGCGGGCACCTACGTGTTAAAGGTGACCACGGCCGGCACTAAGATTTCCTGCGCTCTGACCCTCGGCAGCCAGGGTCCTGTCGGCCCTCAGGGTCCACGTGGCACAACTGGCCCACAAGGGCCAATAGGACTAACCGGACCACAAGGCCCAAAGGGTGACAATGGTGCGATTGGACCTCAGGGTAAGGCTGGCGCACAAGGTTCATCTGGCGCACCGGGCGCTACCGGACCAGCGGGACCGCAAGGCGCACAAGGTCCCGCAGGCGGCCAAGGCCCCAACCCGCTGCAAGTGGCAACGCTCCGTTGGCATAGCGCCAATGAAGCAGGCAATGAAGTGACTTTTGCCGATGGTTTCCATCCCTTTGCTATGGCGTTCGACGGAGCCAACCTCTGGGTGGGAGGAGTCGGGCAACAACATATCGTAAAAGTGCGTGCCTGCGACGGCTTGGTACTGGGACAATATTTGGGGACTCTCGATTATTCTTGGTCAGCGTGCGTATCGATCGTTTACGACGGCCTGAATGCTTGGGCCGCCATCGGCAACAAAGTCATAAAAATGCGCGGCAGCGACGGTGCAGTCTTGGGCTCCTTTGACTTGGGTGCTACTATCAATGCTTTGGCTTTCGACGGGGAAACCATCTGGGCCGCCTCCGATAGCAATGTTATAAACCTACTCCCTGACGGCTCAATCCTGGGCACCTATACTGTAGCGGGCAGCAAACATTTGGCAATAGCTTGCGATAGCGAGTCCCACATCTGGGTAACAAACCAAGAGGGCTCCGTCGCAAAACTCTCCAACAGTGGGATCGTCACGGGGGTGTTTGCCACCGGTGCCAACCCGGCTGGTATCGCCTTCGATGGGGCCAATATCTGGGTCGCAAACTCTAGCGATGGCACCGTCACAAAACTGCGAGCCAGCAACGGTGCAAACCTAGGGACATTTACTTCCGGTGGTACCGGCCCCGGAGGTATCGCTTTTGACGGTACCAATATCTGGGTCGCAAATTATAACAGTGGCTCGGTCGCAAAACTGCGAACCAGTGACGGTGCACTGATGAGCGGGGGGGCCTTTCTAACAGGGGAAGCTGCTCGTGCGGTCGCCTTCGATGGGGCCAATATCTGGGTCGCAAACTTTAGTTCCAGAAAAACCGCCTCTCTCGGCTCGATCTCGAAATTGTAATTGGGACAGCTAAATCCTCCCCGGAGCTCGGCTTGCTCCGGGGAGGATTTGTTCGTTAAATAAGCCCGATCGAGGAGGCCGGAAGAACTCGTTCATCGCTCCGGCTGAGCCAACCGCCTTTTTTCGGATAGGAACTGGTTTTACATATCACAACCAGCTCCCGCGAGCTGGCCCAAGGGAAGGCTGAATTACCCTTAATTCCGCAGTTGAAACCGCTAATTTTCGCTAATTGGCGCTAAGTCTGAGACAGATAAAAACACCTTTTCACCTGTCAGGTGAACTCCGTTGCTGCCCAGACCGGTGGCTAACCTCCGAAATTAGCGGCGATTAGCGATAATTAGCGGTTAAACAACTGCTGTTTTTAGGATTACCAGGCAACTGCGCCCACAACGGAAGTGACGCCCAGCGCGAAGTCCTCAAGAACAGCATCTAATGATCCGTATGTAGGGAATACTGCTCTTCCGCACACATGCCCCCCTTTGCACCAACGCCGTCGGCTGAACCGTTCAAGCCCGGCCAGGTCGAGATCACCGAAATCCCGCCGCTCAACCCCGGCGAACAATCGCTGCTCGATTTTCACAGTGTGATCAACGTCCTGAACGTACTGCGCTGCGAAATTATGGTCTTGGGCGATCTCATCGCCAACAACACCGACCTGCTAGCGAAGGGCATGCAATTGTGCGAAGAAATGCTTGGCCAAATGAAAGACCATGACGCCACGCTCCGGCACGCGGCCCAAATCGACGATTTCGAACGTAAGGTGATGGAGGAAATTCACCATCAACTCGCCACCGCCAAACCCGACCCCATCCAGCTGGCCGAATCCTTGGCGAATATGGAGAGCGTGTTTGCCATCCTCAAACTGCGAGCGCGAGAAATCCTCGCCCGCGCCGCCTCACCCAGTCGTTGGGAACGCTTCGAAGTCACATTCCTGCATGCCAGCCTGCACCAGATGTTCGTCGCCTTTGAGAAGAACAGCAAAGGCCGATTCCGCATCCTCACCAACGCCGCCCGGCAGACCCCTAGCGATTATTATATCGATTTGAAATTCGAAACCGCTGGCCGCTCGGTTTACATCCCGCCGATTTTTATCGATGTCATGCGCGACCTCATCGCCAACGCCCGCAAGTACACCCCGCCCGGAGGCGAAATCACTGCCGCGCTCTATCAAGATGCCGATGGCACCAAATTCTTAATCAAAGACACTGGACGCGGAATTCCTCCTGCTGAAATCGAGCAAGTCGTACACTTCGGCAAACGCGCCAGCAACGTCAGCACCGTACGAACCCTTGGCGGCGGCTTCGGCCTAACCAAGGCATTTCTGGTCACCAAACAATTTGGCGGTCGCTTCTGGATCGGCTCTGAACTCGGCCGAGGCACCAGCATCAGCATCTGGCTACCGCCGGTCTCCCCGGACCAGCGCGAAACCCAACTACCCTTCGTCTGATTCGTAATGCTGGGTCCGATCTCCTGCCGCTCGTCGCGGCCCCCAGAGCCAAGCCGAACGTCTTCGGCTTGATTGAAATGCAGGAGCCTGCTTGCAGGCGATTCACGTCCTCTTCGCCTGCAAGCAGGCTCCTACAAATCGGCGAATAAACTGCGGTTATCGCAAAGGCATCGACACCAAAACAGCCTGAATTAGGTTCTGCTTTCCCAAGCAACCCTACTGCTTTTATCCTTTCCCCCATGTTCTTCGCCGAAATCCCACCGCCTCCGCCCCCGGCCATTGTCCAATCTGCCTACGACACACGCATCCGATTGAATACGATCGGATTTTTACCCGAAAGCCCAAAGCAGGCCACGGTCGGTGCGCCGTGCAAAGAGTTCAACCTCGTACGCGTGAGCGATCGCGCCGTCGTCTTCACCGGGACAGCAGCCAAACCGTTCCAAACCGCCGCCAGCGAAACAAACGAAACAGTACAGATTATCGATTTCACCAAGTTCGTCACTTCGGGCACCTATCGCCTTGAGGTCGCAGGAGTCGGCTCGTCGGCACCATTCACTATCGGTAAAACCATCTGGAACGAGCCTTATGAGCTCGCCACGCGAGCCATGTATCTCTGGCGCTGCGGCACAGCCGTGGAAGCCACCTGGAACGGCGTCACCTACCGCCAGGCGCCCTGCCATACCCAGGACGGCTGGCTCGACTACGTCGGCGGCGGTCACACCGCGCGCAAGTCGACCGGCGGCTGGCACGATGCCGGCGATTACAACAAATACGTCGTCAACGCCGGTGTGAGCATCGGCATGATGCTGAAAGCCTGGGAACAGTTCCCTAAACAGATCGCCACCGACAAACTCGGCATCCCCGAAAGCGGCAACGGCCTGCCGGATATCCTCGACGAAGTACGCTGGGAGATCGAATGGCTCTTCACCATGCAGACCGACGACGGGCGGGTGTATCACAAACTCAGCGCACGCAATTTCTCCTACTGGGGCCCAGCAGAAAAAGATGACGCGCCACGCTATTTCGCCCCATGGAGCACCACAGCGACTGCCGATTTTGTTGCCATGATGGCTGAAACCGCACGGGCCTGGCGGCCCTACGATACTGCGTTCGCCGACCGCTGCCTCGCAGCGGCGAAAAAAAGCTGGGCCGTGCTCGTCGCTCATCCCAAACCAGTCGACCCCGACCTATCGGCCTTCAAAACCGGCCAGTATACAGCCAAGGATCCCGCGCACCGCCTCTGGGCCGCCGCCGAACTCTGGGAAACCACCGGTGAACCCGAATACCTGCAAGCCTTCGAAAAAAACGCCGAAGCTTTTTCCTGCAAATTCACCCAGAACGGACCCGATTGGGGCAACGTGGAAGACCTCGCCTTCGCCACACACCTACTTTCTAGCCGCGCCGATCAACGCAACCCCAAGATCGTCGAACGTCTGACCGCCAGCCTGCTCCAGCAAGCCGATAGCATCGTCGCTCTGTCGCAGAAAAGCGGATACGCGCGCCCGTTTGGCTACGAGCGCCCTTCCTGGTTCTGGGGTGCCAACGGCAACGTCGCCCGGCAAACCCTGCTTCTACACCTCGCCGACCGCATCAAGCCCAACCCCGACTACCGCGCCACCGCCGTGCATGCATTGGATTTTCTCTTTGGCCGCAATTACCACGCGCGCTCCTACGTGACTGGCCTCGGGGCCAAACCACCACTTCATCTCCACGACCGCCGTGGCGAACCCGCCTGGCCCGGTTACCTCGTTGGTGGCGGCTGGCCCGATGGCCGCAGCTGGGAAGACAAGATGGAGCGTTACGATTTGAACGAGATCGCAATCAACTGGAACGCCGCACTCATCTACGCCACCGCCGCCTTTGCCGAACCAGCTGAGTAACACCAAACGCCCGAAGCTATTATACTTAAATTGATAATGCGGGTGGTTTGAATTCCTCGGAATTTTACAGAAGAAAACGAAGGTAACAAAGAGATTAAGGAAGTACCTGCAGGCCTTCGTTCCCTTTGTTATCTTCTGTTCAAAGTGCAGAAGATCCGGGCTGTTGGTATAAGGCCACTTAGCCCCATCGTCGACCGCCGTTTCGACCCGACTTCAGGCCAGGAATTTTCGCAGCACCCGCCGGATCACCGGCCGGGCCAGTCGGGCAAGATGCGGATTCGCGTAACCGATCCATGAAACAGGGCTCGTCGTGTCGAGCGGGGCTTTAAGCTGACCACCCAGCGGGGCCTCGATCACACCACCCGCCGCCTCAAACAAGAGGGCGATACAAATATCATACGGGTGACAGACCAGCGAAGATTCGATCCCAAGTTTCCGAAACACCAGCGGGCGGATTTCTGCGATCAACCGGTCGCGCCCCGTCATCAATTCATGAATCTGGCCTCCCGTGGAAATATACTGGTCGTCGAAAACCAACGGCGAGCCACCCGTCTCGCCCGCGAGAAGTTCACGCCAGACCGCTTCCTCGATTTGCGTGGTGAACGTTCTGCCATCGACAAAAAACCGCGAGAAAGAGGCAAAACCGTGTTTAAAATCACGCGCTTGCGAGGGGCGCACCGTCAACCGATGCGTTTTGCCAACTGAAAGCTCGCTGGCTTCTGCATGCAGCTTTCCGCCACGCACAGCACTAAATTGATCCGAGCGCGACTGCTTCGTCGTGGGCAACTCGGTCATTGCAGCAACGACGATGTCGGCGAGATTAGTCTTTGCGCCTCGTTGCGGTGCGATGCCGGCGAGCGACCAGGCACTGCGCTTGTCGTACATGATACAACGCGTGCCATCGATCGGATCGAGAATGCATTTCCACGCCGTCTTCGTAATCGGAGTACCAGGCGGGAACGTTACATTATCGCCGTCTTCGATGCCCTCCATCACGAGTTCAACGGGAAGTGAACGAGGCCAGTTTTTGGCAAACCAGCCGAGAATCGCGGCCTCACTGATCTTATCTATCTGGTAAATGGTGTCGGCTTGCGTCACCGCCGCGACCTTGGCGAAGGACCGGGAATGCGCGCCGCGAGAAGCAATCACAGCGTCACGAATATGAATCTGGAGCGCGCAGAGCAGCCGACGGAGTTTTTCCAGAGTACGAGGGTGAATTACGGAAGACACGGGTTAACGGGAACTAAAGACAGTCTGTGCGTCAAATCCGCCAGCTAGCCATGTTTATTTTGACTCTTCAAATGGGCCAAAACGCATGCCGACAACGAATGAAAACATTTCATTGGATAAAAGCTATTCATCCGTCCGCCCCGCGCTAGCCTCGGGCCTTTCGTTTTTGGAGACAGCCGCACCTGCCCGCAGTCCTTCGATTTCACCCTTCGCCTAAAACCCGAACCATCAGCGCAAGCGAATCTGCTGGCAGAAGCCCGGACCGAACCAATTCCCATCTGTGCCCTATGAAACCCATCCTCAGCGTACTCATCATCGCCCTCGCAGGTTTCCTGCTCCCCATCCGGCTGGCCGCCGCCGAAACACCGGCCTCCGCTCTGCCCGCGCCAACGCCTGAGCAACGGCTCGGCGATCTGGAAGCCTACGTTAACAACACCGTTCGCACAACCGACGGCCAGGCCCAATCGAAAATCCCGAACGGCGGCCCCGGTCATAGTGCGTGGATGATGACGAGCTCGGCGCTCGTGCTCTTCATGACGCTACCCGGTCTGGCGCTTTTCTATGGTGGCCTCGTGCGCCGCAAAAACGTGCTCTCCGTGCTCGCGCAATGCCTCGGCCTCGCCGGCGTCGTCTCGATCCTGTGGTGGGCCTGTGGATACAGCCTGAGTTTTTCTCGTGGCGGCAGCTTCCTCGGTGACTGGAGCTTCAGTTTCCTGCGCAATGTCGGCATCGAACCCAATCGCGATTACGCACAATGGGTGCCGCACAATCTCTTCATGATTTACCAGCTGATGTTCGCGATCATCACACCCGCTCTCACCATCGGCGCCATCGCCGAGCGCATGAAGTTCAAGGCAATCCTGCTTTTTAGCGTTATCTGGATGTTCGTTGTTTATTTTCCCGTCGCACACATGATGTGGGGCATCGACGGCTGGATGAACGGCCTGTTCAACCCGAACGCCGCGATCAAGGCCATCGACTTCGCTGGAGGCATCGTTGTTCACATGACCTCGGGCTGGAGCGCACTCGCGCTTTGCGTGGTACTCGGAAAACGCCTGGGCCACGGCCGCGAGCCGATGCCCCCGCACAGCATGGTTTTTTGTATGACAGGCACGGGCATGCTCTGGGTCGGCTGGTACGGCTTCAACGCCGGCAGCGCGGTCGCGGCAGACGGAATCGCCGTCAACGCCTTCGTCACCACCACGCTTGCGGCGGCCGCAGGTTGCGTGATGTGGCCATTGCTCGAATACCTTCGCCGCGGAAAACCCAGCGTGCTCGGCTTCTGCTCCGGTGCCGTCGCGGGTCTGGCCACCATCACGCCGGCGAGCGGTTTCGTCACCGCCGGCAATGCTGTGCTCATCGGTTTGATCGCCGGCACCGCCACGTATCTAGCCTGTAACTACCTGAAAGCGAAATTCAAATACGACGACTCGCTCGACACCTTTGGCGTACACGCTGTCGGCGGCACAATCGGCACAGTCCTGGCCGGCGTCTTTGCCACCGCCTCAGTGAATCCGAACCTAGCCGCCATCGCCAATTACAAACTCTGGCTCGAACAGCTCAAGGCTGGCGGCATCGTGCTCGTCTGGTCGGTGGGTGCCACCCTCGTCATCGCCAAGATCGTCACCTTCGCCTTCGGCAGTCTGCGCGTCAGCGAGGAAGAAGAGTCTCAGGGCCTCGACGTCGCCGAACACGGCGAAGAGGGCTACATCATCGAGTAAGCGCGATGCAGTTTCGCATTCGAGGTAGGGCGGACTATCCTTAGTCCGCCGGGTTGGCACCAAGTACGACCGGCGCATTAAGGATAATGCGCCCTACCCTCGGCTTAAGAGGCATCAGAGCTCGTTGTCCTTCGTCTCCGGCAGGGCCACAAGACCCACGAGGAAGCCAACGAAGGCCACGCCGATCGGATACCAGAGGCCGGCATAAATATCGCCGGTGAACACCACGATCGAAGCGGCGATCAGCGGGAGAAAACCGCCGAACCAACCGTTACCGATATGATACGGCAGCGACATGGAAGTGTAGCGGATATTCGTGGGGAAAAGCTCGACGAGAAACGCCGCGATCGGCCCATACACCATCGCCACGTAAAGCATGAGAATCACGAGCAGCACGACAACAACTGGACGGTTGATCGCTGCTTTGTCCGCAGTTTTTGGATACCCCGCTGGAGCGAGCGCAGCCTCGTAAGCTTTCGTATCGAAACCCGTGACTGAGCGATCCGCCACATCGAGCATGAGCGGCACATCGGGACGGGCCGGCGCCAATGTGAACGGCACCCCGCGAGCATTGAGAAAATTGCGCGCCTTGTCCGCCTCTGTCTGCTCTCGCTTAACGCCGACGATCTTACCCGCGGCATCCACCATGGCGGCAAAAGCGAGTTCGATGTTGTTGCGATATTCGGTGGTGTGCAGCACGACTGGCGAATTGTGCATCGCCTGGGCCAGCGCCGGATTGGCGGCATGGGTCAGCTCGCGGAAAATCGGCATGTAGGTAAGCGCCGCCAGCAGACAGCCCGTGAGCATGATCTTTTTCCGCCCAATCCGGTCCGAAAGACGGCCAAAGATCACGAAGAACGGCGTGCCGATAAGCAGCCCGATCGCAACCAATATATATGCACTAACGTAGTCGACCTTGAGCGTGGCGGTTAAGAAAAAGAGGGCGTAAAACTGCCCGGTGTACCAGACGACACCCTGCCCCGCCGTCGCACCGAACAAAGCGCGAAGTACAAGTTGAAGATTGGGCCAGCGCGCGAAACTCTCCGTCAAAGGCGCCTTCGACGTTTTGCCCTGCGCCTTCATCTCAGCATATACTGGAGACTCCTGCAGCTTGAGACGGATGTAAACCGACACCGCGAGCAACACGATGGAAACCAGGAACGGCAGCCGCCAACCCCAGGTCGCAAAACTCTCCGGGCTCATCACACCGCGCACACCAAGAATCACCGCAAGTGAAAGAAAAAATCCGAGCGTCGCCGTCGTCTGTATCCAGCTTGTGAATGCACCACGTTTTCCCTTTGGAGCGTGCTCAGCCACATAGGTCGCAGCACCTCCGTACTCGCCCCCGAGCGCCAGGCCCTGCGCGATCCGCAGCACCACCAAAATGATCGGCGCCAACCAGCCGATCTGGGCAAAAGTGGGCAACAAACCAACCAGCGCGGTCGAAATACCCATCACGAGAATCGTAACTAAAAACGTGTATTTTCGCCCCACCAAATCGCCGATCCGGCCAAAAACCAGCGCGCCAAAAGGCCTCACCGAAAACCCAACCCCAAACAACGCCAAGCTCGCCAAAAAACCCGCAGTTTCGTTTCCCGGCGGGAAAAAAAGTTTCCCGAAAAACGCCGCCAACGTCCCATAAATGTAGAAATCGTACCACTCGAATACCGTGCCGAGCGATGATGCAAAGATTACTAATTTATGCTTACGATCTATCTCTGTGTTACTTGTGTTATTACTCATGGGGTATTTAAGACTATCTTATGTTCGGGGAAGCGCTAACTGGATGCACAATTTTCAAAGGTTCAAGTAAGGAACCAACTAAGTGACCCACCCCAGTTTCTACTCAGGCTTGGCACTTGAGTAACACCCGAACCTGCTATCATTAAGGCCGTGAGCGATACCGACCAAACCAAAGTCATCATTGAGCAATACCAAGAATTGGCTGCCCGCCGAAAGCAGTCGATCGATCCAGGAGAACGTACGCGCCTCACTCAGGAAATGATGGACCTGGAAAGCCAGGTGAGAACGGCGGTTAAGAACCATCCCGTACCAGAACCAATCGGCATGGATAAACTGAACAAGATCGCGGACCGCATGACTGAACTCGGTTTCGGAATTTTTGCCAACCGGCTCCGTGGCCAGCATTACCGGCACCCGATTTACGTACCATTCCATGACATGGACCAACTGCGCAGCTACATTTCCGAGCAGCTGCCCGAAGACGCACTCGTCCAGATTCCCGAACTAGGCATCAAAGCTAAAAAGCCAGGCCTCTTCGATCGCCTGCGCGGAAAAAAGTAAGTCCAGTCCTCAGACTTCCGGCATCTGAACTCTGGCATCCGGCTTCTGTAATCTGGCTTCCGGCCTCAACTCTCCTGCTTAAGTTCTCGGCCCATCAAACTCGCTAGCACTTGCGGTGCCGGTTTGCCTTCGAACAGCATCGCGCGGGTCTCGCGCAAAATCGGCGCGTCGATGCCGCGCGCCGCACACAACTCGGCAAACGAAGCAGTGGTTTTATAGCCTTCAACCACGGTTTTGCGTCCGGCAAGTAGTTCGGCCACCGAACGGCCCTCGCCCACCCGCTGGCCAAATTCGCGATTGCGGCTCCAGCCGCCGTGACACGTTGCCACAAGGTCGCCAAAACCGCTCAGCCCATAGAACGTCTCCGCCCGCGCACCCAGGGCGAGCCCGACACGCACCATCTCGGCCAGCGCCCGCGTGAGCAACGCCGCCTTGCTGTTGTCACCCAGCTGCAAGCCGTCGCAACAACCAGCCGCTATGGCATAAATATTTTTCAGGCAGCTGCCGATCTCGACGCCCGCCACATCATCGCTCGTGTAAACCCGTAATGTCGGACCGCTCAGCGCCGCCTGCACTGCGGTGACGAATTCGTCGATCCGCACTGCCGCCAAAGTCATGGCCGACGGTTTTCCGCGTCCCACTTCGGCGGCGTTCGTCGGTCCGGAAAGTGCAGCGGCGACATATTGCGGCAACACCGCGGAGATCACCTCAGTCGGCCGCAGATGCGTGCCGAGTTCCAGCCCCTTCGCCAGGCTGATCACGAGCTTGAGTTGTGTCGCGAGCCCAAGATTCGCCCGGATGTGGCCGCATGTTTCGCGCAACGCCTGGGCCGGACAGGCCAGCATCACCACTTCCGCTTCCATCAAAACCGGCGCGAGTTCGTGGCCGATCTGCAAACTCGGCGGCAGCGCGATCCCCGGCAAATATTCCGTGTTTTCGTGGATCGAGGAGAGCGCCAGCGCCTGCTCGAAGCGTCGCGGCACCAGCGTCACAGTGTGCCCGAGTCGGCTCAGATGTACGGCAAAAGCAGTTCCCCAAGCCCCGGCTCCGATGACAGCAAAATTCATTTGGCGATGGTGATTGGATTTATACGAAACCGCTCAGGCTGCGGGAAACTTCTTTTCCCGCACAGCATCGGCGTAGGCCGCGAAGCCTTTTTTGAATTGCTCGCCAGCATCGGCAAATTTGTGCGCGAAGGTCGGTACATAACCACCCGAAAGGCCCAGCATGTCGGTATAGACAAGAATCTGTCCATCGCAATGCGGGCCTGCACCGATTCCGATCACGGGCACTTTCACCGTCTCGCTCAGCGTGCGTGCCAGTCCGTGATCGACCATCTCGATCAGGAGCGCAAACACGCCTGCTTTTTCCAGCGCGAGCGCGTCTGCCATCAAACTTTCGGCTTCCTCCGGCGTGGTGCCGAACTTTCTGTAACGCCCAAGCGCATGCACCTGCTGCGGTTTTAGTCCGATGTGACCCCACACGGCTACGCCGGCCTCGACGAGTCGCGCCACCATCGGAGCGAGCAAAGCGCCGCCTTCGATCTTCACGGCCTCGGCCCCGGATTCCTGCATCAACCGCTGACAGGCGCGCAGCACGCGTTCGAAATCATAGTGTGCCTCGGCGAAAGGCACGTCGGCCGCAACCATGGCGGCTGGTTTGGCTCGGGTCACAGCCGCGGTGTGGTGGCACATGTGGTCGAGCGTGACCGGCACGGTGTTTTCGTAGCCAAGCATCGTGTTGCCCACTGAGTCGCCCACCAGGATCACATCGATCCCGGCCTCGCTCGCTAAACGTGCCGTGATCGCATCGTAAGCGGTCACACAGACGATCGGTCGCTGGCCTTTCAGTTTTCGGAGCGTGTGGGTCGTGGTTTTCAAATGATGAAGAATTACACCAGTCAGTTAAAGATACGGAGCGTCTCCAGATTATAAAGCCCGCAGGTTCTGTTTTCCTCGGCCCTTTATCTCAAAAAACCCGGCACTCTTTCGGCCGCGATCGTGGCTTCGAAGTTTTCGCGCACAGTGGCGAGCTCGAAGATCGAACCATTCACCACCACCTCAGCGGGTAGGGCGCGGCTGTTATAACGGCTCGCCATCGTGGAGCCGTAGGCACCTGCGCTCATGAAAGCGACGTACTCGCCTTCGCCCAATTCCTGAATCTGGCGATCCTTGGCAAAGCAGTCGCCGCTCTCGCAGATCGGGCCCACGATGTCGGCCTTGAGCGCGCGCCGGGTGGTGTCGCGGTAGACCGGCAGAATCTCGTGGTAACTCTCGTACATCGCCGGGCGCACGAGGTCGTTGAAACCGGCGTCAAGGATGAGAAAGTTTTTCCCGTGGCCTCGCTTCAGATATTCGACCCGCGCCAGCAACACGCCGGCATTGCCCACCATGAAACGGCCGGGTTCAAGCAGGATTTTTAGACCTAACGGCTTGAGCAGGGGCACGAGCGCCGCGCCATAGGCTTCGGGCGTGATCGGGCGCGTTTCAGCTGGCTGCGCGTCCCACCAACCCTGCTGGCCGCTCGCGAGCGCATCTCGATAAACAATACCGATGCCACCGCCTATAGAGAAGTAGGTGATACCATGCTTCGCCTTCAACTCGGCCGCGAAGGGCGCGATCTTCTCAACCGCTTCGACGAAGGGAGCGATCTCCGTTAGCTGCGAGCCGATGTGGATCTGCACGCCACGGACTACGATGTTCTTAAACTTGGCCGCTGCGTCGTAGGCCGCGGGAGCATATTTGAGCGGAATGCCAAACTTGTTGTCGCTCTTGCCCGTGGTGATTTTGGCATGCGTGCGAGCATCGACATCCGGGTTAACGCGGATCGCGATCGACGCCTTTACACCCAATTTACCAGCCACGTGGTCGATACGCGCCAGTTCGGGTTCGCTCTCCACGTGAAAGGAAAACACACCAGACTCGAGCGCCAATTGGATCTCGGCCTCGGTTTTGCCCACGCCCGCGAAGACACTCTTTTTCACCTCCGCACCCGCCGCGATCACACGCCGGATTTCGCCGCCGCTTACGAGATCGAAGCCAGCTCCGAGATTTGCAAAATGCTTTAGGAGCGCGAGATTCGAGTTCGCCTTCATCGCGAAACAGATCTGCGCATCGAGGCCAGCCAGGCTCTTGGCGAGACGACTGTAGTTATCCGCAATCGTGCCTAAACTGTAGACGTAAGTGGGCGTCCCATACAACTGAGCAACCGTGGCGAGATCGACGGATTCACAATGAAGATTCTGCCCGACGTAATGGAAGCGATGCATGGCCAGTGAAAACGACGTGAAAACGAAGAAGGGTGCGGTTTCACATTGAAAAAACGAACTCTTTTTTCCGATATTAAATAACCCACTGTCTATGTTGTACTCCCTGAAAAGTCTGTTTCATCGTCCCGCGATCCGCATGGGTCGCGTCGATAACAGCTCTTTTCAGACGACCCGCTTGAGGAACGCACAGTTCATCAGCTTCATGTCGCAAGGCGACAGCTTGGCTCCGATGTCGCTCGACCGCTACGACACAAAACTCCGTCGGCGCAAACGGCTCAAAGCAGTTCTGGTTTTGGGTATGATCGCCGGTTTCGCTTGGATCGTCATCGAAAGCGCTCACGCGATTTCGATGTTTTGAGCGAGCCTGCGGATTCGAATCGTTCCGCTTAGCCGGAACGATGCAATAGAACATAGGAATTAGGAGGCGAAAGCGGGGCGATTTTCTACTGCATTGCAGTTGGGAAAAGGGCTGAGGATTTTATCCCAAAGGCGTGACCACCAGTGCGTTCGTGGGGAGGCTGGCGGGTTTGATCGTGGTTTGCCGGCAGGATGTGCGATGATTCCGGGTGATGAACGCAGAAGCGCAGCGATTGGATCGTCACTTTGGTTTGCCAGCCCAGATGACGTTCGAAGAGCACGGTCAGGGTTGTAGGTCAGCGTCGCCAGTGAGAGGGCGGCTTCGGTGGCCCAAAACGAACGCAGACAAAGCGTGGGCAGGGCGAAGCCAAGCTGAGTTCTTTGATCACGTTTTCGCAATCCTGCGGCCGTTGTAGTCGCGCCACACCGTGAGCGGCGAGGCGGTTGCGGAACCGGTCACCAGCGCTTGGAAAGATAACCGGGCACGTCGATGAGCTTTTGCCACGCCTCGGCCGTTCAGTCTGACGATGGCGGATCAAAGCCCGGCGTCGGGCGTGCGGCCAACCCTGCGCCGGTACTGCACTTGGCTATGTCGGTGCCGGCCAGTTCGGTCGGCGTCCACGCCGCGTCGTGCCGAATCAGACTTTGAATCGGCACGCTCAGCTTCGCCACGACGATAAACGGCAGCGCAATTGCTCCCATAGCGTGAGCAGTTCGGGCACGCAAAACCCACTGTCAGCGCGCACCGCCCGCCACCGGATCTGCCGGCGTGTGGCTCCGCAGATCGAGAAAAACGATACGACGTTATTGGCGCAACTGCTGTTGCCTGCACGCAGCCACAGTTGCGCGCTGCGCCTCGGCGACGACCGCGAGCAAGGGATGCAGGCACGGCTGGCCCGGTGCGCGTGTAGCCCACTTTGATTCCTTCTTGATGACCGTCCTCAAGAGCCGTGTCGAATCCAGTCCAGCGTGAACCTTCACGGCGTGACGGCAGCCGATCCATGCACCATCGCCACAACGGACGGAAACACCGCAGGTTTTCCCCGCCGAATCGAAGGCCGCAAAGAACCGGGAAAGCGACGACTGGCTGGCCACCCGCTGGATGTAAGCAACTCCGGCACCATTGGATCGCGCGAAAGCCGGCGACATGGGTGAGCTTGCGCGCTCGCACAGCAACCCGTGCGTGAACGCCAGCGCCTTGGAAAGTGTGGCAACTGGTTCGCTGGAAAGGGGACGGCGCGTGCGGCAAGTGCTCCGCCAGCTTTGCCTTCCAGTTGCTCCCATGCAGCCAGGCCCAAAATAATGCTGCCCATGCGCGCTTAATTGCTGGTCAGTGAAGCCAACGGCGATTGATTTTTGCCTACTTGAACTCCACTTCACCCGCCACTCGTTTGGGAAGCGGACTTTCGTCCGGCGATTGTTTTGTCTTCATCAACAGCAATCACTTCCCGAACGGTGGCTCTTTTCAACTGCATCGTTCCGGCTTAGCGCTACGCGTTGGTTGTTAGCGCGAGTCGCGTGGTGCCCCCGAAGCGCACCACTTACGACTGCACTTTCGCTTCAGCGAAATGACAACAGCTCCACGTCGAATACCAACGCCGCTCGCGGCGGGATTGGCGGACGGCTTTTGTCGCCATATGCGAGCCAGTACGGCACGATCAGCGTGCGTTTCTCTCCCTTTTTCATGGTCTGAAAAGCCTCGTCCCAACCCTTGATCACTTTGCCAACTCCAACAGTAAACGTGAACGGCTCCTTGCGATCGTAAGAGCTGTCAAACTTCATGCCGTCGAGAAAACGCCCTTCGTAATTCACCGTCACGCGCGACCCGAACGACGGCGTCGGCCCTTCCGTGCCCGGCGCACGGACGATGTAGAGCAGGCCCGAGGGAGTTTTGTGCGCGTTGGGATATTTTTCCGCGATGATCGCCTCGTCCTGCGCGCTCCACTGAGGCGCCGATTTACTCATGGCATCGCGCATCGCGCTGTTGATGGGCTGACCGGGATTTTCCCGCGCCAGCAGCCCCGCCCGCACCACGAGCGCGACCGTACCGAGCATGGCACCGAACAAAAGGAGAACAAAAAAACTTCGCATGCGAATAGGTTGTTACCCTTGAAAGGGCTCGTTTTTCGCCACGGGTCAACTCGATCGTGCCTGCCCGTGCCATCTTCAAGGCACAAAGATCGCCTCAGGCCACCTTCCGGATTGCGCACGACACTACTGCTCGCCAACTTTCCCGGGCATGGGACGCCAATGGCTTCACGCAAAACGCGCAATCGTTAACCTCAAAAAGGGTCAAACGGTCGGCAAAATCGTCAAAGAAATCACCGTGGCCGCCAAGCTAGGCGGTCCGGACCTGGGTGCCAACGCCCGGCTCTTCGCCGCCGTTGAAAAAGCCCGCAAGCAAAGCGTCACGCGTGACGTCATCGAGCGCGCGATCAAAAAAGGCGCGGGCATCGGCGGCGACAAACTCGAACTCGAGCACATCGTCTTCGAAGGCTACGCGCCGCATAAAGTCCCCGTCATCGTCGAAGTCATGACCGACAACCACCAGCGCACCGCGCCGGAAATGCGGCTCCTCTTCCGGCGAGGCACGCTCGGCGCTGGCGGTAGCAACAAGTTCCTCTTTGATCACGTGGGCATCGTCGAAGCCCACCAAGTCGACGCCAAAAACGACCTCGAAGCCGTCGCCATCGAAGCAGGCGCCAACGAATTCGAAACCCTTGGCCATGATCAAAACGACGACGTGCCAGCCGATCACATCGGCATCCGCCTGTTGACTGATCGCACCGCCGTTCACGCCACCACCGTTTGGTTGCGGGAACATGGCTGGACCGTGATCACCAGCGAAATCGGCTACGTCGCAAAAACCTTCCCGGAGCTAAACGATGTCGACCGCGAAGATGTCGGCAATTTCCTCCAAGCTCTCGAAGACCACGACGACGTGCAACGCGTCTGGGCTGCGGTGAAGTAAGCTTCCCAGCCTGCGCCCGCCGACATCAACGGGCGGGCGCGACCAAGTAGACAAACGGCCAACTTTGGCCGTTTTTTCATTTTCTACTTCTTCAACCGCACCAACCAGTCGAGCGCTTTCACTGGCAGCGCCCATTTCAGAAAGAGAATCGCCTTCGCGTGCTTCGGCGCCGCGTAGTGGGTTTTTGGATGCCGTGCCGCCAACGCCCGCTCCACTAACCGCGCAATATCGTCCGGCCGACCCGCGATGCGATGCAGTTTGCGCGCGCCGCCCTTGAAGCTCTCAACGTACGCAGCGTAGGCACCGGGATTGGAAACTGCCTCAGTCGAAACACGATCCGCCGTGCCCACAAACTCCGTCAAAATAAACCCCGGCCGCACCAGCACCACGTCGATACCGAATGGTTTTAGTTCGCCGCGCAGCCCATCGGTAAACGCCTCGACGGCGTGCTTCGTCGCATCGTAGACCGACGACATCGGCCGCGCGACTCGGCCCGCCACCGAACCGATATTCACGATCCGCCCCTCGCCCTGCGCGCGCATCAGCGGAGCGACGAGTTGAGTCATCCCGAGCAGTGCAAAAACATTGGTCTCAAAATTCCGCCGGATCGCCTCCAGCGCCACCTGCTCGATCGGACCGCGCTGACCATAACCAGCGTTGTTCACCAAAGCATCGATCCGTCCGAAACGCTGCACCGTCGCCTCCAGCCAGTGCTTACGATCCGCCTCGTTGGTCACATCGCCCGCCAGCGCGAGTGTTTGTTTTCCCGCTGGATCGATCTCCGCACAAAGCGCGGTCAACCGTTCCGCCCGTCGTGCCGTAAGCGCCACATTAGCACCCGCGCGCACCAAACGCCGCACCGTCGCTTCGCCAATACCCGACGAGGCTCCTGTGATCAAAACGGTTTGCTGACTAAGCGAACGCACCTCATCACCTGAGCAACACGATCCTCCAAATGCAACGTCGCTAAACCGCCTGGAGAAATTCGCTGCTCGCACCCTCATTCGCGTCAACTAGTGTCCATTAGCGGTTACTCCCGGTTTTTTCAGGTTAAGATTTTCCCTTCTCGCACGTCATCCCTGCAGACAATCCCATGAAAACTCTTCTGCTCGCCTTGTTGGTCCTCGCTCCAGTCGCGCTCTTCGCCGAGCCCACGCCTGTTTCCTCGCAAATCAACTCGGCCACGGTTTACCGCGACCGCGCCGTCGTCACCCGCAGCGCACACGTCGAACTCACCGCCGGTGAAACCCAACTCACCTTCGACAAACTTCCCGCAACCCTCGTCGACCAATCGCTCCAGGTCTCGGGCCGCGGCACTGCCAGCGCGACGATCCTCGACGTGAGCGCACGCACAACCTTCGTCGAAGCCACGCCCGACGCCCGCGTCAAAGCACTCGAAGACGAAATTAAAGCTATCGCCAAAAAGGAACGCACTCTCAAAGACCGCGCTGCTGTGCTTGAGCAACAACGCGCGTTGGTCGCCCGTATCGAAACTTCGGCGACAACTCCGCCCAGCAAGGAGAGCACCACAACTACGCGGCCAACTTTCGACGAGTGGCAAAAGCTCATCACCTTCGCCGACGATAATCGTAGCAAGCTCACCGCCGAACAGCAGTCACTCGATACACAACACGAAGAGCTCGATGCCAGAAAATCGGCCCTTGAAGAACAGCTCAACCAACTCCGCGGCCAAGCTGGCGGCGACCGCAGTTTCAAAACCGTCGTCGTACGCGTCTCCGCCGCCAAGGCCGGCTCGCTCGATCTCTCGCTCGCGTACACCGTGCCCGGCGCGTCATGGACGCCCTCGTACGATGCTCGGCTCCGCGCCGAAGAACGCGCGGTGGAGCTCACTTATTTTGGCATCGTCCGACAAGCCACCGGCGAAGATTGGAAGGCCATCGCCCTCACGCTTTCGACTGCGAGCCCCAGCCTCGGCGGCGGAGCACCAGAGCTGAACCCGTGGATCGTGGATGTGGTGCAACCCATCACAGTAGATCTTTCTGCAGCTACTGCATATAAAGTGAAACGCGCCAAGCCGCCCGGAGAGGTGCAAGCTTTCAATCGAGTAGCGGCCGCACCCAGCCAGATGGAAGGCCGTGGAATGGTAGCCGTTGAAGAAACCGACGCTTCCCTCGCCACTGCCACCGTCGACTCCTCCGCCACGAGCGCCTCGTTCAAAATCGCAGCAGCCGCGACCATCCTCAGCGACAACACACCGCAGAAAGTCGGCATCACCAGCGCTAAGCTCGCCGCGAAACTCCAATACCAGTCAACGCCACGCGCACAAGAAACCGCGTTCCTCAGCGCGTACGTGATCAACTCGACCGATTTTCCTTTTCTCGCCGGCAGCATGAACACGTTTCTCGACGACACGTTCATCGCCACGAGTTCGCTCAAGACCGTGATGGCCGGTGAAAAATTCGAGCTCGCACTCGGAGCCGACGAAGGCATCGCGATCAAGCGCAAGCTCGTGAACCGTTTCGCCGAAGACACCGGCCTCACCAGCAAGGGCCGTCGCGTGACCTACGAATTTCTCACCACCGTCATGAATAATAAAAAGACAACTGAGCGCGTCGTCTTCAAAGACCTGCTGCCGATTTCACGAAACGAAAAAATCATCGTGAAGCTCCTCGGACCCGACCCAAAAGACGTCGGCACAAAGGACAAACCCAAGGAAGTCTCCCTCGAGGACGACGGCAAAATGATCTGGCGCATCGACATAAAGCCCGGCGAGAAACGCGAAATCCAATTCAAGTTCAGCGTCGAACACCCCGCCGACGTGACCGTGACCGGGCTGGAATAGGTTAAATATTCCACAGGAGACAACGGAGAGAACAGAGAAGAACTAGTCTCCGTTCTCTCTGTTACCTCCTGTAAAAACCAAACCCCGGGCGCTCCACTTGCGAAAGCGGCGAAGTCGGCTAACGGTACAGTCATGTCCGTCACCCGCATCACCACTCTGTTTGCTGTCTTTATCGCCATGCTCTCATTTTTAAAAGCCGAACCACTCGCCGTAGGCTCCACCGCGCCAACGCTGACTGCCACGACCGAGACTGGCGAGACGCTGGCCCTCGCCGATGTTTACAAAAAAGGTTACACGCTCGTCTATTTCTTTCCCAAGGCCGACACGCCCGGCTGCACCGCCCAAGGCTGCTCGCTGCGCGATGCGTACGAGGAACTCACGAAGCAGGGCGTGACTGTGCTCGGTGTGAGCACCGACAACGTCGCCGCGCAAAAAGCCTTTAAGGAAAAATACCATTTCCCATTCACGCTCATCGCCGACTCCGACAAGAAGCTCATGCATGCCTTCGGCCAGGGAGGCATCATGTTCGCCAGCCGCCAAGCCTACCTCATCAACAAGGACGGCAAGATCGTCTGGCGCGACCTCAAAGGCTCGACCAAGCAACAAGCGGACGAAGTACTCGCAGCCTTGAAACAACTCGGCGGCTGACCTAAACTAGTCGGTTGAGCCAAGATCGGCTTTTCTCACTCGCTCAACCTTTCGTCGGCAGCATTTTTTCGCCATCGAGCGTGTAGATGGCGGTGAGAAAGCCGTTTTCGTAGAGCTCCTTAACGTGGAGTTTCCCCCTGAATGAGACAGGTACGTCCATGAGCTGATGCACGCCCTGGCCATGCGCACGAGAACCCACTCGTTGAGCTGCGGCACCACGCCATAGCAACACATCATCTGAGAGCGCATGAGCAACAGCTCCGTCACGCGCCCGCCTTCCATTTTAATCGGCAACATGAAGCCCGTGACGATGGCATCGCGTCCATCGAACCCGCGAATCGCATCGGGGATTTGCGCGCCAAGCGAAGGCCCGTCAGAACCAGGCTTCGCATTAGCATCGAAGGGTGGCGGTGTGATTTTGAATCCTGCCAACAAATCGAAATCCAACTTCAAGCAACCATCGACCACCATAGGTTCCGCCGCCGAAGCTGCTCTCAGCGATGCCATGTCCACGCCAATAGCCGACCAAGCGACAAGAACTAAAACCAGATGTAAGATACGACGAACAGCGCTCATACGAAGAGCACGTACTATGCACGCCCCGTCGTTTCAGTCAAAGCATCGGACCCGGTGCGGGCCGTTTTCAGAAACTGGGATCGGCGAGCAGATAACTCCCACCCGGCAGATCATGGATCAAACTTTCCTCGCCGAATGCATGCCAGCCTGCCGTCATCAACGCACTGCGCATCTGCCGCCAATGCTGACGGGTAACATCCACCACCACACGTCTGTAATCATAGCCATGCGGATCGTCCATCAACACACCCAAGTAAATCTCCCCACCGTTTTTCGAACCGATAGAAGTTAATTCATCGATCAAGCCGCGCGCAGATTCCAAAGGATATGACGTCATGTTACCGGTGATCGAACAGACCACCTATATCATCAATCGGGTCACACCACTCCCCGCTTGAGGCGAATCGCCAAGAAACGCCCAGATCCGACGCCTCCTTGATCATCTACTCACGACACGGGCGCGATCGTTTCGGCCACAGGAATACGGTAAGCCTTCGCCGCGGGCACGATACCGCCGAACGCGGCCAGCAAGATCATCGCGAGCGGGCAAAGCCACAGCACTGGCTCCCACACCGCCAGTTCCAACGCCACGCCGGTCTGCACGCGAATCACGTGCGCCACTCCACTCAATAACGCAAAATAGACCGCAAAGCCACCCGTCGCGCCCAACGCACCGATCATCGCCGCCTCTGTCACCACCGCACCGAACACCGTGCGCCGGTGTGCTCCGAGCGCGCGCAAAATCGCGATATCGCGACGCCGTGCATTCATCGAAGCGTAAATGCTCGCAAGAACCGAACCAGTCGCCACCAACGCAACTAGATAAGCGACCAGTGTGAGCACCCGGTCGAACCAGCCGATCTTCGCAAAAAGTTCGCCCACGATCGCACCCACCGGATAAGCGAACGTAAGGCGATTGCCCTGCTTGTTGTACATCAGATCGAGCATAAAACCGGCGGTCGGTGAGCGCAGCTGCACGAGCACAGCACTAATCTCAGTCGCCGCAGCGGGATTGTGGCCGCTCATCGTTTGCACGCCTTCGAGCGGCGTCCAGATCACGCGGTCAGCCGGCGTATTCGTCGGCGCGAGTATGCCGACCACGGTGTACGCTTCCTCGTGCTCGCCATGCTCATCGAAGGAAAGCCCATGAAAGGGATGAAACGTATCGCCCACTTCCCAACCCAATTGCTGCGCCACAAAACTGCCGACCACGGCCTCGTTTTTAGTCGGATCGAAAAACCGTCCACCCGTCAGCGTGTATTTTCTCCCAGCGCTATACTCCACGCCGGAGAAAAGCTCCGGCACCGTGCCAACAATACGCCAGCCGCGAAAGTTGTCGCCCGCCGCGATCGGTATAGCGGTCTTGACCGCCGGGTTTTTCTTGAGCTGCTCGTAGTCGGCCCAAGCCAGATTGCCCGGCGAAGCCTCAAGGTGAAAAATCGCGTTAAGCACAAGCTGCAGCTTCGAGCCGCGCGCGCCGAGCACCGCATCGAAACCTGCGGTCGTCTGAGTAAACGTCTGCTGCGACTGCGTCTTCACGACCCAAACCGTCATCAGCAAACCAGCCGCCAGCGCCAAGCTGCACGCCGTAACGACGGTCGAAAGCGCGTGCTGGCGCAGACTGCGATAAACGATAAGGAGCAGCGTCATTTCTCCGCTCCCTTCTGCGCCTGATTGATTTCTGCAAAATCCTTCACGTTCTCAAACTGCGCGAGCGTGTGTTCGTCGTGGCTCACGAGGAGCAGCGCGGCACCGACCTCGCGACACGTTTCGCGAATGAGCGCGAGCGCCTCAGTCGCATTACGCCGGTCGAGATTGCCGGTGGGCTCATCGGCCAGCACGAGCTTCGGCCGGTTGGCCAGAGCGCGGGCCACCGCCACGCGTTGTTGCTGGCCCGTGGAGAGCTGACCTGGAAAATGATTCAGCCGGTCGCCCAGCCCAACGCGTTCAAGGATCGCACGAGCTTGGACGCGGTCCGCACCGGGACCAAATGACATACCCAGTAGTACATTTTCCAATACAGTGTAGCCTTGCAGCAGGTTGAAGGTCTGAAAAACGTAGCCGAGCTTTTCGGCGCGCAGCCGGTCGCGTTTCGATTCGCTCAACGCCGCCATGTCAGTGCCTTCGACTTCGATGCGGCCTTTGTCCGCCGCAAGAATGCCCGCGATCAGATGGAGAAACGTCGTCTTGCCGCTGCCACTCTCACCGCGCAACGCGAGTTGTTCACCCGCGCCCAGCGAAAAAGTCGAGACCTCCACGACCGCAGTTTGCCCGCCATCGGGTGCGCGGTAGGATTTGGTGAGACCTCGGATGACCAGCATGGCAGGCAGCTTTGACATCAACCGGGCGAGCTTGCAACGGCTTCGCCCGGCGTCACCAGAATGTTACTCTTTCGTCTTCTTCGGACGGCGAGGAGCGCGAGGACGAGCTGGCTTCTTGGCCGACTTGGGCGTTTTTTCGTCAGATTTTTCGCCCGCTGAATCATCAGGCATGGCCGCTTCCGTCGCGGCGCCTTCCACCTCGGCCTCATCATCGTCCGGCGATAATTCCATTCTAACCTGAACCGGTGGCGCTGAGTCCAAGGACAAAACCGGCTCTTCCATCGTCACCGCTTCACTGGAAACTGTTTCAGCGATAGCAACATGTTCGGCATTGGATAACTCGCCAGTCGCAACAGCTTCGGCCACGGCCGCAACCACGATTTCCGTGGTCGGGATATCGGTCGGCTGAGTTCCAGGCGCAGAGGTTGTCTCGGTCTTGGGCGCGCCACCGCGTTTTTCCTGACCGTTGATCCAAATACCGCCACGGCTGTCTTTGTTGACCCAGAATTCGCCACCATCGATCTCGACGTAAATGGGTTTGTCCGCGGCATTGGCCGGGACGTTGAGACCCAATCCAGCGAGAGCAGTAACGAAATCGGCCTCGCTCGTCTTCAGCGCACGGGCGAGAAAAACCACGCTGCCGGAATAACCCGGGCCACGACGATTGCGACGCATGAGCGGACGAATCTTATCGAGCAACACCGAACCAGTCGGCAGCGGCTCAGTCGGACCGGCGGGTGCGGCGGCTTCCGCAGCTTCGACGGCAGGCAAACCTTCCGCAGTCGTTGCAACAGCGTCAGCCGGGGCAACCTGGGCGGCAGCACGTTCACGGGCGGCGGCCTGAGCTTGCTCGCGAGCGGCGGCTTTGGCGGCAGCGGCAGCAGCTTGGGCCGCGAGGCGCTCGGCGCGTTCGACGTTGCGCTTTTCGATCTCGGCTTTTTCCAGCGCGCGCTCGTTCACGAGCTCGGCGGCAGCAGGATCGTCGGGTGAAAGTTTCGTCACCGGGGCAACGCGGAAAGTCGGACGCGGTTTTTCGCGGGTGTTCAGGAAGAACTGGCCGCGGTTGTTGCGATTTACCCAATAGAGATCGCCTTCGAATTCGAAATAATCGGGCTCGGCTTCCTCGGTCTCAGGCAGCGTGAAACCGCATTCCTTGAGCGCACCGACGATGTCGGATTCTTTTTGGTCCCAGCGCTTGGCGAGATAATCAACGGCGACGGACATTCCCGGTCCGCGTTGGTTACGGCGGAGGTGAGGTTTAATCGCCTCGAAAAGCGTGGGCAGCTCGTCCTGTTTCTCTTCCCACTTATCCCAATCTTCTGGTTCGTCTTCGTCCTGCGCGTCAGGATCGAGATCGCGCTCAGTGTCGCGCACCGTGCGGAGCTTGGTGTCCTCGACTTTGGACTTGGGTGCCTCGGCTTCGACAAGTGCAGGGGGAAGCTCGCGCTTCTCCTCGGACACGGCCGCAGCAGGCTTGGCCACGACGGGCGTGGGCGGTTGCTCCCAAGCCATGGTTTTAGGTGCCGTTACAACCATTGCTTCCGGCGGAGCCCAATCGCGAGTCGTCGAGCGACGTGCGAGGCCGTGGAAAGCGAGTGCGTTGTTAGGCAGAGTTTGAAAGTGAATGATCTCCCACTCGTCTTTGCCGAGTGCGTTGAGATGCGCTTCCAGCAGCGTCGGCGATGCAAAGCCGTGCGGGCCGCTGGTGATGACTTTATATTCCCAAAGGGCCATAATCGTAGTGTTTCGGGTAGAAGGTAACGCATCCCAAATCCTGCCCCACTTGCCGAGCCTAATCTAGCGAAGGCCCGCCTTTATCCCGTCCGTCAGACCTGCGGCTTAGTCAAAGACGACGGTCTTATTGCCGTAAACGAGCACACGGCTCTCCAGATGCCAACGCACTGCTTGAGCCAAAACCATCTTCTCAAGATCGCGGCCTTTGCGAACGAGATCGTTCACATCGTGCCGGTGCGTGACGCGCGCTACGTCCTGTTGGATAATCGGGCCGTCATCGAGCACCGCAGTCGCGTAGTGCGCCGTCGCACCGATGAGTTTTACCCCGCGCTCGTGCGCTTGATGATAAGGACGGCCACCCGCAAAAGCCGGCAAAAACGAATGATGGATATTGATCACGGGGCGACCGAAGTTCTTCAGAAAATCGCCCGACAACACCTGCATGTAGCGCGCGAGAATCACGAGTTCGACGCCTTCTTTGCGCAACAATTCCACCTGCCGCGCCTCAGCTTCGGCCTTGGTCGCCGCCGTCACCGGGATGTGATGAAACGCGAGCCCATAGCCACGCGCCGCCTCGGCCAGATCCGTGTGATTGGACACCACTGCCACGAGATCACAGGCGTATTCGCCCGATTTCCAACGAAGCACCAGATCGTGGAAGCAATGATCGAGCTTGGAAACGAAAACGGCGACTTTCGGCCGGTGCGTCGTGGAATCGACTTGAACCGCCATTCCGAGTTGGGCCGCAAACTCACGGAATTCGTTCGCGCGTCCATGCGTACTGTCCGCCGCAGGAACCCATTCGACCCGCTGAAAAAAAATTCCCTGCTGCATGTCACGATGCTGATCAGCATGCAGAATATTTCCGCCACGCTCGAAAATCCAACCGGCAACGCGTGCCACGAGCCCGGTTTGATCCGGACCGTGCAAGAGGGCGACGAGAGTGGAATCGCAGGGCGTAGACATGATCTACACCCATGTCCGAGGCAAATTCGCCTCGCAACTCTGAATTATGCAGCCCTCGGCGCCAGCCTCTCGCACAACCAAACCCTACGCCCCTAATCCGTAACAATGCAGGAGTGGGTGGAGCCCGTTGTCCCTAACGGGCTGGTTTGGGAGCAGCCCCGCTCAAGCCCGATGGGACATCGGGCTCCACCTACTGCACACCGCTCCACGCTGAAGTGCATGCTTCAATTGCATCGTTACGGCTAATCCGCCCAGCCAACCGTGCAGCCCTGAGCCGGAACGATGCAATTGAACATGGAGCGCGTTACCCCAACAAATTAGTTCGGCACGACTCCAATCAAGCCCGCTGCCGACATCGGGCTTCTACAGTTAGAACAAAAGATAACAAAGGAAACGACGGTCCGCCGTTGTTTCCTGAAACCGCTTCGCTACTTTAATCTTCTTCAGTATGATTCCGGAGAGAGCAGTCCGAAAACACCTCGCTTCACGGCAACGGCTAACTCGAATCGCAAAACCCTCCCCCCACGTCATCCATTCCGCCTGACGTAACCTCTACCTTCCAAAAATCATGGCCAATAAACTCCAAGACAAAGTTGCTCTCATCACAGGTGCCAGCGCCGGCATCGGTCGCGCCTCCGCTCGCGCTTTGGCCGGCGAAGGCGCCCGCCTCGTCCTCACCGCCCGCCGCAAAGACCGTCTTGAAGCATTGAAGAAAGAGATCGAAGCACTCGGCGGCAAAGCCGTCATCGTCATCGGCGATGTCCGCGAAGAAAGCACCGCCATCAAAGCGGTCGAAGCTGCGACCCGTGAGTTCGGCCGTCTCGATATTCTGATCAACAACACGGGCGTCGGTAACTACAAGAAACTCGTCGACACCTCCGCCGAAGAATACGACGAGATGATCGATGTGAACGTTCGTTCCACGTTCTTGTTCACCCGCCACGTCGTGCCGGTGATGCAACGTCAGAAATCCGGAACCATTCTCATGATCTCGTCGATGGCAGGTGTTTATGGTTTCGGTGGCGAAGCGGTTTACTGCATGACCAAGTTCGCTCAAGTCGGCTTTGCCCAGGCGCTCGACCGCGAGCTCCGCGAACACGGCATCAAAGTCGGCGCGATTTGCCCAGGCGGCGTGAAGACAGAATTCGCCATCGGCAAAGGCCGCACGCAGGTCGGCGTCGATCAGTCCGCGATGCTCGACCCCGAAGATGTCGCCGGCGTCGTTTTGATGGCCTGCACACAGTCCCCCCAATCGCGCATCATCGAGGTGCAAATGCGCACAATGGCCGAATCACTGGCCTGAGCGCGTTTCTAGTTTTTCAGCCCCTTTGTTTTTTTTTCCGGCCGGGGCCCACCCCCCCCCTAGCTTTTTGGTGCCGCTCTTTCCTTTTTTCTTTTTTTTTTTTTTTTTTTTCTCCTTCTTTTCCGTTTTTGTTTTTTTTTTCTGCATTTTTTTTTTTTTGTCTTCCGCCCCCGTTTTTGTTTTGAGGGGTTTTTCTTGGGCTTTCTCCCCCCGGTGTTTGTTTTCGGGGGGGTCCCGGCCGGTGTTTTCCCCGCCCGCCTTTTCGGTCTGTTCGTTTTTTTGCCGTGCCCCCGGTGGGCCTGGGGGGCGCTTGTGGGGGGTTGCCGGCGCCCCCTGTTGTGTTTTTGTGTTGTTGGGTTTCTTCGGTGGGGCCGGCGCGGGTTTTTTTTGGGGGTTTTTTGTGCCCCCTTTGGGTCCCCCCCGCGCCCTTTTTTTTTCTTTTCCCCGTTCCCGGGTTTTGGTGGGCCCCTCCCGCTTTTCCCGTGGGGTTTTCTTCTCTGGGGGTGGGCCTTCTTCCCGGGTGGCCCCGCCCCCCAAGCTCTTTTTTTGCGGTGGCCCTTTTTTTTGTGGGGGGGGGGGCCGGTTGGGGTGGGTGGTGGGGGGCTCCCGGGCTTCGTCCGCGGGGGTGGGGCGTCCGCCGGCTCCGGGCGGGCGGGGGGGGGGGGTTTTGGGTCCCGGCCCCCCCGGGCGGGGGCGGGGGCGCCCTCCCGGTGCTCGGCCCTGGGTGGCCCCGCGGGTGCGCGGTTGGCCGGCGGCCGCGGGTTGGTGGGGGCGGGGGGCGGGGGTTGGCCCTTTTTCTTTTCCCGGGCGGGGGGGGGGGGCCCGGGGGGGGGTGGTTGGGGTGGGGGGGGGGGGGCGGTGGGTGTTGGGGCCGGCGGTGGGCGCGGCCCCGGGGCGGGAGTGGGGGCGGTGCGCCCCCAAGGGGGGCCCGGGCCGCGGGGGCGGCTCGGGGCCGTTCCGGAGAGGCCGCCAAAAGCCGCGCCCGGGGCCGTTGGGGGGTGCCGGCCCTGGGTCCGAATCAGCAAAAGATCCTCCGGCCCCGACGGAGTTAGTCTCGACGCTCTGATAGGCCAGAAGAATCAACTGAAGCGTGTCGCGCGCGTCATCGAGCGTCGAATCGGGCGCGGCACCTTTCAGAACCACGTCGAGAAAGCCACGGGCCTGATTGTGAAAAGAATGCTCGTAGCCGACTTCGGTGTTCATTTTCTCGCCGTTCACGTAGAGGGCGTCGGTGATTTGTAACGAGCCTCTTGTACCCACCACACGAATACCGTCGACCGGGCCGCCATTCACATTGGTCCAAGTCTGGACTATCGTGCCGACGGCGCCGCTGGCGTATTGCACCTGAACATGCGCAACGTCCTCGCCTTCCATAGCGTTGAGGACGAGCCGGGATTTGAAGGCGTGCAATGCAACCGGCGCGCCCATGAATCCAATCGACTGATACACTTGATGGTGCCCGCTATCCATGAGCGCTCCGCCGCTGCCAAGTGCGAGTTTCGAGCGCCAGCCTTGGGCGTGTTCTGCCGATATCAGATGGTTGCTGATAAAAGAACCGTAGATGATCTGGCCTAGCGCGCCACTCCGCATGACTTCGCGCCCGGCCTTGACCGCACCGCGATAAATGAAGTTGTGAGCGGGCACGACCGGCACGCCGGTACGAGCTACGCTCGCGCGAATGTGATCGAGCTCCTCCAGCGTGGTGACAACCGGTTTCTCCGCGAGGACCGGTTTACGCAATCCCTGCGCGGCCATGATTTGCGAAAAGTGCTCCGTGTTAACGCTGCCCAAAATCACAGCGTCGATTCCAGGGTCCTGAATCATTTGCTCAAAACTGTCGTAAGGGCGAATGCGCCATTCCGCACACATGCGGTGAAGTTTTTCCCGATTGGAATGCGTACACATGCCGACGATTTCCGCATCCGGCCAAGGGCGAAAACCCTCAAAGTGAAACTTTGCGATAAATCCTGTACCAACAATTCCAATACGGAGCTTTTTCATAAAATCGGGGCGGATATAATGTAAGTGAACACCGGATACAGCGGTCAGACAACGTCGGTATTGCTGACAAAGGCAATCCGTCGGCTGTCAGGCGACCAAGAAGGAACGTTGATCGTCCCCTGCCCGCCGTACACGTAAGCAATGACTTTGGGCTGCCCACCCGAAATCGGCATCAGACGAATATATACATGCCGGTAGTACGGGTGATCCTCGGGCTTCACATCCTGATTAAAGGAAAGAAACACGATCCATTTGCCATCGGGAGAAATATGCGGAAACCAGTTGTTGAACTCGTCATTGGTCACTTGTTCCTGCTCCGAGCCATCGGTCTTCATCCGCCACAGCTGCATCAAGCCGCTACGCGTGGAATTGAAATAGATGTACTGGCCATCGGGAGAAAACTCCGGGCCGTCATTGAGGCCGGGCGAATCAGTCAGCCTAATTTCCGCGCCACCAGCGGACGGAATTTTGTAGATATCGAACTTCTCGGGTCCGCCCGGAGTAAGCCTCCGGCCACCGGTATAGCTGAGCCATTGCGCATCGGTCGACCAGCCATGGAGAAACGAAGGCGAATTGGGCGTGACACGTTTCGGCACCCCGCCCGTCGAGGGAAGTGTGTAGATCACGGAGCGACCATCGTCATCCGCACTGAAGTGGCTGATTGCGAGCTGTCTGTTGTCGAAAGACAGAACGTGATCGTTGTTGTTATTTTTGGCAAAAGCCGTGTCGAGCGGCGCGACAATTCCGGTCTCTAAATCGAAGGTCCGCAACACGCCTTTGCCCGGACCGGGACCGCTTACGTTATAGATGATGGTTCGGCCATCGAGCATCCAGTTCGGCGCTTCGAAGGCTTCCGGAGAACTATGCACGACTTCAAGTTTTCCAGTGAAAACATCGAGTATCTCCAACCGCGCGCCAATGAAGTCGTGATACGGACGAAAGTCCGGCTTTGCCGGCCGTGTCACACGCACATCGCGGAAAAACGACGCGACCTCGTCCTGTGGATTTTGCGATTCGAGAAAAAGCCCGGCATCGACCTCGTCGCCTAAATCAACTTCAACCTGCGCCGACGCAGAAAACGGACTGCCGTTGTGAGCTGCGGAGAAAATAGTGACGTTGCCGCGACGGATAAGTTGGAGAACCTCCCCGTCTTTGATCGACAGCACGGCCTGCTCGACTGCTCCACCCTTTTCATGACGGAAGCGCAGAGCCGCAACGCCATCACCGTACAAACAGGCATCGACAAAAACTGCGTCAGTATCGCCAACCGGACAAACCCTCCAACCCAACTTACGTTTCAAATCCTGACTGTGGCCGGCGAGCTCGACACGAGCACGGAGGATGAAATCGCCCTGGAGTATATGCCCAACGTATTGAGGTTGTTCAGACGATTCCTGGAGCGTGACACGGCTGGAAGGCATGCCGAAAACCCTGAGGGAGCTAGCTGCATCTTGTCGAGCCAGCGATAGTCTTGCGCCTCAACCGGGCTCTAGATCGAGCCCGGCGGTCGAGAAAAATCAGCTAACTGTAACGTTGCCGATGTATTTCTGAATTGGACGCACGCCCACCGTTTTATTGCGCAGAGCCTTGATGCCGTTAATCGCGGCAGCTGCACCTGTAATGGTAGTCATGATACAGATATTGTGCGCGTAGGCGGCAGAGCGGATCTTGTTCTCGTCCTTGCGCGGCAGCATGCCGCTGGGCGTGTTGATGATCAGCTGAATCTGGCCGTTCTTGATCATGTCGACCGCCGTGGGGCGACCTTCGTCGATCTTGGCCAGACGCGTGGTCTTGACGCCATTATCGGCGAGTGTCTTGGCCGTGCCGCTGGTTGAGAAAATTTCGAAACCGAACGACACGAGCTGCCGGGCGAGATCCACCGCGAGCGCTTTATCTCCATCCTTAACAGAAAGGAAAACGTTACCCTTGGTGGGAAGCCCTGGTTTGGCTGCGGCCTGCGCCTTGGCAAACGCGATACCGAGATCTTCGTCGAGGCCCATCACTTCGCCGGTCGAACGCATTTCAGGTCCGAGTGTGATCGTGGCGCCAGGGAAGCGCACAAACGGGAAGACGGCTTCCTTCACGCACCAGTGCTTGGGTGTGTGTTCGCGGGTGAAACCGAGCTCTTGCAGGGTTTTACCGGTCATCACTTTGGCGGCGAGTTTCGCCAGCGGCACGCCCATCGCTTTGGCGACAAACGGCACTGTGCGCGAGGCGCGAGGATTCACTTCCAAGACGTAGAGGGTGTTATCCTTGATCGCGAATTGGATGTTCATCAAACCGATGACTTTGAGTTCGCGAGCGAGAGCATAAGTCGCTTCACGCACCGTCTGGAGCATCGGAGCGCCAAGCGTATGCGGAGGCATCACCATCGCGGCGTCGCCTGAGTGCACGCCGGCGAACTCGATATGCTCGAGCATACCGCCGATCACACTTGTAATGCCATCGCTGATACAATCGACGTCGAGCTCGATTGCGTCTTCAAGGAATTTGTCGATCAGGACCGGTTTGCCCGGCATAGCGGCGAACGCCTGACTGATGACGGCCTTAAATTCTGCCTCGCTGTAAACAATGAACATGCCGCGACCGCCGAGCACGAACGACGGGCGGAGGAGAACGGGGAAGCCGATCTGGTGGGCAAAGTTCAGCGCATCGCCCTCGTTGAGGGCAGTGCGATTGTCGGGTTGCTTAAGGTTGAGCTTGTTAAGGATGGCGGCGAAGAGTTTCCGGTCTTCGGCAGCCTCGATCGACTCAGGCGACGTACCGATGATGTTCACGCCATTGGCTTTTAGCGCAGTGGCGAGGTTCAGTGGCGTCTGGCCGCCGAACTGCACGATAGCGCCTTCACATTTCTCCTGCTCGTAAACCTCAAGCACGTCTTCGAGGGTGAGCGGTTCGAAGTAGAGGCGGTCGGAAGTGTCGTAGTCGGTGGAGACTGTTTCGGGATTCGAATTGACCATCACGGTCTCGAAACCGATCTCGCGCAGGGCGAAGCTCGCATGCACGCAGCAGTAGTCGAATTCGATGCCCTGTCCGATACGATTGGGACCGCCGCCAAGGATCATGATCTTGCGCTTGTTCGAAGGCAGAACCTCGTTCTCGTCGCCATAACTCGAGTAGTAATAGGGCGTGAAGGCTTCAAACTCAGCCGCACAGGTGTCAACGAGGCGGTACGTGGTGTTGATGCCACGTTTTTTGCGCTCAGAACGGACGGCGGAGAGCTCGGTCTTGAGCAAATGCGCGAGCTGAGCATCGGAGAAGCCGAACTGCTTGGCACGCCTAAAAAGAGCGACATCGAGAGTCGCAAGCGTCTGCGGCTTGAGCTGTTGCTCCATCTCAAAGATCTCGCGCAACTGATGGAGAAACCAGGGGTCGATCTTGGTGAGGTCAAAGATTTGATCGACAGTGTAGCCAGCGAGGAAAGCGTAGCGGATGTAGAAAATACGTTCGGCGCAAGGTGTGCCGAGCTTCTGCTTGATAACTTTATCCTCGGGCAGAACTTCGTCACCGAGCTTACCGCCACCGCCAAAGCCACGGGCACCGATTTCGAGCGAGCGCAGGGCTTTTTGCAGCGATTCCTTGAAGGTGCGGCCGATGGCCATCGCTTCGCCGACGGATTTCATCGCAGAGGTCAACGTGGCGTCAGCGTCGGGGAATTTCTCAAAAGTGAAGCGCGGGATCTTTGTGACGACGTAATCGATCGTCGGCTCGAAACTGGCCGGCGTGAGACGCGTGATGTCGTTGCGCAGTTCGTCGAGGGTATAACCAACGGCGAGTTTGGCGGCGATTTTTGCGATGGGAAACCCGGTGGCTTTCGAAGCGAGCGCAGAACTGCGGCTCACGCGTGGGTTCATCTCGATCACGACCATGCGGCCAGTGACGGGGTCGACTGAGAATTGGATGTTCGAACCGCCGGTCTCGACGCCGATCTCGCGGATAACCGCGAACGACGCGTCACGCATGATTTGGTACTCTTTATCGGTTAGAGTCATCGCTGGCGCGACGGTGATGGAGTCGCCGGTATGCACGCCCATCGGATCAAAGTTTTCGATGGAGCAGATCACAACGCATTGATCCTTGTGATCACGCATGACCTCCATTTCGTATTCCTTCCAGCCGAGCAGACATTCCTCGACGAGCACTTCATGCATGGGCGAGAGGTCGAGGCCGTTGGCTACGATGTGCTCAAATTCTTCCTTGTTGTACGCGATACCGCCACCAGCGCCGCCCAGCGTAAACGACGGACGAATGATCAGCGGGAACATCGCAAGGTGCTCGGCGGCGGCGCGGGCTTCCTCCATGGACTTGACCGTGCGGGAACGGGCGACGTCGAGGCCGATCTTGACCATGGCCTGCTTGAAGAGTTCGCGGTCTTCGCCTTTGGCGATAGCATCGGGTTTAGCACCGATCATCTCGACGCCATATTTTTCCAGGATGCCAGCCTTGTTCAGCTCCATCGAGAGATTGAGTGCCGTTTGTCCGCCTAGGGTCGGGAGTAGCGCGGAAGGACGCTCGGCTTCGATGATCTTCTCAAGCATTTCCAGCGTGAGCGGCTCAATGTAAGTCACATCGGCAAACTCGGGATCCGTCATGATCGTGGCGGGATTCGAGTTCACCAAAATCACACGGTAACCCTCCTCCTTCAGCGCTTTACAGGCTTGCGTGCCGGAATAATCGAATTCGCAGGCCTGGCCGATAACGATAGGACCGGCACCGATGATGAGGATGGACTTGAGATCAGGGCGTTTAGGCATGGGCGTGAACGCTGGCGAGAGTTGATGCCCAAGCGCAGCGGGGCAAGCGGGAAACTGGCGGGCTGAAAACCTATCGGGTAGCTATTGGCTAGCTGAGCCTAGATGAAGCAATTACGCGCTATTTGATCTTTGCTGCGTCGATGCCAAGGACCTTGGCTGCCTTGGCTTTATCATCACCGCAGGCATGCACAACCATATCGACATACTGCTTCTGCTGACCGGCGAGATAATCGGCCAGCGACGGCCATTTTTTCACCTCTTTAAGTCTCAGCGGCAGATCTTGCGACGTGACAACGCGGGTCTCGGCAGTCGACGCGATTTTGGTCACCACTTGATGCAACTCAGTAAGATTACAGGGCCACTCGAAGGTTTTAAGTACCTCCATAGCGTCGTCAGTGATCTCAAGCAGGCTAGCGTCAAACAAGGGATTGGTCGCCTTCGATGCAAAGTGTTTTGCCAAGGCAGGAATATCGTCGACGCGATCGCGTAGTGGAGGAAGCACTACAGGCAAAGAGGCGACTCGATAGAAAAGTTCATCATGGAACTTACCTTCATCCGTGAGCTTTTCCAGATCCTCGGACGTGGTACAAATCAGGCGAAAACCTTGAGCTGTCGCGCGCAAAACACTGACGAGCTCTTTCTGAATCGCCAGTGGCAAACACTGCAAGTGATCGAGGAAGAGCGTGCCTCCCTTAGCTTGCTTCACCCAGGTGCCGCCTACGCCGCCTTCGCCAAGGAGCCCGGCGCGGAAATTTTCCTCGGAGCTCAACGAACAGTCGATGCGCACAAAAGCACTCTCGGGAGCAGCACCCATGGCATGAAGCACCTCGGCGATCGTGGTCTTGCCGGTGCCGGTTTCACCTTGAAGTAGAACGGGGGTTTTGACCGCAGCGAGTTTCTTGATCTGCTGAAGGAGTTTCTTAAACTTTGGACTGCTACCGATCAGGCGGCTTTCGAGATCTGCCGATTTGGCAGCGGCAAACGGTGGAGTGCTCGCACCCGCACGATCACTGGAAAATTGTTTGTATTCGAGTCCCCGCTTAAGAGTGGAAATGAGCTCATCGACGCGAAACGGTTTCTGTAGATAATCGTAAGAGCCAAATTTCAACGCCTGGATCGCACTCTCGGTGCTGGCGTAGGCCGTCATGATGATCACAACGGCATTGGGGTCGTGCAACCGCAACTGCTTGAGCAGAGTGAGCCCATCCATCGGCTTCATGTCGATGTCGGCCAGCACGATGTCGGGCTTCTCGGCTTTGTAGCGCACGAGCGCCTTTTCTCCATCCGTGGCAAACGAGGTTGTGAAGCCAGTGGGCTGGATCACCGCATCCAACATCTCATGGATTGAGAGCAGGTCGTCGACGATAAGAACTGAGGGCATGATTTAATACTGCCGTGAATCTCCGATAAAAAGCAACGCGGAGGTTATAAAGGATTAATTAACCCCGCCCACCACCGAGCCCATTTGGAATATGGGCAGGAACATCGCCATCACGATGCCACCGACCACAACACCCAAAAAAACGATAAGCAAAGGCTCGATTAAGGAGGTCAGTGCAGCCGTGGTCGCCTCAATTTCGGTGTCATAGAAATCGGCGATTTTCGACATCATGCCATCGACGTTACCGGTCGCTTCACCCGCTTTCACCATGTGCATAACCACCGGCGGAAAGAAAGGATCAGCGCCCAGCACATCCGAAACCTGGCCGCCCTGGCTGACATGCTTGGCGATTTCGCCGCAGGCTTTTTCGATCTGCACCTTGCCGCTGGCCGCGGATACGATTTCCAGTGTTCGCAGAATTGGTACACCCGAACGAATTAGCGTAGCATAGGTTCGGCAAAACCGGGAAACCGCGATCTTATGAACAAGCGGGCCAAAGATTGGCGCACGCACCACAATATGATCCCGATGCGCACGGCCCGCCGGGGTTTCGATGTATTTCCTGATGCCAATCCAGGCACCAACGACAATACCGCCCACCAACCACCAATAGCTTCGCAGAAAATTACTGACGTCGATCAACATTTGCGTGGGCGCGGGCAGCTTCTGCCCGAAATCAGCAAACATTGAAGCAAACACCGGAATCACAAAAATCAGGAGCACGTTGACCAAAACAACGGCCAAGCCGATAACTGCGATGGGATAGGTCATGGCGGATTTGACCTTTTTAGACAGCTTAACACTGGACTCGAAATAAGAAGCGACCTTGCCCAAAATTTCCGCAAGCGCGCCGGATGCTTCACCCGCCTCCACCATGGAGACGAAGAGCGTGTTGAACGCGCGCGGGTATTTTCGGGTGGCCGAAGAAAACGAATTACCACCGGCAATATCCATTCTGACTTCACGGATAATAACGCGGAAAACCAAATCTTCGGTCTGTTCCTGCAGCGCCTCCAAACTCTGAACTAGAGGCAAACCAGCGTTGATCAGTGACGAGAGCTGCTGCGTGAAGAGGGCGAGCTCACCCAATGGAAGTCGGTAAGTTTTTGCTTTTTTCTCAAGCGACTTCTGCTTCGCCAAGGCCTGTGCTGCTTTCAAATTGGGGCGGCCTTGTTGGGGGGAACGTAGTCCAGGGCCTTTACCGGAAGAGGCGGAGGTAATGAATGCCATGCGGTGAAATGAAATACTACGCCAAAAACCCCGCAACTCCTTTCCTGTCCTTATCCTGTAAAAAATAATCTATTCTTCCCACCCCGCGTTTACCAAAGCGAAAGCTTGACCAAGCCTGCACATAACAAAAGCTAAGCTCCTAATTGCGGCTGTAGTTTAGTGGTAAAACCTCTGCCTTCCAAGCAGGTGTCGAGGGTTCGATTCCCTCCAGCCGCACCATTCCAGACAAAGACAGTCAGAACTCCAGAGCTGGACTTACGCGCCAACGGCGCCTCGCAAAACACTCCCTTGAACCTCGTCCTCTTCGAGCCCTCCGAGATCGCCTTGCCGCTCGCCCGCTCCGACTCACGCGCAACTCATATCTTGGAAGTACTCCGCCGCTCCGTCGGCGACTCCTTTGACGTCGGCCTGGTCAACGGTCCACACGGAAAAGCGACTCTTTCCGCGATCCATCACGACACGCTGGCCCTATCCTTTGTCTGGGGAACCCTGCCGCCCCTTCCCCCGCCTATCACTTTATTGATTGGCCTCCCGCGGCCACAAACCGCCCGAAAAATCCTTCAAGAAGCCACCACCCTCGGCGTTCAGGCCCTCCACTTTGTAACAACCGCACGCGGTGAACCTTCTTACGCCAGCAGCACACTCTGGTCGTCCGGCGAATGGCGGCGGCACCTGCTCGCTGGCGCCGCCCAGGCTTTTTGCACTCGCCTGCCTGATGTCACCTTCGGGCACAGCCTAAGCGACATCATCGCCGGTCTCCCGCCTCAAGCCACGCGTGTCGCGCTCGACAACTACGAGTCGCTGGTCGCACTCGAAGCCGCGATAAAACCAGTCGCCAAAGCTAACGAATCATCTACTACCGGCCAGGCAGTCATTCTCGCCCTCGGCTCTGAACGCGGGTGGACCGCGGCCGAACGGGATTTATTGCGCGCAAATCATTTTGCCCTCGCCCATCTCGGGCCGCGCGTCCTGCGAACCGAGACGGCTTGCGTGGCTTCGATCGCGATCGTCAAGTCATCGCTTGGCTGGCTCTGAAAAACGACACCGCTGGCTGCCGCGCTCCGCTGCCGCCCAGTCGTTTGACGCACGTCCAACCTTCCGGCTTGAGCGTGATCTCGCCCGGCGTTTCGAAGACGATCACCGGGTCCGCCTCCAGCTTAAGCATGCTCGTCAGACGTGAAAAAACCTTTGGAGCCACCGCCTCAATGATCTCGTACGGCGGGTCGATAAAAACCAAGTCCGGCACCCCATCCACCGCCGCGAGCGTCCATTCGAGCACGTCGCCCTGGAGAATATTCAACCCACGCTCATCGCGCTTCAGGCTCTTGCAGACCGCTGCGATATTTTGCCGAAGACACGCCGCCGCCTTCGTGTTTTTTTCGACAAATGTACCACCCGCCGCCCCGCGGCTCAACGCCTCGAGCCCGTAGGCTCCACTGCCCGCAAACAGATCGAGAAACGTCGCGCCCGGCACTCGCGCCGCCAAACTGGAAAACACCGCTTGGCGCATACCATCGGTTGCGGGTCGCACCGCATCGCCCTTCGGAACCGCGAGGGTAACGCCCCGGGCCACACCACCGCTTATGCGCATGGATCAACTCTCCGTTTTGCGTGACTTACAAGGTAGACCATGGCCCGAGAGAGCCTGCAACAGGCCCGTTTCGCAAGCCGTCAGTCCATCCTTTTTGCCGTCCGTCACCGATCCTTTGCCTTTAGATGTAACCAACCTCACATTCCAAGCTCCATGACTCGCGCTCCACGCTATCCGATCTCCGACCATTACGACGGACGCGTGTTTCGTAACCCCAACCTCACCGGCATCCCCAGTTTGTATGAAATACTACGCTGGAAACTCACCAGCCGGCCCGCTCGCTGGCCCAAAAGCATAACCATTCGCCCACCGCCACGCCCACCGCTGGCCGCTGACGGGATTCGCGCCACCTGGATCAACCACGCAACTTTCCTGCTCGAAACGCCGCAGGGCAATTTCCTAACCGACCCGGTTTACTCCACGTGTTGCGGCCCGTTTGGGCGGATCGGCCCGCGTCGTGTTCATGCACCCGGCATTTCGCTGTCTGATCTGCCGGAAATTCATTTCGTGCTGCTCAGCCACGACCACTACGATCATTGCGACCTGCCGACGCTGCGACTGCTTTCGCAAGCTCACGAACCACTCGCCATCACCCCATTGGGCAATCATGACTTACTCACTCGCGCCGGGTTTTCCCACATCGTCGAGCTCGACTGGTGGCAAACCCATTCCCACACACCAAACCTGAGCATCACCGTCACGCCCTCTCAACATTGGAGCAACCGGCTCAGTGGCGGCCGTTACAGCCGACTTTGGGGCGGGTTCTTCATCAAAGCCGGAGACCGACGCCTCTACTTTGTCGGCGACACGGGCTACGACAGCACGTTGTTCACCAGCGTAGGAAGCAAACTCGGCTCACCCGACCTCGCGATGATTCCGATCGGAGCCTATGAACCGCGCTGGTTCATGCGCGAACAACACTGCGACCCCGCCGAGGCCGTGCAAATCCACTGCGATGTCGGCTCCCGCACCAGTCTGGCTATGCACTGGGGAACCTTCCAACTCACCGATGAAGACCGCGACGAACCTCCTCGCGCACTGAGCTCGGCGCTGGCCAAAGCCAAAATCGCTCCCGGCGATTTTCAAATCATGGAACCGGGCGGTGGTATCGTCCTCTCAAACTAGTTCCTTCAGGAAATCCAGCAGGAAGCGCTCTTTTTAATGCGTCCGCCACCCATGAAAACCTTTGCCAACACCCATTCGACCGTATTGTTAGGGTCCTAACGATCATTGCTCAGGCTCGCGGTTGCCGACTCACCCGCCGCCACGCAATGCGCCTTTCCGCGTCTGCTTGAAACTACAACCTGTCAAACCACTCTATTTTCTACGACTACTCGGCCTGTTGGCCGTGTTGACGGTGAGTGCCCATGCGACGGAGTATAACGTCTCGCCTTTCTGGAACGGCCAGACCGCTGGCGAGACACCGCGCCCGATCCAGGATTGGACGGCCATCGGACCGCTTTTCTTCCACCAAACATCGAGCACGACCGCCGATTCCGGCCAGACCTCGGGCGGCATCCGCCCACTCTACGTTTGGAAAACCGATCCCGACCACGGAAAATCCGACGCCTATTTCCTGTATCCACTCTTCAGTTACCGCTCCTCGCCCAACGGCTATAACTGGAGCCTGCTGTCGTTGATCAACCACTACAGCGCGCCTCAAGCCACCACCGCGCTAGGCACAACCTCAGCCGAACCAACTCCCAGCGGCTTCGATCTGTGGCCCATTTACTATTCCCGCCAAACCAGCGATCCCGCTAGCTCTTACCACGCAGTTTTTCCCCTCTACGGCACGATCAAGCATCGCTTCGGCCAGGATAAACTAACCTGGGTTCTCTTCCCGCTCTACGCTCGCTTCGAAAAACGAAACGTCTCCACCACGACCGCGCCCTGGCCTTTCATCAAAGTGCTCAATGGCGAAGGCAATCACGGCTTCGAACTCTGGCCTCTGTTCGGCTATCGCGCCAAAGAAGGTGCTTACCGCGAACAGTTTTATCTCTGGCCGCTCATTTTCAAAGAGGAGCACGCACTCTGGAAATCCCAACCCGACACGGCCTTCGGATTCCTGCCCTTCTACATGCGGGAAACTTCCACGTCCCTACGGCGCGAGACTTATCTGTGGCCATTTTTTGGATACACCGACCGCACCGCGCCCGTGCGCTATCACGAGACGCGCTACCTCTGGCCGTTTTTCGTGCAAGGCCGGGGCGACGTCGCGTACGTCAACCGCTGGAGCCCTTTCTACTCTCATTCGGTCGTCAAAGGCGTCGATAAAACCTGGGTGCTCTGGCCGCTCTGGTGTCACCGCACCTGGACCGATTCCGGTCTCCACCAGGCCCGCGACCAATTTCTCTGGTTTATCTACAGCTCAACTAAGCAGCGCAGCGCCACCAACCCGAACCTAGCGCCAGCGCATAAAACCCACCTCTGGCCACTCGTCAGCATCTGGGACAACGGCGCCGGCCGCAAACAAGTGCAGGCGTTCAGCCCGCTTCTGCCGTTCTTTCCCACCAACGAACCAATCCGTATCGCCTGGAATCCGCTGTTCGCGATCTACCGCTACGACCGCGAGGCATTGGACGACCGCCGCCACACTCTGCTGTGGAACTTCGTCTCCTGGCGCCGCTCTCCGCAGCAACGCGAGTTTCACCTCGGCCCGATCTTCAGTGTCGACAAGGGCAACGCCGCCAACCGCATCGCTCTCGGCTGCGGAATCATCGGCCTAAAACGCGAAACCCCGGCAAGCCGCTGGCGGTTATTCTTCTTCGATTTCCGACGTCGCCCGGCGAAAGCCGCGACCACTCAGCCATGAAACAATTCAATCAAATCTTCGAAGGACTCGGCAGCGCCATCTTGCTCGCCTATCGCTCCTTCGCCTCGCTGCCCAACGCCCCGCGCATCATCAAGCGCGTCGTCGAGCAAGCCTACCTTGGCGGCTATTCCACGCTGCCGATCGTCGCCATCCTGAGCTTCTTCATCGGCGCCGTGCTCGCATTGCAATCAGGCATCAGCCTGCAAAATTTTGGCGCTAAACAACTGATCGGCACGCTCGTCGGTGAATCTCTCGTGCGCGAACTCGGCCCCGTGATGGTCTCCATCCTCCTCGCCGGTCGCGTCGCCTCCGCCATCACCGCCGAACTCGCCTCAATGAAGGTTTACCAGGAAGTCGACGCCTTGGTGACGATGAACATCCCGCCCGAACGCTTCCTCGTTCTGCCCCGCCTGCTCGCCGTGTTAATCTACATGCCCGTCCTCACCATGATCGGCATCATCATCGGCTGGTTCGGTGGCGCCATCGTCTGCGAATACGTCGGCTTCATCGGTGTCGATGCCGAGCAATATTTCCACAGTCTGACCAAATTCCTAACCATCAGCAAGGTGTTCGACGGTCTGATCAAAGCCGAGATCTTCGGCTTCAGCATCATCCTCATCGCCTGCAATACGGGCCTACGGACAAAGGGCGGCCCGCGTGAAATCGGTTACGCCGTCACCCGCTCCGTCGTCCTCTCGCTGATCACCATCCTGATCCTCGATTACTTCATCACCAAGGCACTCGCGTAATGAAAAAGCCCTGCTCAACCCAAGACCGTTCCGACCGCAGTCCGGTCGGCGTCGAAGTCTCCGGCCTCTCGAAGAAATACGGCAACCAAACCGTCCTTCGTGACGTCAGCCTCTCCGTCGTGCCCGGCGAAATCTTTGTCATCATGGGCCCCAGCGGCTCCGGCAAAAGCGTGCTGCTCCGCCAAATTGCCGGACTCGACTCGCCCACCGCCGGCACCGTGCGCATCAACGGCCTCGATCCGATGAACCCGGAAACTCGCGACCGCTTCGCCCTCGCCCTCGTTTTCCAGGCTGGCGCGCTTTTCAACTCACTCTCGGTTTACGACAACCTCGCGCTCTACCCGCTCGAACATCGCCTTTGCCCCAAAAAAGATATTCACGACCGCGTGATGCGCGCGTTGAAAATTCTCTCGCTCGAAAACGCCGCGAAAAAATTCCCCTCCGAACTCTCCGGCGGTATGAAAAAACGCGTCGCCATCGCCCGCGCCCTCGTGATGGAGCCCCAGCTCATGCTCTACGACGAGCCCACCAGCGAGCTCGACCCGGTGATGTCGGCCACCATCAGCGAAATCATCGCCACCCTGAAACACGAATTTCAAGTCACCACCATCGTCGTTTCCCATGACCGCGACCTCGCGCTCACCATCGGCGACCGCGTCGCCATTTTGATGAAAGGCGAGCTGCGCACCGTTTCCACCGCCGCCGAGCTGCGCCGCGTGACCGACCCCGACGTCGTAGACTTTTTGAATCCGCAAATCGACCTTAAGAATCCCCGCTACCAAAAATTGGAGGCCTTATGAACAACACACAAATGTCAGCCCGCGTGGGCTTATTTTTCATCATCGGCATCGTACTCATCTATGTCACGTTTGAGTCGCTGCGCGGCAACAGCGTGAGCCGCACAAAAGGCTACACCGTCGTAGCCGGCTTCCCCACGCTGAAAGAACTCAAGGCAGGCGACGAAGTACGCATGGCCGGCGTGAAAATCGGCGCAGTCGAACTAACTCGTCTCGCTAATGGCCGGGCCGAAGCCGTCCTGCGCATCCTGCCGGAAATGCAAATCGCCAAAGACTCCGTCGCCACGATCTCCATGGCCGGCCTCATCGGCACCAACTACGTCGCGATCAACATCGGCACTCCGGCCAATGGCGTGGTCGTCGCCGGTGGCGAAATCCTCACCCGCACCGCCCCCGACCTCAACCAGATCATGTCCGACCTCGGCTCCCTCGGCCAGGACCTCAAAGGCGCGATCAGTAACATCAGCTCCGCCTTCGGTGGCTCCGACGGCAAAGGCGGCCTGTTCACCAAACTCGACCGCCTCGTGAGCGACAACAGCGCCAAGATCGACGCCACCATGGCCAACCTCGAAGCCATCACCGCCAAGATCAACCAAGGCCAGGGCACGCTCGGCAAACTCGTCAACGACCCCGCCGCCTACGACCAGCTCCTCGCCACTGTGAACGAAATCAAAGGCGCCGCCGCCGATGCACGCATCTTCATAACCAACACCCAGAGCATTATCGACCAAGTAAAAACCGGCAAAGGCACGCTCGGCACGCTCGTCTACGACGAAGATGCAGGCAACAACATCAAACTCGTCGTTAAAAACCTGAGCGCCCTCTCCGAAAAGTTGAACAACCCGAACAGCACCTTCGGTCAGCTCATCGGCAACGACCAGTTGATCCGCGACGCGCAAGCCACCCTGCGCAAGGTCGACAGCGCCGTCGACAGCATGGGCGACTCCGGCCCGATCTCCGCCGTCGGCGTGGTCGCCGGCAAACTGTTCTAAAACCAGAACAAACCTCTAATTGCGAAAAGCCGCGCTCGTGTTGTGCGCGGCTTTTTCGTGCATAAAAAGGAACAGTTCCCGCTACCGAATCCGGGGGGTTCCCCAAGAGGCCGCTAACTCATCTTTTTTGGGAAACTAGGTGATCGAGCTCCGGATCAAGCAGCGACTTCAATATCTCCTGCAGCTGTGGGTCCATCACCTCAAACTCGTCCGGAATATCTAGCACATCGATCTTCGGCAACGGCAGCCCTTCAAAACGCGTCGTGATCCAGAGTTTATGCTCTCGCTCCATCACGAAAACGACATCGGCCCACTTTAAGTCAGCCTCGTTTACCCGGCGCTTCGCTTCAGACCTAACGCCGGCCGAACGGACTTCGAGGCGGGCATCATTCCGATACAGCCGCTCAGCCGTGACGCTGCGCTGCTTGTTCATCGCACAGATGAAAAGAACTTTTAGGCGATGGCCCATGAAGGACAATTCAGCTGGCCAACCTTCACCCCGCCACTTTTTCCACCGCAGCAGCAGGCGTCTTCGCGACGAGGACTTTGTCCACGCGGTGACGATCCATATCGACCACCTCGAAGCGCCAGCCAGCGTGATCGAAATAATCGCCCGCCGCCGGTATGCGGCCGAACTGCGTCATCACAAATCCACCCAGCGTCTGGAAGTCCGCGTCGTTCTCGTGCGGCAACGTATCCAAGTTGAACATACTCTTAACTTCGCCGATCGAGAGCGTGGCGTCGACGAGCCACGAGCCATCCTCGCGCTGCTTGGCGCCGGGCGCATCACGACGGCCCTGCGCAGGCATGTCGCCGACGATCGCTTCGAGTACGTCGATCAAAGAAGTCAGCCCCTGAATCGCCCCAAACTCGTCGCAGATGAGCGCGATGTGACGGCTGGATTTTTTGAAAGTTTCGAGCAGCTGGATCGCCGTCATCGTCTCGGGCACGATCAGCGCCGGAACCATTAGGTTCTTTAGACTGGTTGAGAGTCCGATCGCCGAGTGCGCCCAGAGCGCCTTCACCGACACGAGGCCAAGCACGTGATCGCGGTTACCCTGATAGACCGGAAAATAAGAATGGCCGCTCGCGACAATCCGGCGCCAGTTGGCTTCCTCAGGATCGTCGAGATTGAGAAAAACGATTTTCGGCCGCGGGGTCATGAGCGCGGTCACCGGGAGTCGGTCGAGTTCGAGCACGCCTGCGACCATGTCTTTCTCGGTTTTGTTGAACACACCGGCATGCATCCCCTGTTCGATGAGAATATTAACCTCTTCATCAGACACAGGCTTCTCCGTCGTCTGCGTCCGCAAACCAAAGAGCTTCATGATGCCGTCTGTTAACCAGGTCAGCAGGCTGACCATGGGCGACACGATGCGCGCGAGGTTGTTGATCGCAGGCGCAAGATAGAGCGCGATGCGTTCAGGATTCGCGAGGCCGAGGCGTTTCGGGATGAGTTCGCCGATAACCACCGAGGACAGCGTAATGCCCGCGACGACCAGACCCTTGGCGATTTTGTGCGCAAGCGCGGTGGAAATATCGAAACCGAGGATCGACTCCTCGATCACGCGGGTGAGCGTGCCGCCTCCAACATCGCCCGCAAGTACGACCATAAGCGTAATGCCAACTTGTACAGCAGAGAGGAACCGGCCCGGCTCCCGCGCGATCGCGAGTGTGGATTTGGCGCGAGCGTTGCCCTTGTCGGCGAGCTGTTTCAAGTAAGCTTTGCGGGCAGAAACAACCGCGATCTCCGCCATGGCGAAGATCCCGTTCGCCATCAGTAACAGGAAAAGAATGAGCAGTTCAGCAGAGAGTTCCGACATCGTTGAGGAGGATCACGCTAGCCGGACCTGGGTTCCGCGCAAACCCTTTACTGGAGCGCTACGACTAAAATATAGGCCAAGCTATTGTTATCCACGTTCTAGCAGAATATCGGCCAAAGCCGGTAAAGACTGAACCTTCAACCATTAGCCGACGCTTAAAACACTCTTCAGTGGGCACTTAAGGACGCTCAGTCGGTGGCTTCGGTGAATCATCGCGAGGAATCTCGGGCGCTGGCGGTTGTCCTCCAGCTTTTCTGGCCTCCGCTTCTTTGGCTTCTGCTTCTTTCAGCTGTTTCAGCTCAAGCGGATGATCTTCCATCATTTCTCGCTCCGAAATATGCCCCGTCAGCCAAGCAAGATTCATCGGATAGATGTCGGGGTTGAAGAGTACGAAATAGAAGTGCCAGACGATGATCGCCAAGGTCGCGAGAATGGCTTCGTAGAAGTGGATCGTGCGCGAGATATCAAAACCGAGCTTCGTGAAAAGCCCCATCGAAGTGTTGTCGAACCACAGTACCAGCCCGGTGATGCCCATCAAAATCGTACCCCAGACCAAGGCCCAGTATTCCGCTTTCTCAATATAGCAGAAGCGCGGAAACTCTGGTTTGGTTTTCGCCAGACCGAGATTGTATTTGAGCACTTTAAACGGATCCGTGAAGTCGCGCTTCGCCGGCAACAAGTCGCGCAGGAGCGAACGTCCCGGCTTGGTAAACGCCAGATAGCTCACATGCCAGACCCCTGCGGCAAGGATGACCACCCCGGCCACGCGATGAACAAGCCCGCGCAGTTCGAAGGCGCTACTGCTCAAGTTGCGAATCGCCACCACCCACCAAGCTTCGGGGTAACGCAGCATAAAACCAGTCACCACCAACAAGACGAAGCTGATCACCAGCGCCGCGTGCTGCAATCGCTCGTGAAGCGTCATGCGAATGTAGAGGCGATGCGCCACATGCTCCTCTTCGATGAGCCCGCGGTGAACCTTGAGCTTGCGGCGGACCTTCTTGAAGAGATCGAGGAAGTTGTGCACCGACATACCGCCCACAACCAACACAATCATCCAAACATAAAAATCTGCGACAAGACGCAGAATAAGGCTGTTCTTGTCCTTCGCATTTGCGGCACTCGGGCTCACATGCACCGAGCCCACCGTGAAACGCGTATTCGCTCCCGGATGACACTGGCCGCAGGTCTGGACGAGATTCGATTTATGAACCGTGGAAGTCGGATCGAGGTGCGACTTGATCGCATGCACATCGTGGCAACTGGCGCAGTTCACGACCTCAACCGAACCACCACGCGCCGCTAAACCGTGATAACTATCGGCAAAGGTCTGAAACGAATTCGACGACAGTCCATACTTCTGCGTGAGCCGCAGCGAGGCATGACAGCTCGCACAAACCTGCTGGGCGACATTGCGGGCAAACACGGGCGAAGCGGAGTCGGTGTGCGCCTTGATCTCGTGCTCGCCATGGCAATCCGTGCAAACGGGAGAGTCGGCATTCCCCTTCCGCAAGGCCACCGCATGCACACTGCTGTTAAATTCCATCGCGACCTTCTCGTGGCATTTCGCACAGGTCCCCGGTTGGTTCTGTTTATTTATTTTGGCGCCGGCCACAATGGCGCGGTTCATTTCGTGCGCGCCGTGGCAATCGACGCAGTTGGCTGACTCCGCTTTGCCCGCGTGGAGCGCAGCCCCATGCACACTCTGGTCGAACGATGAAACGAAATTCATTCCACGAACAGCCTGCCCCGAGACCGACGCCTTCTTGACGTGGCAGGACTGGCAGAGTTCCGCTTGGGCGCGCTTGAGTTCAACCGTGGCCAACACCGTCGGGTCCTTACATGTAATGGGTTTTTGGTGACACGTCAGGCAGACAGGAGCGTCGATCGCACCGGCTACAAGCGCCATGCCGTGCGCCGAGTCAAAGAACTGTCGACGCGCCGCTTCGTGACATTGACCGCAACTCTCGGCCTGGCGCTTCGCAGCAAAGGAGAAATCCGCCGAGCGCACCTTGGTTGTTTCGTGCGTGCCGTGGCAAACCGTGCAGGCCACATCGTTCATCGCTTTGGCCGCGACCCCGGCGAGATTCGCGTGGAAAACATGCTTCTTCGCCATGTCTTCGTGGCAAGACGTGCAATCGACGGTCGTCACCAATTTTTTGTGCGGCACCGATTCGCCGTCGAAGCCTTCATGACAATCCACGCAGTCGAGCGAACCATGTACCGATTTAGCTAACCTAGCCTGATCGACAAAGAGAGGAACCTCGCGCTTCTGCTTGCGCATCGTAAGCGTATGATCGCTGTGACACTCAAGGCAACTCGCAGAGGCATTCGCCGACGTACTGCCAGCCACAGGCTTTTCCTCGGCCGACAGCTTCGCAATCGGAACCGTAACTATCGCCAACGCCCAAAATAAGAGACAGAAAACTCCGCGATAAAAGACGGGCAAAGTCTTTGCAGGGAAAGAGCGCGGCATCGGGAAAAGATAATGAGCAATTGCCACCGCCCGCAAGCGTCGGCGGCAAAACATCAAAGCGGAATCCAGCTTCCGCTCAATCGAGCGAGCTTTTGATCGCATCAAAGCCCATACTGGCGTCGATCGCACTCTGGCGAACCTGGTGGTCGAGCAGTCCGGCCAGCTGCAATTTTTCGGGAGTTGGCTCCCAATACTTTTCTTCACCGGGGAGCCCGTAACCGAGTTCGGTGGCGATGCCACAAGCGACGTTCAGCAAACAGGCCGTACGCATGTGAGGCCCCGAGGGCTTTTGCGTGAAATAGTGCTGGCGCAGCGGTTCCGTAATGTCGGCCGGGAAATGCCAGCTCGTCATCACGAGCGCACCCGCCTCGGCATTGGTATAGCCGAAGAGCGCAAGCTCCCACTCCAGCAAGCCTCCCAATCCGGAAGACGAATAGTGAGCCTGAGGCGCAGAAACTGATTTCGCGTAGTGATCGAGGATGAGTTTGCCCACCAGACGCATGAGGCCCGCCGTATAACCCATGCGCGCATCGATGCCCACGGCCTTGCCCAGCGAGTCCATCGCGAGGGCAACAACGAGCGTGTTGTTGCGAAGCTGTTCGGCCGTGATTCCGTAGAAAGGAAGATTGCGATCGACCATCTGCGCAGCAGCAGCGAGGCCGGTCAGCCGATAGACTTCAGAAAACCCGACACGGTTAACCGCTTCTTCGATCGAGGCGATACCGCCAGCCGAACCATACGCCACACTATTACTGATGCGGATAATTCGCGCCGCGAGTGACGTGTCGCGACGAAGCAGTTCAGAAATCTCCTCAAGGCCAGAGTTAACATCCATCAACAGCTCGTTGAGCTGGGCAAGTATTTGCGGCGAAGCCGGCAGTTGCTGCGCAATCTGCTGGAGCTTCTGCGGTGTAGGTTTGTTAACTGTCATCACAGTAAGCATCGGCACGCCCTGCTTCGACTTAAGCTGAGACCAACCCGGACGTTAGCGCACAAAAAAACCGCCCCCGCGTAAACAGGGGCGGTCGAAATCACTTCCAAACCTCGGTTAGAGGCGGGCGATGAGCTGGGCGCGCTCGTTGATCAGCGCCTTCGGCAGACGGTCGCGCAGCTTGAAGAAGAACTCTTCCTGGCTGACGACTTCTGTGTTCCAAGCTTCTTTGTCGAAGGACATGACTTTCTCGAAGTCTTCCTTCGAGAAGTTCAGGCCGGTCCAGTCGATGTCTTCGTACTTCGGAATCATACCGATCGGGGTCTCGACAGCGGAGGTCTGGCCGTTGACACGGTCGACGATCCACTTGAGAACGCGGGTGTTGTCACCGAAGCCAGGCCAGAGGAACTTGCCATCGGTGCTCTTACGGAACCAATTCACGTGGAAGATGGCCGGGAGGAACTTGACCTTCTTCTGCATGCTCAGCCAATGAGCGAAGTAGTCGGAGACGTTGTAACCGCAGAAAGGCAGCATCGCCATCGGATCGCGGCGGACCTGGCCAACGGTGCCAGCGGCGGCAGCGGTCATTTCGGAGCCCATGGTGGCGCCGAGGTAAACGCCGTGTGTCCAGTTAAAGGATTGGAACACAAGCGGCATCGTGGTGGCGCGGCGGCCACCGAAGATCATGGCGCTGATCGGCACGCCTTCTGGATTTTCCCAAGCTGGGTCAATCGTCGGGCATTGCGAAGCCGGAGCGGCAAAGCGGGAGTTCGGGTGCGAGGAAAGGCCGTCCTTGCCTGCTGCCTTAGCTTCCTTGGCGATCTCGGGCGTCCACTTGTTGCCCTTCCAGTCGATGAGCTCGGCGGGAGGAGTGTCGGTCATGCCTTCCCACCAAACGCCACCTTCAGGAGTGAGAGCGACGTTCGTGAAAATGGTGTTCTTCGCGAGTGAGAGCATCGCGTTCGGATTGGTCTTCATGGACGTGCCAGGAGCCACGCCGAAGAAGCCAGCTTCCGGGTTGATCGCGTAGAGGCGGCCGTCCTTGTTGGGTTTGATCCAAGCGATGTCGTCACCGACGGTCCAGATCTTCCAGCCCTTGAAGCTCGCGGGCGGGATGAGCATGGCAAAGTTGGTTTTGCCACAGGCGCTCGGGAAGGCGGCCGCGACGTAGGTCTTCTCGCCCTTCGGGTTTTCAACACCGAGGATGAGCATGTGTTCAGCCATCCAACCCTCGTCGCGGGCCATCGTGGAAGCGATGCGGAGGGCGTAGCACTTTTTGCCGAGGAGGGCGTTGCCACCGTAACCAGAACCAAAGGACCAGATTTCGCGGGTCTCAGGGAAGTGGGTGATGTACTTTTCCTTGTTACAGGGCCAAGTAACGTCCTTCTGACCAGCGGCCAGAGGAGCGCCAACGGTGTGTACGCAAGGAACGAAAAACAGGCCTTTATCGATCTGGTCGAACACGGCTTTGCCGATGCGGGCCATGATGCGCATGCTGACGACGACGTAGGCGGAGTCGGTAATCTCAACGCCGATCTGGCTGATCGGGCTGCCGATGGGACCCATCGAGTACGGAAGGACGTACATCGTGCGGCCAGCCATCGAACCAGCAAACAGGCCCTTGAGCTTGGCTTTCATTTCGACGGGGTCGGCCCAGTTGTTGGTCGGACCAGCGTCGTCTTTTTTGACGGAGCAAATATAGGTGCGCTCTTCGACACGGGCGACGTCACCCGGATCGGACTTGGCGTAGTAACAGCCAGGCCAGAGTTTTTCGTTGAGCTTGATGAAGGTGCCACCAGCGACGAGCTGGCCGCAAAGGGCTTCGTCTTCTTCCTTGGATCCGTCGACCCAGTGTATGGCTGCCGGTTTTGTGAGTTGGGCGATTTCTTCGACCCACTTCAGCAGTTTTGGGTTGGTGCTTAGAGGAGTAGCAGGATTCCGTGTATTCATACGATAGATGTATAAGGCGAATGATGCGTGTACCGCAGCAAACGCCCGGCTTTGCTGCGTAGTAACTGATGATCTTCGCGCAATGATTGGCAAAGACCGCGGGCGCTCGAAAAAACGAGAGTCCGCACTCCGATGCAAGCACGACGTGCGAAATTCGGTGCAATGCCGCGACAATCTCAAGGCACAAACAGTTCAGCGGAGGCGCGCCTCACTTTTAACCCCGTTGATTCCGTATAAACACGAGGGAAACGCATCCGCCACAAGCTACGCTAATCATCACCACAACTTTTGCTCACACTGAAACTTTGCGGCTAGCCCGCGGTCGGTCCGCCTGACTACACAGAGAAAATCATGGGCTCGTCGCTAAGGGGTTAGCGGCGGGCCCATCTGTTTTCTATGCGTCACGCCCTGCGTCAGGGCTTGGGCGTCGCGAGCAAAGGCAAGATCCGCTTTTCAAATTCTGCCGTCTCCACAAAGCCCACTTTCTTAAACTGAATCTTGCCCGCGCGATCGATCACGAACGTTGTGGGGATCCCTTCAATACCGCCAAAAGCATCGGCGACATCATCGTCCGCCATCACGATGGGATAATTGATTTTGTTCTGCGCGATGAATTTTTTGACCAGTTCAGTGCCGCCACGGTCAACCGAAACACCCACGATAACCAATCCCTCTTTTTCGTACTTCTTTTGCAGCTCGATGAAGCCGGGGATCTCGGCCTTGCAGGGCGGACACCAGGTCGCCCAGAAATCCACAACCAATACCTTGCCGGAAAAATCTGCGGCACTCACCTCTTTGCCGTCTACGGTGCGGAGTTTCCAGCCTGGTGCAGGCGAACCGATCTCAGCCGCAGCAAAAACCGATGCGCTGACAAAAATGAGGCATGCGATAACAGAGAAAACGAAACGAACAGGTGCTTTTTTCATAACAGAAGGATAGAGCCACAAGGAATGCGGCTTATTCCCTCCGTCAAGCGCGCGCGGCAGGTCGGGGCAACAGGTCAGGTGTGGAAAGTGCCGCCACGCCAAGGAATCCCGCAGCTTTCACCAGCAACACAATCGCGAGTGCGAGCATCTCGTTACGTTGAAAATAAAACGCACCGCCCAGCATCGAGAGGCCGATCGCGATCTCAATCACGGTGATCGCGGTGAACATGCTCCGGCTGCGCATTTGCGTCAGCAGGCCGCCGGCCTTTGCCGCGCTGCCGCCCTTCGGCGTCCGCACAAACTCGCCGCCGGTTGTCAGCAGTCCTTCGACGACCGCCACGCAACAGGTTACGCTCATGGCCAAACCAAATGCCAGCAACAATGGCGCGCAAAACAAGAGCAAGAATCCCTCGCTCCACTGTTTGCGCAGGAAATATTGTCCGGTGATGTAGAACGTCACCGTCGCACCCGCCGAGAGCACCACCGAGAGCGGATTTATGAAATACCAGAAGCCAGTCGGATGACCCGAGACGAAATAAAGGTAAGGGACAAAAAGAACCGAGAACGTCACCAGCAAAGGATGCACGAAACCAATGCCTAGATGTGCAATGGATTCATGTTTGACGCGGCGGGGCAAATCGCTGCGCAGGATTTCGCCGAGTTGTTTCCGCGCAACCTGAATACCGCCCTTGGTCCAGCGATGTTGCTGGGATTTGAAGGCGGTGATCCGCTCCGGCAGTTCGGAAGGCACGCTGTAGTGTTCGAGATAAACGAATTTCCAGCCACGACGTTGAGCGCGATAGCTGGCGTCGAGATCTTCGGTCACCGTGTCAGCTGACCAACCACCCGCATCCTCCAAAGCCGCGCGACGCCAGATTCCAGCGGTGCCGTTGAAGTTGAAAAACAGGCCGTTGCCGGAACGCGCCGCTTGTTCGACGATGAAATGCGCGTCGAGAAAAATACCCTGGAAACGCGTAAGCAGACTCGCCCGGCGATTGGCAAATTCCCAACGCGCCTGCACTACGCCCACGCGTGCTTCCGCGAAATGGGGAATCAGGATTTCGAGGAAATCGGGCTCGGGTTGAAAATCCGCATCAAAGACCGCAACAAACTCCGCCTGCGTCAGCGTCATACCGTGCTCCAGCGCACCGGCTTTATAGCCCTCGCGCTTGGTTCGGCGAATATGTTTCACATTGGCTGCACGCTCTGGATTGGCCTTTAGCCAGCGCTCGATGATTGCCGGTGTCTCATCGTTAGAGTCGTCCAGCACCTGGATATCCAGCAAGTGGGCTGGCCAACGCAGAGCCGTGACCTTTTCGAGCAGAGTCTCGACCACGAGCGGCTCGTTAAAGAGAGGACATTGCACGCAAACGCGCGGATGCCCGGAGGTCATCGGACGAAGCTCCGGCTGTTTGCGCCAGGAAGCACGCAGATAAAGCCAAAGCATTTTGACACGGTGCAGCGCAAAGATGGCCAAGCCGGCCAGCGTTACCGTGTAGAGAGCGAGCACCAAGTTATGAACCATGGACAAAGACAAAGCTAGGACAGGCATTTACCTAAACCGAAACACCTATGCAAGGTATCGATTGCAGCGAAAACTATTGCCGGATCTCAAGTAGTTTCAGGCGGCTTGGTGGACAAATCCATGCTCAGAATATCGATGAACTTTTTCATCGCCGGCGTGAGCACGCGGCCTTTGCGGTGAAGAATCGCCAGCGGCCGGGAGAATTCCTTGCCGTGGAAAGGGATCACCGCGAGCGAACCAACCCGTTCTTCCTGATGGACGGTCGCATGCGGCACGATGGCGATACCGTGGTCGATCTCGACCGCGCGCTTCACCGTCTCGATGTTGTCGAACTCCATCACAGGCTCGATCTCAAGCTTATGGTCGCGGAAAATCTGATCGACCGCTTTACGCGTCGGGATGTCAGGATCGAAACCGATGAACTTCTGGCCCACGAGCTCGCTCGGATCGATAAAGGTGTTTTTGGCCAACGCATGCGACGGATGAGTGATGAGCACGAGACGGTCATTGCGAAACGCCACGGCCTCAATCTGCCGCACTTTAACCGGAAAAGCCACGAGGCCAAAATCGACGGAGTTATGCAGAATGTCTTCGTAAACGAGATTGGAGCGGCGGTATTCCACCCGCACATTGACCGACGGAAAATCCTGCAGGAAACGCTTAATATACGGCGGTAGTTCGTGCAGGCCGATCGAGTAAATCGTCGAAATGCGAATCGTACCGCTGATCACTTTCTTCATCTCCTGGAGCTCGCTCAGGAGCTTCTCGTACTGATGCAACATCTCCTTCGAAGCATCATAAACACGCTGACCCTCACGGGTGAGCTGAAATTGCTTTTGGCTTCGATCGATCAGGAGCGTCTTGAAATGTCGCTCCATCGCTCGTGCCTGCTGGCTCACCGCCGACTGGGTGATGCCATTAATTTTAGCCGACTTCGAAAAGCTCTTTGTCTCGACGAGATCCGCGAAGATTTTAAAATTTTCAATTTGCATGGTACGCTGATTTCGAAGCCCTGTATAAAGGGTGCTTATCCGTGTGCAAATCATTAAACAGTCTTTTTAATCATGATCTCATTCGAAGACTTTAAGGCCAACACCGACGACGTGCTCGCTCGAATAGCTCAAGCCTGCCTAGTCGCCGGAAGATCCCCCGATGAAGTTCAATTACTCGCTGTCACTAAGACACATCCAGCAGAAGCGGCCGAGTACGTTGCACGCTACGGTTTAAAAGCCGTGGGCGAGAATCGCGTGCAGGAAGCCATTGATAAGAAAGCTTTAAGCCCCACATCGTTACGATGGGAACTTATCGGCCACTTACAATCCAACAAAGCCAAGTTGGCCGCTGAACATTTTGACCGTATTCAGAGCATCGATAGTGCCAAACTACTAACTTTTCTTGACCGCGCCGCCAGCGAACGCGGCCGCTCGTTAACCGTGCTCCTGCAAATCAATGCCGGACGCGATCCGGCGAAATTCGGTGCCGAAATCGAGGACACGCCTCGCCTGCTCGAAGCCGCCCTAGCCTGTAAATCGCTGCGTGTAGAAGGATTAATGACAATCGCCCCGCTCTCCGACGATCCCGCCGTGGCGCAACGCACCTTCGCTACGTTACGCGAACTCCGCGACAGCTACGCAGCCCAGTTCGGCGTGCCGCTACGCGAACTCTCGATGGGCATGACCGGCGATCTCGCCGCAGCCATCGCCGCAGGCAGCACTCAAGTCCGTGTCGGCACCGCACTCTTCGGCCAGCGTAGTTTAGTCGGTCCTTGACAATTCACAAAATATTGATGCGCAATATCTAGCAATTATAATAGGGCGTATTACTTTTCCACCATTTGGGCCAATGTAACAGGGAAAAGCACTGAAGCCGAAAACACCTAACCGCCAAGCACAGCGCGAATGATCCTATACACCGCAGTTGAAGCTGGCGAAGATGTGCGCAAGTTATTGAACAGGTTGACGCGCAGTTGCGGGCGCACACTTTGCCAGGGCTTTTCGGCGAGGGCGGCTTCGTAGCGGGTGAGCCGACCTTTGGGCTTACCGACGAGGTATTTAACCTATGTGTCGGTGGCGCGTAGTTCGGTGATGATTTCCTCGGTCGGGATACCCCGGTCCATGACCCAGATGCGTTCGGCCGCGCCGTAGCGCTAGCGGATGGTTTTTAGCATGCTGCGCAGGGTCGTCTTGTCGGCGGTGTTGCCCGGGAACATCTCGTAGGCGAGCGGCAGACCTTCGGGCGTGACGACTAGGGCGACGACGACTTGCACGCAGTCGCCACGTTTGTCGCGGCTGTAGGCGTACACGCCCGTCTCGAACCGTAAGCCAGAACCAATTCCGGCGCTCAGAAAGCTCAAGATTCTAGCGAATGTTTTCGCCAAGCCGCAAACGAGCCGCTCAAAACTGTCTTCGCTATGGCCCCCCCAGCGAAGACATCGCCATCGGGACACGCCTCGGCAGTGAAGCTCCATCAATCCAGGTGCCCTCGATCAGGGTTGTCTTCGAGACTGTCTGGATGCCCACCACGTGATGCTCAATCTGATCGGCGATGGCCTCCACTGCGCATGCGCCTACGCGTTGACAATTCTGGTGGACACCCGCGAGCGAGTCGTTCGTGTCTTCGAGAAAAACGTCGGCATATGCAATGTCGCTAGGGACAGAGAGCCCCAGCTCACGCAAGCGTGGCAAAAGAAATGGCCCCCAACTGATCAGAACCTCTGGCTTGTACGCTTGGAGCCAATCCTCGAGTGTTCTACGCGGCACGAGGTCACCGCAGTATGGCGCTGCGGACGATGCGATCGGAGTCGGATACCTGAGAATCGGAATACGGTCATCAGGCGCAGCTTTCTGTTGTTCTGCCAAAAAACCCGCTGACCAAGCTAGATCGACGAACTCGTCAAACTCTTGCGGAAGCACAAACCCTATGCGGCGATAACCCGCTTCTTTTGCGCGGCGCATGGCGAGCCGGATGATGGCGCTCTGATCGTTAGTGATAGTGTGCAGTTTCGGCTTGCTCGGGAAAAAGCCGATTTTGACTGCACTCAGGCGTGTCCAATCCAATTGCAACGGCCTGTCGAAATCAGGCGAGTAGGATGCGATGATCGCCCCCTGGATTCCTCTGGCGACGAGGATGTCGCCTAGGCGTTGGTCACTTAGGCCTGGTTCGCCCAGCCAGAAGTGTTCGAGTTGGTAGCCCAGCTGGGGCGCCCTTTTGCCGGCTCCTTCGTAAAACTGGGCATGTGCAGGCCATTGCTTCCAGCCCATTTTCGAATGCCAATTGGTTACATAAGCTAAGGTCGAGGGGTGCTTTTTTTCACCGGACATGCTGCGCCGGTAAGACATAAGCGAACGCAGATCGGGGTCCGGCCTATAACCAATTTTCTCCGCCAAAGCTTGAATACGTTGTCGGGTTTCGATGGGTAGACTCGGGTGGTTGCGCAAAGCGAGCGAAACTGTCGTGGAATGCACCCCGGCTTCCTTTGCAACGTCGGCTTGGGTAATTCGGGGGTTCATCAGGTACCGGATAATAGAATGGCAAGGCGGAAACTGAACTCAAGTTTTGAACTACCCCAAAACACCCCAAGCACGGTCTATTCGGTGTTCCACTAGCTCACGGTACCCCCCGTGCCGAAGTCGCATGTTAAAAAAGTGTTCATCGAATCGCAGATTCAGCAAAAAAATATCTGCTGATTAAACCATACGGAGAAATCACGTTACCAGCAATTATGCGTTCTAAAATAAAACGCATAATTGCGGTTAAAAAAGTTATAATATATTATTAATAAACATATTATAGAGATTATCAAGAATTGAAAACAGCTGTTCTCGGGCAATGCTTACTGCTCTCAGAGCATGACGAGCACTACGCTACTCTCAAATAAGAGCTTGCGCGTGTTTGGCCTAGGGAATACACCTCTTACGTTAGCATACGTTAGCTTAACCCCCCGCCTAACCACTGACTTACCCCTAACGTCTTCCCTGGTGCAACTCCATGTACCCAAGGTATTCGTTTTGGCTATACAGCGAGCTAGGCATTCCCAGCACATACCGCAAACCTAATGAAAAAATCGCTACATATCGCACGCCGAGCAGCCTTGCTTGGTGCTGCACTACTGACCCCAGCCTGGGTATTCGCCCAAGCTGTGCCGAGCACGACCCCCAAGGAATCGGCTGATTCCACAACGAAACCCATTCCCGTTGAAACGGTCAAAAACGACCAGCCCGCTGAACCTACCGACGACGAGATGTTCGTCCTCTCGCCGTTTGAGGTAAGCGCCACAACCGAGAGCGATTCCTACCAGGTTCAGGATTCGCTGGCCGGTACACGTATTCGCACCAAGCTCAAGGATCTTGGTGCCGCCATCAGCGTCGTGAACTCGAAGTTCATGTCGGACATTTCGGCCACCAACGCGCAGACCCTATTGCAATACACCACCAACACCGAAGTTGGCGGCATTCGCGGTAATTTCGGTGGTATGGGCGACGGTTCGACGATTTCCGAGAACGCGCGCCTCATGTCACCAGACACCACCACCCGCGTGCGCGGTCTCGCCGCAGCTGACAACACCAGAAACTACTTCCCGTCGAGCATCCCGTGGGACAGCTTCAATATCGATCGTGTCGATATGTCACGCGGTGCCAATTCGATGCTCTTCGGTGCAGGCAGCCCTGCTGGCATCATTAACCAAAGCGTGAACGAAGCGATGTACACGAATCAGTACAAGATCGTGAATCGCACCGGCCAGTACGGCAGCCAGCGTAACATCATTGATGCTAACTACGTGCCATTGGACAAACAACTCGCGATCCGGGTCGTCGGTCTCGATAACAATGAAAAGTATCAGCAAGAGGGCACATTTAATCACACACGGCGCGTCTATGGAGCCCTCCGTTTTGATCCCAAAGCGCTGAAAACCCCTGACTCCCAATTCACGCTCAAGATCAACAATGAATACGGCTCAGGAAAATCGCGGAATCCCCGCGTGCTGCCCCCGGTTGACCGGATCACTCCTTGGTTCAACGCCATGAATAAGCTGACGGTTAACCCGTTTATTGCCCACCAGACCAATGGCGTCGCTGGCGGCAAGAACTCGACAAACTTCAACCCCTACATCAACTCGACCATGGGGCGTTTGTTCTGGTCGAATATGGTCCATTTCTTCCCGAATGCCAATAGCACCGATTCCAGTGTCATGGAAAATTGGAATTATAATCAGGCACTCCCCTACGCCATCGGCCGACCCAACGATGCCAATCACAACCCACCGACATTAACCTCTTGGCCGATCACGGGTAATATTCCGGGAGGAACATCTTTTACTGCTCCTGTAGGAATCTCCTCCTACTCGGCCTACGCAGTGGATGCCGGTCTCCCAGGTGCCCAGTTCGGCAATTATAAAGACACATTGCTGTCCGACCCGTCGATCTTCAACTTCTACGAGCAGACTCTTGACGGTCCGAACACGCATCAATGGCAGCGCTGGAACAGCTTCAACGCCGAAGCCTCCCAGACCTTCTTGGAAAACCGACTTGGCTGGAATTACGCTTTTTACGCCGAAACCTACATAAACGGCGGCCAAAACTACCTCACCGACCAATCCTATGCAATCAGTGTCGATATCAACACGGTGCTACCCGATGGAACGCCCAATCCAAACGTAGGCCGCCCGTTCGTCTCAAGCGATGGCGTCTATGGTAACAACGAGTCTAAAACCCTGCGCAACTCGACTCGTGCTACACTCTTCGGCGACCTACGGTCGAGCGACTTCACCTCAAACAAGTTACTACAGTCCATCTTAGGCCATCACACCGTCACCGCCGTCGCTTCGAGAGACGCCACGGAACTCACCACGATGGCGTGGGCCCGCTGGAATGCCGATCAAGACTGGATGAACATCGTCGGCCCTGCCGCATCCCTCAACGGCGGCAGTCGCAACGTCGATACGGTTAGCTATATCGGTGGCGATCTAAGAGGCAGCACCCTCGCCAACGGTCTCAATCTGGGCGGTCTGACTGCCTTCCAGATGCCAGGCAAGAGCGCCAACGTAAGGTATTTCGACTCCCACTGGAAGTACTCGCTCAATCCGACCGACCCGACCTTCATTGATCCCAACGCTCCCTTTACCCTTCCGATTGATATTGCTCCATATGGAACTCTGCCGGGCAGCGTAGACTTGCTGGGTAATCAGTCCCAAAATCCAGCCAACTACGTAGGCTGGACCAACGCCAACGTCCGTATTCTCAATGCCGATCAAGGCGATAAGAACCTCCTGTATTTTAACACCGGCAAGAGGCGCACTCTCATCAAATCGCAAGCCCTCACCTGGCAGGGAAATATGTTTGAAGGTTCACTCATCCCCGCTTTCGGCTGGCGCAGAGATACTGTCACGGTTGCCGCAAACACACCCAAGGCAATCGATGCGTCTGGGCTCGTCGATCCATTCAACTACAACTCCGGTCAGGTTACGTTGAGAAATGACGAAGGCACGCGGACTTGGTCGCTCGTCTACCACATGCCGAAATTCATCAAACGTGCGTTCCCTAAAGGCATGGATTTGAGCCTCCACTATGCTAAAGGCACCAATTTTAGTGCCACGGATATTCGCAGAGATTTCGTCGGCGGAGCCATCCCGAATGCGACCGGCGAGACCAAGGAGACGGGCTTCCGCATCTCAGCCTTTGACGGCAAGCTATCCTTCAAGGCCAACTGGTATGAAACCAAGATGAAAGACACCACGCTAACTGGTTCCATCTTCACCAAGGCCTATGAGTTGTATCTACTCCCCACTTGGGCGGCTGCACACGCGGCCCAAAGTTACGCCGGACTTAATAATCTCCAAATCAATGGAGTCGATACGCCACCGTGGTTCTGGGACTGGGCCAATGGTGACGCAGTAGCTGGGGTGACCTATGGCCAACAGCCTCGTCCGCCCGAAGCCGCAGCCGCTGATGCCGCCGAACTAGCCGCCATCAAGGCCTTCGCCGATAACTCCATGTCACAGTCGTTCTACGACAGCTATGGCATGCCAGTCAATGTAGCGGCCATGAAAGCGGGTGATTGGACTCACGCGATCACGCAACAGGGCAACTGGATTAACGGCCAAAATGGTGGCGGCGGTCTGCAGTCTTCCACCGGCGGTACCATCGGTGGCATCAGCCCATCGGCAACCGTGGACACCGTGTCGAAGGGCTTCGAACTCGAACTCTATGCCCAGCCAATCAAAAACTGGAATATCACAGTCAACGCCTCGAAGAACACATCGACCAGTCAGAACCTGAACAAGACCCTGGTTGCCCTCATCAGCCAGCAGAAGACACTCTGGGATAGCGCCGCCGGTGATCTCCGGCAATGGAGCCGTGGTGGCACAAGGTTCCGCGATGTCTTCTATCAGGATATCTACGGTCCCTACATGACCTTGATGGCCCAAGAAGGACGCCAGGTGACGGAACTCCGTCCTTGGCGCGTCAACACCATCTCGAACTTCTCGTTCGATACGGGCGTCATGAAAGGCATCTTCGTCGGCGCCGGCTACCGCTGGGAACAAGCCGCTGTCCTCGGATATCGCCTGAATCCCACGACCGAGTTGATCGATGTGAACCAGCCCATCAAGGGTACGTCTGATAACAGCATCGATCTATGGGTGGGCTATACCCGCAAGTTGATCCATAATGTCACTTGGACGATTCAGCTGAACGTGCACAACGTCGGCCAGAAGGCCCGCCTGATTCCGATCTCGGTCCAGCCAGACGGTACGGCAGCCCAGTACCGCATCGCCAACGGCCAGCTCTGGGAAGTCACGAACACATTCAAGTTCTAAACAACCAGAGTTTAGGCCTAACAGTTTAGGTTTGGTGTAGGCGCGGTGCCGGATTAATTTCCGGCACCGCTTTTTTGTGCCCATTTACTAACCCGAGTTCCGCGGTTCAAAAAGTGCGGTGCGACGCCCCCGGTCATCTGCTTTGAAGTGTTACCCGCCGCCCTCTGATCGTAATAAGCGCCGTAGTTTAGCCGAAGTACCGTCGTAAGGCTGAGCGGGATTACGATGAGAGCGTGGTGAAAGTGCCGTTGGATCGTGGAGCGCCGTCAGTGCCGGACTCCCGATTTATCGCCTCCCCTTTGAACCGAGTCCCGTGGGTTGGAGTGCTGTGGCGTTTGAAAAGCCTCGCCTGTGCCGTGGGCGTTCGGGCAAGCAGGACGGTCTCGATGGTTTCGACCTTGGTTCGTTTCGTGGATGACGAGGAGGCGTTAAGCGCCGTGCTTTTTCGCTCGCAGCACTGCTGTCCGCATTGCGGATGCCGCGCACGCTCAACCGCCACAGCGTGCTGCGCGGCAACGATCCGGCGGTGGTGAACGGTTCGGTAATGCGTGGTCAACGCGTGTTCTGTTCGGATCGCGGGCAACGTCGCGGCTGTGGGAAAACCTTCCCGCTGTTCTTCGCGGGAGTTTTACCGCGCCACACCTTCCCGGCTTCGCTGCTCTGGGCGTTGTTGCGCGCCTTGCTCGACGGCAAGGCGATCCGAGCCGCCGCCGAAACCCTCGCCTGCCGTTTTCGTTGGAGGCGACTTACGGCATTATCCGGCGTGTGCGACGCCGACTGGATGGCGTGCGAAGCTGGCCTGCCGCGAGCGGCCACCGCCACCCCTAGCCGAACCGATCCATTGCTCCAGACGCTCAGCCATCTGCAAACCCTCTTCCCGCACAACTCCTGCGCACTAACGACGTACCAGCGGCATTTTCAGCAAGCGTTATTTGGCTAAACACCGGCTCGAATCCAAACGCGGACGTAAAGCCCGTTGATTTTCTACCCAGTCTCAACCGCGCGGCAGCTTTTGTAAGTGGCTGGAGAGGGCCACCTGCTTTCCAAGCGCCGCCTTAGGTGGGCACCCGTTTATTGAGACAGAACCGTTGGCACAGTTTGCATTATGTCTAGCCGTCTCAGCCCTTCGACAGAGCCCTTTCGGCCAAATTACCACCGCACGTTTTCCGGAAGCCTTAACTTTTTTCAACCGACAACACCAAAAGACAATCCGCCTTCCGCCTCCGGGACGGTTTAGCGTCGTAAGCGTAACCAAATTACAACTACGCAATGCATAATCCCTCCTCTTATCTCAAAATGCGGGTCCTGGGCGCGATCGACATGGCCGAAGGCAATACCATCGTGGCTCGGATCAAAAGGTCAGCGAGATGACCTTCACCGACGAAGATGGCCAAGCCCGACAGTTCACCTGGCGCACGATCCAGACTTGGTACAGCCGGTATAAAAAGCACGGGCTCACCGCCCTAGAAACCTCCACCCGCGGCGACAAAGGCAAGATCCGCAAGGTCAGCGCCGAGTCGCTTTTGGAGGCGGTTCAAAAGGTTTTGCCGAAGCTCCACGGAAAACACCCGCGCGCCACGCTCTATCGCCTATGCATTGAGCAGGGTCTACTCACCCGCTCACAGGTCGCGCCCAATACCTTCTCGCGGCTGGTTAAAGAACTGGAGCTGCTCAGAAGCCCGAGCGAGACTGCGAAAACAAGCACCGGTTGGCCTTCGCCAAGGCCCATGCAAATGAAATGGCAGGCCGACACCCTTTACGGTCCGCACGTCACTCATGAAGGCACAAAAGTGCAGACCCGGTTGATCGCCTTCATCGACGACGCCTCGCGGGTCTGCTGCCATGGCCAGTTCTTCTGTGCGGAAAACGTCGACACCCTGATCGAGGCCATCCGCGCCGCCTTCTACAAGCGCGGCGTGCCGCAGAGTTTGTATGTCGACAACGGTTCGATTTATTCCTCGAAGGAGATTGTGCAGATTCGCGCCCGCGTCGGCTGCCTCGTGCATCACACTCCGGTGCGCGACGGCGCGGCCAAAGGGCAAAGTCGAACGCTTCTTCCGCACGACCCGCGATCAGTTCCTTTCGCGGGCACTCGACCTCTCGTCGCTGGAGGCGCTCAATCGCCAGTTCATCTCGTGGGTCGAAGAACAGTACAACGCCCAGACCCATTCCGTCCTTGGTATGCCTCCGTTAGATCGGTTCGCGCTGGATCGCAGCCGCGTGCGTTTCCTTCCGCCCAACGAGGCCAATGACGAACTGTTTTACGCGTCGAGGAAGAACGCCACGTGCGCACCGACAATACCTTTTCGTTTAAATCCCTCGCTATGAAGCACCGCGCCACCTGCCGGATCGCACAATCCAGATCCGCTTCGAACGGCGCAAACCAGCCGGCCGTGTCGTCGTATACTATAAAGGCGAGCGCATGGGTGAAGCCCGGCTGCTCGACATGATCGCCAACGACCGCAAGCCTGAAACCAGACGCCAGATACCAGAGGCCGGAAGCCAGAACCCGGAAAGCAAAAAGCCGAACCACTCAGCGGAGGCACAACCATGATCCGCGCCCACTTCGGTCTTCAGAAAATCCCCTTCGACACGGAAGCGCTTGCGCTGCTCGCGCACCAGCAAGAGGTCTTCGACATCTTGAAAGTCCACGCCCAGCAAGGCGGGCTTTGCCTCATCCTCGGTGAACCCGGCACCGGCAAATCCATCCTCAAACAAGCCCTCGTAAATCAAGATCAGAAACGCGTCATCACGCCCGTCGTCAACCGCACGCTCCACACTTATCACAAGCCGGCAACACCATCGACTTCTTCGTGCAGATCCTCGGCCTCTCGTTCCATGACGCCATGAAGATAATCGTCGCGTCGTAAACGTATCCAACGTCTGGTGGCAAACCGGCCGCTGCCGTCGTAAGCGTACGATGGCAGTGCGCGGAAACGTACGATCCCAGCGGACGGAACGCTTACGATCAGAATGCGGGCCGACCAAATTGCCGCGCTCTCATCGTAAGACAGGACCTGAAAACGCACGTACGACCACAGTTCGGCGCAAATCATACGACCGTTCCGGTAAAACGCGTACGATCAAAAATCGGCTGCGCACAAAATCCACGCCTCATCGTATGCAATCGCGTCCTGATCTCAGCGCATCCGCTCACTCCCATCACAAATGCGACCACAGCGCGGCAATTTAGCCGCAAAATACGACCACACCTCAGCTAACTGCCAAAAACCTCTACGAGGACAATTTGGCAGATTATACGATCAGAGAAAAGTCGGTAACATTTATGCGATCATGTGAAGGCAAAACCATGAAATTTGGCAACCTATGGGCAACCTCATCGTATGCGTTGTGTCTTTATGTCCGCCCAACCGCTCGCTCCCGTCACAAATACGACCACAGCACGGCAATTTGGTCGCAAAATACGACCGCACCTCGGCTAACTGCCAAAAACCTCTACGAGGACAATTTGGCAGTTTATACGATCAGAGAAAAGTCGGTAACAGCTGGCCCGAACGCGGCCCAGGTAACAGGTAACACTTACGGATCATCAAACAGCCTTACTTTCCCTTTCATCGAAATTCGACCCGCCCAAACGCCAAAACGTTGTTTAAGGAACTCGGGGATAGAATATTCGATCGAGATATTTCCTGAATCGGTTCGGCCCCTAACCGGTTTCGGTGAAGCAACAACTGTTGCTTCACCGGGCTTCAGAACTACAACATCAAAAGCATTCTCAGAAGGAATCCGTACTTTCCCATTAGGCAGTACCTCTGGCTCATATATATACACAACAGAAAGACTGTTGGCCTTAGTGACCAGATACGGGCCTAACCCACTCGTAATAACTTTGAGCGTATTATTACTCGTGTTTACGACATGTAATTCTACGGAAAACTCCACTTCGTATATATTTGTTCCATTAATACGATGGGCTGCAATTTGCCCAACACGGGGCTCTACAATAATCTCTTCAGCACATACACAACTGGACAAAAAAATTATAAATGAGGTCCAAAACGCGAATTTCATTGGGGAGCAATTTTGATAAACTTAGCATTTCCGCTTTCTTGATCATTTGTCAACCGTACTGCACGCCCCCCCGAATCTCGGGCAACCCCCACATTATATGGAGATGCGTAGATAGTCGTGTGTGTCTTATCTGCAATTATCTGGAGGTTCGCTATCCGGAAATCAGCTCCAGCGCTATGGCAGCCGGTCATTATTATAACGGCACCCGGGTCAAGCCGATCCCTCACAAGATCCCAGAATGAAGAATCAGCACTCATGACACTATTACCCCAACAGGGCACACCTTCTGTCGATCCATGCGAAACAAGCCAAAGAACCTTTGTGCCTTTAGGTATTTGTGAAGCCGCAAAATTCGGCCCGCAATGCTGAGGATCGCTAAGATTAAAGGCGACATCAGCGCTGCCATTGGCATACTCTGAAGCAATACACTCCTGATCGTATCCACCTAGCGCAGTTGCAGTTCGCCTTCCATAGCTATCGTATAGTGCAAAACCTTTCCCTTTCAATTTTTCGATTTCATATTCTTCCATCGCCTGATTGAACATATAGACGAACGCACCGGATATAGCACCGTTTTCGAACTTGCCCCCACCTATCGCAGAGACAGCGCCGCCGATAACGGCGGCCGTGGCCAACTGACCGCAATAGGTCAGGCTTGCATTTCCGAGTGTGATTTTCCCGACCAGCGGACCTGCTGCTGAGGAGAAGAATCCCGCATAGAAGCCGTGCCGGAACTGGCCGCCCTGCATTTCAGTGAGCATGCCTTGCGACATGCCGTGCGAGAGCGCCCGCGCCGCACCATTAGCAGCCTTACCATACTGGAAATCTCCGGTTTTAATTCCGTCAAAACACTGACCAATGCCATAAGTGATCGCTGCGCTGGCCGCACCGATTAGCCCGGAGCGGAAGGCAGCGCCCACACTTTGGCCATTTAGCAAACTGCCGGTGAAGGCCCCTGCGAAACCTCCGGCCATACAGGCGCCAATACCTGGGGTACCGGCCGCAGTGGCCCAGAATGAGCCACAAGCCCCAGCCCCCGCACCGGCCGTAGCATAGGTCACGACTACAGCAACAACGACCACTATGATCATCGGTATAGCATCGCACACCTTATCCATGAAGTTGTACCCGCTCGGATCGGTCAGATTGACCGGGTTGTTTATGCAGTACGAGTAACGGTTGTAGCTCTGACTGTCTCCGGGGGCCTGGATGTACGGATCGGCGCTGAGGAATCGGCCCAGGAGCGGATCATAGACGCGGCCGTTCATGTGGATGACGCCGAAGTCGTCGAGGTGTTCGTGGTCAGTAAAGCCGCGGGTAACGGCACCGCCGGAGGTGGTACGTGTATTCGCAGTCTGGGTACGCGCACCCCAGGCGTCGAAGGCGAAGCGTTGTTCAACCCGGCCGTATTCGTCGGTCACGGTGGTAACAGAGCCGAGAGCGTCCTGGTGCAGGAAGCGGGTTTGGAACGTGCTGTCACTGCGCGCAGTGCGCACGGCCACACGACCAGCGGGGGTGTAGATATAGTGTTTCTTCTCGGTCAGCGTGCCAGTCTGAACAACTTCGAGGAGTGAGCCGACGTAGGTGGTTTTGGCTCCGCCGGCATCCTGCTGGACGACGCGTTCGTGGCCGGCGCCGAACCAGAATTCGGTCTTACGGCCGGATTTGGTAATGGACTTGACCTGATTATAGCTGGTCCAGGTGATCGAGCGCTGGCCATCCCAGGCAAGATTGCCATTGGCGTCGTAGGTGAAGGAACGTGTGCCGAGAGGGCCACCCGAGACGGTGGTGACGGCGTGCGGGCCGTAACCATTTTCCCCATACGCATAGGTGCCGGCGTTGGTTTTGGTCTTGATGTTGCCGAGGGCGTCATAGGTGACGGAAATGGTCGACGAGGGCGTCGACCCTCCACTGGCTGAGGAGGAAGTCAGGCGGTTGAGCCCGTCGTATTGGAAGGATTCATCGCGGCCGGTGGTAGAATCGATCCGGCGAGTGGCGTTACCCAGCGAATCATAGGTGTAGATGATACTCTGGACGTCGGCCGAATAGCCACGGCCCGAGGTAATGGAATCAAGGCGACCGGTGATCTCGCTATAGTGGCGGTCGAGGGTAGCACCGTTGCCCAGCGTGGAAGCGTCGACGGCGCCGTTGAGCGCATAGGTGATAGTGTAATTCGCTGCGGTCGCGCCCGACGGAATGATCGGGGAGGTCGTCCCAGCGGCCGAAGTTACCGTAGCCGCAGAACTAATCTGCAACCCGCTCACGACCGACGCCGTGTCTGCGTTTACAAAGCCGCTGTAACTGGCCGTGAAGGTTGGGTTCGCTGCGCCATAGATCTTAGACGCGTGGTTTGCCGTGATCTTCAACGCGGCTTTGTTCACGGTTAGCGTGCCGTTGACGTAGTCGGCACAATTTCGACTGGGTTAACTCTCCCTGCAGTTTAGCCGGATCGAGCCGACCCAGATTTTGGTTCAAGGCTTCGGCTAGGATTTGGTGTGTCGGCAATACACTCTGGCGTTCGAACAAGTGCCCTATGCTCGCATGCAGGCTGTCGCGTTCCTTGGACAATAGCGTCCTTTCCGGTTCGTCTACACGCTCCCCGGCCTGAATTTCTGCTTGGTGTCTGAGCGCGGTGAGCGCTTCAAGTTCCATCGGCGTCAGCTGTTCACGTTGGCGTTGGAGGACGGCCGGTGTGGTGATTTCTGCGAGTTTTGCGGAGCGCGTTTCAACCGTGATCGCGTGGATTTCCGCCGTGGAGGGTTCGCGCCCGTGCCTCTGTTTAAATTCCCCAATGCCGACTTCTACCTCAGCCCGGCGTTTGGAAAAACGCTCCCGAACATCTTTCGATACTCCGGCGATTTCAAAGCCAGTGATAGAGCCGCGTTCATCACGGGCAGGTTCTATATCGTAGCCAAGGGCAAGGCACGACCGAGCCAGTTCGTTTTGATAGACCTTGCCCGCGTAACGGACCGCCAGAACCATTTCATATTCGGTAAGGGCGCGCCAACCGCCACTCGATTCATCCCATGTGGCATTGGCTAAGACGAAATGCGTATGCACCTGCGGGTCGAGAGCACGACTGGCAGTGTGACGGAATTTAGCCGCGATCACATTGCTGGTGTTGCGCATGCCGCGTTCCGTCACCGTGTTCGCCTGGCAGGCCGCGAACTTTTCTAATTCTGCAAACGCGGTGGCCGCAGCGCGATCATGGGCCGCAAGTAAGCGTTCATCGCCGAGTGTGACGGCCATGACCGAAACCGATTTCTGCGCGCTGCACTGAAAATCCAGAAAACGGATACGGTTCGCACCATCGCGCGGCGTGAGCTTATCACCCGTCACGGGATGGCGGTTTTCACGCAGGGCCGCAAAAGCAGCATCGCCAGCATGGATTTCGGCGGTGAGCCCGAGACGTTCCACTCCTTTGCCCTGCCAGCGGCCGATGACCTTTTCGCCCTCGGCATAATAGTCGTTAGCGCTCAGATGGTTTTCCAAGTACGTGCCGCCATCTTTAATTTTGGCCAGGGTAAACATATGCGGTCTTCAAACAATAAACAGTGTCAACCGGCGCGGCGGACCTGCCCCGCTCACCTCCCCCTAGCGTCCGGTTCGGGTGCACGACCGCCGCGCATAAGAAGTTGCCTACGACTCGCGACGCTATCGGTCACGAGACGCCCGGCGCAGAGCCGCCTGTTGCGCACACGCCTAACCCGGTGCGCGATTCAGGAACGAAAGCGTGCAAAACAACGTTTACCGTTGAACAAAAATCGAGCGGTTGTGAGTGGAGACGCAATATGTCTAGCGACGAAATTGCGTCGTTAGATCGGCTCGAATGCCCTCGAACAACGTTGTAGGAAGTTCGATCACGTTCGGCCGTATCCAAACTTCCATGACGAACGGCCTCGAATCTGCTCGAATTGCACCGAACCTGGCTCGCACGACATTCGAATCCGTTCGTACGTTGACACCGGCTCATTGGTATGAGCCTTGAACAAAAGATTGCCGACTTTCTCGCGCAGGCCGACGCCAAACCCGCACCCAGTAAATTGGAACCCTACGCCGATTTAGTCCACTCACTCAGGCAACGCCGGTGGACCTACAGGCAAATCGCCTCTGCACTAAAGGACCAGTTCGGCGTCGGGGCCGCAGTAAGCACGATTCATAATTTCGTCAAAGTCAGGGCCAAAAGAAAAGGAGTGCCCATGGCAAGCACGCCTGAATTTCCGATACCAACAACCGTAACCAAGCGCCCACGTTTTAACTTGGACGCTTAATCGCCCCAGCCTTTTTGCGGCGTCCACTTTGCAGCCACCGACGAAACGGCATTCGCCTCCAAAACAGGCCCAATAAATTGCCGTATCCGGTTTATTACTACTGTCAACTCAGGTGACTTCAATGCATTGCGTTTTAGGAATGCCAGCCAAACCGGCTTTTTCATTTCGGCAAAGGTCGCTGAAAACGCCGTTATATTCTCAAGCTTTGGCACGATATTCCTGCGCCGCTCGAAGGTGCCGCTGATCGCCTCGCGGAGGATACGTTTGTCGAATTCGAAATGTTCGCAGAGGAACCAAACGTCGTAGAAATCCTTCATCCGCGTGTTGGTCTCGCCTAGCGCAACCATCGCTTCGAATTTTTCGCTAACGACAGTGTAGACGGGATAAGCCCGCAGCGTTGGAGCGGGAAATTCAAGCAACGCCGGAAACTGCACGGTTTCCGCACCAGGCGTCACCACATCGCCATAACCAATATCAACCTGTACGGGAATCTTTACGTTCGAGAGCATGGCGAGGAGCTGCACCCGCAAACCGCCGTAGCGTGCATCTTCCCGGATTTGCTCCACCTCGACACTGCCAGAATCGAACAGGAGACCGTCATCCGTAATAGGAATTTCGCACAGCTCCTGAAACAGGCGCTTCATGCCGTCCAAGTCGTCTGAGCCAAACCCAAGTAGATCGACATCCCGCGTTGGACGGTGTGCCGCCGGTGTCCAGACCGCAAAAAGCATCGCACCTTTGAGCAGGAAGCGATCTGCATGATTCGATTGAGTCAGGCGGTACAGAAGTCGTTCGACGGCGTAGCGTATGAGCAGGAGATCGAATGCGATCCCCTTCGAATCGCTCAGGTTTAGCAGCCGTTGCCGGACCGACGCGGGCAGGTTTCGTTTTTGCGATGAGCTCATGAAAGTGCTTCCAGATAGGGCTGCATAACCTTCGCAACGCGACAAAGGCGGGCCTGCCGCAGAAGTTCATCCACGCTGCATTTACGGCGGCTCCGAACATCGCGCAGCGCTTCGACCGCCACATCGAGTCCGATTTTATTCCGAAACTTAAAACAATCAGCCACCGTCCGAGCTAGACTGGTTACTCGCACCACCGCCCCTTCAATCTTGTGCGCCTCAATCCCCTCGCCCAAGGCGTTCTTCGCAAATTGAACCAAACGGATTCCCTTCGCCTTGGGACGCCAACTATCGCGCGGCACCGCCAGCCATACCTCATGCGGAGCCTGTGTCGTCGTCTCGTGAAAACGAAGCGCCGAGAGCAGACAAACTACACCGTGGGGAACGATTCGCGACGCCTGCACGAGGCTGTGATTCTCGGTCACTTCGGCCTCTGAAAATCGATACAGACCCGAAGCCACCCGGCTAATCACTCCAGACCTAACCGCCGCTTGAATGTCTCCACGCTGGAGCCCACGCGCCTCAAGCTCCTTGGACGGAAGCATCGTGGCCGTCTTGAACGCTTTCATGAGGTGTTTGGTTTTTCTAGGATTCATACAGAACCTACTCACTTATTATTAAATGAGTAGGTTTTGTAAACTCTAATCGACAATGCGTACCGTGCCGCCTTTGCCCGGCTTGTCGTGGTGCCAGCGAGACAGCCAGGTCTTCCCGTCACGAAGGCAAATCGTTTCGCCCACAGCAAGTTCGGCAAAACGAGAAGGCGGTACGCGATCTTCCCATTGCGGATGCTCCGACGTACTTTTGGTGGTTCCACTGCGTTCGGTGGATGAGCGCGTTTTGGTTTCGACCGGTATCTTGCGCTTGCCGATTTGATCGGCGGCCCATTGACGAGTAGCGGCGTGGCCCTGCGGACCAAAGATTTTTAACCCAAGGAGGCCGCAAAAAGCCTCGCGGGCGGTTTCACCGATACGATCATCAAGCACTGCGAGATTTTGCGTGAGCATGATCGAGGCGACTTTGAATTCCCGCAGCACCGCAAGCTTGCGCATGAGCTCGCGGCTCACCGTTTCCTGGCATTCGTCGGAGACGAGAAAAGAGTAATGTTCACGAGCTCGTTTCGTCGCAGCCCGGCAAAAACAAAACTGCATGATGGCATTGGCAATCTTTCCGTCCGCCGAATCCAGCGCGGGCAAACCGACGACGCATATGCGGCCGTCCTCAAACAGATCTTCTGTCGAAAACGTAGACTCGCCCGCAAAGAGTTCACGCAGCGGCGTACGTCGCAAGTGATCGAATACACTCGATACCGTGGCAGCCAACGAGCCTTGCAGCCTGTCGCCGTGACCCGGAAAGGTTCGGGTAAAGTATTCGATGGCGAGCCGGACATCCTGATCGGTTTCGTGCAACCGAGCCAGCGAGAGAGCAAAAGCCAGTGGGCTGGTTGACCGCCAGTTCGGATCGGCCAGCTCCGCGAGAGAATTGGCCCGGCCATCAAACAACTCGGCCGCCAGCAGAACGTCATGCCGACCATAGGCCAACCGGCAAAGCACAAAGAGATTACGGAGAATAATGCCGAGTTGAGCCCGCCAAAAGGCTTCGTTTTCTCCGCCATCGCGCACACGGCCAGAAAGCACTTCGGCGATTTCGCCGAGGAGCGCGGCTGCTTCCGCGCTGTCAGTTTCATTCGCCAGCGGGTTGTAAGCGTGGCCACAACCGGGCGCCAAAACGATGCAATCGCGTTCGCGTCGTTCGATTTTAGCGAGAGCGATAAATTCCTGCACTTGCGAATTCTTCACGCACAGAACCAGACCGCCAAAACGTTCCCTCAGCATGGCACGATAGAGCGTACGGGCCAAAGTTGTTTTTCCTTTGCCGGGGCTGGCAATCGCGAGGACCGACTCGCACAGCCCGCGCTTGGTCAAGCGATGACGATTCCTGAAATCAATGACTGGCTCATCGGCCAGATCAGGAGCTTTACCGATAGCGAGTCGTTCGATAGCTGAAAGCACTGGATTCATTGGCTCTCTCCTTTCGGGAAATAGAAATCGGCACCGGTGGTGTAACCTTCTGCATTCTTACGCCACACTGTGCCACGAAGCACAGGTTGACCTTCGACCGCGACGTGCGTGCCACTCTCGGTGTCCTTAACGGAAACAAACACGCCGGCCGCGTTGAGCCGGGAGACGAAGCCTTCAGCGCGTTCCGCCCTGTGATACGGCTGCCAATAAAGACCAACCACTGAGCCCGCACCAAGACCACCGGACAAGCCCATCAAAAGCAGCAATCCGCCAACGCGAAGATGACGCAGCCGTGCGAGAGCACGCCCAATCCGGCCGAGTTCGGCGGCCTGCGCATCCAACCCAGCGGCAACCCGGTCTAGGGCGAGCGCCTTGCCGAGCAAGGGCACTTGTTTGGCAATGATTTCGCCGATGCGTTTTTCGCGTTGCGCATCGGCTTCTGCATTTTGCTTCGCGAGCTGCGCTGCACGGGCGTCGAGTTCGCGCAGCAATTTTTCTCCGCTGGCCACCAAGTCTTGCGGGACGGTGACCGCATAGGCGGAAGTCGCTTCCAGTGTGACGAGCAGCTTGGACAGAAAGCTGTCGTCACCGGTTTCGGATATTGCTTTGAACGCCTCACGGGCGGCGGCCTGCTTTTCCTGCGGCAGCGACCGGATACATTTTTCAAGATAGGATTCAGACATGGTCAGAGGTTGGTTTTGTTAATCTTCGCACCCCGCGTAATACGGGGCGCGCTAACAACCGTAGCCGTGTCAACTCGTGTGATTTTAGCCGCATACTCTGTTGGGAGGAGCTTGTCCGCCACTTGGTCGAAACGCCGAAAGGACGTGCGTATCCAATCTTCCACGACGAGCCGAATCATCCCGTCCAATGGCAATTCACGATTGGCAACCGCTTCCAGATGCGTAATACCACGACCAAGCTCCGCCTCCAACGCAGAGAGATGATTGCGCGCCACTGCTAGAAGGTGCGGCAATTCAAGGAAAGCTGCCCCCAGATTCTTCAAGTCATCTTCCAGAGGCGAACCATCAAACATGCGGGAACGCGGTTGGCGGGCTGGATTACGCACCACCAAATAATCGACCTTGTCGCCGAGTCGCGAGACCAGGCCGTCAATGTCGGTGAGGATTTCGAGATCATCGCCGGGAAACACGACTGTCGTGATGCGACCGCCTTGAGCCGAGAATTGTTCGGGAAATCGGATCATGTCCCAGCCGCGCAGCACGACGTCAGATAGGTGCGCACGCGGATCGATCAAAGTGACAGGCGTTTCAGTGCAGCGGCGGAAGATTTTGATAACTTCCGCCTCGGGTTCATCACCGAGCGGCTGCAAAATCACCTCCTCCGGGAAGAGGCGACTGAAGGTAGCGTGTTCAGGGTCGAGATCAAACCCAAGCCACGGCACACCGCGCTGGTCGCAGTATTGCGCCAGCGCCGCCACACAAGTGCTTTTCCCAATATTGCCCCTGCGTTGAAGAAACCAAATCGCTCTGTGTTGTATACTCGAGTTCATGCTTCACTCCCTTCCTTGCGCTGCTTCATCTTGCGATCTGCATAGGTGTTCAAAGCGGTCGCGATCATAACACCGCCGATACCAACCAACAGCGGCCAAACAACCGCAAAGTCCGAATCGCTATGCGGACGAGGCAAAGGAAGACGCATTACCCACCAGAGGTAACGCGATGGTACAACAACCGGCCGCACCAGCCAAAGAAGGTCGTGCAGACCGACAAGAGCCAACCACAGCACCGAACATGTTAATATGGAATAACCGAGTGTCTTCATAAGATGCGCCAGTGCGAATTATTCGCCCGGTGCATGTATATGCACACGGTCAACTCAATCCGACGAAGATGTAAAAATAGCCCGTAATCTTTCCCACACCGGCAATAAATCCTGCCGCATACGATCACGCTGCACCGCTGGTAATAACGAGAATTCTTTCGGCAACGGCACTGCGCCAAGTAGCCTATTACTCAGCCGAATATATTTGGGCAGGGCTGGAACAGGTATCCGCTCCCGGCGTCCCTTGGTTTCTGCGCGCAAGCCAAGGAGCATGTAAGCCTGCCGTAGGCTAAGTGTCCCCAAATACGACACGTCGGTGACGTTTCGCGAAAGATGCATATAGCGCTGCGCCGTTCGAGGAGATGCGGCAAAATTCTGCTCCAGCCACGGCACCCATCCACCACGGGCCAGATCAAGCACGTGTTTCTTTTGCTCGCGAAGCAATTGGCCTGCCTGCCAAGCTGCAATCAACGCCCCGTGCAATTGCTTCTCGCAAGACCGACAGCGCTCCACCACCTGCGTATGCAGTGCATTTATTTCGCGGGCACACCGAGCATGTTCGGGTTGCGCTAAAGATAGGGCCGGCATATCGCCTGAGTTCATCGATTTGGCTTAAAACCGGTTTCTTGGTGGAATTTTTCTTTGACCGTAAAAACTGCCTGACGCCGCCGACCATAGCGGCGTCCGAGTTCGGCCAAGCTGATATCGTCGAATAAATCAGGCCGAATGCAGGCCAACGCCACTATAGCTTTATAGCCGCATTCATCCAGAGTTTTGCCATCAGCAACCCATCGAAAGACTCGGCCAATTATTTCAGCCGCAAGTCGCCTCGGTTCATTCTCGGGTAGCGGTTCGATTTCTTCAGCTGGATGCCGACAGGAACTAACCTCAAGGGAGTTTTCAATCAATGCAATTGAGCGCGGTTTCATTTCGCTCTTTGAAACACATTACTCCTGCCAGCAAAAGCATCGGAGCGGGAATCTTGCTCACGTGGCCATCGTTACCAGTGAAGCTGAGCGGTTGTATCAAATTCCTAAAAACAACATTCGCTATCTATATCCCTCATTTTTTTCAATGCGCGATTAATATACTTACGAGAATCCCTAACGTTATTTTTCTTAATATTCACGCGACCCAGAAGTGCTATCGTGGATAAGAAGGCCGTGATTTCAGCAAGTCCGAAACCGGCTCGATCCAATCGGACGATTGCCAAGTGCAAAATCACCGCTTCAGGGGACATTAGGCGGCGCTTCTTTTGAGGCTGGCTTTTACTGAACTGCCAAAACCATGACCGCAGCGATTTGAATATCTCATCTCTTGGGGCGAAAAGGTTAATGCTCACAAGGAAATCCTCTCGGCCGTTGGGCGGATACCAATCGGATATAATCCGCTCCTCACTATTTTCGTAAGAATCTTCCTCACCAAAGCGGTTAACAAACGGAACCTCTTCCTTCCTAAATTCTTTTGGTGCAGCGATGACAAAAAGAATGTCATCAGCAATGGCATTGGGTTGAGAAAAGCCAATCAGTGCTTGCGCATCGCAATCATACGATGAGGACACAAAGCCCGTAGTATGGGACATCTCCTCTGCCAACGCCCTAGCGGCACATGAGTGCAATCCTTGCCCGCCGCCATACAGAAACCACAACGATTCATTAGCGAATTCCTGTAGTGAGGCCTTTGAATGTTTTGTAGACAGTTTTTTCACAGCCATGATAGATCGGCAATTAGTTTAGGTTGTTAATTTCGCAATGATTTTATCATGACGGCAGCCATCAGACGCATTCGGAAAACGACACAGTCCGTGTCGTTTTCTAACCAGGTACATACGATCACCGTGCCGGAACTCTTAGTTTCGACCGGATATGCTGCGCCACCTCGATTGGGTCATAATACACAAAATGGCCGACCCGATGCGACGGAATGCGGCGATGTTTAGTCCATTCTCGCAGCGTGCGGATGGACGGCTCTTTCCCTGCAGGGAAAATACCACATATGCGCAACCCCACAATATCGGTAAATTGGTTTTGAATGACGACTAGAGGAGATACTTCCATACCCATTGCCATCCAGTCAACTCATGCAGCTGGCCTTGTCTGTGCAGCCCCAACCACCGAAATAGGAATAGCCTCTGGCGGCATTACCGCAAAGCTGGTGTGTCGGTGTTGAGGGATGATACTAAAAAAATCCTCCGCCTCAGTCGTGCTTTTCAAATCAAGATAATGACGGCGAATAATGCTTTCTGAGTTGCCCGCTTGAATTGCAGCTTCGCCGATGGATCGAAATTTCGCGACGAACATCGAGATGAACGTGTGACGGAGCACATCATGCGTGAGGCCGAATTTCTTCGCGAATCGCTGCCGCCGCTTTTTAAAAATCCCCAGAATGATCGGGTATTTTTCTAGCGGATACGCACGCAGCCATGCCAAGAGGTTGGGTTGAATGGTAATCTTACGCGGCTCGCGCACTTTCGAAGCCTCAGCGGAAAGGTGGATCACGCACTCATCCAGATTAACAGCGTCAGGTTTGAGCTTCGTGATTTCGCCATGCGGCACACCAGGACGAATGCCAGCAAAGAGGCAGAGAGCGAAATACGGCACCCAGCGCCCACCGTCGTATGTTTCCATGTGCGCCATGAGCACGCGGGCTTGGGCGGCCGTGAACGTCTGCGCCACGCCACGCTTGCGACGGATGCGGTGGTGCGGCACCTTCGGAATCGGATTTTCCGCAATCCATCCGCGATGAAACGCAAATTTAAGGAAAGTGGAAAGGATTCCCCGCCGGTTGTTGTAGGTCTTCATACCGGGGCAACCGACTTCTAAAAAAGCGATCAACGCAGAGACCGTCAGCTCAGCGACGGTCTTACCGACGAAGTATTCGCAGAGCCGTTTGAGATCCCAGCGAATCCGCGACATCTGCGGAATCGAGATTTGGTCCTGCGCAAATTCATGCTCCTTTGCAGTGACATACTCTATAATAGCATCGGCCAGCGACTTTTGCCGTTCAGGCTCACGGTAGTTCGCTAGGGCAAAATCGACATAGAACGAGAGAGGCCGCGATTTACCTCCCATACGTTGAAACAAGGATTCAGCTTCGCGCACTTGCGCCTCAGTCAGCGCCGTTACGATAGATCTTAAGCCTGATGAGGCCTGTAACGCTTTGATTTCCAAAGTCGCCCGTTCGGCAGAGGCCTCTTCGCGGGTCTTGAAGTTTTTGCGTATGCGCTCTCCGTAGAGCCGGCCCGACACTCTCCACGAGGTTTTCCCGTTCCGATTTTCGAAACGGCTGACGATAAATTCCGCGTTATTCATGCTTAGGTTGCCACGTCAACTGGCAACCTAGCTTCGTCGAACAGGTAAGTGCTGGTAAATGACGCAATTAATGCCCCCTGTTTGACGCAAATATTGGCCAGAACACTGGGATCGATTTGCTGAAATTGACGCAATACTTGGCCAGATTCACCGAGATTGACACAATTATTGGCCAAGTTTTTCACTAGAATTCCATAACAACCTATTGATTAACGAATCACGTATTGATCGGTGAATTGCGTTCCGCCTGGTGAGCCAGCGACGGGCTACGGGGAAATATCTGGCGGGATGGCTGGCTGCCACAATCGCAGGTTCAGGAGGCAGCATTGAAATGGTTCATCAACTCTCGGCGGCAAAATCCCAACGTCTTAAGTGCACTTTTCAAAACATCGATCGCCGCCGGCAACTGGAAGGGCTTTTGCAAGCACCACGGTGAATAAGGATGATGGTGCGGTGACATTGTGCGCTTCGCTTATTCTTCGACCAATAGCTAGGCGATCAGGTTCAAATGTGGTCGAGTCTGCGGCTAACCGAGAAGCTGTCCCAACGCGTTCTTACTCATCTCTGGGCACGCTGGTCGTCATCGTGCTTTGGTTGGCTTGTGAGTTCTGCTCGGCGAGCCTCCGCAGCGAGCCGGGCGTCTCGCGTTCGTTCCTCGGATGCGAGGCGTAGGCCGCAAGGAGCGAACAGCGACGCGCAGCGAAGAGCGAAGGACGGAGTGCGGTCGGCGGGGCGGAGCGTAACGCCCTCAGACGTGCAGTGTAGCACCCGCCGTCCGCACTCCGCGTGCCTGTAGATTTCAGGGCTTCACCGGGATTTGCTTTGAGGCGTCAAATTCCAAGTTCCGACTGCCGGTCTTCAGATTCAGGAAGCTTTCCAAATAAACGAAATGGTCGCCTCCTGCCGCTAGTTGAAAGCTGATGCGGGCAAAATTGCCGTCCGACAATTTCAGGAAAAACTCTTTCCTAAGGCCATTAGTCCATCGTTGATCCCCGCGTGACACCGCCTGCTCAAACACTGCAGCATAGCCATCTACCGGTGCGGCAAAATCAAATGCTCCAGCGCGTTCGACAAGACCGCCTTCAGGAACAGTTATCCGACAGCGCCAATCATATTGCCGCTGCGCGTCTTTGTGTGCGTCGTCCGTCCATACCTCGACCCGCAAATCGCCCTTACCAGTCGCAACCGCCGCTGGCCGTTCCCTGCGTAAGGAGATTTCTGTCGGTGTGCCGTCACGTGGAAGCGGCACGTTGCCTTCGGACTTAATCAATGGTTCGGTTTCGCCCATTTTTTGAAGAACAAAAATTGCCGGACTTTTCCTTGTCGGTGGCGCTTCACTACTTGGCATGCTATAGCCAAAGCTCCGCGCAGATGCATCATCGATATGATAATAGCCTTCCCTTGCGACGCGCACGTAAAGTCCCGCTCCTTTAATATTATTGATAGAAAAAAGACCTTGTTCGTCACTTGTGCCTTCATACTTGGTGCCATCCTTAAAATACTTGTCGGCGGTGGTGTAGTGAACTTTCGCATCGGGAACAGGATCACCATGCTGGTCGACTACCTTGCCCCAAAAATCAATAGGGGCACTGAACACTTGCACGATCTTCCCGATATTTTTCTTGTCCTCGGGGGTTAAGTTGGCGCCAGGCACGTCAGGAATGGCTATTCCCTTCGCTAGTGTCTGCGTGGTTGGCGTCAGTGGTGCCGTAGCCGATTGTGACGACCTCACCGTCTTTGGAACTTCCGTCGTCTTCGGTGCAGAACCTGAAAATTTCCACAAGCTGACAAGCCCAACCACTAACAATATAACAAAGATTACGATAATGCGTTTTCGGCTCATGGATTTGGAGTGATCTGGAGTCGACGAAGTAGCTCATCGTAGAACGGCTTCAAGACTTGGATTGAACGGTTGAACTGCGCACTGTGCTCTGTATCGAAGAAAGATGGAGACGAGTTTAGGTTGAATGAGCTCTTGATCGAGCCAGCGGTGCGGCTCTCAGCGCCGACGACTTTACTCCAAGAACGGCAAACGAAGGGCATCGCAATCAAAGGATCAGTCAAACTGTCTTTATAGGCCATCCCAATCTGCCTCCAAAGAGCGCGCTGTGCCCCCAACGTCGCCGGTGCGCCGCGAGTATAGCCATAATTAGGAATAGGCTTAGTCTGATCGTTATTAAACTCCCACGCGTAGGTTGTAGCATGGTCGTTTGTCAGGTAAAAACTCACGAGATTACCGGTGGTTGAGCTCAATCGACCGCGATAAGACATGGCGCGCGTCTCTGCCACAGTATCATCGTCGGGCGATGCGTCTGCCTCCCAGAATGTGGGATGAAATCCGGCATAACTGTCTGGAGAAAGGCGTTCAGCCTGTTTTAAAATAACTCTATCATCGTAGCAACTCGCTGGAACAGCTGCCTGCATAAGAACATAGTTGTCAAAAGTCACACCAGACAGCAGCGCCGATCCGGCCACAATATTACCCATGCTGTGGGCTATGATGTTTTGCGAGTAACCAGCTGGCAGCCCATCGACAGCGGCCTTTACGATTGCACCCGACTGCCACGCTACGCGCTCGCTACCATTATAGTCAGCCAAGTATCCCTCAATAGCTTCTCCTACCAAAGGTACGTTATCGAACGCATCGGAATAGTTCGTATTCCAGCGAATGCTGACAAGGCGACCCTTGAAGCCACGATGCCAAAGACGCTTAAACATGGTTTCGGCAAAACTGGTTGAGCCTTCCGGCGACATGTTCCACCCATGCACGAACACGATGCCTTGGGGCGTCTCGTCAGCGGGCTTATCAAATGCGGTACCTAGTCCTTCATACATTGACTTGATTCTTTTTAGGTCGAGCCACACTCCGGGGCCTTCGCCGATCTGGTTGCCACTGGCGTCAAGGATGACGATCACGAGTTGGCCCTTACCAATGCCCGCGCCCTCGAAGAGCAGGCACTTATTGGGATTAGCCGCTGTCAATCCGGTCCAATAGTCCGACTTGATGATAAACGTGCCTGTCGTATCAACAGTGTTTTTATTATTCTTGTCCGTGACCGCTGTATTAAAAACGCCCGTAATCTGGGCCTGGGCCGCCGCATCATCCCTGAGATAACTATCCGAACCCGTGCCTTCCGCAGAGGGATAGATATTGATCGCCGGCGTGCCGGTATACCCGTCTGCCCACTTTAAGCCAATCTGGAATGTCGTATTTGGGTCGGTAATCATGCCCTGAAGTCCCGACAGGTTGATCCATAGCCTCCCACAATCCTCAAGGTTGCGCTTAGAAACAATCTTATGTCGCGTGTAGTCGGCTTGTTGTACCGGCACGGCATCCGTTTCGTTTATAAATGTAGTACCCGCGCCAATCCCGATCACAGGAGGGATAAGTGTTGTCCCTCCGTCATCATCATCGTTCACCCAGAAGCGGAAGGGTTTGTCGGCAGCGGTGTCGTCGGTGCCATCCAGCGAGATTTGACCGTCACGATTTCCGTCGACAAACATAAGTGGAATTGGCGTCAGCAGACACAATTTATCAAATTCTGCGGTACTATTATTATATTCTAGGCAGAGAATTTGACCGACCGCATTGACGTTATATAGTAGAAGGCCCGATCCAAGCTGGTGTCGTGTATCATTTTTATACGAAAGGGCCGATTTATTAATAATGAGGTCCCAATAACTTAGGCTGCCCTTTATGCCATACTGCAGGAAGCTGGGTCCATGATATTCCAACTAGGTTATTAGCGCGTATAACCCCAAACACATTGCCACGATTGTCAATCATCTGCGGCGCCATGTCGTTCCATCCGCCTATGGGGGCGGGGAAATCTTGCAGCGGTGTTATTTCGTTTGAACGCGCATCCCACACGCACGGGGATGTCGCTGCTGATAACCCGTCAGACCCACATACTATTTGCTGATTGTCATTTAGATTTATTCCCTCGTGACCTATACCGATGTCTTGATAATCTGCGGGGAACGGAATCGGCTTACCGTGAGAAGGCCAAAAGGATGCATGAAATCCACTATTTCCTCCTTCCTCGTCGACCCTGCCGATCACATCGCCCTTATTGTTTAGACCGTTAAGACTTACGCCGGTCAATGAATGGCCCGGCAAGGTCGGCATTGGTAGTTTGCTCACCCAGGTCAGGGTCGGCACAAATCCATTATTATTCATGAAGCCGTAAGCTTCGTCCTGTTCACAAACTTTTGTGATCGAACCATCCAAGTAGATATACCAAGAAGATCCACTACAAAGAAGAATCTGGCCCCTACTGTTCATTCTGCACACAACCGAATATGCAGGAATCGAAATCTGCTTATATACTCCGTTTTTCCAAATAAAAGCGCCATAAACGGCAGGAGCTGGGTAGGGTGCTCTGGCCTACTGCCATGAGTACCTCGCCTTTATCATTTAAGCAAAAATCGGAGCCGTTTTCGCAAAGACCATTAAATCCAGGTGGCAAGTCTATTTCGGTCGCGAAATACGGTCCCACTTGAGTTGGCAGTGATGCGGGATCGACAGAAACGGAAGACGATGGCGGAATAGAATTGAACTGCGATATACTTGGCAGAGCAGGTGATTGACCAAGCTGTCCATTTAGATTGTTACCCCAGCCCTGGACGGTGCCGTTACTATTCAGAGCAAAGCCCTGCGTGCCACCAGCCACCAAGGATGTTACTCCAGTAAGATTGGCAATCGGTTCAGCGGGGGTGGTAGATTGCAGTTCACTGCCACTGTTTCCAAGCTGGCCCGAGCTGTTGAGGCCCCATGAATAGACCGAACCATCTGATTTGAGCGCCAAGCTGTACGCAGTACCAGCAGCTACGGCCACGACGCCCGCACTAGAGGGACTGTTAATCACCACTGGGCTACTAATCTGGTTAGTTCCGCCATGACCAAGTTGTCCATTTGCATTCCTGCCCCAGGACCAAACTTGACCATCCGAAGTTAAGGCAAGGCTGTGTGCCGAACCTGCGGCAATCGCGATTACGCTGCCAAGCGTAGCGATATTCATAGGAGCCAAACGCTGGGTCGTGGTACCGTCGCCAAGCCGCCCGTTGGTATTTAGCCCCAAGCCCAGACTGTACCATCATTTTTCAGCGCTAAGTTAATGCGCTTCCGGCGCAGATCGCGGTAATACCGCTCAGGTTAGCAACCTTGACTGGGACTGTCCGCTGCGTCGCGGTGCCATCACCGAGTTGGCCGTTGGTATTTTGGCCCCAGGCATAGACAGCGCCGTCAGAAGTGAGAGCCAAGCTGTGCGAGGCGCCCGCGGCAATAGCGATCACCGAGTTGAGCGCCGAGATCTTAACCGGTGTCGTGCGCTGCGTCGTCGTGCCATCACCGAGTTGGCCGTTGGTATTTTGGCCCCAAGCCCAAACTGTGCCGTCAGATTTAAGAGCGAGACTATGCGCTCCACCAGCCGCAGATTTGCTCACGCTAGAGAGTGTCGTAACTTGAACTGGTTGGCTACGATTAATAGTTGTTCCATCGCCTAGTTGTCCATTCGAATTGAGACCCCAAGCCCAAAGCGACTGGTCAGATTTTACCGCCAACGTATGAGCTGCGCCCGAAGACATCTGCACGACACCCGCAAGTCCAGTAACCGAAACGGGAGAAAGCTGCACGCCATCGATACCATTACCGAACTGGCCATATACATTACTACCAAAACCTGAGATGGTCCCGTCAGCATTGAGAAGTAATGAATGGTTCGTGCCGCCCGCAACAGCAAGAACACTTGTGTTAGTAGGAATTTGGATTGGCGATGAACGGTTGGTCGTCGTTGCGTCGCCGAGTTGGCCGCTTGAATTGAGTCCCCAGGCCCGCTGTGCCATCCGATTTTACGGCTAGGCTATGGCTTGCTCCCGCGGAAATGGCGGTAACCCCCACCAGAGTGCTGATGGTCATTGGAGCGGTGCGCTGAGTAGTGGTGCCATCGCCCAACTGTCCACCAGTATTGAGGCCCCACGCACACACCAGTCCGATTGATTTAAGTGCAAGGCTATGCGATGCACCCGCAGAAATAGCAACGATTCCAGACAGGCCCGATACCTGAACCGGAACCAGCCTCTGCGTCGTCGTGCCATCGCCAAGTTGACCGTTGGTATTCAGGCCCCAGGCCCACACCGTGCCGTCAGATTTGAGGGCGAGGCCGTGCGAAGCACCGGCAGCAATCGCGATGACGCCGGTCAAGCCCGACACCTGAACAGGCACCAGGCGCTGGGTTGTCGTGCCATCGCCAAGTTGGCCGTTGGTATTCAGGCCCCAAGACCAGACAGTACCGTCGGACTTGAGGGCGAGACTGTGCGAGGCACCGGCAGCAATCGCCGTGACGCCCGACAATCCAGGAACTGAAATCGGCAGCGTCTGCTGAGTCTTGGTGCCATCGCCAAGTTGACCGTTGGTATTCAAGCCCCAGGCCGATACGGAACCGTCGGATTGTAGCGCCAATCCGTGAGTATTGCCGACTGCCACTGCTGTTACGGAGCACATTGAGGCAAGACACGCTGGCGTCGTTTGCACGATTGTGGAACCAAGCCCAAGTTGCCCACTAGTATTGAGCCCGCTGGCCCAGACCATGCCATTGGTGTCCAGCACAAGGCTGAAGTTCAGTCCGGCCGCTAGTACAGCCTGATTTTTATTGTTAACAGTCGCCGTGCTCGTTGAGTGAAAAGAAATTTGGGCCACACCCGCACTGACGCGGATTTCGCTTTGAATATCAGCGGCACTGGGTTGGAGGTATAATAGTCGGGCCGTGCCATCGGCTGAGGTGGAAATCGAAAGAGGAGAGGTTAATATGCTCGTTGGAGTCGCCGCGATTTGACCGCCACCAGAAAGAACTGTGAAGGTTACCGGTACATTGGCCAATGCAGTGCCTGTCAGGTTCACCACCTTAACGACCATCGGCTGGGCACAAAACTGGCCCACAGGCGCAGACTGGTTGTCACCGCTAACAATAGTCAGTGTGGGAGCAGATCCGTTGTAGGGATCTTGTGGGTCGGAGCCAGCGATGTACTCCTGGAGGTTGGTTCGGCCATCGCTGTCAGGATCGGACGAGCGGTTGTCGGAGGCGAGCGAGAGGCCGTGGGCAGTTTCCCAGGCGTCGTCGAGGCCGTTGTTGTTGGTGTCGGTAAAGAGCGGGTTGGTCGGGCCAGTTGCCGGGAACGATGCAGTTGAAAAAGAGCCGCCGTTCGGGAAGTGATTGCTGTTGATGAAGACAAAACAATCGCCGGACGAGTCCGCTTCACAACGGTGGCGGGTGAAGTGGAGTTC
>JADKHC010000011.1 GCA_016721945.1 Verrucomicrobiota bacterium | reverse complement strand
CTCGCCAGTAGCGTTTCGAAGCAGGGTTCGGCGGGTTCGCGGGCGACGGTCGTGACTTCGACTTGTTCGAAACCGGCTTTTTTTAGGAAGCCGTGCAGGGCGTTTTCTTTGAAGCCTAACCAAACGTCGGCGTAGAGCTCGCGGGCTTTCTCGAAGGTGTGGCTCTTGAGGTCGAGGACGAGAATCTGGCCGCCGGGGCGCAGGATGCGGTGGGCTTCGTCGATCGCTTTTTGCGGGTGCTGCGCGTGGTGCAGCGCCTGACTGAGAATCGCGAGGTCAACCGAACCATCCGGCAGCGGCACGTTCTCGATGTCGCCGAGCTTGTAGGCGAGGTTGGAGAGATTGTTCTTGGCGGCTAGTTCGGTGCCGACTTCGACCATGCGTGGGGAGTTGTCGATGCACCAGACGTGCGCGGCGCGGCGGGCGAGGAGTTGCGAGACGAGGCCTTCGCCGGCGCCGAGGTCGGCGATGGTGATGGCGGGCGTGAGGCGCAGCGCGAGGTGGCCGATGGCTTCCCACGAGCGGCCGGGGCAATAATTTTTGCCGAGCTTGCCGGCGATGAGGTTGAAATAAGATTCCGACTGTTCGCGACGGCGGGAGAGAATGCGTTCGAGGTTGGCGCGGTCTTCGGTGGGCTCGGGGAGTTCGGCCACGGCGGCGCAGGCGGTGCCGATGAGCAGTCGTTGGTTAGCGTCGAGCTGAGCGCGAAGCGAGTAGAAGGCATTGCGTCCATCGCGGCGGTCGGTGACGAGGCCGGCCTGACGGAGCAGGGCGAGCTGCGACGAGATGCGCGATTGCGCCATGCCGAGAATTTCCTGCAACTCGGCCACGGAGAGCTCTTCGTGCTGAAGCAGCCCGAGTAAGCGTACGCGTGTGGGGTCAGAGAGGACTTTGAGTGTATCCCAAGAAGCTTTCACCGAACCGCACCGTGCCGGGAAGCGGCGGCGGGGTCAATAGGAGTTAGTTGGGGCGTTAAAAAGGTAGGGGCGTGCCCAACGCGCCGGTGTGCAGGGCAGCCGCGGCTTAGGATTAGCCCTTCCGGAAATGTTACGAGCGCTACGGGTGCAGGAGCAGCGACACGAGTTGCCAGAGGCCGAAGCTGACGATGAGGGCACCGGCGATCATGTTGATGACGTGGAGCATGCGGTGGCCAAGTTTGCGCCCTAGCCAGCCGGCGAGATTGCTGAGTAGCAACCACCACGCGGCCGAGCCCAAAAATATGCCTCCGCCGAGGATTACCGTATCCGTTGGTGAATACGTGGGCCCACCGACCCCGGCTGCGGCGACGACTCCGACCATGCCGAGCAGCGTGAGTGGGTTGGACATGGTTAGCAAAAATGTGAAAACGTAAGCGAGGAACAGGTTGCGCTCGTGCACCGGGCGTTGGGTGGCAGTGGCTGGATCTTTTGCGCGAAAAGCATGGACGCCGAGCCAGATCATAAAAATGCCGCCGACAAGTTGGAGCGATGTACGGTGGGAATCGATGAGCGCGGTCAGCGCGGTGACGCCCAGCGCGGCGACGAGTCCACAGATGAGGTCAGCGGTGGCGGCACCGAGACCAGAGACGAAGCCAGCAAGTCGGCCTTCGTTGAGCGAGCGCCGCATGATGAGCAGCGCGATCGGTCCGACGGGAGCCGCGACGGAAAATCCAATGATGATGCCGGTGATCAGGGCGAGGAGCATGCGGAATTCGCTGGGTGCGACCGCAGAATCTTTTGATCTTGTGCACGTGAGGCGAGGGCAAAGCCTTTGGGGCTGGGCACAAAAAAACCAGCGGGATGAGCCGCTGGTTTTGAACTGATAAAGAGAACGAGAAAGACGAAAGAACTAAATCTCGTCTGCTCAGCTGGCGCGGTCGACGTGGCGGGAGATGCCAGTGATCGTGTAGCTGTCTTCGGAAGTGCCGATTTTCACCTTAACGGTGTCGCCGATCTTCTTCGTGAGGAGGGCGAGGCCGAGTGGGGTTTTGTAGGCAATGATGTTGTTAGACGGATCGCTGTCCCAAGCGCCGAGCAAGGTGTAGCTGGCGGCTTTACCGGTGGCGCCAACCTTGACTTCGACCACGCTGCCGACGCTGACCTGATCGGTGGCGGCATCCTTGAAATCGGTGATGCGGGCGCGGCCGAGTTCGCGTTCGAGCTGGGATTTTTGAGCCATGAGGACTTGTTGGTCCTGCTTGGCCATCTTGTATTCGGAGTTTTCCTTGAGATCGCCGTGCTCACGGGCGGAGGCGATGGCCTTGGAGTTTTCCGGAATCTTTTTCGAGACGATGGTTTCGTATTCCGTACGTTTGCGGTCGTAGCTTTCGCGGGATACGAGGAGCTGCTCTTCCTTACCATCGGCTTCGCTGGCGATGATCGTCTGAATCGAGGGGAAAATTTTGATGAAGCGGGCGAGCAGCGACTTCTTGGTGAGTTCTTCAAAGCCCTGATTAAGGAGGAGGGCGTTTGCGAGATCGCGGGCGGTTTCTGGATCGGCCGTCGAGAGGAGGTCACCGATCAAGTCGGTATCGTCACTGAGGATTTCGCCGAGTGGAATGCGGCGGGTGCCGGAGGCTTGCAGCGCCTCGTAATCGATCGCGAAGAAAATCGCGCTGAGCAGTCGGGGCGTGATGAGGTCGTGAAGGAGCTTGGCGAATTTCTTCGAGTGGCGGTTCTTGACGATCCAGAGGAGAACGGGCGCGCGGAGATTTTGTTCAACCTGCCAGCGCTTGAGGGCGGCAGCGAGTTCGTCGGCGTGGCCGTTTTCAACGAGGAAGTTGATGCACTCGGTGGTGAACTTGCCCTGGCTGGTCTTGAGGAGCGTGAAGGCGATGTCGCGAGTTTCGACGGGATGCGTCGCTTTGACGAGGTCGAGGAAGCGGCCTTGGAACTGGACAGGAATTTTCTCAGCCATGTCGGCAAGTGCGCGGACATCGGCGATGAGGGAAGCTTGAGAGGGCTCGAAAGCGGTATCGACGTTGATGGCTTTGGCGAGGTCGTCGCGGACGGCGGCTCCGTAGAGGCGCTCGGCGGCGTCGAGTTGGTTACTGTCTTTGACGGCATCGGCGACGCCCGTGAGGATGGCGTTGAGGTCGGTCTTAACTTCTTTTTGGTCAACGGCATCGATCAGCTCTTCGGCGAGGCTGATGCGGCGGCGGGCGGAACGGGTGCCGTTAAATTGTTCGAGAATTTCGTCTTCGGCCGAGACGGGCGTCTCGCGCAGGATGTAGCACTCGGTTTTCTTCGCGGGGACAGCGATGCGCGGATCTTTGGCGACGACTTTCTTGGCTGCCGACCACCATTTCTTGAATTTGTCCTCACCGATGACTTGGGCGAGGGTGATCTCCAGGTCGATGGCGGTGGTGGCGTTGTTGGGATAAGCTTGCAGGCCCTCGACGACGAGTTGAGCGGGATTGTTTTCGATTAGGTCGGCGATCTTGGCGGACTCGGTCTGCTTGCGGACGAGCAAATGGTTGGCTGGCAGCACATCCATCGTGCTGATACAGAACGCCGGATCCATCGGATGGGCTTTCTTGCCCTGGAAATCGATGACGAGCTTGAGGGAGTTTTCGTCGAACGACTTGATCTGACCGAAGCCCCAGCTCCGGTGTACGACGTAGCTGCCAGATTTCATGGCTTCCAATTTGGCTTTAGACGGCTTGAGCGTCGGGTTCTTGGCGATGAGCGCAGATACGGCTTCCGAATTCATAGAGAGTGGGTTTCTAGGCTTGAACCGACAAGTTGAGCGGACTGCGGGGGGGAATGTCAATCAGTGGATGAGCAAGCTTCATTTAGGTAAAACTTGCGCAACGGCTTCGTTCTTGCAAAAGCGGCCGCTCCGCAAAGCGTGGCGCGATGAATAATCCCGAGGCAAACGTCGCAACCACACCGTGGTCTGCCGCCGTAAAATTAATGGAACGCTGGCTGGAAAATAACGAACGCGTTGACGCTTTGCTCGATACTTTACCGCGCACGATGGCTGGGCAGGACCGCGGACGTTGCCAAAGTTTGCTCTTCGGCGCGGTGCGAAATCTCGGCCGCATCGACGCGCACTTGGTGAAATTTATCGAGCGCATGCCCCGGCCGCGCTTGAAGGCTATACTGCTGGTGGCTGGTTTTGAATTGATCGAAGGTGGCGATGAACATCACGTCGCCCGCGTCGTGCATCACGCGGTCGAGCAGGCGAAAACTTTGGCGAGCCCGCCCGAAGCGCGTCTGGTCAACGCCGTCGTCCGCAAGCTCGCTGCTGCGCTGGCCACGGAAACACCGCCGCCGAAGCTCGCGACGGCTGAGCAACTCGCCGCTTATTTTTCGCATCCGCTCTGGCTCGTGAAGCGCTGGCTCGCGCAGTTTGGCGGGCAGTCGACCCGGCAGCTGCTCGAATGGAACCAACATCCATCGACAGTCTATGCGCGCTGGCGGTTGCGCGATCGCACGCCGACGCCGGAGGAGCTCGCGTTTCTCTTGCCCACGAAATGGGCTAATTTCTACGAGGTGAAGCAAGGCAACTGGCCCGCAGTCGAGGCGTTGCTCGCGGCTGGCGCATTATATCTACAAGACCCGTCAACGCGCCTCGCGGTTGGCCTGCTCGCGCCGCAGCCCGGTGAAATGATTTTTGACGCTTGCGCGGCGCCCGGCGGAAAAAGCGTGGCGATCGCCGATGCGATGCGCAGCACCAGCTCGGGCGACGCCTCTTCTGGGCGCATCGTTTCGATGGATCTGCCTGGTGACCGAATCGATCGCCTGAAGCAAAATCTTGGCCGTGTGGTCGGCGTCGATGTGGCGCTCGTGCAAGGCGACGTGTTGGTGCCCGCCCGAAAACTTTTGGAAGAGCACAATCTGCCTTCGGAGTATCAAGCGGTGCTGATCGATGTGCCGTGTTCCAACACCGGCGTCATGAGCCATCGCGTCGATGTGCGCTGGCGTTTGCAGGAAAACGATTTTCAAAAACATTCGCGCCAACAACTCGCCTTGCTCTCGGCGGTCTGCCTGCGCGTCGCACTCGGCGGACGCCTTGTATATAGTACATGTAGTCTGGAGCCGGAAGAAAACGAACACGTCATCGGTCTGTTTCTTGAAAAGCACGGCACGCGATACGTCTTGGAAAAGACTGCCGCGTCCCAGCCGTGGGTCGATGGCCACGACGGTGCCTCGGCCTTTCTGCTGAGACGGAAGATGTAAGGTCTGGAGTAATGTCGTTGGCTCGATCCCGGACTATTCCGCGTGGCTGCTGTTGATGTTATTGCTGGCACGGCTTGGACGACTTTTCCGTGAAGGGTGCGCCTTTTCTTTCACTCGAAGAGGCGGAATTTTGGATCGTGCGGCCACCCAAGCTTGCTCCGGCTTGGTTGGGGGGCGCGGTGCACTCACCGCGCATGGCCGACGAGGGCGTCGGCCCTCCATCTTCAAAGCAAATCGCGAGACAGGCTCTCCCACAGTTAACTGAAATGCTGCGGACCTTTGGCTCTGGCATCCGTTTCTGCAAATACTCCGCCGCAGATTCTGTTCCGGGGTATTTTATGGCACGAGGTCGAAGGTGGGGATGACCACGGGCGTTTCTTTTGTGCCTTTCAAAAAAGTGAACGTGATCTCGCTCGCGCGCCGGACGACGGATTCGTAACGGCGTAGGTTCCAGTCTGCCACGGTCTCACCGTTGATGCGGATGACGAGGTCGCCGGTTTGTACGCCGACGGCGTCGGCGGGCGATCCAGGGATGACACTGGCGATGCGCCAGTAGGTGGGCGTTTTCGAAAAACTCAGGCCCGCGGCCCGCCGAATTTGCGGTGGAATCGGGATCGAGGAGTCGCGCCGGAACGAGACTTGGTTGCGCGACTGGTCGAAGGTCACGGCAAAGTTGCGCAGGATCTCGCCGCCGATGGCTGAGATCTGATCGGTGAGATCGACGATGGGTTTTTCGAAACGGTGCGGGCCGATATCGAGTGGTTGTTCAAGCCGGCCAATTTCCTGCATTCTGTTTCCGGTGAGCGTGCCGACGGTGACGCCTGGGCTCGGCCCGTAGCTGAACGTGGGATGCAGGCCGACGAGGTTGAGGAGGAGCGGGCCGTCGTTGCCGGAGTCGATCAGCGCGATGAAGTTTTCTCCGCCGAGTCGCACGGGGATGAAGGGCGTTCGTCGGGAGTTGGTGAACTTGATCGTGGTGCCTTGGGCAAAAGCGGGGTCGGGCGTGAGTCCGGTCGCGGTGAGTACGAGCCGAGCCTGGGGATAATCGAGCGTGAAAACGGTTTCACGGAAAAGCGGGAAGCCGAGGACTCCGTCGATTTTTACGCCGAGGTGGGCGGAGATTTCACTGAAGTCGAAGATGAGTGCCTGGACGTTTTCGAAGCGGGCGTCCTCGAGTTCGATCCGGCGAATGGTCACTGCAGGCAATATCGTGGATTGACCATCGGCGGATTTGACATGAACCGAGGGAGCGGCGAGCGCGGCTTTTTCCGAAGCGTAGCGGCGCGCGAAATCGGCGGAGACGAGAGTGACTGACGAACCGGTATCAACCAGGAAACGCCAGGGGCCGTGCTTGTCCCAACGGGTTTCGACGATGAACTGGTTGCCTACGATCTGAGCGGGGAGGGAGATCGAGTTTTTCGGGAGAATCGTGCGCCCGGGTTTGAGATCGTGCTTACTCATGCACCCGGCCAGAAACAGCGCCAGCGTCAGGGCGAGGACGGGAATGAAGTGGACACGCGGGCGAATCATTTTTCAGGTTGCGGCAATTTCAGACTGAGGAAGCACGAACCAAGAGCTAGCGCACCTGCGACGCAATACAACCATTGCGCGCCGAGCGTGTAAAAGACCACGCCAGCGACGATCGGGGTGACGGCACGGGCGAGCGAGCCGAGTGAGCGGAAGATGCCGAGCACGCGACCTTGTTCGGACGCGCTGGCGTAGAGCGAAATCAGCCCGGTGGTCGAAGGGTTGACGAGACCGCCGCCAAGCGCGAGCAACCCAACGCCTAGATACAAAATGCCGGGTACGGGCGCGTAGCCCACGCAGAGGAAGCCAGTGGTGGAGCAGAGCAGGCCGGTCGTGAGAATCGTCGTTTCACGCATCTTTTTTAGCATGCGCCGCACGATCACGCCCTGAGTCAGGATCGAGCAAATACCCAGAAAACCCATGAGGTAACCGTTCTGTTTCGCGTCGTAGCCGAACCGTTGAAAACTCACAAAAACGAGCGAGGCCTCCATCGCAACAAAGGCGAGCGCATAGACGAAGGCGACGAGGTTGACGCTGCGTGCAGGGGCGTTGTCGAGCGAGAAGATCGCACGCAGGGGGTTGCGGAGGCGGGCTTCAGCTGCCTGGCCGCGTGCTTCGGCTGGGAGCGTTTCGTGGAAACGCCGACCGATCCAGACGAGGTTGACGAGACCGAGAGCGAACGCGATCAGGGCGGGCACGGTGAAAGGATTGATGCCGTAGGTGGCGAGCCACGGATGGTTCGTGAGCAGATTGATGCGGGACGAGAAGGCACCGATGAGCGGACCGGTTACGAGGCCGAGGCCGAAAGCGGCGCCGACAAGACCCATCGCTTTGGAGCGTTCTTCGCGCGAGGTCACATCGGCTACGGCGGCGGTGGCGACGGAAAGGTTGCCGCCAAACGCGCCAGCGAGCATGCGAGCGACGAGAAAAACCCAGAACGAACCACTGAAAACCCACAGGAGGTAGCTGAAAGCGGTGCCTGCGACGGTGAGGAGCAGCACGCCCCGGCGTCCCCGTTTATCGGATACGCTGCCCCAAAAAGGCGCGAAGACGAACTGGAGAATGGAGAAAACCGAACTGACGATGCCGCCAAAAAGAACTTCGGGAAGGTGAGATTCGTTGCCCAGCGCGTGGGCGAGGGGCTCGATGTGTTTCAAGAGCCAACCGAGGACGCCGTCGGTGCCTTCGAGTTGAAGGTAGTGATGCAGCAGGTCAGGTCCGAGCGGGAAGATGATCGAGAAGCCGATGAGATCGATGTACAGCGTCAGGAAAATCACGCCGAGTGAGAGCGGACGTTGGACGGGTGCGGCCTGAGAGGTTGAGAGGGACACAGATTAAGACCGGAGGGATAACTGCTTTGTTTGCAACGCCAAGGCGCAAAAATCGGGCTGAAAGTGGATTTTCCAGACAGGAACAATACCGTGCGTAAACCAGCTCGTTTGGGACAACGGGCTCCACCTTCAACCCGTTCGGGCTCAGCCGAGCATGTACTGCAAATTTTCGCGGAGCGCTTGCAGCGTGAAGGGTTTTTGCATGAAGCCGAGCGTGGCGCGGCCGGGCAGGGCATCGACGACTTCGCGGCGATTGTAACCGCTCATAAAGAGCACGCGTACACCAGGACGGATTTCGCGCAGGAGATAAAGGGTTTCCTCACCGCTGAGGCGTGGCATGGTCATGTCGAGCACTACGAGGTCGAAGCTTTCCGGCTTGGCGCGGAAAAAATCGAGGGCTTCGTAACCGTCGTTTGCGGTCTCCACCGTCATGCCGGCGTTGGAGAGCATGCTGGCGGCGACTTTTAGCACGTGGGGTTCGTCATCCACGACCAAGACGCGGCCGGCGCGTTTCCACGGGGTGATAGTGACGCTGCGTATCGGCGAAGGATTGACGGGCAGGGCGGAGTCGGCGGGGAAGAACAGGGCGAAAACCGAGCCTTTGCCAACAACGCTGCGCACGATCAGTCCACCACGGTGACTGCGGATGATGCCGAGCACGGCGGCGAGCCCGAGTCCGCGTCCGGTGAATTTAGTGGTATAGAAAGGTTCGAATATTTTGGCGATGGTCTCGGGCGTCATGCCGCAGCCGGAGTCGCGAACCTCTAGTCGCACGAACTCCATGTTCATTTCCGGCGGGGAAAGTGCGGCGCCATCGAACCAGTCGGCTGCGGGGCGGACGAGGTTGGTGCTGATCGCGATCTCGCCGTCACGCTCGTTGAGCGCCTCGGAGGCGTTGAGCACGAGGTTCATGATGATCTGCCGCAGCTGCGTGGGATCGGACATGACGGCAGGCAGTGCGGGCTGGAGATCGAAGCGGAGTTTTGCGCGTTTGCTGATGGTGGACTGGAGGAGCGGTACCGTGGTCTTGACCAAGGCGCCGAGTTCGACGGCTTGGATGACGAAGCGGCCCTTGCCAGCGTAAGCGAGCATCTGCTGGCAGAGTTCGGCGGCGCGTTGCGAGGCCAGTTCGATTTGTTTAAGGTTATTGCGGATCGGGGAAACGGGTGGCAGGTCGAGCGACGCGAGGTTGGCGTTGCCGATTATCCCTGTGAGCAGGTTATTGAAATCGTGGGCGATGCCGCCGGCGAGTACGCCGATACTTTCGAGTTTCTGGCCTTCGAGCAGGCGTCGTTCGACGAGAAGTTTTTCGGATTCGGCGTCTTTTCGCTGGGTGATGTCGATGGCGAGGCCTTCGATGAAGAGGAGTGCGCCGGTGTCGTCATGGATGCCCTGACCGCGTTCGAGCACCCATTTCTCGCGGTTGGCGCGATCGGTGAGGCGGTATTCGACTTCGAAGCTGCGACGTTTTTTTACCGCGGTGGCGATGGTGGTGCGCACGCGCTGGCGGTCGTCGGGGTGGATGATTTCGTCGAGCGAAATGTGTTTCTCGAGGAAGTCGCGAGCGGTGTGGCCGGTCAGGCCGGCGGCACCACGGCTGACATAGACGGGGGTGAGTTTGCCGTCGTTGGAGAAGCGGAACGCCATGCCGGGGAGTTGCCCAAGCAAGCTTTCGAGTTGGCGGCGGCTTTCCCTGACCTCGGCTTCGGCGTGTTTGCGCTCGGTGATGTCGGTGGCGATGGCTCCGACGCCGTGGACTGCGCCGGTCGGGTCGATCAGGGGGAATTTGTGAACGAGGTTGATGTGGGTGCCGTCGACGAGTTGGAAGGATTCTTCCACTTCGAGTGGTTCGGCACCGGCCATCACCTGGGCGTCGGTCTTGCGCACGCGGGCGGCGAGTTCGGGTGGGAAAAGATCGAAATCGTTGCGTCCGATGAACTCTTCGCGTGGGCGGCCGTGGAGCTCGGCGAAGCGGCGGTTGACGGCGAGATAGCGGCCGTCGACGTCTTTCACGTAGATGGCTCCCGGGCTGTTTTCCATCAGGCCGTGCAACTGTTGCTCGCTGGTGCGCAGGAGAGTCTCGATGTTTTCGCGTCTGCGAATGTCACCTTCGAGCTTGTTCTGAATTTCCTGCAATTTGGTGGTTCGGCGTACGACAGCGTTTTCGACGAGTTCGGCCCGGTGCAGGAGCTCCCGAACTAAAGCGGCGAGGAGCAGGGTGATGACGAGGCTGGCGATACATGTGATGACCGAGGCGAGGCCATGGTCGGTGTTGGGATCGCTCAAAAACCAGTAGCCGGTGAGTGACACGGCCAAGCCAGTCAACAGGATGCCTGGGATAACGTAGCGATTTTGTCGGGTGACAGAGAAAAGCATCGGGTTACTCCACGCAGATTGGAGACCAAGCCGTTGTGTCAACGGTCAGTGCCCGGCCCATTTTTTGTGTTGAAAGTGAAATCATTCGCGCCCCAAAGCCCGGGAAGCATTGCAGGCCGGCCGCGAAATTCAACCGTGTTTAATCGCCTGACGGACGGCGGCTTGAAACTGGGAGGTGGTAAACGGTTTTGAGAGGAAAACCGGGGGGCGTCCTACGCTGACCGCGAGGTGAACGGGTTCGTTATAGCCACTCATTACCACGATTCGGACCTCGCTCGAAAGGGCGCGTAACTTCTCCATGGTTTCCTCACCGGTGAGGCCGGGCATCGACAGGTCGACGAGGACGACGCTGATACTTTGGCGGTAGAGTTTGTAGAGGTCCAGGCCATGCTGGCCATCGGGCGCACTCAGCACGCTGAAGCCGAGGGACTGCGCCATGCGCTCGGCGACACCGCGAACGGGAGCTTCGTCGTCGATGATGAGCAGTGTGCCTTCGGCGCTCCATGGGCTGTTGGTGGGGCTGCTGGTGCTTGCTTCCTTGGCCGGAGTCTCTTTGGCGGGCAGGAACAGGGTAATGGTGGAGCCTTCGCCCTGTCGGCTCTCGACGCGCAAGGCTCCGGCATGACTGCGCACGATGCCGAGGGCGGCGGGCAAGCCGAGTCCGCGCCCTGAAAATTTAGTGGTATAGAAAGGTTCGAAAATGCGGGAGCGTGCTTCGTCGCTGATACCGCAGCCGTTGTCGCGAACCTCAAGAAACACATAGGTCGCAGCGAGTTTCTCCGGGGCATAGGGGCAGCCGCTGAACGTGGTTACGTCGGGATGGATCAGTCCGGTGGTTAATGTGATCAAGCCGGGCCTTGCGCCAATCGCTTCGGACGCGTTGATGACCAGATTCATCACGATCTGTTGAATCTGGGTGACGTCGGCCATGATCGGGGGCAGATCGTTGGCCAGATTGAAGCGCAACTCGGCCTGTTTGCTGACCGAGATATGCAGCAGGTGTGCGTTTTGGGTAATGATCTGCGAGAGGTCGTAGGGCTTGATGAGAAAGCGGCCCTTGCCGGCGTAGGCGAGCATCTGTTGGCAGAGGTTGGCGGCGCTGCGCGAGGCGTTTTCGATTTCCTCAAAATTATTGACCAGCGGGGAATCGGGAGGGATTTCGGCGCGGCCAAGACTGGCGTGGCCCATTATCCCTGTGAGCAGGTTATTGAAATCGTGGGCGATGCCGCCGGCGAGCACTCCGAGGCTTTCCATACGCTGGGTCTCGCTGAGGCGGCGTTCGAAAGCCTGTTTTTCCTGTTCGACCAGGCGCTGGTGGGTGAGTTCGCGTTCGGTCACCCAGATGCGGACGAGTTTCTCGTTTTCGACGACGCCGATGAGGTTCTGTATGAAGATCCGCGTCTCGCCGCCGGGCGCCGTATCCGACGATTCGTGTTCGGAGAGGCTGTAATTACTTTGGACGAACGCACGCACGAGCGATTCGTGGCGCGAGCGCGAGCGCGGATTGAGAAACGAGAGGTGCTGCCCGACGATCTCCTTGGCCTGTTGGTAGCCGTACATCTGGGCGGTGAGTTCGTTGCACTCGGCGATCCGGCCCGTGACCATGATTTTCTCGACCTGCTCGTCGAGCGGGAGGGAAATCGCGATGGGCTGGGAAAGTTCGAGGCGCCAGATGGCGTCGGAACTTTGACTCACGAGAGTACGGTAACGTTGCTCGCTGTCCTTGAGTGCCTGTTCGATCCGGCTGCGGCGTTGGATATCCTCGCGCAGTTCGCGTTGGATCGCGGTCAACTCGGCTGTGCGTTGGGCGACGAGAGACTCCACGGCGAAGGCTTGCTGAAACACTCGCCGTAGATAAATCGCGAGCAGAACGCTGACGAGCAGGACGAAGCCGGCGAGCATGAGCTCATTGTAGGTTTGCAGGCTGGCGGTCCAGTCTGGCGCGGGCCGGAACCAGAATTCCATTTCGCGGCCTGCAAAAGGTATTTCGATGCGGTGGTGTTCTCCTGCGGCTATGGTTTCGATGCTGGGCACGGCTGTGCTGTCGCCGTTTAGGCGCGAGGCGTGGAAATGGAGCGGCTGGTTTTCGTTTTCGCTCAACCGATCGACGAGCAGGATGTCGAGGCCGGTGCGTGGGATCTGGGCGAGCAGATTTTCGAGCACGACGGAGGGTTTGAAAACGCCAAGCACGAAGCCGCGCAATTGGGCCAGGCGTTCTGCTTCGGTGGGCGGTACGTCAGTTCGGAAAACGGGCAGCTCCATCAAGTAGGCGTCGCCGAGGGTTTCGCTGCCGAGGTGGGGAACGCGCCCGGAGGCACGGATTGTGCCGAGCCGTGCCGCCGCTTGAAAGTCCGCCCAGGCCGAACTGGTTGTAAGGTCTAATCCGAGCGTTTTTGGCGATTCGTCAGCCAGTGTATCATAAATGATGGGAAAACATTCCTGAGCTAGTTCGGTCGACTTGCCGTTGCTGCCGAGGAATGAGGCCGCGTGGATTTCGAATTGCGGCAAGCCATCGGCTTGAGCGGAGGCTTCGTATTTCTTCCGCTGATCAGCCGGAATCCGGGGCGCCCATTTTAAGGAGATCAAACCGGGTTGACGCTCGATGAGCTCAGCGGAGGCATGCAGGAATTCGCTGAGTGTCACCCGCTCAGATGAATGATAAATCGCGCGGATCGTGAACAACGTGTCCTGCTGATTATGCAGGTCGCTTTTCATGAGGTTCGCGATGGTCTGGGCGCGCCGTACGAACTCCTGATGAACGCGCTTTTTTTCGCTCTCGCGCAAGAGTTGGAACGAAACTGCGGCCGTGAGAAACCCCAGTAAGATTACGAGCCAAGGGATATAGAGGCGTCGCTTCTTCCCATTAAGTGGAGCAGTCATGCGGTGCGGGGTCAGCTGGTCATGGACTGAATGCATCTGTGATAATATAACTTTAAGCAGAGGCAATGATTTAGAGATAAAACTAAATGCAAATCAGGGGCTTTGGTGAGGGGTTGTACTGAATAGGTATACGTCCGCCCCCTGATGTTTTACCGAAGAAAACCGCCTGTGTAGGCCCAATAAAAAAGGCGCATCCGTGGTGGATGCGCCTTGGTTAAAAGTGCGACTACTGACTGCGCGCGTTGCGCTCCGACGCTCAGAGCTTGTAGGGCAGGGGATAGCGGCTGGTTAGGGCAACGACGCGCTGCTTGGTCGAAGCGAGGGCGGCGGCTTCGTCGGGCGTGCCGATGGCTTTGAGCACCGCGTCGATGCAGGCGGCGATTTCTTCCATGTCTTTTTCAACAAGACCGCGGCTGGTCACGGCGGGGGTGCCGAGGCGGATGCCGGAGGCCTGGAACGGAGAACGCGTTTCGAAAGGAACGGTGTTCTTGTTGCAGGTGATGTTGGCGAGATCGAGCGTCTCTTGGGCTTTCTTCGCAGTTAGTTCTGGCAGGTTGGTGCGAAGATCGACGAGGAAGAGGTGGTTGTCGGTGCCGCCGGAAACGATCTTGTAACCGCGCGAGATCATCGCGGCGGCGAGCGCTTTCGAGTTCTTGATGATCTGGGCCGAGTAGGTCTTGAACTCGGGCTTGAGCGCTTCGGCGAAGCACACGGCTTTGCCTGCGATCACGTGCATGAGCGGGCCGCCCTGGCCGCCGGGGAACATGGCGGAGTCGAGCGCTTTTGCGTGAATGGCTTTGCAGAGAATCAAGCCACCGCGCGGGCCACGCAGCGTTTTGTGCGTGGTCGTGGTGACGAAATCGGCGTGCGGCACGGGCGAGGGATGCAGGCCTGCGGCGACGAGGCCGGCGATGTGCGCGATGTCGGCGAAGAGCAACGCGCCGACGCTGCGGGCGATTTCACCCATGCGGGCAAAGTCGATCGTGCGCGAGTAGGCGCTGGCGCCCACGGTGATCATTTTGGGTTTTTCGCGTTGGGCGGTGGCGGCTAGTTCGTCATAGTCGATCAGGCCGGTGTCTTCGCGGACGCCGTACTGACAGAATTGATACAGTTTGCCGGAAAAATTCGCCGGGTTGCCGTGGGTGAGGTGTCCGCCGTGGCTGAGGTTCATGCCGAGGACCTTGTCACCCGGTTGAAGAACGGAGGTGTAAACGGCGAAGTTGGCCTGCGAGCCGGAGTGCGGCTGCACGTTGGCGTGTTCGGCACCGAAGAGGAGCTTGGCGCGTTCGATCGCGAGGACCTCGACTTTGTCGACGTATTCACAACCGCCATACCAGCGCTTGGCCGGGTAACCTTCGGCATATTTGTTGGTGAGCACGCTGCCCTGGGCCTCCATGACGGCCGGGTAGGTGAAGTTTTCCGACGCGATGAGCTCGATGTGGCTCTGCTGGCGCGAGAACTCAGCGGAGATCGCGGAGTAGATTTCAGGATCGAGGGTCTTGAGCGGTGTGGCGTTGAGGGACATGGTAAAATGCGTACAGGTTAAGCCGTCAGGCGAAAGCTAAACGGCCTGCTCCGCAACCGAAAAACTTTCTGTGCCCTCAGCTTGCAGCGTCACCTGACTGGGCGCGGGTGGTGTTCGCAGACGCGACGGTCGCACTCCGGAAGAAACCTTGGCCAACACCCTGGTAGTTACGCATAAAATACAGCGTTATAGCGATGGCACCCACGCTCAAGATTGACCAGTAAAGCGTCCAGCGCGTGCCTGCCTGCGTGGTGGCCATTTGGAAAATCCAGCCTGAGCCGAGATAACCGAAAAGATTGCTCACGCCGCCGGTGAGCATGGCGAACAACGCCTGAGCTCGCGCTTTCATGGCCGTCTCCACGCGTTCGGCCAGGTACATCTGAGCGGTCACGTTGTAGAACGTGTAACAGGCTCCGTGCAGCGCGATTCCCACCAACAGCGCGGTCCGCGTGTCGATGGCGAACAAGCCGTAGCGCAACACGCCGAAGAGCAGTCCGCCCAAGATCACCCATTTCAACCGGATGCGACGCGTCAGCCCAGCCAGCAGTAAGAGGCTGACGACCTCGCTGGCCTGCCCGAGCGTCATCGTCGCGGTCGGATGGGGAAACCCCAGGGCCGAGAGATGCAGCGGCGTGTAAGGATAAAACGCGGCCATCGGTATGCCAAACAATGTGACGGTGAGCAGGATCGTGCGGTGGTCGGGGTGGCTCAGCAGCTTGAGCGCATCGAGGCCGAGATATTCCTGCCAGTTGCGTGCTCGTCCGGCCGAGAATAATGGCACGGTTGGCATCGAATACGTGATAAACCCGAGGAAGATCAGCACGCCCGCAGCCGCATAGCCGCACAGCGGTGAGGAATCCGCGAGCAGCACCCAGCTGACCACCCAACCTGCCGCGACCCAGCCAAACGTGGCCCATGTGCGCAGCGGCCCGAACTCCTGCGACGGATTGCTCAGTTTCGCCAACGCGATGGTCGTCACCAGACTCGACAGCGGACTGAAACACAGCGCATGCAATTGCATACAGCCTAACATCGCTACGCCGCCCCAACCCCGGTCGATGGCGAGAAACGTCAACCCGAGCGTTGCGCCCGAAAGCCAATACAGATTGCGCAACAATTTCAGCGGCGAGAAACCGCGGTCCGCCAGCGCGCCCACCAACAGCGGCGAGATAAAGGCTGCGATGGCATTGCACGCAAACCCCATGGCGATGAATCGCTCCAGCCCGGCGTGCCTAAGTACATTACTGAAAGGAACGTTCCACATCCCTGCGGCGCCCCATTGGAAAAAGAAGACCAACGCCAACGGCACGAAAGTGGATTTGGGCGTCGAGTTGCGCATGAAGTCGGTCAGCAAACAGCATCTGCGCCGATGAAGGCAATCCGGCAGACGTGTATCTGGCCATTGGATGGGCGCAGACTTGCACGACATGTCCGGAGGAAGTGGGTCCGTTCGTTGAGAATTCGGAATCGCTCAACAACGTTTCTGTTTCCAAAGGAGAAACCCCATGTCGACCCACACCATTCGCCTGCATCGCGTACTTCGCTCATCGCCAGAAAAAGTTTACCGCGCTTTTCTGGAGCCCGATGCTATGGCGCGATGGATTCCGCCCTACGGATTCACCTGCAAAATCCACCACATGGACGCCAAAGTAGGCGGCACGTTTAAGATGTCGTTTATCAATTTTGGCACAGGCGCTGGCCACTCGTTTGGCGGCGAATATCTCGAACTCGTGCCGCATGAACGGCTCCGCTACACCGACAAATTCGACGATCCGAATCTGCCCGGTGTGATCACCGTCACCGTCGTTTTGAGAAAGGTGTCGTGCGGGACGGAGTTGAATATCGAGCAGGCTGGCGTGCCTGCGGTCATTCCGGCGGAGATGTGTTATCTCGGCTGGCAGGAATCGCTTGAGCAGCTCGCCAAACTCGTCGAGCCCGAGATTCCGGGCTGAACGTGCTGGATTCCGATCTTGGTGGAGCCCGTTGTCCCAACGGGCTGGTTCGATTTACACTACGGAAAGCCCGATGAGGACATCGGACTCCACCCATGAATCACGATCAGAGAAGCACGCCGATGTAACTATTTTGTTGGTCTGTCTACCCGAGGTCCGCGAAACTGGCGCCATGCAGTTGAATAATATCCTCAACGATGTCACAGCGATCGCCCGTGGTGCGGGTGAAATCATCATGCGCCATTTTGCGGCACCGATTCCGACTACGCTGAAAAGCAGTCGCATCGACATCGTGACCGCGGCCGACACTGAAGCGGAGGCGTTTATCGTGCGCGAACTGCTGAAGAAATTTCCCGATCATCACATCGTCGGCGAAGAAGGTGGAGGGCAGGGCGCACCGGCTGGCTCTGCTCCTTACCATTGGTTCGTCGACCCGATCGACGGCACGGTGAACTTCGCCAGCAAGCTCCCGCATTTCTGCACGAGCATAGCCCTAACCACGCCGGACCGACAGCCGCTGGTTGGTGTGATTTACGACCCGACGCGCCGCGAACTCTTCACCGCGATTCGTGGCGGCGGCGCGTACCTGAACGGGCAACCGCTGCGCGTGACCCAGACGGCGGAGTTGCTCGACGCGGTGGTCACGAGCGGATTTCCCTACGACAAGCACACCAACCCCGACAATAACCTGAAAGAGTGGGCCGCGTTTCTCGTGAGAATTCGCGGTGAGCGCCGACTCGGTTCTGCGGCGCTCGACCTTGCCTATCTCGCGGCGGGACGACTCGACGGCTATTGGGAAAAGGATCTCAAGCCATGGGACGCGATGGCCGGTGTGCTCATGGTGCTTGAGGCTGGCGGCACGGTGACAGATTATCAAGGCGAACCCAATCCCCAGCGCCAAGATCGCGGCCGCTACGTCGCGAGCAACGGCCGCATCCATGCCGAAATGTTGCAGGTGTTGCAGCCGCTGATCGTCAGGTAGACCGACCTTTTGTTTTTGCCGTTCTCCGACGGAGGCGGAGAGCTGCAAGCGAGGCCAAGCCGTAGAGGTACAGGACGCCCGGAGCGCCAGCGCCGCCGCCGGAAGTGGAGCCGCTGGAGGAGCTGGAAGACGAGCTGCTGCTCGAACTCGACGAGGAGGACGAACTGCTGGAGCTGCTCGAAGAAGAAGAGGACGAGCTTGATGAGCTCGAAGACGATGAACTCGAACTGCTGGAGGAAGAGGAACTCGACGAGGGGCTCTTGGGTGTTGCTGATGTTTCGGCGGAAAGCGCGCTGGTGCCGACACTGTTCACCGCAGCGACTTTGTAATAGTAAGTCGTGTTGTTGGTCAGGCCAGTGTCGGAATAAGTGGTTGTCGTGATGTTCGACGTGATCGGCGTGGTGGCTTCGCCGCCAGCGGTCGTGCCGCGATAAACTTTGTACGAAGTCGCACCCGTCGAAGCGGTCCAACTGAGCGATACCGAGGCGTTGCCTGCTGTGGCTGTCAGTCCGGTTGGGGCCGAGGGAGCACTGCTCGCTCCAGAGGAACTCGAACTGCTGCTCGACGAACTCGAGGAAGAGGAGCTGGATGACGAGCTGCTGGACGAAGATGAGGAGGAGCTACTGCTCGATGAAGACGAGCTGGAGCTTGATGATGATGACGAACTAGAGGAACTGCTGCTGGAGGATTTGGTGGCAACGTTAAGGGCGGTAGTTTTCGCACTCGTGTTGCCTGCGGCGTCGTAGGCATTGACCGCATACGAGTAGGTGGTGGCAGAGGTTAAGCCAGTGTCCTGATAAGAGGTCGTGAGGTTGGTTCCCGCCAAAGTGTTATTCCGGTAGACGCGGTAGCCGGTGACGCCGACGGCATCGGTCGAGGCCGCCCAAGTGAGGTTGATTTCGGATGAAGAGGTGGCCGTGCCGGCGAGACTGGTTGGTACGGTCGGAGCCGTTGTGTCTGGCAAATTGATCGTGTAGAGTGCAGTCGATACTCCACTGGTGGTCAGGCCGGATTTATAGGCGATGGCTTTCAGCGTGGTGGTGTTCGAGATAGAGATCGCTGCGCCCGAATAGACGGTACCGCTGGTCGTGGTTGGTGCTGAGCCGTTGGTTGTGTAGCGGATTGTGGCGCCTGACGTGGTGGAACTGATCGATATCGACTGGGCGGCGGTGTAGGTGCCCGCTGCGGGATTAAAAGTTGGAGCGGCGACGGTGGTTCCCGCTGCGACGTTGACCGTCAGGTCAGCCGAAGTGTTTTTTTCTCCGTCGGTGGCGGTGAGACGCAGGACGTAGGTGCCACTGTTCGGGAAGGTAGCGGCGGAGTTTACCGAGGTTGGTTTGGCGATTGCGGCTGCGGTCGGCCCGCTGACCTGGGTCCATTGCTGGGTGGTGCTGAATTCGGGCAGACCGTCATCGCTTACCGTGCCCGGAAGGGTGACGGTGTCGCCCGAGTTGAGGTTGAGCGGCCCGCCGGTAGAAACCTGGGGAGCCTCGTTGGTGCCGGATGCGACTACGTTGATGGTGAATAGGGCGGTGGTGCTGTCCAAGGCACCGTCAGACGCGCTCACCCACAGGACGCTGGTTCCGACCGAATTGTATGTCACCGTTGGTTCTGGGATATTAGTTGCGGAGAAATTCGGGGCCACGCCATAGAAGCTGCCCCAGGAGACGCTGGTAGTGCCGCTGGGGCGACCGTCATCGACTACCGACGCTTTGAGCTTCAATGGATGGCCAACCATCACGGTCCGGTCGGCGGAGGAGGCGATGGGGGCGGTGTTGCCGCTGCCGTCTGCGACGTCGATCTGACGCCAATCGGAGGCGCCATACTGCCCATCGTGGGCGACCAGGCGGATGCGGTACGAACCAGCGACAGGAAAGGTGATGGTGGTCTGTAAGGCGGAGGAGTCGGCGAACACGGCGAGTGCCGGACCGCTGAGTTGTTCCCATTGGTGAGTGTAACCAGCGCCGGGCATGCCATCGCCGGACACACTGCCGATGATCGGTAACGGCTGGTTAGTGAATGCTTGGATAGACGAGGGAAACCGCAGTGGCGGTGCTCGTCAGCGAGGTGGTGCCTTTGGAGACGGTGACCGTGTAGTTGCCGTTGTCGGCCGCAGTAACGTTGTCCTTGTGGAAAGAGTCGCTGGTGGCACCGGAGATGGCGGCACCATTCTTGTACCATTGGAATGAGAGGTTCTCGCCCACGGTGATGACGGATAGATCGAGGGAGCTTTTATCGAGTGGGTGGACGATCTTCGGAGGTTGGGTCACGATGACGGGCCCGACCGCCTGCCGCTGCCGTGGTGGATGCAGAGGTGCTGGAAGCTGGCGGTCCCAGTGGTAAACCATCATCTTGCCATTGCCGTCATCCTCCACGCAAATCACGCGAGTGCCGTCGGAAGTGTCTGCACGTTTATGCCCTCGACGAAGATCGATGCCTGGAGAGGGAAGTTGGTAACCTGGGTGGGTCTGAGCCATCCGATTTCGTGGCCGTCTTTGAGGTCGTAGATCGTCACTTCGCCGCGAGTATATAAATCACCGTGAGCGAGTGTTTCGAGTCCGGCATCGAGATAGGTTACGTACAAATACTCTTCATCGGCGGCAAAGCTCATTGGCAAAATCATCTTCGCCGATCCCTGATCGAGGTGGGCTTCCCAGGCGCCGTTGATGTCAAAACCGAGGTCGATCACACAACGCCGGGTCGGGTTGCCTGACTTGCGATAGCCGTCAATCACGTAAACGCGGCGCAGTGTTCCAGGCATTGGAGCCGGTCCCCGAGGATCATGGTGTCTGATTCGGGCAGATAACGCAGGCGCGTCGGTGCCTTGGATATTGAGAGTCGACCGGCAGGAGTGCATCGCCATTATCTGGAGGCGTTCGATTTTGGATGCGTCATATTGGAACGCCGTAGACATCGAGGCCACTGACAGGGCATAACCCAATGGCCGCCCGCCTGATACTGTGCGGTGAAGACATCCATGCCGCCGCCCATCCAGGATGTTGCCGTCGGCGTCGACGTCATAGCCCTGGCTGTAGGGGTCGGCCACTTTGAACCTGAAAACTCTCTGGCCTGCGGTTTGCCGTCGCCGTTTTTATCGAGCCACATAGCGACTGCCATCCGTTAGCACTGGGTAAAGGCCCTTGGCCCAGTCTCTCCTGCTGGCCGCTAGTCATACAGATAAAATAAGCGCAGCGGGAATGGCGATTTCGGAGTTCTGGTTCGAACGGAAAATCGATATAGCCCCTCCATACATATTCATGCAGTACAGAAACTGCTGGCCCTTGATTCTCCTGATAAAAGCCGACTCCAGCGGAATCGTGATACGCGGATCCTCGGGAAAGCGGAAGGGATCGAGAGTGACGCCGGTGATTTTCCAGCTTTGGCCCGGCGGCTTCGAGTAATCCATCGTGTAGCGCAGGCTGGCGTGATAGAGCTCCGTGCCATTGCTCGTCGGATCGAAGTCGGCCACATGTACGAAAGAGCTGATTGCCTGATGGCTTATCGAGGCGGTGGAGAGGCGTTTGGCGAGGGTCGAGCTGTCGGTGCTATCGAACCAACGAATATCGGTACCGCCCTGGATCTGCCCGGGAATGCCGCTGCAACCGACGATAATCTGGCCGTTATTCGGGAAACAAACCCCGCGCACGCCCCAGAAACGCTTTTCACCCCACGCGCCAGGTTTCGCACCGGCGAACACGCCGCCGGTCTCGCCAAAGGTGGTCACGAGGGTTGGTGCGCCACTGGCAGGCACGGAAAAGATTTTGAAGTTCTGATCGGGACCGTTGTCGGCCACCCAGAGGTTGCCGCTTTTATCGAAAGCCACGTTGGTCGGATAGGTAACCGACTTGATGGTTCGGCCATCGCTGAGCGAAACATAGGGGATATTGTTCGGATAATCCGTGAGCGGGATACCCTGATCCTCGGCGTTCTGCTGAACGATGTCGGCCCTCTGCTGCGGAGTTAACGCAGGATCGTATGGGGGGTGATTAGCATCGAGAATGTGTGGGTGAGCGATCGTGGCGGTGATGCCGTTGTAAGTCGACGTGTCGAACACCATATCCTTGTTGAAATACTCGCCTTTGGATACGCGAAGAGCCTCGAAATAGGCACCGTCGGCCCAGTTGGTTTCGTCCCAGTAGCTCTTGGTGACGACCAGCGGGGCGAACGCGAGCATAGGTCCGGGAAGCTCCGCGGTTTCGAGCACACCGATATCGATGACGAAATTGCTGATGACATTGGCGTTTGCGTCTTGTCCGCCCTTGCCGCCGGTGTTACCTGCCCAGTGGTTTGTGTAGTTAAGGAGCGTGGGCGGCGGCACATCCGCGTGGATGTCCGGCGTGCTGCAGAGGATCGCAAAGCAGGCGGCTATCGCGAATATGATACGGGACGTGGATAGCCAAAAATAGGGTGAAATCTTCATAAGGACGGACTGATGAAAGACGAACTCACAAACTTCAATAAAGGTGGTGATTTAACGCTTAATTTTACCACTTTCTGATCGTTTTGTATGAGCCACGTAGATACCGGCCGCGTTCTTGATAATTATTTCGCAGAAGTTACGACCAAGGTCGTTTGGCGATTAGATTATTGATCTAGTTCGTTATGCTGCGCCCCCCGGCGTACCTCATTGCGATGCACGTCTTGCTTCAACTGAAGCGTTCCACCGAAGCGTGCCGTTGAGCTCGTCGCGTTACTCTCCGAATCGATACGTGGTATTGAAGACCAGCTGGATTTTCTCGGTCACGAAGATGCGGACTTTAATTTTCCCGTGCGTGGCGTCGTCGGGCATGGCGCGACCAGTGATTTTGCGTGCTTCGCGTCCGCCGTTTTCGGCCTCGCCGGTGAAGTCCACGGTTTCGCCTTTCGCGACACGCGCGAGATCTTCGTCGGAGACCTTCATGCGAAACGAGCCGTGCTCGCTCATGAAAAAATACGGGAAAACCTTCGCTTTGTAATCACCTGAAAAAACACTGTCTTTGCGTGTGAGCGGAGCAACGTGCAGCGTGACTTTGCCGATGTAGATCGAGGTCGAAGACGTCACGACGGTGACCTTGTCGTAGGGTGCCGCAGCTTGTGCGGCGACGATCGAGCCGAGGGCCAGCGCCAGACAATATAAATATTTTAAGCACCGCGAACGCATCGGGCTCGACTGTGGCCAGAGCGCAGGGCTCGGGCCAGCTGTAAATTTTACCCAGCGGCTTCGTTTCTTTCGCGTTGCCCCGCCGGGCCTGGGCGCGTCATTTTTCCGGCATGGCCAAACCCTCACAAGCGACCTGGGGCGGACGTTTCTCCGCCGGACCTGCGGATCTGATGCTCGCGTTTAGCGAGTCAGTTTCGTTCGACCAACGACTGGCGCCATTCGACATTCAGGGCAGCAAGGCCCACGCCGCGATGCTCGCGCACGTTGGCATCATCACGGTCAAAGAACGCGATGCTATCCGCACCGGCCTCGACGCCATCCTCGCCGAGATCGAAGCGGGCAATTTCATGTGGGACACGAAACTCGAAGACGTTCACATGAACATCGAGCAGGCGTTGACGAAAAACGTCCCTGCCGCCGCCCGTCTCCACACCGCGCGCAGTCGTAACGACCAAGTCGCCACCGACATGAGGCTGTTTTTCAAGTACGCCTGCTCCGTCATCGGTGAAAAAATCGCCGCTGCGCAACGCGCCATCCTCGCCGTGGCCGAGGCCAACGCCGATGTGCTCGTGCCCGGATACACCCACCTGCAACGCGCCCAGCCCGTCTATCTCGCGCATCATCTTTTCGCCTACTTGGAAATGCTTCAACGCGACCGCGCCCGCTTTGTAGAAGTCGGTGCGCACGCCAATTGGTGCCCGCTTGGCGCCGGTGCGATCGCCGGCACGACGTTGCCGATCGACCGCGAGTTTGCCGCGACGCAGCTCGGTTTCGTCGATGCGAAGGGCCGCCCGCAGGTCACGCAAAACTCCATGGATGCCGTGGCTGACCGCGACGTGTTTATCGAATTCGCTAGTGCTTGTGCCTTGTTCGGTGTGCATCTGTCGCGCATCGCCGAAGATCTGATTTTGTGGATGAGCGCGGAGTTCAAATTCGTGGAATTGCCCGACGCGTTCTGCACAGGATCGAGTTTGATGCCGCAGAAAAAAAACCCCGATTCCTGCGAACTCATGCGTGGCAAATCTGCGCGTCTGCAAGGAAATCTCCATACGCTCCTCACGCTCGCGAAGGGCCTGCCGCTCACCTACAATCGCGATCTGCAAGAGGACAAACCGCCGGTCTTCGATAGTTTTGATCAGAGTGCGATGTGCGCCGACGTGCTCGCCGGAACGATTGCCGGCATGACGGTGAATCGCACGCGTTGCGCCGAAGCCGTGAGCGATCCCGCGCTGCTCGCGACTGATCTCGCCGACTATCTTGTGAACAAAGGCGTGCCCTTCCGCGAGGCGCACCATGCGGTTGGCGCGGTCGTGAAAATCGCCGAGAAACTTTCGGTCAAACTCAACAACCTGCCGCTAGAGGAAGTGCAGTCCGTGCATCGCGCTTTCGGCGCTGACTGGGTTCATGTGTTTGACCTGGAACACGCCATGGCCAAACGCACCGGCACCGGCATGCCCGGCAAAGCCCAGACCAAAAAACAATTCGCCCGCTGGAAAAAACTGCTGGCGGAGTGAGTTTTTTATCGTGGAAACGCTCGGTCTTCCTCTGTCGATGGAGGTGCGGTGCCCTCACCGCACATTCGTGTTCAGGCGGGTGAGGGCACCCGCCCTCCAAATACATTTATCACAGAGAACACGGAGCTCGGACACAGAGCGCCACGGAACTCAAACCGTCGATCGAGAGCGTTGAATAGGTATCCGCCTAGGATTCTGCCTCTGTTCTCCGTGACACTCTGTGCATCCTCTTCCGGCCTCTGTGACCCAGTCTGAATCGGAGAGATCCCTGACTTCATATCGTCAGCGCTTCCGTGATTTCGCGATTATCTGATCGAGGCTTCGAAATTCCTAATTCCGCGTTTCCGCCCTTCAGCGCTTTCGCGATTTTCTGAAAGATTTTTCGCTGAAACACGGAAGAGCGGAAGCGCGGAATCAGTCCCGCGATGAAGCTTGTTTGGTTTCGGGGAATTATAATGATCGGCACCGTCCATGTCGAAGATCCGCGTCCTGCCTGATCGTGTTGCCAATCAAATCGCTGCTGGCGAGGTGATTGAGCGCCCGGCTGCAGTCGTGAAGGAGCTCGTGGAAAACGCTCTCGACGCGGGCGCGACGCGCATCGAGGTGGAGTTTAACCACGGCGGGCGTTCGTACATGCGGATCGAGGATAACGGGAGCGGCATGTCGCGCGACGATGCGCTGCTGGCGCTGGAACGCCATGCGACGAGCAAGATCGCCGAGGCCGACGACCTGAACCGGCTGGCGACGTTTGGTTTTCGCGGCGAAGCGCTGCCTTCGATTGCGAGTGTATCGCATTTTACCCTACAAACACGCGAAGCCTCGACCGATGCTGGCGTGGAGATCGTGATCAACGGCGGGCGGATGGTGCATGTTCGCGATTGTGGACGTCCGGTGGGCACACGGATTGAGGTCTCGCATCTTTTCAACTCGGTCCCGGCACGCCGGAAGTTTCTCAAGACTGACACGACTGAGGCGGCGCACATCATCCATGGCGTGCGGCTCTACGCGCTGGCGTTTCCGCAGGTGGCGTTTTCGTTGATCGAGGATGGCCGCGCGATTTTTCGTTCGCCGCAATGCACGACGTTCGAAGAACGCATCGCGGGGATTTTCGGTAAGCAGACGGCCGAGGGACTGCTCACGCTGGAGGCGGATGAGCCCGGCATGAAGTTGCGCGGTCTGGTCGGTCGGCCGGGCGTTGGCCGCTCGACGCGGCACGAGATGATCTGCTTCGTGAATCAACGGCCGGTCGATAGCCGAACCTTGAATTACGCACTAATCGAGAGCTTTCACGAATCGTTGCCGAAGGGGCGTTACCCGGTGGCGTTCGTGTTTTTCGACATCGATCCGGCGGCGGTCGATGTGAATGTGCATCCGGCGAAACGCGAAGTGCGTTTCCGCAGCGAGGCTTCAGTGCGGTCGTTTGTGATCCGTGCGATCTTAGGGCGTTTGCGTGAGTTCGGTCAGGCTGCGGCACCTGTTGCGGTTGGGAATGGAAACGCGGGTGCGGCGACGATCGGCGATACGGGCCGGATAGCGAACCAGCCATTAGCGCCGCAGGTTGCACCGTCTGTCACGTCGAGTGTTATCACCGCTATTCCGGAGCGGCGCGTTAAGGATAACGCGCCCTACCTTCAACCTCAGGCTCCGATCCAGCCGCCGTCTCCAACTGCTGCGACAGTCGCACCCACTCAGCCCGCGCCGCCCCGCAGCCCGACTCGTGCGTGGCGTTTTCTGGGGCTGGCACATGGTGCTTATGCATTGTTCGAGACTCCGGCGGGCCTTGTCTTGCTCGACCGACGGGCGGCGCACGAGCGCATCTGGTTCGAGCGGCTGCAGGCGCAGTTTCGCGAAGGCCAGGTGCCGAGTCAGCGCTTGCTGCTGCCTGTGCCGGTGGAACTAGACTCGATCGCGACGGCGCTGTTGCTCGACCGGCTGGAGTTTTTCAATGGGCACGGTTTCGAGATCGTCGAGTTTGGGCGTAATTTCTTCCGTATCGAAAGCGTGCCGGCGTGGATGGAGCCGACCGATGCCGAACCATTTGTGCGCGACCTGCTCGGTGCGTTGCGAGAAGGTCGTTTGCAGGAGAAAAATGTAGATGTTGCGCGCGACGAATTGGCGCGGCTAGCGGTTGCGAAAGCCATTCGTTTGCCGGAAGCGGCGGGGGAGGCCGAGCTTCAGGGCGTGTTGACGCAGCTTTTTGCCTGCCGCGCGCCACTAACCAGCCCTTTGGGACGACCGACCCAGATCGAGCTGAGCCATGGCGAACTTGCACGAAGATTTCAGAAATGAACTGATTGTGACGTAGCACAAGCAGCCACCCTGATACTGTCGCGTGGACTAAAATCTCCGTGGCATCTCATTGTCTTTGGCACAGTTTCTGTTTCTATAAGCTTTCTTAAATATCATGGCCGCCTCTACCAAATCCAAGAAAAGTCCTGTACGCACCTCGGCTCCTTCCGGCGCGGCCGGTGCCATCGCCCTCGGGGCTGACAACGTTAAGATCAAGCAATCCATCCTGCGACACCTCACCTATACGCTCGCTCGCGACACGCACACCGCGGGCACGCGCGACTGGTGGATTTCGACTGCGCTCGCGGTGCGTGAGCATGTGCTGGCGCGGCTCATCGTCACGCAGGGCGTGCATAACGACCAAAATGTTCGGCGCCTCTATTATTTCTCGCTCGAGTACCTCATGGGGCGGCTGATGGAGAATAATCTTTATAACACCGGCATCGTTGAATCTACCGTCACGGCGTTGCGTGAGCTCGGCGTCGACTACGAGAAAGTCCGCGAGCAGGAGGTCGACATGGGCCTGGGCAACGGTGGTCTCGGCCGTCTGGCCGCGTGTTTCCTCGATTCGCTGGCCACGCAGGATTATCCAGCAATTGGATACGGCATTCATTACGAATTTGGTTTGTTCAAACAGGAATTCGTCAACGGCAGCCAGATCGAGCATCCCGACAGCTGGATGATTTTTGGTACGCCTTGGGAGGTTATGCGCCCCGAGTATGCGCAGCAGGTCAAGATCTACGGTCAGGTCGAAAACGTTTTCGACGACCACGGCAACTATCGCCCGAAATGGGTCAACGCCCGGACCATCCTCGGCGTACCCTACGATATTCCGATCGCAGGCTACGGCACCAAGACCGTAAATCTCCTTCGTCTCTGGCGCTCGCGCTCGACCGAAGAATTCGATCTCACTGCCTTTAACTCCGGCGGCTACATGGAGGCCGTCCGCGAGAAGGCCCTCGGCGAAACCATTTCAAAGGTACTATATCCGAACGACAAAACCGAGAACGGCAAGGAACTGCGCCTCGTGCAGCAGTACTTCTTTGTCGCCTGCTCGCTGCGTGACATTATCCGCCGCCACATCCGGCACCGGAGCGCGGGCAACAACTGGGATAATTTCTCCGACAAGGTTGCCGTGCAGCTCAACGACACACATCCCGCAGTTGCCGTGCCCGAGCTCATGCGCATCCTCCTCGATGAGGAAAATATACCGTGGGATCGTGCCTGGGACATTGTCACCAAAACCTTCGGCTACACGAACCACACGCTGCTCCCAGAAGCACTTGAGCGCTGGGGTGTGCCGCTTTTTGCCCGCGTATTGCCGCGCCACCTACAGATCATTTTCGACATCAACAGCCGCGTCATGCAGACGGTCGAGCTCAAGTGGCCGGGCGATGACAATAAGAAACGCGCGTGCTCGCTCATCGACGAACATGGCGAAAAATCCGTGCGCATGGCCAACCTCTCGGTTGCCGGCTCACATGCCGTCAACGGCGTGGCTGCGCTGCACACCGAGCTGCTGAAAAAGAATCTCTTCCCCGAGTTCGATGCACTCTACCCGGGCAAATTCCAGAACAAGACCAACGGAATCACCCCGCGTCGCTGGCTGCTCGCGTGCAACCCTCGTCTGTCATCGTTGTTGACGAAAACCCTCGGCAATACCGACTGGGCGGCCGATCTCGATCAGCTACGCGCTCTCGAAAAACACGCGACCAACACCAGTTTCCAGAAGGAATTCATGGCGGTTAAGCGTGCCAATAAAGTCGACCTTGCCGACGTTATCCGCACCGAGTGTGGCATCGACGTCTCGCCCGACGCGCTCTTCGACGTGCAGATCAAGCGCCTGCATGAGTACAAGCGGCAGCACCTAAACCTGCTGCATATTCTCGCACTCTATCGCCGCCTGTTGCAGAATCCTTCGCTCGACATCGTACCGCGCGTCTTTGTCTTCGCCGCCAAGGCTGCGCCAGGCTACGACCTCGCGAAAAACATCATTCGCGCGATCAATCTCATCGGCCACAAGATCAACCACGACGACCGCATTCAGGGTAAACTCAAGGTCGCCTTCTTGCCGAACTACCGTGTATCGCTAGCCGAAAAAATCATCCCGGCCGCCGATCTCTCCGAACAGATTTCCACCGCAGGCAAGGAAGCCTCCGGTACCGGCAATATGAAACTCTCGCTCAACGGTGCGCTCACTATCGGTACGCTCGACGGTGCCAACGTCGAAATCAAGGAAGAGGTTGGCGACGAGAATATCTTCATCTTCGGCATGGAGGTCGACGAGGTCGAGGCTCTGCGCGCCAGCGGTTACAATCCCTGGGACTACTACAACAACGATGAGGAACTCCGCGCCATCGTCGACTGGCTGGGCTCGAATTATTTCACGCCGAACGAGCACAACGCCTTCAGTCTCGTACATCAGAGCCTGCTTGGCGGTGGCGATCCGTTCATGGTGCTGGCCGATTTCCGCAGCTATGTCGAAAGCCATGCCCGGGTGGACGCAGCCTACCGCAACCAGTCCGAATGGGCACGTATGGCGATCCTGAATACTGCCCGCATGGGCAAGTTCTCCAGCGACCGCACCATCCGCGAATACGCCGAACAGATCTGGACCCTGCCGCAGGTGCCGGTCTGAGTAGCGAACCGATTTGAACCGCTAATTACGATTTAAGGGCGCAGAACTTCTGCGCCCTTTCCGTAAGTCTCGGACTTGGTCGCAACAAGATGGCGCCCCTATATCGCCGGCTACAACTTTTCTGGAACCGCTATAGCCGCTGGTAGGCTATTTTTCTGGGTTCGCTCATCGTTCGCCTTTGTCGTATTACTGAATTCGATCCTGCCAATACAACGGTCGACGTTTTCTGTGGGCGAGCGCCAAAACCAAAATCGAGTCACCGTTCTTCTGGTAGATAACATCGTACGGAAAACGAGAACCCCGACATTTCCGAATCCCCGCGCGAAGCAACATCCAAGCATTTGGATGGGCCACAATTTTCTGCACTTGTTCTTTTACGGATTCTCGAAACCCCTCACCAAGCCCAGCCTGCTGGGTCTCGTAGTACACGTAGGCTTCGTCAAATTCCTGACGGGCTACCTCAAGTACCTCGATCTTCACACCGAAAAGCCAAAGGCACGTTCCAGCGACACTGCCTTGAGCAGACCCTTTTTATGGGCCTTAGCTCGCGATTCAGCCTCAGTTGCCCACTTTACAGCAATCACCTTATCTCGCTTGGTCTCAATACTATCGAGAATCAGCCCTGCGAGCTTCGCACGCTTATGGGGTGGTAGTGCCATAGCTACGGTCGCGAGTTGCTTTTCGAGTGTCGGCATGGAGAAAACAATGTGGATGATTGCAGCTTGGTCAATAGCTGCCCTTGCGGCCTTTTTGCCAACGTTAAAGCTGTGCCGTAGGCTTTGGCACTAGCGCCTTGTTGGGCTCCGTTTGATCTTCTCTGAGAAATGACATTACCACAACATCACCCTCTTGGGCTTCAAATGCTCGAAGCCTTCCTTCTTTTTGAAAACCAAGTTTCTCATTTACATGGATCGACGCGGTATTGCTCGCCGCAATCTCCGAATGAATTCGCCTAAGTGACGGAAACACCAAAAAGGCCCACGAAATAATGGCCTTCTTGGCTTCAGTGGCTAATCCTTTGCTCCGGTACTCTGGCGATATTTCGGAAGAAATCTCAAGGCGATGGGAGGAACCGATAGAATCATCTTTCATCGCAAGCAGCGAAACTGAGCCAACAACAGGTGACCCATCGATGAGCTCAATAAACCAGCATACTTTCTTCTGCTGATAATATCCTTGAAGCGTGGTGAATATGTGCGCTTCGGCTTCCCACTTATGCGTAAAGCGTGGGACGCGAGCAACGGCGCTGAAATCGTCACGCGAGCGATATGAAAATAGAGCATCTGCATCATTCATCCTCGGCTGCCGCAAACGAAGACGTGCTGTGGATATCTCGGGAAAGTGAAACAATGGATTCATGGTTTGCCTACACGTTAAATGTCTGACGCGTCATATCGGCGAGCCGAGATAAATAAAAAACGTGTGAGCATAGGCGTTGGTAGTGGCGCCTGGTTCGGCTCTTTGGTTTCACGATGTGGCGTGCTGAAAAAGATCATGGCTTTTTGCCCTTCGGTCCTACTTCTGAGTCTTTCAAAACTTGAGATATGTAACCCATGCTTGAGACGAAACTAGCATTCACTCGTTTCAATATCTCAGAATATTCGAGTCCTGCAGCTTGGAATTTGACGGCTAGGGCAATAATTTCTGAACGCGAAACCTTCGATGGAGATGATCCTTCGAGGGTGCGGCCTAAATTCTGCGCGACTTTGTCAACACCTGCGGCCCCATGTCCAAGATGAAGCTTGGTGTGTTCGAAACGTCGTTGCCATAGATCGGCGGATTTTCTGCTTTTGCCTGCCATATGTTTATGCCGAAAGTTGTGTAGGTGGAAAATTATCTGGAAGTTATGGGCTTAGTCTTCAAATCCGGAGGGAAGCAGTTTTTTTAGCATCGAGGTTCTTTTCCCGGATTATGGACGTGGGCGCATTCTCGGTTTTCAAAACAAAGGGTTCGGTCAGGTGTTTGCTGACTGCTGTTGGCGTTGGGTTTCCCGATAAGGAGGCGTTTGGGTTGGGCTTCCATAGTGAGCGTTTTGTGAATCATACCCGGACTCATGGCGAGCTTTTAGACCTGTCGACTGCATCGGCGGCGTAGCTGTTTTTATTCCCACTGTTTCCAATACCCCGAAGCTTGTCGCGGACCGTGAGCAGGGTTGAACGGCTTCGGCTTGGTTGGAGGCGCGGTGCCCTCACCGCGCATGGCCGACGAGGGCGTCGGCCCTCCATCTTCAAGCCAAATCGCGAGATTAACTCTCTTCTCCAGTTTCCTGAAAGGCCCAGAGCAGCTTGTCCTGAGCATCTTTCCCAATGTGGCGGTCCGTCGTAAACCTCAGGTTCGAGCAGCTGCCGCTTGCGGAGGGACGCGGGGTTAGTCAAAAGGGGGATGTGCGTCGTTTCACCACAGTTTTATTGCTCGTCTTGCTGGCGACTATCAGTCGTGGGTTCGCGCTGGCAGCATGGCCGTCCGCTGAGGGCGAGATTGTGGGAGAACTTAAGCTCTTTGATCGCAGTCCGGAATTTTTACTGCCGTGGAAACTGGCGTTCAAAAAAGGCGAGACGGGCGAACAGGCGTTTATCTACAAAATTGCCGCCTCGGGCACGCAGTTGATGGCGGGTGGGCGGATCAATCTGTTGACTGGCGAGGGAACGTGGCGAATCGAGGAGGCGCGCGTTGATGCAGCTGTCTGGCTTGCGTTGATCGCGCCGCAGCTCAGTCCGGCTTTGGCGTCCGCGACCGCGCAAGGAACCTTAACGCTTTCAGGCGAAGGAACCTTGCGCCAGGGACAAGCGGTCGGCCGCCTCACGGTCGAGTGGCGCGACGGCGTACTCACCCACGCGACGCAGGGTTGGACGCTGGAAGGCATCGCGTTCGAAGGTGAATTTGCCATCGATATTGCGGCTTCGCGGTTGGTCAGCACGGCACCGTTTGAGCTTACGGTGCGCACGGTTACGCATCCACGTTTTGGAGCGCGGAGCGTATTTATTCAGGCTTTTTTGAATGAGCAGCGCAGTCTCTTTGTGACGGCGGCACGGGTGGAAATTGCCGGTGGTGAAATGGTTTCAGATCCGTGCGAGGTGCAGCTGTTTCCGGTGTCCGTGGACATGAATCTGCACATCGACCGCGTGGGTTTGCAGGATATTGTGCTTTTGGTTCCGGCGGCCGGTTTGGCTGAGGCGCGAGGTCGGATCGATGGCGTTGTGCGTTTGAAGTGGAGTGCAGCGACGGATTTTCAATTGGGTGTAGGCAGTCTCTCGCTCCACAACGATGAGCCGACGGTGGTGCGGCTGTCGCCGGCGTTGGGGCTTTTGACTGGGCATGTGCCGGAGCGTTTCGATTTGTTGCCCGCGTGGCTGGGGCCCTTGGCGCGCTGGATACGGCCGGTGAATCCGGCGTATGCGGACATGAAGGCGATCGAGCTCGGGAAAGCCGATCTGCGCGTGAAAACCCTCGACGTTAAGCTCACGCCGGAGGGCGACGAACGCGGGCGCTCGGCCACGGTGCGGCTTGTCGCTCAGCCGGAGCAGGCGGGTGGCGCGGTCAAGGAAGTGACTTTCGATGTGAACGTCGCGGGTCCGCTCAACGCTGTATTGAAACTCGGGATGAAACAGAACTTTTCGCTCGAAACGCATTGAGGAAACTCAGTTGCCAGCGCCCATTCCTTCAGGCAGATTTTTGACCATGCACCGCTGTTTTCTTCTTCTAGGCTGCACTGCCTTTCTTGGCGGTTGCATCAACGTCAAACTCCAACCGGTCGAAGCCCATATCACGGTCGATGTGAACGTGAAGGTCGACAAGGCGCTGGATGATTTCTTCGGCGATCTCGATAAGAAATCCGCCACGATCACCAGCCCGGACAAATCCTAATTCTTTTTACTCCTATGAAAACGTTCGTCTTTCGCAGTGTTTTTTTCGTTCTGGCCCTGAGCTTCGTTGCGCTTTTGAAAGCCGAGGATCTGGGTGCGGTCAGGGGCCGCATGGATCAGCGGCTCGCGCAGGTCGATGCGCTCAAGGCGCAAGGCGCGGTCGGTGAAAACAACCGTGGCTTTCTCGAAGTGCGTGGCGCTGGCGGCGATGCGGGTGCGGTGGTTGCGGCCGAAAACAAGGATCGTGAAATCGTCTATGCTGCGTTGGCGCAAAAGACAGGTTCGTCTTCCGATAAGGTTGGGCGGGCTCGCGCTCGTCAGATCGCGCAGCACAGCCGTTCGGGCGTGTGGGTGCAGGACGAAGCGGGCAACTGGAAGAAGTAGCCGACTCAGATCAACATCCCGGCGACGCAGGCGGTGAGGAAGCAGGCGAGGCTGCCGCCGATGAGCGCTTTGACCCCGAGCTTGGCGAGATTTCCACGTTGGCTGGGCGCGAGTGCGCCGATGCCGCCGACCTGAATGCCGATGGAAACAATATTCGCGAAACCGCACAGGGCGTAGGTGAGAATGACGAGTGAGCGCGGATCCGTAAACTTACCTGCGGCCTTGAGTTCGCCCAACTGGAGATAGGCCACGAATTCGTTGAGCACGGTCCGCGTGCCGAGCAACTGACCAGAGGCCAAAATGAAGGGGCCGTCGATGCCCATGAGCCAGGCGATGGGTGCGCAAAAAATGCCTAGGATGAACTCCAGCGAGAAAGATTTGAAGGTGCCTTGCGTGACGGATTCCACCCAGAGATTGAGGCCGGTCGGTCCGCCGATCCACGCGCTGAGGATGTAGTTGAAAAACGCTACAAGCGCGGTGAACACGATGAGCATGCCGCCGATGTTGACGGCTAGCCTGAGTCCGTCGGTCGTACCGATGCAAATGGCGTCGAGAAGATTTGAGCCTATTTTCTCCTTGGTGATGGTTAGGTCCTGGCTTACGGCCTCGGTTTGCGGGAGGAGAATTTTAGCGATCATCAACGCGGCGGGGGCGGAGATCACAGATTTCGTGATGAGGTGAGTCGCGAAAACGATCTGCTGCTGCGGGTCGGGCCCGCCGAGCATCGTGATGTAGATCAACATCACGCCGCCTGCGATGGTGGCCATGCCGCCGATCATGACGCAGAGCAGTTCCGAGCGCGTCATGGTGGCGAGATAGGGTTTGATGAGCAACGGCGCCTCGGTTTGCCCCAGGAAAATATTGGCGGAGGCCGAGAGCGTTTCGGCACCGGAAAGCCGCATCGTTTTCGACATCACCCAGGCGAACGCCCACACGATTTTTTGCAGGATGCCCATATAGTAGAGCATCGAGGTGAACGCGGAGAAAAAGATCACCGTGGGCAGGATCGCCAGGCCGAAGATCACGCCGTGTTTTGAGGTATCGAGGAGCGACCCAAAAACGAAACGCGTGCCGGCATTGGTGAAATCGAGCAGTTTAACGAAACCTGAGCCCACGAACTCGACCGCGCTGCGTACGAAACCCACGTGTAAGACCAGCCCGGCGAAAACGAACTGCAGCACCAGCCCCATGACGACGATCCGCCAGCTGATCGCGCGGCGGTTTTCACTCAGTGCGACGGCGATGCCGACAAAAACGATGACGCCCAAAAGGCCGCGGAATACGTGCGTTAATTGTTCCATATAACAGGCGGTGAAGAGGAAGTTGGAGCTGGGCCGAGCTTGCGAATTTGAAACGTTCGCGCGAGAACCAAGTCATGACCGTCGAAGAACGTCTTGCCGCGCATCTCGCCAAAACTCCTGACATCGCTCAGGCCAGCTGGATCGCTTCCAACGCGACCGTGGTCGGCGACGTCACGCTCGGACCGAAGAGCAGTGTCTTTTATGGCGCGGTCTTGCGTGGCGATATCGCGCGCATCGTCGTGGGCGAGGGGAGTAATATTCAGGACAACTGCGTCGTTCATCTGGCCGATGATATGGATGCGGTGATTGGTAATTGGGTTACGGTCGGCCACGCCGCCATCATTCACGCCTGCACAATTGGCGATGAGTGTTTGATCGGCATGGGTGCGACGGTGCTCGACGGCGCGCGAGTCGGTGCGAGGAGCATCGTGGGCGCGGGCGCGGTGGTGACGCCACGCACCGTGATTCCGCCGGGTTCGATGGTGCTTGGTGCGCCGGCCAAGGTCGTGCGTCAGCTTACCGAAGCCGAGCAGAGCGGCCTAAAGAAATGGGCCGAAAAATACACCGTGGTTTCCGCCGCTCACGCCGCCGCGCAGAAGCGGTAAGTTTTGCTTAAGCTTACTGTATAATAGGTTCTTGGCTGGATCACCTTAGGGTGAAGAATCGGCCGTTGTAAATTGTGCCATTGCGCGAGGGCTGCTGCCTCGGCTTTTGCCTCCGAAAACGTATCGTTTTCTCCGATACTAAGGTAGGGGAATACCCTATCCCGAATGCATTGCGCTTAGGTGGAGCGTTTGTATGTTTTTCTCTGAAACGTTCACGGTTTTATTACATATATAAGACAGTGAGGTGCTCATCAAAAGCACGCAGTTTCGATCCAAACGCATTCATGTTTTCGCGCCGTCAAAGACACCTGGTTTTTCTCACTGGTTTTACAGTGAGTGTCTGTGCGGCGTTTTTTCTTTTCCGTTCTGCTGGCCATTCAAATGATCCTAGCGCGAGTGTTCGGTTAGGTGAAATACCCAGACAGGAAATCGCACCGTTTGTGGCGGGGCGAAAGGTTATGGAAACGTCGGCTTTGGCTCAACCACAGCTGAGTGCTATGCCGACAACTGCGTCAGTTCAGCAAATCCTGCCGCAGCTTGAGCACAGGATCACTGACTGGCGTACCTACCAGCCGAAGAAACTGACAATCGCTCCCTACGCCGACTTGGCGATGGAGTTTGAAATGACTTCAGTCCGTCAGGAGGGTGGCCGCACGATTTGGACGGGCCGGAATGTACTCAACGGCGCGTTTCTCGTGACGGTTGCCACGCAGAACGAATGGCACGCGGTCCTGGAAGTTCCGGCCGCGAGTAACTTCGAGTTTCACATTTCAGGCCAAAGCGCGACGGTGACGGAGACCGACGCCACGGTGTTGTGTGGCAACGAACGGCTGGTGGCCTCCGCCGCTGTTGCGGGCGAAACGATCGATGCGAACAGCACGCCGACTGATAATAGCACGGCCTTATCCGCAGGCGACGTGCATACGGTCGATGTCCTTTTCTTCTACGACACGGAAACGCTCACGGCAAATAACAACAACGCCCAGCAGGTTGAAATATCGATTGTGGCCATGGTTGAGGCGGCCAACCGGGTTTTGGAAAACAGTAAGGTCGATAATCTTCGCTGGCGTTATGTGGCGGCCTACCAAGTTCCCGACTATACTGCTACCGACAAACTTAAGAATGATCTCGAACAGCTTACTTTCACTGACAATGCTGTAGGCCAGTTTGCGGCTGAAAAATGTGCGCTCCACGGAGTCGATCAAGCGATGTTACTCGTGAGCAAGAAACGCTCCGACGATTATAGCGGTCTCGCCTGGGTGCCCGGTCAGGGCTCAATCGCGCATCACGCCGTCATGGTTTGGGGTGGCGGCTATGTCGTACTCGCACACGAACTGGCGCACAATTTTGGCTGCCGCCATGATCGACAGACTGAAATGACCGCCACGGGCGAAGGTTTCGGTTTTGGTTTCCGATTTAGCCTCGATGGCAAAGATACCGGCACGATTATGTCGTATGCGCCGACTCGGGTGCCTTACTTCAGCAATCCAGAACTTGAATACGCGGGTGTTCGCCTTGGCCTACCTGAAGGCCAGGCATCCGTGACCAATAATTCCCGCTTGCTCCGGGAGAATGCGCTTGCGATGGCGGTTTGCCGTGAGGCCACGGAGGCTCCGGTCATTATCGCTCAACCTCAACCGGCCAGAGTAATTAAGGGTGTGGGCTTCAGCTTGAGCGTCACTGCTGTCGGTGATGGGCTGACCTATCAGTGGCGAAAAGATGGTGTGGCCCTGAGTGGAGCAACCGACCCGTTTTATGCGAAACCCAGCGCGAGCACTGGTGATGTTGGCACCTACGACGTGGTTGTAGGCAATATTGTTGGAGAGACTTCGAGTGCAAGTGCCGCAGTCGCTGTGTATGAGCCAACCGCATCTTCAGGCGTCTCTTCGTCGTCAAGCAGTGGCGGTCAGAGCGGTAGTGCAACCGGCAGCAGCGGCGGTGGCGGCGCGGTGGAGCCGTGGGTCTTGGTGGCGTTCGCGCTGCTTGGCGCTTTGCGTTTGATCGGTCGCGCTCGTCGCAATCGCTGAGCCGCGAGCTGGCCTCTTAGCCGGAACGATGCAGTTGAAAAGAGCCGCCGTTCGGGAAGTGATTGCTGTTGATGAAGACAAAACAATCGCCGGACGAAAGTCCGCTTCACCAAACGGTGGCGGGTGAAGTGGAGTTCAAAGTAGGCAAAAAATCAATCGCCGTTGGCTTCACTGACCAGCAATTAAGCGCGCATGGGGGCAGTGCATTATTTTGGGCCTGGCTGCATGGGAGCAACTGGAAGGCAAAGCTGGCGGAGCACTTGCCGCACGCGCCGTCCCTTTCCAACAACCAGTTGCCAGCACTTTCCAAGGCGCTGGCGTTCACGCACGGGTTGCTGTGCGAGGCGCGCAAGCTCACCCATGTCGCCTATTTTCGGCGCGATCCAATGGTGCCGGAGTTGCTTGGCATCCAGCGGGTGGCCAGCCAGTCGTCGCTTTCCCGGTTCTTTGCGGCCTTCGATTCGGCGGGGAAAAACCTGCGGTGTTTCCGTCCGTTATGGCGATGGTGCATGGATCGGCTGCCGTCACGCCGTGAAGGTTACACGCTGGATCTGGATTCGACACGGCTCTTGCATGAGGACGGTCATCAAGAAGGAATCAAAGTGGGCTACACGCGCACCGGGCTCAAGCCGTGCCTGCATCCCCTGCTCGCGGTCGTCGCCGAAGCGCGGCTGGTCGCGCAACTGTGGTTACGTGCAGGCAACAGCAGTTGCGCCAATAACGTCGTATCGTTTTTCCTCGATCTGTGGAGCCACACGCCCCGGCAGATCCGGTGGCGGGCGGTCCGCGCTGACAGTGGGTTTTGCGTGCCCGAACTGCTCCGTTGTGGGAGCAATTGCGGCTGCCGTTTATCGTCGTGGCGAAGCTGAGCGTGCCGATTCAAAGTCTGATTCGGCACGACGTGGCGTGGATGCCGACCGAACTGGCCGGCACCGACATAGCCGAAGTGCAGTACCAGGCGCAGGGCTGGCTGCACGCCCGGCGACTCATTTTGATCCGCCATCGTCAGGCCGAACGGCCCGAGGCTGGTGGCAAAAAGCTCATCGACGTGCCCGGTTATCTTTTCCAAGCGCTGGTGACCAGTTTGCCCACGACGGTCGCGCCGCTCGCGGTGTGGCGCGACTACAACGGCCGCAGTGATTGCGAAAACGTGATCAAAGAACTCCAGCTTGGCTTCGCCCTGCCCACGCTTTGTCTGCGTTCGTTTTGGGCCACCGAAGCGGCCCTCTCACTGGCGACGCTGACCTACAACCTGACCGTGCTCTTCGAACGTCATCTGGGCTGGCAAACCAAAGTGACGATCCAATCGCTGCGCTTCTGGCTGTTCATCACCCCGGGAATCATCGCACATCCTGCCGGCAAAACGACGATCAAGCTCGCCGTGCCTCCCCGCGAACGCGACTGGTGGTCACGCCTTTGGGATAAAGTTCTCAGCCCTTTTCCCAACTGCAATGCAGTAGAAAATCGCCCCGCTTTTGCCTCCTAATTCCTATGTTCTATTGCATCGTTCCGGCTAAGAGCTCCTTTGCGCATCGCGCGCTTGGCTGCGGCTAATGAGGTGATTGCCTTAGTATGGCTTGAAAGGGGGGCGAGCGAAGCTCGTGGATTGAAATATGTGGGAGCCGCCACGGTTAAAAGCTCGTAAGAAGTTGTGCTCGGCGGGGCTTTATTCATGAGAAGTTTTGCTTCGTTTCTGAAGGTGCAAAAACTACCTCATGTCTCGCTCACCGCTTGATTGTTGCGTTTGCTAGTTCTGATCGGCGCAACTTTGGGTTTGGAGCAGGGCCACCCCATTAATTTTATGAAAGCACAAGTACGATTTTCCATCGCGGGCCTCCTGATTATTGCTCTGGGCTGCGTGACCGTCTCGCTCATTCGCAACTCAGCGCGCCCCTCAGTGGCGGCCAAGCCGACGATCGCCAGTCCATCGCCCGCACCCGCGACAGTAACCATGGGAACGCCTCTTCAGGAACCGCAGGGAGTCAGTGTTCAACCGCCTCTCCAAGCCTCCGAGAATACCCACAGGAAATCAGCCAGTATACGCGAGGCGTTACCGAAACTAGAGCAACCGGTAAAAGACTGGCGCACGTACAAGCCGCAGAAAATCACCATCGCGCCCTATCCAGACACACCAATGGAGTTTGAAATGGTTTCGGTTCGCGAGGAAAACGGCCGCACAATCTGGAATGGCCGCAATGTCCTAAACGGCGCGTTCCTTGTGACGGTGGCGACGGAAAATGAAATTCATGCCGTGCTCGATGTGCCGATGGCGGATAGTTTCGAAATACACGTTGTTGGAGGCTCCGTCCAGGTCGACGCAATAGCCAACAATGGCAAATGCGGAAGCGATCGTGTTATGGCTGCTCAGCAAGACGCGATTCCAAGGCGCGATGCAGTGAGCGCGGAGAGCGCGATAGTTGCGCCGACTAATGGAACGTACACCTACGTTGATGTTATTTTCTTCTACGACGCACTAACCCTGGCTGATGCAGGCAGCGTCACCTCCTTCGAATCAATCGTTATGGGGTATATTGATTCTGCGAACATGGCTTTGCAGAATAGTGCTGTGACTAATCTGCGTTGGCGATTTGTGACGTCGTATCCGATTCCAGAATACACCGCTCCGACAGATATAACTGAGGACCTTGATCGTATTTCAGATATTACTCAGTCGAGGACAGCAATTCCAGACAACACGCAGCGACAGTTTATTACGGCGAAGTGTGACTTGCATGGAGCGGATCAGGTAGTCGTCTACATCGCCAGCCCGCGCACGGGTGATATCAACTCTAGCACCAGGGAGGCGACTGTTGGGTTGGCTTGGTCGCCTCTGTGGAATGACAGAATAAATGCACCAGGTGACATTTCGGCAGGAGCCGCCCGAGCCGTTGTGGCGTGGAAATACGGCGGTCGAGTTGGGTTTTCGACGGTTGCTCACGAAATGGCGCACAACTTCGGTTGCAATCATGACCGCGAAAGTTCGACTAAGGCAGCCGACGGCGATGGCCAGTGGTGGTACGGCTACACCTTGACTTACAATAACCAATCATACGGTACCATCATGTCGTATAAAGGTGCGGGAATTTCATATTTCAGTAATCCTAGCGTAAAATACAACGGCGTGGATACGGGATTGCCCGTGGGAGATGCGAAGGCCGCTTACAACGCAAAGGTCCTCACCGATAATGCGTCGGATATGGCCGGTCTCCGCGCACTAGTTGCATCTTCGTCTTCCAGCAGTTCCTCGAGTAGTTCATCAAGTTCTTCATCGAGCAGTAGCAGTAGTTCGTCGGGCTCGTCCTCAAGTAGTTCCAGTAGCAGCGGTAGCACGCCTACAATTCCTGGCACGGGAAGCTCCAGTGGTGGAGGAGGCGGTGGCGGTGGTGCCCCAAGCGACTGGTTCGTGCTGGCGTTGGGCGCGTTGGGTGCAGCCCGAATGCTCGGGCGAGCGCGCCGTTAGCGCCAACCGTTTTTAAGCCGCCAATCCAGCCGCTAGCGCCAAGGCGGCTTTTGCGCGGTTCAAAATGTACAGATGATAGCCCGGCGCACCATTCGCGAGCAGATCTCGGATCTGGCCCAAGGCCCAGTCGATACCGACAAATTCCAAAGTGTCGGCGTTTTCTCCGGCGGCTTCGAGTCGACGCGTGAGCTTTTCTGGCACGGTCGAACCACTCAATTGCGTCATGCGCTTAACCTGATTGAGTGAGAGCGGTGGCATGATGCCTGGCACGATGGGCACGGTGATGCCGATTTTACGACAGCGGTCGACGAAGCGGTGGAAAACGGCGTTGTCGAAAAAAAGCTGGGTGGTGATGAAATCGGCGCCGGTGTCGACCTTGCGCTTTAGGTTTTCCAGGTCGGCTTCGAACGAAGACGCTTGTGGATGCATTTCGGGATAACCAGCAACACCGAGACAAAAATCGCTATGCCGCGCTTTGAGCAGGCTAACGAGTTCGTTGGCGTAACTCAGGCCATCGGGCGCGGGTTTGAACTCGGCGACGCCCTTGGGTGGATCGCCGCGCAGAGTCATGATGTTGCGGATACCAGCAGTATGGTGGCGGTCGGCGATGTCGTTGAGTTCGGCGCGCGAGTGGCCGACACAAGTAAGATGCGGCATCACGGTCAGACCGAATTCGCCGCGCAGCATTGTGCTGATCTGGGTCGTGCGTTCGCGTGTGCTACCACCCGCGCCGTAAGTAACGGAGACGAAATCGGGAGAGAGTTTTTTCAACGCCGTCGCGGTGTCGCGGAGCGCCTGCATGCCGGTGTCATCCTTGGGCGGGAAAAACTCCAACGAACGCAGCGGGCGGTTCAGCGCAAAAAGCTCGGAGATGGGGCGGTCGTTATCCATAAAGCATCAACGTATGCGAATAAGTTGATATTTAGTAAAGCTCAGAGTTGCGCGTTTGTTTCTTGTTCAGGTACAGCACGTTCCTTCTCGGTTTTCAGGCGGAGCTGGCCGCAGGCGGCCTCGATGTCGTGACCTTTTTCGTGTCGCAACGTAACGGATACAGCGGCGGCGCGCATCACGTTGGCGAAGGCTTCGAGCTGTTCTTCGACCGGTCGTTTCCACGGCAGGCTCTCAACCGTGTTGTACGGAATCAGATTCACGTGCGCGTGCAGATCTTTGGCGATGTAGCATAGTTCCTCAGCCTGCTCGATCGAGTCGTTCACACCTTCGATCAGGATAAATTCGAGCGTGATCATGCGGCCGTGTTTTTCGGAAAACGTTTTCACCGCGGGTAACAGTTTCGCAAGCGGGTAAGCCTTGTTGATCGGCATGATTTTTTCACGGACCGCATCGGTCGCGCCGTGGAGCGAAACAGCCAGGCGGAAGCCGATCTGTTCGTCGGCGAGTTGGAGGATTTTTGGCACGAGGCCGCTGGTGGAAATCGTGATGCGACGTGCGCCGAAGCCGAGGCCCCAGGGGGCGTTGACAATGGTGAGGGCGCGGATGAGGGCATCGTAGTTGGCGAGTGGTTCGCCCATACCCATGACAACGACGTTGTCGAAAGAGGCTAGTTCGGCTTTGGCGCGCGGTGTGCGTGCGTCTTCGCGGTAACAAACCTGGAGAAGCTGGGCGACGATCTCTCCGGCGGAGAGGTCGCGCTTGAGGCCGTCGAGTCCGCTGGCGCAGAACACGCAGCCCATCGCACAGCCGACTTGCGTGGAGATGCAGATGGTCTTGCGCGAGTTTTCGACGCCGACGCCGTCTTGCTGAGCGCGGATGATCACCGTTTCGATGAGCGAGCGGTCGCTGAGTTCGAGCAAGAGCTTATCGGTGATGTCATCCGATTGCTTGTTCAGCACGAGCGTGGCCGGGATGAGTTCGAATGTTTCGTCCAGCCAGGTGCGGAGTGTCTTGGGGAGATTGGTCATCTCGTCCCAAGTGCGGGCGCGTTTTTTATAGAGCCATTCGAGGATCTGTTTGGCGCGAAAGGTTGGTTCGCCATGCTCGCGCAGCCGGGCGGTGAGCGAGTCAAGGGTTTCTCCGGTGAGCGGCGGCTTGGCGGGCGTGAACTTCATGAGCGCACGAGGTTAGCCAGTGCGTGTCCGGGTGCAAGCGGGAGACTCAGGGTAAACGGCTGAGGCCTTCGGCGCGGATTTTCCACGTGCCGTCTTTGGGGAAGCCGGGAAATTCCTCGGCGCAGTCGTCCCAGCCAGCGGTCATGAGCGCGATGGCGGCGAGAAATGCTCCGTTGGCGGGAAGATAAACCGCGATCTCGCGCTTGCGGGCTCCGGGAGGCGCGTCCTTTGGCAACGCTTCGTCGCTGCGGACGGGGCAGTGGCCGGTGGGAAGATAACGGTTGTTGGGACCGTCACGCATGAGAACTTCGATGGCGACGTCGGGGCGATTGAGTCGCGCGGCGGTCATGGCGATCATCGGGTAATCCCAGCCCCAGATTTTCGTTTCCCAATCCCATTGCTGGAGCACGCCGTCGAGGGTGCGGTTCATCGTGGCGTGATCAACGTCGGGACCGCCGGGCAGGAAGCCGAGCGGCATCAACATCTCGGGGTGATCATGGCGGCTGGCGATATTGTCCCATGTATCCGGAGTCGATTCGAGGCCGACATACATGCCGTGCTTCTGCGGAAGCGGAGGCAGGTTGGCGATGACGTGGTCCCATTTTTCGTCGCGCAGGAGACCGAGACGTTCGCGCCATTGCTGGGCAACCGTGAGTGCCCAGCGCCAGTAGGAAAGCTCGAAACCGGGATTCTGGCTGGTGCCCGGGTCGTAGATTTCCTGGGCGATCCAGAGTGGCGGGCCGAGCACATACTGTTTGCGCGCCGGGTCGAACCAGACCATGGAGGCAAGGCAGTCAGCGGTTTCGAGCACGAGGTCACGGTATTTGGCGAGCGTGCCGGGCGAGGGATTATTGCGATAAAGAAGTTCGCACAGGTAAACCAGGTGCGGCTGATTCCAGACGATGAGCGGCGGGCCGCCGGGGCTTTCGCGCATTTCGTTGCCGGTCATTTTGGCCCAGCGGGCGCCTTTCCAACCGCGGCTCTTGGCGAGGGCGCGGGCGGCGGGGAGTTGTGACTGGTACCAAGCGAGATTTTTGGCGAGCAAGTCGTCGCGGCCGAAGAGTGCGAAATGTGCAGCGTGCCACCAGATCATCTCGGTGTGATGCTTGCCGTACCAACTACTACAGGTAAGCCCGGTTTCCTGCGGCGGTACGTCGCCAGCCATCTGCACGGCCATGAGGTATTGCGAGAGGATAACGCGCTCTTCGACTTTTGGCGCAAGCGGGTTGGTGCTGCCGGTGAAATCGATGGCGGCGCCGGATTGCCAGAACTTCTGCCAGTAACTAGCCGACTCATAAAAGGTGCCTTCGGGCGGTTCGTCAGACTTTAGCGGTCGGTCCGAAAATCTGAGATTGAATGAAAGCTCTGGGCTCTTTGCGTCGGGCATTATGATAAATTGATGAGATGCCTTCTCTGTAAAATTCCGGTTACTCATCACGAAGTAGGTTGTGCTGCCTACGGTTCGCTTAATTTGACCAAGCTCGATTATTTTAGATTCGTGTGATTCAGGCTTACCCCAGTCGAGTGCCGGGGTGTTTTTTACTGAGAGATCGTGGCCTCGGGGGAACACAAGACGGATACGGAGTTTTCCATTAGCCAGAAGTGCAGACTCAATCTTCAAGGCCACTATATCGAGTGAAGGATTACAGGCGGTGGTCACTTTAACGGGCACGCCATCGAGTTTGAATTTGCTTGTGACGATGCCGGTCCAGAGGTCGAGGGTTTGCTCGGGTTCCTGGATGTTCTCGGGCGCGAGCGGGGTGCCGTCGGCTTTGTCGTATTCGAGGGCGAGCTGGCCGAGTGGGTGGTTGCGCGGGTTTTTGCGCAACCAGTCGCCAGCGGGTGAATTCTGGTTGGTGGCGAAAGGTTGGACGCTGCCGTCGGCCATTTTGAAATCCTTGGAGGCGTCGGCGAGGGTGTAGTGGTTGGGATTGGGATCGGTGACCCAGCACCAGCGCGAGAGGATTTCGACCGGGATGCCGTTGCGATGATGAAACTCGGCGAAGGTCTGCATGCCCGTGACGTCGCAACCGAAGGCGAAGTTGCCGTTGCCGACAGTGAGCGTGGCGTCGGGATCGACTTTGCGGATGACTGGATTGTGGCGCGTGACGAGCGCGTGGCGGTCGATGGGGGTCTCGGCCGCTACCAGCGTAGTGATGGACGAAGTTAAACCAAAAACGACCAACAGAAAACGCGGTAGAAGGCGCATCGAGAGGGTAGGATTTTGTCCAACTTGCTTTTGGACTCAGCGCTGTTCGGTCTGGTCTTCCTCGATGGGCTCGACGTGAGCGAGGTGCTTGTCGCTTTCAGGTGGTTCGCGCAAAACGCGGATGAGGCTCCAGACGAAGAGCACGGTTACGAAGCCGACCGAGAGGATAAGGTTGATCCAGCCGCCGGTGGTCATGGTGTATTGTCCTCGGGGGTGTTGAGCGGTTTCTTTTCCCAATTCTTTCCGGCGAGGTGGGCGAGCACGAGAGTGAAAATAAACATCACGACGATCAGGCCGACACTGAGGCGTGCGACGTGGCTGGGCGTCTTGCCGACAAGATCCACAATATAACTGGTGGGATTGAAAGTGGCCGCTGCACCCCAGGAGAAGTTCCAGCCGAAAACGTTTTTCATTAGGAAGAGGACGAAAATCGTGATGAGGAAAAGCGGCGTGATGTATTTTATGATCGGCTTGAAAATCCCTGGCACGCGCATGGCGGCCCCGAGGTGCATTTCCTGCCAGCCTTTTTCGATGCCCACATGCCAGCCGAAGATGATGATGAGGATCGTCGCCTGGATGAAGATGAGCATCGTACCGACCCAAAAATCGATCGTGTCGAGTGCCTTGAGGTCCTTGGAAAAATACCAAACAAAGATTGTACCGATGGAGGTGACGAAGCCGAGCAGGGTGACGGAGGCCTTGCGGTTGATGCCAAGTCCCTCCTCAAGAAAGGCGATGCCGGGTTGCAGCATCGAGAGCGAACTCGTGATTGCCGCGAGGAACAACAGGACAAAAAATGCCGTCGCGAAAAACGCACCCGCAGGCATGCGCGCGAAGACTTCGGGCAGTACGTGGAAGCCCAGTCCGAAGGTGCCCTGACCGACGATGCCGGAAGCGCCGAGGAAGATAAACGCAGCAGGCACGGTGATGAGCCCGCCCAGCCCGACCTCGCAAAACTCGTTGGCAGCGGAGGCCGTGAGGCCACTCAGGACGACGTCGTCCTTGTCCTTGAGATAGCTGGAGTAGGTGATGATCACACCAAAACCAACTGAAAGAGAGAAAAATATTTGCCCAGCAGCGGCGAGCCAGAGCTGCGGATTTTTTAGGCCTTCGGCCACGTTGCCGGGATTCCACATGAAGCCGAGGCCGTTGAGCACATTTTGATCGGGCTTGAGCGGATCGGGTGTGCCGAGGGTGAGCACTCGGACGAGGATGACGAGGGCGAGCGCGATGAGCGCGGGCATGGCATATTTGCAGAGCGCCTCGATGCCTTTGGAGATGCCTCGGTAGATTAAGTAGAAATTGAGCGCGTAAACGATGATGACGAAGATGCCGACATCGTTCAGTCCGAAAGAGAGCGAAACCCCATCCGCGCTTGCACCAGTGTAGTGGTTGAAGAACGCGCCATAGTTCAAGCCGGGCTGGCTGAGATTGCCCGCAGCAGCGTTGACGGCATATCCGAGGCACCACGCCTCGATATACACATAATACATATAAATCATCACGGGGATGATGAAGCCGATCACGCCGAGATATTTTCCCGCCGGATGCTTGAGTAGTGCGTGGAAGATTCCGGGCGAGGAACGATAACCATAGCGACCGCCATAACGCCCCAGCGACCACTCGGCCCAGCCAATGGGAAACCCGATGATCAGCAGCGAAACGAAGTACGCGATCATGAAGGCCCCGCCACCGTATTGCGCGGCGAGGCCCGGAAAGCGTAGGAAATTGCCGAGGCCCACAGCGCTGCCTGCGACTGCGAGAATCACACCGGCGCGCGATGACCAGGATTCGTTGGAAGCGCTCATGCGGGAATCATCGCTGGCCGGGCGGCCACGGTCTTACGGCGTAGTAGGTTCATGAATACTCGGTTCGTTGCTGCGGTTGATGGGGGTACAGCGCGAGCAAGCTGGCTGTACCGATACAGTTTGTCCAGTCCGCCAAGCACGAAGCGGGCCGGAAGCGTGCTTCCGGCCCGGGTGAACCTAATTTATGGGGAATCTCAGCGGCCTTGAAAAACAGGCGGGCGCTTTTCCTTGAAGGACTTGATGCCTTCCGCGTAGTCGGCGCTGTCGTAAACTTTGCGCCGTATCGCCTGGATGCGCTCGGCGGTCTCGGCATCGATCAAAGCGCCACGCGTGAGCAGGCGGAACTGCGCCTTGATTGCGCGAACGGCGAGAGGAGCGTTCTTCCCGATTTTTCCTGCCAGATCGTAAGTGAACGTTTCCAGCTCTTCCTTCGAAACCTCGTGATTAACGAAGCCGTTGTTCCACGCTTCGTGAACGGTCGTCGGGCGTGCGGTGAAAAACATTTCCTTGGCCTTGTTCAAGCCGATGTGATGGACGAAATGGATCAGGCCCGAGGCGTTGTAAGGGATGCCGATCTTGGCCGGCGTCATCGCAAAGGTGGAACCTTCCGCCGCGATAACCATGTCGCAGGAACAACACATGTCGCACGCGCCGCCCCAGACCGTGCCTTCGACCATCGCGATGACCGGCACCGGGCAGTCCTGAATATTTCGCAACAGAGTTTCCAGCGGATCGCCATAGGAAAGCGGGTCGCGGCGCGGTTCCGGAAGTTCGTTGATGTCGTGGCCAGCCGACCAGACTTTCACGCCGGGCTTCGCACGCAACACGATCACATGAGCGCCTTCCTGCTCCAGTTCGTGGAGCCCGCGCATCAGCTCGTCCATGAGTGTATGACTGAGGCAGTTAAGTTTGCCCTCGTTGTTGAATTGCAGCGTCCCGATGCGGTTCGCGTAGGATTTGATAATGAGTTCCATGGTAGTCGTAAGGTGTCGGTAGGAGCTGCTTGGTGTCGGCTCTCCGCGCGCTGTTGGTGTAGCAAAAGCACGTCCGGTTTCCACAAAACCGAGGCATTGCTCATAGATACAAGACGGCCTTCTCGGGCCTATTGCTAATTTTCCATATCGCCAACCATCAGACTAGGCTTGCGCGGGTGGGGCAGGGTGGCTTTTCCTGACCCTTCCCATAATCCGATGAAAAGCACCCATCACTGCGCTCAACTCACTCCTGCCAACCTCAACGCGACCGTCTCGCTCGTCGGCTGGGTGGACTCCATCCGCGATCACGGCGGCATTCTCTTCATCGACCTCCGCGACCGCAAAGGCATCACGCAGGTCAAGTTCGACCCGCAGACCAACGCCGCTCTCGGCGCCCAGGCCGCCGGCCTCAAGCCCGAGTCCGTCATCGGCGTCACCGGCACCGTCGTCCCGCGCCCCGAAGGCACCGTCAATGCCTCGCTGCCCACTGGCGCGATCGAGATCGACGCCAACGCGCTCGAAATTTTCAACATCTCTGACACGCCACCGTTCCCGCTCGACGACATCGGCGGCGAAAAGGTCAACGAAGACCTGCGCCTAACCTATCGCTATCTGGATTTGCGCCGTCCGAAGATGCGCAAAAACCTTCAGGTACGCCACAAAGCCGCCAAGTCCATCCGCGACTACTTCGACTCTCAGGAATTCATCGAGGTCGAGACGCCCGCACTCTTCAAGAGCACGCCCGAAGGCGCCCGCGAATACCTCGTGCCGTCGCGCATCCATCCTGGCCAGTTCTACGCGCTTTCGCAGTCGCCCCAGCAGTTCAAGCAGATCCTCATGGTCGCCGGCGTGGAGAAATATTTCCAGATCGCCCGCTGCTTCCGCGACGAGGACCTGCGGGCCGACCGCCAGATGGAGTTCACGCAGATCGACGTCGAGGTTTCCTTCATCGACCGCGAAGGCATCTACGCCCTGTTTGAAGGCATGTTGAAGAAGGTCTGGAAGGACGTGCTCGACTGCGACCTCCCGACGCCCTTCTTGCGCCTGCCTTTCATTGACGCTATGAACCGGTTCGGCGTGGATAAACCCGACATGCGTTTCGGCATGGAACTCTCCGATTTTTCCGAGACGTTCAAAACCTCCGCGTTCAAAGTCTTCCAGTCGACCGTGGCCAACGGTGGTGTGATCAAGGCCATCAACGCCAAGGGCCTTGCCGACCTCACGCAGGGCGAGCTCAAGAACCTTGAGGATATGGCCAAATCCTCGGCGCGAAGGGCCTGGCCTACATCAAGGTCGAGGGCGGCGAATGGAAATCGCCCATCGTGAAGTTCTTCTCCGACGCCGAAAAGGCCGCCCTCACCGCCAAGCTCGGCATTGTCGATGGCGACATGATCTTCTTCGCCGCCGCCTCGTGGGACAAAGCCTGTGCCATCCTCGGCCGTGTCCGCCTCGACGCCGCACAACTCCTCGTCAAACGCGGCAAACTCACCATCCGCCACGACGACTGGAAATTCCTCTGGGTAGTCGATTTCCCGCTCATGAGCTACGACGAAGAGTCCGGCCGCTACGTCGCCACGCATCATCCCTTCACCTCGCCGGTGCCGGAAGATCTTCAATACCTAGACAGCGATCCGAAACGTGTCCGCGGCCAGCACTACGACGCCGTGCTTAATGGTATGGAGCTAGGCGGTGGTTCGATCCGGATTCACCAACCCGCGCTGCAGAGGAAGGTCTTCGAGGACGTGTTGAAAATTCCAGTCGATGTCGTTGAGAGCCGCTTCGGCTACATGCTCAAAGCCTTCAGCTACGGCGCGCCTCCGCACGGCGGCATCGCCTTCGGCTTGGACCGCATGTGCGCGCTCCTCTGCGGCACGACGAGCATCCGCGACGTCATTGCCTTCCCGAAGACGCAAAAAGGCCAGTGCTTGATGACCCAAAGCCCGACGCCCGTCACTGCGAAGCAGCTCAAAGAACTACACATCGCGACTGTCATCCCGCAGATCGACAAGCCCGCCGAAAAACCAGCGAGCTAATTTCTGTTCGCCTTTCCTCCTTCTTGTAGGGGCGCAGTCTTGCTGCGCCCTTCTTGTTTTAAGAAAACCCACCGAACCCGGGCGCAACAAGATTGCGCCCCTACGACTAGGCTTTAGGTTTCCCCGTGTGCTGAACCCCATGCCAACGCGCCAAACCAGTGCGCTTCATGCGCATCGTTGGTCACAGCCCGCTGCGACGTATTTCGTGACATGTTGTACGCAAGAACGCAGGTCAGGCCTGACTGCCACCAACGTCACTCATACGTTGAAGCAAGTCACCGGAGTGTCGGATGCGCAAGACGACACCACCACACACGCATTTGCCGTGATGCCCGATCACGTCCATTGGCTCTTTACGCTAGGTCGGCGTTTGACGTTGGGGCGCGTTCTCTCGCGCTGGAAGACACAAACCAAAGGCGCACTGCAATTGGCGGGCTTGGACTGGCAGCGGGATTTCTACGAACACCAGCTGCGTCCCGACGAAGCGATGGAGCCGTACGCGCTCTATATCTTTCTCAATCCTTATCGTGCAGGCCTGTTGACGGCCGACGACGCATGGGCGCATTGGCATTGTCCGGTTCCCGGCCGTTTTGATTTCACGACGCACCTCAGCTCCAACGGCGCTCCGCCATCCGAGTGGATCGACGAACTAATCCCCAGCAGCCTTTCAACCGGTGAGTGAGATCAGTTCCGCCAGTAACCAGTAGGGGCGTAGACTCGCTACGCCCTTTCCGTAAAATCCCAAACCCTGGCGCAGCAAGACTGAGACCCTACGAGACCTTCAATCCGCCGCCCCGAACTTCAAGCCCGCACCAAACCGTGCGGGCTTTTTTTGAGACAGTTTTTATCCACAGATGAACACCGATTTTCACCGATGGGATAAATGGAGGCGCGGTGCCCTCACCGCGCAGGTCGGAAATCTGCGTTCATCTGCGAGAATCTACGGATGAACTGTCTGCTTTTTAGTTACTGTTAAATAGTTCGTGCTCTCCGGATTCATTTTCAACACAAAGATTGACAAGGCCGTCGTGGTCACGACCGCAAACCACAAAACCCGACCCCGTCCGATTGACCCTATTGTTTTTTAGGAACTCGGTCCTGCATTATGGTTTACCAACGAGCGTGGCGCACCAGTAAATATAAATCCGTCGGCGTCTATTCCTCCAATACCATCAGGGGGCTGCAGTGAAGAATCTCCAAAGCCAATCGCAGGGGAACTCAAGGAAAGGCTCCAGTCGATCAGTTGGTGATGCCCGGTCTGACTTATTGAATCCCAAGTAAATTGGGAATGATTTGTTATGTTAGAGAAGAATTCGTTCTCAAACCGCAATGAAGTAAGCGAGGTCGCCGTCAAAACCATTGATCCTCCACCAACAGTTGCTTGGTCCAAAATAGAGGTATTGCTTCGAGCACAATAGAAAATATTATTGCGCTGACTTACCTGTCCCCAATATGCACCAAAATCAGTCGTGCCAACTACGATATTGTTATCGAAGTTGAGTACATTTCCAGTAGCTCCAACGGCCAGGCTCGAAAGAGACACGCCGCCGTCATAATAGGATGTTCCAGAACCGTGAGCATGCCCAACAATCAAGTTATTTCGGACATAGATATTTTCCAGAAGCTTATCCAGTCGAAGCGCGCAATATGCCCGAATATCATAAAGAATGTTGTTTTCTATACGAATATCAGAAAACGCAGTATTTGTATCGTTATACATCGCAATTCCCGCAGTCGGAAAACCGTCATGAAAAATGTTATTGCGAATGATATAACGGTTTCCGCGTATCGCAACACCAGACCCATGGTAGATTTGCCCTATTGGGGCTCGGGGGCAAAAATCATCATTGATGTTCCAGTTTGCATCATGCGCATGGTTTGCTTCAATTAAGACGTCTGCCGTCAGTGTCATATAGCCAGACTGAAACGCAGAGGCGGCTATTTTGTGAATATGATTACCGGTAAACTCTAAAAACTGGCTATTGGAAAAACTGACACCAACGCTCGCGTCGTGTATATGACACTGATTGATTTTAATATGCTGACTCCGGTTTATATTTATACCTCCGGTAAGGTATTTGCTCTGGCCAGCTATTCTGCACCCTGCAATCCAAACGTGAGTTGCCGATTCTATGCTGATCGGATTGCTCGTCTTCTTGTAGGTAGTTCCTGTTGCTTTTGGGTCCTGAGGATCAACCCCCAGGTCTTGAACTACGGGCAGTGAATGAATATAAATCCGGTAGAACAAGAGATAGGCCGCGCCATTTCGGCCACCATAATTTAAATTTATTTCTGTAAATTCAGGCAATGCACCCGGTGCTGCCATATATATACAAAAAGCGGTCCGGCTCGCATTTGTGTCGGAGAACTTCCCATAATTTCCATTACCGAGAATCACTGCATCGCCGCCTTGAACGACAGCTTGAGCTTTTGCGAGGGTTTTCCATGGATCGCCGGCGGTTCCAGTTGCCGTATCATCTCCGTGATTCGCATCGAGATAATAGCGCGTTCCGGTAATTAGTGAACTAATGGCTGGGTCGATGGCAACTGGTTCGCTTCCGAGGCCAATGGCTCGATCACAGTTGTAGATGAGGTTGTTGGTGATCTCGGTGCCCGAGGCACCGCCGTGGAAGTGGATGGCGGGTTCGGCGGTGGCAGTGGTGCCGGTGATGCCGCTAATGTTATTTCCAGTAACAGTCCAGTTGGCGCAGCCGTGTCCGTCGATGGCGGAGGTCGGTGCAGGGCTGCTAGGGTTCGCGAAGGTGCAGGCCTCGATGCGGCCGGAGTCGGCGCCTGATTGGATGGCGATGCCGTGGGTGCGGGCGTTGTGCAGGGTTATGTTGGAGATGGTGACGTAATCGGCGGTGACGTTAAAGATGACCCCGGAAGGCAGGTTATCGGCGTTAATGATGGCGGGTGAGCCGGTGGCGGGCCACTGATGGTGAGGTGGTTGGCCCCAAGGTTGGGCAGGGAGATCGCCAAGGTGTAAGTGCCCGCTGCAAGGTTGATTGTGGTAGGCGTGTCGGGCGCCGTGTTGGCTGCGGCGATGGCACTGGAGAGACTGGCGGTAGTAGTGACGGTTTGAGCGGTGACGATTCCAGCCATCATCAGCAGAATTATCGCCAGGGAACGGATAATAGAGCAAATTGATTTCATGGGGGAAGGCTGGAGTGTTATATATAATTCGTCAAAGTGGTTTAAGCAGCTATTGCATAAACCTGCTCACGCTCAGCCTCCGCGAACGGAATTCGTGTTGCGCAGTCGACAACGAATAATTTTCACAGATGCCTGATTGTGGAGGTGTGGTGCCCTCACCGCGCAGGTCGGAAATCTGCGTTCATCTGCGAGAATCTGCGGATGAACTGTCTGCTTGTTAGCTACTGTTAAATGGTTCGTGCTATTCGGATCAATTTTCAACACAAAGATTGCCAACGCCGTCGTGGTCTCGACCACAAACCACAAAACCCAACCCTGTCCGATTGACCTTTCAACCGGTGAGTGAGATCAGTTCCGCCAGTAACCAGTAGGGGCGTAGACTCGCTACGCCCTTTCCGTAAAATCCCAAACCCGGGCGCAGCAAGACTGCGCCCCTACGAGACCTTCAATCCGCCGCCCCGAACCTCAAGCCCGCACCAAAACGTGCGGGCTTTTTTTGAGACAGTTTTTATCCACAGATGAACACCGATTTTCACCGATGGGATAAATGGAGGCGCGGTGCCCTCATCGCGCTAGTAGGAAATCTGCGTCCATCTGCGAGAATCTGCGGATGAACTGTCTGCTTTTTAGTTACTGTTAAATAGTTCGTGCTCTCCGGATCCATTTTCAACACAAAGATTGACAAGGCCGTCGTGGTCTCGACCACAAACCACAAAACCCAACCCCGTCCGATTGCCTCTCTGTTATATTTTTTAGATCGATTGGCTGGTTTTTGGCCCAGAAGTTGACTGCTCGTTTACGATTCGGTCGTGGCGCTGACCGCGAGCGCGTTTTTGAGATCAACGAGTCTCGTGGGTTTGGATAAATAGTCGGACATGCCGGCAGCGAGGCATTTCTCGCGATCACCCTGCATCGCATTGGCGGTCATCGCAATGATGCGCAGGTTGGCGAATCGTTTGTCGCGCCTGATCACGCGGGTCGCTTCATAACCATCCATCTCCGGCATCTGGCAATCCATGAAAACGATGCCATAGGAGCTGCGCTCGAGCGCTTGGATAACTTCCAGGCCGTTGTTAGCGAGATCGGCTTGATAGCCCAGTTTTTTGAGCTGGAGGAGAATAACCCGTTGGTTCACGACATTGTCTTCGGCGACGAGAATGCGTATATGCTGAGCTGGTTCGACCGGAGAAACACTGGGTGGTTTGGTGGCCACGTCGAATGCGGTTCCAGTCGAATTTTTCGGAGACAAGACGTTTTCGATGGCAGAAAACAAGTCGTCTGGGTGGAGAGGTTTTGTGATGACCGAACCAATCTTCAGGCGCGTGCAATCCTCTTCGGCCAGGCGATTGCTCAGCAGGGTCAGAGCGATCAGTTTGACACGATTAAATCGCTGATCGACGCGGATAGCTTCGGCGAGCGTTGGGAATTCCACTTCTGGTAGCTGACAGTCAAAGAGCATTACGCGGTAGGGATCGTCGCGCTCCAGCGCCTCGTTTAGCGCGAGCAGTGCCTCGCCTGCGGTCGAAACGGCATCGCAACGCATGCCCCAGTGGTTCGCATATTCGATTGCGATCCGCCGATTCGGAGCATGGTCGTCAACCACCAGCATTCGTAGGCCTGCCAGCGGTTTCGTGTTCGTTTTAGTGGAGGCGGCTGGATCGGCAGGCTGCTTCTCCAGCTTTACGCTAAACCAAAACGTGGAGCCCTCGCCGAGCGTGCTGGTAACTCCAATCGTGCCCTGCATTAATTGCACGAGCTGCTTGCTAATCACCAGGCCGAGTCCTGTTCCGCCAAAGCGTCGGGTGGTCGAACCATCTGCCTGGCTAAAGGGTTGGAAGAGTCTTTCAATGTTTTCGCTGGCTATGCCGACGCCGGTGTCGCGCACCTCGAACCGCAGCATCAGGTCCGTAGCTGTTTCTTCTTCGATTGAAAGCGTGACAGCGACCTCGCCGCTATCGGTAAACTTGATCGCGTTGCCCAGCAGGTTTACCAGAACCTGGCGCAAGCGACCTTGATCGCCCTTTACCAGGCGAGGCATCTCTGGTGGCACGAACAAAGATAGCTCGATTTTCTTTTCAGATGCCCGTGAATTGAGAAGCTCAAGGCATTCTTCGGCGCTGCTGACCAAGTCGAAATCGAGGGTTTCAAAGTGAAGTTTGCCCGCTTCGATTTTCGAAAAATCCAGGATGTCGTTAAGCACGGTGAGCAGACTTTCCGCACTGTTCCGAATGGTCTCCGCGTATTCGCGTTGTTCGGGGCTCAGCTTCGTATCCAGAATTAGGTTACTCATGCCGATCACGCCGTTCATCGGCGTGCGGATTTCGTGGCTCATGTTCGCCAGGAACGCGCTTTTAGCTTCCGTGTTGGCCTCGGCGGCATCGCGTGCGCGCTTCAGCTCTTCCTCGATCTGCTTTCGCTCGCCGATGTCACGGGCCACTCCGAGGACGCCATCGAGCCCACCTTCAGTGTGAACGATACAAGCGTTGATTTCGGTCCAGACACGATGTTGGTCCTTTGCCACCAGCCGCAGTTCGAAACGTGCAGCGGCCTGGCCCTTTGCCATAAGCGAAGTGATCAGCTCTGGTTCGGTTTTCGTTTCATCCTTTGCCACCAGGTCGCGCAAATTAAGTTTTAGGATCTCTTCTTGGTTATACCCCAGGAGATGCTCGCTGGCAGGATTGAACGAGGTGAAGTTGCCAGAAAGATCGGTCGTAAAGATACAGTCGTTCGCGTTGGCGACGATGGCTCGATTCTGAGCTTCCAGCTTTGCTTCCTTCAGGATTTGGGTGCGGAGTTGATCGGTCTGTTCTTTGACACGACGTCGCAGCACCGAGAGCCAGGTGAGGGCCAGGGCAATACAGCCGAGCAAAACACCGGTGACAGAAAAAGCGCGCGCGGGCGTCCACCAAGACGGCTTTTGCAGAACATTTATATCGGCTTGCGTGCGCAGTTGGATGCGGAAACTTTGCGGTCGTTGGCGTTCATCCCGGATAAGTTGGTAGACGCCGATAAGTTCAAGTTCCGATCCGGCTTGGAGTGGGTGCAAATATGACTGGGCGGAGGGCTGTTGTAACAATGCACTGAATACGCGTTGTCCGGTTTGGATCTCAAGGTTGAGGTTCTCGCCGTCCAGGACACTGCTGAGCAGTTTGCCCCGTACTTTGACCAGGCAGCTATCGAGATCTTCAACGAATACCTTGGCATCAGTGACCGCGACGGAGGCCGGCTGATTCTTATGCCCGATTTTGCGATAAACAGATTCTCGCATCACGGCACGGCCGTTTTCGAAGCCGGGCAATCCGGTGATTTCTATATAATCTCCAGCGACAAGTTTATCTTTCTGCTCGGTAAGGAGCATCAAGCCTTCAGTCCCATCCTGGATGATTACAAATCTTCCTGGCACGTGCTGCGTGACCACACCCTGCACTCGCACCCAGTAGTCGAGTGGGCCGTCCAGCTTGAACTGCCTCAGGGCGCTTATTTCACGAAGTGGTGCGGTAAAGGGATCGGCCAGTGCGGGTTGCTCGACTCGGAAATCATCGAGGTAAAGAGCAAGAATTTCGACTCGTGTGAGTTGTCGGCGGGCGTTTGTGACCGCACAACAGACACCCTGTACCGAAACAATCGATCCCACCATGGAATCCAAAAGAGGTTCACGTCCCAAGAGTGCGTCGAAAGTCCCTGTTTTTGTGCTTAGCGTCATGCGGCTCCAAATGCCGTCGGGGACCACTCGCTGTACATACCCTTGCATGCGAACACGCCTTCCTATTTCCAGCCCGGTTATTGCCTGATCGAGCGTGAGCTCCTTCGCTTCCGGGAATAATGCACTGGAAAATTGATTTGATTTTGAGAGCTGAATTTCCGGGGCGTAGGCGCCCATTCGAGTTGTGCCGATGATTCTTATCTGACTGCGAGGTTTGTTATTAACGTCGCCCAGTTTCTCAGGAAGTTGCACCCGAACCGAACCACTTGTATCGGCAAGATAAATAAAGTCTGCATGCTGATAAGACCAAAGTGTAACCCCTACGATATCCACGGGGTGTCCGGCGGCGGCTTCTTTTGGCGTCAATGCCAGAACCTGATCGATCATGCGCAAGGTTGGGGGAGCTGAAGCAGCAGCTTTTATTTTACTCGCGATTACCGAGGGCGTTGCCCGTCGAATAATGGCGTTTCGCAACGACCAGTCGGCGCCACCCGTTATCGGAACACCGATTGCCTCAACCCAGTCCCCGGTTTTCAGGGGGAGTGCCTGTAACGCCTGCACACGAACACCGCCGGTCTCGTCTCTAACCAATACATCATGACCAAGATTGTTTGTTCGTACAATGCCGGCGATGTGTGCCTTGGCTTCACGGGCGGCGTACATTCCTGGCAGCCATTCGATGGGAACAATCCTCGTTTCGAAGCGCGGATCGGTATCGGGCGGGCCGATTAAAACAATATCCTCCAGCCGCGAACACCAAAGATCTATCTCCATTTTTTCCGTCAGTGGGTCTTGGTTAGCACTGTAAACCCCGGTGATGCGCACGCGTGATCCTTGCTCGAAATCCACGAGCTTGACGTCAGGAGCCCAATAAAACGCATGGATGCGATAACCCTCAGCGACGAATTCGAACGCGAGATGATGCGTATCGATAACCTGCACGCTATCAAACGTAGCTTCGAAGGTGACTACTTTTGCCTTCAGCTGCCCGTAGAGCGAGAGTTTGTCATCCGCGAGAAATGGGGTCTGCGCTATGTCGCGTTCGAGAATGGTGATTATGGCTGTATCGGCCGAGATGCCTTTTGAAGGAATCACAGTCCCCTCCACGAGAATGCGGTCCCTCGATCGTATCGGTAACTTTGTTGCACACTGTAAAAAGCCGCCTTCGCCATTCAGATCCACCCACATGTGATTCCACCCGCCGTCATAAAAATTCACGACCAACTCCATTTTTATCGGTCGTACGATATCGCGCGCTCCCTCTAACCAATAGCTAGGTAAGTCGGTGACGGGTGTTACCGCTACGGCTTGAGACGTCGAAGCGTTCTGTGCCAGAGACGGCAAGGCACAGCCCAGCAATGAGGTGACGAGAATCGCCCCCAGGCGGAATTTAAGCGATCTGAGGCCAGCTGGAATATGTCTCAAGATGATCACGTACAGTTGTGATTACTAAATGGTTATCGTCCAGAATAGTAGAAATATCAGTAGTAAGTGAAAAAACATCCTGGCCCATCATGCGCGTTCAGACGGACGATTCCTTGGCGCAGGGCTGAGGAGTACGGAATCCATTCCATTGGTACTGTTTGAGTTAATTGTAAAACGCGTGAGTTGTGGCCGCTGTGATATTGCTTTGGTTTGGGTTACTTTATGGGTTACCGCAACCATGCTTCGTTTCGGTTCTACTTATTGTGTAACATTCTTATTCTGTCTCTTGTTAGTCGGTTGCGGCGGAGGCGGTGGCCAGAATGCCGCTAGCTCGTCGAGTTCCTCCAGCTCATCAAGTAGCAGCAGCAGTTCCAGCAGCTCAAGTAGTGGCGGCACCAATACCAGTGCGCCGGTAATCACCAGCCAGCCGCAGGCGATCACGGGCGTCGATTTGAGCGGAAAGTTCACGCTCTCTGTCGTGGCGAGTGGCGGCGACCTTTCGTATCAATGGATGCGCGACGGAGTGAGTCTTGGCAGTGCTGCGACGGGCGAGAGCTATACCGTTGATCCCATGATGGCCGAAAGCGCCGGTGCCTACACCGTCTCTGTCGCCAACTCGCGCGGCTCGGTCACGAGCAATAACGCCGTGGTGCGATTGGCGACCCCAAGTCCTTACGCCGGATTCCGCCCCGGCGATGTCGTGTGGAACCTCCCGCTCGACACTAATCCGCTACAGCCGACAGTCCCCAGCGGCGTCACCTGGCAACATCCAGGACCCGGCGGCAAAGACTGCGTGCAGATCGTGAGCCCGGTTATGGACCGAACGAAATCCTATGGAGTTTCCTTTCCCGTCGATATGGCTCTCCTCCGGGGTGCGCAGATCGTTCTCTCCTGTGCGGTAAAAGCGAAGGACGTCACGCAACCGCTGGATACGTTCAACGGCGTCAAGGTGATGCTGTCGGGTGAATCTGTATCGGTGGGTTCGATACGCAGAAACTACGGTAACATCTACGGGACCTTTGACTGGCAGCGCTTCACCTACACGACGAGCATCCCCGACGATGCCACCGGCGGCTTTGTGATGTTGGGTTTTCAAGGTTGCGGAGGCACCGCTTGGATTGCCGACGTGAGCATCACTATCGTGATGCCCTCGTCGCATGCGCCCGCAATCGATCCTAACGCACCGCCAATTCCGCGGGCCCATACTCCGATGCGTGGCGTCACCGATCCCAGTGCGATCCGGGTGAAGGATTTCCCCGACCTCGGGACCTGGAAGGTAAATCTCGTGCGCTGGATGATTCAGTCGGCCCAAGACATGAGCAAAATGTCCATCGCTGAGTACGATGCCTGGATTGATGCCGAACTACTAAAACTCGACCAAGCGCTCGTGCTGGCCCGAGCAAACGGGCAGAAACTTGTCGTGGATCTACACAGCCCTCCGGGCGGTCGTGACGACGATGGCAATATGCGAATGCTCTTCGACGAAAGCATCGGAAACCAATTCGTGCGTGTGTGGGAAAAAATCGCCACGCGTTACAAGGGAAACGTTGCGATCTACGCCTACGGAATCATTAACGAACCAGTGCAAACCGGCTTCGTGCCTGAGGGATTGCCTGATTGGTTGGAGCTACAGGTAAAGGCCGCACGGGTCGTGCGGCACATCGATCCGGACACGCTGATTTCCATCGCATCGGATGAATTCGACTCGCCCAAGCACTATCCTTGGATGCCGCGATTGGATATACCCGGGCTGATCTACGAGGTTCACATGTATCGCCCGCACAGCTTTACCCACCAGGGCATCTACGCCACTTGGGGAACCGTCGATGGCGATCCCGTGGTGACTTATCCGGGCACGCTCGACGGAACGGCAACCGGCGCGCCCCTCGATAAGGACTACCTGCGAAACTGGCTTCAACCCCTGCGGAATTTTCAACTAGCCAACCGTGTTCAGATCTACGTGGGCGAATTCAGTGCCGCACGATGGACTCCTGGTGCCGCCCAATATCTTAAGGATCTCACCGATATCTTCGAAGAATACGGTTGGGACTGGAGTTATCATGCTTTTCGTGAGTCCCAAATCTGGAGCCTCGAAAACGAGAATCTTCCCTACGATCAGAAGGTCAGCAAACTCGCCACTGCTCCCACCGACCGGTTCAAGGTACTGCAATATTGGTTCAACCAAAACGTCTCGCCGTATCCATAACCGCCTAGCAGAGCCAAGAAGGCTACAGCTGCTGTTGAACAACCTGTGCGTGTTATCGTCGTTCGCAGCGGCGGCTCAATCCACGACGAGCGCGAAATCGCGGCGCAGAGTATGGACCGCGCCCGCAGGTTGCAGCGTGCTTTGCATGAGTTGAAAACTGCCGACCCGAAACAGCGGGCCGACAAACTCCTGGTGATGATACAACCAGTGATCGATCGCTTCCTGCGGCGTATCTAGCACGCGCCCGACCGTGATGTGCGGATTAAAATTGCGCAACTCGCCGCGCCAGCCAGCCGACAGCAAGGCGTCGTCGATTTTCTGGCGGAGTTGAAAAAGCAGCGTATTGGCGCGACCAATCCCCACCGACAAAACCTTCGCCGAACCTCGTGGTGGAAGACGTCCCACGCCTTCGAGCGGCAGCAGGAACGATTTCACGCGAATCTTTGCGAGAGAAGTTTCGATCCGCGCCGCCAAGTCAGAGTCGACGTCACCCAGGAAACGCATCGTCAAATGCAACTGCTCCGGCCGGGTCCACGTGACACCCTCGAGCGAATCGTACAGCTCACTCACCAGGGCTCGACACGGATCGGGTAGGGCGAGGCTGACAAAAAGGCGTTCGGGTGTGGAGGTCATCGGAGGATTTTGGTACATAGTGCCAGGCCAAAACAGTGAGCAATATCAAACCCACGACGCGCTCGCTCATGAATGTACTTTGCCGAACTGAGTGTAATCGCTATTTTAGGCGCCGCTAAAAAATCGCCATTCATGCGCTTCGTTCGTTCGATGTTAGGTAGGAGCCTGCTTGCAGGCGATTCAGTTTTGCCTTGCTCGCGGAGCGATGTTCCCGGCGAAAAACTAGGGTGGTTACCTCAGGAAACTGGTAGAAAACCGTTAATTCGATCCCTCCGGGCAGAGGGAATTTGCGGTGAGCGAGGTGTTTCGTACAATCACTAACGATGGTTTCCGGTCTCAAAAACGCTTCTGATGGTCATACCCATTTTTTTCGCGATTTCACGCGAATGGTACGGGCGGAGTCCATGGCGCGCGGTCAAGATCCGGCCACGCCCCAAGCAGTTCTTGATGAAATTTACAGGGCTGAAGATGCAGAGTCTTCGGATGGTTCGGACGAAATGATCGCCAAACTTGAAGCGCGTAATCGCGAGGTTATCTCGCATGAAGCGACGCATATGGCGGCAGCCGGTGGTTATATCAAAGGCGGGGCTAGTTACACTTACCAGATTGGCCCAGACGGGAAGTCGTATGCGATCGGAGGCGAGGTCAGCATCGACATGTCGCCTATACCGGGAAATCCACGCGCGACTATAACCAAGATGATGGCCATCCGCGCGGCGGCTCTTTCGCCAGACGATCCTTCTGGCCAGGATATGTCCGTAGCCGCGGCTGCTGCTCAAATGGAGGCGCAAGCCCGCGCCCAACTCAATCAGGAGCTCGCTAATAAGTCGGCACCGGCCATGCGCGAGGTGACGGACCGCTATGCGAAGCCAGCTGCTTCAGCGGGAGCATTCGTCAATGCGACCGCGTGAGGATTTGGCACCGTCGCGAGCGTGCTAGGTTGTTGGGTTGATCGTGAACCAAAACCAATCAGCAGCGCCAACGTCTTTTATTCCCTCTGGGTCGAATACCCCGCAGCTTGCTGTGGCTTGGTTGGCTGTAGGAGCCTGCTTGCAGGCGAAGTGAATATGAATCGCCTGCCCCACGGCATTTGAACTTGTCGAACGGGCAAGCAGGCTCCTGCAAATCGGCGAACGGTGGCGTAGATGTTGGTATATGATTGGCAGCGGCCGGAGGAACGCGTTGAACGGAGGTCGATTTCAGCGTGAAACATCAACCCAAAATCAGCACCTTCCGAGAATGGCTCTGGCCCATCGTTGTCGCCATCACGATCTTTATGGCTTCGGGCCGTAGTCAGGTGTCCGCACCGCAACTACCGGGCATCGACAAGATCGCACACTTTTTTGTTTACGGATTGCTCGGCACCTTGATCGCGCGTGTGCCGTCAGTGGCTGGCTGGCGCGGTTTGGGTCTGGCCTGGGCAGTCGTGATCGCGTCGCTTTTCGGCATCACCGACGAATTTCACCAGAGCTTCACGCCGGGCCGCTCGGTGGAGTTAGCTGACTGGGCAATGGATACCAGTGGCGCAGCGCTGGCGGTTTTCGTGTACACGTACTGGCAAGCGTACCGCCGTTTTATGGAATATCCTTTGGCGGCGCGCTCGCAGATTGAAGTTCCTGCGCAGTCTGCTCCAGACTTTACGCCATGACGCCTGTCGAAGCCCTGACTCGGATTACCGCACTTCGTGCTGAGGTCGCGCATCACGACGAACTTTACTACCGGCGCGCGCGACCGGAGATCACCGACTTCGAGTACGATCAGTTGAAGCGGAAACTCGCCGACCTCGAAGCGAAGTTTCCGTCTGCGGATGTGGCAGCCGGAAATGTTTCGCCCACCGATCAAGTCGGCGATGACCGCACCGAGGGCTTTGCCACTTACCGCCATCGTGAGCGGATGATGAGCCTCGACAACACCTACTCGCCGGAGGAACTGCACGAATTCCACGAGCGACTGGTTCGGTTAATTGGCCGTGACCAACTAGCCTACGTGGTTGAGCCCAAAATCGATGGTCTGGCAGTCAGCCTGACTTTCGAAAAAGGCAAACTCGTCCGCGCTGTCACGCGGGGCAATGGCATCGAGGGTGACGACATCACCGCCAACGCCCGCACGATTCACTCGCTGCCGCGCGAACTCAAAACTTCGCCCGATGCGCCCATTCCCGACATAATCGAAATTCGCGGCGAAGTTTTCCTGACACTCGCGGAGTTTCAGCGCATCAACAAACTGCGTGAAGAGGCCGGCGAGCCGCTCTACGCCAATCCCCGAAACCTAGCCGCAGGTACAATAAAGCAGCTCGATCCGCGTGAGGTCGCGCAACGTAAACTCGAAATCGTGCTCTACGGTCTCGGCTATTGCGAACCCTCGACGGCGCTGCCGACGACGCAGAGCGGTTATCACGAGTTGGTGCGTGCCTGGGGCCTGCCAACAGTTGAAAAATATTGGCCGGTGCAAGGCGCCGCCGAAACGTGGGCCGCCGTGCAGGAGCTTGATCGGCTGCGCGGAAAATTCGCCTACGCCACGGACGGAGCCGTCGTGAAACTCGACTCGATACCGCTGCAACGCGAAGCCGGCGCCACCTCGAAATCGCCACGTTGGGCGATGGCCTACAAATTTGCCGCAGAACGTGCCGAGACGCGCCTCAATGCCATCACGATTCAGATCGGCCGCACCGGTGTGCTCACTCCGGTTGCCGAATTGGAGCCTGTGCATCTCGCCGGATCGACCGTGGCGCGAGCGACGCTTCACAACCGCGATGAGATCGCGCGCAAAGATATCCGCGTGGGCGATTTCGTTTTCGTTGAGAAGGCTGGCGAAGTTATCCCGGCGGTCGTTGCGGTGAACGCCACCCGCCGCACCCCCGCGTGCGTGCCCTATACGTTTCCTGAAAAATGCCCGATTTGTGCGACACCTGTGGTGCAAATCGAAGGGGAGGTGGCGCTGCGCTGTCCCAATTACGAATGTCCGGTGCAGGTCCGCCGTCGTGTGCAACACTTTGCATCGAAGGCCTGTGTCGATATCGATGGTCTCGGCATCGCGATGGTCGATGTGCTCGTGGAAAAAGGCTGGGTGAAAAGTGTTGCCGATATCTATCGGTTGCGGCGCGACGATCTGCTCACGCTCGGCAAGAGTGTCGAAAAATCGACGGATAAGTTGCTCGCTGCAATCGAAGCCAGTAAGCAGGCCGAACTCTGGCGCTTTATTCACGGACTCGGCGTCACACACGTCGGCGCAGCCGCCGCGAAAGATCTTGCGCTAAAATTTGGCAGCCTCGATGCGATCGCACACGCGAAGTTTGAAGATTTCATCGCGGACAAAAAAAGTGTGATCGAGGGCATCGGCGAAACGATGGCGCAGGCGATCATGGAGCATTTTAACGATCCGCGAAATCGCGCGCTTGTGAGTGAATTGAGCGAACTCGGACTCCAGCCAGCCGCGCCGGTGAAACGCGTGGCCAGTAGCGTGGTGTTTGCCGGAAAAACTTTTGTGCTGACTGGGACGTTGCCCACGATGAGTCGCGAGCAGGCTGCAGAAAAAATCGAAGCAGCCGGTGGCAAGGTCAGTGGCAGTGTGAGCAAAAAAACGAGTTACGTGCTCGCAGGCGAAGAAGCCGGCTCGAAGCTGGAAAAAGCAAAATCGCTCGGCGTGACGGTGATCGACGAAGCTGAGTTCTTGCGGCTGCTCGGCAGCTGAGTGCTAACAGATTCGGTGAATTTTAGTCGCTCTGGATTACAGATCACTGGAGTAATCTTGCGCCCTGTTTGGGTGGAGGCGCGGTGCCCTCACCGCGCATGGCCGACGGGGGGCGTCAGCCCTCCATTTTCGAGACAAATTCGCTCCTGTAGTTTTCTGCAACCCCAGAGATTACGTCGGGGATCTTTACTGGTGCTCGACGATCATACCTTCGTGTGTGATCTCCATGATTTCCATCATGGGGCCGCCGTTGTGGGCATCGAGTGAAGAGTAGTCGAGTTTGACCGGGAAGGCGCTCTTGAATTTCCAGGTTACGACCGGTTCGTGTTTCTCATTCAACAGGAGATCGTGATGTCGCGGCGTTCGATTTGGTTAAATCGAACGGTGTTGAGCCAGTTGAAACAGTCGTTGTCACCCATCACGACCATCCGCTTAAGCACGAGGTGCGGGTAGTGAAGCATGCCCGGCATGGTGACCTTGCTGTTTTCGGGCGAGGAGCCTTCACGAAACTCAGGAGCATCCATTTGGATGGTCAAACCGCTAACTTCGGAAAAGCCGATACGGTTCCCGCCCCATTCGACTCGAAAATGATTACGCGCCAAAGGATAGTTCATAAAAATCCTCCTAAGAAGTTTGCTGACGGGATTGGGTCGAGACGGTTTCAGGGTAGAATGGAATCTCGGCAATATTAGGCATAGCGCCTAGTTTGCAAACCGCCTGACCACTAAAACCCGCGTTTTTGCAGGGCGGCGCTGAGCTCTTGCATGAAGGCTTGTGCGTCGGCGGCGGAGGGACGGTAGCCGGGCTGGCTGATTTCGGTGAAGCCGGGTCGGCCTTGATTATCGACGATCCACTTTCCGGATACGCCGTCACTGAAAGTTACGGTACCGCTGGCCAATGCGCCGGGGAGGAGCGTGACTGCGTCGACACTCACACTGAGATTGCTTGGGATGCCCGCAGGCGGAAGCGCTTCGTCGAGATCGGCATCTTCGGGCAATTCTTCTTCGCCAGGGAGTGGCGCTTCGTCTCTGCCGAGGCCGAGCTTTTCCTTGGCTTTGTCGAGCAGGCTTTTCTTCTCGGCGGGTTTTTCGGCCGCCGGGCGTGGCGCTTGGGCTTTGGAGATGTCGCTGGTATCGGCCTTGGGCGCGGGATCTTTTAGCGCGAGGTTCAGATCGTCCACGAGGAAACGGACGTCCATGTAGGTCATGGAAACTTTAAACTGCTCCGCGAGTTTTTTCTGGATCGCGGAGAGGTTGTCGCCAGCGGCGACCCATTCGGAGACGGCTTGTTTCTGCTCAGGCGTGAGAGTCATGGCTGAAGAAGAAGGGGTAAAGTATGTAGGGGCGCAATCTTGTTGCGCCCGGGTTTGGAACGGGCGCAGCAAGTCTGCGCCCCTACGGATCAGCGCGAGAGCTGGTTTTTCAGGAATTCGACACTGCCACGCACGGTGGAATCTTGTTCCATCATGTTGTCGACGGCCTTGCAGGCGTGGATGACAGTGCCGTGGTCGCGGCCACCAAAGGCGTCGCCGATTTCTTGGAGAGAGTGCTTGGTTAAGGTGCGCGCGATGTACATCGCGATCTGGCGGGGGATGGCGATGTTGTTGGGACGGCGCTTGCTCGTCATGTCGCTGTGCCGGATCTGATAGTGGTCGGCCACGCGCTTCTGGATGGTCTCCATCGTGAGCTGGTTTTGAGCCTGCTCCATGAGGACGTCCTGCAGGAGCATCTCGGTCGTCGGGAGATCGATGAGCTTGCCGGTGAGGGTGGTGTAGCTGGCGACCTTGATCAGCGCGCCTTCGAGGCGGCGGATGTTTTTCGAAATGTTTTGCGCGATGAAGGTCGCGACGGCAGGGGGTAGGTCGAACTTCAACGTCGCGGCTTTCGTGCGCAGGATGGCGACGCGAGTCTCGAAGTCAGGTGCCTGGATGTCGGCGGGCAGGCCCCATTCGAAGCGGGAGACGAGGCGGGCTTCGAGTTTGGCGATCTCACTGGCGCGGCGGTCGCTGGAGAGGACGATCTGTTTTCCTTGTTCGTGGAGATCGTTGAAGGTGTGGAAAAATTCTTCCTGGATGCGTTCTTTGCCGGTGAGGAATTGAACGTCGTCGATGAGGAGAACGTCGACGCAGCGGTAGCGTTGGCGGAATTTCGGGAGCGCGTTCTCAGTCAGTGCCTGGATGAACTCGTTGGTGAATTTCTCGGTCGAGAGGTAGGCGACGCGGGCGTGCGGGTTGTTGCGCAGGATGGCGTGGCCGATGGCGTGCATCAGGTGCGTCTTGCCGAGGCCGGTGTCGCCGTAGATGAAGAGCGGGTTGTAGGCGTGCGCGGGAGTCTGGGCAACGGCGAGGGCGGCACCGTGCGCCATTTGGTTGTTACTGCCGATGACGAAATTTTCGAAGGTGTTGCGGGGATTGAGCGTGCCGTTGGCGGGGTTACGTTCGTCGTAGCGAGTGGTTCGGCGAGCGGGCTGCGAGGTTCTGGTCTGGCCGCTGGTGGTGGCTTTGGTGCTCGAGATCGAATCGCTGTCTCTGTTGAAGGGCGATAGGGTGGATCCTGCGTCAGTTTTCTTGAGTTTTACGTTGTAAGCGTGCCCGGTGCTAAGACGGAGGCGCTGGGTGATGAGCTCGAGATAATTGTCGTTGATCCAAATCGCGGCAAAGTCGTTGGGAACGCCGAGCGTGAGGGTGTCTTCGTTATGGCTGAGGCAAACGATCGGGTCGAACCAGAGCTTAAAGACGTCCTCGGGGAAGAGGCCTTTAAAATCGCTTTTAACGGTTTCCCAGACGTTGCTGGGAGGTGATGACAAGGAGGGCATGTCCGATGAAACAGGAGAATTATTCACAAGGCGGGACCGAGAGGTGCTTTCGGCACACGAGCGACGGACGTTTGCTGCTCCTAAGCGACGGAAAAATTGGGAGGCGTGGCATCAAGCGGGGTAGTACGAGGGAGGTGTGGTGTAAGTATTTGATGTCCAGCTGGATTTAGAGGGCTCCGAAGGCTGAAGCTAGCAGGCGGTGACGCTAATGTGAGAAAGAACTTCCCGACCAAAATTGGCTGGTGGGTTGAGGTGTGAGTAACAGAAAAGAGAAATGGGGTTTCAAGAGCAACTTTCCGACAAGTTATTCACAAGAAATTTGAGCATAAGTTTCCGCATTTTTTTGTTGCCTCGCGGGAACCGGTTTCGTGACGACTGTAGGTGCTTTCCTCATGTAGGGCTGGCGGCATTACAAGATGAGGAGGGCGGTCGTTGTCATGCTTTTTTGGTTACAAAACCGTGACAGAAAAGCCATTTCCAGAGGTGAAATACGGGCTGTGGGCGGGTTGGATTTAGGCCTTAAATCAGGAGGCTGGTTGAGGGTCGACCCACTTGCCGTGCTGCTTGATCAGGGCGATCAGGCGGTCGTCGGCCTCGGCCTGCGGGAGGTTGTACTGCACGCAGGACTTGCCGACATAGAGGTTGATCTTGCCCGGCGCACCGCCGACATAGCCAAAATCGGCGTCGGCCATTTCGCCCGGGCCGTTCACGATGCAGCCCATGATGGCGAGTTTCACGCCCTTGAGGTGGCCGGTTTTCTCGCGGATGCGCTGGGTCGTGGTCTGCAAATCGAAGAGTGTGCGGCCGCAACTAGGGCAGGCTACGAACTCGGTTTTCGAGATGCGCGCGCCTGCGCCCTGGAGGACGTTGTAGGCGAGCTTGGTGGAGCGAATTGGTTCGGGTTCGGTCTCGATGCTGATGAGATCGCCGAGGCCGTCGCAGAGAAGCGAGCCGGTGAGGATGCTTGCCTCAAGCAGACGGGAAAGAAAATCAGGGCCGTGCTGGATCGCGGTGGCGGACGTGTTGCGAATCCAAAGTGGTGCGCGCGAGCCGAGGGTACGGAGTTGTTCGGCGATTTGGCGGTAGGCGCCGACGGCATGGCGGGTCGAGCCGTCGGCCGGGAGCGAGGACAACGTGAAGAGGAGGTTGGCGTCGCCGAGGCTGCGGAGTGTTTCAGCGAGAGCGGGAAAATCGTTGGGAGCGATTTCGCAGGCGAGGGAAGCACCGGATTTGCGGGCGAATTCGAGCCAGGTGCGCAACGCTTCGTCGTCAGCCGAACCGAAGGACCGCAGTAAAACGAGACGTGTGGACGAGGGGAAGGTGAAGCTAGCGAAATCGGCAACGGTGATCGAAGACGCGAGGTCGAGGACGAGGAAGGGCGTGGGCAAACCGGCACTGAGTGCCGTTGTGACGGTGCTGAGATCTGCGGGCGAAGTGACCGGGACGAGCACGCCCTCGGCGGGAATGTCCTTGAGGTTGGGGGTGGCGAGTTGTTCGATTGTGCGGCTGAGTTCGGCGGCCGATGCGGCGCGTACAATGACGCGGGGCGGTTGTTCGGGGCCGGTTTTGCAGGCTGGGCCGAGATCGAGTGCGGCGGTTTTGCGGCGGGAAAAGTGGTATGGATCGATGGGATCCGGTCTCGGATTTGCGATTTGCGATTTGGAAATTTGAGATTTCCACAACGACATTGCTTTGTCGGCGAGGGCGCGGGCGACGGGGATTTCGTAAACGGAATCTTCGGTGAGCGAAACGCGGATGGTGTCGCCGAGGCCGTCGAGGAGCAGGCTGCCGATGCCGATCGCGCTCTTGATGCGGCCGTCTTCGCCATCGCCCGCTTCGGTCACGCCGAGGTGGAGCGGGTAGAGCATGTTCTCTTTGTTCATCCGTTCGACGAGCAGGCGGTAGGCCTCGATCATGACCTTCGGATTGGAGGCCTTCATCGAGAGGATGATCTGGTTAAACGAATTCGCTTCGGCGATGCGGAGAAACTCCAGGGCGCTCTCGACCATGCCGAGCGGCGTGTCGCCGTAGCGGTTCATGATGCGGTCGCTGAGCGAGCCGTGATTGGTGCCGACGCGGATCGAGCGGCCGAGCTCTTTGCATCGTTTTACGAGCGGGGTGAAGGTCTCGTAAATGCGCTGCAGTTCCTGATCGTAGTCAGAATTCGAATACTCACGGACGGCGAATTTCTTTTTGTCGGCGTAGTTGCCCGGGTTGACGCGGATTTTTTCAACGTGCTCGACGGCCTCCATCGCGGCGGAGGGTAGAAAATGAATATCGGCCACAAGCGGTATGTGGGCGAAACCGGCGGCGGAGAAATCGCGGCGGATGGCGGCGAGGCATTTTGCGGCCTGGACGTTGGGTGCGGTGACACGGACGATTTCGCAACCGACTTCGGCGAGGGCGATCGACTGCTGTACAGTGGCAGCGACGTCCTCGGTGTCGCTTGTCGTCATCGATTGGATACGAATCGGATTGGAGCCGCCGACGCCGATGGTGCCGACTTTAACTTCGTGGGTGATGCGACGGAGAGTTTGGAAGCGGGACGCGCAGTAGGACATGGTCGAAATCTTTATTCGTTCTCTTTATCTTTCCTCTTTCTCCTGATCGGAGGGCGAAAGAGGACGAGAAAGATAAAGAGGATAGAGGGATGCGGCTAACTACGGCGTGGCCAGAGCGGGTGCTGGCGTGGTCGTAGGCTGAGCAGGTTCAGCAGGTGCGGTCTTCGCTGGTTTTTCTTCGCCACTATAGGTGTGGCGGCGCACATCACGATATCCGGCGTAAACCATGACGGAAAGAAGTAGCACCATGAAAATGCTTTGGGTGGTCGCCACGAAATCGGCAGGCAGGGATTTTCCGCGAAGCTTTGCGATGGTGGCGAACATGATGTGTCCGCCATCAAGCACCGGAATGGGGAGCAGGTTGAAGATGGCGAGGTTCACATTAACCAAGATCGTGAACCAAAGAACGAACGGCATGCCTTCTTTGGCTAGGTCGAAGAAGTTACTGATGATCCCGATCGGACTGCTTAGGTTGGAAATGTTGATATCGGCGCGAGGGTTAACCAGCGCGGTTAGCGTGCGCACGGTTTTAAAGGCGGCACTGTTGATTTGTTGGATCGGGGTTGGGTACGTGTAGATCACGCCCGACTGGAGATCGATGCCGATATCGGCGGCCTCCTTCGAGTCGGTCGTCGCAGGGAGGAAGACCGTTTTGTTTTCGCTTCCACGTTGAACGGTGACGGAAATAGGTCCTTTGGTGCGGAGCTTTAGTTCGTCAACCAGATTGCTGATCGTGAGTGTCGGCTTCTGATTGATGGCAATAATCTGATCGTCTCTGAGCAAACCGGCTTTTTCGGCAATTGAGCCGGGCTTGGGCGCTTCGATTTTCAGAATCGCCACGGGGGAGAATCCCACCATGCGGAGTTTTTCCTGGCCGCTGCGGATCGGATTGAGCGTGAGGTCGAACACTTGGTCGCCGCGTTTGATCGTGAAAATGGTTTCGCGCACGCCCTGGTCGTTCCAACCGCTGCTGAGGGCGAGCTGTTCGACGATTTCGCCGAACCAATTAACAGGGCGTCCGTCGATTTTGAGGATGGTGTCACCTGGTTTTAGGCCGGCGATGGACGCGGGGCTTTTGACTTCATTGCCTGATGCATCGATCAGGGTTTCGCGAACTTCGGCGACAGTGCTGGTGACGAGTGAACTGCTGGTGGGCTCGCCGATTTTCCAGATGATTAAACCGAGTAGAAAGGCGAAGATGATGTTAAACGTCGCGCCGGCGGCGGAGACGATAACTTTGGTGGTATAGGATGGAGGGGGAAGCTTGGTGAGATCCTGAGTGCTCTCGCCCTCGATGCCGCGCATATCGGCGAGTTGGGGCAGCGCGACGTAGCCGCCAAGCGGAAACCAGGAGATGCGGTACTCGACGCCGTCCTTGCCGTGCCAGGAAAATATCTTCGGTCCGAAACCGATCGAGAAGCGATCAACATGCATGCCGCGCCGGCGAGCAGCGAGGAAATGGCCGAGCTCGTGTACAAAGATTGAGCCGCCGAAAAACAGGATGACAAGAAAGACGGCCCAGAGGTTGGACAAAATGTTATGAAGGAGCTCCATCGAGAAAAGAGGTTATTGGGTTAACGCGCCAAGATAGGTTTGAGCTTTGCGCCGGGCGTCGGTGTCCACAGAGAGGACATCGGCCAGAGCGGCAGGTTCAAAGTTAGAAATGTTCTGTAAAGTTTGATCGACGATGCGCGGAATCGCAAGAAACGGCACGCGTCCTTCGAGGAAGGCGGCGACCGCAACCTCGTTGGCGGCGTTGTAAACCGCTGGCGCAACGCCACCCGCGTGCATGACCTGTTTCGCAAGGCCGAGCATCGGGAAACGGCTTTCTTCAACCGGCCGGAACTCCAGCGAGAAGAGTTTTGCGAGGTCGAGCGGCGCTTCGACGCCGGGTGCACGGGCCGGATGCAACAGCGCGTGCTGGATGGGAAACGTCATCGACGGCGGGCAGAGCTGGGCGAGCATGACGCCGTCGGTGAACTCGACGAGGCAATGGACGATGCTTTGCGGATGCAGCACGGCCTGACATTGCTCGGCTTGCAGGCCGAAGAGCCACTGGGCTTCGATGAGTTCGAGGCCTTTGTTGGCGAGCGTGGCGGAATCGACGGTGATTTTGGGTCCCATCGACCAGTTCGGGTGTTTGAGCGCATCGGCGACGGTGGCGTGCGCGAGGCGTTCGACCGGCCAGTCGCGAAATGCGCCGCCCGATGCGGTGAGCACGATGCGGGAAACGCTGGCGGCGGGGTGGCCCTCGATGCACTGGAAAACGGCGTTGTGCTCGCTGTCTACGGGAAGGAGTTTCGCGTGATGCTGGCGCGCGGCGGCCATGACGAACTTACCGGCAAGGACAAGAATTTCCTTGCTGGCGAGCGCGAGGTCTTTGCCGGCGGAGATGGCGGCGAGCGCAGGTTCCAGTCCGGTTGTACCGACGACGGCGACGAGCACGATGTCGGCCTCGGGTAATTGCGCGAGGTCCACGAGACCGGAGAGGCCACCGTATAACTGTGTGCCAGGGGCAAACGCACCGGAGGCTTGCGCGGCGGCGCGGGCTTTTTCCTCGAAGAGGCCGATGTGTCGCACGCGAAACTTGGAGGCAAGAATGGCGAGCTTCGCCCAGTTGGTGCGGGCGGCGATGCCGACGAGTTCGAGCTTGTCGGGATGAGCGGCGATGACGCGCAGGGCGTTTTCACCGATGGAGCCGGTGGCGCCAAGCAGGACGACGCGTTTGCGGGAAAAAAGAGACGTGGCCACGACGGGTTCTTACAAAAAGCTGAAGGCAAAAAAGGCCGCAGGTGCGGTGAGGATGAGGCTGTCGGTGACGTCAAACATGCCGCCGATGCCGGGGATGGTCGCGCCGGAATCTTTGATCGTAGCGCGGCGTTTGATGATGGATTCGACCAGATCGGCGACGATGCCGAGCGCAGCAATGGGGATGGCGATCAAGCCGGCGATGAGCGGTGTCAAACCGACTGGCATGTACGCATGAGCCCAAGCGGCGATACCGGCGCCAACGAGTGCGGAAACGAGCAGGCCGCCGATGGCACCTTCCCAACTTTTCTTCGGGCTGATGACGGGCGCCATGCGGTGTTTGCCGATTGCGGTGCCGACGAGGAGTGCGCCGACGTCGCAGAATTTGGATACAGCGATCACCCAGAGAAAGAGAATGAGGCCGGTGTTTTCGCTTGGTGTCTTGATCGAGACGATGCGGACGAAATACTGCATCATCATCGGCACGTAGATGAGGCCGAAGAGCGAGGCGGCGAGGGTCTCGACGCGGCTTTTCGGGTCGCGTTCGCGCAGGATGCGTACGGAGAACACGATCACGGCGAACGCGAGGAGGTCGATCGTTTGCACGCCGTATTTGCTTAGGTAATACGGCGCGAGGATCACGGCGGCGCTAAGCGTCATGCCGAGTTTATCGAACGGATCGTAGCCCATGTGCTTCATCAGGCCGTAGAACTCGCGGAGCGTGAGCACGGTGATGAAGGCGACGATCCAGACGGCGCCGTTGGCTTTGAAATAATAGAGCAGGCCGAAAATAATCAGCCAGAGAGCGATGGTGCTGAGGGTGCGTTTGAGCATGGAGCCGGGAGCAGAGAGCGGGGCGCAGGATTATTTGGCGGGAGCGACTTGTTCGCTCGTCAGGCCGTAGCGGCGTTCGCGACTGGCGTAGTTTGCGAGGGCGGCGGCGAATTCCTCCTTGGAGAAATCGGGCCAGAGCACGGGCGTGAAAATAAACTCAGCGTAGGCGCTTTGCATCAGAAGGAAGTTGCTGATGCGTGTCTCGCCGGAGGTGCGGATGACGAGATCGGGATCGGGGATGTCGGCGGTGTAGAGGTGGCGGCTGAATGATTCCCAAGAGTCGTCGTCTGGGTTTTGTTTTCCGCTGGCGACAGCTTTGGCGTAGGCGCGGGCGGCGTCGATGATCTCGGTGCGCGCACCGTAGTTGAGGGCGAGAATGAGCGTGTGCCCGGTGAAATGCGCAGTGGCTTTTTTGGCTTCGGCGAGGCGAGTGCGGACAGTCTCGGGCATGCCCTCGGTGCGACCGATGGTGAGCAGGCGGACTTTGTTTTTGACGAGGGTTTTCGTTTCCCGTTTCAGGAAATAATCGAGCAAGGTCATCAGGCCGGCGACCTCGTCTTCCGGGCGTTTCCAGTTTTCGACGGAGAAGGCGTAAAGTGTGAGGTATTTCACACCGTGCTCGCGGGCGGCGTCTATAATGGAGCGGACGGTTTCAACGCCGCGGCGGTGGCCTTCGATGCGCGGGAGTTTGCGTTGTTTGGCCCAGCGGCCGTTGCCGTCCATAATGATGGCGACATGGGTTGGGATTTTGGCGGAAGCCGGCGTCATGCGTTGAATGGTCGATTTAGGTGGCGCGCGTGGCGGCTGGCAAGTGGCGATTAGGGGAGGAAAAAGGGGCGTCGCTGCGCCAGCGTGCCGTCAGGAATGAACGTTGACCGGGGGCCGAACGGAGGAGTTAGATCGTTGACCATGAAAATCGCGTTCATCAGTGGAACGAGTATCGTGAACTCGGATTTGTTTGCCTCATGGGAGGTGAAAACCATCGAGACGACGTATGGACCGGTTAACTACAAGACTCGGGGCGAGCATGTGCTGATTAACCGCCATGGTTACGGTGTGCCGAAACCTCCGCATGCGATCAACTATCGTGCGAATATCCGCGCGCTGGCGGATCTCGGCTTTGTCGATGTGGTGGCGGTTAACTCGGTTGGTTCGCTCAAGCTCGATCTGCCGCCGGGTTCGCTCGTGTCGTGCAACGACTATGTGTGTTTGCAACAGGGGCCGCAGACTTTTTTTGACGATGAATTGAAAGGCGGCGCGCCCGGTATCGACAACAATCTCGTGCCGATGCTCGTGGGGCGGCTGGCACCGGAGTTTTCCATTCAAGGCGGCAAGGTTTACGTGCAGATGCAGGGGCCGCGTTTCGAGACGAAGGCGGAGATCGCTGTCATCCGACACTGGGGCGATGTGGTCGGCATGACGGCCGCGCACGAGGCCGACCTCTGCCGCGAGCTCGGGCTGAAGTACAATTCTTTCGCGATCGTGGACAACTACGCCAACGGACTCGAGGGCACGTCGATCGACTTCGCTAAGTTCAAAGATCTCGTGAAAGAAAACCAGGCGCGCGTGAACCGACTCTTTGCGCGACTGCTGGAGATTCTGGGCTGAACGAACCTTTAATGGGGAACTCAGGAAATCAGGAATCGGAATAAAAAGATCGGGCGGATGGATTTTCGAAGGCTCGTTCCTGATTTCCTGAGTTCCCCATAGATCATTTTTTATAGGACCTTATGAAAACCATCGGCGTCGTCGGGCTTGGTATTATTGGCAGTGTATGGGCAAAGCACTACGCGCGAGCGGGCGTGCTGGGCGGCGTGTGGAACCGGACGCCGCAACCGGATTTCGAAAAATGGCAGCCCACGCCGGAAACGCTGACCCGGGCGGTCGACGTTGTGCAAATCGTGGTGGCCGATCCGCCCGCAGTGCAAAGCATTCTCGAGCGCATCGTGCCGGTGCTCTCACCGGAAAAAATCGTGGTGCAGTCCAGAACCATCGATCCGGAGAGTAGCGAACGATTTCGCCAGCTCGTCCTATCGCGCGGCGCGCGTTATCTGGAGTCGCCGTTTACCGGCAGCAAGCCCGCGGCAGACGAAAAGAAAACCGTGTATTACTTTGGTGGAGACGCGGCATTGATCGCGGAACTGGAGCCGTTGCTCTCGCTGGTTTCCGAAACGCGTTTCCATATCGGCACGAACCAACAGGCCGCCACCCTCAAGCTTGCGATGAACCTCAACATCGCCGCGCAGATGCAAGGGCTGGCCGAGGCGCTCACCATGGCACGCCGGGCTGGCGTGAGTGACGATTTGTTTTTTACCGCACTGGGTAAAAACGTGAGCTACTCGGGCGTGACCCGGCTGAAGGAACCCAAATTGCGCGCGGGAGATTTTTCCCCGCAGTTTTCCGTGAAACATTTGCTCAAGGATCTGAAACTGGCGGCCCACACTGTCGGTGGCGATGAGTTCCCCCTGCTCGATACACTCCAGGGTTGTTATCACGCGGCGGCGCTTAATGGCCTGGCCGATGAGGATATCTCGGCCGTCGTCAAGCAGCTCGGGCCTTGATCGCGGGTGTTTTGTCGGTTTTCAAATGATAGGTGGTTGTAGTTGACCAATCGCTACACTTTGTTCTTATGGCGAACGAGTGACACAACCCCGCAACGCACTCCAGAGTGCGAGTCGTCTAGCTGAGCTAAAGCGCCTGAATCAGTTTGATTCTCGCGTAGTGGAAAATTTTGACCGACTAACCCGTCTTGCTCAGCAATTGCTCAATGTACCGATCAGTCTTTTTTCACTGGTCGATGGCACACACCAATATTTCAAATCGGCGCGCGGTCTGACTGATGGGCAGGCCAAGGAAGGCAAGCTGCCGTTGAGCCATTCGTTTTGTCGACATGTGGTCGAGGGAGGAAAGCCGGTGGCGATTTCCGATGCGCGGGAGCATCCACTCGTGAAGGACAACCCGGCGGTGCTTGAGTTCGGTTTTGTGGCCTATGCAGGGGTTCCTGTGATTTCTGCTGATGGTTCGGTGGTTGGCGTGTTTTGTGTGATCGATCGGTGTCCTCGGGCTTGGCGACCGGAGGAGATCAATCTTTTGGAAGAACTGGTTGCGCTGCTGGGGCCGTTGCGTGCGGATGCGGAATCCACTGCTGCCGAGATCAAGTTACGACAAGCGCTCGATCAGGTGGCGCGTCAGCAATTCGCGCTTGATCAGCACGCGATCGTGGCGATGACGGATTTGGAGGGCACGATCACCTACGCCAACGACCAGTTTTGTGAAATCAGCGGCTATACGCGCGAAGAGTTGGTGGGGCACAATCACCGGCTACTAAAATCTGGACAGCACTCAGCAGAATTTTTCCGCGAAATGTATGAAACGATTTCGCAGCGCAAGGTCTGGCATGGCGAAATCTGTAACCGGGCGAAAGACGGACATCTTTACTGGGTGAATTCCACGATCGTGCCGTTTATCGACCAGGACGGAAACCTCGAACAATACGTGGCCATCCGATCGGATGTTACAGCGCTGAAGCGCATGACAGAAGAGCTGCGGTTTTCCCAGGAACGACTGGCATCAATCTTTGCGGCGCTGACAGATGGCTTGGTGGTACGCGATGGTTCAGGCAAGGTCCTCGGTGCGAATCCTGCGGCTGAGCGGATCTTGGGGATCAAGCGCGAGCAGTTGATTGGAGCCAGTTTTGCCGGGAGCGCTCTGCGAGCGATTTACGAAGATGGCAGGCCGTTTCCTGACGAGTCGCATCCGTTTGTGCATACGTTGCGCACGGGCGAGCCCCAGCGCGACGTCATCATGGGTATGTACAGGCCAGACAACGCGCTGGTCTGGATCTCGATCAACACGCAGCCGATCTTGAATGAGGAAGGGCAGGTCGTGGCGGTAGTGAGTAGTTTTACCGATATAACCCATCGACTAAAGGCAGACAAAGCCTTGCGCGATAGTGAAGCGTTGCTGCGGACGTTTGTTGAGCACGCGCCGGCTGCGGTTGCGATGTTTGATCGCAACATGCGCTATCTCGTCGCGAGCCGCCAGTGGTATACCGACTATCGTATTACACATCGCGACATCATTGGGATGACCCACTATGAGGTTTTCCCGGAGATCCCCGAGCGCTGGAGAGAAGATCATCGAAACTGTCTGGCCGGTGCCATCATCCGGGCTGAAGCCGATCTTTTTTTGCGGGCAGATGGTTCAAAGCAATGGTTAAGCTATGAGGTGCGCCCCTGGCATCACATGGATGGTTCGATTGGTGGTGTGATGATGTTCACGCGTGACATTACCCTGCTCAAACTGGCCGAGGACGAGCGTACGAAACTGGAGCAAAAGTTGATGGAGACGCAAAAGCTCGAAAGCTTGGGCGTGCTTGCTGGCGGCATCGCGCATGATTTCAATAATATCCTGACTGGCATAGTGGGTAACAACAGCCTCGCACTCACGGAACTTCCTCCTGATTCGCCCGTGCGTGAGCATTTGTTGGGCATTGGTTCGGCATCACAGCGGGCGGCGGATCTGATTCGGCAGATGCTCGCCTACTCAGGGCGCGGACGCTTTGTTATACAGAAGATGGATCTCAGCAGCGTAGTTCGGGAGACGACCCAGTTGTTGAGCATCTCGATCAGCAAAAAAGTACGCCTGTGTTTCGACCTCGCGCAGAAATTGCCGCCCGTCGAGGTGGATGTGGCGCAGATCAGCCAAGTCATCATGAATCTGGTGATCAACGCTTCCGAAGCCATCGGAGATCAACCAGGTGAAATTCGAATCTGCACCGGGCTCATGCAGGCCGACAAGACGTATTTGGGCACGCTGGAAATCTCGGATTCGCTGGCAGCGGGAGACTATGTCTTTCTTGAAGTGGCTGACAGCGGCTGCGGTATAAATCCCGAGAATCTCAAACGTATTTACGAACCGTTCTATACCACTAAATTTACTGGTCGTGGACTAGGTCTGGCGGCTGTGCTGGGTATCGTTCGTAGTCACAAGGGTACGCTTAGTGTCAGTTCCGAAGTGAACAAGGGCACTCTTTTCAAGATGCTCCTACCCCAGGTAACTGGAGAATACGATGAGCCGACGACATCACCTTTTGGAGAAGGGATCAGTCGTGGTTCGGGCACGATCATGGTGGTCGATGACGAGGAGACGGTGCGTGATGTGGTGGCGCGAATCCTGCGTTCGCTCGGCTATGAAGTTGTTTTGGCCCAAGATGGGCAGCAGGCTGTACAGCAGTTCATGCAGGACCCAAAGCGGTTTTCGATGGTTTTGCTCGACCTCACGATGCCGAAACTGGATGGCGCTCAGGTGTTCGCTGAAATGCGCAGTCTTAATCACACCGTGCCGGTCGTCCTGATGAGCGGTTACAGCGAGCAGGAGGCTACGGCGCGCTTTTCCGGCAAAGGACTGGCGGCCTTTATTCAAAAACCATTCGATATCGCCACGCTACAGCGCGCGCTTAAGGCCGCACTGATTTGAGCTGTCCTTGTCGAGTTGGGAAAACGTTTTTCGCGAGACGTTGTCGCGTCTGGCACAGAGTGCTGGTTTAACCACCAAGGTTTTTTTGCAGCAGATTTTCGAGCCCGATTCGTGAGGTGATTGAAATCTCTCGGGCCTTCACGGTGATCCAGTTGGCGTCGCGAAATTTTGCAAAAGTCCGCGAAAGCGTTTCGCTGGTGGTTCCCATTTCCGCGGCGAGGACGCGCTTGGTCGTTTGCAGTTTGATCACGCAACCGTTTTTCCCTTCGGCGCAGCGTTGCAGTAACCAGTTCGCGAGGCGCGTTTCCACATCCTTGAGTTGCAGATCCTCGAGCAGCCCGACCAGCACGCGCAGATGTGTACTCATCGAGGCCAGCATGCGCAGCGAAAGCTCGGGCCGACGGCGCAATAATTCGACGAACTTCAGCTTAGGGACAAGGATGACTGAGGAGTTTTCCACGGCACGCGCGTCGGCCGGGTAACCCGTTGCCATCGCCAGCGCGGCCTCGGCAAACGTCTCGCCTGCGCGAAAAACGTGGATCAGCTGTTCTTTGCCGGAGGCGCTCACCCGGTGTACGTTGATTGCTCCGGTCTGCACGATGTAAAAGCCGAGCGCGATCTCTCCCTCACGAAATAAGTAGGCGCCTTTGCTAACTCGCACGAGCTGGGAAAAACCAGCGATTGTCTCCAAATCAGCCTGAGGTAAGCCACAGAAGAGCTGACTGCTGCGGAAAGTTTCAGCCAGGGCGACGCGAGTGAGGGCATTATTGGCGACAGGCATGGAGGGAGGCAGATACGAATACATAGGCCGCCGTCTTTAGCGAGTGCGGCTCACTAAAGTCAGGAGCGATTTTCGAGAAATTCGCGGCCTGCAGGTGTAATCAAATCTGGTGTCCACGGCGGATCGAAAGACATGGTGATGTCGGCAGTTTTTACGCCGGGAATGCTTTCCACCATCAGGCGTGCGCCTTCCACAATCTGATCGTGCATCGGGCAGTTCGGGCTGGTCGGTGTGATGACTACGCGGACATTTCCGGCCGTGTCATGTTCAATCGAACTAACCATTCCGAGATCGACAATATTCAGCCCTATTTCGGGGTCGTCGAGCAGGCGGAGGCGTTCGAATATAGCTGAGTCGTCGAGAGGTGGTTCACTCATAACTTAAGGGCGGTGCGGGGAGCGATCGGAGGAAACGGTTTGGCTGCGGAACGCCAGAGATGGGACAACGCGCGAAATAGATTGAATTGAAAGGCGACGACTGAGGCGCAGAAGAGCAGGGCGCCGAGTCGCACGATGAGATCGGCTTTCGTGGTCACGCCGAATGCGAGCGCGAGCGCGGAAATCGGCACGGTCCACGCGAGCGTGTTAAGCAGTCGGGGGTGGACGAGATCGGCTAGTTTTGGCACGAGCGCGCGGCCGAGCTGCGGTGCATAGCGATGTTGCCAGACGAGGAAGGGGACGATTTTTGCACCCATGCCGAGGATGGCGCAGCTGAGCGTACCGAAAACCGCGAGGCTGAAGACGAGCGTGTCGAGGTTCAGAGCGAACGTCGGGACATGTCCGGCGAGTTGCAGTGCGCGAATTATCAAACCAAGCATTATCGGTAAGAGAAAACCGAGGTTGGCCGCATAAAGCCGCAGTGCTCCATCGAGACGGCGCGGACTGCGCCTGATAGCAGCTATGTTTTCGACTGCGTATAATCCCAGTCCTAAACAGGCGGACAGCGCCGCAAGCGGGAGCAATGCAGGCGCGATGAGTTGACCTGGAATAAATAGGGCAATGCCGAACGCGAGATATTGGACCGAGCCCATTGCGCGCCGTGTGCTTGGCAATGGTACGAGCAGAAACATCGGGAGCAGCGTGTACGAGACCGAGGCCAGAAAGAGCAGAAAGAACCCGATCACGATCAAGTAAGTGTGTGCGCCGAGCAGCGTCAGTGGGTCATGCACGCGCACGAAGCCGAGTTTCGCGCTGAGAATCCAAATCGCGACGCTGAGCGCTGCACCGAGTGCCACAAGGGAAACAAGCACGCCGACCGTGGTGGGTGTGCGGCGGAGCGGGCGTAGTGCGGTGATGGTTACATTGGCGATGTAGAGTCCGAAGCCGATGAGTACCGCAGTGCCGCCGACCGCGACGACAGGCATCTGCCATTGAACGAATCCATACACCATCGTAGGCACACCGGCGAAGTGAAGTCCGAGATGGATTCTGGCCATCGTGCGATTGAAAAGCGGATTTTCGAAGGCTACGGGCAGCAACTGGTAACTAGAACCAGCGACTAGCGACATGAGAAAACCCAGGCCGATGACATGCGAAAAAGCAATGACCGCAGGACGGTAAAAGGCACCGGTGAGCAAGGTCGGTTCAAGAACCAGCCAGACCAGGGCAGCCGCGAGATGGAGAAAGCCGAAGATGAAAAACGGGAGAGCGATCCAGAGCTGGCTCGGCGCAGGCGATGACTTGTTCATGTCTCAGTCGATCGCGTGACCATCGGGTCTGAAATCGGAATCGTAATTAACCAACAGCCATCGGTAGTAGGCGCGCAAGAAAACTTTTGCCCACGTCGACCGAGTTCATCGAGGAGAAACATTGGCCGGCGTTCCAATATGGCCTCGATAATGATGCCGGCGGGCGCGGAGCCAATGGCTTCAAGAACGCGCGTCATCGGATCAGGTGGTTCCAGGCCACGCAGATCCATCTTGCTGATAAAGGTGGGCGTCATGAAGCGAGAATGTTGGCGAGCATGCGACGTGTTTCGGGCTCACGCGCGGGTGAAGATAGTCTGCCACGAACCATCAGCTTGGCTTTGTGGCCGCGCTTCAAAGCCGGCACCTTTCAAATGCTCGATGAGCGGCGAGGGCAGAAAGGGCGTGATCAGAATCAACCCTTCGTCGGGCTTGAGCGAGGCGACTTCTTTGTTGATGACCGAAAAAGGTTCGCCGCCGCGCTTGAGCGTCGGCCGGACATCGAGCGTGCGAAATTTTTTGGCACTCATGGTTTACCTGTGGCGGTAGGTTCGACTTTCGACAAGGTCAGCAACATGGAGAATTTTTCGAGAGCGTTCACGGCATGCGCTGCGCCCGGGGGAAGATGTAGAAGATCACCTGCCGCAAGGATGTGTGGCTGGCCGTTGACGGTGAATTCGCAGCGTCCGCTGAGGACATGGACAAGCACGTCACGCGGCGTGCTGTGCTCGGATAAAGTCTGGCCTTCGGCAAAAGCAAAAAGCACCACACGGGTGGTGGACGTGGCGAAGAGCGTGCGGCTTACCACGCCGTTGTCGGCGAAAACCGTCTCAGTGGCGAGGGCGGCGCGGGCGGTTTGGGTGCTTTGGAAAAGTGGTTGTTCAGCCATGCTCCAACGTAGCCCAAAAAACGGCGCGGTGCGTTGACCGGGCTCAAGTTTTTGCGTTGTCGTCTTTTTCGGGGGCGATGCGTCCGTAGAGTAGGCCCAGATCGTGCAGATAGGTGCTGCTATCGAGGTAGATTTTGGCCAACTGCTCGGGGCGGTAGCGCCACTGCCAGTTGCCCGCGGGCTGTCCGGGAATGTTGAAACGGCCTTCGGATGCGTGGCAGAATAAATCCTGCAACGGGATGATCGCGAGATTGGCGACAGACTGGTAGGCGGCGCGGATAAAGTCCCAGCCAATTTCGTTGCCGCTGATCCGCAGATAACGGCGAACATGATCGCGAACGATCTCAGGCGCGACCCGATACCAGCCGAGGGCAGTGTCGTTGTCGTGAGTTCCTGGATACACGACGCTGTTGGAGCGGTGATTGTGCGGGAGGTAGAGATTGTCGGCCTTGCCACCGTAGGCAAATTGGAGAATCGCCATGCCGGGCAGCCCGGTGGCGTCGCGAAGTTCGAGCACGGAGGGTTTGAGATCGCCAAGGTCTTCGGCGATGAGGCGCGCGTCCGGCATGGCGGCTTTGACAGCCTCGAAAAAGACGAGACCTGGACCTTGTTTCCAAATGCCGGTGCGGGCGTTTTGGGCGTCTGCGGGAATGGACCAGTAAGTGTCGAAAGCGCGAAAGTGATCGATGCGGAGCACATCGCAGAGTTCGAAATTGGCGCGGAGGCGGCTTAACCACCAGGCGTAGCCATCGGCGGCATGCACGGGCCAGTTGTAGAGCGGATTGCCCCAGAGTTGTCCGTCGGCGGAAAAATAATCCGGTGGCACACCCGCGACAACCAGCGGGCGTCCCGTGGTTTGGTCGAGCTGGAAGAGTTGAGGATTTGCCCAGGCATCGGCACTGTCGAGGGCGACGAAAATGGGCGCGTCGCCGATGATCTCGATGCCACGTTTTTTTGCCTTCGCGCGGACCTCGCTCCACTGGCCGAAGAAGAGGTACTGGATAAATGAATACGCTTCGGCGCTCTTGAGGACGCTGTCGGGCAGGGCGGATTTTTGCGCGAGTGAAAAGAACCGAAGCTCCGCCGGCCACAACCACCAAGGCTGGCCTTGGTGTTGGTCTTTTAACGCCATGAAAAGTGCGTAGGACGCGAGCCAGTCGGCGTGTTTACGCTTAAACGCGTCGTAATCGCCATAGGGGCGAGCGGCACCGGACTTGAGGGCGTTTTCGCAGGCTTTGAAAAGCGCAGGCCATTTGGTGACGTACAACCAACCGAAATCGACATGGTCGTGAGGAAGAACGCGCAGAGGGGCGAGGTCGGCATCGCTTAGGAAGCCGTGCACTTTGAGCGCTTCGAGGTCGATCAGATAGGGATTACCGGCAAAGGACGAAAAGCACTGATAAGGCGAGTCACCGTAGCCGGTGGGCCCGAGGGGGCAAACCTGCCAGTAGCGGAATCCGGCCGACTGCAAAAACGCCAGCCATGCGTCGACCGCACCGTCGAGGGTTCCGATGCCGTAGGCACCGGGGAAACTGGTGGGATGCAGGAGCACACCGGTGGCGCGTTCCGTCAGCCAGTCAAACAAGGGTGCGGTGGCAGGTTTGGCTTTTGTGGAGGTTATGTCGCTCATGGTGGTTTAGGCTGCGCTAGGCAGTGGTTGTCGCCGCCTTCTTTGGTGTCGGTATTTTCTTCGCACAGCAAGCCAGCAGTCCGCAGGCTGAAAACCTGCGGGTAGACATAAACGGGCGGCGGATCGGACGCTCAGTGTTCAGGCTTGCCGAGGCGTTCGAGTTTTTCGCCGCGCAGGTGCGTGAGGAGTAAATCGCCCGAGGGTGCGACGCGAAACTCACCATAGCGGGCGTGTTGGTAATCGCTCGCGTGACCTTCCTGAAAAAAGAATCCGTTCGTCGCAAATTTGACCTGACTGTTCCGAATCCGGTAACGCAGTGCGACTTCACCTGCGCCTAATGGCTTACCGTCGTCGCGGCGCACAAAATTACCAACACCGTGTTCATCGAGTTTCACTATGATGCGGCCGTCTTCGGTTTCTTTCGGGGTTACGCCGCGTCCGAATAATTGGTCTGCGACCTTGAAACGCAGTGCCATGTAATCGCCCTGCATCAGGGAACGCGGATCTACCGGCGCGAGATCGAGCAGCACGACCTGGCCGTTTTTGAGCAACGCTTCGCGTCCGAGGATGCTCCAATTTACCGCGAGAAGCATGAGTAGCCCAGCGGCCACAGCGATTATCTTACGCATGGTTAGTCTCCGTGTTTTCAGTTTGGCGGTTTTGCCATCCGTAGCGCAGGCCCAAGCGCGCCAAGAGAAGGACGATTCCGAACGCGATGAGCAGCCCGGATTTTTCCAGAAGCGTCGTTTGCATCGAGTAATAATAATGTGAGAGATATCCCAGCAGGGCGAAGATGCCGAGTCCCACCAACACACGGTCGGCGTTGGCGTAACCAATGATCAGGATTGCGGCGGCCGGTCCTACGCCTGGCGCCTTGATCGACACCAGACCGAGGACCAGCGCGCCGATTACGGCGAGGCGACCCGATCCAGACGATAGCGACAAATTATCTCGTTTCAACAGGGCCGTCACCACCCAGAGAAAAACTGCGAGCGAGGCGAGGCGGCCTAACCAGATGCCGGTCGCGCCGAGCACCAGACCATGGCGATTGTGCTCGAGAATTAAATTGGCCACACTGTGGTCATGCATCACCGCAGTTTGAACTGCGGCCAGCGCAAGACCGTAGATGCCTGCGCGTAGCAAAGTGCCATGGCGAGCCAGTTTGAACTCAGCCAACGCCACGCAAGCAAATGCGCCTGTGGTGATTGCGGGCGTAAATCCGAAAAGCCCCGCATCCATCAATGCGACGGCCGCCGCCAGCGCGCCGGTCCAGGAAGCCCACAGTCGGTGCACGAAATTCGGCATCAAGATGAAGAGCAGTGTCTGTTGCAGCGCGATGTACAGGGCGGTGCCGAAGAGGGAGTCATCTAACCATTGCCCAACGCCAAACGCCATCATCACCTGCCCGGCAAGGCTCACTGCGAGGCCGAACTGGCCAACAAAATCGTTTTTCGGTGCCGCGCGAAAGATCGCCACTGCGGCGATGCAGGCACCGATGCCAACCACGAATGTCGCGACGGAACTCTTAAATACGAAGGAGAATCCCACGCCGACGAAGCCCAGCAGGAACATCGCGCCAATCCATCCCGCGATGCCGAGCATCACGCGCACGAACCAAGGCGCACCGGCATCGCCCGCTTCGGGCATGTCGCCTTCGACCAGTCCGTGGTCTCGGAGCCGCAGCCAGAGGTCGCCTCGTTTTATCGCGCTCATGATTCTTCCTCCTTCGCCACTTGCTTCAACCAATAACCACCTGCCGCCGACAAACCGATGATTAACAGGCCGACGAGCAGGAATAACCCGGCGTCCGCGCTGCCCATGGAGTTGACGATCAAGGTGGCGATTATCACGATGACCGAGAGTACGCCCACGGCGAGGACGTAGACATCCCTAATCCAGTGTCTATAGGCAAAATAGGCCGCAAAGATCCAGCCCAGCCACAGCGGCCAGCCCCAGTGGCTGGTGTAACGCCCGTCGACGATGTCTTCGAACGCGAGTGCCGTGATCAGGCCACCGCTTGCCGTGGCAATGATGCGGACCGACCAGCGTTCACGTAACCATTTTAAACCGGCAACAGCAAGGCACTCCCAGATGATAAGTGCTACAGTGTTCAGTTCGAACAACACCCACATCAGTTTATCGGGCGTATATACGATGCTCCACCGGTTACGGAATGTCATCAAGGCGAGCGACGCCGCAACGTTGACTAGCGCGAGCCAGACAATCCACAGCGCGGGGAAACGTGCCACCAGAACCCACGGGAGAATAGCCACTGCCCACACGGCGAAAAGTTCGACGGTGTCTGCGCCTGTTTGATAAGTCTGTCCGACGAGCGCCAGTAGTGCGCCGGTGAGCAACGAAACGAAGAGCAGGGTTGCTTTGCCGGCGATGCTGTCGACGCCAAGTCGCCAGACAACCGCGAGCGCGGCGATGATCGGAACTTCCGCCAAGGCAAACTTGGCAAAGCGCCCGAGCCCTTGCCAGTTGAAGGCGAAAAAGAAAATCACTCCTGCGGCGAGTAGCACGACGCCCATGAAGAGAAACATCCTGTCCAGGAAGCGCCGCCAGTCGTCCGCCTGAGGCAACACCTCGGCGACAGAGAGCGCATCGCGCAGTTTGTCGTTAGGGATACGGCCTTGGTCGACCCAGTCGAGAATGTCGCTGCGGTTGGATTTCATGTCACGTATGGGTTTGCGATCCAAAATACTTGTCTGCGAATTGGAGGAAGGCGGGCCAGTCGGGGAGGTCGGTGTGGCCGCCGGTGTGCAGGCGGAAACCGATGTCGCCGCTAATTAGCTCACGGTCGGGTTCGGGCATTTCGGTGGTGCCGAGGTCGGCTCGTCCGAGCAACCGGTAGACAGGTCCAGCTGCGACGCAGGCTTGGAACATGCCGACTGGATCGGGCCAGAGATCCTGCGTGCCGCCGGTTACGAAGATCGGTCGCGGTGCGACGAGCGCGATGAGTTCGTGCTGGTCAACGGGAAGGTCGTTCCAGCGGCCGCCGTATTTGAGAAAGTTGCCCGCCATCCAATGGTATTCGCCAGTCCAGGCCACGATGTCGACTGACTCGCCGTAGTTGTGGCGATGGAGTTTGGCACCGCCTTCGCCGGAACAGCTGGCATAGGCGATCGCCCAGCGCGGATCGAGCGCGGCGGCGACCAGTGCGGTCTTTCCGAAGCGCGAGTGGCCTTGCACACCGAGGCGTTTGGCGTCAACGGCTGGTTCGGTTTCTAGGTAATCGATCACGCGGCTCAGGCCCCAGGACCACGCGGCGAGCGCACCCCAGTCGTCGGGTTTGCGTGGTTGACCTTCGTTGACAAGACCTATGATGCCTTCGGTCAGGCCAGCGCCGCTGTCGGACTGCACGGCGTAAGGCGCAAACGTCGCATAGCCCCAACCGTGAGCGAGCACAAGGTCCAGCGCGGTCGGACCTTTAGGCACGGGGAATCCGGGTGGCGGACCGAACCCGCCAATAGCGACTAAAACAGGTACTGGGCCGGTGGCATTGGCGGGCAGGTGTAATGTGATCTGAATACTCGGAGTCGCGGTTGGATGGCGCGAATTGTCGATGTGCCCGACGATCCGCTTGAGGGTTGCGCGTCCATCGAGTGCATGGGGGTCTGTTTCGAGGATCTCCCACGTTATCTTCGGCGTGTTTGCCGGAATACGGCCGTAGATTTCCCGGGCGAAATCTTCGACGATTTCTGGGCGGCGCTCCTGCCACCAAGTCGTGGCGGTGGTAACTGGCTTACCATTTTTCAACACCAGTGGATTCGGCAGTGGGCCGACGTCGGTTTTGGCGAGATCGTAGTTGATCCAGTTGCCCCAGCTCGAGCGCACCACAAAGTTACCCGCGGCGTCGGTCCAGCCATGTGGGTTGTTCGGCGGGCGTACCGTGCCGGTTGGGCGCTTCGGATCGGACTCTTCCGGAGGTAGATTCTTTGCCTCGGTCACGCCCAGGATTTCCATCATTCGCTTGCGGTCGGCGGCGGCGATTTCCTCCCGACGGTGGCGCTCCTCCGGACTCAATAACCACGGCGCAGAGGGAACGGCGGGCGCGGCTTTGACGGCCGATGTGGCCAAGCTTAGGGGGAGCAAGGTAGCGAACACACAGGAGAGTACAGGTCGGAGGAAACGTTGAGTTTTCATCGGTGGATAGCTTCTAAGCCGTAATGATTCAGTTGAAGCATAGTCTCCAGCGTAGAGTGATGTGCAGAAGGTGGAGCCCGATGTCCCATCGGGCTTGATCGAAGACGCTCTCAAGCCAGCCCGTTAGGGACAACGGGCTCCACCTTCAACTGCATGGATCCGGCTAAGATTGAGTGGCAACTGTCGTGCCTGGCACACAACACCTTGACGCGATTACTTCCCCGCCGGTGGCACGGAAGCAGCGAGGCTCTTAATAAATTCCACGAGCGAGGGAATCGCTTCAACCATTTCGTCCCGACAAGCTTCGTAGTGTTTGAGCGAGCCGCCGTAGGGATCGCCGATTTCGTGAGCGGCGGGTGGTGGCATGAATTCGCGGAAGAGATAGATGTTTCCCGGTGGCGGATCGAAGGAGAGCTCGATCATCGAGCGGTGCGACTCGGTCATGCAAAAGATCGCGAGTGCGTCGTACACGAGCCGATCGGAGAGCGGTTGCGCTTTGTGACCGGTGAGGTCGAGGCCGACTTTTTTGAGCGCGAGTACCGAATTTTCCGAGACTTTGTCTCCTGGGTGTGCGGCGACACCGGCGGAGAGCACTTTTAGGGATTTAAGCGGTTCGGGTTGGGCTCGCAGCGCATGCTGAAGCAAAACCTCTGCCATCGGGCTGCGGCAGATATTGGCGGTGCAAACGGTGAGGATATGTCCCAGTTGAGCCATGCGGAGGCGAGGGCCAATGGACACAGTTTTTCTGGAAAGGCAAAGCCTGACTGTGACTGGCCGGACTTGGTTAGAGTTTTTTTAGGGCGAGGAGTGAACGATGGAGTTGTACGGCGCGTTCCAATACAAGGTCGATTATGGGCGGCGGCTCGGCCTTTTTTCCCGCTTCAGGACTTTTTTTGGAGGGAGTTGGTTCGGTTTTTACGGTGTCATCTTCAGCTTCGGCGGGCAGAACGGAATCGGGCGCAGTGACGCCGTTGGCGTGGTCTTGTACGAGCTTGGCTTCGTCGTAGCGGCGCTTTTCACGGCTGTCGTTGATGAGTTTATCCACCGGCGTGCCGGTCGCGAGCGCGTTGAAAGCACGAAGGTCGTCCTCGTTGCTGATCGCGACGGCGATGTCGAGGCTGAGCGAAGGCGAGCGCGGGCCGAGGGTGATGACGGAGGGGAGTTCCTGGCCGAGCGCGGCGACGAGCACGGGCGAAGTGGTGGCGTTGAGCAAGACGATGCGCACGGCATGCGGTGGAGGCGTCCGCGCGAGCGCGATTTGCAGGGCGTCGACGAAACCATGGCTAACCGACAAAGAGCGTAGATCGAGGACGAGTGCCGGGCGAAGGGCGATGGCATCGAGGACGGGCGTCCGGTCGGCTTCAGGGTCGGTGACGCGATAGTAAGCGAGGGAGTTGCCGAGTTCTTTTTCGATCGCGGCTTGGAGGCCGGGGGTGACGGAGAGAAAGAGAACGATAACGAGAAAGAAGAAAGAGGGCTGGGTTCTCATTTACGGTTGAGTTGTTTGGCGCCGATGTCGTGACGGTAGTATTTACTTTCGCACTGGATCGTCTCGCACGCGGCATAGGCGCGGCGGGCGGCTTCGGTCAGCGTGGGCGCGAGCGAAGTGATGCCGAGGACGCGGCCGCCGTTCGTGACGACCTGACCGTCGGCGTCTCGTGCGGTTCCGGCGTGGAGGATGGCGGTTTGTTCGGGTAGCGTGGACGGGAAGACGATGGGATCGCCTTTCTTGAAACTATCTGGGTAACCCTTGGCGGCGATGACGACACAGATGGCGGCGTCGGGTTTGATCGTGAGCTTGGTGCCGGCCAGTTCGCCGCGCGCTGCGGCCCAGAGGAGGGCGAGAAAGTCATTCTCGATGCGCGGGAGCACGACCTGAGTCTCGGGATCGCCGAACCGGGTGTTATACTCCAAAACGCTCGGGCCTTGCGGTGTAAGCATGATGCCGATGAAGAGCGTGCCACGGAAATCAATGCCTTCGTCGGCGATGGCGTTAACCGAGGGCTTGACGATGTCGCGGTCGATCTGCGCGAGTAGTTCGGGCGTGACGACCTCGGCGGGCGAGTAGGTGCCCATGCCGCCGGTGTTGGGGCCGGTATCGCCGTCGCCAATACGTTTGTGATCCTGTGAAACGGGGAGAATGACGTAGTCGCGTCCGGAAGTGACGACGAGGATGGAAGTCTCTTCGCCGTACATACAGTCCTCGATCAGAATTTGTTTTCCACTCGCGCCGAACTTGCCGCCTTCGAGCATGGAGCGCACGGCTTCCTCGGCTTCGGCGAGGGTTTGGGCGACGATCACGCCTTTGCCGGCGGCGAGTCCATCGGCTTTGACCACGATCGGAATCGGGCGGGTGCGCAGGTACGCGAGGGCGGGGGCGACTTCGCTGAAGAAACCGGCGGGCGCGGTCGGGATCTTGTACTTGAGCAGAATCTGTTTGGTGAAAATCTTCGACGCCTCTAACCGGGCGCCATCGGCCTTCGGGCCGTAGGCAGGGATTTTGGCCTTGATGAGTTCATCGACGAGGCCGAGGGAGAGCGGGACTTCGGGGCCGACGATCACGAAATCAACCTTCTCGCGTTGGGCGAGCGCGACGAGGCCGACGACGTTGTCAGCCGCGACGCTGACGCAATAAGCGTCCTGAGCGATGCCGGCGTTGCCCGGAGCGACGATGATGTGTGGCTTGGCTGGTGATGCCAGGCAGGCTTTAACGAGTGCGTGTTCGCGTCCGCCGGAGCCGACGATGAGGATGTTGCGAGGGAGGGACATTGCGGGGAAAGGGATGGGAAACGGTTTATGCGCGCGGTGCACGCCGAGAATTTGCCTGAATCCAAGTTGCGTAGGCGGACTCGGTTATTTCGCTGGCGGCGAGAGCGAGGGTTTTTAGGACGGCGTCAACTTCAGTGGCGGTGAAAACATAACCATTTAGTTCCAGAAATATAATGCCAGTCGCGAAGGCGATGCGCTTGTTGCCGTCGATAAACGGATGGTTTTTGGCGAGACCGAAAGCGTAGGCCGCGGCTAGTTCGAAGACGGAAGGTTTGCCGTAGGCGAAAAGGTTTTCGGGGCGGCCTAGAGCGGAATCGAGCATGCCTTCGTCACGAATGCCCGCAGCGCCGCCGTGTTCGGCCAGCAGCATTTCCTGAACGGCAAGCACAACATCGCGCCGTACCCAAACGGGAGCCTTCATTTGGCGAGTTCCCGCAAGGTGTTGCGATAGCGTTTGGCGATGTCCTCGGCCACAGCCATCTGTTCGGCAAAATCGTTTTTGTTGGGCGTGACACGATAGCCGCCGCCCGGCGCATCGCTCAAGATCAGCGTGTCGCCTTCGTTGGACTCGAGCTTGGCCAAGGCTTCTTTGGGGAGAACGACGCCGACGGAATTACCGATTTTGCGGAGCTTGAGTTCGAGGTGCATACGGCAAGTGTGGCTACGGATGTTATAACGTCAAGCTGAAGGCTGGAATGCTTGGTCGTATCCATGCAATGTAGCCACCGATGTACACTGATAAACACAGATGCCCCGGAGCTTGCTCCGGGGAGGGTTCACTTTACGTTTTAAAAGAACGGTTATCACTCCTGCCGCATTCCGCGCAGTGCTTGGATGGCCATGGCTTGAATCGTTGAATAGAACAGCTCCAGCACCCACTGAACAAAGGCCAACGTAAGCTCGGCGATCGTCACTGCGCTGCGCCCGATGAAGCGCAGGATGGCGTTCATCACGGTCTTGAGCTGCTCCTCTGTCTGCTTGGTAAATTTGACGCCGCGTTCAACCATGTGCGCGAGATGGTCGAGCGCGGTGTAAGTATTGGCACAGTCGATGCCCCAATTCTGATACTCCTGCTCCAGAATCCAACCAAGCACTTTGCCGATCATGGCCAGACTATCGGCGGCGAAGGCGGTGATACCGCCACCGGCGGCAACGGTGGCAAGCCAGCGATTAACTTCGTCAGCCACAAGAATCTGGGGCGAACGATCCAACAGACAGGACCAAGAGGCCAGGCCAATAGCTTTGTTATAGCTCGGCATCGTATGAGCGAAGGGATTAAGGTACAAACCGGTCCCGCCAACGACATAGTTACGGGTTTTATACGGCACGTGGCAGAACGGATAGATCGGCACAGTCGTGACGGGATCGGCAGCGTGGCTGATGCGATAAATGTTTTCTGCGCCGATCTTTTCGGTGAGGGCGTTGGCAAACCCCTCCATGCCCACGCGCGGAGAACCGATGGTGTAAAGCGAGACGCGGCCCACTCGGTTGGCAGCGCAATAATCGGCGCAGAGAGTAGCCAACGCTCCACCGAGGCTGTGGCCGACACAGTGGATGTGAGAGGGATTCTTACCTTGTAAGAACGAACGAATGTCGCCGGAGAACGATTCCCAGGTTTTTTGAAAGCCGATGTGGACTGGTTGGCCGGCGTCACCGCGGCAAAACCCTGCGCGAGCATCGGTGAGCCAGTCTCGGGTGCTCGATGGGTTGGTGCCGCGAATCGCGATGAGCAACTCTCCCTGGCGTGCGCCTTCGCCTTCGGCAATGTAGCCGAAACCGCTGAGTCGATTGTAGAGATGGCCGCCGGTCTTGCCAATGAAGCGAGCATCGTCGCTCACTTTGAACATGCCTTCGCAGCCGAGGACGGTGCCGCTTTTGAGGGCTTGGCTGATATTTTTTGTTTCAAGATCATAGACACCTCTTGCAATGTCCGTGACAAGTTGCGGGGAGAAAATGCGCATGTTTTTTTGGGGGTGTCTGAATGATTACCGGCAAAAACTATTGGGGCTGGCGCAATTCTGATAGTCCCCCATACCCCCAAACACCGCCGTGGTTTTTAGACTCCACAGTGAGTTCGCAGTATAAATCAATGGGCTTGCCGAGCAAATCCGGCAGTTCACCACGCAGGGAAGCCATGCTGAGTTCGGCAAACTCTCCGTATTCATGCTTTACGAGGTACCATGCATTGTAGTCCATGCCTTCGTGTTTTATGACGAGGTGCTGGTGGATCACCGGCTCATGGGGGACCAACTGCACCTGGCCCATCCATGAATAGATCCCTGGCAGCGAGAACTCGCCATTGTTGTCGGTTACGGTTTGGTCGGTTCGTGGCGCATACTTTTCCCAATTCCATTCGCACGTGCGCTCGATGACGGCGCCGACGACGGGCTGGCCTTTGTGGACGACGATTCCTTTGACGGGGGAGAAGAGACACAGTTTGAGCATACGGAGAATCTTCGGAATTATGAAAACGCCCGCCACCGTTATCACCAACAGTATTGCCACGCTTTCGATTGGAGTGAGCCGCCAGAGCATAAGCTATGGTTGGTGACGAGAGTCGGCGGACTCCGTGCTGTCAACCGTTCCGTTCAATACCGCCAAGGCGAGAGTCTTTACCGTCGTCTCAAATCTCCGCGTAAAGCGGATTGTCGTCCAGCTTCTGACTCAAATCACCCAATCGATCAGTTCTTCGAGCAGGGCTTCTTTGTTTTTGCGCGGACGGATGATCGAGGCGGCGTCGCCTTGGTAATAGGCGATGCTGTTCGGCGGCATCGTCTGCATGAGCCAGACGTTGGAGCCGACGATCGAGTTTTCGCCGACTATAGTGTCACCGCCAAGAATGGTCGCGCCTGGATAAACGATCACGTTGTCCTTGAGCTCTGGATGACGCTTTACGCCTTTGACCGGGAGGCCTTTTTCGTCGGTGACGAAGGAGCGCGCACCCAGAGTCACACCTTGGTAAATCTTAACGTGATTGCCGATACGGGCTGTTTCGCCAACGACGACGCCGGTGCAATGATCGACAAAGAAATGCGTGCCGATCTCGGCTCCGGGATGGATGTCGGCGCCGGTGCGTTCATGGGCAAACTCAGTGAGCATGCGCGGGAGCAGCGGCACGCCGAGGCGGTACATGACGTGGGCGATGCGTTGCAGCGAGATCACGAGCACGCACGGGTAGGAGAGAATGATTTCTTCGACGCTGCGCGCGGCGGGGTCGCCTTCATAGGCGGCGGCGACGTCGGTCTGGAGGATACGACGGAGTTCGGGCAGCTGGGCGAGGACGTAGGTGGTGAGCTCGCGGGCGCGGCTGGCGGGGTCGGCGTCGCGGTTGAAGCGCAGGCATTTTTCGAGTTCTGCGGCGAGGCGGGTCTCGATGTCGCGGAGCAGGCGGTCCACGAGCGCGGGAACTTCTTTTTTGGTCAGGCAAGTTTCCTGAAAATAACCAGGAAAGAGCAGGTGCATGAAATCGCGCGCGAGCTGGTTTACCGATTCCTCAGCGGGGAGGTTTATACCGTCGAAATGGTTGATGCCTCCGTCGGTTTCGTAGGAGGTGAGCAGGGCGCTTTTGATTTCGGCGTGCGTCATGGCGTTGGCTCACATTTGCTTGAGGCTTTCCGGAAAGTCAAAATGAACAACGAATGGGTGACGCTGATGCGCAACGTAAAATGGCATATTTCCGTGTACTGAATTTTATCGGGCACAAAAAAAATCCGGCCGAGTGGGCCGGATTTGCAAAGGAGAACTGCGAAGATTTTAGCGGGTGCCGCTGGTGTTGGTATCGGTGCTTGAGGTCATACCAGGAATCTGGCCTTCCCAGCCGGAGGGACGGCTCCAGGGCATGGAGGAGTCTTCAGCCGTTTTCGTGGTGCAGCCGGTGGCGAGCAGGGTGAAGGTCGCGATGAGAAGTGCGAGGAGGGCCTTGTGCGGCGTTTTCATATGGAAGCTATAAATGGCGTGTGTGCGTGAGTGCAAGGATGAGTAGAAGACTGTTTCGTTTTGGCTGAGTTCCTTGGAAAACAGCCAGTAAGCGGCTCTCTCTCTTTCTCTTTTCTTGTTATCTTTCTCCGGTCCGGGCAGCTGCAAACGTGCGGAGGAGGAGAAAGAGAACGATAAAGAGGAAGGAGAAAGAATTTCGATTAGGCGGCGTAGGTGCTTTCGAACCAGGGAGTTTTCGCGGTCTTCTTGGTCCCGCCGTTGGCGGCGAGGTGTTCGAGGATCTTGAAAACAAGTTCAGTTTGGCCGGGCGCGCCGATCTGGGACGCGAGGGCTTCGGAGGTGAAGGCTTTGCCGGGAGCGGCTTTTAACGCGGCGGAGATTTTCAACTTCAACGCGATCACGCTGGTGGCGGCTTTTTTGCCAGCTTCGACGCCGGGCTGGTGATAGGCGTTGATGCCGATGAGAGCGGCGTAGAGTCCGACAACGCGTTCGTAGAGGCCGATCAGCATGCCGAGCGTGCGGGGCGAAACGTCGTTGACGGTGATCGTGATCGAGGAGCGATTTTTCTCGGACAGGGCATCGCGTGTGCCGAGGTAGAAACCTTGGAGGTAGTCGCCGGTTGTGACGCCGGGATCGACTTCCATCGAGGTCGCAGCGGGGCGGTCTTTGAGGACTTCGATGAAGGTGACAAAGAAGTTGTTCACGCCTTCGCGGAGCTGTTGCACGTAGGCATGCTGGTCGGTCGATCCTTTGTTGCCGTAAACGGAAATGCCTTGGTTGACGACCTTACCTTGGAGATCGAGTTCCTTTCCGATCGATTCCATAACCAGCTGCTGGAGGTAACGCGAGAAGAGCAGCAGGCGGTCCTTGTACGGGAGGACAACCATGTCCTTCGAGCCCCGGCCATCGGTGGCGAAATACCACATGAGCGCGAGGAGTGCAGCGGGGTTTTTCGCGGTGACGGGATCGCGGGTGACGTTGTCCATCGCAGCGGCGCCAGCGAGGAATTCCTGGATGTCGATGCCTTGCAGCGCGGCGGGCAACAGGCCAACGGCGCTGAGTTCGGAGGTGCGGCCGCCGACCCAATCCCACATCGGGAAACGCGCGAGCCAGCCGTCTTTGATCGCGGTTTGTTCGAGCTTCGAACCGGCACCAGTGACGGCGACGAAATGCTTTTTGTAGTCGAGCCCGGCAGCCTTGAAGGCGGCGATGGCTTCAACCTGGCCGTTGCGCGTTTCGACGGTGCCACCGGATTTCGAAATAACGATGGCGAGAGTTTCGGGAAGTTTGCCCGCGAGCGAGGCGAGGACGTAGTCGATACCGTCTGGATCGGTGTTGTCGAAGAAGGAAACAGTCATCTTGTCCTGGCCGGGCTGACCGAGTGCGTGGTTGACGAGCTGCGGGCCGAGAGCTGAACCGCCGATGCCAATCACAAGGAGTTGCGTGAACTTCTTGCTGCTGGGGGCTGCAATCGTGCCAGCGTGCACGCGATCGGTGAAATCCTTAACCTGTGCGAGGGCGTTGGAAATATCGGCGCGTAATTCAGGCGTCGGTGCGCTGGAGGGCGAGCGCAACCAGTAGTGACCGACCATGCGCTTCTCGTCGGGATTGGCGATAGCGCCACGTTCGAGCGCAGCCATGTCGGCAAAGGCCGTTTGCATGCGAGGCTCCATCGACGCGAGAAAATCATCCGGAAAGGGGATGCGGCTGATGTCGAGAGCGAGGCCTAGCTCGCTGTTTTGGTAGAAGTATTTTTTGAAGCGTATCCAGGTCATGGTAGGAAGAGAGGAATTTTTATGGGGAAATCAGGAAGTCAGGAAACGGAAAAGACGGAGGGTTTTTAATCGGGAAGGCTGGTAATCTGGAACGGAAGTGACCGGTCGTTTTGCGCGCACAGAATATTTATGATGATTTGAATAAATAGGTTTAGGTCTTTTCCAGTGTTCCTGAGTTCCAGATTAAATTTTAGAGATATTTGTCAGTTACGGCGCCTTCGGAGGCGGTGGCGACGAGTTTGGCGTATTTGGCAAGGACGCCGCGGGTTTCCTTCGGAGGACGCGGTTTGTAGGCGGCCAGGCGGGCGGTATATTCGGAGTCGGGGATGAGGAGGCTGATCGTGTTTTTAATGGCGTCGATTTCGATCATGTCGCCGTTGCGCACGATGCCGATCGGGCCTCCTTTGGCGGCTTCTGGTGTGATGTGGCCGACGTCGAAGCCGTGGCTGCCGCCGGAGAAACGTCCATCGGTGATGAGTGCGACTTCCTTGATCAAACCGCGGCCGGCGACGGCGCTGGTGGGCGAAAGCATTTCGCGCATGCCGGGGCCGCCGACTGGACCTTCGTTGCGAATCACGACCACGTCGCCTTTGACGACGTCGCCACGAAGGATGCCTTGCAAGGCGTCCTCCTCGCCCTCGTAAACTTTTGCGGTGCCTTTGAAATAGAGGCCTTCCTTGCCCGTGATTTTTCCGACTGCGCCGCCGGGGGCGAGATTGCCGTGGAGAACGCGTAGGTGGGAGTCTGCTTTGATCGGTTTATCCCACGGGCGAATGATGTCCTGCTGATCTGGATACGTCGGGTAGGGTTGAACGTTTTTCAGCGTTTCGGCGATCGTTTCGCCGGTGACCGTAAGGCAGTCGCCGTGCAAGAGGCCTCGGTCGAGCATCAGCTTCATCATCGGGCGAATGCCGCCGATGCGAATCAGATGAGCCATGCCGTATTTGCCGAACGGTTTCACATCGGCAAGGAGCGGAATGCGTGCGCCGATGGTTTTGAAATCTTCGAGTGTGAGTGGGACCTCGGCGGAGTGGGCGATGGCGAGCAGGTGGAGAATGAGATTAGTCGAGCCGCCGAGGGCGACGCAGACCGTGATCGCGTTCTCGAAGGCTTTTCGCGTGAGGATGTCGCGGGGCTTGATGCCCTGCTTGAGCATGGCGACGACGGCGGCTCCGGCGCGTTCGCAATCGAGGCGTTTTTCCTCGCCGACGGCGAGTTGCGCGCTGCTGTTGGGCAGACTCATACCGAGCACTTCGATCGCGCTCGCCATGGTATTGGCGGTGTACATACCACCGCACGAGCCCGGTCCGGGAATCGCTGTTTCCTCAACCGCTTTTAGGCCGGCGTCATCGAGTTCGCCCTTGGCATGTTTGCCCACGGCTTCAAAAACCGAAACAATGTCCATCGGCTTTTGGTGGTCGCAGTCGGTGGCCAGAAACCCAGGAAGAATCGTGCCGCCGTAAACAAAAACGGCCGGGCGATTCAGCCGCGCGATGGCGATCATGGCACCAGGCATGTTTTTGTCGCAGCCGCCGATCGCGACGAGTCCGTCAAAACCTTCGGCGGCGACCGCAGTCTCGATGGAGTCGGCGATGACGTCGCGGGAAACGAGGCTGTAGCGCATGCCTTGTGTACCCATGCTGATGCCGTCGGTGACCGTGATGGTATTAAAGTAAACGGCTTTGCCGCCGGCGTCGTTGATACCTTTTTGCGCGCGCGTGCTGAGTTCGCCCAGATGGACGTTGCACGGCGTCATGTCACTCGGGGACGACGCGACTGCGATCTGCGGCTTCTTAAAATCTTCGTCCTTAAAACCGACGGCACGCAGCATGGAACGCGCAGGAGCACGGTCATGGCCGTCGACGACTACCGATGAGTGAGGGCGAAGCGGGTCGGTGTTACTCATGGATGAACTCGCCCAGCAGACCAAAGTCGCCTCAGTCGGGCAAGGGTGGAGTTGTGGCGAGGTTTTGTTCTCCGGAAAATTTTGTGGAGCATGCCGCCGGTTTTCGGGATTGCTTCGCGGGAGGACGGTCGCATTCACTGGGCGCGTTCCTCGCATGGCATTCAATTTACAGAAGGTGCTCAAAGCACTGCTTTTCTCCTCCAGCCAACCGCTTTCCGTTAAAGACGTGCAGGCGTCCTTCGAACGGTTTCACGACCAGTCGAAACAGCCCGTGGTCGTCGAAGGCGAAGCGCCCGTGGCCGACGAGCCGAAGTCAGAGACCGACGGAAGCCCAACCTCGGAATTCGGAGCTCCGGCTGAAGCATCGCCAGCGCCGAACTCCGTTGTCAGCGCCGAGGGCACGCCGGAAGTCGCCGAGGTGTCGGCGGAAGCCCCGGTGGCACCGACTGATGCCGAAATCTACGCTGACGTGCCCTCGCTCGTAACCGCGACCCAGATTCGCGAGGCGATGGATGCGATCGCCGTCGAACTGCGCGCGAGCGACGATGTTTATCTTTTGGTCGAAGGACCGACCGGTTACCGCTTGGTCACGCACCCGCGCTTCGCCCGCTGGATTCGCATCCTGCGCGATGAACCGGCACCGGTTAAACTTTCTCAGTCCGCTCAAGAAACGCTCGCAATCGTGGCGTACCGTCAACCAGTGACGCGCACCGAGATCGAGGCGATTCGTGGCGTATCGGCCGAGGCCGGTCTCAATAAATTACTCGAACGCGAACTCGTTTATATCGTAGGCCGCGCCGATCTGCCGGGACGTCCGTTGCAATATGGCACGACGGACAAGTTCCTCGACTTTGTCGGCGTGAAATCGCTCGTCGAGCTGCCCGCCTCCGACGTGCTTTCACCGCGCCAGATCGACGAATGGCTGCAAAACGCGATCAACCCGCGCACACCGACCGATGCCGAGATGGGGCTGCCGCTGGAAGACGGCGAAGGCCAGTCGCCGAATCGCGAAGCCGTGTTGGTCGAACATCAAGACCCAGCCGCCGTGCCGGTCGCCGAAGATGTTCCTGCGACATCCACGAATAACGAACCACCCGCCACCGATCAGCCAACCGCTTGATACCCCATGGACCTCGAGCCCATCAGAAATCAAATTGACCAGATCGACCGGCAGATGGTCGAGATGCTGAACCAGCGTCTCGCACTCGCGGCCGAAATCGGCAAACTCAAGCGCAGCACGGGCGGCCAGATTTATGTCGCCGAACGTGAAGACGCGGTGTTGCGCAAAGTTGCCGCCCTGAATCAGGGGCCGATTCGCAATGACGCGTTGCAGGCGATCTACCGGGAAATTATGTCGGCCGCGATCGCGCTGGAGAAGCCGCTCATGATCGCTTACCTCGGGCCGGAGGCGACGAACAGCCATCAGGCGGCGATGAAAAAATTCGGCGCTAGCGTGAGCTATCACGCGCTCGCGACCTTCGCAGATATTTTCACCGCCGTGGACCGCGGTGAAAGTGACTACGGCATCGTGCCGATCGAAAACTCCACTGAAGGCTCCGTGCGCGATGCACTGGATCAGTTCGTTTCGACAGAACTCAAGATCGTCTCGCAGCTATATCTGGAAATTCCGTTTTGCCTGATCTCGCGTTCGCCGTTGGAGAAAATCACCAAGGTTTATTCGAAGGACACCGCGCTCGCGCAGTGCCGCCTCTGGCTCCAGCGCTACCTGCCGCACGCACAATGGGTCGACGCACCCAGCACAGCTCGGGCCGTACAGATCGCCCGCGACGAAGAAGGCGCGGCCGGTGTGGCAAACGAACTAGCCGCCACCGTCTACGGCGTGCCGATCGTGGAGAAAAATATTCAGGACAAATCCAACAACACGACGCGCTTCGTGGTGATCGGCAAAACACCGTCAGGCTCCGTCGGCAACGGCCGCGACATGACCAGCCTGTTGATCGCGTTGGGCGAAGAAGGTTCGTCGCACTCGGGTTCGTTGTTGCGCATGTTGCAACCATTCGCCTCACGCGGGATCAACATGTCGAAAATCGAATCGCGCCCGACGAAGCGAAAGGCGTGGGATTACTATTTCTTTGTCGATGTGGTTGGGCATCACGACGACCCGCCGATGCGTGAAGCGATCACCGAGCTGCGACAATTTTGCCCAATGGTGAAATGGCTCGGCAGTTACCCGGTAGCCGGGTGAGGCGGAAGCGCCGCGTTGGTTTGAAAAGACGATCCACCGCCCATCTGTAATTCTGCCCGCGCTCCTCTCCGTCTCGAGCAGTTTCAGTTAAGCTGTAGCCGTTATGGAGCTGGAGAGGATATTGAATGTGGAACTCAGGAACACTGGAACGAACCGGTTGTGCTCAAGGACGCAGCCTCAAGATTTATCGTCTATAGTTCTAATTTACCTGCTCTAGCCCTATTTCTTAGCCGTATCCATGCAGTTGAAGGTGGAGCCCGTTGTCCCTAACGGGCTGGTTTGGGAGCGGCTTCGATCAAGCCCGATGAGGACATCGGGCTCCACCTGCTGCACAGCGTTCCTCGCTGGAGATTATGCTTCAACTGCATCGTTCCGGCTTAGGACTTAGATTTGCATTGCGCGGAGCGACTGGTTTCGCCCGGCTGGTGCGATGTTCCACCGCTCAATTCTCTGTGTTCTGGTTATGACGTGCTGGGCTTTGTCCCTCTGTGCGGTGAAGGCGGGTACGGGTTTGCCGCCGCGAGCGGAGGCGGTGCAGAGCGACATCGTGGTGGCTCGCTCTCTGGTGGAGCGTTCGCTGGCGTGGCGGGTGCGAGCGCGGACTTTTCTAGCGCAGGCCGAACCGCGGCTACGTGGCGGCGTGTTGTCGAGTGGCGATTTGAATACGCTTTATCGGGGCGGCGAAGATTATGTTTTCCTGAGTCGGCGCTGGCAGGCGTTGATCGATTTGCAGGGCAACGAAGCGTGGCGGCGGATGGGGCCGAAGCTGGCAGTCGATCCTTTGGCGCGCACGCAGACGAAACTGGTGCTGGCGGCGGCGTTGATGCAGTTCGACGATTATGCCTTGGGCGTGGATCCGTATTTTAAAGAGCGCAAGTTGCGAAAACTGCTGAAGTCGGATCACGCGGAGGTGGTCGGCGAGCTTGATGGGGCGGTGCGCCAATTCATCAATCCGTTGCGGCGTCAGCGGCTGGCGCGTGCGGTCATGTGGTATCGCGCGGAGGGTAGTCGGGCGACGGAGTGCTCGGAGGATGAACAGTTTTTGGACGAGGTCATCACCCAGAGTTCGGGCTACCAGTTTTTTGCGCGACAACTGACGGAGCGGCTGATCAACGAATGGCTAACCGGCGGGCACGCGGGGATAACTTTTCTGACGGATACGCTCTCACAGTTTACCGTGACGGTGATGAACACGACCAGCCAGGTCGTGGGCAACACCATGGGCTTGATCCAAACTCGGAGCGGCTACTTGCGCGAGCTCCCGTCGGAGTACCGGGGAGAATTGCGGAGTCGGCTCAAGCCGCTCGATGTGTTGCTGGAGAAAACGCCGTTCCGACTGACGGATAAATCCATTCCCGGGCACTATGGGCATGTGGCGGTCTGGGTGGGCACAGAGGAGGAGTTGAAGGCTCTCGGCATTTGGGACGAGCCAGTAGTTCGGCTTTACCATGATCGCATTCGAGCTGGTGCAGCCATCATCGAAGCGCTGCGGCCGGGGGTGGAGATCAACACGCTGGAGCAGTTCCTCAACATCGACGATCTGCTCGTGATCCGCCGCCGGGCGCTGACGCCTGCTGACATTCGTGCGGGGTTGTTGCGTGCCTTTGCCCAGATCGGCAAGGCGTACGATTTCAATTTCGACGTGGAGAGCGATCGCCGGATCGTGTGTTCGGAGCTGGCGTTCGTGGTTTTCCCCGATGTGGGTTGGGCGACTAGTTCGGTATTAGGGCGTCAGTCGATTTCGCCCGATCAAGTGGCGGTGCAGGCGCAACCGGGCGGTCCGTTCGCGCCCGAGGTGATTTTCCACGATGGGGTGGAAATTAAACAGAATCTGCCGGATACGCTCGACTGTTTGCTCAAGGCGGACCGGGCGCGTTTTAAGGCGTTGCACGCGGAGTTTATCGGTCGCTCGAAGGCGAGGAAGTGACGCCACCGAAATTGAACCGCAGAGATCGCCGAGTGCGCAGAGTCAGAGTTAATAAATTAGAGCGGTGTAATAGTTCAGGTAGCAGCTTTGATGAAGTGTTTCACGCAAAGGCGCCAAGCCGCAAAGAAGACGAGAAGCTGGGGTATTTGCTTCGGCTGTATGATCACTTAAGCCACTCTATGCTCGTGGGATTATCTGCGGCCGTTGGTCGCGGCGAGGCAATCGTGGACGGCACCGAGTAGTTCGGTGATTTGGAAGGGCTTGTTGAGCACGCGGTCGATTTTGGCTTCTGCGATTTGCTGGAGGTCGTCGGAGCTGAGGCGTCCACTCGTGATCATGATGCGGCCACGGTAGCGGCCGGTGGCGCGGATGCGTTGAGCGAGTTCGATGCCGTCGAGGCCGGGCATGTTGACGTCGAGCACGAGCAGGTCGTAGGCGTCGAGTTTGTCCTGTAGGTGGAGCCAGGCGGTGGCACCGTTGGTTTCGAGGGTGAGGGAATGACCTGCGCGGCGGAGGGCGGCTGAGACAGCAGTGGCGACCATTTCTTCGTCCTCGGCGAGGAATATACGGCTGTTGCCGACGGGAGGGCGCTCCTTGGCGGTTGCGGGTGTATCGGTTGAAGTTGTTCCGGCAAACAAAGGAAGGTAGACGTGGAAGGTAGATCCCTGGCCGGCGACTGACTCGACTTCTATGCGGCCGCTGATTTCGGTGACGAGGTGCCAGACGGTCGCGAGGCCGAGGCCGGTGCCCTGACCGACAACTTTGGTGGTATAGAATGGTTCGAAAATGCGCTCCCGGATTTCGTTGGTCATGCCCATGCCGTTGTCGCGGACGGTGAGACGCTGCCAGCCGAGGATTTGACGTCGGGACGGGACGGAGGGTTCGAGGCGTTCCATCGATGTTGCCGGGAGGAGAGATGCTTCAACGTGGATGGTGGGTGTCCAGCCGTCGAGGGGGCGGAGGGAGAGTTTCTCCATCAGCGTATCGCGGGCGTTGATGACGAGGTTGAGGATGATCTGGTTGACGTCGGTGGGGTTGAGATAGAGAGGCGGTAGGTTGGGGGGAATGGCGGTTTCCCAGACGATGCGTCGATCGACGGTGAGTTTTAGGAGGGAGAAGCAGGCGGTGACGATGGAGCCGAGGAAGATTTGCTCGACGCGATTCTCGTTTTTGCGACCGAAGGTGAGGAGTCGGCGGGTGAGTTCGGCCGCGCGTTGAGCGGAATCGGAGATGAGTTGAAGTTCGCCGTGGAGGCGGGTGTCGTTGGGCCAGTCGAGTTGGATTTCGCCGGTCTTGAGTGTTATCGGTGTGAGAAGGTTATTGAACTCGTGGGCGATGCCGCCGACCAGTTCACCGATGGCGCGCAGGCGGCGGGATTGACTGACCTCGTCGTCGAGATTGCGACGTTCGGTGATGTCTTCGCCAAGCACACAGAGGGATGGGTTTCCCTCGGCGGATGTCTGCATCGGGACAAGGGTGAAGATGATGCGTTTGGCGGATGAGAGGAGTCGGCGTTCTTCGCGGATGAGATTTCGTTCCACCGTGTGGGCGGAGAGTATTCTGGCGAGTTCCCGCACCCATTCGGTAGGCTTGGTGAGTTCGTGGAGGAGCTTTTTTTCAGCGAGGCGAACGGGGATGCCCATCCATGGTTCGGCTTGTTGGTTAATGGAGATGATGCGGAAGCCGTCTGGGGTGCGTTCGAGCAGACAGACAGCCATCGGGATGTTGTCGTAGAGGGTTTGCAGGAGATTTTTTTGGGCGGAGAGCTCGGCGGTTTGCACCGCGATCATTTTCTTAAGCGTGCGCCGATAGGTCGCCGCACCGAGCAAGCCGAGGATGAGGACCGTCAAAAGGATGCCTCCGTAGCGGAGCATGAGGCGTTTGGATACGGTGGATGTTTCGAGCGAACCGAACCAGTGGTTGTAGATCGTCTGGAACTCGCCGGTGCGGTTGAGGATGGCAAGGCCTTCGTTGAGGCGGGCGAGAAGTTCGGTGTCGCCTTTATGTAAGGCGAAGCAGTGGCGGATGTCGTAGCCCGGTACCGGTTCGCCGAGCATCGCGACATTGGTTAGTGCGCGGCGTTTTATGACGGAGAGCGCGGTGAGTTGAGAAACAAATGTCCCGGTACATGAACCGCTTTCAACGAGTCGCAGGGCTTCTTCTGCAGAACTTACGTAGACGGGATCGACTCGCACACCACTGTCGCGCAAGAAGCGTTCTCCAATGCTGCCGCGTCCGATGATGGCGAACTTCGAGCCGTTGAGCGCTGCGGTGTTTGTGATGGAGCTTTTTTTATGAACGAAAATCGCGCCCTGGAGCGTGAAGAAAGGCACCGAAAAATCGGTGATTTCATCTCGGGTGGGGGTTTGGCTGTAGGTTTGCAGCAGGTCGAATTCACCTGCGTTAAAACGACGGTGGATTTCGATGGCGGGGGCTTGAACACGCTGCAGGTCGAGTCGCATGATACGGGCAACGGCATCGAGTAGATCGGTGGAAAAACCGGTCCAACGTCCGTCTGGAGCGGTGTAGGCGTGGGGAAAGCTATCGGATGGAGTGCCGACGAGCAGAGGGTGCCGTTGATTGAGCGGAAGTTCGTGGCGCAGCGTGGTGGTTTGCGCGGCCAAACCAATGGGTAGGACCAGAAGCGCGAAGAAAATCGCTTGGCCAATCTTCCTCCGGAAAATACTGATGGGGTAGTTACGCATCCCAAACAAGAACGTGGTCATTAATGCCCGGAACCAATGCAGACACAAGTCCGCATCCTAACGGTTAATGCACCGACACGAAAAAACCCGGGCGATGAAGCCCGGGTGGAGGGGAGAAAGAGAAGGATAAAGAGAACGAGAAAGAAAAATGAGGCGTTTCCTTCAGGTTGTTTTTCTTAGCGGACGACGCGGGCGCCGCCGCCACCCATGGTCTTTTCGACTTCCTTGCGGGTGGCCATCGAGGTGTCGCCAGGAGTCGTGGAGGCCAGGGCGCCGTGGGCTGCGCCGTATTCGACAGCCTTCTGGGCGTCGTTGAAGGTTAGGAAGCCGAACTGAACGCCGGAGGCAAAGCTGTCACCGCCGCCGACGCGGTCGAGAATTTCGAGTTCCGGGTACTGGCGGCTCTCGTGGAACTTGCCGTCGTGCCAGAGGATCGCGCTCCAGTCGTTCTTCGTCGCGGTGATGACGCGGCGGAGGGTGGTGGCGGCGACTTTGAAGTTCGGGAATTCCTTCACGGCGGTCTCGATCATGGCCTTGAAGGCATCAGTTTCGATTTTGGAGATGTTGTGATCGACGCCTTTGACCTCGAAGCCGAGCGAGGCGGTGAAATCTTCTTCGTTGCCGATCATGACGTCGACGTACTTCGCGATCTCGCGATTAACCTCCTGGGCTTTCTTGAGGCCGCCGATGGATTTCCATAGCGATGGTCGATAGTTGAGGTCGTAGCTGACGATCGTGCCGTACTTGTTGGCGGCCTTGACGGCCTCGATCGTGATCTGCGCGGTCGTCTCGGAGAGCGCGGCGAAGATGCCGCCAGTGTGGAGCCAGCGAACGCCTTGTTTGCCGAAAATATTTTCCCAATCGAAATCGCCGGGCTTGAGCTGCGAGGCAGCGGTGTTGCCGCGGTCGGGAACGCCGACGGCGCCACGGATGCCGAAGCCGCGTTCGGTGAAGTTGAGACCGTTGCGGACGGAGCGGCCGATGCCGTCGTCTTCGCGCCACTTGATGAAGTCGGTGGCGACGCCGCCCTGCATGATGAAGTCTTCGACGAGGTGGCCGACTTCGTTATCGACGAAAGCGGTGCAGACGGCGGTGCGTAGGCCGAAGCATTTGCGCAGACCGCGCGAGGTGTTGTACTCGCCGCCGCCTTCCCAGAGTTTGAACTCACGGGCGGTGCGTACGCGGCCTTCGCCTGGATCGAGGCGGAGCATGACCTCGCCGAGCGAGATCTGGTCGAATTTACATTCGTTGGCGGATTTGATTTTCAGGCTCATGATGTGGGAAAGAGGGAACGCCATCGGAGCGAAAGCCGACGGGGCAGTCAATAGGTGACCTAGACAGGTGTCCGTATCAGGACTTTAGTCTGCGACGAGCCTGGATGGCCGATTTTTTTGGCCGTAAGCATGCTGTAGCGGGTGGAGCCCGTTGTCCCTAACGGGCTGGTTGTAGAGCGTCTCCGATCAAGCCCGATGGGGACATCGGGCTCCACCACGGCACGCCGTTCTGCACTGAAAGTCCTGGATCTATTATGTGGTTACGGTTTAGTGCTGCCGGCCTGGTTTTACACTTGGTCGGGGGGCCGGGGTGCGTCGGTGCCGAAGCAGTCTTCGGGCAATTTCATCGGGGGCGTGGTGCCGGGTTTGGCATCAGTCCAGCGTGGAAGGGAGAGGGTGAAGGTCGCACCACGGCCGACGCCATCGCTCGCGGCGTGAAGCGCGCCGCCCATTTGTTTGGCGGCGAGGGCGCTGGAGTGGAGGCCGAAGCCGTGGCCGTCTTTGCGCGTGGTGAAGCCGTGGGAGAAGATTTTCGTGAGATTTTCCGGAGGGATGCCGATGCCGTTGTCGACGACTTTGATCAGGATACTTTCGGCGGGGCCGTTTTCAACCCGCAGCAGCATCCGGCGCTGGGAGGGTTCTTTGCAGTCCATGGCCTTTTTCGCGTTGCTGATGAGGTTGACCAGAATCTGGAGAACCTTGTGGCGTTCGGCGCGGGCAGCAGGGGTCGGGGCGAATTGTTTTTCGACGTGGACGTTGTGGCGCTGGAGGGCGTTGTTGCTGAGCTTGATCGCATCCTCGATCGTTTCGGAGGGAGAGAGTGGTTCGACCAGGCCGGCCACAGAGGCGTAGCTTTGCTGCATCCAGATGATGTCTTTGATGTGGTCGATGCTTTTTAGGAGCGTAGAGAGGTCGCCCATTGTATCGACGCGTTCCTTGTCGAGATTGTTGGCCAAGCCTTCGAGGTAGCCGGGGAGTTTGGCGGCGCGGGGATCTTTGGTGAAGAAGCCTCCGAGGTCGGCGGAGTGTTCGCGCAGGAGGCCGCACACTTTGAAAATGCTGGTGACTTTGGAATCGCGGTAGCGGTCGGAGATGAGATTGGCGGTGACGTTAATGCTGGTGAGGACGTTGCCGACGTTGTGAAGGACGCCGGTGGCCACCTCGGCCATGCCGGCCTGTCGGGTGGCTTCCATGAGCTGACGGTTGGATTCTTCGAGGGCTTTTTGGGTTTCGACGGTCTTGGTGACATCGCGACTCATGCCGAAGGTGCCGATGACTTTGCCTTGCTGGTCACGCCAGGGAAGTTTGTTGGTGACAACCCAAGAGATGCTGCCGTCGGGCCAGGTTTCCTTTTCCAGTTTTTCCAAGAGGGGTTCGCCGGAGAGCATGATGGCCTGCTCATCGTTGAAAGCGTGGCGGGCGTGTTCTTCGGAGAAGAAATCGAAGTCGGTTTTGCCAATATAGTCCCCGACGTTTTTTTGATGTCGCCGCGCCATGGCGCTGCTGACGGTGATGAAGCGCGATTGCAGATCCTTGAAATAGATATTGTCGGGGATGTTTTCGAGGAAGGCGCTGAGCAGCAGGTTTTCCAGATTGGGGATCGGGGAGCCGGAGGCAGATGTCGGCGTAGAATGGGGGGCGAGGGCTTGGGGTATGACGGGCAGGCTCATGGTTGCGGTGGACGGTTCGGGTGATTGATGGCGTCGATATTGCGATGAAGGGCTTCGCGGATGCCGGCGATGGTAACTGGTTTTGAGAGGTAGTCATCCATGCCGGCCTCTAGCAAACGTTCACGTTCGGAGGGCAGGGCGTTGGCGGTTAGCGCGATGATACGCAGGTGACGATAGAAGCGGGTGTCGCCGGAGGCTTGGGCCTGGCGAATGATTTTGGTGGCCTCGATGCCGTCCATCACGGGCATCTGTTCGTCCATGAAAACGATGTCGTAGGGTTTACGTTCCAGCGCCTGGATGGCCAGCTTGCCGTCATGGGCGAAGTCGGCGGTGTAGCCGAGGCGTTGGAGCTGGTGGCCGGTTACGGTGCGGTTGATGGGGTTGTCGTCGACGACGAGAATGCTCACCGGGGTGTCGGACCGGGTGTTAATCGTGGCGGTTTCTACCAGTTCGGCTTTGAGGGATCCGGGAGCCATCGTGTCGGTGATGGTCCGGAAGAGAGAGGCGGGTTTGACGGGCTTGAGCAGGCAGGCGGAGAGGTGGTATTTGCGGAGTTGGTCCGCAGTGAGCTGGTCGCCGAGCGAAGTGATGAGAATCATCTTGGGCTGCGGTATCTCGGGCAGAGCGGCGATGGCGGCGGCGACAGCCAGGCCGTCCATGTCAGGCATGTGATAATCGAGTAGCACGAGGTCGTAGGCCATGTCTTCCAGGTAGGCGTGGCGGAGGGCGGAGAGGGCGGCGGGGCCACTGTCGACGGAGTCGTGGGCGATCTGACGATGAGTGAGCTGGTGATGGAGGACTTTGCGGTTGGTTTCGTTATCGTCGACGATCAGCGCGCGTTTTAAGGGGATGGGGAAAGGCGCGGTGCTGGGCGGGGCGGGCTGGGCGCGTTCGAGGCGGGCGGTGAACCAGAATTTACTTCCTTTACCTGGTTCGCCAACAACGCCGACTTCGCCATCCATCATCTCGATGAGGCGTTTGCAGATGGCGAGTCCGAGGCCGGTGCCGCCGTAGCGACGGCTGGTGGAGTTGTCGCCTTGGGTGAAGGGCTGGAAAAGAATTTCCTGAACCTTTTGCGAGATACCAATGCCGGTGTCGGAGACCTCGAAACGCACGGTGTAATCGTGCTCGCTGAACTTCACGAGCGAGATGTGAAGAAAAACTTCGCCCTGATCGGTGAATTTCACGGCGTTGCCCAGGAGGTTGAACAGGATTTGGCGCAGGCGAGTGGGGTCGCCATGGAGGCGGGCCGGAACCTCGGACTCGACGAGGCAGGCGAGCTCAAGTTTCTTGGTGGCGGCGGGTTGAGCCTGGAGGTCGAGCGCGGTGTTAACGACGTCGGCGAGGGTGAAATCTATTTTTTCGAGGACGACTTTGCCCGCCTCGATCTTAGAGAAATCGAGGATCTCGTTGACCACGGTGAGCAGGGCTTCGCCGCTGTTGCAGAGTGTCTTGACGAAATCGCGCTGGAGGTTCGAGAGATCGGTCTGGAGCAGCAGATCGCCCATGCCGATGATGCCGTTCAGCGGGGTGCGCACTTCGTGGCTCATGTTCGCGAGGAACATGCTTTTCGCGTAGTTGGCGCCTTCAGCGGCTTCCTTGGCTTTGAGGAGTTCGACCTCGATATTGGTTCTTTCGATGATTTCGGAAGAGAGGCGCCGGTTTGTCTCCATGAGCTCGGAGGTGCGTGTGGCCACGGACTGCTCGAGGTTTTGCATGCGGAGGCGCGTTTGCTGAAGCAGCGACCATTTTTCTGTGAGGGTGTTGGCCATCTGGCGCACCTCGATGTTGTCGAAAGGTTTTTTCAGGATGAGCAGGCGGTCGCTCATGCCGAGGCGTTTTATAACCTCTTCCCAGGAGTAATCGGAGTACGCGGTGCAGAGCACGGCCTGCAGGTCGGGGTCGATTTTCCAGATCTGTTCCAGCGCTTCCACACCGTCGATGCCTGGCGGCATGCGCACATCGACGAAGGCCATGGAATAGGGCTTACCGTCGGCGAGGGACTTGGTGACTTTTTCGATACCTTCCGTTCCCTGATAGGCGGAATCGAGGTGATAGAAATTCTCTTCAACTGATTTTCCGCCCGTGGGCTCGCCGAAGAGTTCGGTTTCGAGTGCTTCGAGCCCTTTGTGCGATTCGTCGCGCGGCCGGAGTATCCTGATGAAATCATCGTGGATGGCATGATTATCATCGATGATGAGGATGCGGCGGTTTTTTTCGGCGGCAGACATTTAGGGGGAGTGAGGCGGTGCTACGCGCACCGGAATGAGTACACGATGAATAAACTAGGAAGTTGAGCGAGAATACTCCCACCTAATATCGGCGCAATCCTCTAGCAGTTGAGGAGCTTACCCGATCAACACCCGGGTTCTCCTGCCTTGGGTTTTAGGTATAAACAAACGCCGCCCAGAAACGGACGGCGCTGGTATTAGAACTCGTTGATCGGCTTAGTTTTCGAAGCGGCCACGGTAGGCCCAAAGGCCGAGAGCGGGATTCGAGATGAAATAAATCTTTTCGCCGTCAGGCAGGGTGTTCCAGCCATCTTTGAGGGTCTCGGGGTTGTACCGCGTAGTCATGGTCTTGAGGTCGGCATATTTGAAACCGACGCCTTCGATCTCGGCCTGTGTCAGGTGGCCGGGGCAGTACGTGATCCCGAAACGCCCTTCGCTTGAACCGTGGATCAGGTGAGCGGCGGCACTGAGGTTGTTGCGCAGCTCTTCGTTCGCTTTGGTGCTGGCGAGTGTCTTCGGTGTGCCGAAATAACCGTACTTCCTAATGAGGCGGTCGATTTCGTGATCTTCGCCGAACTCTTTCAAGCCGGGAGCGAGGATGATCAGCTCACCCTTGTCGGCCATCGCCATGCGTGTGCGGTAAACCGCTTTATTGCCCAACCAGGTGCTCTTGAATTCCGACGGATCGAGGTAGACCACGACCTTGTCTAGCTGCACGTCGAGCATCTGGAAATTTACCTCTAGCGAAAGTTTCGCTGCCTTGTTGAATACCTCATGATCGTCGCCGATGAAGAGGCCGCGCACATGAAGTTTTCCGTCCTCGCCGCGGCTGACGACGGTGTGAACGTAAACGATGGGCAGGTGGCTGGTGAACTTCTCGCCGGCGTAGTTGAGGATCTTGCGCACGGGCGTGTTCGACCGGCCCATCATGCGCTCCATGCCGTAAGCGGCGCCGACGAAATGGCTCTTGTTGATGCCTTCCTGACCGCCGGTGCCGACGAAGATGTTTTTGTTGTAGTTCGCCATGCCGATGACTTCGTGGGGAACCACTTGACCGATGGAAAGCACGAGGTCGTGTTTGCCGGTGGCGAGTAGGTTTGCCACTTGCGCGGGCCAGGGGAAATCGACCGCGCCTTCGGAAACTTCCTTCACGAATTCAGCGGGCACGGTGCCGACCGTCGTGATGCCGGTGCGCCAGTTGTGTACGCGGAAAAGCGACTCGGGCACGCCAGGAAACATCTCGTGAATCTGCTCCGACGTCATCGGCGAGTGCGTGCCGAGCGCGGGCAAAATATCGGTGAGGTTCGCGCCCAGTGCGTCGTAGGCGAGGCGCGTGAGCATGCCGGCCTGCGAGTGGAAGCGCGTGAAGTCGGGCGGGATGACGAGTACACGTTTGCGGACGCCGATTTTGGCGAGGGCGGCGTTGAGGCCAGCGCGCATGTCGTCGATGGAAAGTGTGTCAGTGGGGGAGCCGCGTTCGAAGTAAAGCATGGGAGGAGGGACTTAGAGGTCGGAAGTCAGAAGTCGGAGGTCAGACGAATAGTTTGTTCAAGTTGAGCGAAGAAGCCAGCTGGGCAAAAGAAAGACCGCGTAGCGTGGAAGCTCGCGGTCTTGTTTGTTTTCAAATGCTGGTGGCTGGCATCTGGCTTCTGACCTCTGGTTCGGGTCAGCGCTGGATGCGGGCGGAGCCGCCCTTGGCGAAAGCTTTCACTTGTTCGACCGTCGCCATCGTGGTGTCGCCGGGGAAGGTCGTGAGCAGCGCGCCGTGCGCCCAGCCGAGGTTGACGGCTTCCTGTTCGGAAGCGCCGCTCAGCAGGCCGTAGATAAAACCAGCTGCATAACCATCACCACCGCCAACGCGGTCGACCACGTCGAGCTCGCACATTGGGGATTGGTAGGTTTTGCCACCGACCCAGGCAACCGCGCCCCAGGTGTGACGATTGGTCGAGTGAACTTCGCGCAACGTCGTGGCGACGGCCTTCACGTTCGGGAATTTTTTCACCGCCTTGTCGATGACCGCGTAGAACGCGGCCGGATCGAGCTTCGACTTCGACTCGACGTCTTGACCCTCGATGCCGAGGCCCTTCTGGAGATCTTCTTCGTTGCCGACGAGTACATCGACGTGTTCGACGATGCGACCGAGCACATCGAGCGCCTTGGATTGGCCGCCCCAGATGTCCCAGAGTTTCTGGCGGTAATTGAGATCGAACGACGTAATTGCGCCCGCAGCTTTCGCGGCCTTCATGGCCTCGACGATGAGTTCGCCGGTGGTCTCGGACAGCGCGGAGAAAATACCGCCGCTATGGAACCAGCGGACACCGGCACCGAAAATCTGCGCCCAATCGAAGTCGCCCTTCTTGAGCTGGGCGGCCGCTTCGTTGGAACGGTTGTAGAACACCACCGGAGCGCGCACGCCCTGACCGCGATCGGAGTAAACCGTGGCCATGTTCGGGCCGCGCACGCCGTCGTGTTTGAATTTCTTGTAGAACGGTTTCACGCCCATCGCGCGCACGCGTTCCGCGATCAAATCGCCGATCGGATAGTCAACCATCGCGGAGGCCACGCCCGTGTTGAGGCGGAAGCAGTCGGAGAGGTTGGCCGAGACGTTGAACTCGCCGCCACTGACATGGATGTCGCAGTGGTTCGCCTTGCGAAAAGGAATGATGCCTGGATCGAGGCGATGGACGAGAGCGCCGAGCGACAGGAAATCGAGAGCGCCATCCGGACGGATATTCAGACCGTTACTCATAGTGGTGAAGTTATAGATTTATTGTATGGGAGGAAAAACAATAGGGACGGCGAACTTAGTCGTCCATCCTGCAATGGAAAGAAGAAACGGCGTCGTGTCCTTAAATGACGTGAACACCATCGCGAGTACACGCACAACTGTATCGGTCTTCCGCCGTTTGCATGTTGCAACTCACGCCGTCCGCATAAGCTGCTCCTTTCTCCTGTGCCTTCATTGAAAGCAAAACCCGCTCCCTTCGCCAAAGCCACCGCTCAACTCCGCCGCCAACTTGGCGCCCGTGTCGCCACGTCCACCGACGCGCTTTTCCGCGCCTCCTTCGATGGCAGCAAACTTTCCTTTCTACCCGAGGCAGTGATCTCGCCGAAGAAAAACGCCGACATCTCTGCTGTGCTCGCGCTCGCCAACAAATACCGCGTGCCTGTCACCGTACGCGGCGGTGGTACCTCATTGACTGGTTCGGGTTCGCCGATACGCGGTGGTTGGGTCCTCGATGTTTCGAAGTGGAATAAAATCTCCATCGATGCCGAAGCCGGCATGGCCCACGTGCAAGCCGGTGCCAACGTCGCCGCCATCCACGCCGCAGCCGAAGCCACCGGTTGGTTCTATCCAGCGGATCCGGCTTCGAAACAATACTGTACCATCGGCGGCAACATCGCCTGCAACGCCGGCGGCATGCACGGCGGCAAGTACGGCGTGACCCGCGATTTCGTCCTCGCGCTCAAAGGCTTTCTCCCGACCGGCGAATACGTGGAGTGGGGCAGGGCCACGAAGAAATTCTCCGCCGGCTTCAACCTCCGCGATCTCTGGATTGGTAGCGAAGGCATGCTCGGTGTCGTCACCGAAGCTGTGCTCAAACTCGTACCGCTCCCGCCCGCGCGCTGGACGCTCCTTACCGCCTTCGCCGACGAAGTCACCGCCTTCAAGGCCATCCGCGCGCTCTTCGCCCAGCGCGTGCAGCCCGCCATCTGCGAATTTCTCGACCGCCACGCCGTGCAATGCGCCGAGGCCAAGACCGGCCAAACCGTTTTCCAGGGACAAGCCGGCCGCCCCGTCATCCTGATCGAACTAGCCGGTACCGCCAACGAACTCGCCGACTTGAAGCCCGCCGTGCTCGCCTGGGCCACCCAGTATGCCGCCGCGCATCGCGAAGCCGCCAACCGCGCCGAGGCCGAAGAACTCTGGACCGTGCGCCGCAAATGCTCTTCCGCCATGTTCGCGCTCGGCGACTCGAAGCTCAACGAGGACATCGTCGTCCCGCTGAAAAATTACGAGAAGTTCGCCGTCTTTCTCGATAAACTCCGCAAAAGCTCGCGCCTGCCGATTCCGACCTTCGGCCATCTTGCCGATGGCAACTTGCACGTGAACATCATGTATCACCGCGAGAACCGCGCAGAATACCTCCGCGCCGAAAAAGCCGTGGGCCAGCTCATGGCAGGCGTGGTCAAACTCGGTGGAGCCATCTCCGGCGAACACGGCATTGGCCTCGCGAAAACGCCGTTCCTCGCGCTGCAACATTCGCCCGCGCAGATCAAAGCCATGCGCGCCGTGAAACAAGCGTTAGATCCAAACGGTATACTAAATCCCGGTAAAATGTTCACCCTCTTCAAAGTCTGGGAACACCCGCGCCTGAAGATCGAACTGCCGTGGGATCATAAGTGATGCGCGCCCGGCCAAGCCCGTGTGCGAACGCTGAACGTTTAACGCTCAACGCCGAAGGATTTCGCTTTGTACTTTGCCGAATCTTCCGCCACCGACAACGGCTCGCTGCGCATCTGCGCCTGCGCTGTGGCTTGTTTCAAACGCACCCCCAGTTCGTGCAACTCCAGCGCGCGCAAGATCCGCTGACCGGGCGTGAGCTTCAACATTTCCCGGCGACTGGCGCTCGCGGCGTCCTCGAAACTTTGTTGGTCAGGCGAATTCATGCAGTGAGTTTATTTCAAGAAACACCTGGCGCACCGGGATGCAACTCCCGCAGCACCCGAATGTCTTCCTGATCCTTGGGCCGGGCCGTCCGATTCGACCAAAACCGTCTTTAACCGCTAATGAACGCGAATAAACGCTAATTCCGGAGGTAGTACCCGCAGTCCCGTGAACGTGGGTTCGAGTGGCTCGCGATCCGAGGGTAGGGCGGTTGCTCCGCAACCGCCGTGCTGTGAAAATGCAAAACCGGACCCTTCATTGACCTATAATTCTATGTCAGGAGCTGGTGTATCTTCTGCTACATACGCTTCCTCGATAGACAAAACACTGTTTCCTTCAAAACGCTCAAATACGTCTCCCTCTACTCCCAGTCTGTATACAGGGAATCCACGTACTTTAACCCACGGAAATGTGACCTCGCATAACGCACTTTTCAAACTCTACAGGGTTAGGCTTACATCGACAGATCTAGCATCGTCTGTGAGGGTGACAATAAAATGATTTGTATTTAGTTCTTTTACTTTTCCTTCGAGTTCGCGCCTTCACCGCGAACATAAGTGCTCTTTAGGCCGCGAATATATGTTTGAGTCTGTTCATCGATCGTTACGACTTCGATTTTTCCATCACGTACGCCATATATCTCAACTTTTTCTACACCGCCAATGCCATTAATGCGATTTGCTATGCCGAGCACCTGGTTGTATATAGAGACATTAAATATAACCGGGGGAGCTGTTTCACTCTCTCGGGTAGCAAGGCTGCGTTGCTGTGCATAAAGCAAAAGTCCAGAAATGAGTGACGAGACCACTCCTGCCATGGTCGCTTGGATTCATGGATCACTTAAGAACGCTATGAGGCCATATTCATCCGAGTTTCTTTTGCGTTCGCCAATGCGTAGCGCAAGTTTCTCTCGTTCAGCCTTTGTCGCCATCGGACTGTCTGAAAGACGGCCTTCTGTGGCCAAATATGATTTATGTATGATTCTTTGTATCGAAATCAATGATTGTGCCAGATCGTAAATAGGCACGCCCCTGGTGTTTAGTGATTCTCCTACAAAACGAATCGATAATAACTGTGTGGGTGTGTTCATATGAAAAATAAAACAGAGCCCGGACGTGCTCAGGTTTTATGGCTTAGGGGTGATGCATTTATTCACTCTTCGGATAAAGCTGGACCAGAACTCCAGGACCAAAGACCTTCGAAGCATCCGTCTCCATCTGCTTGCGCAGGCTTGCGACGTAGAGGAGGTCGTTGGAGATGTCGATGCGGTCGTCTTGATCGGTTGTTTTCTTAATCAATGCCTGAAGGTGAAGCTCCATGCAGGAGAGTCCTTCCAAGAGCACGCGCGTCTGTTGTTCGTTGAGGTCTGGTTTATACATGGGCGAGGCTTTTTACTTTGATAAAGGCTTTCGCCTGTTTTGCGAGCTCGGCCACTTTGCCTTTGAATTCGTCGAGTGGCATATTTTGCAGCGGATGAATAACGTAGTGGTCACTGTGGTCATTTTCATTCTGAGGCCAAAAGGACGTTGATGGTGCGGGGAGTTGCAAACCATATCCTCCGGATCGAAGAACTGCATCTTTCCTTGATTCCATTTAGCGTGGAAAGAGATGCGCCGTAAACCTGCGCGAATCCAAACCATGCCGTTTTCCTGATACGTGTTAGTGAAAGCGATGTCGTGGGATTCGCACACGGTCGAGTTTAGGGGAGCTGGACGATCCTACTCGATAGAGTTCAGTCGGTAGCATGAACAATTGCATAGAGGTAATCATGAGTTTTTGTCGGTGGTCGATGTTAACGGTTACTCGTCGAAGCTGGCCTCCACGGGAGTGGCATTGGTTCTAGCTGGTAGTCCCTGAAATTCAAGGAGGTTTTACTGTGTGGAACGCGCCAGGCCTCTATGCTTGAGTCGTTCCACAAAGCGGAACAGTGTTTACGGATCTTGCAGGCACTGCACCGTTTGGTGGATGTGTATTTTAGTTTGGCACTCAGCACTTTTGCCGATCCACACGCCTTCACCAATCTGTCACTGAATGCCTTTTCATAACCCCACGCCAACGAGCTATTTCGCCGCGCTAGCGGCCCTGTACCAAACAAAACACTAGGGCTAAACGTACAATCCATCATTATGAAGAAAACATTCCTATTTTTCGTCGCCGTTTGTGTCTCAACTGCGGCTCTTGGCTTCGCTCAAGAGGGTTTGGTCTCAGCGTCGGCGGGCGTGGCAAGTGGTTCGGTTGCGGTATCATCGCCAAAGATGACGATCTCGAACGAAAAGCCAGATCCAAGCCTGCTCCTAAAAGAAGGAGATTTCGTTCAGCCAAGCTTCAGAGATTCCGATCCCGAGATACCCTTTCCGTCCCGGGCGCGACTCGATAAGATTTACGACGGACAAGCAGCGGTCGGTGTAATGTTGGATGCCGAGGGCAACGCCACCGACTTCCTGGTCGTAAGGCATACCAAACAAGATTTTTCCCAGAGAGTGATGGACGTAATTCGCCACGAAAAATATTCGCCGAGAATAGTTAAAAACACTCCGGTCCCGGGCCGGTTCTTCGTCGTAAGGACGTTCTCCATTGGCTATGAAGACCCGGTCGATATGAACAGGCCGATGGTTGTGGGTATGAATGCGATGGAACAGATGGGCGCGATGTCGAGCCGAGTCAGCGAGGGAGGGCGGCCACCGAAGCTCACTTATAAAGCGCATGAAGAGCGCGAGCTTGATGGCCATATCCTTAAGATTATTGCCGTCGACACACCGGTGATTCCCGCAGAATACGAACTGCAACCCAACCAGGTGCTGAAAGTGATCGTCAGTTTTTACGTGGACGAGAAAGGCAATGTGCGATTGCCCAACGTGGATTCCGATGCGCCAGCGCCCGTCGTCACTAGCGTGATTAAGACGGTGTCGAATTGGAAATTCGCGCCGCCGACGATCAAGAAAAAGCCAGCACTAGTCTTCACGAACCGCACGCTAACTTTGGAGTCCAAAATGCCACCAAGCGAGAGTGCTGAATCAATAGCTACCAGTAAAACTGGAAAGTGAGCTGGTTGACTGAACCTAAGTCGTATCCCTGCAGTTGAAGGTGGAGCCCGTTAATTGCGTTTGGCCACGAGGTTGTTGTCGGTACGGAGTGTTTCAGGTTCCGTGGCGGTTTTTCCCAACCACGCGAAGCAGCGTTTCTTGAAATTCGGAAATCCGCACGGGTTTTGACATAGTCGTCCATGCCGGCTTCTATACATTTTTCGCGATCACCGATCATGGCATTCGCAGTCATCGCAATAATCGGGATAGGGGTTCTTCGATCGTGCGCAGCCGTCGCGTGGTTTCGTAGCCATCCAACTCGGGCATCTGACAATCCATCAACACGACGTCGTAGGTGTCCTTGCGAAGTGCTTCGATCGCGAGCAGTCCGTTGCCAACCATCGTCATCGAGAGCCCCATACGTTTCAACTGCATCTCGAGCACGCGTTGATTCACCGCATTGTCCTCGGCCACAAGTATGCGGAGACCCTGCAGGGCTTTCGAGATCGACGGAACGCGCACGCTTGGTTGCGTCGGTCGGCGTTCCCGTGCCCGTGCCTGAGTGTGACGCCTGCTCCAGCTCGACGGTGAACCAGAATATGGAGCCATTGCCGTTTTCCCGCGGCCTTAGGCCGATTTTGCCACCCATCAATTCCACGATCTGGCGCGAAATGGCCAACCCAAGTCCGGTGCCTCCGAAGCGGCGTGTGGTCGACGAATCAGCCTGAGTGAAGGGCGTGAAAAGTTGTTTTTCAGCGCCAGCCGGGACGCCGATGCCGGTATCCTCGACTTCCACGCATAACGAAGGTCCTTTGGTGCCATCGGAAGGTTTCGGTTGGGCCAAAACGCGAACACATACACCTCCTTCCTGGGTGAATTTGACGGCGTTGCCCATGAGATTCAGGAGGACCTGGCGCAGTCGGCCGGGATCGCCGCGCACGACTTGGGGCACACCGTCGGCGATTTTGTGCGAAAGGGTGATTTCTTTCTCGGTGGCGCGTGCGGAGAGCAGTTTCACGGAATCTTCAACCAGCGCGTGGAGATCGAAATTGATCGCGTCGAGTTGCAGTTTCCCTGCTTCGAGTTTGGAGAAATCGAGGATGTCGTTGATGATCGTCAGCAAGGCCTCCGCGCTGTTGCGGATGGTTTCCGTGAATTCGCGCTGCTCCCGGTCGAGATGCGTTTCAGTCAGCAGATTGCTCATGCCGATGACGCCGTTCATCGGTGTCCTGATTTCGTGGGACATGTTCGCGAGGAACTGGCTCTTGGCCTTGGCCGCATTCTGGGCCTCGGCAGCGGCGATCTGAAGTTCGGAGGTGCGGATCTGCACCAGCGACTCTAGTTCCTGATTGCGTGCCTTGGCCCGCCTGAGCAACCAGCGGCTACCGACAAACAACATCAGGGCCACCGCCGTCGCATAGGCCAGATAGGCGTACCAGGTGCGATAAAACGGAGGGTCTATGCTGAAATCGACGAAAGCAGTCTCTCCGATCAGGCCCATGCTGTCGCAAAAACGCACCTCCATGCGATATTGTCCGTTGTTGAGCCCGTGAGGCTGATCGTGGAATCGCGGCCCGTGGCGACCACTCGGTGGAGTCCCCCACGATCCTATATTGAAGGTTTATGTTGCGGATGCGCAGGAAGTTCCCGGAGAAGAACAGGAAGTTCAGGTTATTGCTCGCGTAAGGTATGTTCTTTAGACCTTCGAGCTTCAGGTTGAGGGCTCCATAGATCTGGTTCTTGGTTCGGGAATCCGATACGGCGATCAACCTGGGTTTGACCACGTCGGTGGTGGTGTATGATTCCTTCGGTTCGATCCTGGAGAGCGATCGGTGCGCTTTGATCCAGATTTCGTTTCCGCCGACATATTCAAGGAGCGGAAAGTTTTCGCGGACAATGTCGAGCTGGCCAAACTCCGCCTTGTAGCCCTGCGCAGTCTTGACCAGACGCAGGACGCCGCGGTCATGGGGCATCCAGATGGCTCCGTCGGTCGTATGGACCGGTCTTTGGTAGAGAGGCGGTGCCAAAGCAAACAAGGCGTCGAGTTCCGGCGACTGGACGAACTCCTCTGTTTTCTCGTCGAAATAGACACGATTTCCATCGCCGTTAGTTATGACTACCGTGGAGCCTATATAACCAATTCCCAACCAGAGCGGATTCTTCCACGGGATGGAATCGAACAGCTGCGAACGCAGTTTTCCGTCTTTCCACGAGATGCGCGCGATTCGATTTACGCCGAGTTCGGCCCACACCGAGGTCGGCGGCACCCGCACGCAAACCGCCGGGAACCCAAGCCCATCGACAATTTCACCGGCCTGCTCCCACTTCGTGCCGTTCCAGCGAGAGCGGCCATCTTTTGCTCACCGATGACGGCGCAAACGTCCTCGTTGAGCGGCATGATGCGGTTCGCATTGAAGCCGGTGAGAACGTGGGTGATTTCGCCGGAGTCGGCGTGATGAAAAACACCGAGAGCATTGCCCAGCAGCAGTCCATGGTTGGTGGAAGCGATCGACCAGATGCCGTCGTTCAGGGAAACAGGGGAGGGTACAAACTGGGTTGGTTCAGCAGACTTGTTCGGCACCGGATCGTACAGCGCGCCTTCCGAGAGAATGAACAACTTGCCGTTGTGGCGGCCGACTGTCGACCAGCCGAGGTTGAGTCCCAGGCGATGATCGAAGATGGTGATGGGCGAATCATAGATGATTTTTGTCACGCCATTGCCATCGGCGACCCATAATATACCCGGGTCGCCTTTGCAGACCTCCGTGATGCCGCCGAAGATATTGCTGTCGAGCGCCAGCTGATTTGGCCGCTTTGGTTGAGAATATACAACCCGTGGCCACGAACAGGACAATGATGTTGCCATTGGCCAAAGAAGTATCTTTGGCACCGACGGACCGAGCAGCGGCAACAAGATGGAATCGATACCGGACGACCACGGGGGTAAAGGTGTTTCCGTCGAAAACGAGAAAAGTGCGGCCAATATTCCGGCCAAGCACCTTGCCCTCGCCGAAAGGAATGACTGAGTCAAAAGCTACCTTCTGCCCGTTGTCCGAGATCGGTCGGAGCTCCTCCGTAACGGGATCGATTTCCACCATGCCAGTCGTGGCCGAGCAGGCATAGGCCTTTTCTCCAATGACAAAGAGGCTGGCCTGTTCCAGCAGGCGGAAGAACTTTTGATCGCCCGTTTTCTTTTCGCGGTAAACGATACCCGATCCGTTGGCGAAGAAAGTTCCGGTTGAGGTGGTGACGATCGAGCTAAATTGGGCGTTTGAAACCCATACCGGTGTTTTGGCCGGTTTGTAGGAGTGCTGCACGATATTTCCCTGATCGTCGTATTCCCATACCCCCCACGCGCCGCTTCCACCGAAATAGTTGGTGCCGTCGGAGTCCCGCTGGGCATATGAAAGATAGGAGCCGGAGTCCTTCTTGATGCGCAACTCCGTCCAGTTGCGATCATCGAAAACCATGTAAGTCCGTCCTGAATGAGCACGATGCGACCAAACTCGTCGGTGCTGAGACGAACGCCCGGGAGACGTCTCCAATTTCTGCATACGGATAGCTCCGCATGATTGGCAACCCGATGATCGGCGAATCAGTACTGTCTGCCTGAACTCTGGAGAGCGCGAAGCCAAGCCGATAACGAGGCGACCAGCTTGAAATATGCGCAACATGGGGTTCGTGTTTTCAGGGGGTGTTCAATTTCCTATGCGTTCGTGTAACGTGTACATCGTCATAATGAGGGGCAGCACTTTAGGACATGCCAACGGATTATACTGGGCAGTTGACCTACAGCGCGGTTTTGTCGAGCGGACCACGAAGATTTACGCCGACAACAGGCCGCGAGATACCCGGCACCAAAGGTCCGCAGCTAGAGCTTATAAAGTTAAGCCACAGCCGCATTTCCAGAAGACCATTTCACGCAAAGGCGCGAAGGCGCCAAACATGGATCAGGGGCAGAGAATTCTCAATGCGGAACACTGATTCCGATTATGAGAAGCCTAACGGCATTACATGCCTACAGCAATGCTCCTCACCTTGCGGCTTATAACCAAGTCGCATCCAAACGGCGCCCCGGGGCGGCCGCCCCGGGCCGGGGCGGGGGGGGGGGGCCCGCGCGCGTATAAAAACGGTTGGCCTTTGGAGGGTTGGGACGGCCAGCCTGGCCGTCCGGTTGGGTCTTCTCTCAAAAATAGCCCTTGGTGCCTAACTTAGCGCCATTCGGTCCTGAGCTCGTCGAATGGGCAAGCAGGCTCCTACAAATCGGCGAATGAACGGCGGGCATGGTGGTGGTTGTTGTTTTTTGAAATATCCCGGGCAAGCTGCTCCGGGGATCGTTATAGGTGATATCGGGGATAATTGAACACATGGGAGCTCTGGGGAAACTCAACTTCGAATATCTACTCCTGAGTTCCAGTTTTCCAGATTAGTATAGGTTCCGGTTGATCGGGCTCATGGCTTCCGGCCTTCATCGACTTCCCAGAACTCAAGTCAACGTCTGCAAATCGTCGCGGGCGGCCAGGCCGCTCTCGGCTTTGAACTTAACCAAGAGTTCCGGAGGCAGAATCTTTCCAGCCGCGTTTGCTCGCGAAATCATTCCAGATGAGCGTCGAGATCGTTTATTTTCGGCCGTGCTGTACGCAGTACTCCCAGCATTGCTCGTCGGCTGCACCGGTGAGGACAAAGGCTGTGAACTGGCCGTAGTCCAATTCCAGATAGCCCATGATTCGGGCATCAAATCCCTTGCCCATGAGTTCGAAGAAATCCGGGCGAAGTTGATTCGCCTGTTTCATCCGGATCTTGTCGATGCAGCGGCCTAAATAATAAAGGCCGCCCACTTTTCATAAGGCGTACGCGGGTTTTGAGAGTGTTGGTCATGGAGATGTCACATAAGGCAGAAAATTCCGTCACGCAACTGGTGGTTATAAAGTAACCTATCCACCCCTCCCCCACGCATGCTTAAAACAGACTGCTCGGTAGGATTGAGCCGAACTAGTCGGCAGAAGGCAGCATTAACTTCTATAATCCTGCTTCTAGAGCACGTAGTCGTCGGGGGCGATGAGGACCACAGAATTCTCCCTTGAGACTGGTTTTGGCCAGGCGGTCGCGGACTTCGCCGGATGGGCCGATCAAAAACGTTTCGTGCAGTTTGGTTACTTCCTTAGCCACGCAGATCACTCGCGTCGGTCCGAGTGTGGCGACGATTTCGTCAGCGAATTTGTCGATGCGGTGGCAGGATTCGTAGAGCGCGAGGGTGTAGTCGAAATCGCGATACTTTTCTAGAAAGGCGGTGCGGGCGGAGGTTTTAGGCGGAAGAAAACCGGCGAAGAGAAAGCCGTTGGTGGGCAGGCCGGCTGCGCAGAGCACGGAAATGACTGCGTTGGCTCCGGGCACGGGGATGACGGGTAGGGCTTGGCGGCGGCAGGCGCGCACGAGGCGGAAACCGGGATCGCTGATCGCGGGCGTGCCGGCGTCGCTGACGAGGGCGATGGATTTACCCGCAACAAGCTGGGCACAGAGGCGGTCGGCGGCTTCGGTTTCGTTGTGGTCGTGATAGGCGACGAGGTCATGACGAATACCGATGCGCGTGAGCATCGCGCCGGTGGTCCGGTGTCTTCGCAGGCGATCAAGTCAACACCGCCAAGAATGGCGCGGGCACGGTCGGTGAGATCGGCGAGGTTGCCGATGGGTGTAGCGACGACATAGAGGTGGCCTGGTTGTGGAACGAGGCGAGTGTTGGCGGTAGGTTCGGTCATGCGCGGCGTGTGGCAGAATTGTTGAACCACGAGCGGACGCTAATCGACGTTAATGTTTGTTTGAGCAGGCAGTGGGGTCAGCGCGGGTGTTTGCAGGGACGATGCGCCGATAGAATAACGACCCGACGGTTGAATGGAGTCATAAACGGACGACCCGTCGGACCGGGTATCTTTCGACATTGTGGAAAGGGGTGACGCAGTCTTCCTGCTTTTGCCCGGTGCTATGTGGGAAAATCGGCTGTTCCTCACGCCTGCGATCTTTGTGTCTAGCGGGGCAAATTTCATCTTGCCGGAAACGAAAGCCTCGCGTAGTAGTTTCCGCTCAGTGACGCAGTTGTCCTGGCGGTCTGTTCTTTGCCATGTCTGTGGTTTCACGTTAGTGCTCATCGTTGCGGGAATTCTTCCCAAACGGAGAAAATCGATGTGAACTTGGACTGAAGTAGAAGACAGATGCTTTCCTAAGTAGTTAAATACATAGGAATAAGTTTAGAACGCCAGAGTAGCTCAGTGGTAGAGCAGAGGACTCATAAGCCTTTGGTCGCCGGTTCAATCCCGGCCTCTGGCACCACTTTATAAAGAGGCACTTACGAAAATTAAGTGCCTCTTTTTTGTTTTGCGTTAGGTCGTTTCAACCGAAGAGGTCGCCGTTTCGTGGTCTATTTCGCCACGAGGGTTTCGGTGGCGTTTTTTGCGCGGCGAGTTTCTTCAACGTAGCGTTCGAGTTCCTCGATGGCGCGGGCTGGGCCGTTTTCCGCGAGGAGGACCGTCTGCACGCGAGCTGAATTTTGCTCGTGGGCGGGATTCGCCAGGAGACGGTCCACCGCGCCGTGGAGTAACTCGGGCCAGCGTTTGAGCTGGCGCAGGCGGAAACCGCAGCCGAGGCGTTCGACTTCGGTGCCGAAAAAGTTTTGGTCGCCGATGTGGGGCACAACGATCTGCGGGCGGCCGGCGTGGAAGGCGCTGGCGGTCGTGCCGGCGCCGCCGTGATGGATGATGGCGGAGGCGTGGCGGAAGAGCTGGTCGTGCGAAACTTTGCCGATGACTTTGATGTGGCCGTCTTCGGCGAGGGCGGGGAACTGAGCCCAGCCGCGTTGGACGATGATTTTGCGATGGCGTGGCCAGGCGCGGAGGAAACGTTCCATCGTGGCGCCGGGGTTGTCGTACACCATGCTGCCAAAGGTGATGACCGGAACCTTTTCACCGCCACAAAAGGTGGTGAGTTCGGCGTCGAGTTTCGTGTCAACGGGCGCCTGCCAGCGGCAGTAGCCGGTGAAACGAAACCGTGAGTCGATCTCGGCGTGCGCCGGACGCATCAATTTTTCGGATACACCGACGAGTACGCGGTCGGCCGGTTGGGAGAAAAAGTTGCGGACCTTGGGCAGATTCGCCGAGCGGAGGTCTTCGCGGATGGCGTTGTTGATGACGCGGTCGACGATCGTGTTGCCCATTTTCCAGAGCCAGCGGTTCCAGGCGCGTCGGCTCTTCGTGCCGAACCAATGTGGAGAGGGAATTCCTTCCGGAGGATAATCGGGCGAGGGAACGACGTGGGGGGCAAAGGCGAAGGTGGCGAAGGGCACGCCGCGTCGGTCGGCGATGCCTTTATTCATGGGAAAGAGGTAGGACGATACGAGCAGGTCGGTGTTGGCTAGCGCGGTGTCCATGCGCGCGATCATCTCGGGGATGTAAGTCTTGGCACCGACGTAGATTTCGCGGAGTTGATAGATGGGGGTGCGGATTTTTTGGAGGCGTCCCATCCAGTAGCTAAGGTCGGCTTGTTCCCAGTTGGGGCAGAGTGGGCAGACTTCGATGCCGGCGTTTTCGATTTCAGTTTGGTAATGGGGAATGGTTGCGAAGCGGACCGAGTGCCCGGCCTTTTGCATGGCTACCGCAAGTGCGATGATAGGGTAAATGTCTCCGGTCGAGCCGTGCGAAGTAAGGATGACGCGCATGAGTTTGGTTGGGGAGAGCGTTGGCGGGATTCACCGTGCAGGGCGAGTCATGCTCTGCAACGTTTTGGTAACGCAAGCTTGCGAGCAGGGAGTTTTCTTCAGGTAAAAACCAAATAACGAGCGTGAATTGTTATAATTTTGCGAAAGCAAAGATTTCATGCCAACAGGCGAAAAATTGAATACCTTAAGCCGGGTAGCGTTAATGCTTTTTTACAGTAGGGTAAATTCAGGAGATATAAAAAATAACATAAATAAAAGATAATCAATTAATAAAGTGTGTATAGGGCGTGGGTGAAGTCAGCGATCATGGGCAACAGAATGAGGGATTGTAAAAAGCGAAAACGGGCAAAGCGATTTTTACATGAAAATTACTTGCAATAGTGATGCAAATGAGTTTGTTTATGTCTGTTCAAGACACACAGCGACTAAACACCTCAAGCCGAACTAAGAAAAACTCCCTAATCCTAACCCGGTATATGACCCCCTCCAACAAAACCTCCTCCTCGACGATCATTGCTCGCGCTTCTCTTCTGCTCTGCGCAGGTGTGGCCGTGGTGGCGATGACAGTGGGTGTTGGCGCGGTTGAGTCGAAAGCGGTGGTTGATTCGAGCAATAGCATCGCGCTTGATCCGGTGGTTTTTGGTTCTTCGTCTGGCAAGTCGGGCCTCAAGTCGGCTCCCGCGTCGTGGTCTTCCCGCCCGAACGTTCGTTGGAACGCCCGCTTCGATTCGAACGGCCGCTTCCTGGTCTAATAATAATTTCGAGCTACATTACACGAGGCGTCGCAACGATTGTTGCGGCGCTTTTTTGTTTTGGGTGTTTGTGCGCCGACGACGTAGGATTTACACATGAAAAAGGCGGACGAAGTTATGTCGTCCGCCTGACAAGTGGGTTGGGTGGTGTTTACTGGTTTAGGTCAGCAAGTACTGCCACTGGTTTTCGCGGGCGGCGCGAGCGGCCTTGAGTGCTCCGATCGCGACGTAGCGTTTATAATCCAGTCCGGCGAGTTTCACCTTGGGGGATTCGAAGCCGTCGTCGGTGAGACGCTTTTGCAGCACGGCGTCGATGCCTTTGATCTGCGAACCGCCACCGGTGACGATGATGTTTTGCAGGAGGGTGGTGACGGAGTCAGATGAGGCGCGGGCGATCAGAGTCGTAAGCGCGGGATAGATTTTTTCGATGAGAGTGTTGGCGGCGCGGCCGAGGGCTTCGCCGAGTTCGAGCATGTGGGCCTTGCCGCCCATGATCACACGGACGTCGATCGGTTTGCGGACTGGGCCGACGTAGGCGTGGGCTTCCTTGATTTCGCGAACCTTGTGGCGGGATAATCCATTATTTGGATACAGGCGATTGAGTTCGTTGTGGAGGATTTCGTCGATGGCGTCGCCGGCGAAGGGGATGCAGATCTGATCTTCGCGCGAGGGGAAACATCCTTGCACGCGGCAGAGGTCGCTGGTGCCGCCGCCGATGTCGATGAAGAGCGAGTTGGTTACTGGATCGACATAACCGTTTTGGCCGATGCGTGTATCGTCGCGGAAACCGAGGGCGGAGAGGAAGGGCTCTGGCACGAGAAGGATGCGGTCGAAGATGCCGAGCGAGCATTGGCGAATGTCTTCGCGGGCTTTGTCGCTGGTGTTGGCAGGAATGCCGACGACGATGCGGATTTCGGCCAGGCCAGTCGGATCGATGAGTGAGCGAATGCGTTGGAAGAAGTCGCGGGTAGCGGCTGGATGTGCGATCACACCCTCGGCAATGGGCGCGATGAGATCGACGTGCAGCATGTTGTTCAGCGCCTCTTCGCCGAAGAGAATGGTGGCGTTGCCAGCGATGATGCCGTCGACGATGCCTTCCTTGACATAACCGACGACGGTGGGAAGGACCTTGCTGAGGGCGAGGTCGTTGGAGCCGGCTGGGCCGGCGAGAATGCAGGATTTATTGGTGCCGAGGTCGAAGCCGGCCAGCATGGTTTTACTGGTGGTTTTGACCGGCCGAACCGGAGAGGACGGGGTCTGTGCTGCGGGGGTGGATACGTTTTTATCTGCGATGACAGGTGTGCTCATTGGTTATTGCTGTTGGTTATGTTACGCGCGTCTGCGGCCGGTCCGGTGATGCACTAGGGGTGCGCGGGCTGGTGGACGTCGCGTTTTTCCTGCGAAAGCATGCCGTCAATAAAGTCGGCGATGCTGAGCGGGGAGCTGGAGTTACCCGTCGGGAAAGTGGTGGGGGCTGAGGGCGGCGGCTTGCTGATGGAGGTTTTCGGCGTGGCCGAAATAGAGATAGTTGCTGGTTGTTGCGCGGCGAGGCGCGACGCGATGAGTTCGGCGATAACGAAAGCGTCGGCGACGCGGTTTCCCTCGGTGGCGACGATTTCCTTGAGTGCGTCTTCGTCGATGCTGGTGATGCCGTAGGTGGCGCGCACGCTTGTGAGGGCTTGCAAGAATTCTTCCTCGGCGGTGGCGGGTGTCATGGTGCCGTGTTCACGGGCGAGACAGATGTGGCGGCAGCGCCGCGCCAGTTCAGCACGCGGAGCACCTGCGAGAGTGAGAGAAAAAGACGACGGGGTGGGCAAAGTCCTGCCGCTAGACCCGTCGTTTGCGCTCTGGTTCGTCGAAAAAACGTGAAGCTTCGGCAACGCCTTGGCGTCTTTTTAGTGAATCATTACCACCAACGGCCCAGATGGCGGGCGTACAACCAGTAGGCGATAAACGTGACCAGCGCCATAAGGCCAAGAGCAAGGGCGAACGCCGTCAGGCAACCGCGACGTGTATCAGTTTTTAGCAAGTTGGGATCTCGGTGGAACTGGCCGATAATTCTTTCGGCTTCGAACTCGTCTGTGGTTTCGAGCGTTTTGGCCGCAGGCGTGGTGATGGACGCCGCGATATGTGACAATGCAGGCGTGGAGATCGGAACGGGGGACGCTTGCGGCGAGGTAGGCAGGCCTTGCGCGGCGGCGATTTCGCGATCAAGCCAGGAAAGGTGATTCTGAATCAAGGCGCGCTGGCGCTGGAGTTCCGTCAGACGTTCGGACATTGCGGAAAAGCTAGTGCGGTCGAAGGCATGACTGCACGTAAAAAGAAAAAACGCAGCCGGTAAGGGCTGCGTTTTGAAAGTGCTCGACTGTCTGTTTTATCAGACGATCGCAACGCTGCGGTGCACCTTGTCATATTTGACGGTGCCATCCTTGAGAGCGAAGAGCGTCCAATCGCGACCAACCCCGACGTTACGTCCGGGATGAATTTTCGTGCCGCGTTGGCGGACGAGAATGTTGCCGGCAATGACGGCTTGGCCGCCAAATTTCTTTACGCCGAGCCGCTGTGAGTGACTCTCGCGACCGTTGCTAGATGTTCCCTGACCTTTCTTGTGCGCCATGACGAAAAAATCTCCTTATGCGTTGATGGATTGAATCTTGATAACGGAAAACTCTTGGCGATGGCCTTGTTTACGTTCCATGCCTTTGCGCTTCTTTTTCTTGAAGACGATGACCTTTTTTCCGCGTTTATTTTCGAGGATCGTGGCGGTGACGCTGGCGCCTTCGAGGGTGGGCGTGCCAACCTTAAAGTTTTCGCCTTCACCCGCCGAGAGAACCTCGTTGATTTGGACGGTAGAACCGGCCACGGAGTTTTGGTAACGGTTTACGAACAAGATGTCTCCCTCGGATACAGCGAACTGCTGGCCCTGGGTTTTGATGGTCGCTTTCATAAATAAAACCGCGAACTAAGAGTTTTTTCACGCGGCTAAGCAAGTCCTATTTGGTAAAAAGAAAAACTGCTGCCACGCGCGAGCGCATGGCAGCAGTTAAGATTTGTGAATCGCGCTGTGTAAGCGGATTAGGGAGCGGGTGTTTGAGCGGCCGGTTTTGGGCGGGTAGGGGGTTTCGCGTTCTCGGCGTTGATCATCTCCACATCGAGGTAATAATGTTCACGCCGTTTATAGTCCGTGGGCATGATCGAGCGGCTGATGACGGGTGCTTTTTTCTGCAACGCTTCGGCTGCTTCGATCTCTTGCTGACGTTTGAGCGCGGCAACACGAGCGGCTTCGCGGTCAATCGCGGCTTTTTTCTCGCGTTCAACGCGGGAGATTTCTTCGAGTGCGGCGAGACGGGCAGCATCTGCTTCGGCGGCGGCTTTTTCGCGGCGTTCGGCTTCGATGCGTGCTTCGTCGTCGGTTTTGGCGCGTTCGAGCGCGAGGAGATCGCGGGCTTCAGCGGCTTTTTTCTCTTCAAGCTCAGCGGCGAGGCGGGCTTCTTCGGCTGCGGCTTGTTCGGCGCGGACGCGGGCGAGTTCTTTCTCGGCGGCTTCGCGGTCTGCGGCGGCTTTGGCCTCAGCGAGACGGTTAGCTTCGGCTTCGGCCTCGGCTTTTTTTCGTGCTTCTTCGGCGCGACGAGCGTTTTCGGCTTTGTCGAACGCGGCGCGACGCTGCTGCATCTCGCGTTCGGTCGTAGCTTTGTGGTTGCGGTAGCCATACACACCGCCGCCTGCGGCGAGTGCGATGACAATCACGGTGATAATAATTCCTCGGTTCATGGTAGGTTTACGGCAGACAGTTAGACAGGGAGATTGTTCAGGTCGAAATCGGCGATTCCCGGGTGGGCGGCGTTAGCGGCTGCGTAGGGCAGGGCGCGTGCAAGCGCTGTAGGGAGATCGAGTTGCTGTCGATAGCAACCGTCGAGCAAGCAGGCAAGCAGTACATCGCCCGAGCCGGTGGGTGAAACGGCTTTGACCGTCGGCGGTGTGAGGGGGAGCGGCGGATTGCCTTGCTGTGCAAACCAGACCGGGCCTTCGCCGTCGGTGACGATCCAGGTTTGCAGGCGAGTTTGTGCGAACGCGGAAGCAAGGCGTGTGGCGAATGGTTCGGTTTGAGCGCTTTCGGGCTGGTAGGCGTCAAACTCGTCGCGATTAATTTTAACGATGGCGAGCGGTTGCTGCAAAGCCCAAAGAAGCGGCGGGCCGTAGGTGTCGGCCACGAGCGTGCCTTGTGCTGCGCGTTGGGCGAGGGCGGCGCGGAGTGGTTCGGCGGCGGGTGTGGCCCAGCCGGGGAAGCTGCCGCAGAGCGCGAGCACGTCACAGGCGGGAATTTTTTCGACGTACTCGGCGCAGGCGGCCCAAGCGGCGGCATCAGGTGCGGCGTCGGGTCCGAGAAAAGTGGTCTCGGGCTGTCCTTCGGCGCGAATGACTGCGCCGGTTCGCGTGGTGCTGGTTGTAGTAAAGGCGTGGTGAGGCAGGTTGCGCGCGCTTAGCCATGCCAGGCAATCGGCCCCAGCCGAACCACCGGCAAAGCACAAAGCCATGGTGGGCGCGCCGAGGCGCGCGAGCATGCGCGAGACGTTGATGCCCTTGCCGCCGACCTGAAACGATTCGGCGCGCGCGCGTTGGGTTTGGCCTGGAGCCCACGAGGCAAACTCCAGCGTGCGTTCCCACAGGAGGTTGCCTGTGAGAGTGTAGATGGTGGGCTTCATGGTTTAGGCTCTACAGAAAGAGAATTTTCCCACGATATACGAGCGCGATGAACACGATCATCAGCCACGAACGTTTTCAAGCCGACGACGCGGTCGTACTGGCACCGTGGCTGCTGGGCAAAACGCTTGTGCGCGCGCGGACTGGCGGAGGTGTTTCGAGGCATCTGATCACCGAGACCGAGGCGTATAACGGTGTTGACGACAAAGCCTGTCATGCGAGCAAAGGTCGCACGGCGCGCACCGAGGTGATGTTTCGGCCCGGCGGTGTCTGGTATGTTTATCTTTGTTATGGCGTGCACGAGATGTTGAATCTCGTCGTCGGGCCGGAGGATTTTCCTGCGGCGGTGCTCATTCGCGGCTTGCACGACGTGAGTGGTCCGGGGCGGTTGACCAAACAACTTGCTATCGACAGGAAACTTAATGGTCTGGCCGCCAGCCCGGCCTCCGGACTTCACTTGGAGGACGATGGAATCGCTGTGCCTAAAAAATGGATACAGATCGCGCCGCGTATTGGCGTCGATTATGCAGGACCGCTCTGGGCGAAGAAGCCGTGGCGGTTTACTTTGGATCCGCGCTGGCCGGGTCTGGAGCGGGCGTTGGCGTCGGCGCAGTCGGTTGTGGCAGGGTGTGCTCGATGAGCTTGAGGGTAGCCGAGCCAAAGCCGAGTTGCAGTTGCATCTTCACTGGCAGGCGTTCGCCGCTTTGTGCGACCCAGACACTGATTTTGCCTCCGCGTTTGAAGAGGCCGCGCGGAGGTTCCTTTTCCATGCGAGGCGAAAGCAGCATCGTCTGGAAGTCGCCGATGGGTGTATCCACTTCTTCGATGCCTTCGGCATGGATGGTGACCGGAAATAGATCGGGGCCAAAATGCACCAGCACATCGCGACTTTCACCGACCTTGATTTCCCACCGGCGGGTTTGAATCAGGGCAGAGATGAGATCCATGGGCTCGGCACCGGTGGCGAGCGGGATGTCTCGGTTGCGGCCGGGACGGTAGGTGTCTTTGTGGTGGGCGAGATTGGTTGTGTAGTCGAAATCGGTTCGGCTTTCCGTCTGTTTGTTGCGTTCCTGACCTTTTTCCGCGCTCCAGAGCATGCGGCCGGTGTCGCGTTCGATGAGGATTTCGGCGACATTGTCGAAACGGTAAAGACCACGCACCATGCCGCTCGAAGCGATCTTATTGGTTATGCGCATGAGCGGTTTGCCGTTCGGGCCGGTCTCGGCTTTGGCGGAAATGACGATCTTGCCCGCCCCGATGACGCCCCAGCTCACTTTATAGACGAGACGTTCGCCATCGCCAAAAGCCGTGAAGGGTTCAGCCGAGGCGTTCATTGCGGCGAGACCGAGCAACAGGGCGAGGCAACTTTTGAGCAGGAAGGGCATGGGAGTTTTGACTGCAAAGAAGTATCAGAACACAACCGTCTTTTCATGGCGTGTCGTAAATGTCACGTCGCTTCATGGTGCATCGTCAAAAAGTCGCACAGCTTACACTGCTGGTCGCGGCGGGCCGAGCAGCGGAAGCTCCATCTGATTGTGCTCGCTGATGGCCCAGGCGTCGATGCCGAGTTGGCGCAGATGCCGGGCGAAGTCGGCTGCGAAACCATGCAGCGTGAGTACGCGCTTCGGTTTCACGAGCTCGACGAAGCGTAGCAACTCGGGAAAGTCTGCGTGGTCTGAGAGCGGAAACGCGGCGTCGCAGCGGTGGCGAAAAACTGTGGAGCGGTCCAGCGCCCAACCCGAAACCATCGCGGTGCGCGGTGCGGGGATTTTTCGGAGGAAGGACGCATTGCGACTTTGTGGCGGGCAGATGACCACGTGGCCGGGAAGCTTATCGGCGGAGAATTCGTGATAGTCGGGCAGGGCGAGACCGAGTTGGCGGCAGGTTTCCGTCAGGCGAAAGGTTTCGGAATGCATCATCACGGGCAATCCGGCGGCACCGAGAATGCAGAGCAGCTCCTGACTTTTCCCGAGCCCGTACGCGTAGAAGACCGGAGTGGCACCCGCAGCAAAGGCCTGCTGGCAAAACTTCACGAGTGCCGCGCGCACTTCCTCGACCGGCGGGAAAACGTAACGAGGCCGTCCAAACGTAGTCTCCATGATGAGCACATCGGCTTGGGGTGTGGCGCAAGGTTCGGCAGCCAGGCCGGCGTGGAGCTTGAAATCTCCCGTGTAGAGCAGGCGGCCGTGTTGCGAATGTTCGAGCAGGCAGAGTGCAGAGCCGAAGATGTGTCCGGCCGGGAGGAGCGTCACGGACGTGTCGCTGGTGAGTTGTTCGGCCTGACCGAAGGGCAGCAGGTGTTCCACGCGTTTTCCCGGCATGCGCGCACGCATCAACCGCGCGGTTGCGGGCGTGCAGACGATTTCTTTGTGTCTGGCGCAATGATCGATATGCGCATGAGACACTACTGCGCGATTGGCTGGCTTCTGCGCATCGAGCCACCAGTCGATCTGGGGGAGATAAATTCCGTTCTTATACTGGATGTCCCAAGGCATGATGGTGGCGGTTGGCTGGTGGTGAAACCGGATACGTTGCGGCCCCTCCGGATGCACTTCAAGAGTCCATGTTTGGCGGGCGCGTTCTTGCTCGCTGTCCAGGTCAGTTGCGATTTGGCTCGTCGGAGTTTTCTTCCCGCCTTTAGCCCCATGAAAAACCCTCTGTTAAAACGCGTCTATTGTTTCGCATTGATGGCCTGCACTGCTCTTTTGGCCCCAACCTTGGTCAATGGCGCAGCGGTCGATGTCTCCGCAGTGGAAAATATTCGTCCGGCGCGGCCGAGTATCCCTGATCGTACATTTCTGCTCACGGATTTTGGCGCGGTGGGAGACGGCAAAACGCTCAATACCGACGCTTTCAAAAAAGCCATCGCGGCCATAGCGCAAGCGGGCGGTGGAAAACTCGTCGTGCCGAAAGGCATTTTCCGCACACTGCCGATCACCCTGTGCTCTAATCTAGATCTGCATCTCGCCGAGGAGCGGTGATCCAGGCTCCCGACTCCTTTGCTGCTTTCGGTATCGCTGAGCCCACTACTTTTCATTCTCAAAAAGAAGTTCTCACGAAAGTCCAGCCGTCGGCACCCCTCATTAATGGCAAGAACCTGCACGACGTCGCCATCACGGGGACGGGCACGATCGATGGCAGCGGGGCGCTCTGGTGGGCTTGGTCCGAACGCGCCGCGCGCAAAGTCAAAGCTACCGAACCAAATCGTATCGTTTATCGTCGGACGAACATGATCGTCATCGACCGCTGCGAACGCCTGCTCGTAGCCGATGTCACGTTGCAAAACTCCCCCATGTTTCACCTCGTGCCGCGTAACATCACCGATCTCACGATCGAGCGTGTGAAGGTCCACGCACCGTTCGACGCGCCCAACACCGATGCTATCGATCCCGGCAACTGTACTAATGTTTGGATACATCACTGCACCATTGACACCGGTGACGACGATATCGTCATCAAATCAGGCGGCCGGAATATCCTGATCGAGGATTGCATCATCAAGCACGGCCACGGTCTTTCGATCGGCTCCGAAACCTCGGCGGGCATCAGCAATATGCTCGTGCGACGCTGCATACTCGAAGGCACGGACAACGGCATTCGCATCAAATCCATGCGTGGTGCTGGTGGCCTGATTGAGAATGTGCGCTACACCGACATCGTCATGAAGAACGTGGCCAACGCCATCGTTCTCGACCTCTCTTACGTGGACAATAATCGCCCTGATTTTACTGGCGATCCGACCAAGATTCCGGCGATCAAGAATATCCTCATCGAAGATGTGACCATCGTGAATTCAAAGCGCGCGGGGAAAATCATCGGCCTGCCGGAAAGCCCGATCACTGCCATCACGCTGCGCAACGTCACGCTGACGGCCGAGAAAGATTTTATCGTGAAAGATGCCGACAAACCTGTTTTCGAAAACGTGAAGCTCGAAATCAAGAAAGGCGTCTACGTCGAGCCGCCGCCTTTGGTGGAGTGACGATTGGTTATATTAACGCAAGTTTCACCGATTGTAAACTCGTATGGCTCGTTTTAGATATTACACAAGAAAACGAAGGTAACGAAGAGGTTGAGCGTACACTAGATTCCGGTGTTGCCGGGGTCGTCGACTTCGCACTTAAACCCGGCCCCACCTTCGTTCTCTTTGTTGTCTTCTGTTTAAAGTTTAGAAGCTCGGGGCTTTCGCTGCGCGACTCCGATCAAGCCCGATGGGACATCGGGCTCCACCTTCGGAAAGCTTTTCAGCGCAGCCCCAACGCTCCGAGGGTGAGCAGGAGGATCAGGACGATGGCGACGTAGAGCCAGAACCAGCGGTTGGTCTGGCGATTTTGGTGGGAGCGGTTGTTTCGTTCCTGCGTTTCGTCGTCCTCGGGTAGATCGAGGCCGTCGTAGATGTCTTGCTCTGCCCAGCCGGTGCGTTCGTCGGCGCCGCACTCAGGACAGGCACGGGCGCTCGGCGGGATGGCTGCCCCGCAATTCGCGCAATGCTCAGGCGCCGACCTTCGTGTCATGGCTGGTTGGCGTCGAGTTCGCCGGGAAATAGCGCCACTTCCCGAAGCGCCAGGCGGTCACGAAAAACGCGGTGAGCGGGATCGCGAGGATCATGCCGAGCAGACCTTTGAAGGCGGTGCCCCAAAAGAAAATGGCCACGATGATCATCACCGGATGCAGGCCGGTGCGTTCGCCCATAATTTTTGGTGTGAGGAACCAGCCCTCGATGTTTTGCACGATGACGTAAACCATCAGCACCAGTCCGATCAGGCCGAGGCCGCCGCCGGGTTGGAAGAAGGCCAGTGGAATTGTCACCGCTAGGCCGATGATGGTGCCCAGATAGGGGATGATATTGAGAATTCCCAGCGTGAGACCGATGAAAAAGCCGAATTTTAATCCGCAAATACTGAACCCGATCGCGAGCAACAGGCCCATGATCAGGCCGATCAGGAGTTGTCCCCGGAAAAAGGATACAACGATGTTAACAAATTCGCCGACGAGGAAGACGATGTCATCGCGTACGGTCGGGCGCAGGAAAGGCAGGTGAGCGGGCAGACTCTGGGTAAGGTCGCGCCGAACCAGCAGAAAGAAGAAAAGGTAGATCGGTATGATTGCGAGGTGGGCGACGAAGCCGAACACCGAGGCAACGCCCTGGCTCATGGCTTTGAGCGAAGGCATGACCAAGCTGGGCGCTTTGCTCAACTCGGCTTGCAGGCTGTCCAGCATGCTGGTGACCGCAGGGTAGGAGGTGAGGCGTTCGCCGGTGGTGACCCAGCTCGGGTAGTTGACTTTCACATACGCGATGGCTTGTGCCCACAAGGTCGGAATAAACGCGATGAAATCCAAAATCTGGTCCACCAGCGGAGGAATGGCTGTAACCAGAAGACCCGCCACGAAGAGCAGGAAAACAGCGTAGAGCAGCACGACTGCAAGCGTACGCCGACCATTGAAACGCTTTTCCAACAGGTCGACTGCAGGCCGGAGAATCAGCGCAAGCACACAGGCGACAGCGAGTGGCCAAAGCACTCCGGAGAAAAAGCCGACCAGATCGCCTAGCACCACAAGGACGAAGGCGAGCAGGGCGACGATGGCGATGACGGCAAACAGACCGAGGGCAAAGGCAAGCAAACGACGTTGGGCGTTGCTGAGAAAAGGAGCAGTTTCGGTCTCAGGCATGGTGGTTAAAGGGCCGGGAATAGTGCTGGGTGGCAACAAGGAAAATGGCACGCGGCTCAGTGGTCCTTATCCCGCATAAGAAGCCCGCAAAAGAAACGTGAGCTGGTAGTAGGGAAGGCGCGCCAGTATTCTTGATTACTCCGGTAAGGAACCATCCGCCAGAACGAGGCGTGAATTTCGCCCGTTATTCGCCGTGGACGTTCGCTATTCCTGCTCAACGCCGGTCGGCTACTTCATCGAATGCAGGCCGATCAGGTTGCCCTCGGTGTCATGGACGAGGGCGATGAAGCCATATCCGCCAATGGAGAATTTCTCCTTAAAGATTTCGCCGCCGCATTTCGCCGCTCGCGCAGATTCGATCGCGCAATCTTCGCATGAGAAATAGACGAGCGTGCTGTTTCCGCCGGGCTCGAATCCCTCCATCTTCACCAGCGCACCGGGACAACCTGGTTTGTCGGGCAGAAAGGGAAACGCGTACATCTTGATGACAGGGCTGGGCAGCGCCTCCAGCTTAACGTCAAACGTTTCCTCATAAAACGCCTTTGCGCGCACCATGTCCTGAACATAGATTTCGAACCATCCGACTATATTGCGTGCGTTATTCATGAGTTTTGTTTTCCCGTTACTTGTTTTGCCGAACTGCGTATAATGTTTTCCGAGTCCTGAAAAAGTTCAAACGATAGCGGGTATTTTTAGCCATCGCGTAATCGCAGGCTACATTTCGAATTCGAGCTGTCTACAGCTTCATAGTGCAGAGTGTGCGTCTCACCTATGAAACTCCATCAATATTATTGTTATGCACTTCCTGTAGTCCTGTCGGCAAAAATTAGTTGTAGACGTTAGTTTTAACGAATTTCCGTTGTCCACTCATTTGTTTCAACAAGGGTTTGAATCCCAAGCTGGAGCTTTTCTTTTCCAGCGCCTGCGATTGGGGGGGGGCGGCGTAGAAAGACCACGCCCCGCCGATGGGTATATTACTTGAGCGTCGCTTGTATTTTCTTCGGCAGTTTGGCCACGACGAGATCATAGCTGGCGCGGATGCGGTTGTTTAGCTCCGGCTCGGGCAGGGCGGCGAGGTCCTCGACTCGCACCCACATGCGCTTGGCGAAGTACGGAGCCTGGCCGATACCATCGATTTCGACTAGTTCGGCAAACTCTTCCGGCGTACATTTGAAGATGACGCCGCTGATCGTGTCGCCATCGAGCATGATCATGAAGAACATTTTCTCCACGACCTTGAAGACGAGGCCGCCCCACTGACTGACGACTTTGGTTTCTGGCTGGGCGAGGGCGAAGGATTTGAGGCGTTCGAGGCGCATGGAAAATCCCTAGCATTATGTGCGGCCGGGCCAATCTTCTTTCTGAAGAAGCCGCGTTCGGTTCTATTGATCAACCAGCCTCCACGCTTGAATTCCATCTAGCCGGGCGCGGCGATACAAAACCAGACTGAGGGCTTTTGCCCCCCCTGGTTTAGTCTTTTCGATTAGGTGCGGAAAAACGCGGGCCGCGTCTCATGCGCGATGCCCGCAGGAAAATTTCAAAAACTCCTGACGAGCGCACTAGCGCAGCCAGATTTGACGGGTGCGCGGATTGCCCGAGGACTCGAACTCGAGCCCTTCCACCGAGAGGACCTCATTGAGCTCTTCGAGTGTGAAATCGTAACCGTCCGCAGTGGCGGTCCGGATGAATTCATCCTTCGTCTCAATGACGTTATACTTGGCGCGCAGAACTTTGTCTTTGCCTCCGGCTAAGAGCAGTTTTTCTACGTTGGGCTTGGACATGATCGATTCCTGTTGGTGAATTAGGTTGTAGCTAGGTATGACATCCGGACGAGGCGTCCGAAGGGTGAGGGAAACTCAGCCGCCCGTTAACGAGCAGGAGCTATGCCAGAAAGTAATGGATGGCAGCCGCCGAAATCCTCTGGATCGAGAGAATGGTTTTCAGCGCTGTGGGTCGACGTGAACGAAGACATTTGTGACGCACGGTGGATTCGTTTTTTCCCAATCCTCCTTGAGCGCGTGGAAGTTGTCGTAATTGGCCACATAACCCTCGATCAAGATGGAGTCGGTACCCGTTTTATCTGCGCGAAAACGAATTCGCCGGAACCGTTCTTGAGAAGTAAACGCGCTGGCATGGTTTTGGATGTGGAGTTCGGCTTTGGTCATGGGCAGAGGTTTTGGTAAATAGACGCTCGCGCGGTCGGCTCCGTCAAGAGTCAAGACATGAGGTCATCGGCTAGGCTCGATTCTTTTCTGGTCATTGCATTGGTTTTCTTGCGATTTTGCGGCTTTTCATGAAACCAACTGCTATCTATAATTCATTGCACTCACGCAGAGTCGCTGAGACGCAAAGAAGACCGGTCTTTGCCGGACCGCCGACCCGGAAACCGGGGCCGGGGGGGGAGGGGGCGGCGGCGGCCGGGCCCGGCCTTCCGGGGGGGGGGGAGCACAAAAGGAAGGGGGGTCGGCGGCCCCGCCAGCCGCCCCAGAGGTCCCCGGAGGGCGGGCCCGGGCGGCGGGGCCAGGGGCCCCCCCCCCCCCCGCCGCCGCCCCCGAGGGCCAAAACCCTGAGGAATGTAGGCGGCCTTGGAGTCCCGGGCCGCGCGCGGGGCGCCGGGCGTGTTTCATCGAAAGGAGCGCGCGTTTCAATGAATCGGCGCCCGGAAGCCCAGCGAGTGCTCAGCTCTTTGCGATTCTTCGTGATCTTGGTGTTCAAAACGGATCGGAGTAGAGCGGATGGGAACACGAAAGAAGCCAAGCTCCGTAACGGAGCGCGCGTCAGACCACTAACCACAAAACCTGATTCCTTCCGATTTTCCTCACAAAACCGATCTCGTCTGGTTGCCTCTGTTTCCTCCGTTTGCTCCTGTGAAATGGATCGGTAGATTTAGTTTTGAACAGGAGAATAGGCCTTGACAGTGGATATCGGTAGCGTGCTCGATCCGCGTCGCTTTTCCCCGTTTTTCACCCGAAGGAACCTGCGCCGGAGGACAGCGGTTGATCTCAACCTGCTCGACGTTCGGCATTCCCTCCCAATTCCAGCGAGAAAAAAACACCGGGCCTCACCGCCCGGAACAACCCAACCCAAAGCTAAATACTCAATGAAAAGAATCCGTATCCTCGCCGCTGGCATCATCTCGCTGCTGGCCGCTTCGTTCGCCTCTGCACAGACTATGGTCGTGATCGTACAAGTGCCCATGGGCGCGCCCAAAGTAGCGGGCGTCGGCAAGGTCTTGACGATCGACGCCACATCTACAGCCCAACGCGTTCCCGTTGTCCTAGCGGACTATGTCAACACGCCCAACCAGCGCTGGACCCTCCAAACGGCAGGCGGCGGCAAATACTTCATCTACAACACCGCCGACGGTCGCGCCATCGAGGCGACAACCACCGACGAGAACGCGCCTCTTTACGCTGCGGACCTGAACTGGGAGGATGCCCAACAAATGTGGCGGTTCGCCCCGGCGTGGGGAATCGCCGATAGGAAAATCACGAGTGCCTTCAACGGGCTGTGTCTTACCCACGGCTATCTTAAACCCGATGAGTACGCCCCGGTCAGCCAGAGCAGCCGCGACGTCGTGGCGACCGGCTGGCTCGTAGTTCCGGTACACTCCGTGCCGAATTTCGGCACCTTCGCCACTTCATTGGGCAGCTACAATTCCGACCCCAACTGGAAAAACCTCGGCTTCAGGCTAAAGCGGGTCCGCAACGTCTTGCGCGTGGGCTTCTGGATCTGGACTGATTCGGGCGGGCCGGAAGCAGCGGTTTGGGAGGATGCAAAATGCTATGCCCCATGGGACGAGTGGCAACACTTCTTCCTTGTTGATACAGGGACGCGTGAGACCTACCACGCTGATGCCTATGCGCTCGGTGCCGACAACGAGTGGCACTATTTCAGCAGCACGTCGCAGGTTGTCGGCCAACCCGTGCAGCCGGAGCGTCCGGCAAATCCATAAATCGCGTTCTTCGCAGCGTCACCTCTCGACACGGCACACCGCTTCCGGTGTGCCGTGTTTCGTTTAGGCCAGGCGCTTCTGTGTGAAACCAACAACCATCGATAATCCTAAAAACCGCAGTTGAACCACGGGCCTCACGGATATCGGACCGCTGCTGCCATGGCTCCATTGTCCGGATTTGCGACCGGGCCGATTGGAGGGATTGAAAATGGTCGGCACCGACGGCATGTTCAGTGCTTTGCGAATCTTCGTGATCTTGGTGTTCAAAACGGATCGGAGAAGAGCGGATTGGAACACGAAGAGCGCCAAGCTCCGCAAAGAAGAGTGCGTCGGACCCTAACCACAAAGTCTGATTCCTTCCGATTTTCCTCACAAAACCTACCTCGCTCGATTGCCTCTGTTTCCTCCGTTTGCTCCTGTGAAATGGATCGGAAGATTTTGTTTTTGAACAGGAGAGAACGGAGAAAACGGAGTACGTGGCCTGACCCTTTTACGGTGGCTGTGGAAGATGGTAGGCACCGACGGAGTGCTCAGCTCTTTGCGAATCTTCGTGATCTTGGTGTTCAAAACGGATCGGAGAAGATCAGATTGGAACACGAAGGCCGCCAAGCTCCGCAAAGAAGAGTGCGTCGGACCCTAACCACAAAGTCTGATTCCTTCCGATTTCCCTCACAAAACCGATCCCGTCCGGTTGCCTCTGTTTCCTCCGTTTGTTCCTGTGAAATGGATCGGAAGATTTTGTTTTTGAACAGGAGAGAACGGAGAAAACGGAGTACGTGGCCTAGCCCTTTTACAGCGGCTTTGGGAAATGATCATAACAGGTCCGTGGTTTATCTTTGCGAATTGGCGGCTTTGCGTGAAACCAACTGCCATCGATAAATATTAATGCTCACGCAGAGTCGCAAAGACGCAGAGAAGAAGGTCGCACCAGCACTTTGCGACTCTGTGACTGGGTTAAATTGATGGAGAAAGCGGGAACACGAAGCGCGATTCCGCATCTACCGTTACCCAAACCACAAACCTGACCCCTTATCTCGCGGCCGTCCCCACCTACACTGGCAATGGATGAGATTGAAGCGGGATCGATGCCAGTCCAAGGCGCGTTCGATAGTGAGTTTTGAGCCGAGGATGCCCTTCAAGAGCAAACCACCCGCGAGGAGGAAGAGCAGGCCGGAGAGCCAGCGGATATCGGCGACGTGGGCACCGTAACCGCCGAGACCGGAGGCAAGTCCGAGGACGGCGAGGAGCAAACGCTTCCACGGCTCCATCGTCTGGATTTTCAGTTGGGCGAGTTCGGCCTTTCGAAAATGCTCGTAGCCATGACGGTCGAGCGCCTTCTGCGCCTCGCGCAGCGCCTGCTTCTCCAAATATTGCCGGTGGGATTCGGTGGGCATGGTTGGTGCCAGGAATTAACTCAATCGCTCAGTCCAGTAATCAGGATGCTTCTTGGTGTGGGCGATGGCCACGATGAACAGAGCTTTTGGGCGTTCGGCGAAGATGATGATGAACGGGAATTTTCGGGCCCGGGCGCGACGGGTGCCGTGGCGCCACGGTCCGTGGCGGTGGGGAATGGTTTCGATCTGGGCGACGAGCCGTTGGATCTCGGCGTCGAAGCGTTCGGCTACGCGTGAGCTTCGATCTGCGTAGTAGGTCAACGCGGCCAGAAACTCCGCTTCGGCTTCCGGATGGAAGATCGCACGCTTTTTCACCGGCGGGCGAGCAGGCGGCGGGACCGGGCGAATACACGCGAGGCCGGGATGCCTTCGACTTTGCCGGAATCCATTTCAGAGACGCGACGCTTTACCGTGTGGGACCAGGCGTCTTCCACAGCGGGATCGAAACCGGTAGGCCACAAGCGTGCATTGAGTCGTTCGACGACTTGCTTCTGCAATTTGCGCGGAAGACGGCTGATCGTGGACTCGATTTGCTCCATTGTGCTCATGCGAAAAAGTGTGCGGGTTGGGCGTCGCCTGGCAACTGTGGCGTTGGCGGGATTTTCACAATGAGTAGCATTCAGAGACGGGTCCGTGCGTTTTGTTCCGGGGGTGGAACGCGGCGTCCCTCGACCCGCTCGGGACCGTGAGCCTGTCGAAACGGCCGACGCGTTGAGCCTGGTCGCTGGCGAGCTTTGCGACACTTCGCGGTCTTGGTGTTCAAAACGGATCGGAAATGGAAGGGATGGAACACGAAGAGCGCGAAGCGCAGCAAAGAAGACCGCGTCAAACCGCAAAACCAGACCTCATCCGATTGCATTCGCCAATCAGGACTGACAACCCAGAGTTGTATTTCGGTGGTAGATCGCATTGGTTCTGTTGACCTGAACTTGTTCAGGTCAACCCCAAAAAATGATGCGTTCTATCCTTCTATTGGCGGTCTTGTTCACTTCAGCGGCGTTGTGGGCTGAAGAGGCGGTCGAGATCAGCGAGGACCAGTATCACGTCAAGTTGCAGGCATCGCTCGCCGCGTTGTCCCGAAAAGAAAAACTCAGCGCGGACGAATACATCACCATCATCCGTCTCTTGAATACGCGATATATCATGAATGCGGAGCTAGAAAATAACGAGATACGCTTAGCGGACTCGTTTTCGAGCGAGCACATCAAACACGCGATCGGTGTCTTGGAGATGACGCCCTTCTTTGATGGCGGGGGACTTTACTCTGCCAAACATGACCTCCAGTACGGTGGGAGCACAGCTTTGTTGAAGCCACAGCATTCTTTCCAAGTTCAACGAAAGGACCAGACCAACAAGGCCGATAAATCCTTTGACCATCGCCGCCGCATTGCTCCCCAAATTATTTTCAAGCCGGATTTCGTGGAACCGGAGTTCCTCGTTACGGAAAAAAGAAAGATGACGGTTGCTATCAAAGTGGAAGTAACGAACACGGGAGCGATTGGTGATATTAAAGAGTGGGGGAGGTCCGACGAGCGATTTACTGCGGCCGTCCGAGCTTGGACGAAGCAGTGGATATGCACACCGTGCGTCGAGGACGGTCAGCCTGTGCGTTCCGCTTTCAGCGCACCGTTCAAAATCGATCATATCGATTCACAACGTGTGTCAGTTTGTTCAGGAGCTGGATGCGCGGTCGAGATCAGCGAGGACGAGTATCACGACAAACTGCGGGTATCGCTCGCCGCGTTGTCCCGAAAAGAAAAACTCAGCGCCGATGAATACATCACCATTATCCGTCTCTTAAATACGCGATTTATCATGTACGTGGAGCTGGAGGACGATGAGCGCAACTTGGCGTATTCGTTTTGGGGAGAGCACAGCAAATACGCGATCAAAGTTTTGGAGATGAAGCCCTTCTTTGACGGCAGAGGGCTTTACTCTACCAAACATGATCTGCAATACGGCGGAAACACCGCTTTGTTAAAGCCACAGCATTCGTTTCGAATCAAAGGAGACCTAGTGAGGGAGGATAAGTCGCGTTTTTTGGATTACTTTATCATGCAAAAACTGGCTTTCGAACCGGAATTCGTAGAGCCCGATTTTCTCCAAAACAGAGAAACGAAAACTGGAAGTCCTTTATTGCTTAAGGCTGACCTCCACCGGAACCATTGATAGCGTCGAAATAGTACATGGCACTTCCGACGAACGTTTCGACGCGGCTGTCCAATCCTGGGCGAAACAGTGGATCTGCACACCGCGCGTCGAGCATGGCAAGCCTTGCTGGTCCAGCTTCTCTGTACCGTTCAAAATCGATTACCCCGAGAAGTAATAGCTTTGGTGTGAGGCTTATTCATAAAGTAATTTTTGTTTTCTGGTGGCCTGACTCCCGCCGTAAAAAGTACGGTGCCCATCGCGCTATAAACATGCCACAGAGAGCTCGGTCATTCAACCTAAATCCGCAGTTAAGGATCAAGGGATTGGTTTTGGGAGCCAGTGTCGGGATTGTTTGGGATATTCCAGCACAGGTAGCGTTCGAATCGTTGTTGCAGGTCCAACTGCGGCGCAGTTGTGGGCAAACCAGGCGTTCTAGCTTTGCATAGCAGAGACTTATCGCCTCCCACCATTTGTCTCCGACGCTCAGTTTCAGGGTTTTCTGGCGTCCACTTTTCACCAGTTTGGCCGGGATCATCAACAGTTCGTCCCGGCTGGTCACCGCTTCGTGGTGATGGCCTTCTTCTTTGAGCACCCGTACGAACAGGCTCCACAGGTTGTACGTGAGCAGCAATCGCGCGGCGGTTTCAGTGACCACGCCGTTGCCGCTGCAAAAGCCGCTGAAGCCCCATTGGTTTTTCAACTCGTCGAAGACGTTCTCAGGGTCGCCTCGTTTGCGGTAGGTCAGCACGATCTGTGCGGGCGTCGCTTCCTCGGGGAGCAGATCTGTCACATAGGCACAAAACTCCTCCTGGTCAGCGCCCCAGAACATGTCCTGCTTGGTGGTTTATGGTTTTAGCAGGCGGGTGACGATGATCCGCCGTTCGCGTTCCCAGCCTTCGAGTTGCACACGGGTCTCGGCGTACTGTTCTAGGCCGATGCTGGGCTGGCCCCCCCGGGCCAGGCGACTGGCGATGGCGCGGCGGACGTTGGCGGTGAGCTTTAGTTTAAACAAATATCTTGGTCTGGCGCAGCCTTGTTTTCGTGCCAGGCCATGATTTTAGTCCTGGGCAAAGCCGATGTCGCCCCGGTGAAGTTTGAGGCGCGAGGGCACGTCGGGGTGGCTCCAGACGCGGTCCATCGCGACGATCCAGTCACTAGCGCTAACACTGCTGCCGGGCCGCCACTCCATGCAGGGCCAGCCGGGTGCCGGCGACCACGCACAGCAGGGGATGGTGGCTGCGGCGGGGTTTGTGGGGATTGTAGCCGACGCGACGTCGTCTTGATGGCCGTAACGGTGTTCACCGTCGAGTCCCAGTCGGCGACGAAGGCCGAGGAGCAGCGCGCGGAGTACAGATCGCGTTCACTCCACGCGAGCCAGTGCGGGCCTTCGGACGCGGGACTTTTGCGAAGAGCCGGGTGAACGTCTTCGCCGCAGACGCGGCCTTTTTCATGCCCAGAATCACGGCGATGGCCTGATCGTCCTGAATGCGCCGGGTGTGGGCGGGAAGCGGCGGCCGCCCATCAGAGCGTTGGACTGAAGGCCTGCAAAATATCCGCCACCGGCGTGGCATTAGGGCTCGTGCGTGGTTCAGGAAACGACGCGCCAAATCCGTCACAAGGCCAAGTTTTTCAAGGTAGTGGCTCCAGGCGGCCGCACCGCCGTAAGCCGTAAGCCGGTCCGTCGAGGTCGTCACGGCGACGGTGCCGCCGGTGCACTCAAACCGAAATCGGTCGGTGCTTCACCCGCCGGGTGAGGCTAAGCAACGCCTTTACATCACTCATGATCCAACCTGTTCAATAACTTCCGCACCTCTTCGCCAGCTTCAACTGCGGGGTATGGTTCAACAGAGCCAAGTCAATATTCGTGTGGTCGTGGTTTTGAAGGTTTTCTCGAACCAGCGTGCCTGTAGTGACCGCTCCACCTCGAATTGATTGCATCAAACCAATACCCGGCTCGCCCGGCGGTCGCAGTTCCGATATTAGCGTTAGCGGTTCAAAATTCTCTCATCTGAACTCTGTTTCTTTGTTTCCCCTGTAAAATGGATCGACGCCAAGATAAGGGCCAGAAAGCCGCCAGAGCTTATCGCTTCGCGGGTGGTGCCGAATGGGGACTGGAAACATCATCGGTGCGACGCACCGTGATCCAACATACCCGGCAACAAATGTAGCCTGACAGGTTTGGCTAAATCGCGAAGGCCCAGAAGGTGCGACTGTTTCTAAATGGGATCAAAGAGGTTCTTTTGTCCAACTGAGCGCACAAGCATTCGCAGGAACACCCACTCGCGGGAAGAGTCGCCTCATTCCTGACGACCAGTTTGAACGGATTTTGAGAGCCAGTCTAAAGGAAGTCCAGGCCGTGATGGCACGACTTCGTGTGGGAGATCTCCCGCGCGTCGCAGATTTAATCCCATTCGTGATTCAGCTTACGGCCAATACAGCCATGAATGCTGAGTCGGTCGTAAAACTCGAACGAGGCTGCGTTTCCATTGCACCAGTGTTTTCGCAGACTCACTCACAAATCGAATGGCAGAAAAACCGATCCAAGGCGAAGAGCCTACAGCTTATAGTGCCAAATGTAGTTAAGGAAGGCATTGGAATACCACAGCTTGTTAAGTTCGTTGAGCAAATCACGGAGCCCTTAGTTTCAAGGGTAAAGCCGAACCAGAAAAATGATCTTTGGTTATACGGTTACAAAACTCAAGATTTTAGCCGAAGGCGTACCTCGTGGGTAATAATAGATTTTCTCGACGCGCTTGCGCGGATGATAAGCGGCAACCGTCGACACCTGCGTCAACGGAAATATCCTGTCGGGCACCCCGTTGACAATTGGTCAATCAGCGAAGCAGCAGCAGAAGCATCGGCCAGCTGGTCACAGATCACTGCAAACCCCGGAACTAAAATCCATCTTTTTAGGAAATGAAAGCCCAGCTGTTGGAACAACGTCGTCCACCCTCAGAAGTCACTAAATGGCTCGACAAAACGCGGGCAGAATCCCTAGCCAAAAGAAACAAAGTTTCGTATTTCTCTCTGGCAAGCGGTTGCGCTACGCGCAAAGCATTAAATGCGTTTTGCCAACGAAACAGCTTACCGACATTTCAACTGAGCGGCATCCGTCCAACTGCAGCGACTGGGTGACACGACGTAATAAAACCCTATATCAGTTACAGGTATTTCTTCACCACAAAGAAGCCCGTACCACGATAAGGTATGTCACAAAGGAACTGCTTCGCCCAAAATTCCGGCAGGTCATCGCAGAAACCCAAGCTAAAATCGTGCAGCTCGGATTAAATCGCGTTGCCCATCATGAGAGGCGAGGAGGCGACGCCGGCGAAACAAGGAGAAGTTGATCGGCTGCTTTCAGAAGCGGATTGAACGATGCTGGCACCTGTAGCTGTAAGAATCCTTATGCAAGTCCAATAAAAGGGGAGATTCCAGGCAAACAATGTCGGGCGTTTGAATCCTGCTACTTCTGCCCGCATGCCGTCTGGTTTAAGGAACATTTACCACTTGAAATCGCTAAGCTGAGAAGATGGGAATCTCTCCGGAGCTCAAAAAGCGATCCGTATTGGAGGATCAAATACGAGAATCGATGCCGAGTGATTCGCGAGGAGATTATCCCTGCGTTTAATACTGTAATGATATTGCTTGGGCCGAACACATTGCTGACCAAGCGGCAGGTTTATCAAACAGCTGCAGGCCGGAACCACCTGATGCCATGAAAATAGACAAACAACCGAGTTTCTCTGGAATCGAAGCGTTCGGCAGTAAAGCGATACAAGAATACCGCGATCGTTTCCATACACTCCTGAAGACAAACCCTGTAATCACCTCCTCGCAGATTATCCTGACCTCTACAAGTCGGGTAAGATCCTATTTGCCGCGATGTTCGCAAAACCACGAAGCACTCAAGGTCGCATTCAGCGTGTCATCATTTATTACAATCTGGCCAGCCTCGCATACCGTCCAAATGTTGGTGCGCCACGCATGACTTCGTCTGGCTGATTTGGACGAACATACATGGAATATCATCGAGGGACCAAAGGCCAAGAGTTATGTCTTTCGTGCCCTATACACAATACACGTTTATCGTGATCTGCTGGATTTCGGTGATTCATTTATGGGCAATGAGGAGATCCGGTCTTGAATCGCACCAGCATTGAGAAGAAAAAGAAGCAAGTAAACTTCGATTCCTGACGAAGTCTTCTTCAGCGCATCCTAACCAGATGTGCTTAAATGGTTAGATCGCTCGGAGTATATACTCAAACTCCAAGAACATTTTCAGAAACAGCAGCCCAAGCCGCTGGCACCCTCAAATTACCTTCTCGGGCCCATCTTCGAAGATACTAACCCACCACCGAACTATCGCATAAACAACAGTCAGGAACTCACCACCGCAACCGCATGCTCTGCACCTTGCCTGTACTTCAATTCATGCCGTTTCGGGAATGCGACTTCTGGAGGTTGCATCACTTGCGGAAAAAGCACTCGTAACCGAAGTGTACTCAGATGCGTCGTTCCACTTCCTGAAAACGATCCATCTGGAAGTTCTCTCCAGAATACTTAAGGCAATGAAGAACTGTGGCTATGGCGACTCAAGATCAGCTGCCTACAAAATTCTTCTCCTCAACCCATCCGCTCATTACCGGAAGCACACACAAACAAAGTATGTAATCTGCACAACGCGGCGGTTTAGTAAGCAAACGCTAAAAGAGAATGGGAGCAACAAGAATTATGGCCACGACGCGAAAGTCCCTTTTCGGCTATCAAAGCACAAAAGCCTTTCCTCGGATGTTAATCGAGGCAGGGATTGTCGGTGCTACTGGCGAGCCAATACGAATTCGGACACATCAGCTCTGACGGACGTTCGCGCGTTGGGCTGCACGTTCGGACAGTGAAAACCGGCTTACTTGCGCTCCAAGATCATTTCAAAACACGCCAGCCTTCTCATGACGACTTACTATGCCTACGTGGACGAGATGAGCTACCGTTATGGTTCGAGGAGGAAAGAGCCACTCTAGGTATACAGAGTTTCGATAAAATCTTAACTGCCGAGGCAATGGGGGGAGTTGGTGGTTTGGCAATAAAGCGCGAACTCGATGAAGCAGTTGCAAAAGGCGACCTTCCCAAAGAATTTCGTGGTTCAGCGTTTAGAGCGAAGCGTGAGGAATTAGTCAGAAAATGGATGATGAACGGGATCTATCCACGGTATTGTTCCGGACACTACTGCGTTCCGCGCGATCCGACATTCTGAACGCGGAAAACAGTGGCGGTTTCGGGTGTAACGTCGGCACGTGCCCCAACGCTGTTTATCTCCCCAGAACACGCGC
>JADKHC010000010.1 GCA_016721945.1 Verrucomicrobiota bacterium | reverse complement strand
GGCACCGCTTGAAGGCGAAACGCGCCAGGAACGACTCGACCAGACCAACACCGATTGTTACCGCCAAGACGCCACCCGCCAGTGCACCTGCGGCAGCAACCGGAGGAAGTTCACCCAAAGGCAAAACAGCTTCGGTCAACAGCAGCGCGAAGAACAACAGCTTCATCGAAGCCCCATGCAAAATGGCAGCGAGTGGAGGCCCGCTGTGGTCGAGAATCATCGCTTCGTGAATCATCGTGAGTTCGAGGTGCGTGTTAGGGTCGTCAAAAGGCACGCGGCAGTTTTCCGTCAGCAACACAGTGAACAAACCAGCTCCCAGCAACACAGCCCCGGCTCCAGCGGAAGGTTCGAGCATCGTGGCGAGCGTGATACTGCCGGTGTGAACACTCAACGTAAGCACCGCAGTGATGAGCGCCGCTTCTGAAAGCACCGCGTAACTCACCTCACGCGCAGTGCCCATGCCTTCGAATGCCGAACCTGTTTCCATCGCCGCCCAAGCCGTACAAAAACGCGCCAACGCGAGCAGATAGATCAGCAACAATACGTCACCACGAAAGCTCAATGCCGCGCCTGCCGGACCGAGCGGAAGCATTTGTGTGGCAGCCAGGATTGCGACCCACGCCACCGCCGGGCCGACGATGAAACCGGGCGAAGCCAGTGTACTCAAAACCACGCCCTTACGCCAAAGCCGCGCGAGATCGTAGTAAAGCTGAAAAACGGGTGGACCACGGCGACCAGCCACCCACGCTTTAACTTTGTTGATGATGCCCGGCAGCAAAGGCGCCAGCACGAGCCACAGAGCAAGTCTCGATATAATATGAACGACAATCATCGCGCACCTCCCAGCACAACGAGAACAGCCAAGGCCGCAAGACCGGCCACGAGATAGAGAATATAACTTTGCAACCGACCTTGCTGGAGGTGGCGCACCGCTGTGGAGACACGCATCACCACATAACCGACCGGTCCGATCACTTGTTCCAGCACGGTCTCGGGCACACGTTCAACCTGGCTCGCCGCCTCTGGAAACGGCCCGCGTGGGCGGCGCAGTTTACGCTCCGTCCGCAGTATCCAAAAAAACCAGCCCGCGCCGATGTCGCCGAATGAACCACCAGTGTACTGCATGCGCGCCGTCGGCATTGCGTATCCACAATCCCACGTCAGCGCCCGCTTCGAGCCGTTGCGGCGGGCGTAACGCCATAACCATACCGACGCACCAATAAGCACGGCCGCCAAAGTCGCTTGCACCGGCCCAAGCGTGGCCAGCGGCGCCGGCAAATTCCCCACTCCAGCCCACGCAGGATTCCACGCACCTACCGCAAGCGCGATGAGCGGGCAGAATAACACGGGAGCCAGACCAATCGCGATACACACCGAAGCCAGCACTAACATCGGACCGCGCATCGTAGGGCCGCAATCGTGTGCATGCGCGGCGGCCTTGGTCCGCGGCGCACCAAGAAAAACGATCGCGCTCACCTTCACAAAACTTGCAAGCGCCAGTGCACCCGTCACCGCCAGCGCAAGCACCGCCGGCATCGCCGCCCACACCAAGGCACCACGGGCGTTCACCGCATCGAAGAGCCCGAGGTAAACGAGCCATTCGCTGACAAAACCATTGAGCGGCGGCAGGCCCGAGATCGCCACGGCTCCGAGGGCAAACAACCCAGCCGTCCACGGCATCGTTTTCCACAAACCACCGAGTCGGCTCATCTCGCGCGTTCCGGTGGCATGCAAAACCGAACCAGCGCAAAAGAACAAGAGCGCCTTAAACAAACCGTGATTCCAGACGTGGAGTAATGCTCCAATCAATACGAGCCTGCCCCAAAGTGCATCACCACTGGATGAGGCGATCAGTGCGGCACCGATGCCGATGAAGATAACGCCAATGTTTTCCACTGAGCAGTAGGCCAGGAGACGTTTGATATCGTTTTGCGCCAGCGCGAAGGCGATGCCGAGCAACGCGCTGATCGCGCCAAGCCCGATCACCACCGGGCCAGCCTCAACCGGAACCGGCAGCCAGCTACTAAAGCGCAGGAGGCCGTAGACACCCATCTTGATCGCGACGCCCGACATGATTGCCGAGACATGGCTCGGCGCATTCGCGTGGGCCGAGGGTAACCATACGTGAAGCGGAAAAATACCGGCCTTCACCCCAAACCCGAGCAGCGCCAGCCAGAACAGCGGCGCCAGCCCAGCTTGTTCACGCATCGGGCCAAGCTCCCAGCTGCCAGTTTTCGCGGCCAGCGTGCAGAAGAATGCGAAAAGGAAAACCATGCCCACGTGCGATGCCGCCAGATATAGCCAGCCCGCCGCACGGACTTCCTTCCGCTTGTTTTCCAACGTAACGAGAAAATACGCGCAGACTGTAAACACCTCCCACGCGATCAGAAAATGCAGGCCGTTCGACACCAGCAATACCGATCCAAGACTCAGCACTAATCCACTCCACCAGGCGCGTCCCCTCGGGGCTGATTCCGGATAATGCGCATCCGACCAGTACTCAGTTGCATAGACCGCACCCGTTCCACCGATCACGGCAACGAGCATGAGAAACAACGCACTCAAGCCGTCCAGCCGCAGGTGTAACAACTCGCCACCGACACGAAATGTGCTGAACCAATCCATATCGTCCGCGCCGGTAAGCACCATCAGCGCAGCTCCGCACGTCGTGACTGCGCCGACCAACAGCAGCACAAGCCACGCACGAGGACATTTCGGGCCGAGCACAACACTCAACGCGACACTGGCCGCCGCGACTAGTAACAGCAGTCCCGGTGTCACGCCTTCACCTCCTGGGTTGAGCCACCTGGCGCCGCGACATCACCAGCCGCTACGAGTTTGAAAATTTCTTCGTCAGGTGCGCCTTGTATGATGAGTTCGCGCAAACCGCCGCGGCTGAGTGAACGACTGAGCCGTCCCAGCAAATCGAGATGCGCCCGCGGCGACGGTGCGATGAAGAACATTAGCCGCGTTACCGGAACGTCGTCCGGCGGCGGCTCAGGCAACTTCATCGGCTCAGTCAACAACACGAGCGCCACGGTTCCGGAATCCCGGCCGAGCGCAACTCGCGTACTCATGTGCGGCAGAGCAAATCCGCCGCCAACCGGCGCCGTGGTCACGCCGCCCGGAGCACGCAGACGCTGGGCGAGCAACTGACGGACCGGCGGTGTTGCCCCAGGCAGCGCCGCGACGACCCGGCCCAGCACAAGGGTCAACTGTTCTGGCGTGACATCACGCCAGATCCCGCCTGCGCGCAAAAGTGGTTCTAACCTCCAGCCACCGGCAACAGCCGACGTCGCAGGCGCCAGAAAACCCGCTTGGGCTGCCAGTCCATGCGCCGTAGCCCAATCCGCCACCTGGGCACGATCGAACAATAACCGTCCACGATCGGGAATATGCGGAAGCCCTTCGTTGCGAATCCAGTCTTCCACTACCTTTTCGGAAACACCGAATGATTCGGCAATCTGTACGACATTGAGATACATGGGGATTTTGTCGCTGGGTTAAAAAGCGGGATGCCAGTTCATATTACACGACGGCTGGTCAATGTCTGCGCATTCATTGACCTCCTCCTGTCAAAACCAAAACCGCCAACACGGCGAGCCCGATGACAAGGTAAAGTAAGTACGCCTGCAAACGCCCGTGCTGCAATCGACGCGTCGCCGTAGAAATCAACATAACAACAGCGCCCGCAGGTTGGACGATATGTTCTAGCACAGTCTCCGGTGTGTGCTCCTCGAAGTTCGCCCGAACGGGATGAATCGCCTCAGGCCGTTGTTCGTGTCGCGCCGGACACAAAATCCAAGCAAACCATTCCGTGATAATCCCCGCGAAAGAGCCCGCTGTATATTGCATGCGTGCAGTCGGCAACGCGTATCCACAATCCCACGTCAAAGCACGATTCAGTCCGCGTCGGCTCACCCAACGCCAAAGCCACCAAGCCGCCCCAAGGGCGCCCACGGCAAGCGCCACCTGAGCCCAGCCTAGCGTGGCCAAGGGCGCAGGGACTTCGGTGCTACTCCACGTCGGGCACCACTCGCCAATTACACGCGCCAATGCCGGCCAGAAAACGACCGGGGCGAGCCCGATCGCCACACAACCGCCCGCCAAAACGAGCATCGCCCCGCGCATCGGCCAACCGCATTCATGCGCGTGCGTGGCCGCTGCCATACGTGGCGCACCCAGAAAAACTACGCTGCAAACTTTCACGAAGCAGGCCAACGCCAGCGCGCCAGTCACGCCGAGTGCAATCGCGGCCGGCAATGCCGCCCAAGCCATCGGACCATGCGCAATCGCGGCATCGAACAAACCGAGAAACACGAGCCACTCGCTGACAAAACCGTTAAGCGGTGGCAGTCCGGAAATCGCCGCCGCACCAAGCGCAAACAGTCCCGCGGTCCACGGCATCGCCCGCCACAATCCGCCCAACCGACTCATCTCGCGCGTACCGGTCGCGTGCAAAACCGAACCAGCTCCAAGGAACAGCAGTGCCTTGAATAAACCGTGATTCCAGACGTGAAGTAACGCTCCAGCCAGCGCCAACCGGCCCCACGTCGGGTTGCCGCGATCAACCGCCACGAGCGCAAAACCGAGACCGATGAGAATGATACCGATGTTTTCCACACTGTGGTAGGCCAACAGACGTTTGAGATCATGCTGGCCTAGCGCAAAGGCAACCCCGAGCACCGCACTCGCCACACCGATCCCGGCCACGATCCACCCCGCAGACGACGGCACGGGCAGCCAGCCACTCACCCGAACCAGTCCGTAGATGCCCATTTTTATCGTTACCCCCGACAATATGGCCGAGACGTGACTCGGCGCGTTCGCGTGCGCCGTCGGCAGCCACACATGCAGCGGAAAAGCACCCGATTTCAGCCCGAAACCAACCAGCGCCAACCAGAACAGCGGCGCCAAACCAGCCTGTTCGCGCAGTGCCGGACCGAGTTCCCAGCTCCCCGTACGCGCTGCGATCGTACCGAAATAGGCGAAGAGAAAAACCATGCCGACATGCGATGCGCCGAGGTAGAGCCACCCAGCCGCGCGCGCCTGGGTTTTCTGCCGGTCCAACGTGATCAAGAAATACGCGCTCACCGTGAAAACCTCCCACGCGATCAGAAAATGGAGACCGTTTGAGGAAAGCAGCACCCATTGCAGACTGAGAATAAGCAGACTCCACCAAACGCGCCCCCACGGCGCCGAGCGTGGATGGTTCGCGTCACTCCAATACTCTCGGGCATAGACTGCGCAAACACCACTCACCACCGCTAAAAGCGCAAAGAACAGCGCACCGATGGCATCAAACCTCAGATGCAACGCCTCACCGCCGATCTTAAAACGACTCCCCCACTCCAAACTTTCTCCTCCGCTCAGCACCAACACTGCCGCACCCAGCCCGGCCAACGAACCTACCACCATCGCCACTAACCAGACTCGTGGCGCACGACCTCCCGTGAGGAGGCCCACTAACACGCCGAGAACGGAGGCGAGAAGTAGTGGTCCAGATGCCATGGGAGGATTAGCAGATCATGGTCAATTAATCACTAGAAGTTCCAACAACCGGAACAGGCCGATAGAAACAGAACGTTTCACAATTGCGATGGCGTTCTCAGCATCATGGTTTGGTGGGCTGATCACCGTCGCCCGACCTGTTCAAAAGCCGACTGGCATTCTCCACGGCGGCGGCCAAATCACGGCGCACAGCTTCGATTTTTTTCTTCTCAGCGAGTAAAGCTTCCTGCGTGGTCGTGACCTCCTCAACCGGAGGCAGTCCAAGAATTTCTCGGGCACGAGCAAGCGAGGCACCAATGTGAGCACAAACATTCTCTTCACCCAGTCGGTCGATAAACCCGGAGTTGATCATGACCGCGAGCGGCTGCGTATGCGGCGCACTCAGGATGAGATGCTTGCCCTTCTTCTTGAGTTTGAGGTGCAAATCCTCGAGCGCTTGCAGGCCGGTGGCGTCCATCGCCAGAACCTTGCGTACACGCAAAATCAAAACCTCCGGATCCTGCTTCGCGCGCTTTAGCTCGGTATCGAGTTTATCAGCCACGCCAAAAAAGAACGCCCCAAACACGCGGAAGATGAGCACGCCCTTGGGTACTTCCTTGCCGATTAGCGAATGTTGAGAACCTTCCGTTTCCGTAGCCTCGTCCACCGCCGTAATCATGGAGGTTTCCGAAATACGTTTCACCATCAATAGCGCGGCCAGGACCACACCGACTTCTACCGCCAATGTCAGGTTGGTCAGCACTGTCAGCGCAAACGTGGCGAGAAACACCGACGAGTCGCTAAACGGCCAGCGCGGCAGCCGCAAAAACTGTTTCCATGACACCATCCGGTAAGCCGCGAGAACCAGCACCGCGCTCAACGCCGTGAGCGGTATGTAGCTGACCAGCGGAGCCGCCACGAGCATCACAACCAACAAAAAGAGGGAATGCGTTATCCCAGATACCGGCGACCGAGCCCCGGAACGAACGTTGATCACGGAGCGGGCAACCGCCCCGGTCACGGGGATGCAACCGAACAGCGGGCCGACCAGATTAGCCACGCCCTGCCCCACCAACTCCCGGTTCGAATCATGGCGCTCATCGATCAAGCCGTCCGTGACGACTGCGCAAAGCAACGCCTGCATCGCCACCAGCATCGCGATGGTGAATGCCGGCTGCACCAGATTCTTCAAAGTCGCCCAATCTGTGCTAGGCATCTGAAAAGCCGGGAAGCTCCCAGAAAATTCACCGATGGTCGCGATCTGCCAGCGGTCATGCAAACCGAACACCGTCACCACAATCGTCGCCACAATCATGCCGACCATTGTCCCAGGTATAAAACGGGCCAGGCGTTTTGGCCAGAATCCCATCAAGGTCAAAGACGCCACCCCCAACGCCACCGTAGGCCAGTGAATCCCGCCCAGATGGCTCACCAAAACCTGTATCTTACCGACAAAATCGACTGGCATTTTTTCAACATTCAGCCCGAGGAAATTCTTGATCTGCGAGCTGAGGATGAGCACCGCGATGCCTTTGGTGAACGCGCGTGAGACCGGATACGGGATGAACCGGATGATTGAGCCCATCTTGGACAGCCCCATCACGCACAGCATCACGCCCGCCATCATCGTGCAGAGGAAAAGACCATTCAGACCATACGCCTGAAGCACGCTGTAAGTAATAATGACAAACGCACCTGTCGGCCCGCCGATCTGGACGCGCGAGCCGCTCAACGCGGCAACAATGCCGCCGCCAATGATCGCCGTGAAAAGCCCTTGCTCCGGCTTAACCCCCGAAGCGATGGCGAAAGCCATCGAGAGAGGGAACGCCACGGTCATCACAGTCAGACCAGCCAGCACATCCTGCCGGAAGCGCTCCTTGTTGTAGCCGGCATACGGCGCCAAAAACTTTTCACTTATCGCAGTCACAATATTCATTTCAGAAATATAAAATACGACCAGGCCGCTGGCTCAGTCCGCTCTTTAGCTACATCCGCCCGTCCGCCTTCCCGGCACTCGGGAAACGCACACACTAACCAGTTCGTAAAGGTCGTGAGATCGGACATTCAGCGGCGGAGGATCGGACAAACCGTCCGGCAACGCAAAAAAGAAATCACGACGGCATTTTCTGCGCGTGGGCTAATACGCAATATTAGCCACCCACTTTCCACTAGCCGCAAGCGCCAGCCATAACCTTTTACTCCCGCCAAGTAAATGCGTGGCACAGTGCCACGCCCGCCGCATCGGCTTCGTCCGGTGCCAGCACGCGTCCATGCCCGAGCATGCTCATAACTGTGCGCGCCATTTGCTCTTTGCTCGCACGCCCGGCTCCGACCACCGCCTGCTTCACGCGCAACGGCGCGTATTCAAAAATCGGTTTCTCCCGCAACGCCGCCGCCGTGATTGCCGCACCACGCGCCGCTCCTAAGATCTGCGCTGTCTGGAAATTCTGCACATAGATCGTCTGTTCCAGTGCGACATGCCGCACATCGAAGTCCGCCAGAAACGCCGTGATTGCCCGGTGAATTTCCGCCAATGCGACTGGCATCGGATGCTTCGCTAGCACGCGCACGGTCTGACAACGCAACAACACCGGCTGACGCCCCGCCGCAAAATCGATCATAGCCAACCCCGTCCCGCGCAAACTCGGATCGATGCCCAACACCTGACCGACGAACGGCGTTCGGCTCAGCGATGTCTGCTCGATCGCCGACACACCCGCAGGCGCGAGTTTGCCTGCGATTTTCGCTGCCCACATCTGCCTGACCGACATGCGTGCCATAGTTTTTGCTGTACTGAGGAGTAAACAAGCCCGGAGCAAGCTCCGAGGCATTTCCAACCGAAGCCTACCCACATGCTGCAGCTCACTCGCGAATTGTAGGAGCCTGCTTGCAGGCGATGTATGAAGCTGAATCGCCTGCAAGCAGGCTCCTACAATCAAGCAAAACTGGTTTTAGCTCCGCTGCATCGAACTCACATTGTAATGAACAAAAAGGGCCGACTCGATGTCGGCCCGACCTTTAAGAAGAACTTGATAATACAATTATCCCTGAATCGCACTTACGAGCGCGCTCAAGAACATCGAAATACCTGAGCCGATGCCGCCCACGCCGGCCGCCACCAAGCTGGAAACGCCGACGAGAATGCCGCAGTAGACAGCACCGATAGCAGCATTGCCGGCCTTAAACTCTTCTTTTTCGTCGATCGAAGAAGTGAGCTTATCCATTACGCGGAAAACGATGGTGATGGCAAAGCTGGCGACCGACACGGCAACGAACAAGTTGATCAAACCAGCGACAAGGCCGATCGCGCCGTTGGCGACATTCCCCGTGCCCAGAGTAGCGAGAGAATCGGTCATCGCGCCAATACCGCCCGAAATCACCCGGGTGTAGGAAACGACTACGCCGGCAGCGAGAAGCGCTACCGCAATATTTCTGTTTTTCACCTCAGCCCAAACATCGAGGCCGCCAAGCAACTTCGAGAGCAGCTGCAGTCCCTTCGTGATGGAAAAGGCAGCCATGCTAAGGCCGACGATCAGCTGGATTACGCCGAGCAGAAGTCCGCCCAGCGAACCGCCGACAGCGGCCCAGCCACCAGATGAAGCTTCGGCGGCTTGCGCGGAAGTAGTTAGCGCAGCTGCAGTAAAAACTACAGTAGCGAGTTTGAGTGAAGAACCGAGGGATGTTGTTTTCATCAGAATGAAATCGCCCTAATGAATTAGCCTGAACGCCGGGAATGCAAGCGATATTGGCGGTTTCTCAAGGTTATTACATGTGTAAGTCATTATACTGTAGCTTTTAGTAAAGATATCAACCACACTGAAACAATTAGGCCGCAGTTTTTATTTGCCATATTCGTTAGTAGCTTTTCCGGAATAGATTACCAAGGAAGCAAGCGCGCCGGCTTAATTTGGTGCTGCGTATTGTAACTGTCTCAAAACGGTTCCAGCCCGTAAGATCCCACTCACTTGACCAGGCTGACTGGGTCGTGTTGGTTGGCGTATTCATGGTCTCGCAACCGACATCGTCTGAGCACTTCGTCATCTTGGCATTCAACGCGCGCAACCAACTCGCTGTGCTGAACGCAGGCACGATGAAGGATCTCGCGTTCTCGGGAAGCTCCCTCAACGAGGCCGTGAGAGCGCTCGAACTCATCTTCAAGCTTCACACTCCGCCCGCAGAATATTTTTCAGTTGATCATGCCGGCACGCAGCTTCGCATATGCTTTTCGCAGGTCGCTGGAGAACCAAGCGGCACCGTAATAAACTTTACGGCACTGGAAAAACTCCAGGCCAGCCCAGAGACGTTCGCCCCAGCCCTCGCCGCAATCCTGGCGCAGATCGATCCGTTCCTGATCGAGATCCCCTACCTGCATCTCGGCGAAAATGATTTCATTTTCAAATTCCGCCCAGACTACGAACGCAACCGGCACATCTACCAAGTCGATCCCACGTCCCAAGCACTCTACCAGTCAAAATTGTGCGAAGCGATCAAAGCACTCGCGCGCACGCACGAGCGCACCGCCGTCGCACCAGTGACGTTGGATTTTGGCGCCGTTCAGTATTTAATCCCGAGCCACTTCGGCTTCTGCCTCGGCGTGAAAAACGCGATCGAGCGCGCGTACGAAACCCTGGCCGAAAATCCGGCACGGCGCGTCTTCATGTTGAGCGAGTTGATTCACAATCCATTCGTGAACGAGGACCTGCTCCGCCGCGGATTGCGTTATCTCCAAACCGACAAAGGCATTCCCTACACGACCGATGGAAGCAAATCCACCGGAGCCGATGCCGAACTATTCCTTTGGGACACACTGACACCCGACGACATCGTGATCATTCCGGCCTTCGGCGCGACCGATGAGGACAAACGCCGTCTCGTGCGCAAAGGCGTGCCGGTTTATCAGTATGATGCCACTTGCATGCTGGTGGAAAAAGTCTGGAAGGCCGCACGCGCCTTCGGCGAAGAAGGATACACCGTGGTTATCCACGGCAAACATGAGCATGAGGAAACAAAGGCGACCTTCTCCAATGCCCGCCGCCACGCCGCAGCCGTGATCGTGCGCAACCTTGAGGAAGCAAAGCTACTAGGCGAAATCATCGCCAGCGACAATCCGGACGTGCGGGCTCGTTTCTACAAAGACTTCGCCGGAAAACACACGCCGGGCTTCGATGTGAACCGACATTTGGAACGTATCGCGGTCGTTAACCAAACGACGCTCCTCATGAACGAGACACTCGAAATCCTCACGCATTTGCGGAGCGTTTATGTCGCTAAACATGGTGAGGCCAACGCAGTGGGCCGCGTCGGCGGCGGAGGCAAGCGCGACACATTATGCTACGCGACACAGGTTAATCAGGATGCATTGAGTAAGGCGCTCACCGGCCCGCTCGACGCGGCATTTGTGATCGGCGGCAAAAACTCTTCCAACACCTACCAGCTCTACCGCCTTTGCGAACAGCGCCTTGGCGAGCGCGCTTTTTTCATTCAAGGCGAGCGCAACATTCAATCCCGCGAGTGCGTTGAACATTATCTTTTCCCCGCCAAAGGTGGACATAGCCACGAAGGAGAAAACATCGAAACAAGGCGCTTCCCAACCAGCAGCAGTCCCTTGCGCGTGTTGTTGACAGGTGGTGCGTCTTGCCCCGATGGCATCATCCAACAGGTGATCACCCGCATCAACTCGCTCTTCCCAAAAGAAACGTTGCGGAGCATCGACGACGTCTTCGCCGGGCTCCGGCAAAGCGGCACGGATGGTTCGGTTAAGCCCAAGTAGAAAAAAACGTGCGGTGTATTAACCGCACGTTATACAGAGAAAGACTTCGCGTCTTCGCGACTCAGAAGCGAGTCATGATACCCATGCGCCAGCCCATGCTGGTGCCCAGATCGATCTTGGCGGTGCGGCCTGAAAGTGGTTTCTGCGAGTAATTCCCGAGTTTCTCATAGTTTATACCCGCATAGAAACCCGTGCGCTCGGTGACCCATAATTCCGCATTCAAATCGCCATAATAGCCGGGGACGAATTTGTGCGTATTATTCTCCTCCACGGGATGGAAAAGTGGGGCGTCAACTGAGGTATCAGTACCAATATCGAAGATTGCTTCATCGGCTTTAAAGACGGTGCCGACGTAGCACATCGACATACCGAAACCACCACTTATCGCCCAGCGATCATTGAATCGATAGCGGAAGGTCGGGCCCACTTTCGCATGGTAATAAGCCCCCTTGATCTGCCATGTGCCCTGCACGAGCACCATGCCGCTATTTTTCTGTGTACCTGTCGTGTAACCTGAACTTAAGGAAAGCGGGGTGACTCCACTCAGATCGGTCGCCCCGTAATACGTGAGTAGAGTGGAAGCGTCGTAGAAATCATACATCTGCGACCCATCCGTCAGGTCCAGCAAGTACAAGGCCTTAGCCGCACCCGAAGGCTGGCTAGTGATGCCGGCGCTGTTATTTGTAGTAAAAAAATCATCGTTCAAACCGGTCTTAACCATCGTATAGATATCGGTGGTTTCGAGTTTATTGGCCAGAACCACACTCGTTGTTTTCATCTTAATATCAGCGAGACTTAGGCCTCCGGCGAACCCGATTTCCAACTTTCCAAAGCGACGCAGTCTACGCTCCAACGTAATTTCGAAACCTGAGCTGGATCCACCTTCGGCGGCTGCCGTGCCACCTGCACTCGAGGCAGCATACGTTGTCATTTCAACAGTGCCAGTATCGGTATGGATCTGTGATGCGTTTTTGACATCCCAAGTGCGAGTCTGTCCATCCTTGTAGGCGAGAAATTTGTAGGTACTGGCCTTGCGATCATTTCCTACCGAATCCTTCTGATAGAGGGTGGCACCATTGGAATCTACTTTATAGGAATAGGAGTGCGTGCCCGCCGTCGTTGAATCATCCTTGTAGTCGTAAAGGCTGGAATAGACAGTAACGACACTCTGCCCAGCTGCATTCGCCGCTCCTCGCACTGAGACCGAATTCACGGTCGAATTCGAGTTCAAGGAGTTATAGTTATTAAATTGACTAGCTGTTGTTACCAGTTCGGTTTTGTCATTATACTCGTAAGAAGAAGGAGAGTCGGCGCTAATCGTACCGTTGGAGTAATAGAGAACGCCGTTACTACCAATCGTGTAGTTATTGCCGACGCCGAGGCTGCCGAATTTCACCTTTGCCTTGCCCGAGGTGTGGCGCATGCCCACCGAGACGGTGTTGTCGAAGGTGGCAATATATTCCACCGGGATGTCCTCCTCTTTTTCGGGGAGCTGTTCGACCGCGTAAGCAGCGGTGGCCAGGAATGACACTAGACTGAGGGTGATGACGCGGAAACGGAGAAAATTCATGTAACGCTCTTCCAGGGACACAGGGATTATGAAATTGTTGAGAATAAACTTTGAGTGCAGCGCATTTTGGCCGCCTATGGCAAGGGCATAGAATAACCAAGTAAGAGAAGTTCGTTGCCAGGATTGCGCTGGGTAAGACCGCCGTTGGAGATGTGCATGATCCTGACCATGACCCGATGGTGCCAGGGAAGGTTGCGAGAAACTTCGGCAAAAGTGCAAAACTCCAAATTACTCCCCAGATCCGCACCTTGGTGACGCTCGTAATAGCCCGGTCCGCAACCGGCCGTCACCGCCCAGGCTTCATCAGGCGTGGAAATCGTGTAAAGCGCGCCACCACCGGCGAAAATCGCTCCGTCAGTTGCCCAGCTCAAACTCAACCAAGGCTGCACACCGTGCCAGTTTTTCGCGAAACGGTATTCGAGCGCGATCACTGGGGGGCGCTCCGAGTCGAAAAGCCCGCCCACGCCCCCGCTGTAGACGATTTCGTTTTGTCTGACCGCAGCACTTGAGAGGTAGCCGAAAAACCAGCGATCAGTAAAACATACAGCCAGCAAGCGCAGCACTCGAAGGATTTCATGGAGCAATAGTTATGAATGGAAGTGATATTCATGGGCACCTCCGTCAACACACATGTTCCATCCTGCTTGCGCACAAGCCCGGGTGAACAACCAAAAAACAAAGCCAACGATTACTCGTTGAATTCGCTCTGTTTCTTTTTTGCCGCAGCTTTTTCAGCCTGCAGCGCAGCAGCAATCTGGGGGTCGTTGGCGGCTTCGCGTTCGCGCAGACGGCGTTCGCGCGCGCGCAAATCGTCTTCACGCTGCTCAAGCTCGGTCTCTTTTTCCTGCTGCTCCTGAACCTTCTCAAAAAGCTTGGCTTCGCTCTCGTCGAGAAACGCTTCGCGTTCACGCATATCTTCTCGCTGCTGCTGCAAGAGTAACTGCTGGCGTTCGACTTCAACTTTGAGCTTTTCCAGCGCGGCCTGTTCTTCGTTCGATAGATTACGGACTTCGCCTTTGCCGGCTTGTTTTTGGCGGGCGGCCTCGACGAGTGACTCACGGGCTTTGAGCAGCGTTTCCATCTCGGCCTGACTGCGGTCGCGGTCAGCCAGACGGTTTTCCATATCCTGCAGAAAACGTTCGCGCTCCTCTAATTTGGCGGCGAGTTGTTTGAGCGATTTTTCGAGCTCGGGCAGCGGGTTGGTCGCTCCGGAAGGACCATCAGACCAGGGGTTGCGAGTCGCGGTGCGGATAGCCTCGATGGCTTTCTGGGTCTCAGCAGTCGTCTCCGCTACTTCGAAGGACGAGCGCATGCGACGACGCGGCAACACCAATACCTTTTCAGTAGGGTTTTTGGGCGGAAACTTAATTACCACAGGTGGTAGATTCGACATGGACAACCTGATATTATCGGATCAAGCAGGCTCTACTTGAACATCCGTTTGAGGTTTGAAAAGAAGCCTCTCTTTTTCGACGGTATATCGTTAGCCAGGGGTGGCGCAGTGGTTCGGGCCGGTGCCTCTGCCGACAACTGACGCAGGTAAGGTTTGAGCAATCCGGTGACGACTGTCTCGACAATCGGGTTCTTCAACACAGCAACGACGCGGCCGAGAGGCTCTCCGTCGTCAACTTGCTGCTGCATAACTGCGAGGTCGGACTGGAAATATTCGATGTATGCTGCGGCCTGTTGGGCAAGCATTTGCTCGATGGCGGATGTTTCGAGGCTTGAGGCATGGGCCGCAGCAGCAAGATCGCTCGTGCCGAGTCGGGCACCGAAACGCTGGGCAAGGGCCGCCTGTACTTCGTCGCTTTGCGCACGCACCGTGAGTGCGACGCCTTCAAGAAGATGGATTCCCTTCGCGCCTGGCCGGAACGGCATGAAGAGCGTAATCGCTTGCTCGTCGATGTGTGACAGGGCGTTGAGGAATGAGCGGAAATCGCCGCTCACCACCACGGTTTGTGATAGGTTCTGTGCAAACAGTGAGAAGTCGCGCAAGGTGACAAGATTCTCCAGATTGCAGTAATCGCGGGTCTCAGGAAGTAGCGCAACCAACGACAAGGGGAAATCCTCGGGAATGCCAAGCTTGGCCATGTTCTTGAGGATCGGGTTTTCCTTATCGGCATGTTCGGCCGTCTCGGTGATCATGTCGCCAAACGGATCGTCGAATGCCTGCGTCTCGCGCAGAATCGTGATCAACAATTCAACCCGCCGGGGATGACCGGCCAGCTCGGGTAGCGCGACAAGTTCATCGTATTTTTTGTCGATGTATTTGGAGGGTTTCTCGTCGGCACCAGCCACCGGCCAGTCCGGGCCATCGAGATTTTGCGCAAGGCTGCTTAGCGCCGTATCGACCATGATGGACGTGGAAAAGGCCAGACGAACCTTTTCCCAAGCGGGCCGAAGCTCGGCTTCAGATGGGCCGGCGGCGGGGGAGGTCGAATTCTCTGGTTCAGAGGTCATGGGAGTTTGGATACAAAAAATCAAATCTCTGGCGCGTGATTCATCAACTCTGCGGCTACCTGGCGGTAGTCATGAGAAACGTTGTCTTCCTGCGCCGATTCTTGCCCGACGAGGTTCACCGGCAAGCCGAGCGTGACCGCGCGGCGAACCACCATGGCGTCGCGCACCTGCGTGTTGAAGATCTTCGCGCTCTGGGCGACACGGCGAGCGGTGCGATATTGATTCAAGCGAAGTTGCATACGCATCTTCGGAACCTCGATGTCGACGTTGGTTTTGATCGAGTTGAAGATCACGCCGCGCACCTGCGCCGGAGGCCCCATCTCGACCGAGCGGAAACTGGCGGAAAGCTGGTGAAACTTGCTGAGCTTTTCGATGAGCAAGGTAAAGCCGATGAGGCTGAGCGCGTCGGGATTTGACGGCACATAAACTTCATTCGAACAGAAGATGCCGCACTGCGCGGCGCGCAGGATATTCGGCGGACAGTCGAAGAGGATGTAATCGTAGTTGCCCTCGATCTCGGCGAGTTGTTCCTGGAAAATGGCATACGGCGGACGTTTCGGGTCGAGATCGTATTCGCTCTCCAGATCGACGAGGTTAAAAGTCGTCGGCACCAAATCGAGCGTCGGTAGAAGCTTTTCGCCGTTCTTGCCCTCAACCACGGACGGGATGATGAGTTCTTTTATGCGCGCTGTGCCGGGATTAAAAATCGAATAGACCGAGCCCTCGCCGGTGGCGTTGAATTTATTCCACCGTTCAAGTCGCAAGAGCCAGATGCTCGCGTTCGATTGCGTATCGAAATCAAACAACAGTACACGCTGCCCCTCCTTTGCCAGACATGCAGCCAAGTTGACGATGAGGGACGTCTTGCCGACACCACCCTTGTAGTTGATAAAACTTATTTTGCGGGCCATGCGAACGTGAAAGGTAACTTTAAGGTGCGTTTGCTTAGAGACTTGAATTGTTTATTCGCCACGCGCGCGCGAGATAAAAAACAAACTTACAGCTTTTCACGGTTTTTTCAGCAGTTTTTTCGCGAAGTTGCAGCCAGAAAGGAGATTTGAACGTTTTTTCATTTTTGTCACCAGAGCGTCGCTGAAAAGCCATGCTCATCGTGTGTATTAGGGCGTGCCCTCGACCATTCTCAGTGTTGATGACGAGCGGGATGTAACCGATCTCGTCAGTTTCCATCTCAACCGCGCCGGTTTCAACGTGTTAACCGCGTCGTGCGGTCGTGAAGCTTTGGATACAATCGACGTCAACCACCCCGATTTGATCATCCTCGACCTGATGCTGCCCGACATCGACGGCTTCGGCATTTGTGAAATCCTACGTCGCCACGAGGATACGGCGAAAATCCCCATTATAATTCTGACCGCCTGGGCCACCAACGACGCCCAGCATCTCGGGCTTGAACTTGGTGCCATCGACTACGTGACCAAACCGTTCAGCCCAAAAAAACTCGTCGAACGTGTGAAGCATCTGCTCAGCCTGCGCGAGTCCGCTTGAGTTAGTGCGAGTGATTGGTTTTCTTGCGCGATGGACAAAGCCCGTCTTCGTCAGGTCATCATCGAACGCCTCAATACCGAACTCGATAATCTCACTCGAGCCGCATTGATGGCGCGGGACGAAGCGACCCACGAGGAGAGCAAACCGGAAAACCAGTACGACATGCACGCGCAGGAAGCGGCCTACCTCGCCGAGGGCCAGGCGAGGCTCGCCGCCGAATCGCAGGCCAGCATCGCCCTCTTTCAGGGAATGGAGTTTCCAACTTTTTCACCCGCCCAACCGATTGCTCTCGGCGCCGTCGTCACACTCGAAACCGCTGGCCGCAAACTCCGCTACTTCCTCGGCCCGCGCAACGGTGGCCTCGAAGTCACCTTCGATGGACTCACGATCATCGTGATCACTCCCCAGTCGCCCATCGGTCGACAATTGATCGGGCGCAAAGTCGGCGACGCTATCGCCACGCCCGGCAGACCGTCGCAGACGATTGTCGCTATCGACTAGTTTCGCCTCAAACGACTCGCTTTCTTAATGCGCAGTCTTCGCCTGCCCTGCCCGCTCGGTTCGTCACGCTCTGGGCAGTTCAGCCGTCAGGTCGAAGCGCTCGAAACGCCGCCCCAGCCACCTGATCGCGATCGCGAGTTCGCCAACCAACACGGCGCAGGCCGTAGCCGATCCAAACGCTATCGCCATTGCAAGTCCATCCAGATAAAGATAACACAGCAGGAAGGGTACGGCCCCAAACAGCAGCGACGGCAGTAACGCAACAACCAGCACAATGAGATAACCCACAAAAAAAATCAGCCGCTGCCCCACCTTCTCGATGCCCGCTCCATGCTGGGTTGTCGCACTCATCCAGGCCGGGAAATAGAGCGCCCCCGCATAGTTCAAGGCGAACAACATCGCCGCCAGCGGCACTACCAACAAACCAGCGCTCATCAAACCGGAGCCCAATACCCCGGCCCCCAACCCGCGCCCCTCCGGCGAAAGCACGAGCGCCAATCCCAGCAAAGCAAGCACCACCCACTCGAAAGCGCACAAAATCGTGACCGGACAGAGCAATTCGCCCAAGACCACCTGCCAGCCGCGCAAAGGATAACCTTTAAGCAGATCCATATTCTCCAGCATGAGCGCCAGTCCGCGCCGAGCCAGCACCGGCCCAAAAAACAGCCCGTACACACCGATTGCTCCCAGAGACACCCCGATCGCCTTCACCACCGGGGCATAGACAGGATCGTGCAGGAACCAGTAAAATCCGGCAAAAAGTACGCCGCCCGCCATGAACCAGTATTTGGGATAATAAACCGGCCCAGCCGCGATCAGGCTCTTCCACAAAAACGCCGCCGAGGGAAACCCCGTACTCGCGAGTTCGAACGGTTCGCGTCGCTTTTTTGAAGGAGCCTGAGTGCGCCAGTGTCCGGCACGCATGGCCGCAGCCCGCTCCGCCCGTTTCTGCGATAGCGCCACCGAGGCCTCTTCAAAGGCCACATTCGAACGCAAAACCCAGAGATAGTGCCAGCCAATCAGCAACATTACCGGCCAGACCGCCGATAACAGTTCCACCAGATTCGTCGCCAGGAATGGCCGCACCACCCAGCAAAACGGCACCAGAACCCAGTTCAGCGGCGGGCAGGCCAGCACGGTTTCGAAATATCGCACCAGCGAAGTTATATTCTCCACATCACTCGCAGAAGGTCGCGCCAGCGCACGCCCCATCCAAAACCAAGTGACAGCGCCAATTAGCACCAAAATCCCGCACGCAATAAGCCGGCGACGCGTCGCGTTGATACCAAAACCAAGCAACCGCTCACGCGAAAACGAAGCCCCGATCAAGTGAAGGCTGTATAACGAAAAAATCAGCCACCACCCTACTGCATGTATCCAGGCGCTACCGCCAAGAATCGTCCAACGGTTCGAAATCAGCGTAAGGATCGCCGACGACAGTAGAATGCCCGTCTGCGACTTGATCAGCTTGAAATGCACCAGAGCTTTGCGCGGCACTGGCGCGGGAAAAAGAAACGTCACCTCCGCTTCTGTGAACGCGAGCGCCGCACGACTATTCGGCAGTATCCAGGTCAACACTACCGCCACAAATAGCATCAGTGCGCCCAGCGGTTCCAGCCAGCTCGCGGCCGGCAACGGCTCCACCGGCAAAACATGCCCATTCGGCAGTTGCGGTGGCTGCGGCGCGCCATTGCGGAAAATGATGAAATAGAAATAGGCCGCACCCACTAACGCGGCGAAAAAATAGCGCGGATTGCGCAGTCGCTTGAAACGCCCCTGCACCGCGTTTTTCAGCGACGTCAGTTGCAGATAAACCAACGCTCTGATCATGGCGTTTCCGGAGGTGTCGGACCCGTTGACTCTATTGGCTGGATCGGCAAAGGCGGCGGCCCGCCCGCTCCCATCACAATGGGCAACGGTGGCGTCGTGAAAGCTGTTACCTTGAAGAAAATGTCTTCCAAACTCGCATCGGCATGCTCGGCAAAACGACGGTGGACGTCCTCCAACGAACCATCCGCCACCTTTTTCCCGTTTTTCAGAATGAGCACATGCGTGCAGACTTCTTCCAACAGATTGAGCAGATGCGAACTCAGGATGAGTGCCGCGCCCTCGCGCGCCAGTCGCAGCATCGTGTCCTTCATCCCGCGAATTCCGGCAGGATCGAGGCCGGTGAGCGGTTCGTCGAACATCACCACGCGTGGTGCGTGCAACAAACCGCAGGCCAGCGTAAGTTTTTGTTTCATGCCACGGGAGAGTTCGCCCGGCATGGCATCGATTTTATCGGCAAGAGAAAGTTCATCGAGCAAGGCCCGACCACGCGCTTCGACGTTGTCGACTTGATACAGGCGCGCGGTGAACACGAGATGCTGCCAGACGCTTAAATGTTCAAACAGCCGCGGTTCATCGGGAAAAAACGCCAGCATGCGTTTCGCGCTGATCGGGTCCTGGAGGAGATCGTTGCCGCCCAGCCGAATCGCACCCCGCGTCGGCGGAATGATGCCGGTGATACAGCGCAAGGTCGTCGTTTTACCTGCACCATTCGGCCCGAGCAAACCCAACACCTCGCCCGGCCTCACATTGAAAGTGAGGTCGTCGACTGCGGTAAATTCACCATAGCATTTGGTTAACCCGCTGACTTCGATCATGGCTCGACTGTGATTTCACGGACTCTGAGCGCAAGCCTGCGCCTCAAGCCCGGGAGAATTGTCACGAACTGTGCTGGTGAAGCCATGGCAGGCCAAAGGCCGCCACAAACGATCTCCCACCCAAGCATTTAAGCTTGGAGGCGCGGGTCGGAATTGAACCGACGCATAGAGGTTTTGCAGACCTCGGCCTTACCACTTGGCTACCGCGCCGTGACAAGGGTGCGGACGTTGGAAGAAAACCTTTGGTCCGGCAAGTACCGAAATTTCTGTTATTTTTTGCCGCCTCTTTTGCGCCTCGTCCGGCAAAGACGATCCCTTAACAAACCACTAAAGGCTGGCTGCGCAGCGAGTTTTTCATCATCAGTAATTACGTGTTAAGAGTTTTCCGTAAAAAGCTCCACCGGCGGTCGATCCGAACTTGGTTGTTGGCGGGATCGCTTCTTCTGGTTGTCAGCGTCGCTTGCGCGATGACGTTGGTGGTGATCGGGCAGGAGCGCATCGCGGCACGCAGCGTCGCTCGCACTGAGTTGGAGGAAGTTTCCCGTCGTGTCGTTTACCGGGTGGAACAGCTTTTGAATGCGGCGGAGATGACCGCAGAATCCGCCTCGCGCGCCATGGGAGGAAAGGCACTGCCTGCGGCGGATTGGGAAAACGTATTCATCCGACTCGTCCCGGCTTTTGAACAACGTCCGGAGCTCACGTATCTCGGTTTCTCGCTCGCCGCGACTGGCGAAGCCGCTTTCTTGCATCGCCGAACCGATGGCTTGATGGAATGGCTCGTCTACATCGATGAGCCGGAAGGCAAGCGCGTGATTCGCACTTACCGTTATCAAACCGGCAAATTTTATCTCTCCGACGAAACGCCTTGGGATGGCTACGATCCGCGCAATCGTCCGTTTTTTCAGCAAGCGTTGTCATCACGCAAACCGGGTTGGACAGAGACCTACGCTTTTTCCGACTACGAAGGCCGCAAGCCGATTAACGGCGTGACGTATATCCTTCCCGTATTCACTCCCGTGGGCAAACTCGCGGGCGTGTGGGACGCAGATTTCGATGCGAGCGCGCTCACGGAGTTCCTCCGTCAACTCCGCCACGAGACCGGGACAGAAACGTTTATCGTGGAAACGCGTCGCAACAGCCAGCAGTGGCTCGTCGGTCACCCTGATGCGCAACGGATCGGGTTGAGCGAAGTGGCCGCTTGCTCGCCAAAACAATGGATGAACGAACAGGCTCCCATTTTATTGCCCAACGCCGGACGTCGCTGGATCGGCCTGAGCGGCGAATTGAAGTCACCGAAACCGCGTTGGAACGTCATCACGCTCTCAGCCGGTGGGCGCGCAGCCGCAGCTTTTCTCCAGCGCCAACGCTGGTTAATCTTCGTGGTCGGCGTGGTCTCGATCGGAGTCGCCGTTTTCGGCAGCTTGCTTTTTGCGCGTCGTGTCGCCGAACCCGTGGAGCAGTTGCGCGCCGCCGTCAGAGGACTAGCCGGTGGCGATTCGCCGGAGGTTTCCCTGCGCGCTGTACCGCGCGAATTGCTGGACCTCGGCACTGCATTTCAAGAGATGGTGAAATCCATTTCTGACCGCCAACGCGAACTCGCTGCCGCCAACGTCACGTTGCAAAACGAAATGTCGAAGCGGGCCGAGCGTGAAGCGCTCCTCGACGCTGTGATCTCACATGTGCCGTTCGAGCTTTGGGTATTCGACGCGGAGGGTAAATGCATGTTGCAAAATCCCGCTTCGAAAAACCGAACCGGCGACTTGGTCGGGCTCAGCCTGCACGAAGTTCCACGCCAGGACGGACCCGCCCTGCCCTTGGCGGAAAATTTCGCCCGCGTACTCGCCGGAGCCGTTGTCCCTCGCGATTTGGTCGGCCAGCAAAATGGGAAAATCGTTTTTTCCCACGCCATCTTCGCACCGGTCCGGACCCACGGCAAAATCACTGGCATCGTCTGTGCGAGCATCGACGTCACGGAACAACGGCGCGCCGAAGAAGCCCTGCGCTCCAGCCAGCGCCGCCTCAGTCTCCACTTGGAGAATACACCGCTGGGCGTGATCGACTGGACTCCTGATTTCTGCGTCGCCGCCTGGAACCCGGCGGCAGAACTAATTTTCGGCTGGCCTGCCGCCGAAGCGATTGGCAAACACGCCACCTTTATTATTCCCGAGCACGAGCGGCACGGTGTCGCGGAGTCTTGGCAAGCGATGCTTAGCGGCCGGATTGGTACGCGCTACTCTAACCAAAACATCACGCGCGACGGACGCACCATCGAATGCGAATGGTACAGCACCGTCGTGGCAGATGCCGACGGCCAAGTATCCAGCGTGTCCTCGCTCGTACTCGATGTGACCGAACGCACCAGCGCCGAGAAACTCTTCCGCGAATCAGAAGAACGTTTTCAGAAAGCCTTCCGTCGCGCACCGATTCCGCAGGCCATCGTTCGGCTCCTCGATAGCTGCATCATCGATGTAAACGACCGCTGGGAACAAACATTCGGCATCGACCGAAGCGCCGTGATAGGAAAAACCGCGCTCGATCTGGGGCTCTGGACCGACCCAAGCGCCCGCGCTAAAATCGTCCACGAGCTCGACCAGTCCGGCGAAATCCACGATCGCGAAGTCATGCTAACCCGCGCAAGCGGACAGCAAGGCGTGTTCCTCCTCTCGATCACCTTGGTTAACATCGAAGAGGACTCGACCATGCTCATCACCCAGGTCGACATCACCGAACGCCAGCACGCCGAAAGAGAAGTCCGTACCCTGAACGAGAACCTTGAGCAACGCGTGGCCGAACGCACCGACCAACTTGAAAGAGCCAACTCAAAGCTCAAGGAACTCGACCGGCTCAAGAGCGAATTCCTCGCCACGATGAGCCACGAACTGCGCACGCCCCTCAACTCGATCATCGGTTTCAGCTCCATCCTGAAGCAAGGCATGGCGGGCGAACTTAACGCCGAACAAAACAAGCAACTCGAAATGATCCACGGCTCCGCGCGCCACCTGCTCGGCCTGATCAACGACCTGCTTGACGTCTCCCGCATCGAGGCCGGTCGAATCGAATTATTTCCAGAACTAGTCAACCCTGCCGACGTGCTCCAGGACGTCGAGCGCACACTCGCCCCCTTGGTCGCGACAAAACACCTCGCCTACTCCACCGAGACGCCCGCCGCGCTGCCCACGATCAACACTGACCGGAAGCGCCTATACCAGATCGTCCTCAACCTCGCCAATAACGCCGTCAAGTTCACCGAAAAGGGCACCGTCCGCGTCGTCGTCGGCGCGCCAGACCAGGAAAAGCTAACCATCGCCGTGTATGACACCGGCATCGGCATACGCCCGGAAAACATCGGCCGCCTTTTCGAAGCCTTCCGTCAAGTCGATGGTTCGGCTCGACGGGTTTACGAGGGGACCGGGCTCGGGCTTTTTCTCGTGAAAAAACTCCTCTCGCTGCTCGGAGGAACCATCGAAGTCACGAGCGAATTTGGCCAGGGTTCGATCTTTACCATCACGCTGCCTCTAGTCGCTACGAAAACAATCGAAAGCACCAACACCCCTTCCCTTTGGGGAAACCTTTCCACCCCACGATGAAAACCAGTGTACTCCTGATCGAGGATAACGAAGCCAACCGCCACCTTGCCACGTTTCTGCTCGAGAAACTCGGTTGCGAAGTCCACCACGCCGGCGACGGCGCCCGCGGGCTCACGCTCGCAGAAAGTTGCAAACCAGCACTCATCGTCCTGGACATCCAGATGCCCGAAATGGATGGCTACGAAGTGGCCGCCCGCCTGCGAGCCAAACCAACAACCACCGCCATTCCCATCCTCGTAGTCACCTCGTATGCCCAGGCCGGAGACAAGCAACGAGCCCTCGCGCTCGGCGTCGCCGACTACCTGGAAAAACCTTTCGAGCCCGATGATTTCATTAACCGCGTCCTGCGCCTGCTGCCCGCCCGGCAACCCACCCCATGATTATTCTCGTTACCGAAGACAATCCCCAGAGCCTATACCTCCTAGAAAAATATTTCACTGCGCGTGGCCACACCGTCTGGTCAGCCACCAACGGCCGTGAAGGTCTGGATCTTCTCAACACCCGCAAACTGCCTGACGTTGTGGTCTCGGACGCTCTCATGCCGCTCATGGACGGCTTCGAACTCTGCTCCAGCATTCGGCGCGATCCACGCTTCCATGCCTTACCCTTCGTACTCTACACCGCCACGTATACCGCCGAGAGCGACGAACGTTTTGCTTTGTCCATCGGCGTCGATCGCTTCGTGGTTAAACCCGTCGAACCCGACCGGCTGCTAACCATTGTCATCGAAGTCGTCGCCGAAGTTAAAACCCGGCCGCCCCGCGAAGTCGTGCGCACCCAACTCGCCGACGACCAGTTGCAGGAATACACCCGCATGGTCTTGGTTAAACTTGAGGATAAGTTGCTCGATCTCTCCAAAGCCAACGCCGCCCTCTCCGCCTCCGAGGAATCCGTCCGCACTCTCAACGCAAAACTCGTCACCACCGTCGCCCGCCTCGAAGCCGAAATCGAAGAGCACCGACGCTCTGACGAACTACTCCGCATGGCCCAACAAGCCGGCGGCATCGGCTGCTGGGAAAGCAACACTCAGGGCGCTGTCCATTGGACGGACGAAGCGCGTACACTTCTCGGCTACTCCGGTGCGAGCAATCCCTCCACGTTAGCCGACTTCATTCGCGACATCACGCCCGATGATCGCGACCGCGCCACCGAAATACTCGGAAAACTTTCTGAAACCACCGCAAAGGCACTAAATCTTGAAGTACGTTTCCAGAAGGCGGGCCACCCGCAGACCAAGCACCTGCACCTGCGCGGTGCACTGTTTCCCGGCAACGTCGGCCAGGCTCCCCGCTGGCTCGGCATTATTCAGGATATCTCCGCGCGCAAAGAAGCCGAGGCGCGGCGTCAGCTTCTGGAACAGCAACTGTTCCGTTCGCAAAAAATGGAAGCCCTCGGCAACCTCGCTGGCGGCATTGCCCACGATTTCAATAATATCCTAACCGCCATTTTGGGACATGCCGACCTGCTACGCTACGGCTTCGAGCAAATCCCTCCATCGAATCCATGCCATAGCTCTGTGGCGGAAATCACCAACGCCGGGCAGCGGGCCCGGGAGATTATCAAACAGATTCTCACCTTCAGCCGCCGCCAGCCGATCGAGCGCCGCACTTTGGTGTTTTCAAAAGTCGTCGAAGACTCTCTGCGCCTCGTCCGTTCCACCATTGGGAAAAACAACAAACTGCTATACTCGGCCGCGACGGATCGATCCGCCTCAGCCAACGAGAGCCAGATCCAGCAGGTTCTACTTAATCTCTGCACGAACGCCGCCCAAGCCATGGCCCCAAACGGCGGCACCATAACCATCGCGCTCACCCCGCTTGACATTGAGACTCCGCAAGGCGGATCGCGATCATCGCTCAAACCCGGCGCCTACGTTCGCCTCGCCGTCAACGACACCGGCCCAGGCATGGAACCCGATGTGCTGGAACACATCTTCGAACCCTTCTACACCACTAAAACCGCCACTGAAGGCACCGGCCTCGGGCTTGCCGTCGTCCATGGCATCGTCCAATCCCACGAAGGCATGATTGGCGTCGAAAGCACGCCCGGGAAAGGCACGACTTTCACGCTGTACTTCCCAGCGGTGCAAGCAATCACCACACCAGTCAACGTAAGTAAAAACAACGGGCATCCCGATGGAGACGGCCAGACCGTGCTCATCATAGACGATGAACCGAGCGTAGCCCGGACCTGCGCACAACTGCTGGAAAAGCTCAATTACCGGCCCACCGCCGTCACCGATCCGATTCAAGCCCGCGACCTCTTTGACCGAAACCCACAGGCTTTCGCCGCCGTGATCGTCGACTTCCTGATGCCTCGCGTAACCGGACTCGATCTCGCCAAAACTTTTTGGACCAAACGTCCCGACCTTCCCATCATTCTGGTCGCAGGCTTCGGCGCGCAAATGGACGCCACTCGCGCCCGCGCCGAAGGCTTCCACGAGTTCCTGACAAAACCATTTACCACCACCACACTCTCCAACGCGCTTGCTGGAGCCCTAAAAGCAAAGCCCGCCGTCGCCCAGTAACGACCCCCTGCGACCAGACGGCAAAGGCCCCGCCGCGTTTCCCTGCACTTTCCCGACGTTTCACGCTAGACTCTGGCGGGACTGTCGCGGTTAATCCCAGCCATATGGGCAGCATCGTCTTTACAATCGCCAACCAAAAAGGCGGCGTCGGCAAAACCACCACCGCCGTCAACCTCTCCGCCGCACTCGCGGAGAAGAAAATCCCCACGCTCCTCGTTGACCTCGATCCACAGGCCAACGCCACGAGCGCCATCGGCGTCGAAAAACAGGACGGCAAAAGCCTCTACGGCCCGCTGCATGGCGAAGGCACCGCGCTCGAGATGATCACGCCGACGCAGTACGCGCACCTCTCCCTCATCCCCAGCGAAGTCGATCTGGCCGCCGCCGAGATGGAACTCGCCCAGACCGAAAACTACCTGATGAAGCTCCGCACCTGCCTGCAGCCGGTGCGCGACTCCGGCCGCTTCAAAGCCATCATCATCGATTGCCCGCCCGCGCTCGGCATGCTCTCGATGAACAGCCTCGCCGCCGCCGATTTCCTGCTCATCGCGCTCCAATGCGAATACATGGCCCTCGAAGGCCTTGGCCAAATTCTCAAAGTTGTCGAACGACTAAAAACCGCCAACGTCAATGCTGCGCTCGAAGTTGGCGGCATCGTCATGACGATGTTCGATGTACGCACGAAGCTCTCACGCCAGGTCGTGGACGAAGTGAAGCTGCATCTTCCGGAAAAAATCTTCGACACGGTCATCCCACGCACCGTGCGCCTGAGCGAAGCCCCCAGCTTCGGCCAGACGATCTTCCAATACGATCCGCTCTCCCCCGGCTCCACCGCCTACAAGAAACTGGCGAAGGAAATCATCGAGCGCTTCAAGCTGAAGTCTGAGTAAATCATGCACCGTGTTCCTGGGTATCTGTGTATATCCGTGTTAATCTGCGGTTCAATAGCTTGATTACGGATTAGCTCTTTCTCCCTGAGCGCAGACAAAACTCTGCACCCCGATGCCCGGACCTTCCTCCGGGCATTTTTCGTAAACGCCCAGAGCACGCCACAAGGCAATACCCCTGCGCCTTGTCCACCGTTCGCCCCTCTTTGTAGGAGCCTGCGCTTGCAGGCGTTTCCGTTTCATCAATCGGCCGTTACTTTACGTCTCAAGTATTTACTTGACCTATCAACCTTACCCAGGCTTGCTCGCCCGCATGCACGTTATCCTTCGCATCTTCCAAACCGCCCAGATTCTCGACAAAGCAGCGCAGCGCGTGTTCGCCCCGTATGAGCTGACTGCCGCGCAGTTCAACGTCCTCAACCTCCTCGCCGATCAGGAAGCCGGCCTCCGTGCCTCCGATCTCGCGGCCAGCCTGATCGTCGATCCCTCGAACGTGACCGGCCTGCTCAAGCGCATGTCCCGCGATGGCCTCGTCACCGATCTCGAAAACACCGACGACCGCCGCCAGCGCATCGTCGCCCTCACGCCAAAGGGCAAAAAACTCTGGGCAAAGGCCTCCCGCGATTACGAAGCCTGCCTCAAAACTCTCGGCGATCTCTTGAACGACAAAGAGAGAATTTCCACCGAGGCCGTACTGGTTCGCCTGCTGGAGAAAGCCAATGAACTACCCACTTAACCTCGTAGCTGGCTGGATTGGCTTCATCGGCGGCGCTGTATCTGGCGCACTGATCGGTCTTTTCTTTCACCGAGAAAACTGGCTCGGAGGCTACACCTCTTTTCCACGTCGACTAGTTCGGCTCGGCCACATCGCTTTCTTCGGCCTCGGCCTGATCAACATCCTCTTCGCGTTGAGCGCCAACTCCCCATCCGTCTGGACCGACTGGGCTTCACGCCTGCTCGTCGTTGGCCTCGCCACTATGTCGCTCACTTGTTTCCTCACTGCGTGGCGCGCGCCATTTCGCCACCTCTTTTTCATTCCCGCCGGAAGCACGCTCCTCGGAATAATCAGCCTGGTCATTCACCTCCTATGAAAATCGGATTTCTCGCCCTCTCCGGTGTCCGCGTGATGGATGCCGAACTTCTCAAAATCGGCGTAAACCTCCCGGGATTTGTTGAGCGCAGCAAAGTCATCGCCTCCCTGCCCAGCCTCGGCCTACTTACCCTCGCCGGACTCACACCCGCCAACCACGACATTTCATATGTCGAAGTCCCCGACATTAACGATCCGGCCATCATCGCCAATCTTCCCGGTCCGTTCGACGTCGTCGCCATCTCCAGTTTCACCGCGATGATCAAGGACGCCTACGTCCTCGCCGACCGCTACCGCGCCGCTGGCACATGCGTCATCCTCGGCGGTCTGCACGTTACGCTCTGTCCCGACGAAGCCGCGCTCCACGCCGACGCGATCGTCATCGGCGAAGGCGAACCCGTCTGGCCCGCACTCCTGCGCGATCTCGAAACCAGAACTATCAAACCGCGCTATCAATCCCTACAGCCCTACGACCTCGCCGACGCGCCCATGCCGCGCTTCGATCTGCTCGACGTCAACCGCTACAACCGCCTCACGATCCAGACTAGCCGTGGCTGTCCATGGAACTGCGAACCTCGCGCCCCCTCGATCCGCCTCAACCCAAAGTACCGCACCAAGCCCGTCGCCAAGGTCATCGCCGAGTTGCACCGCATAAAAGAAATCTGGCCCACGCCGTTCATTGAGTTTGCCGATGACAACACGTTCGCCGATCGCCGTCATGGACACACGCTCATGGACGCTCTCATCGCAGAAAAGGTGCGCTGGTTTACCGAAACGGACATCTCGGTCGCACAGGACGAAGTGCTTCTGCAAAAAATGGAAAAGGCCGGCTGCGCCCAAGTATTAATTGGGCTCGAAGATCCCGGTAGCGCCACCGAAGGCATCGAGCTCAAAGGGAACTGGAAAGCACACCAGCACACGCACTACCTCGAATCTATTCGCCGCATTCAAGACCACGGCATCACCGTCAACGGCTGCTTCGTCCTCGGGCTCGACCAGCACACGCCCGAATCTTTCGACCGCATCTGGGACTTCATCAACACCAGCCAACTCTACGAAGTGCAGCTCACCGTCCTAACCCCCTTCCCTGGAACACCACTTTACACCCGCCTCGCTCACGAAGGACGCCTGATCGAACCAACTGCTTGGGAGAAACGCACGCTCTTCGACATTACCTTCCAGCCGCGCAGCATGACCGCCGAGGCCTTGCGCCAAAGCATGATCGATCTCGCCGGCAAAGTTTACTCCGCCGACTTTACCGAGCACCGCCGCCGACAATTCGTCCGGCGTAAAATCGAACTGCGCAACAACACGCACGCCGCCTAACGCCACTTTACTTATTCACCCCCATGCTCCTCTCACGACGCTTCCTGCCGCTGTTCATCACTCAATTCATCGGTGCGTTTTGCGACAACGTCTTCAAAAACGCCTTCGTATTGCTGGCGACTTTCGGTCTCGCCGAAGCGCATGGCTGGAACCCGACCTACACCATACAGCTGATCGGAGGCTTGTTCATCCTACCCTTTGTGCTGGTTTCCGGTTGGGCCGGTTATGTATCCGATATCTGGGCACGCCATCTCTTCGTCCGGCGGCTCAAGATCTTCGAAACCTTCGTTATGCTGGGTGCCGCAGTCGCGCTTTACTACAACAGCTTTTACGGCATGTGGGCGGTCGTTTTCGCTCTTGGACTCATCGCCGCGCTGTTCGGCCCGCTCAAATACGGACTTCTGCCATTTTACCTTGAAGAGAAAGAACTCGTTGCCGGTAACGCCTGGTTTGAAGCCGGCTCGTTTATCGCCATTGTCACCGGCACTATCATCGGCGGTCAGGCCGCTATCTCGACCAACGACCGGAACCTGGTCGCGCTACTTCTGCTCGGGCTGGGACTGGTGGGATGTGCCTCAACTTTCTTTCTGCCAGCCGCCCCCGCCGCCGCCACGCCAACCCACTCGCCGTGGAAATTGCGTTCGTTGACCCGCTGTACCGCCGACGCGCTGCGAACGATTCACCGTATCCCTGTTTTGTGGCGTAGCATTCTCGGCATTTCTTGGTTCTGGGGATTTGGCGCGGTCCTGCTCTCTTTTCTACCTACGTATGCGAAAGACGTGCTTCATCGCGATCCGGCCGGCGTCCGACTTTTTCTCATCTGTTTTGCCGTGGGCGTTGGTGTTGGTTCGTTCCTCGGACTGATCCTGACCAAGGGAAAAATCCGCGCCACCTACGTGCCTTTGGCCGGTTTGGCGATGAGCACGTTCGTGTTTCTTTGGATCATCGCAGATCGCTTTGCCGGCACCTATCTCGATCCGGCGTTACTCGTTATTACCTCGGGAATCGGCATCGCTGGCGGCATCTACGCAGTTCCGCTCTACGCATTGATGCAACATCGCAGCCCCGCCGACCAGCGCGGCCGCGTGATCTCCGCCAACAATATCATGAACGCAGGTTTTATCGTCGTTGGTTCGATCGGTGCGATCATCGTCGCCATGCTCGATCCGCGACCGATGGCACTGCTTTGGGTGTTGGGACTGGGTAACTTCGCCGCCTCGATCTACATGATCTGGCTCATCCCGGAGTCTGTGCTGCACACCGTCCTGCGAACGCTGCTTCGTATCGTTTTCCGCGTGGAGGTGCGCGGACTCGAAAACTTCCCGCAAGAAGGACGCCGCCTCATCATTGCTAACCACACCTCGTGGCTCGACGCGGTACTCCTATCGGCGTTCCTCCCGGAGAAACCTGTATTCGCGGTACACTCACAAATCGCCCGCCTGCCCTGGATCAAACCTTTCACCAAATGGGTCACTTCCTATCCGCTCAACCCGCTGGAACCGCTCGCACTTAGGACCCTTTGCGCCTGCGTCGAGCGAAACGAACCAGTCGTTATCTTTCCCGAGGGTCGGTTAAGCATGACCGGCGGCCTGATGAAAATCTACGACGGCGCCGGCTTCATCGCCCAGAAAACCGGTGCCCAGATCGTCACTGTCCACATCGACGGCGCACACCTTTCGCTCTTCACCCGCCTCGGCCAGAAATACCGCAAGCGTTGGTTCCCCCGCATCACGCTCACCATCAGTCCGCCGCGTACGTTACCAGAAGATCTCAGCCGCGACGAAACCACTCCCCACATCTACAAACTCCTCACCGAGAGCGCCTGCGCTGCGCAGATCCCCGACCACACGCTTTTTAGCGAACTCGTCGTCGCGTCGCGCCGCCATGGTGGCAACCGCCATATGTGGGAAAACCATGAAGGTAAAAATCTAACCTACGCCCAGATTCTCGGCCGCGCTGGCTATCTCGGCACGCGTTTCGCCGCACTGACCAAACCAGAGGCCAACGTCGGCCTCATGATGCCGACCAGTATGGAAGGCGCACTAGCCTTTCTTGGTCTGCAATTCTGTCACCGCGTCCCCGCTTGGCTCAACTTCACGATGGGTAGCGCCGCGTTCATCTCGACCGTGCGCACTGCGCAGGTTCGCAGCGTGATCACGTCGCGAAAGTTCATCGAATCGGCAAAACTCGAAGCCTGTGTGTCCGCGCTTGAAACCGATGGCATCACGCTCATCTACCTCGAAGACCTGAAGCCTACGTTCGTCTGGAAACTCCGCGCCGCCTGTATCCAGTTTTGGGTTACCGCCTGCCACCGCCGCCAAGAAGCCGCGTGGCAAGCACGCGGCGCCGACCCACGTTGCGCGATCTTCTTCACCTCTGGCTCGTCGGGTCTGCCGAAAGCCGTCGTACTCTCACACCGCAACCTCCTCAGCAACGTCGCCCAGCTCCGCGCACGCATCGATTTTTCCCACAACGACGCCGTTTTCAACGCGCTGCCGCTCTTCCACGCCTTCGGCTTTTGCGGTGGCATGCTCCTGCCGCTGCTGACCGGCGTCCGGACCGTGCTCTACCCCACGCCGCTACACTACGGCGTGATTCCGGAGTTCATCTACAGCACCAACGCCACGATCTTTTTCGCCACAAATTCGTTCCTCAACGGCTACGCGCGCAAAGCCCACAGCTACGATTTCTACGCACTCCGCTACGTTTTCGCCGGAGCCGAAAAACTCCAGCCCGCCACGCAGAAGTTGTGGAACGAACGGTTCGGCATCCGTATCTTCGAAGCCTACGGCACGACCGAAGCCGCACCCGGACTGGCGATGAACACGCCGCTCAGCAACAAAGCCGGTTCAGTCGGCAGCTTCCTCCCCGGCATCGAGCATCGCCTCGAACCAATTCCCGGCACCGGCGGCGGCCGCCTCTTCTTCCGCGGCCCCAATCGAATGATGGGTTATTACCTCCCCGACCAGCCAGGCGTCCTCGTTGACACCGATGAATGGTACGACACGGGCGACATCGTCAGCGTGGACGAACAAGGTTTTGTTACGATTCTTGGGCGGGCTAAAAGGTTCGCTAAAATCGCCGGCGAAATGGTTTCGCTCACCGCCGTCGAGGAAGCTATCTCCACCGCCAGCGCCGGACTCATCGCCGTCATGAGCCGTCCGCATCCAAGCAAGGGCGAAGAACTCATCGTCTGCACCGCTGACGCCGCCCTAACGATGGAGCAGATCCGCAACGCGATCCGTGCCAAAGGCCTCTCCGACCTGAGTGTGCCGAAGCAGATCAAAATCTGCGACCCCTTCCCCCTCCTCGGCACCGGCAAGCCTGACCTCGTCACGCTACAACTGCTTGTAACCGAACCAACCGCCAGCGTGTCCTAAAACTATATTCTTGATGTAGGAGCCTGCTTGCAGGCGATGATTCGAGCCGAATCGCCTGCAAGCAGGCTCCTACACAATCATCCATCCGAGTAATCCGTGGATTAAATGAAAAAACTCGCCCGCATCCTTCTCGCCGGCGGCGCGATCATCGCCGCAGGCTTTTCTCTCTTCGGCTGCTCGTCAGTTCAGCGGAAGTTGTTGTATTTCCCGTCACACCTCGACCTCACCACCGGCCTGACGCCATGGATGCACCTAGGTCAAACCATCGGCTACGCCCGCGAAGTCCCTACGCCGAAAAACATCTGGCTCATGCTGCACGGAAACGGCGGACAAGCCGCACACCGCGCCTCTGTGCTCCCGTTCTTTTCGCGCAACGACTCCATCTACATCCTCGAATATCCAGGCTACGGTTTGCGCAGCGGCACGCCCTCCATGAAGTCGATCAACGAAGCGGCGACGACCGCGTACAACTTGCTCCGAGATAAATCCCCCACTCAGCCCATCTGCATCGTCGGCGAATCGCTCGGCAGCGGCCCCGCCTCATTCCTCGCTGGCGGTCCGCGTCCACCCGACAAACTCGTACTCATCGTCCCCTACGACGAACTGGCAAAAGTCGCCGCTGAACATTACCCATTTCTACCAGTTCGGCTCATTCTCCACGATAACTGGAATAACCTCACCGCCCTCGCAAACTATCGAGGCCCACTGGAAATCTACGCCGAGAAATCCGACACCATAATTCCCATTACCCACGCCCGAGTCCTCGCCACGTCGAAACAACAAACCATCTTCCACGAACTCATCGGCGGCCACAATGACTGGACTGGCGATCTCACCGTCAAAATCCACAATCCTTAGACCTATTAGTCTGCTCCGGCATTAGCGTTTATTAGCGTACATTAGCGGTTAAACAAATCCGCCGAACCATTTCAACGCAAAGGACGCCAAGAAAAACCAGGCGCAAAGATCACAAACCCGAACCTTCGCGCTCTTTGCGACCTTGGTGTTCAAATTCCGCTCTAGCACTCGCTCATCCCAACCGCCCGATCCACAAATCAACCGTCGGCGCGATGTTTTGCGCAACTACCTCACACGCCCAAGCAGCGAATACCGCCGCAAAAACATCCATCGTGTAATGTGCGCGTAGAATGATCACCGTGATCGCCTCAGCCACCGCGACCACAGCCGCCACGACCGCGAGCCAAGCCGGACCAGCGTGAGCCAGTTCCAAAGCTCCCAGCACCGCGATTGATGTGTGCCCGGAGAAGAAAAAATCGTTACTCGTGCCATACGTCACCAGCAACGACGGGAATCCCGGATCGCGCCAGATCGTGCCTTTCGGAAACGGTAGCGTGCAAATCCCCTGGCAGATCTGTCTTAAACCAAACACCAGCAGTAATGCCACAAACGGACGAAACGTGCTTCCGAAAATCGCTGCGCCAATCAGATAAAGCCCGAACAGATCAATGCCCGCCGACGTGGCGATCAAGGTCGCATTCGCTGCGCGCGGGCTTGCCGCAAGCCAGGCATGGAACGGCGCAGACCAGTCATGCAGGCGATCAGTGATTTTATCTCCCGTCGGAACTTTTCGACCGATAAGTTTTTGCGTCAAAAACCAGCCGATAAGGGCAATGCCGATACAACCGACGCGCACTATCACAGGTAAATATTGGCTCATTGTAAGACTGCTCCACGATGACGTTCAACCAACGATGACGCGAGCATCGCTTCAAGACTCGTCTGAATCCCGAGCATAAGCGGATCGCCCTCAGCCCCACGCACACGCTCAGGACTGACTTCGATTGCCTCGCCCACGTCGACCAAGGCCCGAATCGGCGAAACCGTTCGCACCTTATCCGTCATATCCTCTTCAAAACGCTCGACGGTTTCGAGAATACGCTCAGGCGTCGGCTCAGGCCGGAAGTATCCCGCAGGATAAAATGCGAGTTGTTGCGCAAGGTAGAGTCGTGAGAGCAGATCCCACCGTTTTGCTGTTTCTGTCTCGGCTAACGAACCAGCTACCAGGTCTGGCACGAGAGCACTGCGCAATGCCTTCACCCGCGCGACCACACCGGTTTCACGGCGGCCTTTGATCCATTGTTCCTCAATCGGACAAAGAAGATGATCTATGAGCCGCTGAATACGTCCGCTCAAATCTCCAGTTTGTGGAGCACCAAGAAACTCAGTCTCCTTCAACGCCAACAACGCCACACCGATCTTAGCTATACGCTCAACGAGCGGCAGTCCGCTCTGCGTCTTCCACGTCAGGCGATGCTCGATATCCGCCATCATCGGGCCCACCGTCGCCTCAACATCGCCATCGAACACGTAACGAACTGCAACTGGATGAACGACCACGCGGCCACCGCCAGCGGCCGCCCGTTGTTTCGCCGCGCTGCGTGCGATCATCGCCGTGCCTTCCATCAAAGGATTCAGGCGGTCATTATGCCGCGAAATCACACCTTCGGGGAAAAGCACCAGCGGCCGTTTCGCTTCCGCCGTGATCTGAATCGCACACTTCAACGCCTCCCGATCCATTCCCTCCCGGTAAATACTGAAAGCCCCCGCGCGTCTCAGCAGAAAACGCTGCAAGCGTCCCTGCATGAAAAGATGCGCACTCGCCATGATGTGTACCGGACGTCCGACTTGGTAACCCAATCCAGCCACAACGAACGGATCGCAAGGCCGACAATGGTTCGGTGCCAGCATCATGCCATGCCCCGCCGCCACCGACGCACGCAAGCGCTCCAGGCCGCGATACTCCACCTTCACCACTCCATGGCTACGCAGCAGTCGCGGTTGAAACGGTCGAAGGAGCGACGGCCAAAAAACTCCTCTGCGTGGCGGGATGAATTTGTAGGGTTTGGCGAAGACGACAGGTTGCATGCGGGAAAACAGTCCGACTTTAGTTTACGTGTCAATCTTTTACTTGATACATCAACCTTTTTGCAGGCGAGTCACTGTTGGATCTGATGGGGTCGCTCTGAAGGCGAAAGAAAACGTCCAGGCAACAATGCGGCTCTGTTTCTGGCCGGCGAACATGACTATCGTGCGAAAATCGACCGGGCCGATTCTGCTTAGTTCGCGATAGATCGCGGGCAAGCTGCCCTGCTTCGAAACCAGTGTCGTGAACCAAACGCACAACTTTGGCCGGGCCGCACTCTCGACAATCATGCGCTGGATAAACGCAACTTCGCCACCCTGACACCACAGTTCGTTGCTCTGACCGCCGAAGTTCAAAATCGTTTTGGGCGGTTTCCCACCACCCAGATTTTTGAGTTTTCGCAACGTTCCTGCCGACGCTTCGGCGGGAGAAGCATGAAATGGCGGGTTGCTAATTGAGAGAGCGAACTGCTCGCCCGGTTTAACGATGTTCTTGAAAACCGAATCCGGGGAAGGCTGAAACCGGCATTCGACCTTCTTCCCATGAACTGGATTGGCGACTACGAGCTGGTTCGCCCATTTCACCGATTCGCGATCAATGTCGGTACCCACAAAGCGCCAGCCGTATTCGTGCGTGCCGATAAGTGGATAGATGCAGTTTGCCCCAACACCAATATCAAGAACCTTCACCGCTGGTCCGCGCGGAATCACACTCTTAAAGCCTTCAGCCAACAGATCGGCCGCATAGTGCAAATAGTCGGCCCGGCTTGGAATCGGCGGACAAAGACAACCATTCGGAATATCCCAATGCACAACGCCGTAGTGAAATTTCAGCAACGCCCGGTTGAGCGTCTTGACCGCCTCGGGATCCGCGAAATCGATGGTCTCGCCCCCAATCGGATGCGGTCTCACGAATTGCTTCAGCTCCGGACAGCTCTTGATTAGCTGCGGGAAATCGTACGGCGCTCGATGCAGATTGCGCGGATGCAATTCCCCTTTCGTGTGATTCGTCTTTTTGGGCGTGGTTTTCAGTCTGCCCTGATAGTGTGAGAATCAGCACAAAGGCCAATCCTAACACTCGGCCTACAGCGTCTGGGCGAACACATATTCCATTGCCTCCAACCGGGAAACTGGTTTTTGCTCCAAACTTCTATTCTACACATCCATGACCACCTCGGGCGAATACAGGGAACAGCACTCAGAAACGGGCGACCAAATGCCTGACGACGCGATCGATCTACGTGATCTTTTCGCACGTCTCATGCGCGGACTGCCCCAGATTCTCGGCCTGGCTCTACTCGGGCTCGCACTGGCAACCACCGGCTTCCTGATCTACAGCCCGTTCCAGACTGTCTCAACCTCAACCCGTGTGAGCTTCGCCTTCCCCGGATTTGAAAAAGGCGAGTACCCCGACAAGTCGAAATTTCAAGCCGACGATCTTCGCTCACCGGACGTTGTCGTCGAAGCACTCAAGCGTCGCGGCCTGGATGCTTCATCGGAATTCCAGAGCAAAATCCGAGCAGCATTGTCCATCGAAGGAATCGTTCCGCCGAATATCATCAAGGACCGCGACCGTCTTCGCGCGGCAGGCCAAACACCGCCAGCGTACGTGCCCGATGAATACACCATTACGTTGTCAATACCGCGCAAGTTCGCCTTAAGCAGCGTCGAACGCCAGCAGCTCTTGGGCGAGATTGTAAACGTTTATCGCGAAAACTTCCGCCGTACTTACGCCGATATCCCGCTCACCTTCGGCAACGCATTTACCGTGCTGAAAGATGCCGACTACCCCGACTACGAATCAGTCTTCGATAAAGAGATGCACGCGATCACCACCTACCTCACCCAGCAATCCACGGAAGCTAAACTGTTCCGCTCTTCCACCACCAATCTGACCTTCAGCGAACTACTCCGGCAAACCCAACTGTTTTCGCAAATCCACCTAAATGAAACGTTGGGCTTGATCCACCAGAATGGCCTCTCTCGCAACCGCAAGATCGCTCTGGTCAAAATGAACGATGCGCTGCGCCTGCTGAACGACGAAGAACGTCGTGCAATGGATGGAGAACTGGTGGTTAAGGAACTCTTGAAGCAAACCCAGAACCGTGATCAAAACTACGTCCTAGGAGTAAAATCTCAAGTCTCCCAATCTCGCGCTAATGCCACCGTGCTAGATCAAGGCATGATTGATTCTCTGCTGGCCAACGATTCCTATAGTTTTCTTGTCCGCCGCGCGCTTGAGGCCGGCTTGAAGGTCAAACAAGTACAAGCCGACAAAAGCCTGGTTCTTGAGCAGATCGAGAACATGAAGTCGTTCAGCAAGGAAAACCTCAGCGATCAATCCGCCATTATCGCCGAAGTTCAGAAATCAACCAAGACCTTGGATGCCGCGTATCAGGAGTTGATTTCAAACATCAAGAAAACCCACGTGGATTTTTCCCGTCAGCAATTTGGCGATGCCATCCGCGTCAGTGATTCGATTCGGACAGCCGGTACTGGTATCAAGCCGCTCATGCTGCCAAGCGTAGTTGGCCTGTTCCTCGGCTTTGCCGCTGGCGCAGGGTTAAGCCTGCTGGGGGTCTACATCGGCCGCAACAAGTCGGTCGCCTAACCGCTTTCTATCCAGTAAACTCCTCTGACTAAATTCAGAGCTCAAAGGCCAGCCTTATTCACTGGCCTTTTTTATTGGCTCTTTCTTCGCCTGAGCCTCGATCCGCTCTGCCTTTTTCGCATAATAACGCGAGTTTTTGATCAAACCGCGATTACCCACGATCGAGAAAGCCGCAGCCATAAAGAGCAGAAACGCACAGGCCCGCATCGCTGTGCGCCAATTGGGAAAAAGCCGGAGCGCAAAATAGACCGCGAGTAAGATGATCCAAAGCATCATCGCTAGATAGCCCGTCGAGAGCAGACAACGCTTCAGGTTGCGCTCATTCATACCCTCCGGCACGATTGGATGCGGGAGGCGCACTTGGGCGTTGGGATCGGTTGCGGTCTCCTTCATGACGAGCTTCCACCCCTTCTCCAGCGGGACAATGCTGTCGATCTGATTGAGCGAAATAAAACTTTCTTTGCTGAACCGACAGCGCTCTTCCTCGCGACGATTGATGATCCGAAAATTCGTGATCGTGAGCTCGCCCGCGCCCTTCATAAACGGATCGATACGTAAGCCGATCAACGGCGCATCCAGCAGCGGAAACGTGTAAGTAAACGCCATCTCGCTCGGGCCAATCGGCAACTGGATTTTATCGAGCTCGTTGAAACCCCGGCCAAAATTCAAATAGATCTGAGTCTCCCCGTTGACGTTGGCGGCACAGGTAATTTCCAGATATTGCAAACCGCTCGATGGATTATTGAGCGGGTAGTATTCCAGCGGAATCTGCTGAGGGATAAAATACGAAGCGGTCGCAACAATCACTACCACTAAGGCACGCAACCAGGTCGGCTGAAAAGGATCGGTCATGAAATTCTCCGGAGTTTAACGCGGACCGGCCGCACCGAAGCAAATCTTTCCGACAAGTCGGCCGTATCCGCTTCTGGGCGGCCTCAGTCGGAACGATCCAGTTGGGGAGGTGGAGCCCGTTGTCCCAAACGGGCTGGGTTGAGAGCGGCTCCGATCAAGCCCGATGAGGACATCGGGCTCCACCCTCTAAACACCACTCCACGCTGGAGGTCATGCCTCTATTGCATCCTCGCAGGGCAGACCGTCACGGCAATGGATTTTCGGGAATGACGCGATAACCCAGAGCATCCATTTCGACCTTAACCGTTCCACAGATACCACTGACGTAGGCCGGAACCTTGCGCTCGGCCAAAAAGTCCCGCGTACGTTTGCTGCGCAGCGAAAACCAGAGCTCTTTCGGCGACGTCACTAGCGCGACCTTAGGATCAACCTTGGCAAAAAATTCATTGGGTGCCAGTCCCTCCGTGCCGTGGTGAGGTACTTTGAGCACATCGGCTTTCAGATCGAAATCACTCGTTGCCAGCCAGGCACCCAGTCTCGCATTGAGATCGCCAGTAAACAGCGCCCGCGTGGTTCCATGCGTCAGCCGCAGGATGATGCTCGTGTCGTTCATATCAGTTTTTCCAACCGGCGTATTAACCCCGTCATAGAGACAAACCACATCGAGCGCGGTGAGCACGTTGCCGCGTTTGATTTCGATCAACCGTTCGCCAATGCGTGGCGTAAAATACGGGATGCGACGATCAGCGAGGAAACGCAGCACGGATTGCACGTCTTCCCAGTTGCAACCCCAGGGTTTTTCCACGTCAGCGATCTCACGCGAGCCCGGCAAATTTATGGCCACTCGATCAACCGTGATACCGGCTTTGATGATATCGAGGAACTTTCCGTAGTGGTCCCAGTGAAAATGGCTGAGCACAACGAGATCGAGGTGCTTGATTTTTTGGGCCTTCAAATACGCCAGTGCTGCACCGCCAGCATCGTGCCCCTCGGCCACATCGATCATGACGCGCACACCGCCCGGCAGCTCTAGCAGGTGGCAGTCAGCCTGTTTCGATGCGCCCACCACATTGATCATCGTCCAGCGAGCCGACTGAGGTCGTGCGCAACCACCGATGCCAATCAGCACCGCCAACGATGCGAAAATGCCAAGCAAGAAAAGCAGGTGCCTCTTCTGAAAAAGTTGCTTTGTGGGTTGAGCGTGGAATCTCATTTCGGGGATTATGCGGGATCTACATCAACAACCAAGCCACAGAGTAATGCTACGTCAAACCACCTCTAGAACTAGTAGCGTAAAGGCGTCTTGCGTTGGTCTGCCCAGCAGCCAAATCTTTGGCTAATTTTTCAATGGCCTGCATCCCAACAAACTTCCCTCGCGCAGTCAGCTTTCGGAGCAAGCCATGAACCGAAAGTACGCCCCTGCATCGACGACCTCCACGCCTCCCCCATCCGAGTTAATTCGGCAGGAGTTGAACAAGGCCGGTGTTCAAGAATCACTGGTTAATCTTAAGTTGGAACAGATCGCAGGCAACCCCCTGCGACTGGACTTCAAGAAAAGGCAAAGCTTCCGCGTTCTGCTCGATGAGAAACCTCGTTTTGTGCTCACCTTGGGACAGGAGATCAAACAACTCGAAGAAAGAGCCAAGGCACTGAGTGCCGCCTGCCCTAACATCACCTGCAAGCCTCTCCACACTTTCGAATACGAGGGCAATGGATGCATCGTCTTCGAATATTTCGACGGTCGCGATCTTGAGCGTCTCTGGCGTGAACGGCGCATGGAAACAGGCCTGATACGTCAACACGCACAAAGCATCGTCTCAGCTTTTGAAGCCACGCTCACTCCTTCCACCAGCCAAGCAGCGGAGCAGGAACTCGAAGATCTCTTCTCCCGTGTTTGCGCGTTGCCTCTTTTCAATGGTTTCGACCGCAGTTTCCTGCTCGATTCGATCTTCCCAATGGTTCGGTCTGGAGCACTGGCCGGACCACATCGCACACGCTGGACCAACGGCGATTTGATCCCGCGTAACATCCTTGTGAATACGGCTGGCGAGGCACGCCTCTTGGACTACGAATTCGCGGCCCGCACCCATTTCTTCTTCGACGACGCCTGGCGCTGGCGCGTCTTCTCTACGCTCCCCGCATGCGTCAGCGATCTTCCTGCGCAAAATTCTCCGGCAGATAACGAACAGGCGTGGCAGAAAGCATATTCTTTGCTACGCCAACTCGTACTCGCCTACGAAATCAACGGTGCAGAGTTGGCGAGACCGGATGCCCAACCTGCGTTGGATGAGTTGCTGGAAATCGCGACTAAAGCGCAACCCGGTGCTCTTCGTACGAGTGTTTTTCTGGAACGCGAATTCGCTGCCAATAGCGCGTCCGTAGAAAAGCTGGCCCAACGAATCACCCGACTGGAAAACCTCTTGGGGCATCGCGAGACCGAACTAGCCACCGTCAGGAAAGATGCTGGCTGGCGCGTTGCTCAAGAACTGCGTGCTCTTCGGCAGCGCGTATTCGGGAAACGGCTGCAAGTAGAACATTACTTTATTGATGCTCCGACTGTGTGGCGCTGCTCCACCTCTCAGCTAACAATCCGTGGCTGGTGCCTGCCTCAGACCGCCCAGCAAATCACCGCCATTCGCGCACTAGTTAACGGCCAGACTTATCCTGGTGTGTGCTGTATTGAGCGACCGGACGTCAGCCCTGTTTACCCGAACCATCCTCAATCAGCACGCTGCGGTTTCAACATCGAGGTCGAACTAAGGCCTGGTGCTAAAAAGATCGTGCTGGAAGCCTGTGATTCTTCGGGTGTCTGGCATGCCTTTTGCCGCCGGAACCTGCATGACGGAGCCGCCGAAAACCAGCGCGGCACCTACGCCCACTGGATAAAGGAATTCGACATTCTCACGCCAGAGAAACTCGAGAACTTAACGCGCCACACTCTGGCACTCGCGCTGCAACCGCGCTTCTCGATCATCCTCCCCGCTCACAATACGCCAGAGAAGTTCCTCCGCAAAGCCATCGACTCAGTCAGGACGCAGATTTACCCACACTGGGAATTATGCATCGCCGACGACGCATCCAGCGCCCCGCACGTCCGGCCGCTTTTGGAACATTATCAGCGCATCGATAATCGTATCCGTGTAACTTTCCGCACAGAAAACGGCCACATCGCAGCCGCCTCCAACTCTGCACTCGCTCTCGCAACCGGCGAATACATCGCCCTGCTCGATCACGACGATGAGTTGCGCCCACATGCACTCGCCGAGGCCGTCAACGCCATCAACCGCCAGCCCGATCTTCAACTAATCTACACCGACGAAGACAAGATCGACGAAGACGGCAATCGCTTCGATCCCTTCTTCAAACCCGACTGGATGCCCGATCTGCTCATCGGGCATAATTACCTCTGCCACTTCAGCGTTTGCTGCGCAGAAACCCTGCGCTCAATCGGCGGCTGGCGCGCTGGCTTCGACGGAGCCCAAGATTGGGATCTGCAACTGCGCATCGTCGAACAAACGTCGCCTGCTCAAATCGTACATATCCCAAAAATCCTCTATCACTGGCGTGCCGTCGCGGGCTCAACCGCACTCGCCACCAGCGAAAAAGAGTATGTGGTCGAAGCTGCACGAAAAGCCATCGCCGAACATTTCTTAAGAACCAATCAGAAGGTCGAGCTCATCCACCAACCTGGCAATCACTGGCGCGCCCGCCATGCCCTGCCCTCACCCGCCCCGCTCGTCAGCCTGATCATACCCACGCGTAACGGACTCACCTTCCTGCGTCGCTGCGTAGAAAGCATTCTCGAAAAAACGAGCTACTCGAATTTCGAAATCACCATCGCCGACAACGGCTCAGACGACGCAGCAACCTGCGCCTACCTCCAAGCTATCGCCAAGCCTGACGCCAGCCGCACTCCCGACGGCCGCGCCATCGCTGTACAAATCCTCTCGCATCCAGGCCCTTTCAACTACTCCGCGATCAACAACACCGCTGTCCGTGAAGCACGCGGCGAGTTTGTTGCCCTCCTCAACAACGACCTCGAAGTTATCACGCCGGATTGGCTCGAAGAATTGGTTTCGCACGCCGCACGCCCTGAAATTGGCTGCGTCGGCCCCATGCTCTATTTTCCCAACAACACCCTGCAACACGCCGGCGTTGTTCTCGGTATCGCGGGTCACGCAGGGCACGCATTCAAAGGACTCAAGCGCGGCACGCCCGGCTACATGAACCACGCCCGGCTCGTCAAAAACTACAGCGCCGTCACCGGCGCCTGCCTCATCGTTCGCAAATCAACCTACGAACAGGTCGGCGGTCTCGACGAAGCCAACCTCGCCATTTCACTCAACGACGTCGATTTCTGCCTCAAGGTGCATGCCGCTGGTTATCGTAATCTCTGGACGCCTTTCGCCGAACTCTATCACCACGAAAGCGCCACGCGCGGCTACGAAGATACGCCGGAGAAAATGGCCCGTTTCGCCCGCGAACGCGAAGTCCTCCGGCAGCGCTGGTTGCCTCTACTCGAAAACGATCCCGCCTATAACCCAAACCTCACGACAGAAACCGAGGACTTCGCCCTCGCGTATCCACCGCGACACGACAGGCAGACCTGAGCCAACATGCGCAGTCATTCCGGGAACATTATGAGCGAGTCTATACCTACATCCACACCTAAACCAACGCCCACCGCTAGCTGGTACGAGCGCTCGGCGTGGATCGTGGTATCTGCTGTTTTTCTTCTTCTGGCCTGGCGGCAGCACCAGTTCGTCAACCAGCATGCGGTTAATATCCTATTCTGGGATCAGTGGGATTTCTACGCTCCGCTTTTTCGTGAAGGCAGCCTGTGGGAAATTTTCAAACAGCAACACGGCCCACATCGCCAGGGACTTGGCTTTCTGCTTACCGATTTGCTTACTCACCTCAGTGGCTGGAATTCGCGCTGGGATGCCTTCGGTGTCAGCTTTGTCTTAATTTTTGCCGGTTTACTCGGGTTGTTGTTGGCCCGACGCTGCGGTGCTCGTGGCATCAGTCTCGTGACGATCCCCCTTCTTTTTTTGAATATCCGCCAGTACGAGATGTTCGTCAACGCCTCCAATATCTCCCACGGCGCAATGCCGATGCTACTCTTCATGGCGCTGCTGCTTTGCCTATTCATTGAGCGCGATGCCTTGCGGCTGCTCGCGATCAGCCTCCTCACCTTTCTCGCCATCTTCACCGGCTTTGGCATCTTCGTGGGTTTGGTGATACCAATGGTTTTGGTTGTGCAGATGATCCAACATTGGAGGCAAAACGAAAAACAGCGTGCGCTCAGCGTGCTTCTCGCGCTTGTGGCCATTGGCGCAGCATGGGCGCTTTTCTCCGTCGGCTATCGCTTCGATCCCGCGGTAAGTGACTACCGTTTCCCCTACGAAAAACCCTGGGAGTACTTCTATTTCATCGCGGCTATGTTGAATAATTTTCACGGCATGCAAACCCAGAGCCTGCCCGTCTTGATCTGGGGCCTAACCTGCACTGCCTTTCTCGGGGGACTCGCGCTCTTTCATGGCTGGCGTATACTGCGTCATGGCGTGCTCAACGAACGTCGCAGCACGGTGATATTTTGCCTCGCCGCTTTTAGTCTTATTTACGGGTTAAACACTGCAATCGGTCGCGTATTTAGCGGCTGGCAGGAAGCCGGTGCCGCTTCACGCTATGTCACCCTCATGATCCCGGCCGGACTCGCCGCCTACCTGCACTTCGCAACGCTCAACAAGGCCATCCTAGCGCGAACCCTAACCATCGCCTATGTGTGTTTCCTAGCCTACAACACGGTGGAACTCCACACACGTGACTGGAGATCGATCAATCACTATAGCGAGGGCCGCCGCGCATGGAAGGCCGCATACCTGGAAACCCGCAGCGAGGAACAAGCCTCAGAACGCACCCACTTCCAAGTCTACCCCGCACCCGTTCTCGGCGACCGCCTGCGGTATCTCGAAGCACACCGACTCAACCTGTTTAATTCCGACGCACACCCTTGAGCCATGCCATTATCCCGCCTGCGCGCTTCCTTCATCACTCTCGCCGTTTTCTTGCTGTTCTCGGCAGGAACAGGCGCGGCCGAACCAACTGTCATCCTTAATGGAAGTTTCGCGCCGACAAACCGTCTTATCGATCCAGGCCACTACGCCGCTCTCTCAAAGGAAATGCCTTTGTGGGACTCGGCTCAAGGGGACCACCGACTCACCGGAGGCCTTTCCTACGGGCCATTTGTATCAGAGGACTTCCTTGAATTGATGGTTGTGGGGTTCCCCGGAATCCCCGGCGTTACCCTTGCGCTCGTATCCACCGACAATGGCGAACGGCTGACACTGAGACCGACATCGCATCCTGGCTGGTACTGGACGCGATTCCATTGGAAACTCCCTCCCAACTGGGCTAACCGCAACTGCCTCCTCGTGGCCGATGATTCCGAAAAAGTGGACGGTGGCGGCTGGCTCGGTGTCAGCGCTCCGCTGCCACACACAGGACAGTTTGGCCGAGCCATCGAGGAAACAAGTCTTCAGATCGCAGTGTTCGTTCTGCTGTTACTACCCGGTTTCGCAGCGGTGCTCTTCTTCCCCCAATTCAAGCCCTCCTACGCCCTCGCGTTCCTGCTGGTAAGCAGCGCGCTGGCGGCCTATGTGGTCTTTTTTCTCTATTTCTGGCACCCGCTCATCGGCAAGACTTCCTCATGGGCGATATATGCTTTTTGTGCCATCGCACTAGTTCGGCAATGGAAACAAGGGATTACCAGATTACAGCAGTTTGATTTCTCCGCGCCCTTGATGCTCGGAACTGCCGCGGCTTCATTATATTTCAGCGCCGGCTTTCTCTACGGCGGCATCGAGGCCCCTGATGGTTTGGCCATGTCACGGTTCCTCCCTGGAATGCCACCCGATCCCCTCCTGCCACATTGGTTGGCAAGAATTCTTGCTAACGGTGAACCGCTCCGTCCGTTTTTCTCCGACTGGCTGACAAGCGACCGACCGCCGTTGCAAGCCGGCCTGAATCTTTTGATCTGGCCCTTTATTCCCGTCCGCTACGGCTATCAGGTTGTTGGTATTGCCGCTCAGTGCTGGGTCTGGATCGGCCTATGGGCATTTCTGCGCCATCTCGGTGTGAGCCTGCGCGGGACCGCCCTTGTGATGGCCGGTGCAATCTTCTCCGGATTCTATCTCGTCAACAGCGTCTTCTGCTGGCCAAAACATCTTCCCGCAGCATTTTTACTCCTAGCAACTGGTTTACTTTGGAGTCACCCTAAAAATAAAACTCCCGATACGCTCACTACAGTGCTCGCCGCTGCCTGTATGACATTCGCTCTGCTCGGGCACGGCGGCAGTGCCTTCGGTATTGGCGGCATAGTTGTCGTCTATCTGATCGAACGCCGCGCGCTCAGCCTCCGCTTCATTCTCACAAGCGCCCTCACCGGCCTCATCCTTATGACGCCGTGGACACTGTATCAGAAGCTCGCCGACCCGCCGGGAGACCGCCTGATCAAATACCATCTGGCCGGTCGCGAACCTATCGACCCGCGCTCCAGCCTCACCGTGATCCGAGAAGCTTACGGTGAACTCACTTGGCAGCAGATCCTAAATAATAAATGCGCCAATTTTCGCATGATGCTCTGCGACAAGAACTGGAATTTTATACCCGGCGCGTCTCAATACATTAACCACGTAAAATCGGGTATACCTGATAGAGATTCGCTTTATCGCCTTCGCTACGATTTACGTTCCGCAGGGTTCACCCACTACCTGCAAGCCTTGGGGCCTCTCCTACTAGGGGGTTTTGGCCTCCTCTTCGCACTTCGAATTAAGCAGCCTAACCCCGACAAAAACGTCGCTTACCTCGCGATGAAGCTTGGACTTTTTTCGGCGATTGTCTGGTGCTTGCTCATGTTTAAGGGCGATTCCACCTCCATCCATCAGAGCTCCTATTTTACTGGAGCATGTCTCTATGTCAGCGTCGGACTTGGTCTTTTGTTCATGCCCAAACCAGTTTCCTTATCCATACTTTTCGCTAGCATTGGCTGGTTTTTCTGGTTGTGGATCACGCACCCAGTTTTTACCGAAGCAGGCCTTCTCGTGCCCTCCGCTTTTGCCGGTTTTGGCAGTCTCGTTGCGATTTCATCATTAGCAATTTCGTTTATTCTGCTACGAGCTTCACGACTGGAACCTACTTCAACCGAGAACCTCGCCTACACAAAATTATCCGAATCGCAAACCAGTCAGCCCTAATACAACGCACTCCTGAAGCTGCTGATTCCGGTTTTGCCAATCGACCTCAAACCATTCACTCCATCAATATTCTCATGCCTAAAACACTTCTTGTAACTGGTTCGTCTGGCCTGATTGGCTCTGAAGTTTGCGTATATTTTGCACGCGAACTCGGCTATACCGTTCACGGCGTCGACAACAATCAGCGAGCCGTGTTTTTCGGTCCGCAAGGCGACACTCGTTGGAACCAGCAGCGGCTCCTCCGTGAACTCCCGGGCTTCCAACATCACGAAGTCGATATCCGTGATCGCGCGGGAGTTCTTGCGCTCGTCAAACAGGTGAAGCCCGACGTCATCGTGCACACCGCCGCTCAGCCTTCGCACGACCGCGCGGCCGCGATTCCTTTCGACGACTTCGACACCAACGCGGTCGGTACGCTCAACCTCCTTGAGGCCAACCGCCAGGCCTGCCCGGAGACGCCCTTCTTGCACATGAGCACGAACAAGGTTTACGGCGACGCCCCGAACTCCATCGCCCTCAAGGAACTCGAAACCCGCTGGGACTACGCCGATCCCGCTTACGCGCACGGCATCGCCGAGACATTTACCATCGACCAATCCAAACACTCGCTCTTCGGCGCTTCAAAAGTCGCCGCCGACGTGATGGTTCAGGAATACGGCCGTTATTTCCAGATGCCGACTTGCTGTTTGCGTGGTGGTTGTCTGACCGGGCCAAATCACACCGGCGTGGAACTCCATGGCTTTCTCAGCTACCTAGTGAAATGCAACCTCGAAGGCCGCGAGTACAAGGTTTTTGGATACAAGGGTAAGCAGGTTCGTGACAACATTCACTCGCTCGACGTCGCCCGCTTCATGGCTGCGTTCGTCAAGGCACCTCGCGTGGGCGAGGTCTACAACCTCGGCGGCGGCAAGGCCAACTCCTGCTCGATTCTCGAAGCCTTCGCACTCACGGAAAAATTCTCCGGCAAAAAGCAGGTCTACACCTACGTCGATCAAAACCGCATCGGCGACCATATCTGCTATTACTCCGATCTGAGAAAAATGCGCGCCCACTATCCCTCGTGGGACATCACCCAATCGCTAGAGGAAACCATCCGCCAAATCGTGGACGCCTGGCGGCTTAGGGATAAGGGTTAAGGTCTAAGTTGTAAGCCAGCACAAGCTGCTCAACAGCACTTACCACTTAAAAATTATGAACTTACTGATCACAGGCATTTGCGGTTTTGTCGGCAGCACGCTGGCCCGCGAATTGATCGCGGCGGGGCACCAGATCACCGGTTTTGACAACTTCATTCGCCCCGGCAGTGAGACCAACCGTGCTCCGCTGGAAAAACTTGGGGCCAAAGTCATCACCGCCGATCTGCGCGACAACAGTGCGATGGAAGCGCTACCCGCTGCCGATTTCGTAATCGACGCTGCAGCCAATCCCAGCGTGCTGGCTGGTATTGATGGCAAGACGAGTTCCCGCGAACTCATTGACCACAACCTCCTCGGCACGGTGAACATGCTTGAGTACTGTAAACGACACCGTGCCGGTTTTGTTCTCCTTAGTACAAGCCGGGTTTATTCCATTCCGCCGTTGGCCGCATTGCCGGTCGAACCAGTAAACAACGCCTTTCAGCCCGCCAAAAATGCAGCGCATCCCGCCAACCTGACGGCAGCCGGCATCAACGAAACCTTCAGCACCCAGGCCCCCGTTTCCCTCTACGGCTCGACCAAGCTCGCCTCCGAAGCCCTCGCGCTTGAATACGGCGAAACGTTCGACTTCCCTGTCTTCATCAACCGTTGCGGCGTGCTTGCCGGTGCCGGTCAGTTCGGTCGCGCCGACCAGGGAATCTTCGCGTATTGGATAAACAGTTACATGCGACGACGCCCGTTAAAGTACATCGGCTTCGGTGGCCACGGCTATCAAGTCCGCGACTGCCTCCACCCACGCGATCTCGTTTCTCTGCTGGAAAAGCAAATGCGCTCTCCCAAGCTCTCGGTTGAAAACCGGCTGATCAATTGCTCCGGCGGAGCCACCTCAGCCCGCTCACTCCGCCAGCTTAGCGATTGGTGTGCGGCGAAATTTGGTGCTTTCTCGATCAGCGTTGACTGTACTCCGCGCCCCTTCGACCTCCCATGGGTGGTGCTCGATTCCTCAAAAGCAGCCCACATTTGGGACTGGCGTCCACAGACCACGACCGATGCCATCCTTGCGGAAATAGCCAGTCATGCTGAGGCCAACCCTCAATGGCTGGAACTCTCTTCTCCGACCTAACCAACCTAAAATGGCCAGTACACCTCAGGAATTGTCCAAAATCTATCACCGCCGTTTTCTCAGGACGGCGAGTTACCGAGCCAAGGTCTGGCAGGTACTGACTTCGCGTTTCTTCTCACGATGGGTTTCTCCCGAATCGACCGTTTTAGATCTTGGCTGCGGTTATGGTGAGTTCATCAACCATATAGAGGCTCGGAAAAAAATGGCCATGGACCTCAATCCCGATGCGCCCAACCACTTGGGGAAAGCGGTTGAGTTCATCCATCTAGATTGCTCCCAACCTTGGCCCCTGCCGGACAACTCACTGGATACTGTTTTCTCGAGTAATTTCTTCGAACACCTCCCAGATAAAGAGGCTTTAAATAAAACTCTCCGCGAGATCCTGCGCTGTCTAAAACCTGGGGGCAGGCTCATCGCACTCGGCCCAAACATCAAATTCCTGCACGGTGAATACTGGGATTTCTACGACCATCATATTTATCTCACCGAGGCTTCGCTCGGAGAAGCCCTCGAAATTGAAGGTTACCAGCTCGAGCACGTCATCGCGAAATTTCTCCCTTTCACAATGGTTCAGGCTCCAGAATATCCCATGTTCTTCGTAAAACTCTTCCTTGCGATACCTCTGCTATGGCGTTGGAAGGGACGGCAATTTTTGGTCGTGGCCGTAAAACCATAAAGCAAGCCTCGTCTCTCTCGTGCATCCGTCACCGAACCATCCGCCAGGAACACTTTCGCTTTACTCGGTCATCATCCCTGCCCGCGATGAGGAGGCGTCGCTGCCTGAGACGCTGCGTGAGATCCACGCCGCATTTCAGGCCGTGGCTATTCCCCATGAACTCTTGGTCGTCGATGACGGCAGTCAGGACAGCACCTGGTCTGTCCTCCAATCGCTCAAAGCCGAAATCCCCTCCCTCGCGCCGTTACAAAACCCCGGACCGCATGGCTTCGGCCGCGCGATTATTCACGGACTTAATCAGATGAAGGGCGACGCCTGCGTCATTATGATGGCCGATTCCTCGGACTCACCGGCGGATGCGATTAAATATTGGCGGTTGATGAATGATCAGGGCTACGAATGCGCCTTCGGCAGCCGTTTCATCAAGGGCAGTGAGGTCAGCGATTACCCGCGCGTGAAACTCTTCGTTAATCGCGTGGCCAATTTTCTGGTTAAACTCGGTTTTCGCCATGGCCTCAACGACACGACAAACGCCTTCAAGGCCTATCGTCGCACCGTAATAGACGGATGCCGTCCACTGCTCGCGCCGCATTTTAATCTCACCGTAGAACTACCGCTCAAGGCCATCGTCCGCGGTTACAGTTGGGCCCTGACTCCGATCTCGTGGAAGAACCGCAAGCACGGCGTGGCCAAGCTCAAGATCAAGGAGATGGGCAGCCGTTACTTTTTCATCTGTGCCTACATCTGGCTCGAAAAGTACTTCAGTCGCGGTGACTACAAGCGCGATTGAGACATAAGGTCGCCTGCAAAATCTCCTGTGTTTCAAAGTTCTAATAACTCTCGTTTCCCAGAGGCGGTCGGTTGACGGCGGACGAGAATCGTACAGGTTAACAATGTTAGAGTTCTTCCTTAAATAGAACAGCAGTCGAATGACCGCATACTACGGGCCACCCGCCCGCTAACGATACCGCCGCCCCCCTCGTGGGACGGCGGTTTTGCATTTCAGCACGCTGAATTTTTGACGGGCGTGTAACCGTCTCAATCCCGGCGAACACCGGCGCCGTCACTATTTTTTGCCTAACAACTCGTCAGCGAGTTCACCGGCGTCGTAGACGTTGCGCAGCGATTCGATGATGACACGCGCATCGACCGAGACCGCGCGGGCCTGTGTATCGTCATAGGCGAAATCAGCGACTAGCGACTGAATGTTTCCATCAAAAATGATGCCAACAAATTCCCCTGCGCGATTGATCGTCGGACTGCCTGAATTGCCTCCGATGATATCGCAGGTACTTACCAGATTCATCGGCGTGGAAAGTTTCACTTTATTCTTTCGCGCCGACCACCGCGCAGGCAGTTCGAACGGAGCCCGGCCTTCGTGAATCGTCGAGCGCCAATACAGGCCTTCAATCGTGGTGAAGGGCGGCACACGCACACCATTCTCAACGTAACCTTTGATGGTGCCGAAGGCGAGGCGCAGCGTGAAAGTCGCATCGGGATAAGCACGCGTGCCGTCGACGGCGTAGCGCACACGTGAGATTTTAGCCTGAGCCTGCTCTTTGACTTCGCTTTGCTCCTCGATGATTTTGCGTGCCGCGCGGGCGGCGGCATCGAGATCACGCACCAAGCCGAGCAAGGGATCGCTTCCTGCGGCCTTGTCCAGCGCAGCGACATCGGCGTCATAGAGTTGTTTGCGAACGGCTACCGCCTTGATCTTAGTTCCAGCTACTAGTTCGGCCGCGCGGTCACGCGGCGATTTTCCAGACAGAGCTTTCTGCACAACCACATCGTCCACCCCAAACTCTTTGGCCAACGACGTCAGGTAAGACTCCAGCCGCACTTGCTCAAGATCGTCGTAGATTGGTTCCTCGGAAAACAGGTTGAGTTCGAAAGAGGCACGATTGGTGTCACGATATTCGCGCAACCGCTGGCCACTCGGTTTCGCCTTTTCCGCCGCTGAGCGATAGAGCGAGCGGGCGACCTGCATAAGCGTGCTCGACCGGTCAGCATAACGCTCAAACAGATTGTAGCGGGGCGAGGCTTGCGAGATGAGGGTCTGAGCTGCGTCGATTTTGTCCCAAGCTTTCCGCGCTGCGGACAGTTCCTTCTTGTCCGCAGCGAGTTTTTTCAGGCGCGTTTCTTCCGCGCGTTTTCGCTCAAAAACACGCGGATCAAGCAACCCGGCCAACTCGCCGTCGTAGGCCTTGCGCGCATTCTGATAACTAAAAAGCAGGTCGTGCCCTCGGCGGGCGTTTTCTGTGCTGCGCGCACAGTAGCTGAGCATCGACACTTCCTGCGCCTTTAGCCATTCCAGCGCCTTCGGGATGCGCCGATCGCGGGCATCGGTGAGCTCCGCCAAAGTGAAAAGGCGGCTTGTCGAGCCCGGATGTCCGACGGCAAAAACAAGCTCGTCCTCCGCCGCGCCCGACGCGCTCCATTTCAAATGATGGTCCACTTTTGCCGGCTGGCCATTCTCGTAGGCACGAAAGAGGCAGAAATCCAAACTGTAGCGCGGAAACTCAAAATTATCCGGGTCGCCGCCGAAGAACGCGACTTGCTGCTCAGGCGCAAATACCAAGCGCACGTCGGTGTATTTCTTGTAGCGATAAAGATGATACTGCGCCCCTTGATAAAGCGTGACGACGTTGCTGCGCAGCCCCGTTTTATCGAGCGACTCCTTTTCAATTTCGGCCTTGATCGCTCGCCGAGCCGCGAAGGCCTCCGGAGGTTTGGCCTTGGGTTTTACTGCCGCGTTCACCCGTGCAGTCACATCCTCGATCGACATGAGTACGTTCAACTCAAGATCGACGCAGTGGATTTCCTCAGCGCGGGTTTTTGCACGGAAACCGTCGCGCACGTAATTATTCTTCGCATTGCTCAACTTTTGCAGGTCGTCCTGACCGACATGATGATTGGTGATGATCAGGCCGTCCGCCGATACGAACGAACCAGAACCACCGCTATTGAAACGCACGGCTGATTTTTGCACATGCTCAAGCCAGGTCGGCGTCGGCTCGAAACCATAGCTGTCTTTAAGCGTTTGGATCGGAGGAGCGTTTAGCAACCACATGCCCTCATCCGCCTGCGTTGAGCTGCTGGCAAGAAAACCTACGACCATCACCAGCGTGAGAACCTTGATCGCACCCATGGGAATCATGCAAAAGAAGAAAACCAAGACAGGCGGAGAGACCAGTGTATTTCCTGCTTTTTAAGGAAAGTTACTCGATAACAGACTTGGGCTTGCCGTCTGCCCAGAGTGCGCAATCTTCGGCTCAGTCGCATGATTCATTCGTTTGTTTTCAGTGAAGGAAAACCCGTCGGCCGTGACCTCGAAGTCGAGGCCTTGCGTCTCGTGCGTGCCGACAAAGGTCTGATGCTCTGGGTCGACCTCGACGATCCCACCGCCGAAGAGATCAAAACAATCCTCGAAGGTGTGTTCCAATTTCACCCGCTGGAAATTGAAGACTGCGCCACGCCCAGCTCGCTGCCAAAAGTCGAAGACTACGACGACCATCTCTTCATGGTCACGCATGCGGTCGATTTTACCCGCACGGAAAAGTTCAACACCACGGAACTCGATCTCTTCCTCGGCAAAGACTATCTCGTCACCTTCCACCGCAAGCCCCTCCGCTCGGTACAAGCCGCACTGGATCGCTGCGCCAAAGCCACAGGCGTCGTCGCGCGCGGACCCGACCGCCTCGCCCACACGGTGCTCGACCTGCTCGTCGACAACTACAAACCCGTCATCGACGAACTGCGCGCCGAGCTCGAAGAACTGGAGGAAATCGTTTTGACCAAAGGCGACGAAAGCCTGATTTCGAAACTCCTGCATGTGCGAACCGACATCAATCGCTTGCGCCAAATCGTCCGCCCCCAACGTGACGTCGTCAGCCGCCTCGCGCACGGTGAAAACAAGCATGTTCGCGCCATCATGCTCCCCTACTTCCGCGATCTTCGCGACGAACTCCTTCGTATCGACGAAACCGCTTCGTCCTACGCAGACCAGCTGCTGATCTCCTTCGATCTTTACCTGAGCAAATCCGATTTTCAGGCCAACGAAGGCATCAAAGCCCTCACCGCCCTGACGGCAATCACCCTGCCCGCCACGCTCGTTGGCACCTGGTACGGCATGAATTTCGAGCACATGCCCGAACTAAAAACGCCTTACGGCTACCCAACCGCCATGGCCGTCACGGTCCTGCTCACCGCCGCGATGTGGTGGTGGTGTAAGAAACGACGCTGGATCTAGCGCGCAGCCGAAGCCGCACCGCCGTCGCCCTCCGCCATGATCACCACGCTCGTCTATCGCGATCACAAGCTCGTCGCTCAAGACCCGTCCATGGACGAGCTCGCCTTGCTTCGTGCCGAACCAAACGTTATGCTTTGGGTCAATCTGGCCGAACCCAGCGACGAAGAGACCAAACAGGTTCTGGAAAAACTCTTCGGCTTCCATCCGCTGGCAATCGAAGACTGCGTCAATGACACCCCATTTCCCAAACTCGAAGCCTACGACGACTACCTCTACTTCGTGATGCACGCCGTGGATACGAGCGAGGCCCCCGCGTTCAAGACCACCGAGCTCGACCTCTTCCTCTCGAAGAATTATCTCGTAACCTATCACCATCGACCACTCGCACCGGTCAACGCCGCACTTGAGCGTTTTCTGCGCACCCCAAACGAGCCCGTACGCGGGCCTGATCGTTTTGCCCACACGATTCTCGACAACATGGTCGAAGCCTACAAACCACCGCTTGATGCGCTGCGCCGTGAAATCGACAAAGTGGAAGAAGGCGTGTTGCACGAAATGTCCGCCCATGAACTTTTCCCAAAAGTCGTAGCCCTGCGCAAACAACTCTCCGGCCTCCGCCAGATTGTGCGTCCTCAGCGCGAAATTGCCGCCGAGCTCTCGCAAGGTAAAAACGCCTTCATCCGCAGCGCAATCACACCCTACCTGCGCGATCTTGCCGAAGAGCTCGGTCGCATCGAAACCCAGACTCAGGTCTGGGCCGAACAACTCATTATCTCCTTTCGAATCTTCATCAACAAATCCAGCAGCGAGGCAAATTCGGGCATTCGCGTCCTCACCGCGATCACCGCACTCACGTTTCCCGCGCTGCTCGTTGGTGGCTGGTACGGAATGAACTACCAGCAGATGCCTGAGCTGGCCTCCAAGGGCGGCTACCCCCTCGCCTTCGCCCTGATGCTCGCCGGAACCTACGCAACGTATCTTTTCATGCGTCGCAAGAAGTGGCTATAAACACCCGCCTGACCTAACGCCGCAGAAAACGTTCGACCGCCTCTGCGAGCGGAAGATCCGCACCGGTAGTTTTCATTTCCCGCAGCCACTTCAAAAACGGCACCACGTGAAACGCTGCCGTTTCCACCTCGCGCATGAAGAGCCGCGCCATCGGACCAGCAGCTTCGAGATAACCGCTCGTCTGAAAACGTCTCACAGCCGCATCGACATCGTAGGACACCGATTCGTGTTGTACGGCCCAGTCTCCGTTCCGCCGTTCGATCACCGCGAATTGTGCCGAAGGCGTTCCATCCAGCGGCAGTCCGACCGAGCCAACCGTCACAATACGCCGCTCACCCCAGAGCCGCACCCCAGCGTAGTGATTGTGGCCACGGATGAGCCAACGCTCGGCCGAACCAGTAAACATCGGCTCGATTTCGGCATCGCTCGTATAAGGAAAAACAAGGTCGGTGTCGTTGCGTGCCGAACCATGCACGAACAAAACATCCGGCACCTCCGGCAAGCGAATCGTCAATGGCAGCGCGGCGAGTTCGCTTCGTCCGGTGGCACCGAGTTGTGCGGCGGCATATTGCACCGGACCAAACTGGGGCGAGTTCCACTCGGGTTTCGCACGCTCTGTGCCGAGATCGAAAACATAGCGCTCATGATTGCCACGCAGCACAGGACAGCCGAGCGCTTTGATCTTCTGCCAACACGCCAATGAATCCGGTGAGCCAACCACAATATCGCCCGCCACGATCAGGCGATCTACTCGCAGCGCTTCTATCCGCGCCAGTGCAGCCTCCAAGGCGTGGAGGTTTCCGTGAATATCGGCGATGATCGCAATGCGCATGAGAAATCTCCAGAAACCGAACCGGTTTTGAACCGCTAATGCACGCTAATAAACGCTAATGCTGAGGAATTAGCGGGGGTGATCAGTTGTAGGAGCTTGCTTGCAAGCGATGACAGTTCGGATCGCCTGCAAGCAGGATCCTACACGCGAACAACGCGCCTCATTTGTTCCTTCTCCGAAATTAGCGTACATAAGCGTCAATCAGCGGTTACCTCCACTCATCTCACCGTTTCCACTTCGAGCCGAAGCCGCCTTTTTTATTCTTGGGATAAGCTGTGCCTGAGGATTTTGAGAGTTTCTTAAAATCGCCACTCTTCAACGACGCGATCTGGTCGCGTAACAAGGCCGCGCGTTCGAACTCCAGTTTCGTCGCCGCCTCAGTCATCTCGTCTTGCAACTCTGCAATCACGACTGCGACTTCGTCCGCCGAGGTCTCTGCCACCGCCGTCACTTCTTCTTCGCGACCGGTGTACGTGTGCAGACTGGCCTGTGCCGACCGCTTCACACTGCGCGGCGTTATACCATGCGCTTGGTTATAGGCGATTTGCTTTTCCCGGCGATGGGCCGTGATTTCCAGCGTGGCGCGAATCGAATCGGTGATTTTGTCGGCGTAGAAAATCACACGTCCGTTTTCGTGACGCGCGGCACGACCGGCGGTTTGAATGAGACTGGTCTTGCTGCGAAGAAACCCTTCCTTGTCGGCGTCGAGAATAGCGACGAGCGCGACCTCGGGCAGATCGAGACCTTCGCGCAACAGATTGATGCCGATGAGTACGTCAAAATTCCCAAGGCGCAGATTGCGCAGGATCTCAACGCGTTCAATCGCGTCGATGTCCGAGTGTAGGTATTCAACACGGATTTTTGCTTCGCGCATGAAGGTCGTGAGATCTTCCGAAAGTCGCTTGGTCAAGGTCGTGACGAGTACGCGCTCGCCCTGCTCGACTGCGCGGCGTGCCTCGGCGATCAGGTTCTCCACCTGCCCTTTGATCGGACGAATCGTTATTTCAGGATCAAGCAGGCCTGTGGGCCTAATGACTTGTTCGGCAACGACAGTGGATTTCTCCATCTCGAATTTCGCCGGTGTGGCGGAAACGTAGAGCGTCTGGCCGGTGACTTGTGAGAACTCGTCGAAAGATTGCGGCCGGTTATCAAGGGCTGACGGCAGGCGGAAACCGAAGTCGACGAGGTTTTGCTTGCGGGCCTTGTCGCCGTTATACATGCCGCCGACCTGCGGGACGGTCGCGTGACTCTCATCGATGAAGAGAAGAAAATCTTTCGGAAAAAAATCGATCAGGCAGAACGGACGTTCGCCGGCTTTGCGACCCGACAAGTGCAGAGAATAGTTTTCGATGCCGCTGCAAAATCCCATCTCCTGAAGCATTTCGAGATCGTAGTTTGTGCGCATGCGTATGCGCTGCGCTTCGAGCAGTTTTCCCGTCGATTCGAACAAGTCCACGCGCTCGTCGAGCTCTTGCTTGATGCCCGCGATGGCCTTCTGGAGTCGGTCGCGGGTCGTGACGTATTGGTTAGCTGGGTACAGATCGAACTGGTCGAGCGGACGAATGACGTTGCCCGTGAGCGGATCGAACTCGGCCAGCGCTTCGATCTCGTCACCGAAAAACTCCACGCGTAACCCCTGTTCCAAGTAGGCTGGCATGATGTCGACCACATCGCCACGCACGCGGAAACGGCCGGGCTTCAGCTCGTAGTCATTTCGGTCGTAGAGATTATCGACGAGGCGTTCGAGAAGCTTGTTCCGGCCGAGTGCCACGCCACGACGCAGCGGAATGCGCAGTTCGGTAAAATCCTCGGGCGAACCCAGTCCGTAGATACAAGAAACGCTCGCGACCACAATCACGTCGCGACGCGACACGAGCGAACTCGTCGCCGCGATACGCAGGCGCTCGATCTCCTCGTTGATCGACGAATCCTTCTCGATGTAAGTGTCGCTCGAAGCGATGTAGGCCTCGGGCTGGTAGTAATCGTAGTAGCTGACAAAGTACTCGACGGCGTTGTTGGGGAAAAAGTTTTTAAACTCCGAGTAGAGCTGCGCCGCGAGCGTCTTGTTGTGCGAGATGATGAGCGTGGGGCGTTCGCAGCGCGCGATGACGTTGGCCATCGTGAACGTTTTGCCCGAGCCCGTGACGCCGAGGAGCGTCTGGTGCTTGTTTCCGGTCTGGATAGATGCGACTAACTTGTCGATGGCCTCTGGTTGGTCACCGGTGGGCTTATAATCGGCCTGGAGCTGGAAGAGCATTCGTGAGCCGACAATCGAACGCTCCTCGCCGGGTTTCGCAACCCGCAAACTCAAGCAAAACTATCGATGGAACGAAGCTTCTATTTCATTCTATGACAGCGCGAAGCAAGCTTCGCGGCGCCCAAAACGGCCAGCAACTCCAGAAAGACAACCGACAGTGCTCCGCCACCACCGCCGCCTGAGCCACCACCGGGTGTGGCGCCGCTGCTGCTTGACGACGAGGAGCTGCTCGAACTGGAGGAAGAGGACGACGAAGAACTTGATGAGCTGCTGCTCGAACTCGACGACGAACTACTCGAAGACCCTGAGGACGTCGTAGAAATCGAGCTTGAAGAGGCAGGAGTATTGATCTGCACCACGATATCTTTGCTCACGGCGAATCCCGATGAGTTGAAGACAATCACGCTATAAGTGCCGGAATGCCGCCCGGCTGCGCCGGTCACCGTATAAGTTGAACTAGTCGAGTTGCCACCCAGGATCGTGCCGTCCTTGAGCCACTGATATTGGAGATTGTTACCGGTTGCGGTCACGGAAAGCGTGAAGCCCTGGTCGACGTTTGCGGCGCTTAGAATGCCTGACTCGGATAGGATGGCCGGTGCACCGGGCTTTGGCGTGACCACAGTGGATGGATCATGGCCGTTCCAGGTGAGTTCGGGGATTTCGTAAACGATGGTTCCACGCGCCGGCACCGAGACCGGGATGCTGCCCGTGCTGCCCGCAATAGTAAGGACCGCGCTAGTAGTATTCAAAAGTCCGTTACAGACGAAGGAGCCGTTGCCAACGTTGTTGAAAACGAGCGTTCCCGTTCCGGTAGTTTCAAGCGTGTTTGTCACCATCACGATGACCGATCCGTTCTGGTCGATGAACGCCGAACAGTTCAGACACTGATCCGCGGCCTGCGCCACGTGAACAGGCCCAAGAGCCATCAGTTCGGCGGCAACATGGCCGTCCATATTTGGGCCGCTGTAATCGATGTTATAGATGGGAGCGATGGAGGTAAGCATCGCCTTTTCCAGGGGCGTTAGGAGGTTCTCGTCGTACACGATCCAACCAGTCGGATAATCGGCCGGTTTCAGTTTCAAGACGCTGACATCGCTGACGTAATACCCTGTGCACAGGCCACGAGCCTTTCCACGCTTCTCACTGCTGGCCGGCGAAAGCTCCCGCGCAAAACGCGGAAGGAGCAAGGAGTCGTTATTACCAGTCTTGCCATTGTATTTTTCGTAGCTGCGTTCGATCGGAACTGAGTAATAAAAGGCTGGCCCAAAAGGGTGCTTCGGGGCGTGACCGACGATGAGGTTGTACTCCGGTGTGGGTAATTGCCCGGCGTCCCAATAGGAACGCATAAAATACATCAGGGCTCTCCGCACCGTGCCGTCACGTCCCGCGATATGAGTCCAACCAGCGCTCAGCCACTGCTGGGTTACGTATTTTAAGCCCCAGGCCCAATCGTGACCGGCATTTGCCACTGATCGGTCAAATTCGCCCTGGCCGCCCACGGCATCCATGTGCCCGCCATAAGGCATGTCGGGCTCGCGCGCAGCCGTTGCTCCAACGCAAATCGCGCTATACCAGTAATCAGAGGGAGGACGCAGGGAGTCACCCTGAATCTCGATGTTAAAGAACCAGTATTTACCCGGAGCACCGTTGATGCTCTGCGTGAAAATGCGCGGGTCGTCCCCCGATCCCCGGGTGAAGTATGGGATGCCGGAGAGTTGCCCGCCCACGGCCGGAACCTTGCCGTTGGCCAGTATATTCCGCGCCATGCTGCCGTAGAATTCCGCGAACCGCTCGCACTTGAAATCCCACCAAAGCGCCTTGTGGTTATCCTGTATATAATCCGCACGCTCAGTGACGCTGCCGGCTGGGATGGAGATCCCTGCCCATTTCGCAAAGTCATCGACCACGCGCGGATTGTAGTCGATGGCATCGCCCCACTCCAAGCCGATGACGTAATCCGCGCACATCATGCCACGGCATTTAATGGTGTAGGCCAGCTGGGCCAGCCGTACACCTAACCATTGCGCATAACTAACGGTCTTCACCGGCTTGCCGTTGACCCAATCGCTCGGCGCGATCCAGCCACTCGGCGGTGTCCACTCCGCTGGCCAATCTGCCGGATCCATCGGCATCAGGGGAGTGAAATATCCCGCTTCCTTTTTTCCATACCAATCCGTAGATTGGTACTGCGGATGGTTCGTCATCCACTGACCCCATTGTTTCCAACCACCGTCCTTGCTGCGGTCGGGCGTCGCCGCGAGATTGTTGGGATCGCCACCGGTGGCGGACATATATTCATAGCCCCACGCCACACAACCCAGCACAGGTGCAAGGCCTGCTCCTTCCATGCCGAGTGATGACGCCTGCATCTCGCCGAGACGACTGCCCAGAATATCGGGCTGGTTCTGCCAGAAAAGCTGCTCCGGCCAAGCCATACCAGCGCCCCAAGGCTGCCCATAAACACCGTTTTTCTCGAAGATCAGAACCGGCCGATCAGCACTAATCCCGGCCGCGGGCGGGATCACGATCAGGAGCAAATTCGCACTCGCCTGAGCGGCACCGTTGGTGGCCCTGATCGTCACCTCAAACGTACCGGCCGCCGTCGGCTTGCCTGAAATAGAACCATTCGCTAAATCCAAAGCCAAACCTGCGGGCAACGCGCCCGACGAGATTGCGAACGACGTGCTCCCACCCGAAACGTCGCCGACGGTCGGCGTCATCGGCGCGATGGTCTCGTTGATAAAAACCGGCAGATCGTTGTAGGAAATCGTGAGCGCGCGTGCGTCCACAGCGCCGAGGCCGAAGACAAACACCAAAAGCAGACTGCACATCGAAGTCGTCAGCCGAGCGACTAATCTTGCGGTCCAAGAAGGGGCAAACCGTGGGTTCTGGTGAGCAGGTCGTTTGGTCATAAAAACTGGAGACCGCACTTGTTCCTGTTTTCAGCGAAGTATCAACTACCAGAATACATAACCGCATCATTTTACCGTCTTCTAGCGGAAAATTTCGGTATATGAATAGGCCTCATACTCCGAAATCTCAGTACGGCTCACGAAAAACCAAGCGACACGTCTAGGGGATGCTTTCTTGCGCTATAAACCAAGTGCGCGCTGCGTGTGCAAGAGCCGATTCGCTCGTCAAAGCCCGATCAATTTTCGGGCGCGATTACGCGTCACCGACCAGATGCCCGTGCGGCGCCCCGGCAACGTCGTTTGCGTCAGCACAAAACCCACTCCGGTAAAGTGGGCGTCGAACAACCGGTGATTCCAGCGGTAATAATTCCAAAAACGTGCCGTGCGGATGAGCCGGTATTCCAGGTTGGGTGTGAAAGCGACGGTCTTGTCCAAACTCGTGCGCCGCACTGGAAGAATCCCGTCCTCTCCGACGGTCAAGCGCTCAACCCGCAAGCCCGGACGCCCAGCCACAACCAATCGACATGGACCAATGAGTTCGAGGAAACGTAACTGTCCAGTCACCCACGCCTGCCAGCGGAAAAGCTGCCAGCGGGGTCGCATCTGTAACTCCTGTCCAGGTGGCAAGATCACGCCCGCTAGGAAGCTTGGCCGTACCACGAGCGAGCCGCCCTCTGGCACATGCACGACCGCCATTTGGTTTTCAGGATTTTTATGATGAGCAAAAACCAGACTGAGACTTCGGCCCGCACGGGAATTGCGCAGATTTTCGTCATGCACAAACCCGCTCAGCAAACTCGTTAAAGGAAAACGCCAGCTGAGTAGTAGCCGCGGCTCATGGGCCAGCCCCACGTCCACCGACTTGAGATACCGCTTGCGGACGCGCGCCCTTTCCCCCGACCAAAGCGCAACATCCACCATCGTGCGAGCCTCGCTCAACCACGGCGAAACCGCAGGCCCCCCATCAAGTTGCACGGCACGCCCGCGAGCGATGCCTGGCGCAATCCGATAAAATAAAACCAACTGGAACAATGTCGGTCCAAAAAAATACAGACAAAGCGCTCCCAGAATAAACCAGCGCCCGGCCAGCCAAGCCGCGTTGGCATAATAGACGACACGGCTGTCCGTCTCCTCGGCAATAAACAACTGCGATCCGACCCGCTTCAACTCAGCCTCGTGCGTGTTCAAAGCGACTGCGATCCGGGTCAGCTCTCGCTTCAGCTCGCTGGCTGCCTGCTTTGATTCTCGCGCCATTTGTTCGAGCCGTTCGATGCGGCCGGCATTGATTCGTCTCTGATCGCGATCACCCCAGAGCTTCACCCACCAGGTTTCATCCGCGCGTAAATCCGCGGCGAGTGTGGCCGCTCGTGTTGTGCGCTCCTGCTGCGCGGCGAGCTTCTGTTGCAAGTCAGCATGCTCCTGCCTGCCGACATCGCGTGCCGCCGTTATCACCAAGTGTTGTTCTTTGAGCGCAGCTAGATGCGTCGCATGTACCTTCGCGAAATCCTGGTCGTCATGCAGAAACAACCACAATCCGTGTATCGCGAGTCCGGATACGGCTATAAATGCGCCAAACGCCAGCTTCAGGAAAAGCCACGAGATGAATTTGCGCAGGGAAGAAATCACGAGATTCGTAGTCTGCTACGGACACTGCGTATATTTCAACCGCTCAGATGCCGCAGTTGAAACAAATCGCCCCGCTTCACTCAGCTCAGCCCTAAGCAAGATCGCGCACCATGCGTTTCAACTCTCGCAGCGCCTCGCTCGCACTCGCCTCGGTAAACGTGACGGTGTGCTCGCATCCACTGGCATGACTAACGGTGAGGCTGTGCTGAAACGTGTCAGCCCCAGGCGCAGAAACTGGCAATACAGCGGGCAGCTTAAAGAAGCTGGCGGTGTTCAATAATTCCTCAATGCGTTGGGCGGCCGCAGCCGGCAACTTGGCGGTATCAAGTGTTTTGGAAGGCGGGCGAATGCCCGCCACACCGCCGCTGCGTGCTAACGTGAGTATCGTTGTTTTTTTTGCAGGCATTTTAAAGTACTCCCACTTTTTTCCAGGCGGATTTGACTGCTTTGGCTTCCTTGCTGTTGCTGCCGTAGAGCGAGGTAGCCGAGGCTATGGTGGCCTTGGCTGCCGATTCGAACGTGGAGTCCGAGCGGATGCGATTGCAGAGTGCGTCGTACCAAATTCGCCCAGCGCGCTCCCAGGCACGTCCGCCCAGTTCGATGGCGACGAGATAGAAGGCATGATTGGGGATGCCAGAGTTGATATGCACACCGCCGTTGTCGCCCGCCCGCGTGTCAGCAAGATTAACGTAGTGCTTCATGTGGTGCGGCTGCGGATCTTTGCCTCCAAAGAGCGGTTCGTCATACGCTGAGCCCGGCTTCTTGAGCGAGCGCAGCGCGATGCCATTGACCTTTTTTTCGAACAAACCTTTTCCAATCAACCAATCTGCCTTCGCCGCAGTCTGCTTTTTCTTCCACTGTTTCACGAGCGAACCGAACACATCGGAGAACGACTCGTTGAGCGCACCCGACTGGCCGTGGTAGCCAAGACCGGCCTCGTACTGCGTGATGCCGTGGGTGAGTTCGTGAGCGATGACATCAAGGCATTTGGTGAAACGATGGAAGGACTTGCCGCCATCGCCGTAGATCATCTGCGTGCCATTCCAGAAAGCATTATCGAACGCCTCCGAGGGATCTTCGCGATAATGCACCGTTGAATCGAGGCGCATTCCGCGGTCATCGATCGATTTTCTTCCATAAACCTTGGAGAAAAAATCGTACACCGTGCCCGAGTGCTCATAGGCCTCGTTCGCCATTCTATCTTTGATCTTGGGCCCGCCTTCGCCGCGCACCAGGGCGCCAGGGAGGTCGGCTTGTTTTTGGGCATTGTAAATAGTTCGGCGCTTGACACCGGCTGGTGTCATGAGCGCGACCGCGCCCAACGCCCCCAGCATGTCACGTTGACCGCGCAATCGTTGCGACCCAAGCATCGTACTCAGGGCACGGGTGCGCACCGCGTCATCTTCATCAATAGCGAGCCCTCGGATCATGTGGGCAGGGATAATCGTGCAAAAAGGACAGCCCTGGCGAACGCTGGAACAAACACGACTGACGATTGGTTTGGGCGACTTCATAGGCGGATGATTGAAGAGGTTGCGACGACGCCGAAGCCGCAAACGATGCAGCGATCCAGTCGAAGATCAATCCCAGGCGCACGTTCTTGCAAGCACCCTGCCATTAGTTCTTACATAAGTTTTGGATTTTTAACGGCAGCGATGGCATCCTTGCCAGCGCACCCCAAGAGGTGGCGATTAAGCGGCCCGACCGGTTCCGCGTTTGCCGTTTTTATCGATGGCAATGAACTTCCTATAGAGCGGTTACCGCATGGGTGATTACGACGGCCCAGGCTGGCCTCGATTCCACGACGCCGACTGAAGTCACAACTCATCGTCCTCGCTCTTGATCACAACCCGGCGCCGGTTTTTTTGCAGCCTTTAGCCAGAGGCCGATTTCACGAATCCGCAAAAAACTTTTCGCGCAAAAAGCACAGCGAAAAACCTGCCATCCTCCACTCTTTTCACGTTCAAAAACATGTAAAACCAGAAAGTTTTGGCGATTTTTATTGGTCCGTGACATTTTGAGCCAAAATCATCCTGCCGGTTATCCAGAGCCCCCCCCTTTTCCGCAGACTCGCTCTCGGCTCTCCGCTTCGTCCGCAGTAAACTTCCAGACTTCTCCATTTCAAGTTCCCATGCGCATTTACGCTTTTCCAAGAAATCTACTGATACGCTTCCTCTCCCTTGTACTTATTTTTTCAAAGATCTTCGCGGCACAATCCTCAAACTCAACCGCCTCCGAGCTGGTTGCCGCCGCCGCGCAAGCCAAACCATCCATCACCTACTACGTCGCTCCCACGGGGAACGACGTAAATCCCGGCACCGTTGATCAGCCGTTGGCCTCACTCGGCAAAGCACGCGACGTCGTCCGCGCGCGCATAAAGTCGGGTCTTCCGGCAGGCGGCATCGCTGTCATCGTACGCGGAGGAACCTACTATCTTCCGTCCGTCCTGTCATTCGGTGCCGCCGATGCCGGAACCGCAACCAGTCCAATCCGCTATTCTGCCGCGCCAGGAGAAGAAGCGATTATCACTGGAGCCGTTACGGTCGATCCTGCGTGGTTCTCATTGCTCAATGCCACTTCGCCTGTCTGGAGCCGCATCAGCGCCACCGCCCGAGGTCACGTCTACGTCGCCGACCTCACTGCGCATGGCATCACTGACTACGGCATCCTCGCCGACGGCACGACTCCGCAAAATAAAATTGCAGCGATGGAGCTGTTTCAAAACAACCGTCCCATGACGCTCGCGCGTTGGCCCAATGTCGGCGAGCACGAGCTGCGCACCGGTGCCGTCGCTTCCACGACTCAGTTTAGCTTCGCCGAAAATCGGCCCACAACTTGGTCCAGTTACGACGACGTCTGGGTTCACGGCTTCTGGAACAACGAGTGGGCCGACGAACTGCGCAAGGTTGCCTCCGTAGACAAGACCGCAAAAACCCTCACGCTTTCCAGCGCTCCAGCCTATCCATTGGCCACCGCCAAACATTACTTTTTTTATAACGTGCTCGAGGAGCTCGATTCGCCAGGCGAATACTACATCGACCGTGCTGCCGGCAAACTCTACCTCTGGCCAGCCTATCCGTTGGTCCAGTCCAAACTCGAAGTCAGCATCAACCCGTACGCGTTGTGCGAGCTGACCCAGGCTAACTACATCTATTTCTCCGGACTCACTTTTCAAAGCACCCGTGCAAATCTCGTGCGCATCATTGTGGGTGATCACGTGCAGCTTGAGCAATGCGTCTTGCGCAACAGCGGCGAGGAAGCGCTGGTTATAGACAAGAGCTACAGCTGCGGCATCAACCGCAGCGAGATTTCCTATTTCGGCCGAAACAGTGTCTACATCTACGGCGGTGTGCGCAGCTCGCTCACCCCGGGAAAAAACTACGTCACCAACACCCATGTCTCGAACGGTTCGCGCGCCATCGCCGCCGCTTCGGCCGTCCTGGTATCAGGCTGCGGAAACCGCATCACGAACAACCTGTTCCACGACCTGACCCACAGCGCAGTTCGCTATTCCGGGAACAACCATCTCATAGCCCTAAACGAAATGCATCGGGTCGTTCTCGGCACCGGCGACGCCGGCGCCATCTACACCGGACGCGACTGGGGTTACCGCGGCAATCTCGTAAACAACAACCTGATTCACGACATCCCGTCCCGTCTGGGTGCAGCCAACGGAATTTACTTCGATGACATGGTTGCGGCGCAACACGCCGAGGGAAATATCCTCTATAATATCGGCAACCACGCGTTCAACGTGGGTGGTGGCCGCGAAAACGTGATGATCAACAACATCGTCGCGGGTTGTGAGATAGGGCTTTACGAGGGGCTGTGGGCATACAAGGGATACTCGACCGTCGTCGGTGCAGATTCGAATATGCTTTCCCGTCTGGCGCTCGACGGCATCCAGTACCAACAAGATCCCTGGCTGTCCGCCTACCCCGATTGCGCCGCCATACCCAATGATCAGAACCAAATCCTGAACGACGGCTGGCGCCTTCCCCAAAAGAGCCGCTTCGACGGCAATGTCGGCTGGAACAACGATCGCTGGACGGTCGAATCCGACAGTGGCACCGGCCTGCCTGTCTTCCAGACGTTCGCCTCCATCGCCAACAACAACAATTCACATCCGCCGCTCTTTTCGGACACTCAGATCGAAGATCGCAACCTCCGTTCCGCCGTGCTCGCCTCGCCCACGACCGGCTTTGCCGACCTGCCGTTCTCCGGTATCGGCATCGACTATTCAGGCGACACCGCCGCCGTACTCGCACCCTCTGCGCCCGTCATCGAGCTCGACACGAACCACTCCCTTGGTTACATAAACTCCTCCGCCAAGACGGTCGCTTTGCGCTGGTCCGCAGTCGATCTCCGGGCGCTCGATCGCCCGGAAACCATCGTTCTCCAGTACAAACTTTCCATCAACAAGACCTGGAAAGCTTTCGCCACTTATGGCGGCGAGGTCGTGAGTGCTGAGGTCACCGATCTCGCCGGAGCCTCGAGCTACGATTTCCGAGTTTCCAGTTCCAATAGTGTCGGCACAGTTTACTCGAACACCGCAACCGTCACGACTGCGGCTTTCAACTCCAGTTCAGCAGCGCCCAGCCGCGTCGAGAGCGAAAATAATTTCACCATCCGCACCGACGTGGGCAACACTGCCATAAGGACAAACTCCCCCGCACTCGCGAGCGGCGGCAAAGCCGTGGTTCTTTTCGACACCGGCGATGCCATCGATATCGCCATAAACGTTCCAACCACCGGTCGCTACGTCATCGTTCATCGAGGCCGTTGCTCCGCCAAGACAGCCGACAATCTCTGCAGCTTCACCCTCGATGGGATTACCCTAACCCTTTACGAGGACCATAGCTCGATCTCCGCTTACGATACGGCGTACGGCGGCAGCCATTGGGGCTCCTTGTACAGCGCGCCGCTGTCCCTTACTGCAGGTTCGCATACCATCACGGTCACGTCGTTCTCCAGCACAAACGCCTCCGACTACGTCGAACTCGTTCCTTTTACCGACGCGGCTCCAGCGGTCATCACCGATGCACCAAAAAACTCCACCGTGCTCGGCGGCAGTTCGGCCACGCTTGCCGTGCAGGCATCGGGCTCAGGAAATACTTTTCAGTGGTACAAGGACGGCACCAGCATCCCCGGTGCGACCTCGGCCACTTATATAATCACCACCGCCAAAGCCACGGATAGCGGTTCCTATACGGTCGCCATCACCAACGCCGCCGGCACGATCGAGAGCGATCCCGCAACTCTCACCGTCAACTCTGTCCCCCAAATCACCGATCCGCTGCCCGCCAACGCAACAGCGATCGCCGGGCATAGCTTCAGCATGGAGGTCACCGCATCAACCTCACCTGCCACCAGCTTTCAATGGCAGGTTTCGACTGACGGTGGAACATCATGGCTCAATCTCGCAGATGGTACTGCATATTCAGGAACCGCCTCCTCCACACTGACCCTCAACAACATCGCGTCAGGAATAAATGGATACAAATACCGCTGTAACCTGACCAACAGTTACGGAACCACTCAGTCCACGCCCGTCACACTCGCGGTCAGTCTGGCAGCATTCGCAAGTCCAGTCGGCCTCGCCATCGACACGGCCGGAGTTCTTTACGTGACTGACGGCACGGCCAACACCGTCTCCAAAATCACCTCCGCCGGCGTAGTCACCGTGCTCGCAGGAAACCCCGGCAGTCTCGGTGCCAACGACGGCACCGGCGCGGTCGCACAATTCCGCGCTCCATCGGGCCTCGCCATCGACTCCGCCGGTAATCTCTACCTAACTGACACCGGTAATTCGACACTGCGAAAGATCACTCCCACCGGCGTAGTCTCAACGCTCGCTGGCTCAGCCAATGCCAATGGTTCCACTGACGCCAGCAGTGCTGCCGCGCGATTCACGTCGCCTGCGGCCTTGTGCGTGAACGCGGCCGGAGAACTCTTCATCACCGACACCGGCAACCACACCTTGCGCAAGGTGACGGCCAGCGGTAGCGCCTCCACCATCGCCGGAGCACCCGGCGTTTCCGGCACTGACGATGGCGACGCCACCCAAGCGCGCTTCAACAACCCGGCCGGCATCGCGCTCGCCAGCGGGACCATCGTCGTAGCCGACTCAGCCAATAATACGTTACGCATATTTAATGGTTCGTCTATCTCCACACTTGCAGGAACCTACGGCGTCGCAGGATCAACTGACGGCAGTGGTGCGAATGCTCTTTTTTCCCATCCGACCGGCCTAGCCGTCGACCTGAATGGTAACGTGTACGTCGCTGACACCCACAATTCCATCATCCGAAAAGTGAGTGCAGCCGGTGTCGTCACCACCATTGCGGGACTGCCCGGTGTGGCTGGGCTCAAGGACGGCACGGGCGATGACGCATGGTTCAACAACCCACGAGATCTCGCCCTCAACGAGCAAAGCAACACCTTGTACATCGCCGACACCGGCAACGCGGCGATTCGCAAAATCGATCTCAGTACAAACCTTGTTTCCACGCTTGATCTCACTCCGGCAACCTCGAGCTCATCTTCGAGCAGCTCTTCCTCCTCGTCATCAAGCAGTAGTTCTTCCTCGTCGGGAAGTTCGTCCTCATCCAGCAGCTCCAGCTCCTCGTCTTCATCCAACTCCAGCGGGTCGCCAACCTCCCCAGGCGCAGGCGGCGGCTCTGGCGGTGGCGGAGCGCCAGGGATTTGGTTTTTAACGGCAATCAGTCTCGCAGCCTTATCCAAGATATATCGTCGCCATTGAGGAGCGCACAACTAGTTTGGTATTCTCACCGAACCGTGCGCTGGCGGTAAATAGCCAGCGCACTGATCGACCTACCGAACCAACTCAGAACGTGTGGACGAAAAAGCCTGAGCGGAGCTTCGGCTCGAACCAGGTGCTCTTCGGCGGCATGATCTGGCCGGCGTCAGCGATTTCCATGAGCTGTGCGACCGTCGTCGGATACATCGAGAACGCCACGCCACCGTCAGCGTCGACGCGCTTGGTGAGTTCCGCGGTGCCACGTATGCCACCGACGAAATCGACGCGCTTGCTCGTGCGCGGATCGTCGATGCCGAGCAGCGGCGCGAGAAGTTTGTCCTGCAACACGCTCACATCGAGACGCGAAACCGGGTCGGCGTTGGCGTCGGCGCGGCATTTCAGGCCGTACCATTTTCCACCGAGATACATGCTGACATCGCCAATCGCGGTCGGCGTCGGTGCGGCATTTTCAGTGAGGCCGAATTTCTCCTTCACCTGCGCGAGGAAAGCGGCGGGCGTGTGTCCGTTGAGATCGAGAACGATGCGGTTGTAAGGAAGAATTTTCAGTTCGCTCGCGGGAAAGAGCACGCACAGGAACCAGTTGTAATCCTCCAAACCGGTGTGCTTCGGATTGCGCTCGCGACGGAGGCGCGCGACGCGGGCTGCACTGGCCGCACGGTGGTGTCCGTCGGCAATGTAGGTGACGGGAACTTTGCCAAAGGCCTTGATCCACTCTTCGCCGCCAGCGATGCGCCAGACCGTGTGCTGGATGCCGTCGGGCGCGGTGAAATCGTGCAGCGGTTTTTCCTGCGTCTTCGCATTCACGAGCGCGGTGACTTCGGCTTCGTCGCGATAGGTGAGAAACACCGGGCCGGTGTTGGCGCCGAGTGTATCGATTAAACGGGTACGGTCGTCTTCTTTGTCTTTGCGGGTTTTTTCGTGCTTCTTGATTAGTTCGGCATCGTAGTCTTCGACGTTGCAAACCGCGACGAGTCCACGCTGGCGGTGGCTGCCCATCTGCTGCTGGTAAACGTAGAGACTCGGACCGGCTTCGCGCCCGAGCACGCCGTCGCGCTGGAGCTTGAGGAAATTTTCGTTGGCCTTCGCGTAGACCTCGGCGCTGTACGGATCGGTTTTGGCGGGCAGGTCGATCTCGGCACGGTCGACGTGGAGAAGGCTGCGCGGTTTGCCCGCAGCGAGAGCGGCGGCCTCGGTGGTGTTGACCACATCGTACGGCACGCAGGCGACTTCGGAGGCGACGGCGGGTTGAGGAACGAGACCTTGAAAAGCACGGATACGCATAAAGCGGAAATGCAGGCGGCGACCGCGCGCGGCGTCAAGCTGGCGACGTCATGTTCAGCACTGGGCACAAAAAAAAGCCCTCGGGTCAGGAGGGCTTCGAAAGTGCTGGTGTTAGTCAGTGGGCGCTTACTTGGCGGCGACTTTGCCGCGCTTGAACTTGTTGGTGAATTTCTCGACGCGTCCAGCGGTGTCGACCAGGCGCTTCTCGCCGGTGTAGGCGGGATGCGAGTCCATGGTGACGTCGCGCAACACGATGAAATATTCCTGCCCGTCGATTTGCTCCTTACGGGCGGACTTCATGGTGGACTTAGTGAGGAAGCGCTTGCCCGACGCGACGTCGAGGAAACAAACGTTGTTGAGAGTAGGATGGCCTTCGGCTTTCACGGCGAAATAATGGGTTGGTGGCTTAGCCCTGACGTGCTTTGTAGCGGGGCTCGACCTTGTTGATCACGTAGATTTTCCCACGGCGGCGGACAACCTGGCATGCAGGGTGACGCTTCTTCGCGGATTTGATGGAGGAGACGACTTTCATAAAGTTGACCAAAACACCGACCGGCGGGGGCTCTGTCAAGATCCTAACTTGAAATTCAGAAAGCACGGGCCAGCCGTCGATAATACCAACAGCCCCAAGCTATCAGACTTTGAACAGAAGATAACAAAGAGAACGAAGGCCTGCAGGTTCTTCCTGGATCTCTTCGTTACCTTCGTTTTCTTCTGTAAAATTCAGACCAGCCACGATCAACTTTAGTATAAAAGCATAGGGTCATTGGTATAACCACTGCGGTTTTCGGCGCTTTAGTTCAAACTAGGGTCATCCGGTTCGTCCACGAGCAGTTTCCAGTCGTGATCGAGCCCCGTAAGGATCGTGCGCCAGAGCGTATCATCGGCCTTCACGTTCATGAGTTCAGGCACCAGCGGAGTGACAACCCAAGTGTTATGAGTGAGCTCGTTTTCGAGTTGGCCACCCGTCCAACCGGCGTAACCAAGAAACGCGCGCAGGTGCATGCCTTCCTGCGACTGGAGCTCGATCGCCTTCTCGGGATCGACGCCAAACATGAGCTGAAAACCACTCTGGTCGGCGTGAAATTTCCACGCACAAAGTAATAACTGTTCCGTCTGCACGGGACCGCCTTGATAAAGCGGAACGGAAGAAAGCGGGCTGAGCGCAAACTCAGCATTGAGCTGGCCGAGACGTTTCTTAAGCGGACGATTCAGCACGACGCCCATCGCACCTTTGTCGTCATGCTGCGACAGCAGGATCACGGCGCGGCGAAAGTTCGCGTCGCGCATCGACGGGTGCGCCAGCAGGAGTGAGCCGGCGAGCGCTTTGTTTTCTGCGTGATGGCGTTCGCGCATATAATTAAGGACAGCAGCGACGAATCAAAGTTGAAGAATCTTCACGCCCGCGTCGGTCAAGAGCGGCGTCACGAGCGGGTCGTTGTTATAATCACGCCGGTAACGGATTTCGGCAAGACCGGCAGAGGCGAGAATTTTCGCGCAATTGATGCACGGGAAATGCGTGACATACGCGACACACCCTTCGACCGAAATACCACGGCGGGCAGCGTCGGCGATAGCGTTTTGTTCGGCATGAACCGTCGCTTGCTCGTGGCCGTCGCGCAAGCGTGAGACGTGCGGCGTGCCCGGAAGAAAACCATTGTAGCCCGCGGCCACGATGCGGTTTTTCCGGTCGCCGCCGCTCACCAAAACGCAGCCCACGTGAAGCCGCTCGCAGGGCGAACGTGTCGACATCAACAAGGCTGTCGCCATGAAATATTCGTCCCAGGAAGGACGGGCTTCCATGGTCTCGGCTAAGTGGGCGACCTGATCCATCAATGATTCCGGCTCAACATTCATCGGCCGCAGCTTGAAAAACCGTCATAAAAAAGCGATATCGAAGAAAGCTTTTGGCTTGGTTGCTGATCCGGCCAATTTTCTCCTCACGATCCGGTTAATCTTTCTCGAAATAATCGCCCTGCCCCATGTCATCACCGCTTATGACCCGTCGCGCAATCATCTGGCTTGGCGTGACCATCGCCCTGGTGGTGGCAGGAGCGTTGGTAGGCCGCTCGCTCGTCCGAGCCAAAACGAAGCACACGCCGGTCGCTGCCTATCTTGTCCCCATCGACAACAACAGCCGCATGAAACCGGCCTGGTGGCCTTCATCGCGCCTCGATCTGCCGCGCGCTTTGCGCTCCGGCGAACGTCTCACGATTCCAGCGGGCGCGAGTCTCAAACTCATCCATGCCGACAGCGGCGCGGCCGAACTCATCACCGGGCCAGCCCGTCTTTTTCTTCAACAAAAACTCCCCAGCGAGCCCGAAGCGCTCATCTCGCCGCTGCCGGAGATCCTCGGCGCAATTACCAAACCACCCCACACCGATAACGCGGTCGTCATCACCTCGCCGGTCGACATGACCCGTTATCTCAACCCGCTCATCACGTGGACTGCGCGCGAGGGCGTTTCCTACGACATTGCCGTGGCAGACGCAGCAGATGAATTCGTACCACCGCGCATCGCTCGTGGCGTGCGTCCGCCTATCGCGCTGGCCACCTTAGAAACCCCGCAACGCCGCCAACTCGGCGTCGATCGCAACTACGCAATTCTCATCCGCGAAGCCAACGCGTCCGTCATCGCTGCCGGCGCCCGCCTGCTCACCACAACCGATGCCAAGCTGGAAAACCAACTTCCCACGACACCCGCCGAACTCATCGCCGAAGCCACCGCCGCCCTCGCCAAAAAACCCATGCGCACCGGCGACGCCTGGCTCGCCCTCTCGCATCTCCCACCCGACTGGGCGCGCTCCGAACTCGGCGTGCGCCTCCGCCTGCGCGTTACTGCGGAGCTAGGATTGGCCGACGAGTTTAACAGCGCGTCAACCGACGCCCGTGCACTCAAAACGCCGTGACGCGGAGGTTGACCCAACTTCGCTCCTGATGCCACCGTCACCCATGGCCACGCTGCAAGAACTCGTCGACTACTGCGATCAACGTACCCGCCGCACCGTTTTCAAAGACGCGCCCGCCGCCTTCAACGGTCTTCAAATCGCCAACAACGGCCGCGTGACCAAAATCGGCGCAGCCGTCGACAGCGGCGTCGCACCCTTTCAAAAAGCCGTGGCTGCCGGCATCGATTTTCTCATCGTGCATCACGGCATGTATTGGGACATGCCACGTCCGATCACCGGCCCTACTTACGACCGCGTGACGACCCTGATCCAGGCCAACTGCGCGCTCTACTCGAATCATCTCCCACTCGACGCGCACCCCGAGCTCGGCAACAACGCCCTACTCGCCCGCCAGCTCAGCCTCGCGCCCACGCGGCCATTTCTCGTACGCGACGGCGAAGCCATTGGCTGGATCGCCGAGCACAAGGAAACCCGCGCCGAACTCAAAGCCCGCCTGGGAAAACTCTACCCACGCGTTATCGCCATCGAATTCGGTAGCGAACGCCCGGCTGCGGTCGCCTTTTGCAGCGGCAGTGGAAACAGCGCGTTACCCGAGCTGCCGCGCGAAGGCGTCGACACACTCGTGACCGGTGAGCTCCGCGAAGAATGGTTCAGCTTCGCCCAAGAGCAAAAACTCAACTTGTACTTGTGCGGCCACTACGCGACCGAGGTTCACGGCGTGAAAGCGCTCGCCGCCGAACTCTCCGCCAAGTTCGGCCTCCCCTGGGAATTCATCGCCACCGAGAACCCGTTATAAAAACAAGAACCGGAGATTTGAATCTGGAACTCAGGAACGCTGGAAAAAACATTGATCCCTTCTTGGGTGGCTTTCACCTCCGAATAGAACTTGAGTTGTTCGGCCTCTTCCGATTCCTGAGTTCCAGAGTTCCAGATTAATTACTATCTTCCCCATGAAAAAGATCGCCATTCTCAACGGCCCAAATCTCGACCGCCTCGGCAAACGCGAGCCGGAGATCTACGGTTCGACCACGCTGGCCGATCTCGAAAGCCAGATGCGCTCGGAATTCGGAACCACCGCCCAGCTGGAATTTTTTCAGTCCAACCACGAAGGCGCCCTCATCGACAAGATCGCCGCGCTCGCCGACGCGAAGTTCGACGGCGTCGTGATCAACGGCGGCGCCTTCACCCACACCAGTGTCGCGCTACGTGACGCCCTACTCGGCTCCAAACTCTCGGCCGTCGAAGTTCACATTTCCAACATCTACAAACGCGAAGAATTCCGCCACCTCTCCTACACCGCGCCGGCCTGCATCGCGGTGATCACCGGCCTCGGCCTTGAGGGCTATTTCGCCGCTGTGCGTTTCCTGCTGAAACGCTGAGCACATATCCGTCTCCGACTTGTGAATACGTCTACGCCAGACGCGTGCTGGCACGTCTGCCACACCAAACCCCGTTGCGAAAAGAAGTTCGCCGCCCTCATGGGTGCCGAAAACTTCGAGCACTACCTGCCGCTGATCACGAGCGTGCGCCGCTACGCGAAGGAAACGAAGCGCTTCACCAAACCGCTTTTCCCTGGCTACGTTTTTGCCAAAGTGCCGACCGCGCTGAAGCCCCGCATTTATCAGCAAGACTTGCTCGCGCGCGCCATTCCGGTCGACGACGAAGCCCGCTTCCTGCATCAACTTCAGGACGTACGGACGCTGATCGATTCCGGCCTGACGCTTAGCCTACATCCGCTGGTTAAGAAAGGTGCTCGCGCAAAAATCATCGGTGGCCCACTCCGCGGCCTCGAAGGCATCATCGACGACCCAGCCAACCCGAACGGCATCGTTCTCTGCGTCGACGTCCTGCAACAAGGCCTGTTGGTCAAAGTCCCGCTCGAGGATCTCGAAGCGCTGCCATAACCTTTAAAGGCAGGGCTGACGATCCTTAGTCAGCCGCTCCGTCTCGGTTCGCACCGGCGCATTAAGGATAACGCGCTCCGCCTCAGGAAAAACTCACCCGTGGTGAAAATATAACCACCCGGCAGCAGCAATGTGTAGCACCGCGCACGAGGCCAGAGCCGCCGCCACATCATCCATCACCACACCCCAACCACCGGTTAGGTCTTGAAGTTTGGAAATCCCCAGCGGTTTCGTGATGTCGAAGAGCCGGAAGAGAGCGAAGGCCGCAACGTAGACCGACCACGGTGCCGCCCACGCTGGCAATACCGAGGCCACGTGCGACCAGCCGATAAAGCACAACGGCATCACCACAAATTCATCGAGGACCACTTCGCCCGGGTCGCGTTTACCGAGACGAAACTCAGCTTCGCCGCAAATGCCGATCGCGAACCAGATGCCGATCAGGCTGAAAAGCACCACGCTAAGTGGTGACTGGTAGTGAAAGATCAGCAGCTGGTAAATGAGCCCAGCCACAGAACCCCAAGTACCTGGTGCCTTGCGCATGCGACCGAACGGTCCTACATGCGACAGCGACATCACCACGGATGTTGGCAAGAACCTCGGCCAGATCGGTTGGCGCAATCTCATTTCGCGATATCGCCAAACATCCGGCGGTACTTCGAAGCGTAACTCACGCCCGAGCTCACCGTCAGCACCGTGGCGACGATGAAAATACCGATCCCGGTTTTATGGAGCAGTCCGGCATATTCCGTGATCGAAAAAGGCAGGTAACGCGCCCAGTCATTTTCCAACGCGGGCACGAAGAGCAAAAATCCCACCGCGATCAGCTGCATCACGGTTTTGATTTTTCCGCCACGTTCGGCCGCCACCACGACACCCTGAGTCGCCGCGATCATGCGCATGCCACTGATCAAAAATTCGCGACAAAGCGTGAGCAAAACCATCACGAGAAAAATAACCGAACCATAACCGTTGGGATACTGTGCGGCCAGCCGTTCGACAAACGCCACCATGATGCCGACCACGAAAACCTTGTCGGTTAGCGCATCCATAAACTTTCCAAACACGGAAACCAAGTTACGTTTCCGCGCCAGATAACCGTCGAGCCAGTCGCCGATCGCCGAAGCGATAAACAGCCAAAACGCCAGCGTCGCCGCGCCCCACCACGAACAATACATCAACGCCACGATGATGAACATCGTGGGAATTCGCGAGAGCGTGATCAGGTTTGGCAGGTTCATGGGCCTTGGGCGGTCAGTGTGAAAACTTACTCGTCTTCGTCAGTCGAATTGTGAATCATCTTTGGCAATCTTCAACTAACGCGCGATCACGACTGAGATTTCAAGCGCGAGCAAGTATCCTTTCTTTTCTGATGAGCCATTGCATTTATCCTGGCACCTTCGATCCGATAACCTACGGACATCTCGACGTACTTTCGCGCGCCGCGCGTCTGTTTGACCGAGTCACCGTCGCCATCGCCGACAACCCCGGCAAAGGTCCACTTTTCACCGTCAACGAACGGATAGAACTTCTCCGGCCCAATCTCACAGAACTCCCCAACGTCTCGCTCACCAGCTTCGACGGCTTGCTCGTCGACTTCGCCATTGCCCAAAAAGCCACCGCCATCATCCGCGGCCTGCGGGCACTGTCGGATTTCGAGTTTGAGTTCAACATGGCGCTCATGAACCGGCACCTTAAACCTGAGGTCGAAACCATCTTCGTCATGCCGAACGAGTCGTACAGCTACACGAGCTCCAATCTCGTCAAGCAAGTCGCGCGCTACGGCGGCGATGTTTCAAATTTCGTCCCGCCCAACGTCGCCGAAGCCTTGAAAAAGGCCTTCGCCGGCAAGCAGCCCGGCGCGCACTGAGCCGTAACGATGCCTTGAGGGTGGAGCCCGTTGTCCCCAACGGGCTGGTTCGGTAGCGACCTCGATAAAGCCCGATGAGGACATCGGTCTCCACCCTCTGCACACCGCTTCCTGCGATCACGACGGAGTGACCCAGCTCCTAATCAGTTCAATCGAGCCCGTGCGGTAGAGTATCCAGACGCCCAGTGCGATCAGCACGAGGGGGAAAACTCGCGGGCCGTAAGCCCGAATCGGTGCGCCCAACACCCAATGATTCACCAGCCAGCGTGCAGCGAGGCACAACACGCCCGTCATCAGGCCGAACACTACGCCGTATACAACAATTTCGGCCTTCGTGCTGGTCGCGAATAACGGCGTATAAACCCCAATATTGTCGCCGCCATTGGCAATCGTCACCGCCGCCACGGAAAACAAGCCGCGCACGCCTGCCACCTTTTTCGGCCCAACAGATTCAGCCCGGTTGTTATTATCCCGCCATGCTTGAACCAACTTAACCACACCAATGATCACCGGCAAAAGCCCGAGCAGGCCAACGTAAGCCCGGGGAATCACCAAAGCCGCAAGCGCACCCGCAATACTCACGGCATAGAGCGCACCTATGCCGAGCAGTTGTCCCAATACGATGGTTTTTGTTCGCAGTGCACGATCAGAAAAAAAGCCCAGCAAGAGAAAGACGTCGTCGAAGTTCGTCGATACGAACACCACGACGGCAAGTCCGAGAAGGCCGGGCAGCGAATCCATGCTGATATTTCCAAGATAATTCACGACATCGGCAAGACTTCGCCACTATTCCTTGGTACGCCGTTCGTGTTCACGAGTTTCACGTAACGAGATGTCGGGCGGCAGATCAGCTCCGTTACGTTTGGCTACGCCGACCCGTTGGGAAAGGTAGATACCCGAGTGCCCGCTGAAAAAATACGCGACGAAACAGGCAAGCGCAAAATACACCGCATAGTGCGCACCGAAAAGTTCGATCCCCATGATCGTGCAGGCCAGCGGCGTATTGGCTGCACCCGCAAAAACCGCGATGAAACCCAAACCAGCGAACAGGTCCACAGGCGCACCGAGCAGCACCGCGAGCGTATTGCCGAGCGCCGCACCGATGAAAAACAACGGCGTGACTTCGCCGCCCTTAAACCCCGCGCCAAGCGTGATCACCGTGAACAATAATTTCCACCACCAGCTCCAAGGAGTCGCACCGCCTGCTTGAAAAACTGAAAGCAAAGTAACGGCCTTGGGGTCCGGTGAACTTACGCTCAGGCCAAGGTAGTCACGCGTGCCGACCAGGTAAACAAGCGCAATCACCAGCAAGCCACCGAGGGCCGGGCGCAACCAGGCGATCGGTATCAATCGCTCGTAGCCTTTTTGTAATGCATGAATGAGTTCGGCAAAAAACCGGCTCACCAGCCCAAAGGCGACCGCCGCCAGCACGACTTTAGCCACCAGCCAGCCATCGAGATGCAGGTATCCGCCCGAAGCGGCATCGAAAGTTATCTGATAATGCGCGTGAGCGATGCCCCACGCCGAACAGGTGGTGTCGGCGACCACACTTGCGACGAGCACAGGAATAAGTGCGTCGTAACGCATACGTCCGATGACCAGCACTTCCATCGCAAAAATCGCTCCGGTAAGCGGCGTGCCAAAAACCGAACCAAACCCTGCCGCCACGCCCGCCATGAGCAGCACGCGCATGTTCTCCTCACCGAACCGACACAGACGCCCATAAGCGCTCGCGAGACTTCCGCCCATTTGGACCGCTGTGCCTTCGCGCCCGGCCGAACCACCGAAGAGATGCGTGATCAGCGTAGCGCCCAAAATGAGTGGCGCCATGCGTCGCGGGACGCCGCCGCCCGGCACGTGGATTTGTTCTATGATGAGATTATTTCCTCCGGCAGCAGACTGTCCGACTCGGTGGTAAATCCAACCGACCACGACACCCGCAACCGGCAGCAAAAACAGCAGCCAACCTTGTTGAAAACGCAACGTCGTCACCCGGTCGAGCGACCACAGAAAGAGCGCGCTGGCCGACCCAGCCAAAATTCCCACCGGAACAACGAGGAGCGTCCAGCGGAGGAGTTGCCAAAGCACGGCAGCGTGTTCGCGCAGATCGAGTAAGCGTTTCATTTTTGTCGAGCTGGGCCATCGAGGCCAAGGGATATCCTGAGAGAGAAGTGCATGAGTGTTCCTAGTGCGTTGGTTCGCAGTAGGAGTCATCAGCACCGACTCACGTCGGGCGGTTTTCCCGGCTGGCGGGAGGGCAGAATCCATTGCCTTGGCCGCGAGCAAGACGTGTGCGCGGCACCCGCTCAATCCAAAAAATCGATACGCCACCGCCCAAAGAAATACACATGGCATCGTTACTTTGTACAAAGATCCAGCGTCGTAACGGTTTCTTGGCTTTCAACTCTTCGCACTTCCCGGTGCATCGCGTCCAACACGACGCGAAGTTGCAGAGCTTCGACAAAAACAACTTTATCTCACGTACCTTATGGCAAAAAAACGCAGCTTCGGCCGAGTGATAGTTCTCATGCTTGTTGTCACTGCCGCGGCAGTGGCGGGATATTTCTACTGGTCCAAAGACTCGGCCAAGCCGCCGGAGATCGCCACCGTCGTCGTAACCAAAGGCGACATCATCCAGAGCGTCACCGCCACCGGGGTGTTACAGGCACCTACGAGTGTGGATGTGAGTTCACAGATTTCCGGCCAGATCATGGAGCTCAATGTTGATTACAACAAACCGGTTAAAAAAGGCGATGTGCTCGCCCGCATTGATCCTGCGACGTACGAATCACGCCTGCGCCAGGCCGAAGCCAGCCTCGCTTCAACCACGGCCAGCAACACCCTCGCCCGCCTCAACACCGAACGCACCCGCGAACTCAAAGCCAAGAATCTCGTTTCCCAACAAGAGCTCGATCAGGCCGAAGCTCAACTCGCCCAATCCAACGCTCAGATGCTCACGGCCAAAGCCACTGTCGAAGATGCCCGCGTGAACCTCGACCGCTGCACCATCTACGCGCCGATCGACGGCATCGTCCTCGACCGCCAATGCGACGTCGGCAAAATGGTCGCCGCCAACCTCAACGCACCCACGCTCTTCACCCTCGTCACCGATCTTTCGAAAATGCAGATCAGTGCCGACGTCGCTGAAGCCGATATCGGCAGCGTCGCCCTCCAACAAGAAGTGACATTTACGGTGGACGCCTTTCCCAACCGCCAGTTCATCGGGCGCGTCGCACAGATCCGTAACCTTCCGAAAACCTCCCAATCTGTCGTCGTGTACAGCACGATCATCGAGGTCAGCAACGAAGGTCAGCGCCTCAAACCCGGCATGACCGCCAACGTCTCGATCATCATCGCCCGCCGCACCGGCGCACTCAAAGTCGCCAACGCCGTGCTCCGCGCCCGCATCCCAGATAAGTTTCTACCACCAAAATCCGAAGCCGCCACAACCACGTCGACCGCACCAAATGCTTCCGCTGGCGCGCCGACACAGACACCTGCTGCGAATCCAGCCAGCGGCGATCGCCGCGCCCAAATGCGCCAGCTCATGCAGGACGCCGGCATTTCCTTCACCCCCGGCGAGCCGATGTCCCCCGGCGATATCGGAAAGCTCAAGAAACTCGCAGCCGAACGCGGCATCGAACTACCCGAACGTTTCGGCGGCGGTGGCAACCGCACCAGCAACGAAGTCACCGTGACCAATCGCACGGTTTACCGTCTTTCGAACCCATTGCCTGATCTAAAAATCGAGCCCGTCACCGCCAAGTTCGGCATCACCGACGGTTCCAGTACCGAGGTCATCGACGGCATGAAGGAAGGCGAAACCCTCGTCTCCAGCATCTACGTGCCCGGCGATAACACCGCCGCACCCCAACAAAATCGCAATCCCTTCGGCGGCCAGCCAGGCCCAGGTGGACCGGGTATGGGCGGTCGTCGTTAACAAAAACCTTCTTCTACCTGCAAGCACCCGCTTGCAAGCGATCCCATCAACCATGCAGCCCGTCGTCAAACTTGAGGACATTCACAAGATCTACGGCAACGACGCCGAGATCGAAGTCCATGCCGTACGCGGCGTCACCATTGATATCCAAAAAGGCGAATTCGTCGCACTCATGGGTGCCAGCGGTTCCGGTAAATCGACATTGATGAACATCCTCGGCTGCCTCGATCGTCCGACGCGTGGACGCTATCTCCTCGACGGCGTGGATGTTTCTGGCCTCGACCGCAACGACCGCGCCGATTTCCGCAACCAGAAGCTAGGTTTTGTTTTTCAAGGCTTCAACCTCCTCGCCCGCACCACTGCCATCGAAAACGTCGAGCTGCCCATGCTCTACAGCCACCAGCGCATCTCCGCCTCGACCATGCGCGATCGCGCGCTGAAGGCGTTGGAAATCGTCGGTCTCGCCAATCGCGCCGACCATCTACCCAGCCAGCTTTCCGGCGGCCAACAGCAGCGCGTCGCCATCGCCCGCAGCCTCGTCAACAACCCGCAGGTCCTCCTCGCCGACGAGCCCACGGGAAATCTCGACAGCAAAACCTCCGTCGAGGTCATGGGCGTTTTCCAAAAACTCAACGAGCAAGGCATCACCATCCTCATGGTCACGCACGAGCTCGACATCGCCCAATACTGCAAGCGCAACCTCATCCTGCGCGACGGCAAGCTCGTCAGCGACATCGCCGTGAAAGATCGCTTCATCGCCGAGGTAGAAATGGGAAAGCTCAAGCAAGCCGAAGCCGACGCCAAACTCGTATCGGGAAACTAACTACCGCTCGAAAACTTCCTTTTTTTTTCGTAATGCGTCTGCTCACTACCATCATCATCGCCTTCCGCGCGCTACGCCGCAACAAGCTGCGCACCATCCTCGCCGCCCTCGGTATGATCATCGGCGTCGGCGCGGTCATCGCCATGGTCGCGATGGGAAATGGCGCCAAGTCCCAGATCGAGTCCTCCATCGCCAGCCTCGGTCAAAACATGATCACGATATTTCCCGGCAGCCTCACTTCTGGTGGCATGCGCGGTGGTTGGGGTTCCGCGAGTTCGCTCACAGTCGATGACGCCGAAGCCATCAAACGCGAAGTTATCGGCGCCATCGGTGTCAGCCCCGAAATCCGCGACCGCCAGCAAGTCATGGCCAACGGCCTCAACTGGAACACCCAGGTCCTCGGCGAGTCGCCCGACTTCCCGAATATCCGCGCCTGGCAACTTGCCGAGGGTGAATTTTTCACCGACACCGACGTCCGCAACGCCGCCAAAGTTTGCGTCATCGGCAAGACTGTCGCCGATCAGCTTTTTGCCGGTATGGACCCGATCGGTCAGGCCATTCGCGCTCGCAATATTCCACTGCGCGTCGTCGGCGTCATGATCGCAAAAGGTTTCAACGCCAACGGTGCCGATCAGGACGACCTCATCATCGTGCCCTACACCACCGCGATGAAACGCATTTCCAAGCGCGACCGCATCAGTAACATCATCGTGCAAGCTCCCACCCAGGAGCAAATGGAGCGCGTGCAGCGCGATATCGCCGATATCCTTCAACAACGCCGCCAAGGCCGTGAACCCGATTACACCATCCGCAACCAACTCGAACTTGCCGAGGTCTTCACCGCACAAAGCAAAACCATGACCGCGCTGCTCGGTGGCATCGCACTCGTCTCTCTCCTCGTCGGCGGCATCGGCATTATGAACATCATGCTCGTCTCGGTGACCGAGCGCACCCGCGAGATCGGCATCCGCCTCGCCGTCGGTGCCCACGGCAAAGATGTGCTCCTCCAGTTTCTTTGCGAAGCCGTGGTGCTGAGTCTGGTCGGCGGAATCGTCGGCGTGCTCTTTGGCGTCGGCACCTCGCAACTCATCTCCTTGAATTACGGCTGGCCCACCTCGATTTCGATTCCGTGGGTGGGCATCGCCGTCGGTGGCAGCGCCTTCGTCGGCATCGTCTCCGGCTTCTATCCCGCGCTCAAAGCCTCGCAGCTCGATCCGATCGACGCCCTGCGCTACGAGTAAGTATCCACGGGGAGCTCCGAGGCATTGCAGAAACGGATGACCGCCCCCGAGGATCAGGGGAGCACACGCGTCTCGCGTGTCGGTTTGGGCGTCTCGCCCGAACCATCCGAACGCTCTCGGCGGGACGCCGAGAGCTGCACGCGAGACGCGTGCGCTCCCTCCAACCCCGGCATTCAATCACTCTCACTATTCAAGCCAGAGCAAACTCCGGGGCATTTGGCCCAGAGCGAGTAAGCAGTCGCAGGAAACTGCTTGAAACTTTTCCCGAGCAGCGGTGTTTCAACATTGATGCCTCGACGCACCCTCGCCACCTGCCTCGCCCTTCTGTTCACTGGCACCGCCCTAGCCGCGCCGCTCGACGACGCCATCGCGCTCTACAAGGATAAGAAGAACCCCGAAGCCCGCGCCGCGCTGGAAACCATAACCACCGCCGAGCCCCAAAACGCCGAAGCCTGTTACTACCTCGGTCTCACGCTCCTGCGCACCCGCGACCCCAAGCTCCTCGAAAGTGCCGTGGGCTGGTTTAAAAAAGCCGCCGAACTCCAACCAGAAAACGCAGCCTATCTTTTCGAATACGGCGGCAATTCGCTCAACCTCGCAGGTAAAACCCGCTCGCTTGGCGCAGCCAACCGAGGACGCGATGCCCTCGAAAAAGTCATCAAGCTCGACCCCGCGCACCTGAACGCCCACGAGGCACTCTATCAATTCTTCGACCAGGCACCCTGGCCGATCGGCAGCGGTTCGAAGGCAAAAGCACATCTCGACGAGATCCGCAAACGCGATCCCGACTACGCAAACACGATTCTCATCACAACTAAAACCAATTCCAAGAACTACACGGAAGCCTTCAAGCTCTGCGATGAACTTTTGGCGAAAACACCCGAAAGCTATGTCGCACTCCTGCTCTACGGCCGCGCAGCCATCCTCAGTGGACAAAATCTCGATTCAGCTCTCGCCGGTCTTAAAAAATGCCTAACCCTCACGCCACCGCCAAAGGCTCCGGGCTACGCCTTTGTCCACTGGCGCATCGGCAACGTGTTGGAAAAAAAGGGCGACAAACCAGCCGCCCGCGCCGCCTACGAAGCATCCCTACAAGCCGACACGAATTTCTCCATGGCGACTACAGCCCTGGAGAAATTGAAGTAAGGTTAGTACCGACGTCACTTGAGAATTGGATTTATGCTTTGCGATCAAAGGTAGGGTCAATGCTCCGCATTGACCGAGGCGGATGAGGGACCATCCGCCCTACCCAAAGCCAAAAGATCTGGAATATTGGTATCATATAATTCAGCGTACGAACCGCTGCGCTATTATCTACTTCGGCGTCCCACCCCGGCGATGGTCTGAAACCGGCGAATGGAAACTATCGCCGTGAATCGCGGGGCTTTCCCCTTCGAGATCGAAGTCCACACCGGCCTGCTTGAGCTGGGCTTCCAGCGGATGTACGAACTCAGGCATCAACGCCTCTATTCTGAACGTGATATCCAAAAGTTCGATACCACGCGCGAAGGCCATCGCATCGGCGAACTCCATGAGTTCCTCGTCGCAAAAATGTTCCTCTATGACCGATTGGCTTCCTTCAAGCGCGGTAAGCGATGCCCACATCCTTCCCTCGGCCGCGTCGGGCTGGCGCAAGTTGACGAGCCCGCATAAACGCGCGCGATGCACTCTTTCGGCACAGCGCCGAAGCGTGATGTAAGCCTGGGCCAGATTGGCCAACCGGGCTTGTTGAATGATGGCGTGGTGAGTAGCGATAAGTTTGGAGATTTTCATAGGTTCTGAGAATTCCTGACTTGCTGTTCACTGGGCACTGCTCCCTGCGCTGCGCCTCGCGCTTCGCGAACGGAATGCGCGATGCAACACCGGGCCTGACCTTCGGATATGCTACGCCAATGCTACGGAGACGCTGACGCGCCGTCCGAACGATTAACGCAACATGACCGCAAACGCTGCTAAGCTGACTCTGACCTTTCAGTATTTCTGGCTACGACCTCTAACGAAGTACGCTCGCTCAAAAGCCCCGTTGTATTTCTATCCACAGGGCAACCTGACAAAGGCTAACAGTCTTCAGACACGAACTGGCTGACAAACCGTACAACTTAACTATTCATCGGACAGCGGAACCTCAGCTTAAGTTATTCCAACCGCAAGTGTCTTTTTGAATCGGCTTCGGGCATCCAACGAACGACTGAGCGTGGTCCGGGTTCGCGCACAATCAATCAACTGTCACCTGAACACTGCTCTCGATCACGCCGGTTGCGATGGCGTGGCGAGTGAGTCCTGCGGTGTCGTGGATATCGAGTTTATCCATCAATTGCTGACGGTGTTTCTCGACGGTTTTGATGCTGATGCCCAGTTCGGACGCGATCTGCTTATTGGCCGCACCTTCAGCAACAAGTTGAAGCACCTCAGCTTCACGCGCGGTCAACGGCCGCTTGGGCTTTGCGTGGGCATCGCCATTTTCGCGGGCTCTGCGCGCCGTGTCTTCCATGCGTTTCAAAATCGAGGGGCTAAAAAAGGGACGTCCGCTGGCGACTTCTTTGACCGCGCGGACGAGCGCCTGGCCGGAATTTTGCTTAACGAGATAACCGGACGCCCCGACCGACGCCATGTGGGCAACGTATTCGTCGTCACTGTGGGCAGAGAGCACCAGCACTTTGGTGCCGGGGACGGCGAGTAGAATTTGTCGTGTCGCTTCAAAACCATTCAACAGAGGCATAGCGATGTCCATGACGACCACGCTAGGGCGAAGCTTGCTCACCAGTTCCACCGCTTGACGCCCATTCGAGGCCTCGCCGACCACTTCGAAGTCGCCGCTCAAATCCAGCAACGCGCGCAAACCTTCGCGTACGATATCGTGATCTTCAGCCAACAAAACTGTGATGCGCTTCATTTTTATTTTCTCCGTCAGTTGCTGCAGAACAGAACGTCGTCCGACATCGTGGTTCCTTTGCCTGATCCTGTTTCGATGTTAATTTTCAATGCTGTGTCGTGCCGTTGGACGAATGTGTGTTGGAGAACTTTAGTCATGGCTGAGTCTTCTGCGAAGATCTCAGACCGACTGCGATTCGCGTAAAACAAACGGAGCGTTTGGGTTGCTCGTGAGTCATATTTAAACCGATCTACTATTTTTTAGCGAGTGGTGGTTTATGGGGTGATGACCTACCCACAGACGGAGCGCTGAGAGTGGCCGCCGAAGTCGACGGCAAATCGAGCATCGCTTCCTGCTGGGCCAGCCCAGAGAGGCCCGTCAATTCACGTTTCGCCTGCTCATAATCCATCTGCGACACGTCAATCGGTGGGCGGCCTTGCAGCGAGGCCAGTGCTCTTGCGCGTACACGAACCTTTTCGCGCGTCAGCGGACCGAGCCCGCTAGCGCTTTTAATCAAGCCATCTTTTCCAAGCGATATTTTACTCATAGTGATAGGTTATGTACTGATAAAATTTCCCGTCCGCAGGAATACGGATAACGCCTCGATTCGATATTCACCGCGAAGAGAATCGTGACCTAGCCGAATAGAAGCCACATGAGTGGCGCAAAAACGGTCTCCGCCTATTTCACTTGATGAACGCGCACATCGGTCGTCAAACGCGCCACCGCCGGAGTTGCACTAAAAAAGGAGCCTTGGATCGGGTTCACGCTCTCGGCCACGACAGCGTGGGCCACGGGCACATAAGCATTCTGACAGAAAATCCCGTGCGTCGGGTCCATACCGATCCAACCGGCACCGGGAAGAAACACTTCGGTCCACGCATGCATGGCACCTGCGGCCGAACCATTACTGGAAGGATCAAACATGTAGCCACTGACGAAACGCGCGGCGACTCCGAGCGTGCGGGCACATTCGATCAACAACACCGCGTAATCCCGACAGGAGCCGGAACCCAGCGTGATCGTTGTAAGTGCAGTTTGGATACCTGGCTCATCTCTACGCTGGTAAGTCAGGCTCCGGCAAATGATCTGGTTGAGCGCGAAAAGCCAGGCGACGGTTTCCTTCGGCCGGTTGGCGAAACGTGTAGCAAGCCAACGCCGCACAGCCTCTTGCGTGGCGATGTCAGGCAGTGTGAGGTAAATCGACAAATTGAAACGATGCAGCGGTTCGTAGACGAAAGGAAATGCCGTCGCATAATCGCGCACGAGAAAATCAAAGGGCGGCGTATCCGTGGTTGTGACTGTACACTCGGAACGGATGTCGAGCGTCGTCGCACTCGCGGTGAACTGTGCACTCGCCGGTAGATTGTCGAAATCGTCACGCATCCACGCCACCTTCGCCTCGGGCTGAAACGAAAAGGCAAAACGATTCACCTGGAGCAAAGGATTCTCGCGCGGCCGCACGTAGAGCAAATGCGGATGCAGCTGCACCTCGCGGTCATACTCGTAACGAGTCTGATGGGAAATTTCGAGTTGCATAAGAGTTGGAGTCAGCCGCAGAGGTTTATGTACTAGCGTACACGCTAGAGCAATTATTGCGCCGTCAACGAAAAGAGCACGATTCTTCCGCAGCGTGCTGCACGGTAGTGCCAGCACCCTTCATCAGCGGCGAAACCTAGACTTCCGTTTTGGCGGTTGTAACCGTCTCTGCTTTGGGAATCGCCTTCGCGGAAACCGGCCAGTCACGGATCACACTCCATGTTCGGGGGCCGAGAGGAAGGTGCTCAGGCGCGAAATTCCGGCCGATCACCTGCACGCTGATGACCTGGTCTGGAAGCAGCCCGATCGGATTCGCACCTGCGGAGTCGTTGTTATCCCAAACCCAGTAGCGGTCCGACGTGTTCTGTCCATCCTGGCCCGGACCGTAATCCAGCGGGGCGCATTCGTGATCTACCTTGCCTGCATCTGGGTGTGAATAGAACACAATGCGGGTAAGGCTTTTGTCGCGGATGGCGTCAATAAAATGAGCGTGGTTCGGAATCATAGTGAGGTTGGGTGAAACCCACAGTATGCCGTGAAGCCTCAATCGGTGCCATGGGGTATTACCCGCCGCGCGGTCGCAGCCTGATGAATCAACGCTGATTCTTTGAGACGACCGGAGGTTTTGTAACCAAAGCACTGATACGTTGCACGATAGTGAAAACTAGAGGACTCCAGCGCATGAGCGTTCCCAGGATCTTGACGCGTGGGACTACAGCTCGCTGCACGAGAAAACCGAGAGGCAAAGCGGCAAACAAAGCGAATGGACTAATTTTTCGCCAGAGGACCGAAATCCGGTCCAGCAACACAAAGGGTTGCGCTACGCGGCTCGCCACGGCCGCGCATTGGACGCGCTGCCGCTCGATGTCCTTTTGCAGTGCAATCTTGTAGGCGTTCAGCCGGATCAACTCTCGTTGCGGATACATGTGCGGTCTTTCCCGATTTCCTGACGTGTGGCTGAGAACGGACTTGGTTGACGCGCGAGAAAGCGTCGAAAGGAAACAATGATTATAACCAAAGCCGCTGCATAGACCAGCGTAAGCCCGCCAAGCACAAAGAGACGGGCGCTTTCCCAGAAGAGATAAACCAACGTGAGGCTGGCAAACGCGACCGCCATCATGGCGGTGAAGATTGCTGCGCTGATCCAGATAAAGATCAGGATCAGGCGGAACTTCTCCTCCTGCAACTCGACCGAAAAAAGCTCCAGCCGATCCTGCACCGTGCCAAGGAGACTGTCTCCTAGCGCACGCAAGGAATCAAGAAAACCGGTTGAAGAAGGAGCTTTCGTTTGCATCGCGTAATTTTGTTATTTGCTGCGTCGGCCAAGGAGCACGCCCGCAAGAAGACCTACACCTGCGGCTATCGCCAAAGACTGGTAGGGATTCGCGCGGATGGTCGCATCGGTGCATTTTGCACCAGCAATAACTTTCTGTCGGGCTCCTGCGTAGAGTTCGGTCAGGCGTTCGTGGGCCGCGTCGAAGCGAGTCCGCAGGGCGCTGACGGCCTCGTCGGTGTGTTCAGAGATGGAATCACCCATCATCTTTTCAGCTTCACTCACGAGCGAATGGAGATCGTTGAGCAGTTCTTTTGGTGTCTGGGCAGTGGTTTCGTTATTGTTTTTCATTGGTATAGATATTTGTGGTTGGTTTCTTTTTTGCGAAGAGCATGGATGCTATAAAGAGCACGAGGAAGAGTACGAAAATGGCCTTGGCGATCATGGCTGCTGTGCCGGCGATCACGCCGAAGCCGAAAACACCCGCGACGATCGCGAGAAGGAGAAAGAGAAAGGCGTAGTAGAGCATTGCTGGATTTGTTTGGTTAGGAGTTCTTCGACCGGCCGATGACCAAGCCGGACGCACCGACGGCCGTGGCGACAACGCCACCTATGATCAGCCACATGGTCTTGTCGGTGGGTGACCCGGTGAAAAAACGGGAGAAGTCTGAGCCGAGCGAATCGGAGGCATTGATGCCGTAGACGATCAAAACAATACCGCCAACGAGCAGTGCGAGAGAGATGATTTTGTTCATGATTATAGATTTTTGAGGACAGCGTTATGAGGTTTCCTCTTCTTCGTTTTCGAGTTGTGCGCGCAGCATCCATGCGGCTTTTTCATGCTGCTCCATCAAGCCCGTGAGAAAATCGGCGGTGCCCACGTCTTTGAAATTCTTCGCGCAGGCCTCGTTGTCGGTGCGCAGTTGCACGATCATTTCTTCATGCAGCGCGAGTAGTTCGGAAAGCATATGCTCGGCGGGCAGACCCGCACCTGGATCGGCGGAGGAGCGGCGGCCTTGGTCAGATCAACCCAATTTCCACGGGCACCGATACCGATGGAGCGTGCGCGTTCAGCGATCTGATCGATCCATTCGGCAATCTGGGTGTATTGGGATTCAAATTGCTGGTGCAAGCTGAGGAATTCCGGACCGGTCACATTCCAGTGATAATCACGTGTGGTCGCATAGAGCATATACTCGTCAGCGAGTAAAAGGTTGAGTATCTGACCGACCTCCAGGCGTGCTTCGTCATTTAGGCCAATGTTAATTTTCATGATGTGTCGCTGGTATGTGGTTAAGCCTAATTATTTTTAGATCTTTAAACTGGCATCGGTAACTTGATCGGAAGGACGCAATATGGGACGAGGGGATGCCCGCCCCATATTGGCAAAATCGCTGAGCAGGTTCTTTCTACTTGTTCAGTTTTTGACCGTCATGTCGTTAGTCACGGACTTGGTGCCACGAACATCCTGAGCGAGCTTGGTGACGAGCGACTTTTTCGCATCGTTTGAAGCCACACCCGAGATCATAACAACACCGTCATTGGTGGTGACTTTGGTCTTCAGCGCGCTGGTTGCCTTATGACTTAGCAGAGCGAATTTGACCTGGCTGGTAATGGAGGCGTCATCGATCTTCTCGCCAACGGTCTGCTTAGCCGGAGGGGTGTCCTTGATGACGATTTCGTTTTTCACCGACTTCACGCCATCGATATCCTTGGCGTAGACTTCAGTCAGTTCTTTCTGGGCGGAATTATCAGCAGTGCCGCTGAGTGTGACTACGCCGTCTTGAACCGCGACCTTGGTGCCTGTGGCACTGACGTTGGCTTTCACCAGCAAACGGCTGCGGATCTTGAGGGCTACCCAACCGTCAGAATGCTCGGGAAACTTCGATTCAACTTTGATTTCGTTTTTCACACTCGTGACGCCCGGGAGGTTTTCCACGGTGTCGACGGCGAGTGCTTTTTCGTCCTTGTCTTGAACGGTGCCGGTTAAGGTAACAACACCGTCTTGGGCTTTCACTTTTACGTGATCCTCAAGAACGGTTTGATAATTATAAGAGGCCTTGGCTGCGTCCTCGATCTTTCGATCAGTGGCAGAGGAGGCGAACATCGTGATTGGGCCAACGATGAGTGCTAACAGGAGTGAGGCGTTTTTGATTTTCATAGTCTTGAGAGCGGAGAATACGCCGCGAAGACCATCGCCGATATGGGGCGTTACCCGCAGTACTGGAATCGGCTCTATTTCACAGCGCATGGCGGCTTCACTACAGCATCCAGCTGCCAGCGCTGTTGTGTGATCACTGCTGCGCGTGATCGGGCCTGCACTCAAGCTGCGACACTTTCAAAAGTACGGCGAAAGAATCGGCCGCGCTTTCTGCGTCCACCGAACTCGTCGCAATATGCAGCTCTCCACCAAAACAAAATGGCTCCTAACTTGCTAGGTAAATGCTTATGGCGGTCCGCCCCTAGTAACCAAGCGTCAGAGGTTATTATGCGTTCGGAAAGGAGTCTACGCCGAACCATCTATAACCAGGCAAACACGAGGCGATCGCGTCCGGCCAGATCCTGCTTCGACTCGCTGCGACTAAAACCAGCCACGCCGCAAAGTTTCAAAAGCTCCGCGTGCTGCGCGATCCCCGTCTCCATCGCGAGCAACCCACCCGCCGCCAGATAGCGCGGCGCCGCTGCGATGATCTTGCGCAGATCCGACAAACCTTCGTCCGCCGCAACCAACGCACTTCGAGGCTCGTGGTCGCGCACCTCAGGCTGAGCCGCCGCCGTCTCCGTCTCGGTCAAATACGGCGGATTCGCCACAATCAGCTCAAACGTCTCACCAGCCGGCAAAGCGCCGAACCAGTCGGATTCGGCAAAACCCACCCGCCCCTCCAGACCGAGCGACACCGCATTCTCACGCGCCAGAGCGAGCGCATCTTTGCTCGCATCGACCGCCGTCACCTTCGCCTCGGGCCAATGTTTCGCCAACGCCAGTGCCAGCGCACCGCTGCCCGTGCCAAGATCTAAAATGCGAGCGGGCGCAGTCGTCACCTGCTGCGTGACCAACTCTGCCAGCAGTTCCGTCTCCGGCCGCGGGATAAGCACGCGTTTGTCTACTTTCAGCTTAAGACCGAACCATTCCGTTTCACCAATAATATACTGCAACGGTTCACGCTGAGCGCGACGCCGAACCAACGGACGTATTTTTTCCAACTCCGGTTCAGCCAGCAGCCGCTCGAACTGGATGTACAACTGCATGCGCTTCAGGCCGAGTGCGTGACCGATCAGCAACTCAGCATCGAGCCGCGGATGTTCAATCCCCTTCGCGGCGAAAAAGTCCGTGGTTTTCTTGATGATCTCGAGCAGTGCTTGCATTGGGTTATTCTCTCGCGGAGCCGCAGAGCGTCGAGCCTTCATCAGCGACTCCATTGGCGATGCGTACGATGCCATCTTTGATCAACGGAGCTCCGAAATTGATCAACAGGCCGAGCTGCTTGCCCGATATTTTGAGATAAGTGAGCAACTGCTTTTTATGGACCGGCGCCAACGTCTCGACCGATTTCAGTTCAACAATCACCGCATTCTCCACGATCAAATCGGCCCGAAATCCAACCTCGAGTATTCTGTCATCGTACCGGACAGGAACCGACTTTTGCCGCTCATATTTCAAACCGCGTTTGGCCAGTTCGTAGGCAAGCAGTTCCTCGTAGACCGATTCGAGCAATCCTGGACCGAGTCGGGAATGCCGCTGATAAGCCGCATCCACAATCGCACCGCTGATCTCGTTAATCTTCACGCGCAGTCCTCCCCTTCGCGCTTCGTCTCGCGCGTCTCTGCGAGACACCTGCGTATTCCTGCCCGGTGAGCGCGGCAAACTTCTGTTCGAAATCCTCTTTTTGCAGCCCAGCGACGACTTCTCCGATCAGCCCTTCCATCACCTGCGGCAGATTATAGAGTGTCAGCCCGATACGATGGTCTGTGAGACGGTTTTGCGGAAAATTGTAGGTACGGATTCGTTCGCTACGGCCACCCGAGCCGATCTGGCTGCGTCGGTTGAGCGCATACTTCGCGTGCTCTTCGTCCTCTTTTTGCTTCAACAGGCGCGAACGTAGCACGGTCATCGCTTTCGCTTTGTTCTTAATCTGCGAACGTTCGTCAGCGCATTGCACCATCAGGCCAGACGGCTTGTGTACGATCTGCACGGCGGAGTCGGTCGTATTGACGCCCTGCCCGCCCGGACCGCTCGCGCGGCAGACGGAAATTTCGAGATCCTGCGGGTCGATCTTCACGTCGACTTCTTCTGCCTCAGGCAGCACCGCCACCGTGACCGTCGAGGTGTGAATGCGGCCGTTGGCCTCAGTGACCGGCACGCGTTGCACGCGGTGCACGCCACTCTCGAATTTGAGTTGTTTATAAACGTCGTCGCCGGTGATGAGGAAAATAATTTCCTTCATGCCGCCGCGATCCGATGGGCTGGAACTCATCGGCTGGATTTTCCAGCCACGTGCATCAGAGTATTTCGAGTAGAGCCGGAATAATTCTGCGGCGAACAAACTCGCCTCATCGCCGCCAGTGCCCGCGCGGATTTCCATGACCGTGTTGCGCGAGTCGCTCGGGTCAGGCGGGATCATCGCGCGCAAAATCGTTTCATGCAGCTGCTCCTGTTTGCGCTGCAAATCCGGGAGCTCGGCCGCGGCGAGTTCTTTGAGATCAGGATCGCCCGCGACGTCTTTGATCAGCGCCTGCGCTTCGGCGATTTCGCGTTTCGTTTTCTCGTAGGTGTGATGCTGGCCCACGAGTTGTTGAAGCTTTTGCTGCTCGCGGCTGACGTCGGCGGCCTTGCGCGGGTTATTATAAAACGACGGATCGGCCATCTGCGCATCGAGTTCGTCGAGGCGGCGCTGGAACGGGGAGATGTCGGGCAGTTGATCCATGAAAAATTCGGGTGCAGTCGGGAAGCGGGCGGGAAGGCGGTGATTTGCGAATTGCGCAGGCGGCACAATCCGGCTTGGTTGGGCGAAACGACAGGCGCTTCTACCTAGAGGTGCTGATCCGATATGGCTACCACGCTTTTCACGCAGAACATCATCGCCTGCATTTGGGACTTCGACAAGACCCTAATCCCGGAATACATGCAGTCGCCGCTTTTCCGGCGCTACGGTGTCAACGAGTCCAACTTCTGGGCCGAGACCAACAGCTTGGTCGAGCACTACCGCCAGCGCGGCTATCATCTTTCGAGCGAGATCGCCTACCTCAACCACCTGCTCACCTACGTTCTCGCCGGCAGCATGCCGAAGTTGAACAATAAAATCCTGCGCGAATGCGGCGCCTCGATTAAGTTTTACCCGGGCCTGCCGCAGTTTTTTGACCGCGCGAAAAGCTTCGTCGCCGAAAAGGAAATTTACCGCAAACACGAGATCCAGCTCGAGCACTACATCGTGAGCACCGGCCTCGCCGAGATGATCCACGGCAGCGCCATCGCCAGCTTCGTCGAAGACATCTGGGGCTGCGAATTCATCGAGAACCCACTCCAACCCGGCTTCCTAAAACAAAAGGAAATGGAGCTCTCCGCTGAAGCCGAAATCGCGCAGATCAGCATGGTCATCGACAACACGACCAAGACCCGCGCGCTCTTCGAGATCAACAAAGGCACGAACAAAAATCCGGCCATCGACGTCAACGCCAACATCGCTCCCGAAGACCGCCGCATACCATTTCAGAATATGATCTACATCGCGGATGGTCCGAGCGACATCCCGAGTTTCTCCGTCGTGAAAAAAGGCGGCGGAAAAGCCTACGCCGTACACAATCCAGCCCGAACCGATGAGTTCGCCCAAAACGACCGCCTGCGCCAAGTCGGCCGCATCGACCACTACGGCCCCGCCGATTATACCGAGACGAGCAGCACGTCGCACTGGTTGAAGCTCCACATTCACAGCATGTGCGACCGCATCGTAGCCGACCGAGAAGCCGCCGTCGCCTCCCGCGTATCCAGACCGCCACGACACCTGAATTCCACCCCCGAAGAAGAAGCCGCCAAACGTGCCAGCAAAGGCCCGAAGCAGGCGTCGTTTTTGGAGTGATTTTAAAACACGCCGGAAATCAAGGCGTTGGTCGCACAGAATAATTACCTCTTAAACCGTAACGCACTGCTTGGTTTTAACCTGTGAACACATGCTGTGAAATTTAGTGGCGGAATAACCACCTCATTCGCCAAAAAGATGAACCGTCGTATTGCCCTAACTTCAATCGTCGGACTTTGCGCCCAACTCTGGTTCGTTCCTCGTTGGTCCAGGGCCGCATAAGTCCCAGTTCGAGAAAATGAACAAACTTACTGACGCTTGTCAGGTTGATCGCGGGGCAATAGATGTCCCTGTTCGGCTGATCGCGGAATGACAGAAATGCCTTTCGGGTACGCATTTGCCAGGTTACCTTCATTAGATTTCGAAGGAACGTGACGGACCAGTTCAAACGAGGCAATGATAAAGGATTGCAACAATTAGCCTTTGGTCCTTGGTCCCAAAGAATTAACTGTAGAGATCGAAGGTGCGATGAATGATCATGCCGTGATTACTCGGAAGGAACTTTTGGGCTCCCGAAAATAAGATGTCGAAGGATTGTGCAGCGGAGTGATTGCCTCAGTTCAAGCCGCAAAACAGTGGTTGTGCGGATCTGGGAACTCGACGAACTGAGCGAATCCTCCAAAAAGCCAGACAAGCCAACGCCTTCTAACCCACCCACTTCAGGCAACGTCTAGCGCCGTCGCCTGAGACCTTCTGAACGTTCAGCCTGGGGCGGCTCGGGTAGTTCGGCGGCAGTGGTGACAGCTGTCTCGTCAGGCCGAGGGGCTTGCTTACTCTCCACTAAATTGGCCACACGTTCGGCGTAGTACTTACTCGTATTGGAGGCACGGCCGTTGATTGTCGCGTGCAGGCCGGCGTTCCAAACGAGGCCGATGTGGTACGGCGTCACCTCGAGCTTGTTGCGCACCAAGCCGCGCTTGATCCATTCGAAGTGCAACTCGGCCACCAGCAGTGCCTCAGCCTGATCCGACGCCAACGAAAATGGTTTTTGCGAGTAGGTGTTCCAGACGACAGGGCGAATTTGATAAGGCCCGAGCTCGCCGCGACGTCCGATTTGCAGGGAGTTGTTGGGATTCTCAACCTGATGAATGGCGTCGAGCACGTCGCCACGCTCCCACGCCATCGCGGATGGTGCCAAGCCCAGCGTCACAAAAGCAACTAATCCACAGAACCAAGAAAACGACGAAAACCTTGCACCTAGTTCGTTCGCCATCGCGCTCGCGCCAACAGCATTTACCAGCCTACTCCTGTCGCCTGGTTTTGTGCGTGTATTCATTAAAATCGCTGGATGCGGTGGGTTCCAGACAGCTAGCAGGAACAAAGGTTCATGCAACCCTGCGGCAAATTTTTACAGGTCAGAGACAACTGGCTCGACTCCCCGCGAAACCAGAGCGGTTAAGGTTAGTATTTTGCAGCACCCGTGATCTGGATCAGCGAAACAGAAAGCTCACGCAAAGCGCCGAGGCGCAAAGCCAGAAGCTTTTCACGCATGGTGGTTATGGCGAAGTTCTCCTCTTGGAGCCGCTGATGCAAATTCCGGAACTATAACTCCTGCACCTCTTCCTCTCCTTTGCGGCTCTGCGCCTTTGCGTGAAACAATTCCTGAAAAGCGGCGACGCTATTTTTTCAAGATCAACGTCTCTGATAATACTTCTGCTGTCTTGTGATTGGAGGTAGGGACGACCCGCCGGGTCGTCCGTAAGCTATGCCTGCCTACCACTCAAATCCAACCGGACGGCCAAGGCTGGCCATCCCTACCGTTCAAACGCCGGATGTTATTATACGTTTGAACGGAGAAATAGCATGGAGCCCGCGCCCTACTTCACCCCGGCTTGCATCGCTTCGTAACGTTGCAGCAGCTCGACGTATTCCCACATCGGACCCTGAACGCCACGTTTCCGGAGTTTTTCCACGGTCACCAAAAAGTCCGGCGGCGGATCTCCAATGATCCAGTTGTTACACTGCAATCGCAGCGCGTTCAGTTTTTGGTAAAGCGTGTCGACCTTGAAATCGGGCGCGAGGTAGAACCGCGGTTCCACCAGAAAATCCGACGGCTTCTCGCCGTTCTTTTCCGGATTGATCTCCCGCCACAACGGCGTGCCCGGATATACGCGCATGCCGATCGTCGCAAAATAGTAAGCGCCACCCAACGTCCCGGCGCGGGCGATCGTTTCCTCCAGCGTCTCCGGTGTTTCGCCCGGGCCGCCGAGAATTAGGAAGTGGCTGTAGTTCATCTTCAGGTCCTGAGCGAGCTGGCTGACGCCCTCGATTTCCTGAAAATTGAAACTCTTGCCGTAACGCTTGAGTACAGGATCGGAAAAACTATCCGAACCAAACTCCACATGGCGCAACCCGGCATCGCGCATCATCTCCATCACATCGCGCGTGATCTGTCGGCTCGGCCGTAGAAAACATTCCCACTCGATACCGGTCTTGGCCTTGATCATCTCCGAGCAAACGTCGCGCACATGATCGGGCCGGGTGTTGAAAACCGAATCGACGATAAACGTGTACTTCACGCCGAGCTCGGCCAGGCGGCGAAACTCAGCCACCACCTCGGCACCGGTGCGATAACGACTGCGTTTGCCCTCGATCAAAGGATACGTGCAATAACAACATTTCAACGGGCACCCGCGCTGCGTCTGCACTCCGGGCAGCGATCCGTGGCCAACATAGGCCTTCAGCAACGTCGCATCGTGATACGGCTCGGAAGTGAAAATCGCGTCAGAGGGACTTCGCGGGATATGCCGCACCGAACCATCCTCATTGCGGCAAACAAGGCCGGAGAGTCCGTCGAAACCAGTCTTGTTCTGCAACGCGCACAGCAGCCGGGTCAGCATCTCCTCGCCCTCGCCTTCGATGCCGTAGTCCACCTTGGTCAACTCAAAAAGTTCCTTGGGGAAAACTGAGAACGCGCTGCCGCCAAGAATCAGTGGCACTGTCGTGGCAGAGCGGATACGCCAACAATTTTCGAGCAGATCGTGAATGAAAGATTTCGGACTGTGACACTGAACGTTATCGATGTTACGCAGCGACAAGCCCACATAATCAGGCCGGTAGGTCGCGATGCATTCCTCCAGCGTGCCCTCGGGAAAAAGTGCATCCCACGTCTTCGTATCGAAACCTTGGGTACGCAACGACCCCGAAAGATACGCCAGCCCCAATGGATAAACCGCGTACGGCTGTGCGTAGCGATTGAGGTTAATCAAAAGGACTTTGGGAGTTGAGGACAATGGCAGTGAGATCATGCAGGAAGCTGCGGACGAGAACGGTAAAAACTGATGGACAATAAAGGCGTTGGCGAAATATCGATGGCGGAAATTTTTATCGGGTCAATGAGGCTAACACAGGAGGTTAAACTCGCAACTCACCAGCAAGAAATCCCCGGGGCATTTCACCCATGCTGAGGACTGCGCGCGGCGCTGGAGAAGTCTCACACTCGCGTATGCGACGACGGATACATCTTTTACGCTGCTTGGTCATCATTTGGATAAAAGTGGTCGGCGCGCGAGTGGCACGAGTTCGACCGCGACCAAAGCAGTCACCACGATGAGCGCGACGGTCGTGCCGAGCGCTTTGACCACCGGAATCTCACTAAGCGCGAGCATACCAAACGATGCCGCCGTAGTCAGCGCGGAAAGGCGGATCGATGGCGGCTGTTCCTCTCCGCGAGCGGCGTTCTCCGCAGTGAAAATGGCGTAGTTGTGGCTGAGGCAAACACCCAGAAAAGCACCAAGCAGGTGAAAGAGATTCAACGTCTGCCCCATCACCCCAAGCAGGCCAAAGGCAAACAGGCACGAGCCCAACGGCAGCGAGAAAATCTTCGCCCCACGCCACGGGCCGTAGAGCACCAGCATGCTGAGTCCAACCAGTCCCAAGCCCCAAGCGCTGAGTCGCAACGCCGACACCCGATAACGGCCGAACAGTTGGTTCATATTCTCCAAGCCGGACACACCCACCGTGCCGGTATCGGCAGGCGGCTCACCCACCGAAGAATGGTTCGCAACGCTAAAGAACCAACAACGGTCCGGCCCGATCGAGGCCATCATCTGCATCGGTCCGTGCAACGCACCCACAAGCCGGGCGCCCACCTCGTCATACGAAGACCGAGGTGCCGAACGCCAAACCTGCCAGTCGTTGAAAAACGGCCCAAAAGCCGCCGCGTCGAATCCATGGCGCTCAAGCGCTGCCTGCAACGCGGGAACGAACTTCTCCATACCGCCAATCCGTTCGGGCAACATTTGCCATTCAGACGCTGTCGGCACTGCGTTGCCGATCGAAGCCAGCGTCACACCCGGATGCTCCTTCGCATGCCAGGTGGAAAAACGCGCCAGTGCCGCACGCGCTTCAGCCAGATCGCGACCGCGTGTAATATAGAGTGTGCGGTCTGAGCTGTCTCCGAACAGGGCACGCACCTCGGTCGCTTCAGCCTGCAACTCGGGCGTCGGGATTTCCAGTTCACGAATATTGTCGCGCCATTTCAACAACCACGGGCCACCGACAGCCACAAGCACACCAACAACGATCAGTCCTCGCGCCACCAAGCGGACGCGTGGACGATCTCCCGAAAAGCGAACGCTCGCAAAGCCTCGTGTCTGCATGAACGGAGTCTTGATCTGAGCAAACCAGAGCAAGGCGGTCGCAAGAGCACTCAGTAAACCGGCGCTCACAAACACGCCGAGCTGTCGAATGAGCGGCAGTTCAGAAAACAGCAGAAGTGAAAAACCTATGACCGTCGTCAGCGCGCTTGAGAGCAGCGGTTTGATCAGCCGCCGCACCTTCGAGCGATAGGGTTCGTCGGGAAACGCGGGCGGTTGAAGATAAAGATAAAAACCATAGTCTACCGCCACACCACCCAGCAGCGAGCCCACCACAAAAACCAGTACATGCACGCGGTCAAAGACGAGCGTCGTCGCTACCCACGCGCCGAGCAGACCACCGAGCATGACCGGTGCGAGATGCAAAGCCTTAAACACACGCTTGAGGCAAAGCGCCGCAATGCCCATCACCGCCGCGAGTGAAAGTAGATTTAATCCAGACAATTCCTGCTCGATACGCGCCCGGTTTTCTCCCGCAAAGCGACCAATCGACACCCAGCGTAGTTTCATCCCAGGCGCTTCGATTTGCGCCGCTGCCTGCGCTTGCTTCACCGCCGCAAAAACCGGCTGCTGCCCTTCCTCTTTCCACGGAGAACCGCTCGTGCGAGCCCACACCAGGACCGGGCCAGCGCCGTCGGTTGACGCGGGATTATCCAGGCCCTGAACCGAACCAACCAACCCCGGCAGCAGCAAAAGTGGATCAGCTGGAAGTATATCCTGGAAACCCAGCGCCTCCGGCGTACTCAGAAAGTTTTGCAATCGAATCACCGTGCGCTCGGCCAGCCATTCCTCCCAGGACTGACTCTTGTCACCCGCCGCATACTCCAGCCAGTTCGACTCCAACCAGCCCGGCAGCAATAAATCGAATCGCTGTTGGAAAACCTGACGCCCCAAAGTATCGCGTGCTGCGGTATCCTGTAATGAAACTGCCTCGGCAAAAGCAGGTGCATCGCGCAAGGACCGCATAAACGCCTCCGTTGCCGCCGCACGCCGGTCAGAACCAGCCGGTAAGTCGAGGGCAAACAATGCCACCCGGGACTGCACTTCGCTGGCCAGTTCACGCGTAAGGGCAAGCTCAGGCGCGCGCTCATCAGAGGGGACAAGATCGAGGATGTTGGAAGATATCTTTTGATTGTAGTCCAGCTGCGATAACCACGACAAACCGGCAATGGCCAGCACGGCGAGCGCCAGTCGGATAAACCATTTTTGACGAAAGAAGGACATGCGGTGTTAGCGGAAAAACTGTTTCAACTCGTCCGCCGAAAACACGACACCGATCTGCGAATCGTCGATGACGATTTCAATCCGCTGCGAATTCGAGCGGCGAAATTCGAGCAGGCGGATTTTTTCGTCCTCACCCCAGACGATGATCTGACCGATCATGCGGACCAAAGCCGGATCGCGCGGTTCGAAATCAAGACGCCAAGCCTTTTCCACGCGCACGGCACGGAGGAAAAACACTTTATCGAGTTCTTTTTGATCGAAACGCAGCACGGGCAGAAGCGCGGCATTGACGCTGACCGCACGAGGATCGGGCGGCACTTCGCGACTGCGCCCACGATCGTCGCGCAGCAAAAGTCCGCGTTCATCCATGATGATTGTGCGGTTCTCCGGCTGCGTATAACGCAGGCTCATGCCACGACCAGGAGCCATCCGCATCTCGCCCTTAAGCACGACCGGAATTTTCTTAAAGGGGAACCAACGATTCTCGGTAAAGTGGGAAAAAACGGCGCCCTGTGCTGCGAGTTTGTCGAACAACGTCTGCCACTCCGCCCCCGCGTTGGTGATTTCCACGCGTGGACCGGCTGCGGCCAAAGACGTGGGTTCTTCCGTGGCCAGACAAAGGACGGGTATAAGCAGAAAGAGAAGAACCAATCGGCAGCGGCTATTCATTTTTTGAGGGAAGTTGCGCGACGGCGGCGCCAGAGTCCGAACCAACGCCACAAGACCAACTCGGTGATTAAGCGCATGTGCAGCCAAACCATGCGCACATTATCGCGAACGTAGTGGAAATGAGATACACCGCCCTCGGCGCGCGAGAGGTAGCGACAGGACGCTGGGATATTCAGGGTTGGAACGCCGCCCCAGTACAAACGCACAGCAACTTCTGGATCGAAATCGTAACGCCGTGCGCCCCACGTGCTCTCCAGCACGCGGACAAGCGCTGCGAGAGGATACACGCGAAAGCCGTAAAGCGGATCGTCAATGCCTGGACCGAAAATTTCCCAACGCACAAGATTCACGCTGATCCGCCGACCCTTGAGCCGAACCAATGGCGCTTCCGGCCCGAACACCGGACGTCCCAGCACCAGCGCGGACGGAGTGCCAAGCGAAGCCTGCATGAAGTCAACGATGCGATCGGCCGGATGTTGGCCATCGGCATCCATCACGAGCGCGTGGGTGAACCCTTCGCGTTGGGCCAGCTCCGATCCCGCGAGCACAGCAGCACCTTTGCCGCCGTTTCGTGGAAGGATAATCACGCGCAGAGCTGGCTCGCTCCGGGCAAGTTCCACCACGGCGTTTTCACTGCCATCCGTACTGGCATCGATCACGACCAAAACCGGTTGCCAGAAACCAAGCGCCTCCTTCACCGTCGCGAGCAGGCGCGGCCCGGTGTTATAACTCGGGATAAGGACGAGATGGGTAGCGGAAGTCGTCATACGGCACCAGAGCGGAGCACCTTCAACAGATGCAATTCCACCTCTTTTGAAAGTTGGGCCGGCGTATTGTCAGGATCGTATTCCCAACGACGGTCGAGCGTGATTTCAATCGTCGAGGGCTGAATCGCCGGAGGACGCCACCAAGAACGGCCTCGCGTCACAAGGTCCGGAGTTGAACGAATGATGAGCAATTGAACCGGGGCATGGGCACGCGCTGCGATCAGCGCAAAACCCGGCTTGACCGGTCCGAGTGTAAGGCCTGCCCCCGTTCGCGTACCTTCGGGAAAAACAAGTAACGACTTACCTTGCGCGATTTCACCGGCGATCTCCCGCACCAAATCCACGCCGGACTCGCCAGCCACATAACCAGCCATGATGGCGGGTGGACCGATCACGGGATTGCGCAGCAACGCGGGTTTGAAAATACAGATCGTGTCGGGCAACCGTGCGAGCAGGATCGGAGCATCGACCAAGGTGGGATGATTCGCGATATAAATGCAGCCGGTGGGGAGCGGTTCGTTAAATCCAAGCCAGCGCACCCGCACGACTCCGCACGCATTGAACCACCAAACCCACAACGCGAAAAGCCTGCGGATCACCGTGCGCATCCGCCGTCCACGCGATTCGCTGCGCGGCAACAGGAGCAGCGGCAGCGAGCCAAGATTGAGCAGAAAACCCACAGAGAAAAACCACCACCAGGAGAGCAGGTAGGTCGTGACGTAGTATGCTTTTTTCAACGCCGCGATCATGAACGGTCCACCGGATTTGCCGGTACTGGGGGGTTAAGCGGCGTGAAGTTGAACCACTGATAAGGCTGTTTACGCAGGAGCGTTTCCAGTTGGTGGAGGAACGCTTGAAAATGCTCACGCGCCCGCACCATGAATGCTGCGCGCGATTCCTCCGGTATCGGCGTAAAAGTCGGCGAAGCAAACAACTCAGCGCCGGTCTCCGTCGGCATGCCAACCGACAGAATCACCGCGCGTTTGAAAATCCACGCGAGGTAATAAATCGTGACCGGGAAAAGACGTTTCGCACCGAGAAAATCGAAAGACTCCGTGCGTGCACTGAAGCCCACGCGGTCGCATTGCATCGCGATCGCAGCCGGTCCCGCCGCCGCATCCTTAAGCGCAAAGATGATTTCGTCAGGGTTGTTCACCCACACAAAGTGGAGCCGGTCGCGATAGCGGGCGGCCAGCTGCTCCGTGTCATGGGAATTCCCCACCCTTTGCCGAACCAGATAAGTGGGATGCTTCATGTACCCGCCGAGCAAAAACCCGGTCAGATCCGAGGCCCCGACATGGAAAGTACCTAGCAAAAGCGGAAGTTCGCCCTTCAGCCAGGGCGTGCAATCCGACGAACCATCGCCATAGGTACAAGGCAGGATCTTGCCGTTCGCCGCGCGGAGCTTGTCCATGAGCGCTTCCTCAAAGGCGAAAAAATGCCGCCACACATCGAGCAGCTTCGGCTTCCGTGCGAGCACGAGCGAAAGATATTCGCGCGAATGCCGCCGCTCGGCGGGCATGCCCGCCATCGCGAACGCCGTGCCGATCCCACGCATAGGCCTAAAAATGATCTCCGGCACCACCCGGTCGGCAATACGCAGAAATTGATAGCCCCAGCTGGGTCCCGGATTGCGGGGCTGACGGGCGGCAGGAGGCTGAACTGAGGTCTCCGGGTTCACGACCAGTTGAGCTGCAAGCGCCAGCCCAAGGCGATCGGGCCGTCGAGCGCACGGCGCTGGTGCAATAAGTCGAACCAAGCCGCAGGAGTTAACCGGCTCGTCTCTTCCGAGGATAAAAGCGCCAGGCGGCCCAGTGGCGCTGGGCCAGATTCACGCGTGAGTGCAAGCGCATAACCGAAGGTTCGGTCTTGAGCCGACTGGAAGTCGACGAGCCAGGTGCCGCGTTCCTCGCCACCGCACAGAATCACGCGGGCGGCCGGTGCCAGCATAGCCGTCAGGAGCGCTTGCGCTGGCATCTGCTCCACGCCGGAGTGAGAAAACACTTCGCCGAGGCTGCGCTGGCGGCCAATCAAAGCTTGTTGCGCGCCGCTCGGATGGATCGAAGTTTGAAAAAGCGTCGGGCTCGCAGTGGGAAAACTGTCGAGGTAACTTTCGAGCGAACGGCTCTCGGCAAAAGTCGAGGCGTACACGAGTGTATCGGTGGCAAGCGGTTCGAGTTTATTGATTGCCGAACCAACAACCATGCCAAGCTGCGTCATGCGGCGCGTAGCGCCCAGTGCGAACGAGCCCTTTAGGCGTTCGCGCGTTTCCGCCAGCGTCTCGCTGCCTGCGTCGTCGGTGTGAAGGAGCTGGATGAAACGTTCAAGCATGGCTGAGAAGCAGCGCGGCATGCGCACCGCCGAAGGCGTTGCTGGCGCAGATCACGCCGTCGTAGTTGTCGTTGGCGAAAGATTCCAGTGCGACTTCAGCCGTGAAGCTCGGCGCACTACAGCCAATCGTGCCCGGTGTGCGACCCTGCATGAGCGCGGCACGGGCGATCGCGAGCTCAACCAGTCCACAGCTACCAAGCGTGTGACCGAGACTGCCCTTCCAGCCAACCAGCGGCGCACCGGGAAAAATCTTGGCAAAGGCTCCTGATTCCATCCGCCCGGCCTCAAGCGTACCGGTGCCGTGGCCCTTCAGCCAAAGACGTCGGCCAGCCACTTGTTTCGCGAGCGGAGCCAGACAGGCTTCAAAACCAACTCCACCCGGCTGGTTAGCGGTGAAATGATGCATTTCGTTATGCATCGACTGGGCCGAGATGGTAAAATCACCGCCCGCACGCGTCAGCACGGCATAACCAGCGCCATCGCCCAAACCGATCGAACCCGTCGCGCGATTCATGTAGGGCGCCGGAAAATCGGCGTTGAGAATTTTCAGCGCGTGAAAACCTCCGCTGACAAATGGGCTGAGAAAATCAAAGGAGAAAACCAGCGCCTCATCCGCCAGCCCGACTTCCACCACACGCGACGCCTGCAACAGGCCGAGATGCGCGGACACACAGGCGTGGGAGAAAATGGTTACGTTTTCCTGCCAGCCCAGTTGTTTGCGCAACCAGCCGACAGAGTTAACCAGCGCACCGAATCCCATGTGCGCGGCATCGCCCGAGCGGCGATACGCGTACAAGCTGCCAGCGCCAAAATTACTGCTTGTGACAAAAACGGGGCGGCGCGCCGTCCCCCAGCCCGCAGCGTTCACCGGAGCCAGCAAAGCCTGCACCGCCGCGAGCCACGAAGGCGGTGTCGTCTCGTCAAGCGCACGGCCCGGCAGCAAGGCCAGCGGAACAGCGTCGCCGCCTTCGCGCCCCAGCACCGGACTAGGTTGCAGCGCACGTTCGCCACGAAGCAAGGCCGCCAACGTTTCCGCAGAGTGGCCAAAAGGCGTGAGACAATCACAAGCCTTCAGAAACACGGTTCCAGAAGCGATGGATCCAGCCATTCGGGGTAAGCTACAGGAGCGTAAACGGGATGAAGATGGATTATTTCCCAGTACGAGTCCGGATAAACTCGGCGAGGCTGTTTACACTGCTAAGTGCGTTACGCGATTCCTCGCTGCTACCGATCTTGATGCCAAATTCTTTCTCAATCTTAACCACGAGCTCCAAGGCGTCGATCGAGTCCAACGCCAACCCCGAGCCAATCAAAGGCGCGGTTTCGTCAATATCGGCCGGCGTGACACCATCAAGATGAAGGGTGTCAATAATTAGGGTTTTGAGGCGTGAAATTAACGGGTCAGTCATGCGAATGCTTTCCGTTCATAGTCACACTAAGGATTTAGGCGCGGCAAGCCCGGAGACACAAAAAAACCGCAGTCGATAAAACGTGGATACAACGGGAGAAAGCGGGCGTTCACACGAATGGTGGCACAACACCGAACGGCTTGCGTCCAGCCACGCCGTACGGCATCACATCGCGACGTTACTTTTCACCCGTCATGCGCATCACCCTCGTCCATCCCGCCGGATTTAATTTCATCCCCGGGCAACCCGACTTCACGGTGTTGGCGAACCGGATGGCACCGATCGGGATTCTGACGCTGGCGGCTTGGTTGGAAAAACACGGACATCCGACCGCGGTGCATGATTGCCTCGGGCCGGTTGCACCACGCGGACTTGAGACCAACGTCGACGCCATCCTCGCCACCAAGCCCGAGCTCGTCGGATTCTCCGCCTCATCGATATGAACATGACCAAGTTCAGCCCGATGTACGGCGCACCCATTTGGGACGAGTGCAAAAACGGCCAGGAGGGCGATTTCAACAAAGACTGGCGGCGTATGAACTGCGTCAACTTCACCTTTCAGCCTCGCGGTTTTTCCAGCCGGACCGAAATGGATAACCTCTACAACTGGCACCTGCGCCGCTTCTATCACGGCAGTGCCTACCAACGCCGTTTCGCTCGGCGCATCTGGGAACACCGCTGGAGTCTCTGGCCCATCGCACGCCACAGCTTTCAGGCCGTGCAGGCCGGCCGCTACTTCAACGCCAGCCGAAAAAAACTTGCGCGCCTCGGCGGCGATTTTCCACCCCACCCGCACCAGCCGCGTAATCTCGTGCGAGCCACCGAACCTCGTGCCACGCCCAAGCCGTCGCCCCTATTCGCGCAATGAAAAAAATCCTCGTCGTCGAGTTCTCGCAAACCGGCCAGCTCTCCGCCGTGCTGGATGCGCTGCTTGCACCGTTGCTGGCGGATGGTTCGGGCGTCGTGGTCGTGCGCGAAAGACTCCAGCCACGGCCAGCATATCCTTTTCCCTGGCCGTTCTGGCAATTCATGGACGCATTTCCAGAATCCGTCGCAGGCGAATCGCCGGAACTCGCACCGCTTAGCGTAGAAGCGTCCGGCGATTTTGACCTCGTGATTCTTGGCTATCCCATCTGGTTCCTTTCACCCGCGCCCGTGCTCATGGGGTTTCTGCGCAGCGCGGCTGGACGCCAGCTGATCAAAGGTAAACCCGTCGTCACCGTCACCGCCTGTCGCAACATGTGGCTCATGGCACAGGAAGTCGTGAAGCAGGAACTCACCGCTGCCGGTGCGAACCACCGCGATCACATCGCCCTCGTCGATCGCGGTAGCGCCTTCGCCACGTTTATCACGACGCCCCGCTGGCTATTGACCGGTCGCAAAGGTGCTTTCTGGGGCTTCCCTGCGGCCGGCGTCACCGCCGAAGATATTGCCGGTAGTCGTCGTTTCGGGCTGGCTCTGCGCGAAGCGTTGAGGAACGACGAAGAAAAACAAAACGCGCCCATGCTCCACGGCCTGCGCGCTTGCGTGGTCGACGACCGTCTCATCGCCAGCGAAAAAGTTGGCAAGCGCAGCTTCCGCATCTGGGCCCGTCTGCTCCGGGCACTCGGTCGGCCTGGGGCTCCATTGCGCCGTGCCGCTCTCGTATTTTATCTGGTATTCTTGGTGTGCCTTATCCTAACTGTCCTCCCGGTGTCCATGCTGCTCAAGGCTGCGCTGAGGCCGCTCTTGTGCAAAAAACTCGCGGCCGCACGCTCCTATTTTGAGCAACCCTCCGGCTCCGATTCCTCCCGCCTGGCTTTGTTCAATGAGTAACGTTGTCTACATCACCCGAACCTCCTCTTTTCTGCCGCTCGCCGCGGTGGACAACGACTCGATGGAGTCCGTGCTCGGGATGACCGGACCAAAACCATCGCGTACCCGTAAAATTACTTTGCGTAGCAACGGCATCAAGTTGCGCCACTACGCCATCGATCCGAAGACCGGCGAAGTCCGCTACACCAACGCCCAGCTCACTGCCGAAGCCGTGCGCGGTCTCACTGACGACAATTTTAAACTCAACGACATCGCCTGTCTCTCGACCGGCACTTCCATCGCCGACCAGCTCATGCCGAACCATGGTGTCATGGTCCACGGCGAACTCGGCAACCCCGCCTGCGAAGTCATTTCCACCACCGGCATCTGCGCCGCCGGAGCCACCGCGTTAAAATACGCCTGGCTCGCCGTGCGCTCCGGCGAATTTCCCAACGCCGTCGCTACCGGCTCCGACACCGGCTCCATCGTGTTGAAGTCGACCCGCTACGCCGCCGAGACCGAGCAACAGGTCGCCGAACTCGAAGCCCGGCCCGAACTCGCCTTCGAAAAAGATTTCCTGCGCTGGATGCTCTCCGACGCCGCCGGTGCGATGCTCCTTCAGGATCGTCCCAATTCCTCCGGCCTCAGCCTGCGCATCGACTGGATCGACATCACTTCCTACGCGAACGAAATGCCCGTCTGCATGTACGCCGGCGCAGTGAAAAACGACGACGGCACGCTCACCGGCTGGGCGCGCTACACCCACGAAGAACTCGGCCGCCAGTCCGTACTCGCGGTCAAACAGGACGTAAAAATTCTCAACGCCAACGTCGTCGAATACTGCCTCACGAAACCACTCGCCAAGATCGCGAAAAAACGCGGCCTGCGCGCAAAAGATATCGATTGGTTCGTCCCGCACATGTCGTCGGAATTTTTCCGCCAGCCCATGGCTGAAGGACTCGAAAAGCTCGGCCTCGGCATTCCACAAGAACGCTGGTTCACCAATCTCGCCACGCGCGGCAACAGCGGCGCCGCCTCCTTCTTTGTCATGCTCGACGACCTCGTCCGCAGCGGTCGTTTGCAGCCCGGCCAGCGCATTCTCGGCTTCGTGCCGGAGTCCGGCCGTTTCAGCAGCGCCTATCTTCACCTGACCGTCGTCTGATGCGCCCCGACGAAGTTCCACAACAAGGTGCTCCACTCCTCGAAGGTCAGCGCAAAGCTGTCTACGTTGTAGACAAAGACGGTCACTACCTCATCGCCCAATCCGGTGGTGACGAAGCCGAAATCACCGTGACCGAGGAAGCTGTCGCCTGGTTCGCACGACTCGCCGAAGACGCCCGCCAGCGCGCCCTGCGCGGCGAATCGAGCCCGCTCGAATATCACATGTTCCGCCTTCGTATGGACCTGCCCACGCTGGCCTCGGCCACCGGCTTCTGGCGCTGGCGCGTTCGCCGTCACCTCACCGCCAAAGGCTTCGCCAACCTCAGCCCGCGCCAACTCGAACGCTACGTCGAAGCGCTGGGCCTAACCATCGCACAACTCCAGAAACTTGGCTGAAATATTCTCCGCCTTCCCGATGCCTCCTCCTCTCGCCACACCGGAACCAGCGAAAACCGCCTTTCAGCACCGGCAGTCCGCCCACTGCGAGAGCGGCGTCATTTCCTCACTGCTTCACCACGAGGGAATCCCCGTCTCCGAGGCCATGTGCTTCGGTCTTAGCGCGTCGCTCTCGTTTGCCTATATCCCGCTGGTTAAGATCAACCAGCTTCCGCTCATCGCCTATCGGATGATTCCTCGCTGGATCCTCAAAGGGGTGAAGAGTCGACTGAAGCTACCGCTCCGCTTCGAAAACTTCCGCTCCTCCGCCGATGGACGCCGTCGTCTCGACGAACTCCTCGATCAAGGCCGCCCCGTCGGGCTCCAGTCTTCGGTCTTTTTTCTCCCCTACTTTCCCGAGAACATGCGCTTTCATTTCAACGCGCATAACCTCATCGCCTTCGGCCGCGAAGGAAACGAGTACCTCATCAGCGATCCCGTTTTCAACAGCCCCACACGCTGCGCCCTCGCCGACCTGCAACGCGCCCGCTTCGTCCGCGGTGCCCTCGCGCCAAAAGGCCTGATCTACTACATCGACGGCCCGGTGCCCAAAGTGGACATCGTGCCTCTGCTCCGTGGTGCCATCAAAAAGAACTGCTTCATGATGCTGCACGTGCCACTGCCCTACGTCGGTTGCAGTGGTATTCGCCTTCTCGCGCGCCGCGTGCTCAAGCTCCCAGCGGAAAAAGACCTCGAATACACCCGCCGCTTCATCGGCCACATCGTGCGCATGCAAGAAGAGATCGGCACCGGCGGCGCCGGCTTCCGCTTCCTCTACGCCGCGTTTTTGCAGGAATGCGCCGTACTCCTAAACAACCCACGCCTCCAGGAACTCTCGCTCGAACTCACCACCATCGGCGACGAATGGCGCGAATTCGCCCTGCACGCCGCCCGCATGAACAAAGGCCGCGAGAACCTAGATTTACCCCTATTGCATGGCTTGCTCCTGGACCTCGCCGCCAAAGAAATCGCCTTCTACAAAAAGCTAAAGAAAGCCGTTTGAAACTGCATCGAGCATAGTTCGAAATGACAGTCCGATACTCAAGAAAGCTGTGAATGGAATTCGGAGGATCGCGGAAACGCGGAGGAGCGGAAAGGAAGAAGAATAAAATTATACTAATGCCCCTATGCTTTTATACTGAAGTTGATAGTGGCTGGTCTGAATTTTCTGTATTTTACAGAAGAAAACGGAGGTAACGAAGAGATCCAGGAAGTACCAGCAGGCCTTCGTTCTCTTTGTTATCTTCTGTTCAAAATCTGAAGGCTTGCGGCTGTTGGTAATATTCATCGCTTCCGCCGTTCCGTGCTTCAGCGATTTTCTGGAGCCACAATTATTTACCCGTCCAACCCGCACGCCAACGCTGAAGCCCTACTGATTCTCATGTGACTTACGCAGCGCACCCCACTCGTACGAAATAAGCTTATTGATCTCAGATACCTTTGCCTCCTCCCAGACCCTATAGTGCAAGCGATAGCGGACTGTGACGATTTCACTCTTAGGATCTAGAGAATAGTGGTGAAGAACCCCCGGTACGCGCTTTCCTGCTGCCCATTTTCTTAGGTCAAAATCTTTCGCATAGACGGTATAAATACTTCCCACTCCACCCGGAAACTCCAATGGATACTCATCTATATGCCCATGCGTTTCCTCTGGTTGTATGAGTTTCCCATCACATACAATATCTACAACTTCGATCGCTGACGCCTCGCCAATAGGCTTCCTGCCATTTGTTACTTCCGTCGGGAACACAAGCCACCACTCCGACCTTTGTGCATTATGCAACATAGCATACTCACCGGCAAAGCCGCGTGCAGGCACAATCAAGACTGTGGCAGCCAAAATACAGATTTTTAATATACATTTCATAGAACTAACATGGTAATTCAAGGTTACAAATATCTCACCCTTCGCTCACCCACAAACCACAACCAAGTGCCGGAAGGAAGAGGTTGGGTTCGATGCCTTGGGCGGTGTCGCGCGTTTTGGAACCGAAGAACCGTTCGTGATCGGCCAGCTGGCACCAATTGCCCGAGGCGATTTCGTCACCGAGGGGAATTGAGACGTCATAGAGCGTCGGGTTCACGGCCAAGAGCAGGCGGCGGTGGCCTTGGCTGAAATCGGCGTTGTAGATCGCGGCACCCGCATTCGAATCGGGCGCGAAGATGAAGCGGAAAAACGTTTCGCTCGGGCGTGAGAAGAGGCGCAGGAGCGAGCCTGCTTCGGAGCGGCGGAACGCAATCCAATCGGCAAAATACGTGTGCGTCGCGGAGAAGCGGTAGATGCGGCGGTAGTCGAGCGCGTTGACCGCGCCGAGCAGGTAGGTGTTGTTGATGCCGTTTTTCGAGCGCAGGAAATCCTGACCAGCCGCGAGCATGGGAATGCCGATCGATGAGAAGAGCACGGCGGCCATCAGGTGTGTGCGCCGACGGTCGTTAGCGGTCGGATCGGAGCCGTTGTGACCGGGATTCTCCGTGATCATATCGATCCACGATCGGTCGTCGTGCGACTCGGTATAGTTGACGGTCTGCGCAGGCCATTTGGCAAAATGCCAGGGCGAGCCTTTGAGATAATATTCGAAGGCGTCACGCGAGGAGCCACCACGCACAAAGTCGCGTAGGAAATTGCGGTATCCATCATTCCACGACGCCCAGCCGGTGTCGCGCAGCTGGCCAGCGATGTGGCCTCGGAAGCTCCACGGTTCAGCAATAAGGATGACGTCGGGTTTCACACGCTTGAGCGCGATCTCGACATCGCGCAACACTTCGAGCCCGAGGAGTTCGGCGAGATCGAGGCGGAAGCCGTCGATGCCGTACATCTCCACGAGGTGAGAGAGGCTGTCGATGATGAGGCGTTTAGCCATGGCAGCATCGGCACGCAGGTCGTTGCCACACCCACTCCAATTCGAGAGCTGTCCGGCGCTGTCCATCTCGAAGTAGTAGAGTTTGTCGATAAGCATCAGGTGGGCTGGTTCTCCCACGTGGTTATAGACAACATCGAGAATCACGGCGATGCCGCGCTTATGGAAGGCGGCGACGAGTTCCTGCAACTCCGTGATGCCAGAGGCGCGCAGCGGATCGAGCGCGTAACTGCTTTCTGGAGCAAAGTAGTTGTTCGTCATGTAGCCCCAGTGGTATTCCTCGGGCGTGCGGTTATCGAATTCCTGCACGGGCTGAAGTTCGACGGCGTTGATACCGAGGTGGTGCAGGTAGAAACCGGGACTCTCAACCCATTTGCGCAAGCCGGTGAAGCCACGGCGCTCGGCCACGGCAAGTTTCACCGGAGCGCGATCCACAAGGTCGCGCACATGCGCCTCGGCAATCACCAGATCCTGCCAGCCCGGGGTACAGAACTCGCGCTCAGGCGGCGGAACCATGGCGCGATCAATCACGATGCCGGGGCCGGTGCGGTCCACCGTGGCGATAGCGTAAGGATCGAGGATTTTTTGCGTCGGATCGAACTGACCGAACACATCGCTAGGTCCATCGATGTGGTACCAGTAATACCAGCCGTGGAGATTCTCCGCGAGCGTGACTTCCCAGACGTGGTCGGCGCGATGCGTGAGCGGATAACGGTGCGCGGCGGCGGATTTTTCGAGGTCTTGAGAGACGCACAGCTCCACACTGGAAGCACGCGAAGCAAAGAGCCGGAAGATCGTCTCCCCTCCCCGCACGAGCGCGCCGAGCGGTGCATCGCTGCAATATCTAAAAAAGAACTCGCCCGGTCGCAGCGGAACGTTTTGCCCCGACTCGTCGCCCTGCCAGACCATGGTGCAGATTTTCGCGAGATCAAGCGGCGCAGCGAGTGTGAACTGGAACAAATGCTGGCCGGTGCGCTCGGGATCAACCATGTAGTTGACGCTACCGCTGTCATCGCGCACGGCGTTGGGCGCCATGGCCGAAACGTCGAGCCAGCGGTGTTCGCCCGTGACAAATTTAAACCTGGCGTATGGTTCGGTATAAAAACGGCGTGCGGGGCCTGACCAAAGAAGCACAGGGTCGCCAGCGAGCTTGGCCGGGCGCAGCTGCCACTCGGCCTGACCGACAGCGTTTTGCCAGCCGTTGAAATCGCCCGCGAGGTAAACAGTCGTGCCCGCAGCGGCGAGTTCGGGATGGCGGTCGAGGCGCAGGAAGAAAAAGATTTCCGCCTTCTTGTTCGCGAAATACGCACTCTCCGCTCCGAAAACATAATCAGGCACCTTCGTCAGCGTGGTGAAACTCGGACCGTCGGGCCCGAGCAGCAGCGGTGGCGCATAACGCGCGTGCCAGTCACGGGTCAACTCGATGACGCCGCGCGAGGGGGATTCAAGCCAGGCCTGGGCAATTCTGCATTCGCGATTGGGCATTAGCGTGCGCGTATCATGCGCTAAGCCAGTTTAGCGGGACAAGAAGGAAAATGCCGCGCCTTAGGCAGGTATTAGCTATACCCTGCGCGTGTTGCGCACCACCTACGGCGCAACTTCAAACGCCAGCATCACCGGATGACCGTCAAAATACGGTGCCTGCCGCAGACCCAGCAAATAACACGCCGTGGCGCAGGTGTCTTCGGTACGGACTTCGAGCGAGGCGCTCGTCGTGAGGTCGAAATTTTTCCGCACACCTGGCCCAACCGCGATCCAGGGAATATGACGACTACGGGCATCGTCTGCACCATGCGTGAGACCCGCGCCGCCATGATCAGCCGTGATAATAATAAACGTCGAAGCCCGCAGGTCCGTGCAGTCGAGCGCCGCGAGCAGTTCGCCGAGCTGACGATCCGTTTTTTCAATACACGCAAGCTGTTCGGGCGAACCCCAGCCCAAGGCGTGGCCAACCGCGTCCGCATCTGGAAAATGCACGAAGAGCAGATCAGGCTTTTTCGTTTCAATCAGCTCGACGGCACGGAGCACGACAGCCTCGTTATTACTTTGGGTGTTTCCATCGGGCACCTCGGCGCACATGACCGTACCCGGTTTCGCGAGTGTAGAAAACTTCGCTTTCCCGGCCACCATTGCAGCAGTATAACCAGCCCTCGTAGCCATTTCGAAAATCGTCGGCACATTCGGGTAAACCGGTTCTTTAAATGGCAAGACGCGGTTCCATTCGATGCCATGTTTGCCTGGCGTAACACCAGTCAGCATGCTCACGTGCGACGGAAGCGTGATGGAAACGGCCGTGGTTTTTGCCCAAAATGTGTACGCACCCTGCTTAAGGAGGCTTCGAAGTTTCGGCATGTCCGCCAGCAAGGCACGGTCCGGACGCAAGCCGTCTATACTGATGATCAGCACGTGCTGTACTGCCGGAATCGGCCGTTGCGGTTTCGCGACAGGAATCGCGGACTGCCCGCGACCCGACAACGCAGCCAGAACGAAAAAAAACAGCGCAGACACAAATTTCATGCAGGTTTAATAGCTTACGCAGGTGCCGTGTAAAGCCCATGGCGATTACGTTCAGTTGACAAAAGCACCCTAGGTCAGTCGTCGTAGTTGGGTTGCCAAATCGCCAAAAAATCCTCGTCGCCATGTCCGGCGGAGTCGACAGCTCCGTCGCCGCCTTGTTGTTGAAACAACAGGGTCACGACCTCGTCGGCGCTTACATGAAAAACTGGATCAACGAGGACAACATTATCGGCCACTGCCCGTGGCAACAGGACATCGATGACGCCCGCGCAGTGGCGGACCAGCTGGGCATCGAGTTTCGCGTCGTCAACCTCATGCAGGAATATCGCGAACGCGTCGTCGCGTATCTCTTGGACGGATACCGACGCGGCCTCACGCCCAACCCAGACATCATGTGCAATCGTGAAATCAAGTTCGGCGTGTTCCGCGCATGGGCCAAGGACAATGGCTTTTCCGCCGTCGCCACCGGTCACTACGCACGGCGGGGAACGAACAGTGATGGCACCTACTCACTGCTCGAAGGTGCCGACAAAAACAAAGACCAGTCCTACTTCCTCGCCCTCCTCAATCAGGAGCAGCTCCGCGATGCCCGTTTCCCCATCGGCCATCTTCCAAAACCTGAACTACGCCGTATCGCCAGCGAAGCGGGCCTCACCACCGCGAGCAAGAAAGACAGCCAAGGCATTTGCTTCATCGGCGAGGTGAAAATGCAGGATTTCCTTCGTCAGTACGTGCCTGACGAACCAGGCCCAATCGTCCGGGCCACCGACGGCAAGGAACTCGGCCGCCATCGCGGCCTGCACTACTATCATACCATCGGCCAACGTCGCGGTATCGGCGTGCCGTCGAACACCGATTTCGAGAAATACGTCGTGGTTGGAAAACGCGCCGCCGACCGTGCACTACTCGTCGCCTTCGATCACGCCGACGCACCCGGGCTCTTTGTATCGGAAATCCGGATTCAATCGCTCAGCTGGAATACCGAACCGATCACCACCGCCCGAATGCTCGAAGGTCGCGTGCGCTACCGCGATCCACGGGTGGTGCTAGAGTTTATCCCCGAGACAGGCGATACGGCCTTGATCAAGTTCCACGAACCGCAGCGCGCCCTCGCCTCCGGCCAGATCCTCGCACTGCACGAAGGCGAACGACTCCTCGGCGGCGGTGTTTACGTGTGATCGTCCCACGAGCTGAATCTTTCCTCTTAAACTCACGCAGGCGCCCGTTTCGTTATAATCTTTGCTCGCCGAAGCCGGGACCAACCGCATCGTGAGCGAAGCACACCGCGACAAAGCTCTGGCTACTAACATGCGCGAACTGATCAAAGACATCCTCAACCCACGCTATATTCCGTGGCTCTATTTAGTCGTCACTTTTTCCGCATTGCTGCCCACGGCTTGGCCTGAACTCCGGCAGTACCTGATCTATAACCGCCTCGACATCGCCCACGGAGAACTCTGGCGCATCTGGACCGGCCATCTCGTCCACTTTGGCTGGCCGCATTATTTAGCCGATGGCGCGCTTTTCATCGTCATCGGCTGGGCCTTTCAACAATCCCTGCCCGGCTTCAGCCGCGTGTCGCTCCTCATTCTACCCGCCGTCGTCAGTGTCGCTATCTTCTGGTTCGACCCGGCAATGAATATCTACGGCGGCCTCTCCGGCGTGAATGTCGGCCTGCTGGTTTTCCTTGCCTGCCGCGGCTGGCAAAAGAACTGGTTGGACTGGTTTTGGCCGGCGATCCTCGGCATTCACGTAATCGAAGTTTTCCTCGAAATCCGCAACCGAGGCGTTGGCGGTGGGGCGATCCGTTTCGACGACGCCAACATCCATGTCGCCACAGTAGCACACATCGGTGGCGCATTTTACGGGGTAGCTGCCTGGGGCATACTGGCCCTGCGCACACGCGGAACCAGTCAAAAGACGGAATAACCAACGACGCGGTCAGCGCGTACTGCGTTACAAGTCCGGCGGGACGGTCGCAATGGCTTCTTCGAGCGTGGTCAAGCCGTCTTTCACCTTAAGCAAGCTGTCCTGGTGAAGCGTCTTCATGCCGTTGCGCATGGCGATTTTCTTTAGTTCGGACGACTCCATTTCTTTGTTGATGCCCTCGACCAGCTCTTCGCTGATCACCATGAGCTCGTGGATACCGAGACGGCCTTTGTAACCGCTGCCGCCGCATTTAGGGCAACCGCGCGAGTTGGCTTTATAAATCGGCCCACTCCAACCGATCGCTTTTTCAAAGATGGCTTTTTCGCGTTCGTGCAGCTGGGTCTGAATACGACAGGTCTTGCAGACGCGGCGCATGAGGCGCTGCGCGCACACACACAGCAACGACGACGAAATCATGAACGGCTCCACGCCCATGTCGGTCAGACGGGCAATCGTGCTGGGCGCGTCATTCGTGTGCAGCGTACTGATCAACAAGTGACCGGTGAGCGCGGCTTCGACGGCGATGTTGGCGGTTTCTTTATCACGAATTTCGCCCACCAGAATGATATCTGGATCTTGACGGAGAAAGGCGCGCAGCGCGGTCGCAAAGGTGAGGCCGATCTGCCGGTGCATCTGCATCTGGTTGATGCCGGCGAGCGTGTATTCGATCGGATCTTCGGCGGTGCGGATGACGAGTTCGGGCGAATTGATTTCGTTGAGCGCCGAATACAGCGTCATCGACTTACCCGAACCAGTCGGACCGCAATGCAGAATCATACCGTATGGCTGACGAATGACGTCGCGGTATTTTGAAAGGTTTTCTTCAGAAAATCCGAGTGCGGGCAGTGGCAGCGTGGATTTCTGCTTATCGAGAATACGCATGACCACGCCTTCGCCATGATTGAGCGGCGCGGTCGAAACACGAAGATCGATGTCGATGGATTTTTTCGTGAACTGTTTGAAAATAATACGTCCGTCCTGCGGCATGCGGCGCTCGGCGATGTCGAGGTTGCACATGATTTTGAGACGTGCGACGAGAGCGGGACCTACCTTTGCCGGTAGACGAAGTTTCTCCTGACAGATACCGTCGATACGGTAGCGAACGATGACTTCTTTCTCCCAAGGCTCGATGTGAATATCGCTCGTGCCCGCGTAGAACGCGTCCTCGATAATGCGATTCGAGAGCTGGATGATCGGACCCGAGTCTTCTGCGACACTTTCGCCATCGGCCAGCTCTGCTTCCTTAATGCCATACTCTTCGCCAATCTGGCCTACGACGTCGTCGAAACCCGATGCTTGCGCGGTGACAGCAAACTTATCTCGAATGTCCTTCTCTCGCGCGAGGACGCGCAGGACGCGCATGCCAGTCATCTCCTGGATCTTGGCCGGCAACGAAATTTCGAACGGATTGGCAAAAGCAACGACGAGATAATCGCCCACCACGCCAACGGGGAGAATCTGATGCTCCTGGCAAAACTCCTGAGGAACACGCTCGAAGGTGGCCGTGTTCACCTTGTATCGAGCAACATGATACGGCGCTAAACCGAAGGCCTTTCCCTTGGCAACTAGAAGCTGGAGCGAAGTAATTTTGTATTCGTCCTGCAGGAGCTTGTCCAAGGCATCGCCCGTAAGTTCTTCCGGAGCGGCGGCGATTTTTTCGCGATCAGCCTCGGTCAGACGCTCCATCTGTTCGAGGGCGGAGATAATCTGGAGCTGGAATTTACCGAGAGGCATGGAAAGTGAGCGAGTTTATCAGGAATTGGAAGCTGCTGCGATAGAACCGTTCGCTGAGGACGATAGTTTCTCCAGGTAGTCGCCGATCATTTCCAAGGTGGCCCCATACCAGATAATGGGCGCATCCAACTGCTTCTCCCAAAAAGTCCGTACGGCTGGGCTCATGTAGTAAGCCGTCGCCAGGAAGTAGAAACCCTCGTCATGATCGAAAGGCACCGTCCAGGTCGCCCAGCAAGCGCCGAGATCGAGCTTCTTCTTGAGCTCTTCGGAGCCTTCGTAGCTGCGAAGATCGATCAATCCCACGCCGTGATCTTCGACCAGATGATGCAAAACATCATCCTCCTTCACTGCTTTCATTTCGTAGGTAAGGATTCCCAGCACCGTGCTTTGGCGCGGATTTTCAATGTCACCACCCACTATCTCCAACAGCCGCTCATTGGCCGTTTCGAGGTCCTCGATTTTGATAAGATTCAACTCCACCAAGTTTGCCCCAAGCAAACGGTTGGCGCGCATCATCAGGGAACGGTGTTCGTTGGCCATGGCTGGAGTGATTAACTAGCGACCTTCTTGGTTCGGCGTGGTTCAGGCCGGTCGGCACGCACACGTTTATAGAGCGCTTCCTTTAGTTCGTCGAGACCTTCGCCGCTCACGCACGAGATCTTGATCAGGTCAGTCTTGTAGCGTTTGCGGAATTTCACGAGGTTGGCCGCCGCGCCACCGAGGTCCATTTTATTGGCCACGACCAGACGGGGCTTCTTCAAAAGTGACTTATCGTAGAGTCCGAGTTCGCTGAGCAACGTGGCGTAATCTTCGCGCGGATCGCGAGCATCGACGCCCGCCATGTCGATGAGAAACATGAGCAGCGCGCAACGTTCGATGTGCTTCAAAAACCGATGCCCCAGCCCGCGATTCTCGCTCGCGCCTTCGATCAAACCGGGCACGTCGGCCAGCAAAAGACGGTCGTAATGCTTGGGCAGTTCGATCACGCCAATCTGCGGATGCAGGGTGGTAAACGGATATGCCGCAGTCTTCGGGTGCGCTTTGGTGATGCGTCCGGTGAGCGATGATTTACCGGCGTTGGGGAAACCAACGAGCCCGACGTCAGCAATACTTTTTAGGACGAGGCGATAGTTGCCGTGCTCACCTTCGTGGCCGGGATTGGAGCGCTTGGGCGCACGATTGGTCGAGGACTTAAAGTGCGTATTGCCCCAGCCGCCGTTGCCGCCTTTGCAAAGCACGATGCTCTCGCCCTCGGTGATGACCTCGGCCACGATCTTGCCGGTGCCTTCGTCCGTTACAACGGTGCCGAGCGGCACGCGGAGAATGCAGTGTTTGCCGTCGCTACCGTGCTGGTCGGAGCCTTGACCGTGTTCGCCACGTTCGGCCTTCCAGTGCGGTTTGAACTTATAATCGATGAGATTATTAGTGTTCTCATCACCCAGCAGGATGACATCGCCACCGCGGCCGCCGTCGCCACCGTTCGGGCCGCCCCAGGGCTCATACTTTTCTCGGCGAAAGCTTATGCAGCCGCGACCACCGTCGCCGGCAAGTACTTTGATAACACATTCGTCGATAAACATGAGTGGAGAGTAGCAGAGAGATCGTTCCGGCGATACCAGAATTCTCTGATATCCCTTCGAACAGCAGTCGTTTCACGCAAAATAGTCACTTTGACCTGCGGTGAACCGGCAGCTCAGAAGGTTACTATTCGGCGCGTTAGATCGAAATTTTAATGCCCTTTCTAAGATAGGTCGGGACGTCGAGATCCTGGCCTTCGAAAAGGTTGCGATCTGTCTTGTCGAAAAAGCCGCGGCTCTCGACCTCACCAAAGGTAAATAATTCTTCCTGCGCCACGCTCCCCTTGCCCTTGGGCTGCGCCTTCAGCTGCTCGGTTTTGGTCTGCGGTACCTCAACGATGGTTGTAGTCGTGGCAGACTTGGCGCGTGGCTGTTCTTCGAACGGGAAGCTTGTGAGCGAGATCGAAGGTTTTGGCTTCTGCACAACCGTTTGCCGACGCGGCGTCACCCCGCGGCCACTAATGTCGGTCGTGCCCAGCACACAAACTTCAACCTGATTCTGCATTCCTTCGTCGATGACAGCGCCCATGATGACATGAGAATCGCGGCCAAACTGCTCGGTCACCGCGGTCATGATTTCGTTGACCTTGGGCAAGGTAAGGTCGGTGCCCCCGACAATGTTCACGAGGATGCGGTCGGCCTTACGCGAAAATTCCGGCGTGTGCAGCAACGGACACATCTTGAGGCTCTCGATGGCATCGGCCACCGCGTTCTCGCCCGAACCATTGCCCAGACCGAAAAGCGTCTTGCCGCCGCGCTGATAAAACGCCTGACGCAGCGTTGCAAAATCGAGGTTGATCAGGCCGGTGCGAAACATCATCGCCCAAATCGAGCGCACCGCACGGCCGATCCATTCGTCCGCCCGGGCAAAGGAGTCGAGCGCCGTCTCGCCGTCCTCGGCCTCTTGGAGCAACATGTCGTTGGGCAGCGGAATCACCGCATCGCAACAACGCCGGAGCGCCATCAAACCTTCTTCGGCCTGCTTGACGCGACGACCGCCTTCAAACGTGAACGGCATCGTCACAAAAGCGATCACGAGCGCCCCAGCTTCGGAAGCGACCTCGGCCACGATCGGTGCCGCGCCACTGCCCGTGCCACCGCCCATGCCAGCAATCAGGAAAACCAAGTCGCAACCCTTGACGATCGCGGCAACTTTTTCGCGATCCGCCTCGGCTGCTTCGCGACCGAGATCGGGATCGCCGCCCGCGCCGAGTCCGCGCGTCACGGAAGTGCCGATGAGAACCTTGTCCTGCACAGGCGAAGACGACAGCGCCTGAAAATCGGTGTTGATCACCGCCATCTGGAGGCGCTCAAGATTCTCCATCTTCAGGCGATCGACGGCGTTGGAACCGGCACCGCCGACGCCGACTAATTTGATCGCGATGCTGCGATCAGCCAGGATTTCGGCGGTAAGAGGTAGTTCGTTAGGATTCATGTTCGGTTGCATGTCGGCGTTCAGGCGTTGGCGAACAAGCGGCTGAAAAATCCGTTGCGACGTCGGCTTTGGCCGGCCACGGCGGCTTCAGCGCTGGAGTTGAGTCCGAAATATAATAAGCCGAGCGCAGTGCTGAAACCCGGATCGCGCAGGTTCTCGTTGATATAGCCGGGCACTTCCCCTAACCGGGCGGTAACGCCAAAAACCTTGGCCGCCGCCTCAGCTATGCCGGGAAGCTTCGAGGTGCCACCGGTCAAGACGATGCCCGCCGTCAAACGCTCGGGCACGAAGGAAACGCCCAGTTTCTTTTTCACCACTTCGAAAATCTCCCAAACACGCGCCGACGTGATTTGCTCGATCGCCTGACGCGGGAATTGGCGGTCGCCGATGGCGAAGTCGCCGTTGAGCCAGACTTTTTCGCTCTTATCGCGAGTGATAACGGTGCCGGAACCAAAACGCAGCTTCAACTTTTCCGCCTGTCCTTCGGTTAGGCGAAGTCCGAGACTGAGATCGTTGGTGAGATGACTGCCACCGACAGAGATCACGCCGGTCGTGTAGGCGCAGCCATCGTGATAAAGCGCGTAGTCGGTCGTGCCGCCGCCGATGTCGATCACGAGCACGCCATTTTGCCGATCTTCGGCCGAGGTGACCATGGTGCCCGAGGCCAGACTGGTGAGAATAAGTTCGGCCACCGGCACATTAAATCCGCGGATCACGTGGATGTTGTCGGCGATCTTATTTTCCTGACCGTGTACCGTCCAATATCCTACCTCCAAACGCTGACCAACCAGATGCTCGGGGTCCGGCACGAGCCGTCCATCAAGCCGGAACGGCCGTCGGATATTATGAACCACCATGCGCCCATCGGGCAAAGCCTTGGCTTTCGCGAGTCGACAAACGGTATCGATATCGATCGCGCTCACCATGTTGTCCGCAGCGGAAACATTAACCGACGCCTCGTTATAAAAACCGTCAAGATGGCCACCCGCCTGCGCGAGATAAACTTCGTCGATACGCACGCCGGCATTGCTTTCAGCCGCGAGCAGCGCGCTGTGGGTTGCGTCGCTGGCCGAACGGAAATCCATGACCGCGCCCTTGAGCACGCCGCGCGACTGACATTCGCCAAAACCGATAATGCTCAGGCTGCGTCCCTGGGACAGCTCGCCGATCAGGACGGTGACTTTCGATGTACCGATTTCGACGGCACCGATATATTTGGTTCTAGAACTCACGAGGGTTTAAACGAAGGTTGGTGAAAAGGACCGGGCGTTGCGGAGCAGAGTGTGCAGAAGGAGCCGCAGGCCGCGCATTTGTCGCAGGCAGCTTGTTCGGGCTGTTCGTCGATTCCGGTGCGGTCTCAAGCACGACCGGCACTTGTGCACAGCCCTGGCTCTCGCCGATTGCGAGATTGACCGAGCGAGCCGGACGATCGGGCTGCAAATGCGCCTCCGCCACGACCATGTCGAGCAGTGCGACTTGTTTGAAAAAATCGCTTTCGCGCGTGTCGAAGGTGATCTCCTTGACCTCCTTTGAGCGCACGATGATGAAGCCGTCGGATTCATAACGCGCCAGCGAAACGATCTGCCAGTTGCGATATAAAGCCGGGATGTTCACGTGCGCCGTGCTCAGCAACTCCGCAACTTTGTCCATGCCTTCAATCGGCTGAAAACGACCGCGGGAAAGCTTCATGCCCACATCGCCCAGATACGGAAGCGAGCCGATCAACGCTGGATCATAGCTCAGTCCTTCGTATACCACACCATCTCGTGCCACCAAATAATCTTTGGGCAGGGCCGCGCCAATCTGCGCCCGAACCCGTGCCACCGGCGTGCGTTCTTCAATCTGCACCACCAGTGTGTCAGGAAACTTCCGCGACAGCACCACGGTGCGGATCTGGCCGGATTCGAGCAGGCGGGTCTTCAAAACTTGCAGATCGAGTTCCATCAAGCCGGCGCTTTTCGGAAGTGCGAGCGTGCGAGTGACCCAGGCTTTTTCCAGCACACCATCCGTGCGCAAATTTACCGTCTTCACCGGCACACTTTTCACCGGCGACTTGATCGCCATGGGATTTTTCTCCCACGTCAGCACCGCTTCATAAACACCCCAACCAGCAAGACAGACACCAAAAAGCACGCACACCGTCTTCACGGTGCCAGCGAGCAGGCGCTTGCGGCCTTCCGACGACATCGCCTTTGGCGCGATCGATTGTTGGATATCGCGCCAGGTTCGGGTCGGTGGATTGGTGTTAGCGTGTGTGCTCATGCCGGGGACAAAACTTTGGCTGCGCGAAAACGTTGCAATGCGGGTAAAACCAGTTCGTGGACCAGAGCTGAAAAATCCAGTCCAACACAATGCGCACTCATCGGCAGCAAGCTCGTCTCTTTCATGCCGGGCAGCGTGTTTATTTCGAGTAAAAACAGTCCGGTTTTCTCAGAAAAAATAAAATCGACGCGCGCATAGTCGCGACAACCGCACGCCGCAAACGCCGCTTCGGCTGCGCTGCGCACTTGTGCCGTCACTGCTTCGTCCAAATCCGCAGGCGCGGAGTACTGCGTCATGCCCTTCGTGTACTTGCTCGTGAAGTCGTACACGCCCGACTTCGGCGTGATTTCCACCACGCCCATCGCCTGGCCTTTCAAAACGCCAACCGACAGCTCACGGCCAAAAATCCGTTGCTCCACGATCCAGTTTCCCACCGTCACGCTCTCAAGTGCGACCTCCAACTCGACGCGTTTAGTAATGATGTGCAGCCCTACGCTGCTGCCTTGATCAGTGGGCTTGAGCACAAGTTGCTCGCCGAGCTTGCCGATGATTTCTGTCGCCGCTGGTTTTTTTTCTGCGGAAAAAACCACGTCCTTCGCACCAATCACTCCACGCGTCGCGGCGGCACGTTTTGTGAGAACTTTGTCCATCGTCAACGCGCTCGAAGCCGCATCGCAGCCAGCGTAATGCACACCCGCGGCGTCCAGCAGTCGCTGCATGCCACCATCCTCGCCAAAAGTACCGTGCAAAGTTGAAAACACCACGTATCGCGCCGGATCGATCTCGGCCGGAACCGCCTCGCTCGTGATGTCGAAAAGCCGGGTTGGAAAATGCCGCGCCAAGGCCTGCGCACTCGCTGCGCCTGAGCCGAGCGACACGTCGCGTTCCGATGAAACGCCGCCCGCGAAAACCGCAATGATTGGATTACTCACAAAACGTCCCTCCATTTTTTCCCATAAAGCAGCACCTCCGGTTCAAGCCGGATTCCCTTGGTTTCTTCAACCCGCGCACGCACACGACGCATGAGTTCGATGATGTCAGCGCTCGTGGCCTTGCCGCGGTTGACGATAAAATTCGCATGCACGGTGGAAACCTCGGCGTCGCCCACCCTCGCGCCTTTCAGCCCGGCTGCGTCGATCAACCGTCCGGCCGAGTCGCCGTCAGGATTTTTGAATACACAGCCCGCGCTCGGCTCACGCGGCTGGGTTTTTTGGCGCTTGTCGCGATAAACATCGATCTGGCGCGTAATCGCGTCGCTCGCAGCCGCCGTGGCATGGGTCAGCAGAGCACCCAGCGCGATCGCATCGTGCAACTCCTCGCAATGCCGGTAGGCGACATGTAGGTCGGCTTTTTTCACCACCCGAATATCGCCCGTGAGCGTCATGAGCTGCACTTCCTCAACCACGTCAAAGATCCAACCACCCATCGCTCCGGCGTTCATGCGCAGCGCGCCGCCCACATTGCCCGGGATTCCCTCAAGAAACTCGAAGCCCATCAGACCGGCCTTGGTCGCGAGCCCGCAAAGATTTTTCAAACGCAGCCCGGCGCCGACCCAGATGCGGCCGTTGCCCATTTGCTCGAAGGTCTGCCAGGCCGGATTCCCGAGCGAAATCACGAGTCCTTCCACGCCTTCATCGGGCACGATCAAATTAGAACCGCGTCCCAGAATATAAACTTCGACCGACCGAGCCTTCGCCTCGCGGAGAAGCGTGCTCAAATCCTCCGTCGTCGCAGGCTCGGCATAAATCCGCGCCGGACCGCCCACGCGCATCGTGGTCTTTTTCCGCGAGCACTTCCTCGCGCTTGATCTTGGTCGCAGCCGTTACTCGCGCCCGCAGCATCTCGGCCAGCGCATCCCAGCGTTTCGCATTCCGGCTCATTCTCGCCATCTGCTCCAGCCATTCCCGCGCCCGTTGGTCGATATCGCCAGCGCCTACAAACGCAACCAGATCGCCAGGATTAAGATCGGTCCGAAGCCCATCGAGCGTGAAGGTCCCATGTTCCGGATAGTAGGCCACGTGGAGTGCCGGTGCATTGCGGCGCAGTTCGGCATAAAGATCGGCCGTGGTGCCGCCTTCGATAACCGCTTCGCCCGCACCATAAACATCGAGCAGGTACAAACGATCCGCCTGCGCGAGCGCGGCCGCAAACTCTGCCTTGAATTGCGCGGTGCGACTAAAGCGATGCGGCTGAAAAACAACCAGGAGCCGCCCCTTGGACCGACGTCGCAGGCTGCCGAGCAGCGCACGAATCTCGGCCGGGTGATGGGCATAATCCTCGATCACCGTCAGCTCCGGAGTGGCGTGCAGCACCGATTGCCGACGGCGCACGCCTGGGTATTCCGCTAAGAGATTTTCAGCGAGCGTCACGCCCATGCTTTGCGCGGCGGCAAGCGCAGCAGTGGCATTGGCGGCATTGAAATCGCCCTGCGCATGTACCTTCGCCTGTCGGATCGGGAACCGGCCGGCTAGGCCTAGCTCCAGGCCTCCGTCTGTCTCGGAGGTGACATAAGCCCTAAACTCGCCGCTCCGCCCAAAAGTGAAAACTGGAACTGCTGTTTTGAGCTGCGCCGTGGTCCGCGCCGACAAGGCGCAAGCATCACTGATTAACACGCTGCGCTTAGTACGATTGAAAAGTTCGGCAAAGGTCACCTCCAGATCGGCCAGTTTGCGGTAGTAGTCCGGATGATCCCAGTCGAGGTTCACCGCAATGGTGATCTCAGGCGAAAAGCGCTTGATCGTGCCGTCGCTTTCGTCGATCTCCGCAACGACCCAATCCGTAGAACCAACGCGGGCGGGCGAAACCTCGTCGTCGTTGAAAAGCCCGCCCAAAATGTAGCCAGCGGAGAAATTCGCGCGGCGCAGCGCCGTGATCAACATCGCGCAAGTCGTCGTTTTCCCATGTGAACCGCAGACGGCGACCAGTTTTTTGTCGCGCACGATTTCAGCCAGCAATTCACCACGCCGGACCAGCGGAAGATTTTTTTTGCCAGCGATCAGACGCGCAGGATGTTGCGGCGAAATGGCCGAAGAGCACACCAGCAACTCGCAACCCTCGGGCACTTCACCCGCGCTCGTCAGTACGATTTTCTCCCGTACAAGATGGAGGCGCATGGCCTCTGTCATCGCGTCGTCCTCGCCGCTCACTTTGAAACCGAGCTGCGCGAGATAGATCGCGAGCGGGCCCATACCCATGCCGCCGATGCCCACGCAATGGATCGCGGTCACATCGCGGGAAAAAATTTGCGGGAGGGATGCGCGTTTCATTCCTTCAAGCGGCTTTGGGCCGCACCGGTGCGGGATTGGTTGGGGTCTCGGTTAGTTCCTCCAGATCGTTCAGCATATCATCGAGCGAATTCGCCCGATCCATGCGCTTGAGGTTCGCCCGGAACTTTTGCATCAGCCAGTCGTTCAAAATCACATCACGCACCTCGGCGGTGAGGTCGTTCATACGTTCTTGCGATATCACCAGTCCACCACCCTGTTTCTCAAAAAACTCCGCGTTGGCCCATTGGTGATTGTCGGCAGCGAATGGATAGGGAATCAGAATCGTCGGTGTAGTGCAGCGGATAAGTTCGGCAATCGTGCCGGCTCCGGCGCGGGAAACCACCAGGTCAGACGCCGAGAGCAACGTGCCCATGCGGTCGCAGAAAGGAATAAAATGCGCCTTGATCGGGCTGCCGTTGCGGGTGCGATATTCGCGAACTTCGGCCACGTGTTTTCCCAAGCCCGTCACGCAGCAAACCTGAATGCCTTCGAGCGCGAGCGAGGAAACTTTATCGCTGGCCCAGTCGTTGAGTGAACTGGCTCCCTGGCTTCCGCCAAGGATAGTCAAAACTTTAAAACGCGGATCGAACCCCATCTCACGTTGTGCCGCTTCACGTGGTTCGCTCGCGATCTCCTTGCGAACCGGCAGCCCCATGTGACGAAGCGCGGTTGGTCGCACATCTTTCAACATGATTCCCGGTGGAAGATAAACGCGGCGCGCCAGACGTCCAAGCAATCGGATCGCACGACCTGGCACACGGTTCGCCTCATGCAAAACCACCGGCACGTTAAAAACCGCGCCGGCCAAAATCACACTCGCCGTGGTGAAGCCGCCGAAGCCGATCACGCCGTCGGGCCGCTGTTTGCGCACGAGGTTCACGCCATAAAAAAAAGCAACGCCCTGCTTGATGACGAACTTAACGAAACCGACAGGATTCAGCGTGAAAGGCGCGCTAGGTATGCGCAGGAAGGTCAAGTGCGCGTACTTCTCGATCAACCGCGCATCCACTTTTTTGTTACTGATCAAGAGCGTGGCTTGATGGCCTCGCGAGACCAGCGCTTCGCCCAATGCAATGCCTGGCGAAAGATGACCGCCGGTGCCACCACAGGAAATTAGAAACCGGCTCATCACACCACCTCCTGCATTTTGCGATGGTGCCCCGACAACGAGGAACGCGCCCAGGAATGCTGCGTGTTGACGATAATGCCGACGAGCAGACCCATCAGCAGAAGATTCGAGAGACCGGCGCTGATGAACGGGAGCGACATGCCCTTGGTCGGAAAGACTCCAGTGACCACGCCCAGATTAATGATAGCCTGAAGGCAGATGAGCAGAAGGCAACCAGTCGCCAGAAGGAATTGAAACAGGTTGGGCGCACGGCGCAGGTGAATCAGCCCCGCGACGAAGATCGCGACAAAGAGGACAACCACACCCAAGGTGAACCAAAGCCCAAGCTCTTCGCCTAGTACCGCAAAGATAAAATCCGTGTGCGCTTCGGGCAGGAAATTGATTTGCTGACGCCCCTGCCCCAGCCCGGCTCCATCTGTGCCGCCCGCCGCAAAAGCCGCCAGCGATTGGTATAGCTGATAGGTGCCAGCACTCTTGTTGCCCTCGACATCGAGAAACGCCACGAAGCGGCGCAACCGGTTCGGGTTGTTGATCACCATCACCGTGAAAACGAGCGCCGCAGATGCTACTGTGGGTAAAATATAACGCCACCGCGCACCGGCGAGAAACAGCATCATCAATCCGATCGCGAGCGTAAGCGCCGCCGTGCCGAAATCCGGTTCTAAAATAATCAGACCGGCACTCGCTCCGATGATGCAGAGCGGATAAAGAAACCCACATTTAAATTCGTTGATTTTCGTCTGGTTGATCGCGAGGTAGTGCGCGAGGCAGAAAACCATGGCCAGCTTGGCAAACTCTGAGACTTGCAACCGCAGCGCTCCAATACCCAGCCACCGGCGGCTGCCTTTCACCGTGATGCCCACATGCGGAATGAGGACGAGCAAAAGCATAACTAACGAGATACCGCCAATAATCCATACGTGCTTGCGCATGGATTCCAGATCCACCCGGCTGACGACAAACGCCAGCCCGGTCGCGAGTGCGACGCCGATCAGCTGTTTGCTCAGATAATAATATGGTCCGAGTTTGAACGACGAAGTTGCGCTGAACAGGATTGTCAGACCCAGGATGGTTAAGCCGATGACACACACCACGATCACCGCAGCCGGGTTGATCTGAATCCGGCTGCGTGGCAGTTCCGGTGTGAGTGCGATGTCTGTCATCGGTATCCTGTAAACAAATACGACTGCTTATTGCGCAGGTGTGACCGGAGTGGATTCCTCCACCTTTACGACCGGCGGCGCAGGTGCGTCCGATGGGCCAACTGGGTTGGCTTCAGCGGAGATTGACGGCGCGACCGGGCTTTCACTTGGCGTGACCGGAGCGACGGGAGAAACCGGAGTTTCTTCGGTCGGCAGTGTGATTGCTGGAGCAGCGGTTGAAGGAGTCTTAACGCCTGGAATCACGAGTTTTTGGCCAGCACGGATGCTTGCAGGATCAGCGATGTTATTGAGCACAGCGATTTCGCGCGGCGGCACACCGTATTTCTTGGCAATCTGGATCAGGCCTTCGCCCGGTTTCACGATGTGTTCGATGCTGCCTGAGGGTGCGATAACCGGTGCGCTGGCTACGACCGGAGCACTCGGAGTCGCGGTCGAGGTGTAAGCAGTTCCACCAGCAGAGGCTGGCAAAATCAGATCCTGTCCGGCGCGAACGACGTCGTTTTTAATCTGCGGATTGAGCGAGCGGATGTCGGCAATCGTGGCGCCCTGTTTGCGAGCAATGGTGCCGAGACTATCACCCGATTTCACCGTGTAAGTGCGGGTGCCAGATGCGATGCCAGACGAGGAAGCGGCGGGAGTTTTCCCGGGGATGATCAGCTTTTGGCCAACCTTCAAAGCCGAGTTCGGGCGAAGGTTATTCGCCTTCGCAAGATTATCGATGCCGATGCCATGTTTCTTGGCAACTTTCCAAAGGCTGTCGTTGCTCACGACCTTGTAGGTGGTGGCTGGAGTCACGCCAGTGACGTCGTTCGTCTGAAGAGCCTTGGCGACCGGAGTACCGGGGCGGGTCGGATTGAAATGTTGCGAACTGGCCGAGTTAAAGGCCACGGTGGGCGTTTCACCCGAACCGGCTGCCATGTTCTCAGTGCTGCCCAGTGAACCAGATGCGTCACCGGAGGAAACGGGGCTGGAACCAGGATACGACACGGTGGGCGTGGTCGTTTCTGGATCAGTAGCAGGAGCCGCTGGCGTAGCGCGCGAAGTCGTACGGCAACCGGGTATTGCAAAAACAAACATGAAGACGGCGGCGTGGACGGCCACAACGACACCGAATATTTTCAGGATTTTCATAGTCAGTATTGGGTTTAAAACGTGTAAATTTTAACGAGATGCTGAGGTTACTCTCAGGTTGTTCACAAGCTGTTCAAACTGGTTTCCCCGGTCCTCGTAGCTTTTGAACATATCGAAACTAGCGAAGCCCGGGCTGAGGAGCACGTGGTCGCCGTCGCGAGAATTTGCGGCGGCTTTTTGCACCGCTTCTTCAAGCGTAGTGCAGACCGTGAATGGCACATGATGCGTAGCGCAGGCGTCGGCCAGAGTGTGCCCGGTTTCGCCGATAAGGAAAGCGTGTTTTACCCGTGGCCCGATGCGGCGCACGAAACCAGCGATGTCGCCGCCCTTGGCCCGGCCGCCTGCAATGAGCATGACGCGCGCACCGATCCCGGCCAGCGCCGCTTCCACGGCGTGGAAATTTGTCGCTTTCGAGTCGTTCCAGAAAGTCACTCCATCACGCGTCGCGATTTTTGCCAGACGATGCCGCCCCGCCTTGAACGTGTGCGCCGCAGCATAAAGATCGGTCTCGGGCAGCCCGGCCATCCGCCACCAGGCCGCGGCCAGCACGAAATTCTCGCGCTGTGGATAATGCTCGAAAATCGTCCCGGACAACAACACGTCAGCCGCCTGCTCCTCGGTCGCGACACAGGCTTCGGCCGGTAGCACACGCCCGATCTCAATCGCATATTTCTGCACCGAACTACCTGCCAGCACCACACCGCCAACGGTGCGGTCCAGCAATCGCCATTTAGCCTCGAAGTAGGCGCGCATTCCTTCGTGCCGCTCCAGATGATCCTCGGCAAAGTTGGTCCATAACGCCGCATCGGCCCGGAAATGGACAAAAGTCTCGGCTTGGAACGAGCTCACTTCGCAGATCGCTACCGCGTCGAAAACACCGCCCGACTCATCCGCAACCAGTTGAGCGAAGGAATAGCCGACGTTGCCTGTCGCACGAGCATCGCGCCGCACGTGTTGCAGCGCATGCGTGAGAAACTCGGTCAGCGTCGTCTTGCCGTTCGTGCCCGTGATCGCGATCACCGTGCCGCGCCAGAAAAGTGCGGCAAAATCCAGTTCGCCCAAACAAACACAACCCGCTTTGCGCGCCGTCACTAACCAGCGATGATCGGGACGAAAGCCTGGACTGAAAACCACCAATCGGTGCGCGGCAGCATCTGACGGAGTGAAATCTTTTCGAGCATCGGCCTGCTTCTCGTCGAAGACGATGCCCTTCGCCTCGATCTTCGTCAGAAGCGCGAGGACCGCGCGCCCGCTCACGCCTCCGCCAAACACGGCCACGGGGTGACCGAGCAGAGGACTGAGAATTTCTGGAATGCGAAGCGCCATTAACGAAGTTTCAAAGTACTTAATCCAGCCAACGCACAGATCAAAGAGATGATCCAGAACCGCGCCACGACCTTGGTTTCAGGCCAGCCAATTTTCTGAAAATGATGATGAATGGGGGCCATCTTGAAGAACCGACGGCCTTCGCCAAAGCGGCGCTTGGTCACCTTGAAATAGCCCACCTGAATAATCACAGACACAGCCTCAGCCACAAAAACGCCACCCACAATCACGAGTGTGAGCGGCTGCTGCACCATGAAAGCGATCATGCCGATCAAACCGCCAAGGGCAAGCGAGCCCGTGTCGCCCATGAAGACTTCGGCCGGATAGGAATTGAACCACAAGAACGATATGCCACCGCCAACAATCGCTCCGCAAATCACCGCGAGTTCGATTGTGCCAGGCACATAGCTGATCAACAAATAATCGGCGATTTTGCTGGAGCCCGACGCGTAGGCCATGATCCCGTACACGAGCGCCACCGTGATCGTGCAGCCGACCGCCAGTCCATCGAGGCCGTCGGTAAGGTTGATCGCATTGCTGAAACCCACCAGCCAGAAAAACATCATCAAGAATAGCACGCCCAAAGGCATCGCAACCAGGACCGGATGCTTGAGAAAGGGAACCCATAGCTCGCGAATCTTGATCGCACTGTGCGGGTCCAACATCAAAAATCCCAGCGCCAGCAAAGTAATCACGGTCTGCCAGAGCATTTTTTCTCCCGAGGAAATTCCATCACGGCTTTTACGGATAACCTTTAGGTAGTCATCACGAAAACCGACCGCAGTCAGCGCAGCGTAAACAAACATCGCGACAAAGACCCAGATATTCGGACGGGCCCACAAGACAGTGCTCAAAAATACCGAACCAAAGATCAACAGCCCGCCCATCGTCGGAGTGTTTTTCTTGTCGAACTTGGCCGCCAGATCGCCCGTGCGATCATCATCGTAATGCTGCCCAAATTTCAGCACGCGCAATTTGTGAATGATCCACGGCCCAAGAATAAATCCAATCACCGCCGCAGTAACGATCGCCATCAGCATGCGGAAGCTGTGGTACTGCAAGAGACGCAGTGGTCCAAAATATTGATCGTAATCGGCGAGGAAGCTAAGCATCGGAACAGATTAAATAAAGAAAGAGGTGTGACTCGTGCGACGGGCACGGGCGCGTGACATCATTTTTGTCGGAAAGTGCCAGCCAGAGGGCAAAACAGAGACGCTACGATTCAACGCAAAAGCGGCCTCAAGTCCCCCGCGTCCGGTGCCGCCACCACCCGTGTTCGCCACAACAGGCTGGCTGCTGGTCGCGGGCAAAACTTTTTCCAGACCGTACCGGCGACTGCCCTTCACAAAAACTGCGCCCTGAAACGTCGCGACTTCCTTCGCAACTGCTTCCAGTGAATCCACACATTGGATACGATCTCGCGGAATACCGGCCTCCACCGCACCCTCGACAACGGCGCTCGCCTCGCCGCCGATAACATAGGCCCGATCCTGCGGCCGCAGTTTCAGTGAATGGCCAAGCTGGTGGTGGTGCAGCGCTGCATCCGGTCCGAGTTCCTCCATGCAGCCGAGCACAAGCAGACGTGGCTCGTTGTCAGGCGCGATGGCAAAAAACGTTTCCAAGGCATCCGCCATCGAGGCCGGATTCGCATTATAAAAATCGAGATAAAGCAGACGTCCGCTTTCGCGGCGGAACTCGCCACGCCATTTGGCCGACTGCCAGTTCTCCAAAGCCTTCTGAATCGAGTCGTCGGTGACGCCCAACTCTGACGCTAGCACGATGGCGAGTGCCGCGTTCTGCGCCATGCCGCGGCTGACACGCCTGAACCTAAACTGACGCTTACCGACAAGAAGCTCGGTTCCACCGAGCGTAAATGTGACGCCAAATTCGATCACTCGCGGCGCCTTGACCTGTGCGCCGACCGGAGCCACCACGATACTCGTCTGCGGAAGATTATGAAATGCGGCAAAATCCCAACATTGTTTCGGATACACCCCAAGTCCGCCGGGCCGTAAACTTTGCAGCAACACCGCTTTCTCGCGTGCCACACCATCCACCCCGCCCAACTCCTGCGTGTGCGCATGTGCCACTAAAGTTACAATACCGTGATCCGGCGCGATCATGGTCGCGAGTTCCGCCATTTCACCTGGCGCACTGATACCGGCTTCAACCACGGCAAAGTCATGGCTGCCTGGAACGATTTTCGTCAACGTGAGCGGAACACCGAGGTGGTTGTTCAGATTGCCCTCGGTCGCCAGGACGCGTGCCGCTCCGCCAAGCAATTCGGCGAGCAAATTCTTGGTCGAGGTTTTCCCACAACTTCCCGTGACGCCAACCACCGGACCGCGAAACTGCTGACGATGCGCCGAGGCAATCGCTTGAAACGCCTTCAACGTATCCGCCACCACCAACTGCGGCAAAATCAGCGACGGATTCGGCTGGCTCACCAGCGCTGCACTCGCACCAGCTGAAAGCGCTGTCTCTAGAAAATCGTGGCCATCGCGCTTGTCCGTCTTCAACGCCACAAAAACCTGCCCGGGCTTCAGATGCCGCGAGTCCTGCGTGAAACCCGTCAACGGTCCAACCGGAGACGACAGCCATCGGCCGCCGGTCCAGTTAGCGAGATACGTTGGGGCAAAAGAAAACATGAATCTTTTTGGTGGTTCGGCTCGGGTTCAGTTGTGTGTTTTCAAAGTTTTTACCGCAATGAGTTCACGCACCACCTGGCGGTCATCGAAAGGAATAACGGTATCGGCAAATTCCTGGTACGACTCGTGGCCCTTGCCAGCAATGAGCAGACAATCGCCGGGACCAGCGGCATCGAGCGCGAGGCTGATCGCGCGACGACGATCTTCGATCCAAGTGATTTTCTCGGGAGCCGTGACGCCACCCTTCATATCAGTGAAAATCTGTGCGATCGATTCGTTGCGGGGATTATCCGCCGTGGCGAAGGCGTGATCGGCGAAGGACTGCACCGCACCGGTCATCAGCGAGCGCTTCGCCCGGTCGCGATTGCCACCACAACCATAAACCACCAGTAAACGGCCCGGCGTGATCGCGCGCAGCATACCGAGCGCGTTACGCAACGCATCGTCGGTGTGCGCATAGTCGACCAAAACGTTGAAAGGTTGTCCTTCCTCGATGCGCTCCATGCGGCCGGGAACACCCTTGAAGCTTTTAAGTCTTGTGAGAAACACCACGGGATCGCGGCCCAAAGCCCAGGCGGTCGCGATGGCGGCTAACAAGTTACTCACATTGTAGCGACCGATCATCGGGCTATCGACAAGCATTGTCCCGCCCGGCCAGACCAGTTTGAACGTGGTATTTTTGAAATTGAGAACAACGTCTTCAGCCCGAACCTGCGCGCTCGCCTGCTCACCATAAGTGACCGTCTGCGTGCGGCCTGCGAGCATCCCGGCGAGGCGTTCGCCATAAGGATCGTCAAGGTTTACAACGGCTAATTTCGGATCAGCTGCGGCCCGACCAGTGAACAGCCGCGTCTTCACCTCGAAATACGCATCGAGCGTCTTGTGGTAATCGAGGTGATCCTGTGTCAGATTTGTGAATACAGCAGCGCCGAACTGCATGCCAGCGACACGCTGTTGATCGATGCCATGCGAGCTCACTTCCATCACGGCCTGGCGGCAACCGGCATCGCGCATCTGCGCCAGCATGCCGTAGATGTCGAGCGACTCGGGCGTGGTCTTAAACGATGGCACGGTGCGCGTACCAAGGTCGTAATTGATCGTGCCGATGAGGCCCACGCGCTGATCGCCATTCAGGAAATGTTTTACGAGGTGCGTCACCGTCGTTTTCCCATTCGTACCAGTCACTCCGACGACCGTCATATCGCGATCAGGGAAGCGGTAAAACCGCTGTGCCACCCGGGCGAGCATCGCACGCGGATCGGCCACCTGAATGAACGTTGCTTTACCCGGCGCATGCAGAGGAAGCTTGTCCGTAACCACTGCAACCGCACCACGGTTGATGGCTTCGTCGATAAAACCGGCCCCATCCGTGCGCAGGCCGTGCAAAGCGAAGAACAAGTTGCCAGGTACAACCCGGCGGCTGTCCATCACCAGTCCGGAAATTGGCAAATCAAGGCTGCCCTTGTGGGCGATGATTTCGCCATCGCGAAAATAGTCTGAGATTTTAGGTGCCATTTTGAATACACGCCTCCCCAGGGTGTCTTGTTTTCTGCTCCTGCTCGACGCCTTCGTTTGGAAGGCACTGATCAGGACGTGATTTTGTGTGAGATAACCGATCATGGACGACCTCCACCCATTACCAATTGAGGACGAGCAATCGGGCTGACCGGCTTGATGTCGAGAAGCGGGATCAGTTGTTCGCCAATCCGTTTAAAACTTGGACCTGCCACCAGAGCGCCGGAGGCCATGCCGCCGGACGTCAGATGGCCGTCATCCACGATAACCGAAATCACAACCCTTGGTTGACTCGCCGGGAAGAACCCCACGAACGAACCCACGTGATGCGTGGAGGAATAGTGGCCGTTGATGATTTTTTGCGCGGTGCCGGTTTTTCCCGCCACCTCGTAATTCGGAATCGCCACCGCTGCGGCCGTGCCATCAGCCGAGGCAACTCGGGTCAATAAGTAAGCCATTAACTCAGCCGTGCTCTCGCTGATCACCTGACCGCGTGAAGAACCATCAAACCGATACACACGCTCGCCTCGCGCGTCGCGAACCTCTCGGATGATTTGCGGGCGCATCAACCGCCCTCTGCTGGCCACCACGCCCATCGCGTAGTGAATCTGCAAGGGAGTTGCCGCGATCGACTGCCCCATGGGCAGACGCGTAATCGTAAGGCCGTCCCATTTAGAGGGAACAGCTAGTTCGCCGTCGATTTCTCCACCCGTTGGAAAACCGGTTTTCTCACCAAAGCCAAATTTGCGGGCGTAGTCGTACATGCGCTGATCGCCCAGCAACATGCCGAGCTGGGCTGCGCCCTTGTTACTTGAATGGCTGACGATATCCGCGACCGTAAGCATCGGATTCGCGAACGGATGCGACTCACGCGGCAGCCCGCGCACCTTGCCCTTGTACTCGATTCTTTCGAGCGAGCAGTCAAAGCGTGTCTGGGGCGAAACCAGTCCTTCGTTCAAGGCACCGCTGGCCGCTACGATTTTAAAGGTAGAGCCTGGTTCGAGTTGGTCACAGATTGCGATATTGCGCTGCGAATCCAGGCTGGCTTTGTTGAATTCGTTCAGGTTGAAGGTCGGGTAGTTGGCCAGCGCGAGAACGAAACCCGTTTGCGGGTCGCTCACGATGATGGTCGCCTTCTGCGGTGTGAATTTTTTAACGATTTCCTCTAGTTCGACTTCAACAATGTGCTGCACAGCAGAGTCGAGCGAAAGGACGAGGCTGAAACCGTTTGCCGCCGGTACTTCGCGGGTGCGGAACTGCGCCATCTCGCGCTGACGGCCATCTTTCTCGGATTCGCGCCAGCCATCCTGGCCGCGCAAATAAAAATCGGCAGCATGCTCAAGCCCTGCGGCAGGCGTACCTTCTTTATTCACATAACCAATGATGTGCGCCGCGAGTTGATTGTGCGGATAGGCCCGGCAATAAGTGCGATCGCCATAGACGCCCTTGACCTTCAGCGCAGTGATCTTGTCGTAGGTTTCCTCGGTTACGTTTTCTCCAAGTTTGGCCCAGCGGATGTCGCGATCCTCGTTGTCGATGTCATCTGGTTTTGACGGGCGGGTCTTGGTGATAAAAATCCGCTCCAGATCCTTCAACGGTAAATCCAGCAAGGCCGCGAGCTCCGGCCATTTCGCCTCATCTTCCTTGCGCAACATCTGCGGATCAACACCCACCACGACGAGCGAGCGACTGGTCGCGAGCACATTGCCTCGCGCATCAACGATGTCTCCACGCTTCGCCTTATCGGGGATGATTTGACGCCGGGCCTTGTCAACGTACCGCAAAAGCTGATCGCGATCGATCACGTGCAAAAACACCAGCCGCACCCCCACTCCGCCGAAGCAGATGAAGATGCCCAGTGCGAGCACCACGATCCGGTAGTTAGAGGCAAACCCCTTTGACATGATCTTAGTGCGTTCCTCCCAGAATGAATTTCACGGCCTGCACCGTCGGCGCAGGCGCAAAAAGATCGCGGTTGTTTTTGGCGAGTAAACGCTCCTCGGCATTCTCGTTGATGCGGACGAACTGTGTACGGAAATCCGGCGAAACCAGCCCGAGCTTCCATTCGTTGTTGCGACGGATGAGCACGTCAGGCGACTGCTCGGCCGCGATCATCGTGGTCGTCTCTGAGAGATGGCGCTCCACCTCGGCCGTGCGCAATTCGAAAGTCTTTATGCTGTTAGCCGTTTGAGCGATCTGATTGCGCAACCAGACGGTACCGAGCCCGATGGAGCCGGTGAAACAAATCATGACCAGCGTGTAAACGAGTAGCTGGCTCACAAAAGCATGGCGGTCGGTTTTATGCATGGAACGGATAAATTCTTAAAGTTTGCGCAGTGCGCGAAGCTTCGCGGAACGGCTGCGCGGGTTCTGAGCGATTTCCTCATCGCCAGGAATAACCGGGCGGCGGGTTAATGGTTCGGCAAGCACCGTGCGAAATTGCTGCGGTGTAGAATCGTTAGCGCTTTCAGGCTGGCCGCACTGACGACGAAAATATTGTTTAACGATGCGATCCTCCAGCGAATGGAAGCTGATCGCGCAAAGCACACCGCCCGGATTCAACGCCGCAAACGCCGCTGGCAACGCCCGCTCGATCGCGCCGAGTTCATCGTTCACCGCGATGCGGATACCCTGGAAAGCGCGGGTCGCGGGATGAATCTTCGACCCAAAACGGTCACGCGGAGGAATCGCCGCTGCAATCACCTCGGCCAGCGAGGCCGTACGCGCCAATGCACCCGTGCCACGCGCAGCGATGATCGCCCGCACCACCCGGCGCCAGTGCGGCTCTTCGCCGTATTCGCGAATCGCCTTAACCAACATTTCCTCTGTGGCGGTCTCGAGCCAGACGGCCGCAGGCACGCCCGCGCGCGTATCCATGCGCATGTCGGCCGGAGCATCGTTGCGAAAAGAAAAACCACGCTCAGCCTCATCGAGCTGAAAAGACGAAAGGCCCAGATCGAACAAAACACCGTCGAAACCCGTGCCAGCCAGTTCGCCGAGACGGCTGAAATCCGAACTGATCAGTTGAAAGCGTTCGCCGTATTCACTTTTCAACGACTCCGCACGCACTGCCGCCGCAGGATCGCGGTCAAACGCCGTGACGCTCGCGCCGCTCGCCGCATCGAGGATTGCGCGGGTATGTCCACCACCGCCGAAAGTCGCATCGAGATAACGCCCGCCTGCCCGCGGCGCGAGAAGGTCGAGCACCTCGCGCAACAGCACTGGCAGGTGTCCTGGGGTCATGATAGCACAACCATTTTCAAGCAGCGTGACAGACATTGGCGTCTCTCCGCACATCGCCGAGAGACGACATGCCGCGTTCACGCGAGATAGGATGCAAAACAAGTTCCGCGCACAGGCGAGGAGTTACCTTGGCTAAAGCAGAACGGACTCCGGTCTTCGCCATACGGCGATGCCAGAGACTCGCGGCCGCAAATCCCGTGAGGCGGGCTGCGCTGGGGGTGGTCGGGGTGGCATTCATGGTTAAATTCCAATACGGCGCATCAGATCGCCGAAGTTTTCGCCCGAGGTACGCTGCTCCACTTTCTCCCACTGTGATGGGCTGTAGATGGCGAATTTATTGAGCGAGCCGACCAGCACCGCGTCTTTGGCGATAGCAGCATGTTGGCGAAGCTCATCGGTCAGTCCGATGCGACCCTGCTTGTCGAAAGTGAAAGCGAACGATGCCGCGAAGAACCGCGCGAACGCATCCTGGGCGTCACGATCCGTCAGGGCTTTTTGCGAAGCCTTCTCGTAAAGTTTCTCCACTTCGGCCGGCGGCAGCACCGCGACATAACCATCCGGATGCGGTGTCGCGAGGAACGTATCGCTCTCCGCGTGGGCAGACCGCCACGACGACGGAATCGTGAGGCGATTCTTATCGTCGAGGGTGTGCCTATACAGGCCGGTGTAAAAAGGTTTGCCGAGTTGAGCCACAGTAATGCTACGCAGGTTGCCCCAAAGTGCCCCATTTCAACCCAATTTAGCCCCTAACAGTCAAGCAAACTCCCTCATAAATGCCTATTTCTAACAAAAAACTTATTCACAATTGTCATGGGGCGAAGTAATGTTGGGGACCATGGTATCCGGCGAAGTGAATGTGAGGACATCCAAGAACTAACTGTGAGGACATGGGCCAAAACGCCGTTTTCTTGAACCAAATGTGAGGACATCTGCCCTCCGAAGTAATTGTGAGGACAGAAATGAAGTGAAAGTGAGGACATGGATTCCCTGCTCACCTCACCAAATTACAAGGTTCCGCCACTCAGCGGAATCATCGGAATATAAAAAACCAAAATCTTTCCAGATCACAATCGTCGCTGCATACCTCGCTGAACGCTCTGTGGCGTGAATCAGTAAACCGTCGAACGTAACCTTTTGACCGTATGAAAAACCTTGAATGGTTCTCCATACTCTTCCCGGTGTTTTTCAAAATCTTTGATGAGGCTACGAGAGATTCCCCGTTCTCCCCAACTAACCCAAATTAGAACCTGTTTTTTTCGTCGAAGGTAATCTTGCAATAGGTCTTCGCGGATAAAGAACATGGTTTGGCGATTGTCACGCGAATGATCTCCGTAATCGGTCTGACAGGTTGCCCGACGACCGGCGGCGTCCGCAACATCACGTGTCGGCGGGATCCAACGCAGGTTCATATCTTTTGCCAAATGCTTGGCAAGGAATACACCGCCGGTCGGCTCGTCATCGATCGTCGGCCCTTCCCAGTGAAAATCGCAAACTGGGATCACGACTTTATACTCGACGGCCTTTTCGCGGACCTCCCTCACCGGCACTCGTTTCAATTTCACGTTGGCGGAAGCGTCAATGAAACCGTTCGGAAGGGGCTTTCCAGTCCTAAGCAGAGCGAGGGCTTCGCGCATGCTCTCGACTGATTTACCGGTCAAGGCGACGCCACGTGGGCGCATGACCTCTATAACCTTTCGCTCTGTAACAAACCGCAATACAGTTTGTGGGTAGGATCCAAAGCTCGAACACCACGGAAACTCTCCAGCAAAGGCATAAATCTCATTCGGCTTCTCAGGCAGCCAACGCCCACGCATTGATTGTTTCTTGAGCGCCCGCGCCAGCGCGTTCGCGTCTTTTTTTGGCGCAAGAAAAGCTCGTACAAAACAAAATATATCACGGCCTCTCGTCTTGTCCTGCTGGGTAATGTAACCGTCCAGAGCGATCCACGGCCCTCTCTGCCCTAGTACAGTTTCTCGGCGGAGAAGCGGCGATGCGTTTGGAACGGGACCTTGCGCAATCCATTTCCGGAGTAATTTTTGCGGACCATTAAGCCAATCTTCCGAGAACAATCTCTCTTTCTCCGTCGGCGCAGGAAAGCTAGGATCGATATCGACCTCGGAAGTTCGCTCTGAGAAACGGCGCCACGGCACATCCATCAATCCCAAGTCTTGTCGGATTCCGGCGAGCTCATGAAAAGCAATCCAAGAATACTTCTTCCCGTAGCGATCAATCCGCCGACTTGATTCGCTCATGCGCGGCGAAGAATACGGGTAAGAATCCACGCGGGTATCGACACTCTGGAATTTTTCGGCCGACCATCCTAGGTCGTGCACACGCCAAAGAACCTGTGCCCGTACTTTACGGTATACTGGAGTGAAGATATGGGCTTCTCGGTCGCTTCGGTGTTACCCGCCGCCCTCTGATCGTAATAAGCGCCGTAGTTTAGCCGAAGTACCGTCGTAAGGCTGAGCGGGATTACGATGAGAGCGTGGTGAAAGTGCCGTTGGATCGTGGAGCGCCGTCAGTGCCGTACTCCCCGATTTATCGCCTCCCCTTTGAACCGAGTCCCGTGGGTTGGAGTGCTGTGGCGTTTTGAAAAGCCTCGCCTGTGCCGTGGGCGTTCGGGCAAGAAGGACGGTCTCTATGGTTTCGACCTTGGTTCGTTTCGTGGATGACGAGGAGGCGTTAAGCGCCGTGCTTTTTCGCTCAAGCAGCACTGCTGTCCGCATTGCGGATGCCGCGGCACGCTCAACCGCCACAGCGTGCTGCGCGGCAACGATCCGGCGGTGGTGAACGGTTCGGTAATGCGTGGTCAACGCGTGTTCTGTTCGGATCGCGGGCAACGTCGCGGCTGTGGGAAAACCTTCCCGCTGTTCTTCGCGGGAGTTTTACCGCGCCACACCTTCCCGGCTTCGCTGCTCTGGGCGTTGTTGCGCGCCTTGCTCGACGGCAAGGCGATCCGAGCCGCCGCCGAAACCCTTCGCCTGCCGTTTTCGTTGGAGGCGACTTACGGCATTATCCGGCGTGTGCGACGCCGACTGGATGGCGTGCGAAGCTGGCTCTGCCGCGAGCGGCCACCGCCACCCTCTAGCCGAACCGATCCATTGCTCCAGACGCTCAGCCATCTGCAAACCCTCTTCCCGCACAACTCCTGCGCACTAACGACGTACCAGCGGCATTTTCAGCAAGCGTTATTTGGCTAAACACCGGCTCGAACCAAACGCGGACGTAAAGCCCGTTGATTTTCTACCCAGTCTCAACCGCGCGGCAGCTTTTGTAAGTGGCTGGAGAGGGCCACCTGCTTTCCAAGCGCCGCCTTAGGTGGGCACCCGTTTATTGAGACAGAACCGTTGGCACAGTTTGCATTATGTCTAGCCGTCTCAGCCCTTCGACAGAGCCCTTTCGGCCAAATTACCACCGCACGTTTTCCGGAAGCCTTAACTTTTTTCAACCGACAACACCAAAAGACAATCCGCCTTCCGCCTCCGGGACGGTTTAGCGTCGTAAGCGTAACCAAATTACAACTACGCAATGCATAATCCCTCCTCTTATCTCAAAATGCGGGTCCTGGGCGCGATCGACATGGCCGAAGGCAATACCATCGTGGCTCGGATCAAAAAGGTCAGCGAGATGACCTTCACCGACGAAGATGGCCAAGCCCGACAGTTCACCTGGCGCACGATCCAGACTTGGTACAGCCGGTATAAAAAGCACGGGCTCACCGCCCTAGAAACCTCCACCCGCGGCGACAAAGGCAAGATCCGCAAGGTCAGCGCCGAGTCGCTTTTGGAGGCGGTTCAAAAGGTTTTGCCGAAGCTCCACGGGAAAACACCCAAGCGCGCCACGCTCTATCGCCTATGCATTGAGCAGGGTCTACTCACCCGCTCACAGGTCGCGCCCAATACCTTCTCGCGGCTGGTTAAAGAACTGGAGCTGCTCAAGCCCGAGCGAGACTGCGAAAACAAGCACCGGTTGGCCTTCGCCAAGGCCCATGCAAATGAAATGTGGCAGGCCGACACCCTTTACGGTCCGCACGTCACTCATGAAGGCACAAAAGTGCAGACCCGGTTGATCGCCTTCATCGACGACGCCTCGCGGGTCTGCTGCCATGGCCAGTTCTTCTGTGCGGAAAACGTCGACACCCTGATCGAGGCCATCCGCGCCGCCTTCTACAAGCGCGGCGTGCCGCAGAGTTTGTATGTCGACAACGGTTCGATTTATTCCTCGAAGGAGATTGTGCAGATCTGCGCCCGCGTCGGCTGCCTCTTGCATCACACGCCGGTGCGCGACGGCGCGGCCAAGGGCAAAGTCGAACGCTTCTTCCGCACGACCCGCGATCAGTTCCTTTCGCGGGCACTCGACCTCTCGTCGCTGGAGGCGCTCAATCGCCAGTTCATCTCGTGGGTCGAAGAACAGTACAACGCCCAGACCCATTCCGTCCTTGGTATGCCTCCGTTAGATCGGTTCGCGCTGGATCGCAGCCGCGTGCGTTTCCTTCCGCCCAACGAGGCCAATGACGAACTGTTTTACGTCGAGGAAGAACGCCACGTGCGCACCGACAATACCTTTTCGTTTAAATCCCTTCGCTATGAAGCACCGCGCCACCTGCCGGATCGCACAATCCAGATCCGCTTCGAACGGCGCAAACCAGCCGGCCGTGTCGTCGTATACTATAAAGGCGAGCGCATGGGTGAAGCCCGGCTGCTCGACATGATCGCCAACGACCGCAAGCCTGAAACCAGACGCCAGATACCAGAGGCCGGAAGCCAGAACCCGGAAAGCAAAAAGCCGAACCACTCAGCGGAGGGCACAACCATGATCCGCGCCCACTTCGGTCTTCAGAAAATCCCCTTCGACACGGAAGTGCTTGCGCTGCTCGCGCACCAGCAAGAGGTCTTCGACATCTTGAAAGTCCACGCCCAGCAAGGCGGGCTTTGCCTCATCCTCGGTGAACCCGGCACCGGCAAATCCATCCTCAAACAAGCCCTCGTAAATCAAGATCAGAAACGCGTCATCACGCCCGTCGTCAACCGCACGCTCCACACTTATCACAACACCCTGCGCATCCTCTGCGCCGCCTTCCAGATCGAGTTCAACGGCCACGACCATCACTGCGAACGGCTCCTCGCGCAAGAAGCCTTCCGTGTACACCGCGCCGGCAAAATGCTCGTGCCGATCATCGACGACGCTCATCTGATGTCGCCCGAATGCCTGCGCAAGTTACGGCTCTTGTTCGAAGATTTTCCGAGGTCGCACAACCTGGTGCTCATCGCCCAGCCGCCGCTGTTGCAAACGCTCTCCCTCGCTCAAAACGAGGAGATCAGATCGAGAGTCACCTACTCGGTGATCCTGCCGCGCCTCGCGCCCGAAACGATCGAAGCGTTTATCCTGGGCGAACTCGACCGCGCCGGTCTCGGCCACCACACCTACACTGCCGATGCGCTCGCCCTCATCGTGCGCTCCGGCGAAGGCCTGCTGCGCAGAACGAAAAACCTCTGCGTGTCCTCGCTGATCGAGGCCGTCCGCGACCAAACCCGCATCGTAGATTTGAAACAGGTCAACCGCGTCCTCGTGCAACCCCATTGGAGGAAAGACTGTGACCAACCCATCGCATAGTACTAAAGCTCTGTCGCTTCCGCCATGGTCCCGCGAACAGATCCGGGACGCGAGGAAAGCGCAACTGGCCCCACTCATCGCAAAGCGGGGTCTGACGCTGGTCGAGTTGCCCGCCGAGAACTTTGCCGTAACCGCCTTCCCCGGTCTCATCGTCAAAGACAGCTACTGGCGCTGGCCCGAACGCGGCCAAGCCGGCAACACCATCGACTTCTTCGTGCAGATCCTCGGCCTCTCGTTCCATGACGCCATGAAGACAATCGTCGCGTCGTAAACGTATCCAACGTCTGGTGGCAAACCGGCCGCTGCCGTCGTAAGCGTACGATGGCAGTGCGGCCAAAAAACGTACGATCCCAGCGGACGGAACGCTTACGATCAGAATGCGGGCCGACCAAATTGCCGCGCTCTCATCGTAAGACAGGACCTGAAAACGCACGTACGACCACAGTTCGGCGCAAAATCATACGACCGTTCCGGTAAAACGCGTACGATCAAAAATCGGCTGCGCACAAAATCCACGCTCTCATCGTATGCAATCGCGTCCTGATCTCAGCGCATCCGCTCACTCCCATCACAAATGCGACCACAGCGCGGCAATTTAGCCGCAAAATACGACCACACCTCAGCTAACTGCCCAAAACCTCTACGAGGACAATTTGGCAGATTCTACGATCAGAGAAAAGTCGGTAACATTTAGCGATCGTGAAGGCAAAACCATGAAATTTGGCAACCTATGGGCAACCTCATCGTATGCGTTGTGTCTTTATGTCCGCCAACCGCTCGCTCCCGTCACAAATACGACCACAGCCGGCAATTTGGCGCAAAAACGACCGCACCTGGCTAACTGCCAAAACCTCTACGAGGACAATTTGGCAGTTTATACGATCAGAGAAAGTCGGTAACACCGACGGAAACCGTCATGGCCATGGCCTGTCGTATGCGTCGCATCCTCATGTCCGCCCAACCGCTCGCTCCGATCATAAATGCGATCACAGCACGGCAATTTAGCCGCAAAATACGATGCCAATTCGGCTATCTGCCAAAAACCTCTACGAGGACAATTTGGCTGTTTATACGATCAGAAAAAGTCGGTAACAGGTAACAATCACTCATCCAGTCGGATCACCGACTTAGTAAGGGGAATGACCGTTCCATCTTTCTCAACGCGAGTTTTATTTATCGCTTCAATTTTAAAGGGAGCAGCCTTTCCAGTAATATCCCAGCGCACGATATCTCCAGATTCCGTGGTAACATACAGTTTCCAATTCCAGGCATTACCCTGGCTGGCTGGCGTTTGATCGGAGATATATCTTCTCAGGATCGTGTTAGATGCCTCAATCCTCGCTAGATCCGTATCAGGTGGCCAAGAATCCTCACCTGTCTTCTCACGCAGAGCAATATAGCGTTCATCTACCACAAATGGCGAGCTATCGCCAAACAAAGAAAGAAACAAGCCTGGGCCTGTGGCCTGCAGCATATCACTCGCAGAGGAGAGATGCCCGCACTCCTCCCGTACCATCAACGAGGCTCCTGCTATACTATTAGTAACTATATGACCACTACCATTTCGTTCAATATATAAATGATAGCCACGGTCCCGATCCCTAAGCTTTATGTAGTACAATCCGCCCTTACTAACCCACCTAAATGGACCATCTCCCGGTTCGAGCTTGTAGGCAATACCATCACGATTTGCCGCCCAGATACAGCTATCCATGCTTATCACGCTGCCAAGCGCGATAAGCATGGATGCTTTAAGAATACGTTGTATCGTCATAAGTGTATTTAGTTACCTCACGATGAAGTCCGCCAAGGTCTTAGACCGTATTGTAACAGTACGTCCATCACCGAAACTGAAGTCTCGACCCAACAATTCATTCCTGGTGAACTTTAGCTCACCCCCATTGCTATAAAGATTAGTGACAATATACATCCTCCCCGGTCGTTCTGGATCTTCTCGAATAGTTATTTGATGAGGATCGTGATCCCTATTCCCCGCAATTCTGCGAATACCCACAGACACCGATACAGGGTCGGAGCCAATTTTATCCAGGAGATCCTTCCTCGTCTCATAATAGAACGAATCGATGGTAACACCATACTCCTTAGCCACACGCACAGCAGCTTCCCTATTTAGGATTGGCGCCCTATAAGCATTCCAATCATAATCCTTGTATTCTGCAGCTTCGGCATATTTGACCGATATTCTACCCGGATCTTTTCCCGACCCCCAAGCTATCAGAACGCGCAAGGCAACAGGATAGCAATCACCCCCTTGATTCGCAAAGCCTATGTCGGGACGATCCGACCCTGTTGTACTGCTTAAGGCATTAAGCTGATTGTTATGGAAATCTTTATTTTCTTGAAGCAGATTCTGCGTAATCTGCTCCCGTGCTGCGGCTTCCTCTCTTTTTCTTGTCTCCTCTGCTTTTCTTGCAGCCTCCTGAGCTGCATTTTCTAGTATGACATCGCCGATATCAATTGTAGGGCCGTCCTCCATGCCAAGATAATCATAACTATTAACCCCGTTATTGCCGCAGAAGGCGTAGAGGTTGATGCCGCCAGCTTCTTCGATCGGATCGCGGTTGATGAAGCGGCCGAGGGTCGGTGAATAATACCGCATCCCGTAATAGACTAAACCGGTTTCGTTGTCGGTGTATTTGGTGGCGGAGCGGAAGGGGTTGGCGGTGCCCATGGATCCGGCAATGGTTTGCAGGCGGCCAAAGGGGTCATACTCGTAGGCGGCAGAGAGGTTGCCGTTGACATAATAACCGATGACGTTGTGCGAGGGGTCGTAGAGGGGGAAGTAGGTTGTGGTGAGCTGAATGGCAAGGAGGCCGCCAACGCCACCCGCACCTTGGAGGGTGCCGGAGATATCAAGACCCCAGCCGTACTTTCGGTTGATCGTGCCGGTGGCGTCGGTCTCAGCAATAACGTTCCACCCGTCGTAGAGGAAGCGGATCTCGGACTTGACCTGATAGCTGGCGGTGGAGGTGTTCCACTTGAGGGTTTGTTTCGAGATGCGGCGACCAAGGTAGTCGTAGGCGTACGCCCAACCGTTGACCCCAGCGTGATTTTGATGAGGCGATTTTCACCGTCGTAGAAATAGATGCGGGTGTCGTCGGAGGTGAGGTTGCCGTTTTCGTCGTATCCGATGCTGCTGAAGCCGGGCGCACTGAGGTATTGGTTCAGGGCGTTGGGTGTGTAGGTGCCGCTCACACCGGCCACGATGTCGGCGGTGCGGTTGCCAATCGGATCGTAAGTATAGTCGCGGTCGGTGCCAGTTTTCATGCTGCCAGCGGTCCAGTCGGGGGTGAGCTGGTATTTAGCGCTGGAATCTAGTTCGGCCCGGTCGGTGTAGGAATAGTCCATGTGCACTCCGGTCTCGGTAGTGCGACCCAGTGCAGTCATGTAGTCGGTGCCTGCGGTTTGCTCGGTCTGGCGCAGTCCGGTCTCGGGCTCGTAAGTAACGCGGGTTTCCACGGTTTTGGCGGCGATGTCGGACCATTGGTTTTTCAACGTGGTGAGGCGGTTGCTGTTGGGTTCGTAGTCGTAGTCACGTTTGTAGCTACCCCGGGCGATCGTGTCGATCAGGTTCGAGTTGTCGAGATAGGTATAGATGAACCCCATGTTGTTGTAGGTAATCCGGTTATAGCGCAGGACAGCGTCGTAGGTGTAGTCGACTTTATAGAGCGTGCCGGTGTCGAGATAGAAGGACGAGCGTGCGCCATTCACACGGCCAGCGACGGAGTACTGGTAACTATAGTTGAGTACGTGTCTGCCGAAGTAGGTCGGCAGGGTTTCACTCTTTAGCCGGGCGCTCTTGTTGAGCAGGTCGGTGTCAGACGTCCCGGTGTCGTAATAGTCGAAGATTCGGGTGCCGGAGACGTCGGTCACGGTCTTCGCCCGACCCGCGCGATCGTAGGTGTAGGTGACCGAGGGCGTAATGCCA
>JADKHC010000009.1 GCA_016721945.1 Verrucomicrobiota bacterium | reverse complement strand
CTCGTCACCGTCAACATCGACGGCAAAGAGATCGCCGTGCCCAAGGGTACGAACGTGATCGAAGCTGCCCGTCTGGTCGGCGTGGATGTGCCGCACTATTGCTACCACCCTAAACTTCCGATCGTGGGCAATTGCCGCATGTGTTTGGTCGAGATGGGACTGCCCGCAGTCGATCCGGCGACGAAGCAACCGGTCATCGATCCCGCCAACGGCAAGCAGAAGATCAATTGGATGCCGCGCCCGCAGATTGGTTGTGCGACCAACGCGATGCCGGGCCTGCACATCCGCACGAATACGCCGCAGATCAAAGACTGCCGCGAGGGCGTGATGGAATTCCTTCTCATCAACCATCCGCTCGACTGCCCGATCTGCGATCAGGCCGGCGAATGCAAATTGCAGGAGCAGGCGACTGGTTATGGGCGCGGCTACTCGCGCTTCATCGAGCAGAAAAACGTGAAGCCGAAACGCACCCAACTCGGGCCGCGCGTCACGCTCGACGACGAGCGTTGTGTGCTTTGTTCGCGTTGCATCCGTTTCTCAAAGGACGTCGCGAAGGACGATGTGCTTGGCTTCATCGATCGCGGCAGTTACTCGACGTTGACCTGTTATCCCGGCAAGCAGCTCGAAAATAATTACTCGCTCAACACCGTCGACATTTGCCCTGTCGGTGCGCTCACGAGCACCGATTTCCGCTTCAAGATGCGCGTCTGGTTCCTCAAGCAGACGAATAGTATCGATACCGAATCATCCGTTGGAGCCAATACCGTCGTCTGGTCGCGTGAAGGTCAGATCTACCGCATCACGCCGCGTCGCAACGACGAGGTGAACGACACGTGGATGGCCGACAGCGGCCGTGTGCTCTTCAAACAAGTGCGCGACGACAGCCGCCTCGCCTTCGATTCGGGTCAACGGCGCGGCTCGCTGAACCCCCTGAAGCGCCGCGATATCGGCCGCCGCCGAACTACTAAAAGTCGGCAACGTCGCCATCGTCGGCTCCGGTAGCAGCTCAGTTGAAGAACAATTCCTCACCAAGAAGATCACCGACGCGCTCAAGGCACCGGCCTCGATTGTCGCGCGAGTGGGCGAGGGCGACAAGTTGCTCATCTCCGCCGACCGCAATCCGAATACGCGCGGTGCGCTCGTGACAGGCCTTATATCCAAGCTGCCATCCTCGCAACTGGCTGAACTCGCTACAGCGATCGATGCGGGCAACGTGAAGACCGTTCTCACGCTTAACGAAGACCTCGCTGCCGCCGGACTGAGTGCCGAACAGCTCGCCAAGGCTAAAATTATCTACGTTGGCACGCAGGGCAACGCGACGTCCTCTGCCGCTCAGGTTGTTATCCCGACGCACACTGTCTTCGAGAAAAACGGCACGTTCATCAACCAGCAGTTCCGCCTCCAGAAGTTCCAAGCTGCAGTTCCCGGCGTCGCTGACACGGTCAATGATTCCGTTGTGTTGACTCAGCTCGTCGCTGCCGTGGGTGGCAACAAACTCGGCTTTGATATCGCCACGCTTTGGAGTGCGCTTTCCTCCGAGATCAAGCCGCTCGCCGGTTTGTCCTTTGCCACGATCCCAGAAACCGGCACGGTAATCGATGGTTCGTCTTTCGCGTCGCTGCCGTTCCCCGAAGGCGAAACGCTTCACTTTAAACCCGCGGCCAAATCCTGACGCGCGCCATGTTCGACTTCCTTATCTCGATACTGACTTCGCCGCTCGCGATCACCATCTACAAAGGTGTCGCAGCTATCCTCGTGATCTTCCCGATCGCGGGCGTCTGCTCGATGGCTGAGCGCAAGGTTGCCGCCTGGGTGCAGGATCGTCCCGGTCCAAATCGCGCGATCGTGCCTTGGGTCGCATGGATTCCTTTTCTTGGCAGATTTCTCCAGCGTCTTGGCGTGTTTCACGTCATGGCCGATGGCGGCAAGATGCTCTTCAAGGAAGACTCCACGCCCGGCCACGTAAACAAGTTCTACTTCATCGCCGCGCCGCTGCTCGCGATGATTCCCGCGCTCACGACTGTCTCTGTCGTACCGTTCGGCACGTACTTCGACGAAGCGGGGAAAGCCATCCCGTTGATCCTCGCGAATCTTGATGTTGGTTTGCTCGCAGTGTTCGCCATCTCCTCGCTCGGTGTTTACTCGCTGATCCTCGCGGGCTGGGCCTCGAATTCGAAATATCCCTTCCTCGGCAGCGTACGCGCCTCGGCCCAGCTCATTTCGTATGAGCTTTCTATGACCATTTCGGTCCTCCCGGTTTTCTTGTGGATCAATGCACCGGGCACGACTGGCACGCTCGGTCTCGCTCGTGTTGTTGAGTTCCAAAGCGGCATTTGGCACGGACTGAGTTCTGCAAGTTGGGGAGGCGTTTGGTTCGGCTTCCTGATGCCGATTTCGGCGTTTATCTTTCTCGTCTGCTTGTTCGCTGAAACCAATCGCCAGCCGTTCGACACAATCGAATCCGAGGCCGATCTCGTCGGTAGTTTCCACACGGAATACGGCGCCTTCAAGTGGGGCCTGTTCTTCGTGGCGGAGTATTCGCACATGATTGTGGGCTCGGGCATTTTCATGCTGCTGTTTTTCGGCGGTTGGAATCCGTTGCCGTGGTTGCCGCTCGGGAGCGTGGTTGGGTGGATGCACCAAATCACTGGTTGGGCTTTCACGATTCATCCGCTATTTGTCGGTATACTCTCCATCGCCATTTTCCTCGGGAAGGTGCTCGCGATGATCTTCTTCTTCATGGCGATTCGCTGGACCGTCCCGCGTTTCCGCTACGACCAGGTTATGCGGATCGGCTGGCGCGTGCTGCTGCCGCTCTCTATTGCCAACTTGCTCGTCTACGCCATCGCGATCGCGTTCATTCAAAAATAGGAATTTCCCGTCATGGCCGTCATCCCACTCGAACGAAAGCCGCTCACCCTCGCCGAGCGCACTTATCTCCCGCAGATCCTGCAGGGGCTAAAGACGACCATGCAGCATCTCGTGGCGCCGGCGGTCACACTCGAATATCCCGAGCAGCGCCCGGAAATTCCTACTGGCTATCGTGGTGTGCCGACCTTGGTGAAAGATCCAAACGGTCGCGAGAAATGTGTTTCCTGCCAGCTCTGCGAATTCGTCTGCCCGCCCAAAGCCATCCGCATCACGCCCGGCGAAATCTCGGTTGACTCTCCGAATGCCCATGTCGAGAAGGCGCCCAAGGAGTTCGATATCGACATGCTCCGCTGTATTTATTGCGGCATGTGCCAGGAAGTTTGTCCCGAAGAGGCGATCTGGTTGCAGAGTAATTATTCGATGACAGGCCTCTCGCGCGAAGAGATGGTCAATAACAAGGCGCGTCTCTACGAACTCGGCGGCACACTCCCCGATAACCATCATAAATGGGACAAAAAGAAAGCCGCTGAGGAGCACGGCAACGCGCACTAATTCCATCATGGAAAACTCCCTTTTTTATCTCTTCTCAGCGCTTACCGTCGGCTCCGCTCTCGCGGTGGTGTTGCACAAAAACACGGTAAACGCCGCTGTCTGCTTGCTGCTCAGCTTGCTTGGTGTGGCGGGCATTTTCGCACTGCTCGATGCGCTGCTGCTCTCGGTTTTGCTCATCCTCGTTTATGCGGGCGCAGTCGTCGCGCTTTTCCTTTTTATCGTGATGTTGCTCAAGCCGCAAACCGAACCAAAGAAGGCCTATAAAAAGGCTTCGGTTGTGGCCGGTACGATGGGCGCGGCTTTGCTCGGGCTCGGTCTTTGCAGCTTCGTGACGCGTGGCCAGTTTTCCACTGCGCCTGCGGCTGAAGTTTTCCATGCCGGGCTCAAGGATTACGGCGCGATGCTCTTCACCACGTATCTGCTGCCCGTGCAGGTCGTCGGCTTCCTGCTGCTCATCGCCATGCTCGGCGTGATCGTTCTCAGTAAAAAATTCGAAGGCCAGGAGGACGCAAAATGAACGTCGGATTGAACGAATATCTCATCCTCAGCGCGCTGCTGTTTGCCGTCGGCTTCCTCGGCGTGCTTGTGCGCAAGAACACGCTCGTGATCTACATGTGCCTCGAACTGATGCTGGTCGCCTCGACGATCGCGCTCGTCGCATTCTCCCGCTTCAACGGCACACTCGATGGCAATGTGTTCGTCTTTTTTATTCTCACGGTCGCTGCGGCTGAGGTCGCGGTCGGTCTCGCAATCATCGTCGCCCTTTTCCGCAAACGCGGAACCGTGCAGGTCGAGGAACTCAACGCGCTGAAAAACTGACGCCATGGCGCCCACTCAACTCGCTCTTCTCGTTCTCCTGTTGCCGCTCGCTTCGGCCGCGATCATCGCGCTTTTCCTGCGTCGTCAGGGCGCGCTGGCGTCGTTAATCTCGGTCGGCGCTTGCACCGGACTCGCCGTCGCGGCGCTCATGCTGGTGTTCGGCGGACAACGCGATTTCCCTGCCTCTTGGGAATGGTTACAGCTCGGTACGCTGAAGCTTTCGCTCGGTTTCAAATTCGACGACCTTGCAGCGCTCATGCTCGCGATTGTCGCAGTGGTCGGTCTGTGCGTACATGTGTTTTCGCTCGGCTACATGCACGACGACGGCGCGAAGGCGCGCTACTTCGGAGGGCTCTCGATCTTCATGTTCTCCATGCTCGGCATCGTTTTTGCCGACAATCTTTTCATGATGTTTATCTTCTGGGAGCTGGTTGGTTTCAGCTCCTGGCTGCTCATTAATCACTATTGCGAAAAGCAGTCTGCGGCCGATGCCTCGAAAAAAGCTTTCATCGTCAATCGCGTCGGCGACTTCGGTTTTCTCCTCGGCATCATCTGGTGTTATGCGGCGTTTGATACGGTTAACTTGACCGATCTCGCGACGAAGGTTCAGGGCGGTGCGGTCGTCGTCACGGCGATTCCGCTACTCCTCTTCTGCGGCGCCGTTGGTAAATCCGCGCAGATGCCGCTGCACGTCTGGTTGCCTGACGCAATGGAAGGCCCGACACCAGTCTCCGCACTTATCCACGCCGCGACGATGGTCGCCGCGGGTATCTATATGCTGTGCAGGATCAACGTGCTGATGACTGCTGACGCACTTCAGGTGATCATGTGGGTGGGCGTGATTACGGCGGCGTACGCTGCGCTTTGTGCGATCACGCAGAGCGACATCAAAAAAGTTTTGGCTTACTCCACACTATCGCAGCTTGGCTTCATGGTCGCGGCGTTTGGACTGGGGGAGAGTGTGCATTGCGCGACAGTTGTGATGCCACGAGCTAACCATTTGGTCGAAGATATCGAAGCAGCTAAGATATTTGCGTACACCGGCGTCGGTGCCGCGATGTTCCACCTGACGACGCACGCTTTCTTCAAGGCCCTGTTGTTCCTTGGCTCAGGTTCGGTCATTGCGGGCTGCCATCACGAACAAGACATTTTCAAGATGGGCGGGCTGCGGAAGAAAATGCCCGTGACGTTTTGGACCTTTACGATTGGCGTTGCCGCCATTGTCGGCCTGCCGTTTCTCTCGGGCTTCTTCTCGAAGGACGCGATTCTCTATTTGGCCTTTGAAAAGAACACCGCTGTTTTCGCCATTCTGACTGCGACTGCCGTGCTGACTTCTTTCTACATGATTCGCATGTGGAAGCTCACATTCTTCGGTGATGCTCGTTCGCACGAATCCGAGCACGCGCACGAAAGCGGTATCGCCATGACGCTGCCGCTTGTGGTGTTAGCGATTCTTTCTGCCGTTGGTGGATACACCGGCTTTTTCTCCAAGGTCGCTGGTCGTCTCGCGGAAATGCGCCCAGAGGCGCATGGCTCGGCGCACACCATGATGCTTCTGATTTCCATCGGCATCCTTGCGGTGGGTGGCGGTGCGGCTTGGTTTTTCTACAAGTCTGCTGACAAGGATTCGCTCGCAGAGAAATCGCCCGGTCTGTTTGGCAGTCTATCGCTGCTCAAGGCTTCGCCGGATGAAATATACATCTATTACGTTCGCAAGATTCAGGACCGCTTTGCCTTGGTGCTGAACTTCCTCGATCAAATCGTTATCGGTCGTGTGATCGTACAGGGCTCGGCTGGTTTTGTCGGACTGATTAGCTTGGGTGTGCGCAAGCTCTATGTCGGCAGTCTTCATGCCTATGTTTACTGGTTCCTGATCGGCGCAGCGTTGGTCTGGGGCTTTGCTGCTGGGATCTTTTAAATGTGGAAATCCGGAACGCACCAACCCGCCACAAACAACAATCTTTTTGAATCTGGAACACTGGAACTCAGGAACAAAACAACACGCCAAGGATAACAAAGTCTTTTTCCAGCTTTCCTGAGTTCCAAATTAATTAAATTTCCGATGAGTCTGCCTTTTGATCTTCTCTTCCTCTCGATCGCGACGCCGCTGGCGGTGGCGTTGATCATTGCGCTCGGATTACCGAAGGCGCTAGCGACCAAGCTCGCGTACGTCGGCTTTGGTCTGCCCGCGATCGTTGCGGTTTATTTGTGGACGCAGTTCTCGTCCGCTCCGCAGATCGATACTTATGCGTTCAAAACCGTGTATGACACCGGTCTGAGCAGTCTCGGCATTCGGCTTGTGCTCGGGCTTAACGGCATTTCGCTTTCGCTTTTTGTATTGGCGGGACTGGTTGGGTTTGCAGCGGGTCTCTACGCGATTCAGTCGGGTGCGGAACGGCTGAACTTGTACCTCACGCTGCTCCTCGTGATGCAGGGCGGCTTGATGGGCGTGTTCGCCTCCGTCGATATTTTCTATTTCTACTTTTTCCACGAACTCGCTCTGATCCCGACATTCATCATGGTTGGTATTTGGGGTGGACGTGATCGCAGCTATGCGGCGATGAAGATGACGATTTATCTCACGCTTGGCGCGATGCTGTCGCTGATCGGCCTAATCGCGATCTATGTAAAGAGCGGTGCAGAAACCTTCGACTTGATCGCGCTGCGCCACGAATTGCTCGCAAATCCGCTGCCCGTTTTTGCGCAGAAGAATATTTTTGGTCTGCTCATGTTTGGCTTCGGCATTCTGGTTTCGCTCTGGCCGCTGCATACGTGGGCACCACTCGGTTATGGTGCGGCACCTTGCTCGGCTGCGATGTTGCACGCGGGTGTGTTGAAAAAGTTCGGTCTTTACGGCCTGATTCAGATCGCACTTCCGCTCTTGCCGCTGGGGCTCGGTTCGTGGACGTGGGTACTGGTTTCGCTCGCGCTGGGCAACGTGCTCATCATCGGCCTCGTGACCATCGCGCAACGCGACCTGAAGCAGATGATCGGTTACAGTTCGGTCATGCACATGGGCTATGCGTTTCTGGGCGTTGCGGCGTTTTCCATCATGGGTGCGGGCGGCGTAGTGCTGATGATGGTCGCGCACGGCCTTTCCGTTGCACTGCTTTTCCTTCTTTCGACGAGTATCTATCACCGCACGCAGACCTTCGATCTCGGACAAATGGGCGGACTCTCGCAAAAAGCCCCAGTCCTCGCAGCGTTTTTCGTGGCGGCGACTTTCGCCAGCATCGGACTACCGGGTTTTGCAAATTTTTGGGGCGAGCTCGCGATCTTCGTTTCGCTTTGGAAGCTTTCTCCGTGGGTCACAGCGGGCGCGGTGGCAGGCGTGATCATCTCGGCCGTCTATGGACTACGCGCGGCGGCCAACGTCTTTTTTGGTCAACCCTCTGAGGAGTTCGCCAAGATCGCTGAGCAGAAGCCGGTCGTCGATCTGAGCTGGAGCGAAAAAATTCCCGCGCTCGTGTTGCTAGTTGCGCTGCTCTTCGTCGGCTTCTGGCCGAAGTCGATTTCGACGCCGCTGAACTCGGCCCTTGAAGCCATCTATCCTGCGGCCCAAAGCGCCGTTCCGCCCATTGTGGCCAATAAATAATTTCCCGCTGAGATGAACGCCGATCTAGTCACCATCGCCCAATCCAATCAGTGGCTCGCTATCTTCCCGGAGATACAGTTGTGCTGTCTTGCGCTCTTGTTGTTAATGGCGGAGATGCTGCTGCCCAAGAAAGAGCAGGGGCTTATCCCGCTCATCTCGATCGCGGGACAACTCGGGGTGCTTGTTGGCCTGATCATCAATTATCGCACGGGTTATCTTGGTGACGAAACTTTCGGCGGCCTGCTGCGCCACTCGGCCCAAGGTCAATTCATGCGGGCGTTTTTCGTGCTTACCTCGGTTCTCGTTTCGGCACTCGGCGTAATCGCGCTGAAGAGACAGAAGCTGCCAAAGATCGAGTTTTTCCACATCGTACTCGTCGTGACGGCGGCGATGATGCTCCTGGCACAGAGCAATCATTTCGTAATGCTTTTCGTGGCGCTCGAAACGATCACGGTTGGTTTCTATGTTCTGGTTAGCTATTTTCGCAACAACGCGCTCTCGCTTGAGGCCGGCTTGAAATATCTCATCACCGGCGCGCTGAGCTCGGCGATTTTGCTCTTCGGTATCGTGCTGCTTTACGGCGTGGCGGGAAATCCGGCGCTGGCTGGGCATACGGCGGCATCGATGAATTTCCGTGAGCTCTATCTCTTCCTACAGGCCAATCCCGATAACTTCCTCGCGAGCGTCGGCATCGTCCTCGTGCTCTCGGGTGTCGCTTTCAAGATCGGCGCGGTGCCGTTCCAGATCTGGATTCCCGATGTTTATCAAGGCGCACCCACGCCGGTGACGGCCTTCCTCGCGGTCGGCTCCAAGGCGGCGGGTTTCGCTATTCTGGTTCTGTTGGTTCAGGTCTTCGCGCCGTACGGCACGTTGGTTTTCCGTCTGCTCGGAGTCTTGGCCGCCCTGACAATCATTCTCGGAAATCTCGGCGCGCTTACGCAGCACAACGTCAAACGCCTGATTGGTCTCTCGGGTGTCTCGCATGCCGGTTACCTCTTGATCGGTGTGGCGGCGATGGCGGTGGCACCGCAACAGGCGGTCGACGCGATTTATTTTTATCTCGTGGTTTACCTCTGCGCGTCATTCGCCGTTTTCGGCGTGATGACTTATGTCGCGGGTGACAACGATGCTGATCAGGAACTCACGCACTACGCAGACTTCGCGAAAAATAATCCATTTCTCGGTGCGGTGCTGGCGATTGGGCTTGGTTCGCTCGCGGGCATTCCGCCGTTGGCCGGTTTTATCGGAAAACTTTTCGTCTTCATGGCCGCTTACAAGGCCGGTCTTTACTGGCTGCTCGCAGTCGCGATTGCCGGTGTAGTGATGTCGATCTACTATTACTTTGGCTGGATCAAAGCGGCGTATTTCTCAAACCGGTCCGATGCCGTTGAATCCAAGGCTTCGCCTATCGCGATCAATGCTCCGATGACGGCGGTACTTGCGACGCTCGCGTTCGCTTCTGTGCTGCTCGGTCTTTATCAGGCACCACTGATGGCGTGGGTGGCGACGCTGCATTACTGAACGTGCGTTTCTGAGGGTTGGTCGGCTTATCCCTAAGGCGCAGCCTTCGATTCAAATCCAACCGGCGCGTTAGATGGCAACAAGCCCAACCTTGGGCAATCCCCACGTGTCCAATATTTCCTGCTTCGTGCTTGGCGTGGCACTCGCTTTGCGCGAAACCTACTGCACGCCGCATGAAAGTCACCGGACTCGCCCTTGTCCCGCCTCCCTCCGCTTCTGATCTGCCCAAGGTCACGCCTGAGCTGCTTGCTTCGGTCCTCGCGCGCTATTCGCGCAGTAACGACGGCCTCGCAGCTATTCTCGAAAAAGTCGACCTTGCCAACCCCGACGCCTCGATTGACCGCATCCTGAAGTTCGTGGACTACGGACATGCTTCGATCGGAGGTCTTACCGGCGGGCTGGCCATTGCGCTCGATGATGTCTCGATGTGGCTCGCGTACAAAATTTTCGAAATCTCGCAGATGGCTGACGGCCAGGAGTCGAGCACGCGCTATATCACGATGAATGCGTCGAATCTCCCGACGGCTGCGGAGATCGGCATGCCCGACGATTTGATTCGTCGCTGGCAGACTTTGCAGGCGAAAGCCTTTGCGTCCTACAATTCTGAATACGCGCGCCTTGATGCGGCGGCTCTGGCGAATCCTGAGTTGGTCCGGTTGCCTCCTGCCGCGACACCGGCGGTTGTCACCCGCCTGCGCAAAAACTACGCGCTGGACCGTGCGCGTTACTTTATCCCGTTCGCCACACGCACGAATCTCGGCCTTGTGCAGAGCTCGCGCATGTGGGCACAGACGGTGAAGCACCTCGACTCACTTCCGCAGCTTGAAGCCCGTGCTGCGGCTAAAGCGATTCGCGATGTGTTGCTGAAAATTTCACCCCGACTCATGCGGCACAGCGTTGCTGAAAAATCCTATGAGGAGCAGGCGCGGCAGGAATTGGCGGTGAGTTTCAAACTTGGACTCGAACGCCTCTCGATTGCGCCGCTAGCCGATGAAGTGTGGGTCCACGTGGATCGTGCAACGCCGCCCTTCCTCGCTGAGACACAGCCGCTCTCCGAGGCGTTGCGCCACCGAACTAATCGCTATGCCTATCAAGGTGCGGCCACCCGTCGTATGCGGGTGACCTTTGCCTGGAACAACATGGCTGTGGCGGAGCTCCGCGACCTCAACCGTCATCGCACCGGCCACCGATATACGCCTCTCATTCAGGCCGGTTTCTACCTGCCGCCGGAGATCAAACATACGGATCATGCGGCGTTGCTAAATGAGCAAGCAGACCTCACGCGTGAGCTGATGCAACGCGGGTCTCCGGCTTACGTTTATTCGCTCCTGCTTGGCGCTCAGACGCCCTTCGAGCACAGCACGCACGCGGACAAATTTATCTACGAGGCCGAACTCCGCACCGGCATGGGCGCACATTCCCGCTACGCCGAGCATCTGAGTGCTGCGCTTCTCGAATTCTTTAAACAAGTGCCAGAGGCAAAGGATTGGGTCGTCGAAGGCACCGCCGAGCCGGAGTAAGGAAGGCGGGAATCTACGTGCCGAAGGTGGAGCCCGATGTCCCATCGGGCTTAATTGGAGCCTTTCTCAAACCAGCCCGTTCGGGACAACAGGCTCCACCCTCTGCCGTATGGTTAAGGCTCAAGACCTGAGCTGCGTCCGGCGCTCGGCGTACATCCGAGCCAGGAGGAAATCGGGCCGTTAAGCGGCGAGCTTCTTGATATGCTCAGGCGTCAATTCTGCGGTACCGTTCAAGATGCGATGGGCGAGTGCCGTATCGACCCCGAGAGTTCTTCCGAGTTCTTCATCCGTCAGGCCGCAGGTTTTTAAATAATACCGCTTCACCGTCCGCTTGATGAATTCTTTCACGATCGACTCGCATTCCACCGGGATCAGGCAACGCCGAGACAACTCGCTGGTGATGGAGTCTTCCGCACCTGAGAAACGCTCGGCTACCTCCTCGATCAAGGCCATGTCCTCGGCCGCGATCAGATTGCGACTAACCAATATCCTGGCACATTCGCCGGCCATCGTCGGACGCTTAGGTTTAATTTTCTGAACGGCAGTTGGTTTGGAATTCATAAGGCTGGACGACGGCGCAGTAAGCGCTGGCGGTTTCTGTAATGCTATCCTCCTCGCTGGGAATAGCGATGTATTTGCCCTGCCGCATCGTGCTCGTTACCAGCGCTGGCTCAGTTCTGCCTTGAATCGGCGAGCAAGTTTGCCGACAGCTTGTGCTCCCGCTGCCTGCCTGATCTGCCCAAAAGGAACCTGCTAACATATCCAATAAATAGAATCTGCGGCGGTTTGTTCCAGACCGGGTGAAACCATAAGCCAGTACCAAGCTGCAGCGTAAGATCTACTGATTGCGTGGAGGGCGTGCATCGAGGCGCTGCTGATGCCTCGACACCGCCGCAAAAAGCCGCCACATCATTACAGCCCATTAAACCCGCGCGGAAGACCCCTAATGTTCCGAACCAGAAAACCGCCCATCGAAATTTCCATGGGCCAGCACCACGGCCGGACATCAAACACCTCTGTCAAACGCGGCCAGGGTGAATAATACGGTTGGTAAATCCTGCTTCATATGGAAAACGATAAGTACTGGTACATTAACCCGGAAGAGCTCTTCCGGGTTGGTAATAGTAACGGCCCGCGTTTTGTTCACGTTCGCAGTGACGAAGTGGACACTTATCCGCTTAATGGAGTCACTATGATTCAAGCAAATAATCGCGGGATCAGCCTGTACACAGACGAAGAGTTCCGCAAGCAGCCCATTACTGGCTGGGTCTGGCGTCTCTCCAAGGGAGCTCCACTGCCTCAGGGCTTACGATTGTGCTCTGACAAACCTGGTCATTACATGATTGTTCCCGCATTCGAGATGCCAGCCGATATGTATAAGGGCTTACTTGGTTCGATGGTTTGCCATGCTGCAAAGATTTGGAAGAAGTCTGCTTAACTATATGGATATCACGTTATCTCTTTCTAAGAATGATTTCCTTACGATCATGAAGGCTATTCAGGATCGAATGCAGTGCCTAATGGTTCTTCAGAATACAAGTACAGATGAAGACCAAGTCGCAGATGCTGGAAATGATCTCATTGCTGCCCGTATGCTTTGGGATGAATTAGTGAAGGTTGCGGATGCGAGGTGGGGGCAGGCGGGCTGGACTGTCGACGTACGTCCATTGTAATAATATAGAATGTCATCAAAAAATACAGGTCGCTAGGTTTCGATTTTAGGCTAAAAATAAAACATAATCCAATGAAAGTGTATTCACTCCCGTTTATCATATTAGCAACCATTGCTTGTGCAAACGCGCAGGCAGTTCGCCTTTCCGACGACAACGCGCCATTTGTTTACGAAGTGAAGGCTGAAATCCCCACGCCGAAAGAGACTTTGGCGAAGATACTTTCCAATGATTACAGGAATGCCCCAGATGAATTTACTGCTCACGAGCTGTTTGAGAAAATTGAGCCCGTAATCGACAAAAGAGTAGCTGAAGCAAAAACCACGAAAACCTGGATGATTGTGATTGGAGCACAGTTGGCGGCGTATGATTTTAAGGCCAAAGGATTCCCGTCAGGGTTTTCTGAAAGCACGTTCATCCCCTTCAATCGTGGTTATGCTGTGATGTTCAGTAACGCTTCAGATTTTTCACTTGTGCCGGTCGACATGGCGACCGCTAAGGGGCTTTCCAGCAGCTTGCAGCGTAATCGCGAGGTTTCTATAACAGTTGAGGGGGCGCTTATTTCGTCGAAAGAGAAAGAGTTGAACTATAGTACAAACAAGGTGGTATTTATTGAGATCAATAAGGTCACCATGAAATTGCGGGACGGCACTGTCGTTGGAGAAAAAACTAAATAATAGTAACTCCGTGAAGACACTATTGCTCATTATTACTGCATTAGTATTGTTCCTGCCCAGTATCTTGGCCGAAAACCGCAGCGAGCGAAAGGCTCGCATACGGGCAGAGTCAGAAAAGCCGAAGCACGTTAGCGGAGGAGAGCTTTTCACTGTCCAACAAAAGCACGATGTGGTTTATGAAACCGTGCTCACCTACCTTGAAAAGCAGGGGCAGACAATCGAGGCCGCCAGCAAAGAAACGGGGCAGATAACGACAGTAATATCTGTTAGTGGGGGTTGGAAGCAAACGGGCACGCGGTACGTTATTGTTGTCATAAAGGAAGACGGAGAGGCGACAAGTGTAAGGGCAGTCGTCAAAGCTCTGCAAGTGGAGCCATGGAGCGATCCGGTGCTGGAGCCGAAAGCAAGTGCGGTACTTCGCGAAGACCTGGAGAAGACCCTTGAGCCTAAGTAAGCAGGCAAATCGGTAAAACACCACTTCAACATCTTTGACCAACATACCTGCTGCTAGCCGGAAGTAACCATGCCTACTACAGATCAAGAAATTATCACCATCACAAAGTGGATCGCTTGGGCCGTTGCGATCCTGATTTTGATTCGCATGACAATTAAGCGATTCAATCGAGTCAAGGTGCTCTATAATGAGGTGGACTCGCTCGACGCTGACATAAATACTGCGCTTGGTCATAGACGCGATTTGTTACTGCGGGCGCGGATCATAGCAAAAGATTACCAAGATCATGAGCTAAGAATGAAAGCGCTGAGGCCGGACGCTAATATCGTAATTTCTGGTCAGTCGCAGCCGAATATGGCCCCAGCGCTCCCTATCGTTGCCACAAGCAGTGCTGGAACCAAAGCCGATGAAAGCCAAAATAAAGTTCAGCACGATATCAACGAAGTTGAAGGCTATTTAAGGGCCCGCATAGAGAAGCAGCATCTAGCCGTTAAGGAGTATAGAAATTATCGGGATAGCTTCCCGAATTTCTTGTTTGCTAAGGTTATTGGTGCCCGAGAGGTGCAGTTCTTTAAGTATAAGGATGAAGAGTCGCTTTATCGTATCGAGGATATCAACGCAGCTGATCGTGATTTGCATCGGTCCATTCTCGGAGCTGCAGTTAGCTCTCAGGGCGGAATGATGTTGGCTGAGGCGAAGAAAGAAGATGTATAATTGGGTGATTAGAGTATAGGCCGCAAGGCGTTCTTAGGGCTATTCCCCAGCGTTCCTGTGGAAATTGAAATAGTTCTTTCGATCTGATCGGCTCTGCCCAATCTATATGATACAATCACTAGAATAGGCCTCTAATTTGTATCCGACCGTCCGGGTACCCACTGGTTAGGGAAGAAGAAAGGATGTAGGATGGCGGGATGGAAGCGATCAGCACCGAAGTCATCACCGCAGAGAAGAAGCGCGACAAGCGAGGGCACCGGCTCTACGACGAGGAGCGCAAGCGGCGCATCGTCGATGGCTACGAGAAGAGCGGGCTGACGCAAAGAGACTACGCCAGGAAGGAAGGCATCCGGTACAGCACGCTGGTGTGGTGGCTGCATAAGCGCCGGCACATGCAAGCGCTGGCCAGACCAACGGTGCGTTTTGCCGAGGTGTCGGCTCCGAGCTTGTCGGGCGGCTACACCTTGGAGGTGGTTTTGGCGGACGGCACGCTTCTGCGCGGCAGCCGGGCGGACGAACTGGCCGGGTTGGTGCACCTGTTGAGGGCCTGAAGCGATGATGGCGATACCTGCGGCGGTCAAAATCTTCGTGGCAGTCGAACCGATCGACATGCGCAAACAGTTTAACGGGCTCTGGGGGCTGGCGTCGGAAAAGCTCCAGGAGGATCCCAAGGGCGGCGCGATGTTTGTGTTTATCAACAAGACCCGCGACCGGCTTAAAATCCTCTACTGGGACGGCACCGGCGCGTGGGTTCTGGCCAAGCGCCTGGAAAAAGGCCGCTTCTCGTGGCCGCAAAGTGCGAGCGCGCAGACCAAGCTCTCGCTCACGCCGGAGGCGCTCTCGATGCTTGTTAGCGGCATCGAACTCAAGGACGGCCTGCGCAAGGCCTGGTACGAAAGATAGCCAGTGGTTATAGTTGGCATGCCGCTTGCTATCAACGCGTTGCATGATGACACTTGAGCAGGCGATGCAGCGCATCCAGTCCCTCGAAGAGGAGCTGGCGCAGGCGCAGTTGCAGATGTCGTGGCTCAGAAAGAAGCTCTTCGGCGGCGGCCAGGGCGAAACCATCGACAAGGCCCAACTGACGTTCGCCCTGGACCTGCTGCAAAAACGTGTCGAGGCAATCACGGTGCAGCAAGTCAGCTACGAGCGGGTGAAACAGGAGGCCAGGCGCGTGAGCGCGCAGGAACGTTTTGAAAAACTTCCGGTGAAAGAAACGATCGAGATCATCCCCGAGGAAGTGAAAGCCGCGCCCCAGCATTACGAAAAGATCGGCGAGGAAAGAACCTTCGAGGTCGACATCGTCCCGCCGCAGCTGGTGAAGCGCGAGATCGTGCGCCCGAAGTACCGGCACAAGACCAACCGTGAACTCGCGCCGCTGCTGGCACCCGCGCCCGTGAGGCCGGTGGCGGGTGGTTATGCCTCGGCCGGACTGCTCGCCTGGGTGCTGATCGCCAAGTACGTCGAGCACCTGCCGCTTTACCGCCAAGCCAAACAATGGGAGCGCCAGGGCGTGCAACTGCCGCGCCAGACGATGGTCGACTGGGTGGCGCAGGCCGCAGGTTGGCTGGAGATCATTTACCGCGAGATGCACAAAAGGCTTCTGGCGAGTGGTTATGTACAGGCGACGAGACGCCGATCCGCTGCCAGGACCCCGACAAGGACGGCAAAACATCCCAAGGTTACTTGTGGGTCCTGGGTCGTCCCAAAGGCGACGTGGTCTTCCATTGGCGCATGAGCCGCGAACACTCGCACGCGCAGGAGTTGTTGCGCGGCTACACCGGCTTGCTTCAATCGGATGGTTATGGGGCCTACGCCAGCGTGGCCAAGGACAACCCGGGCGCGGTGCATCTGGGCTGTTGGGCGCACGCGAGGCGGTATTTTACCAAGGCGCTGGAGGAAAGCCCGGTGCGAGCGGGCTTCATCCTTCGGCTGATCGGCTCGCTCTACCACTTTGAAAAAACCTGGGACGCGCAAGCCGTCGGCCCGGCAAAACGCGCAGCGCTGCGCCACAGCTATTTTGGGCTGACGCTGGGTTTGCTCAAACGCTGCGCGGTTAAACTGCGGGAACAGGTGCGGCCCAAGTCTGCGCTGGGCGAAGCCTGCACGTATTTGCTCAACCATTGGACAGTTTTGATCGCGCACTGTGACCACGGCCGCTCCCGCATCGACAACAACTTGGTTGAAAACGCGATCAGACCCTCCGCCCTTGGGCGGAAGAACTGGTTGTTTATCGGTCACCCCGACGCCGGCCAGCGCTCCGCGATCATTTACTCGCTGGTCGTCTCGTGCCAGCGACACCGGGTCGAACCTTTTGCCTACCTCAAAGACGTGCTCACCCGCCTGCCCGCAATGTCCAACCAGGACAAACTCGACGACCTGCTGCCCTCCAGCTGGAAACCACTCCCACAATCCTAAGCAATGTGAGGCCGCAGTGTTTAGCATTGTGATTTAACAATGCTAAACATCCCCAACCACTCGCCGCTCAATCAAGCCTCATCCCGTGGCACCCGGTCGGTCGGATACTCTAATTTCCATGGACTTGCATCATGGCAGCATATTAACTCTCTCCCGTAAAGCGCGGTAAGAATTCATGACACAGTTCGGTAAAAACTACATCTTCCTATGGCTAATGAAAAAGCAAACACCGTAAAGTTTAGCACATTAATGCTACTGATATTGGGCCTTTTTATTCCGCTTTGGCCAATATCGCTCCCGGTTTGTTGGTATTTTGCCTACAAATCCTACAAGAGGGGTGAAGGCATTGCCGGAATTGATGGCGACAGCGGTGGGGGCAGTAGCCTTGATGAAATTAAGAAAGCCAAAGCACTTTACGACGCTGGAGCAATTGACCTTGGCGAGTACGAGAAAATCAAAAGGCGGCATCTTGGTTAGCTCGATGAGGAGAGCCCATGCGTATGGAGCATGCCAAATCAAGCAATGCCTCAGTGTGTGGCCGTTTTTTTGATGCGATGTCCTTCCTGATCCAAAATTTTTAGGCAGAACTTATCTCTACTCTTTATGATTAATGCAATTAATATAGCATTTACGGTTCTTCCGGTTTCAAACTTGGCGAAAGGGCGCCAGTTTTATGAAGGAGTGCTGGGGTTGAAGGCGACGAGCGTGTTCGACAAGGGCGATATGGGTTTTGTCGAATACGACATCGGGCAGGGAACGCTGGCGATTGGTTGTGGTGCGCCGTTATTCAAACCTTCAAAGGATGGCGGTGCGATAGCCCTCGAGGTTGCTGATTTCGACGCTGCTATATCGAGTCTGAAGCTGAAGGATTGTGCTTTTGCGATGGACGCGCAGGAGACACCTGTTTGCCGAATGGCGGTAGTAAAAGATCCCGACGGAAACTTTCTAATGATTCACAAGAGGAAGCAGTCTTGATTTTGCCTGAGGCATCAGAGCCGACGACCAAATAAATGAAACCTCTATTGTTTGGCGGGTTCGCGAGTATCCTGGTTTCTATCCTACACGTTTTGATCATTATAGGTGGACCGGATTGGTATCGGTTTTTTGGCGCGGGCGAAGAAGCTGCGCGCTTGGCGGCGCAAGGATCTGACTCCAACGCAGTAACCACTGCGGCCATTGCATTAATATTCGCACTTTTCGGCTTGTACGGGGTGTTTGGAGCGACTGGGGCGTTCCGCTTACCGTTCCAGAGTGCCGCGCTGATACTTATAGCCACGCTTTTCTTGGTGCGAGGGTTGCTCGGAGTTCCGGCGTTCTTGATGTTTCAAGATACCTATCTCGATGAACTGAAGGGCAGAATGGTTTTTGTAGTACTTACGTCCTTAGTGAGTGCCGCTATCGGCGCTTGCTACTTGCATGGTTTAGTCAAAATCGGGAACCACAAAGAAACCTCCAACCGGGTAGATGCGGCAGCGGTCACGGGAGAAACCTCGACCTGACCCGGCGCGCTGGACTTAACGTTCGGAAAAGAAACACTATCCTCATCGTGCGGCTCAGAACCAAACATCTGCTGATTGCCCTGCTTGTCTTCGCTGCCGAAATCTTGGTGGGGACGGTCTTTGCGGACGTTCGATTTATCCGGTCGTACCTCAGTGATTTCCTAGTGGTGATTCTGCTTTATCATCTCATCAAGGGGTTTCGTGATGATAAACCGCTTACACTTGCTGTCGCGGTGTTTGTCTTTTCCTGCCTCGTCGAGGCTACTCAATATTTTCATCTATCTGACGCTCTTGGGTTGCGTCGAGGAGGCCTGCTTAGTGTCCTTATGGGGACGAGCTTCAGCTGGATTGATATTATTATGTATTTCCTGGGATGCAGCACGTCCTGTATCTTGGACTCCAGGATTCTCTCTAAAACGACACCGTGTATTCCGCTCAAGTAAAAATATCGCACGAAAACATGTTTCGCCTCTGTTTCTTGAATCGGTATTCATCTGCGTTCATCTGCGGAAAGACTCTGCCGCTTTGGTTCTACCTGCTATATCGGTTCAGCACTGGATTTGTTTCGCAGATTGCACAGAGGCACGCAGATTTCTAGACAGCGCGGATAATTCCTATTAAATTCAGAAAATATTATATCGTGCGGATTATAACCAAACATCTACTGATTGCTCTGCTTCTCATGGCGACGGTTCATGGCGTCGCTGCTGAGGCTTCGTATTCGATTGTTGTCTCCAAGGCGGCCAGGACACTTGAGGTTTTCGACGGAGTAGTGCGGTTGAATTCTTACAAGATTGCGCTTGGGACTTCTCCGGTGGGGTCGAAGCAAATTGAGGGTGATAGGAAAACTCCGGAAGGGACCTATTACGTTTGTTCGAAGAACAATAAAAGCCGTTTTTATTTATCGCTTGGGCTTAGTTATCCGAATGCAGATGACGCCAAGCGTGGTTTGGCGGCTGGATTGATATCGGAGGCACAATACAAAAAGATACTTCTGGCGAATCAACGTAAGCAGGTGCCGCCATGGAATACGTCGCTTGGCGGCGAGATTATGATTCATGGTTGCGGTACTGCCTCTGATTGGACCTGGGGCTGTATTGCTTTAGAAAATGCAGATATAGAAACGCTCTATAAGATCATCAATGTTGGAACTCCTGTTCTAATTCAAAAGTGAAAGCTGTTAATCGGGGCGATCTGCAACGCTGACCTGCTGATTCACTTTCTCCGGGAAAACTCTCATTATGGATCTACTCCAATACCTCGAATGCGGCGCAGTACTACGCACATGAATCCCAAAAAGCTCGTACTCTGGATACTGTGGTTTGCGATTATATCAGGCCTCTGCATGGTCTATGTTTTTCTTGGCCGTAAATCAGCGGTAGTGGCCGACACGGGGGGGAAGTCTTGCGGTTCGTTCCGCTGATTCCCTTGGTGATCTCTGTGGCGGTGCGTTTCCTGCTGCTACCAAGGTTGAAATCCCTGATTAAGGTCCTCCCGATCTACGTCGTCGGTTTGGCGATGGCCGAAGGATCGGGTATCATGGCCATTTTTCTTTTATCATATGCGGATGCGTTGAACTATTTCACGACTGCCGTCATCGTGCTTCTGATGTATGTGCCGCTTTTTGCCAGCAAGCTGGAGGAGGATTGAGCGAGTGTTGGCTAAATGCCGGTGGTTGTAGGAGTGGCATTGAGCCGCGATGCTTGGGTGGCGAGTGCTAAGCTGGAACCACTCAGTTGGGAGCCACAGATGAACACCGATGAGCACAGATTGGGGCAGAAACAACGTCAGGGGTATTGGCGATCAGATCGCTCACGGTCTGGTTAAATAGGAAAATTCTCGCACGGCGTTAAAACAATCCTCCGGGGCATCTGTGTTTATCAGTGTGCATCGGTGGCTCCATTGCATGGATACGGCTTATACCAACAGCCCCAAGCTATCAGACTTTGAACAGAAGATAACAAAGAGAACGAAGGCCTGCTGGTACTTCCTGGATCTCTTCGTTACCTTCGTTTTCTTCTGTAAAATTCAGACCAGCCACGATCAACTTTAGTATAAAAGCATAGGGTCATTGGCATTAGCTAAAAACTTGCAGCGATTTTTCCTGACGACGGCGGCGGAGCAGTCCAAGTTGGCGGCATGCTTTCAACCCTCGTCATGACTGTGATCGGCCCGGATCGCCCGGGGCTCGTTGAACTGGTAACTGCAAACGTCGTCGATCACGGCGGCAACTGGCTGGAAAGCCGCATGTGTCGGCTCGGCGGACAATTTGCCGGTATCGTGCGTGTCGAGGTGCCGTCGGAAAAAAGCGACAGTCTGCTCGCCACTCTGGCGAAGCTGGAGAAAGACGGTCTGCACATCTCGGCCCGCAAAGAGGCTTCAGTTTCTTCTGCGGCGCGGGGCACGGTGGCCGTGCTCGAACTCGTCGGTCAGGACCGCCCCGGCATTCTTCACCAGATCTCGCGCATTCTTGCGCAGTACCACGTCAACGTCGAAGAGCTTTCTTCGGACCGGGTCAACGCGCCGATGGATGGCTCAATGCTTTTTCAGGCGCGCATTTCCGTGCTGTTGCCGCCCGATGTATCGCTCACCCAACTACGCGGCGAATTGGAGAAGATCGCTTCCGACCTGATGGTTGATGTGCAGCTCAATCCGGCGTCGGCTGGAAAATAATTTAGAATCTGGAACTCAGGAACACTGGAACGAACCGGTTTTTTTTGTAGGGCCGCGATCTTGTTGCGCCCAAGTACGTGGTTTGAGGAAAGGACGCAGGCAAGGTTGCGCTTCTACAGGACACCATTCTTATCCTTTGCTACTTCACGTGCTTATGACGGCACGGTTTCGCGGAGGAAGGGGGTGAGCTCGGCTTTCAGGTATTGGCGGGCTCGATACAGGCGAGTTTCAACGCCGCGTTCCGAACAGCCGGTGATTTTGCCGATCTCGCGATAGGCGAGGTGTTCGTAGTGGTGCAGTAAAAGTGTGGTCTTGAGCTCGTGGGGAAGCCGGTCGATGGCGGAGGCCATTGCGGCGAGGGCTTCGGTGTGTTCGAGCGTGCGGTCGGGCGTCGGGCTGTCGTGCGGCACGGCGTTAGCCAGGGGCGTGCCGTTGGTTCCGTCGTGTTGTTCGGTCGCATCGAGACTGACTGCGGGATGCCGCCGCCGCCAGCGGTGGTGGTTGTGGCAGAGGTTGGAGAGGATGGTGAACAACCACGCGGAAAGTCGGGTGTCTGGCGCTAGACGTTGGTTTTGTTGGTAGAGACGCACAAAAACCTCAGCGACCAGATCGTGGGCATCGGCCGTGTTGTGCAGGTAGCGCCACGCGAAAGCGAAGAGCGGTTTCTGCCACCGAGTCATCAGGCGGTTCAGCGCAGTGTCGTCACCGTGCTGAAGCGCATGGAGGTCGGTGTTGTCGTTGTCGGGGTAAGGGGTCACTGAAAGGGGGCCGGGGCCGCTCTTCTAGAGCGAGCCTCCGCCCGTGGTTTTGAGCGCTGGATCGAGAAGCTGGAGGTATTGCTCACGCTGCTGGGGCGTCATCACGTCGGAGGACTCGGCGATGAGGCGACGGGTGGACTCGTTACACTCGAGATCGAGTTTGCGGCGTTGTTCGACGAAGCGGGCAAATTCGAGGAAATCCACCCGGCCGTCAGAGGCGCGTTCGTTTTCGAATTGGATCAGGGATTGCTGCATCTGCGCCACCTGGCTGGCCAGGGCGAGCAGGTGGGGGCTGCGCTGTTGGTGGACGTTCTTGATGCGGGCGAGTTGCTGGTCGTTGAGCTGGAGATCGTTTTTCATCCAGGTGAGCAGCGCGTCGAGATTGTCGCTGGCATGTGGATCGGTAGCGCCCGGATTGGAGGCGAGGAGTGGATCGACAAGGCGCAGGTAACTTTGTACGAGTTGGAGATTGTGTTGGGCTTGCTGGCGGGAGTTGCGCAACTCTACCAGGAAAAGGCCGAGCAGTACGCAGGCGGTGGCGAAAGCGATGCTGAATGACGGGCGGGCAAACACGGCCTTGATGCGGGCCAGGAAACCCAGCGCGACTTCGGGGCTGTCGTTGTCGGGATTATCGGCGGCGGCGATGCGGCGCCAGACTTCGGATTCTAGCGGTTCGGACGAGGGAGTGGACTGCCCCCAACGGTCGAGCAGGTTATCGAGAGGTTCTTTGGGCGGTTGCATGGCGGATCGGACGCGTTGGTTTTTAAAGGAAGGGTACCACGGCGAAGAAGGATGGAGTTCTTATCCGCAACCAGCGTAACACCATGGTGACCTAAAGTCCTTCAAAAAAACCTGATTTGGCCTGACGGCAGGGCCGGCTTGCTGGCTGGCCTGGTTAAAATCAGTTGTACAACCAGAACGGGCGGGTTTGTTGCTGGTAAGCTTGGGCGCGCTGCTGCCAGAGGCGGAGGAAGAGCTCAACGTCCACGCGGGCTCCATCGCGTCGCAGGGCGTTCCACCACTCGGTCGAACCGGTGTGGATGTTGAAGCTGCGGGACTGGATGCCATTGGCGGTGGCGAATGGGTTTTTGGCGGTGAGCTTGCAGGTGAGGCGCATGAGCTGGAAGCTAAGCTCGGTGGGACGCCAGGCGTTCCAGTCCACGACCTCGACGTAGATTCCGCTGGCGGGGCGGCCCTGTTTGTCGGTTACGGTGATCTTGCGGAAGACGAGGCCGGGGATGTGCAGCGCATCGAGTTCTTTTTGCAGGGTGTCGGTCGGCAGGCCGTTATAAGAGATGCCGCGGAAGGGAAATTGTTCGCCGACGCCGTGTTTGAAGCCGCCAATCTGGCAGCCGAGGCCGGTCATGGCGTAGCCGACGACAGCGGGAAAATCCTGGATCTTGGGCGAGGTTGGGGAGTAGCGGAGGCCGGTCTCGGGCCAGCGCATGCCGCGCCGCCAGCCGCGCATGGGAATGATCGTGAGACGCCCGCGCTGGCGCACGGGTTCCGGGACCGCAAGCCAGCCGGGGGTGGATGCGGCCATGCGGGCGAGTTCGCCAATGGTGAGACCGTGGACGTAAGGTATTTGATATCCCCCTACGCCGGTGTTCATCCATTCGGGGTCGAGGATGGGACCGTCGACCTTGAGGCCGCCGAGCGGGTTGGGTCGGTCGAGTACGATGACGGCCACGTTGTTTTCGAAACAGGCTTCAATCGCGTACTTCATGCACACGTTGTAGGTGTAGGAGCGCACGCCGATGTCCTGCAGATCGATCACGAGCACATCAATGCCCTTAAGCTGTTCCTTGGTGGGTTTGCGGTTTTTTCCGTAAAGCGAGTAGGCGGGTAAACCGGTGCGTTTGTCGATGGTGTCTGGTATGTTTTCTCCTGCGGAAACGTCGCCGTAGATGCCGTGCTCAGGGCCGAAGAGGGCGACGAGTTTGATGTTGGTTGCCTTGCGAAGAATTTCGACGGTGGGAACCCCGAACCGGCTAACACCGGCAGGATGGGTGAGCACGCCGACGCGTTTGCCTGCGATGGGGGCGAAGTTGTCCGCCGCGAGCACGTCGATGCCGAGCATGACGGGGAAAATCAGTTCGAACTTGGGCACGACCAGCGCCGGGCCCTGGACGACGGCCGGGGAGGATTTTTTTTTGTCGGCGCCGTTGGCGGGCGCGGAATGCGGAGAACTGGCGGTTTTGAGCCTGGCCTTTTTCTTGGCGCTGGTATCAGAGGCGCACGCAGTAAATACCGCCGAGAGCACGGCAAGAAACAGCGTGGTGCAAAGGAGGCGAAAAAATCTGCGCATTCGGTTTTCGAATGTGGGGATGCACGGTGTGCGGTCGAGCGCGAAGCGGATGAGCCGGTGAATTTTTTGCGGAAAACTACAACGCTCGCTGAAGTGCGCTGCTGAGAAAAGCCGGAGTGTCGAGCAGTGCGCGTTCGAGCGGCACATCGGTCGGTGTGATTTCGTGCAGTGTGAGCAGGTCGTGGGCGGTCGGTGAACCGATCTGGCCAGCGAATAAATGTACGCGTTTACGTGCGGTGAGCGCGCGGGTGATAATCGCGCCGGGGCCTTTGCCTCCGAGCGACGACGAGTCGAAACGGCCTTCGCCCGTCAGCACCAGATCTGCGGCGGCGAGACGCGCATCCAGATTTAGCCAACTGGCGACGAGGGCGAAGCCCGGCAAAAGTCGTGCGCGAGCTGCGCAGATGAAGCCGAACGCGGTTCCGCCTGCTGCGCCAGCGCCAGCGGTGCCGGGGAGCGTCTGCGGTTGATGACAATGCGCGCATAACAGTTGAGCCATGCGTTCGCTGGCGGCTTCAAGCGCGGGCAGTTCGTCGGCATGCAGACCTTTTTGCGGGGCAAATACAGTGGCCGCTCCCGACGGGCCGAGCAGGGGGTTGCTGACATCGCACGCGATATGGATCGGTGGAATGGTTGGGGAAAGAGCGCCGTCGATTGTTACGATTTGATCCCAATGCGCGGGCACGGGCGGACGGATGGCTGAGCCGCTGGCGTTGCGAAATTCCAGGCCCAGGGCCGAGAGTGCGCCGAGGCCGAGGTCATGCGTCGCGCTGCCACCTATGCCGAGCAGAATAGCGCGAGCACCTTGTTCGGCAGCGGCCTTGATGAGCTGGCCGGTGCCGCGCGAGGTCGTTTGCCACGGCGAGCGCTGACTCGGGGTGAGCAGGGCGAGTCCGCTGGCCGTGGCCATCTCAATGACGGCAAGCGACGAGGCGGCTTCGCTTTGAGCGGCGAACGTGAGCTGGGCGCGGACGGCTGCTGGTATTTGAGATTCCGATACAAGCGTGAAACCGGCTTCAACATGGCCGCCGCGCGGGCCGGTGACCTCGACTGGGAAATATTTTCCTTCGACCGTGCTGCTGAGAACTTCTTCGAAGCCGTCGCCGCCATCGCTCAACGGGCAAAGGTCGAATTCCCAGTCCGGATGTTTGTCGCGTAGCGCGCGGGCCGCGACCTCGCACGCCGCGTGAGCGGTGAGCGCTTCCTTGAACTTGTCGAACGCGAGGAGCACGCGCATGCGTGCAATCTGAGGAACGTGCGCGCGGGTTAAAGAGAAAAAGCAGCCGCAGGCGTCACGAATTTTCGCAGCGTTGTTTAGAACGTGTCTTCAAACCCATAAACTAAACTTTGTCATTCTGAGCATCAGCGAAGAATCCAGTGCGATAACGTCGCGAGGTTTGGCTTTGTCCCACTGGATTCTTCACTTCGTTCAGAATGACAACCCGTGTTTGAGGACACTCCTTAATCTTTCGCGGGAACGACCGTGAGTTTCGCGGTGACTTGGGTGACGCCGTCGGTGTCGAGCGCGAGTGCGACGGCCTTGGCGATGAGCGCGTGGCTGGCGGCAGTGCCGCGCAAGGTGACCTGGCCGTTGTCGCATTCCACTTCGATGGCGCGGGCGGAGAGTTCCTTTTCGAGCGCGTATTTGGTTTTGATCGTGGTGACGATGCGAGCGTTCGAAGTGGCGCCAGCGATGCTTTCGCCGACGGCCTGGGCCTTGGTGCGCACAACTTCGCCGGTGCGTGCGATGTCGTTGCCGATCTCGTCGGGCGTGAGATGCCAGTCGGTGAGCTTGGTCGCGATGGCCGTTTTAGCCGCTTTGGCTTCTTCGCGTGCGCGCTCGGAAAGCGTGGGATTTGCGTGGGCCGGTTCGGCGGCTGGTTTCACCTCGGCTGGTGCGGGCTTCGCGGCGGCGGCGGTGCGTTGTTCTTGAAAATAGTAGAAGCCAAAAGCACCGGCGGCAGCTCCAACGAGAAAGATAAAAATAGCGGTTTTCATAAGTGGGTGTGGGGTTGTTCGACAGGTGAGCAGGGCATCGGTTCGGTGTCGAAGTGCAAGTCGTCCGGCCTGAAGGGCGATTTATCCTCGCCGCGCGGGCCGGGCTTGGCACGTTGAAAAGCGCATGATTATCCGCTGCCAGTCCGGATTTGAACCCAACCTCGAAAAGGAGCTGCGCCTGCATGGAATCGTGGCGGCCGAATTGGGCGGTGGCTGGTTGCGGGCGGAACAGGTTGGTGCGCGTCTGCCCGAGCTGTGTTTCGCGCACACGGTGATGCTCAATCCGGTCGAGATCAAAGCCGACACGGTCAACGGGCTTGCGACAAAAATCTTAGAGTATTTTCTCGGTTCGGCTAAAGACGAACGCTTCGAGGCGCAGTGGCCGTTGATTTTCGACATGGCTGCGGCGCTGGACGGACTGGGGCGGCGGGTCGATGGCGTTGAAAAAGCGCTGGGTGAACTCCTGCGCAAGCGCATGTCGCGCGTTTCGAAGCTCGCGATTTCCGACAAGCCGCGCGGTGTGGCGACGGCACGCGGGCTGTTCATTTTCTTTGCCGATTTCGGCCGGTTATTTGTGTCGCGCGAATGTGTCTTCGGCGGTCAACGGCGCATGGCGGACGATACGCTCGCTCCGTCGCGCTCGTACTTAAAGATCGAGGAATCGTACATTATTCTCGGTCGCGAGCCAGTGCCGGGCGAGACGGTGGTTGATCTCGGCGCGGCGCCGGGCGGTTGGAGTTACAGCGCGGCGAAGCGTGGTGCGCGCGTGATCGCGGTCGACAACGGCCCGCTCAAAGGCGGCGCATTGGATAATCCGCTGATCGAGCATCGGCGCGAAGATGCGTTTCGTTTTCAACCGGCTGCGGGCGAGGTGATCGACTGGTTGTTGTGCGACTTGGTCGAAGAGCCGCACCACGTGATGCGCAATCTGATCGAACCGTGGATCGCGCAAGGCTGGTGCCGACGCTTCGTGGTGATTTTGAAATTTGGGCGGGTCGATCCGGTGGCGTTGTTGCGCGAGATCGCCGCGCCCGGAAGCGTGCTGGCCACGCGCACGAGCGGCTTGCGCATCCGCCATCTTTATCACGACCGCGAAGAGTTCACGATTGTCGGAGAGGTCAACGTATGAAGACCAAAGAAATTCCTGTTTGTGGATTGGGAGCGGTTCAGGCTCGCTTCAAAGCCGACCCTGGCTCGATCAAACGTCTTTTCTTCGACTACGCGACTGGGCGAAAAATCGGCGCGATGTGCAAGGCGCTCGCGGCTGCGCGGAAAGTTTACCGCTGCGTCGAGGCACCCGAGTTGGAAAAAATCGCGGGCACGGGGCATCACGGCGGCATCGTGGCGATCGTGGAGCAACGGGCTTTGCGCGCGCCGACGCCCGACGAGCTTCGGACCTGGGCGCGGGAACGTGCGCCGTTGTTGTTGCTCGACCGGATCGGCAACGCCCACAACCTCGGCGCGATCGCGCGCACGGCGGCGTTTTTTGGCGTGAACCACATTATCGTGCCGCATCATCCGCAACAGGCTTTGCCGGGCGAAGCCGCGCACCGCGTGGCCGAGGGCGGCATGGAGAGCGTGGAGATTTTGTGCGTGAAGGATCTCGCGGTTTTTTGCCGGGAGCTGGCGCCGCATTACTGTGTGGTCGGAACGGCGGTCGTGGGCGCGAAGTTGTTGAAGAATTTTTTCCAAAGTCGGAAGGCCGGCGACGCCAGGCCGATAGCGCTTGTGTTGGGTAACGAGGAACATGGGCTCGCGCCGGAAGTGGCGAAGGCGTGTGCTGCGCTCGTGACGATTCCGGGTAGTGGCCGGGTCGAGTCGCTCAATGTATCGGTCGCTGCGGCGATTCTCTGCTGGGAGTTTTTCGCCAAATCGCGCTGAACCTTCTTGCAGCTCGAAGCTCAACTGGCACAGTTCCCGCTCAATAATGCCTCGTATGAACGACACGCCATTCGATCCAGAAGAGTATGCGGTTCTTCATTTCTCCTTGGTTCCGACCGAGGACGGTAAACCGATGCAGAAGACACAAGCCTGTGGCGTCTACCGGTCGATCGAGGACGCGTTTGTCTCGGCCCGCCTGCTCGCCGTACGTGAATGGCAGCGTTTACGTTCGCTCGCCTCGGCTGGTGCCAACAACAACAACTCGGTCAACTGGCAGGTGATCGACACGGAGTTTGGCTACGATCTGAAGCGCGATACGCTTGTCGTATCTCGGTTCTGGATACACACGCGAGCGATTACCAAGGCCTGAATTTCAAGCCCGGCTTAAAACGCCGGGCTTTTTTATGCACTAAACGCGAGGGCGGAAGTGTGGTCGCTCGAAACGCAATTTAACCGCAGAGGTCGCAAAGGACGCAGAGAAAAACGATAGCGTTCTGGGCGTGACTCGTGTTCGCGAGCTGCCACGGCGCATGGCGCTTGATGCGTTGCCGTAACGATGTCGTTGAGGGTGGAGCCCGTTGTCTCTATCGGGCTGGTTTGGGAGCGGCTTCGATCAAGCCCGATGGGGAAATCGGGCTCCACCTTCTGCACATCGCTCTTCGCTGGAGATTATGCTTCACTGCATCGTTACGGCTTAGCTGGCGGTCTGAGGGTGCTTAAGCTCGAATATCCGCGAGATGTCCGGGCCGGTCGGGAAATGCACGGATTTTTTCAGCGTGACGGGCGAGGGCAGGGCTTTGCGGACGCGTGAGCCTCCTTCCTTGGAGGCAGCGAGAATGGTGCGCTCGAGCCTGCGCAGTTCCTTGGGATCGAATGCGGTGGAGAGGGCGCGAAAATGCACGACCTGGTCGTTATCGCCAAGCTGCCGGTAGATCTCGATCGCGTTATCGATATCTTCTCGGTCGAGATAGGCCGAGGCTGCGCGGCAGGCCGAGCCGTGGATGCGCTTGAAGATGGAGAAGAAGAGGCGGGAGTTTTCCCAGCCGAGCGAACCGAACATTGCTGAGTCGATAACGGATAGTTCTGTGGCGTAGGGCTGAAGGAACTCGCTGTGACCGGCGTTCCAAAGATCGACTGCGAACTGGCGCAGGAACTGGGGCGCGCCCATCGGCAGGGCGTGGGCGTGCCGGGTGATCGTCTCGAACCAGAACTGAATCTCTTCGGTGGAGCCTTTTTCACAGGCGGCGCGAAGGTTCTGAATGTCGATGGCGTTTAGTTCCTCATGCGGGATGTCCTGATGAAAAGAGAGCAGGTGGCGGAGCTGAAGCGGATCGAGCTGATTGGCGCGGGGATTTTTTTCGCGTACGGCGCGGGCTTCGCAAAAGCTGATGATCGCGGTGAGCGGACTTTTGACGGTGATGGCGATGCGATTGAGGACGACGATCGCGGCGTGGATATCCGACTCGGTAACCGGGATGCGCTGTTCCTCTGCGACGAGATTGCAGCTCACACGGTGCAGGCGCAGAAGTGTCAGCAGAACGGCCTCATGCCGGGCGCGCTCTTCAGCGCGGGCTTTGGGCTCGAATAGTTCGAGCGGGCCGAACCATTTCTTAACGGCATTGCGGATCGCGCTTTCGCGATACTCGATACTTTTGGCACTGCCGAAGGAGATGTGGGCTGCGTCGGATTCCTCCAAAGAGCTGAAGGTGGGTGAAGCTTTCGTGGTGTTAGCGTGGCTTGGCTGGATGTAAGCTGGCATAATGCTACTTATTAGCGACCGCCGTGCCTTCGCGATTTATTTACATTAGTGGAAACCCCGGTGTTACCCTCTATTTTTCCCTGATCAGATCGGAAGTTGTCGGATGAAAATCACTTAAACAGTTATATGAAAACAGTATAAGATTTTACATAAAACGTAAAAATATCGTAATCACTTTTTACATTTACGGCTAGGACTGAGCTTAGCCGTAACGATGCAGTAGGGGTGGAGCCCGTTGTCTCTAACGGGCTGGTTTGGGAGCGGCTTCGATCTAGCCCGATGGGGACATCGGGCTCCACCTGCTGCACAGCGTTCCACGCTGGAGATTATGCTTCAACGGCATCGTTACGGACTAGACCGTCAGTTCAATCCAGTTTCCGTCCGGATCGGTGATCACGCTTTCATAGTATCCATCGCCGGTTCGGCGTGGTTCTGAGCGCACGGGAACGTCTTTTTTGCGCAAAACATCTGTCATCGCGCGAACGTTTTCCTCGCTGCCGAGTGAGAGAGCGAAATGCGCATAGCCGCAACCGGGGGCGGCGGGGTTAATGGGCTGGAGGCCGGATTTCGTCATGATTTCCATGCGAGCGCCACCCTTTGGGAAACTCAGAAAGTAAGAGCTGAAGCCGGTGGTGGGATTGGTGTATTTCGGACCAGATGAACAACCCAAATGCTCTAAATAAAAGGCGCGCAGCTTTTCCAAGTCTTGGGTCCACAGGGCGAGATGTTCAATCTTCATGGTCGGCAAATATTGCTGCTGAGATAGGATGGGAAGGCCGCACCGTTCGTTGTGTCGGTGGAGATCGTTCGTCAACTGTGGATTAGGCCTCAGGCAGCGACCAACTGAGGCGCTTCGCGGCCGCAGAGCTCGCCATGGGCCGGACATTTAGACCACGGGAGTGGTTCTTGTCCGGCGAGACCAAGCGAGAGGACGAGCGTGTGCCAGTTTTCGCCCGGAAGCGCGGGCCAGAGTTCGCTGCGAAAACCGCGTGTGCGGTAAAGCGCGATGGCCTTGGCGTATTCCGGCTCGTCGGTGGTCCAGAGGCGGAGAACTTGTTTATGTTCGGCGCGGGCCTCAGCGATGACCCAGTCGAGCAACTCGGCACCCTTGCCACGGCCGCGCGCGGTGGATTGAAGGCCATACCAGGCCAGCCAAGTTTCTTCGGGCTGGGCGGTATAATTATAGAGGCCGGCGAGTCCGGCGACTTGCCCGGCTTGGATCGAGGTCCAGAAATTGACCGAGGCGAGGGCGCGTTCCCGGAGGAATTGAGCGTGTGCGGTGGGAGCGATGGCGGCTTGCAGCGCAGCCTGGTGTTCGTGCTCCCAAGGAAACAGTTCGGCGGCCAGTCGCTGTGTCTCCACGAGCGTGTCGGGCATGAGCGGAACAAGATTCATAAAGCCCAAAGACTAGGGCTTGGCCGGCCGGTCCTCCAGCATGCACCGGACTTTGGGCTGTTCTAGGGCAGTCTCTTATATGTTTTCGGCGGATGCGAAGGGCTGCGCTTTCTTAGGCGATTCAGTCAACATTGACCCGTAAATGGCCAATAAAAAGCTATTTGCGACAGGTGAGACGAGTTCTCGACCGCTTTTAGCCCATAAACAGGTCTTTTAAGTTCGATCAGAGGGAACCGCTGAACGCTTGACGGAGGCATCGCTGGGGTTTTCGGCGGTTCGATACGAGCGGAAGCTGCCAATGCGTTGTTCGCGACTGAACGCGTATTGCACGGATGCCCTCGCTCTCTCTCCCGCTGCAACTCGGCGGCCGATTGGCTAAATCTGTTCTAGCTATTGGAATTTTGTTTTGCCGGGTGTACGCATGACCGCCCTGCCTAATCGGCCGCACTTTTAACCCCAGATTTTCATGCTCAGGACCATTCTACGCCTTGTCTTCACCGCAGCCATCGCGACCGGGTTGCTTGCCATTACTTCCCGCGCAGCCGAACCACAGGTTATCGACCTCTGGCCTGAAGGTGTGCCCGGACTGCGTGCCGATGCCGCGCCCGAGATCGTGAAAAACGATCGCGTCTATAACGTCCACACGCCCTCGCTTACCTATTATCCTGTACCAGCCGGTATCGCCAATGGCACCGCTGTCATCATGTGTTCCGGCGGCGGTTACGTGCGCCTCGCGATCAGTGTCGAAGGCATGGGCGCGGTTAAGTGGCTTAACCCACTCGGCGTCTCGGTTTTCATTATCAAGTATCGACTTCACGAATACGGACATCCCGCGCCTCTGCGCGATGTACTGCGCGCCGTGCGGCTCGTGCGTTCACGTGCGGCGGAGTTTGGTCTCGATCCGAATCGTATCGGCGTTGCAGGTTCGTCGGCCGGAGGACATCTCGCTGCCTGCTCTGGCACGCTCTTCAACGAACCGATTGGCAAAACCGGTGCCGCGCTCGACGCCGTGAGTGCACGCCCCGATTTTCTTATTCTTGAATACCCGGTGATCACGATGAAAGCGCCATACGCGCACGCGGGCTCGGTGAAATCGCTGCTCGGCGAACACCCGACACAAGAAGCGCTCGACCTGCTCTCCGTCAACGAACGCGTCACGAAAGACACACCGCCGACGTTTATCGTGGCCACACAGGAAGATAAAACGGTGCCGGTGGAAAACGCCTTACTGTTTTATCAAGCACTGCGCGCTGCGAATGTGTCGGTTGAGATGCATCTTTATTCGAACGGACCGCACGGCTTCGGCTTCCGCAAAGACCTCGGCCCAACCTCTGACTGGCCGAAGCGTGGCGAAGAGTGGCTGAGCTCGAGGGGTTTGCTGCCGGTGCCGACCGGGAAATGAACGCTGAGGTTCGCTCGAGCGGTTTCCGTTAAACTGTAACCGCTGTTGAATGGAGATGATATTGAATAGGGAACTCAGGAATACTGAAACGAACCGGTTGGTGTAGGGAAAACCTTTATTGCGCCAAAGCGGGAGGATTACGAAAAGGGGCGCTGGCGCGATTTTAGTTACGAACAATACCCGCGAGTTTTCCCGTGTGCCCGGCCTGCAGGTCGAAGACTGGCAAACGGCCTGACTTCTTGGATAGCACTTGTCCCGTTTTCGAGCCGTCCTTAGCCGGAACTATGCAGTTGAGGCATAATCTCCAGTGAGGAGCGATGTGCAGCAGGTGGAGCCCGATGCCCCATCGGGCTTGATCGAAGCCGCGCCCAAACCAGCCCGTTAGAGACAACGGGCTCCACCTTCAAATGCATGGATACGGCTTAGCGACTTGGCGTCTTTGCGTGAGAAAGGTTCGGAAAGGTTTCACGCAAAGAACGCCAAGGCGCGAAGAAGCGGAACCGATTTCCGAGCAAAAACTAACAGTCCATTTATTCCGTGGTTTGACCTACTAACGGGCGTCCGGCTTGACTCGTGGCCGTGTTAGTACAGTGTATCTACATGAGCGTAATCACCGCAAAAGTATTCAAAGCCGGAAACTCCAAGGCGCTGCGATTGCCCAGCAGCATGGGTGTCCGTGCGCGTTCGTATATTGTGACGCCGACGCCGGGCGGCTTCTTGCTGACCGACCCAACGATCGAGGCGAAGCGGTTGAAGGCGCTGAAGGCGTTGCGCGGTTCGTGTCCGGATTTTCCTGACACCTCGAAATGATCTACTTGCCAGATACAAACGTCTTTTCGCGTTATCTGCGCAACCGTCGCGAGGATGCGCCACTGTGCGAACGGCTGGAGCTGGAACTGACGCAGTGCCGGTTGTCTGCCATTGTTCTGATGGAGCTTGAATATGGGGTGGCTAAAAGCCCCGCGATTCCGCAATTGCGAACGCGGGTCGAGAGTCTGTGCGGCTTGTTCAACGTGGATGCTTTTGATGTTAGGGCGGCTGTGGAGGCGGGCGGCATTCGTGCATTTCTCGCGAATCTGAAACCAAACGCGCAGCCGATTGGCCCTTACGACGTGTTGCTGGCCGGACACGCCCGGGCGTTGGGTGCGATTTTCATTACCCACAATATTCGCGAGTTTTCACGCGTGCCCGGCCTGCAGGTCGAAGACTGGCAAACGGCCTGACTTCTTGGATCACCCTTGTCCCGTTTTCGGGTCGTCCTTTGCGACTTAGCGTCTTCGCGTGAGAAAGGTTTGGAAGGGTTTCACGCAAAGTCGCGAAGTCGCAAAGAACCATAACCGATGTGGATGCACTAAATCAACAAGCAGCGCCCTGGCCCCATGGCTCGGTCGCTTTGACAACTCCGCCGATTATTACACTTACAACCTGACCCCTTACTGCAGGTCCCTGTCCCGTTTTCGGTTCGTCCTTTGCGGCTTGGCGTCTTTGCGTGAGAAAGGTTCGGAAGGGTTTCACGCAAAGTCGCGAAGGCGCAAAGAACCGGAATTAATAGTTATCGCTAAAATCAACAAGCCGCGGCGTGGCTCCTTGGATCAGCCACTAAACTTGTCCGTTAGGTTTTGCCAACTTAGCTGATTATAACACTTAGGGCCTGACCCTTTTCGCTGGGCCATTTCCTTGGATCAGTCTCTGGATTTACTCTAGGGCTTTTGTTTTTGGCGGTGAAAAGAAGTTTAGCTCATCGAGGCAACTGACGCAGCCCTTGCTATCAAATCCGACGATGAATCGATATTTACCTCCGTGGGTTTCCAGAACGAACACGGGTTCTTCAATATCGAAGCCGATAAAGGTCCACCAATGATCCATTTCTGCGGTGGACATAGCATGAATGGAACCGCCGCCGTCATCGGCGATGACCTTGCGTAACGCCTGCGCGGCGACAGCAAATTCTTCAGGCTTGGACAGTAATGCCCCATTTTGTTCTACGACTTTGCGTCCCAGTTCAGCTTTATGGGTGATCGGTTTGATTTTATCTAAAGGAGAAAGATGCGACAGAAACGACCACGCGCCAGGCTGGATAAGTATACTGCTGGCAAAGAAAATGTTTGGGTCGGCGGGCGGTTCACCGATAAACAACGTCTCAGCTTTTTTAGCGGCAGCGATCACGTCGGCATCCGGTGCGAAAACGCAGCGAACGCGAGACGGCAACTTTCCTGGACGGAGTTGCGCAGGCCGACCCGCCATTTTGGGCATTTTATCCTTTGCCGTGAGCGACTTCGGATTGGCTTCGCCTACGAGCACCATTGTTTTCTTCGCACCCTCTTTGGCTGAAGATGAAGGTTCGGTTTTTGGAATCCTTCATGTCACGAACCAAGAAGATCGTGACACCGTAATCGGCGAAAGGTGTGGTGAGCGCCTTAACGATCTCTACCGCGGAGGCGTCGGAAATCCAGAATATGTAGGCGGCATTTGGCTCAGGTTTTGCTCTTTCCAAGTACTCTTTTGCGGTCTTGGCCGTAAAATGTCGGCCGTCCTGATCTACAAATTCGCCACTTTTCAGGATCGCGAAGTTGTACGTTAGCTTCCCCTTCAGGGCCTTGTCTGCGGCTTCTTCGCTCATGGAGCCTTCCTCTATCTGAACGTCTGAGGCGAGAAGAACCTGTGCGGAGAAAAGAAGCGCTGCTGCGAGAAAGCGATATAACATGATTTTGCGGTTTTAGTCCGAAGGGAGAATGAAATCGTTCCCAATATTTGTGGAAGCGGTCAACTGTTGTTTGTTGGTTTTAGATGTCTCGGGGTTGGTTACAGCCGGTTGATCGTGCTGGCGGCGGTGCCGGCGCCGAAGCCGTTGTCGATGTTGACGACACTTATTCCGGGGGCGCAGCTGTTGAGCATGGCGAGCAGGGCAGACAGGCCGCCGAAGTTGGCGCCGTAGCCGATGCTTGTTGGTACGGCGATGATCGGTTTATCCACTAGGCCGCCGAGCACGCTGGGGAGCGCACCTTCCATACCGGCGACGGCGACGATGCAGCGGGCGTTGCGGATGACGTCGAGGCGGTTCATCAGTCGGTGCAGGCCGGCGACGCCGACGTCAAAGACGCGTTCGACGCGGTTGCCGAAGACTTCGGCCGTGATTGCGGCTTCTTCTGCCACGGGCAGGTCGGACGTGCCAGCGGCTACGACGGCGATGTATTTTTTTGAGTTTTTCGACGCGGTCTTTCCTCGGCGGATGATGGTGCGCGAAATCGGATCGTAGGCGAGCGTGGGTGAAAGGCTTTTGGCGGCGTCCCAATGTTCGGCATTGGCGCGGGTGGCGAGGATGGCGCCTTTTCCGGCGAGCAGACGTTCGAGGATGCTGCGAACTTGTTGCGGCGTTTTGCCGGCGCAGTAGATGACTTCGGGGTGGCCAGTGCGGAGTTCGCGGTGAAGGTCGAGTTGCGCGAAGTTGCCGAGTTTGGCGGCGGGGAAATCTTTTAATTCCTCGAGCGCGGCGGCGAGGTTGGTTTTGCCGTGGCGGTAGCTTTCGAGAATCTTGGTGAGGGTCGCGCGGTTCATGGGGTGAGCGTTGAATGGTTCGGTTGGGTGGGGCCCCCCCCGGGGGGCTCTCGAAATAAATCCGCCTGCAAGCAAGGCTTCTTTTCCACCCTTTCCGGCGGGCGATTTCGGAGAGGATGGTTTGTTCGACTTCGCGCAGGGGCAGGCCGCGTTCGGTCGCGATGCGGCGGAGGTCTTCGTGTTCGGGTTTGCTCTTCACTGCGCGACCGTCGAGCCAGCCGGTTTTTACGCGCACGGGCCCGAACGTGGTGGCGATTTCCTCGATGGTGCGCTCGAGCATGATTTTGCCAACTTCGCGGCGGCGCAGGCCGAGGGTGGTGGTTTCGCGCAGGAAGATTTCTGTGATCGCGGCTTCACGTTCCGGCGTGCAGAGCGCGGAGAGCGTGATGCCGGGCCGCGATTTTTTCATCGTGATCGGCGTGACCCAGGCGTCGCTGGCGCCAGAGGTGAGCAAGCGTTCGAGGACGTAGCCGGTGGTTTCGCCGGTGATGTCGTCGAGGTTGCACTCCAATATTATCGCTGTGCCGTGGTTGCTGGCGGTCGTGGGCGTGCTGGGCGTGGCGGAAGGTTCGGTCGTGCGCGTGGCGAGAAAAACGCGGAGCAGGTTCGGGATCGGGCCGTCTTTGTGGCCGATGCCGTAGCCGACGCGTTCGATGGCGAAATCCATCGTGTTGGTGAAACCGTCGGCGCTCGCGATGAGGATGGCCGCGCCTGTCGGCGTGGTGGCTTCGAAGGGAACGGCACCTGCGTGCACGGGTGCGCCGCGCAAAATCTCGGCTGTGGCGGGGGCGGGGACGGGCAGGCGGCCGTGGGCGCATTTCACGAAACCGCCGCCGAGTTCGACCGTGGAAACGTGGATGCGATCTGGCTTGAGCCAGTCGAGCGCGATGGCGGCGCCGACGATGTCGATGATCGAGTCGACGGCGCCGACTTCGTGAAACGCGACGTCGTCGACGGACATGCCGTGGATCTTGGCTTCGGCTTGGGCGATGCAGGAAAAGATGGCCAGCGCGCGACGTTTCGCGGTGGGCGTGATGCTGCTCTTCTCAATCAGCGCGACAATATCACGGTGCGCACGATGGCCGTGGGGCTGGGCATCGTGACCGGGGTGGTGCGGGTGTGGATGGCTGTGGGGTTGGGCGGACGGAGCGGTTAGGTGACTGCCGTCGGCTAGGATCACATCGGCGCGGGTACCGCCGATGCCTTTGCGGGCGTCACGCGTGAATTGGAGCTTCCAACCGGTTAGGCCGAGTTTGTTGAGCTCTTGTTCGAGGTAGTCGGCGGGTACGCCAAGATCGACCATCGCACCGAGGTGCATGTCGCCGGAGATGCCGGCCGAACAATCGTAGTAGAGGATGCGTTCAGGCATTTTTCTAAGGCGTAGTTGTGGAAATCAATCGGAATTTTAACCGCGAATGGACGCGAATGGACGCGAATTTATGAGAACGAAAATCGAATCGGTAAACGGGTAGATCTCCTTCGGGGGAGGTTTGGGGGCACATATCCTGAGTCATTTATATTCGCGTTTATTCGCGTCCATTCGCGGTTCAATTGAATGGTTTTGGTTTAGGACCCGATTGAGGCTGCCAGTCTGATAACCTTCGAGTTCGAGGCAAACGTAACGGAAGCCAGCGGCTTTGATTTCGCGTGAAATGGTGTCGAGGCGCACGGGGTCGAAAAACTGGGCGCGCTCAGCGGGGCCGACCTCGATGCGGGCAATGTCGCCGTGGTGGCGGACGCGGCATTGGCGGAAGCCGTGGGCGCGGAGGATTTGTTCGGCGCGATCTATGGCAGTGAGTTTTTCGAGGGTGATGCGCTCGCCGTAGGGCACGCGCGAGCCGAGGCAGGCGGCGGCGGGCTTGTTCCAGGTGGGCAGGCCGAGTTCGCGCGAGAGTTCGCGGATGTCGGCTTTGTGCAGACCGGCTTCGCGCAGCGGACTGCAAACGCCGAGTTCGGAGAGCGCGGTCAGGCCAGGGCGGTAGTCGGATTCGTCGTCGAGATTGGAGCCGTCGAGCACGACGCGCACGTTGTGGGTGGCGGCCAGTTCGGCGATGCGGGCAAACTCGATTTTTTTACAGAAATAGCAGCGGTTGATCGGATTTGCGGCGATGGGTTCGTCGAGTTCGTTGTCCTCAACAAGGTAGTGGGCGATGCCGGTGAGCGCGGCGATTTCTTTGGCCGTGGTGAGATCGTCGGACGGCATCATCGGCGAGACCATGGTGATGGCGATGGCGTTGTCGCCGACGGCTTCGCGTGCCGCTTTGCAGAGGAAACTGCTATCGACGCCGCCCGAAAAGGCCACGGCGACACGGCCGTGTTTCGCGATGATGGCGAGGAGGCGTTGATACTTTTCTTCGAGGGTGAGGGTCGATGCAGGCACAGGACAAAGGAGGGTTCTTTTCTGATTGGCGCAACTCGTGGAGGCCAGAGGAAAGCGCGAGGCGGTGGAAGGCTGTATTTTTTGAGTGGCACGGCGGATGGCGAGGCGGCAAGTTGGCATTTCGCGCCACGCGCATGTTTTCAACTCAGCATACTATAAAAGCCCATGCATATTCCCGATGGATTTGTTGACGTAAAAACTGCGGTTGCAGCTTCGGCGCTTGCGGTCGCGGGGCTTAGCTACGCGCTCTATCAGGTGCGGCGTGAGTTGCCGTTGCGACGGGTGCCGTTGCTCGGGCTCGGGGCGGCGTTCGTGTTTGCTGCGCAGATGGTGAATTTCCCGGTGATCGGCGGCACGTCGGGACATCTTGTGGGCGGTGCGCTCATCGCGGCGCTGCTCGGTGCGCCGGCGGCGGTGGTCGTAATCACGACGGTGCTGATCGCGCAGTGTTTTCTGTTTGCGGATGGCGGCGTGACGGCGTTGGGGACAAATATTTTCAACATGGCCGTGGTCGCGCCCGTCGTGGGCATCGCGGTGTTCCGTGGCGTGAGCCGGATGCTGTCCGGCCTGCGTGGACAAGTGGCGGCGGTGGCTTTCGCGGGCTGGTGTTCGACCGTCGCGGCCTCGCTCGCTTGCGCAGGTCAACTCGCGTGGTCGGGCACGGTGGGTTGGGCCGTCGCGTTTCCGGCGATGACGGGCATTCATATGCTGATCGGCATCGGTGAAGGCGCGATCAGTGCGCTGGTGTTTTTTGCGGTGGCGAAGGCGCGACCTGAGTTGACTGCGGCTACACCGGTGCTGCCAAAGCGCAGCTTTGTCGGCTACGGTTTACTGGTGGTGATCGGTGTGGCATTGTTTGCCGCACCCTTTGCGTGTCCATGGCCCGACGGGCTGGAAGCAGTGGCGGCAAAGCTCGGTTTCGAGCACGCGGCCAAGCAACCGATGGCGGCACCGATGACGGACTATGTTATGCCGGGCGTTGGTTCGGCAGGGCTGGCGACGGCGTTGGCGGGCGTCGTGGGTGCGCTGGTGGCTTTTGGGCTCGCGGTTTTTTTTAGCCGGTTGCTCGTGAAAAACGAAACGGTATCCGCCGAAACCAGCGCGAATTCCTGACGCATGAGTGGCATCCATTTCGGACACAATCACACGCCCTACGCGCCGGAGTTTCGGCCGACCGCGGGTGTTCGCGTGCCGTTCGCATGGCTCGCACCAGAGTGGAAACTTGCGGTGATGCTCACGTTGGTAGTGGGCACCGCAGTCATGCCGCTCGCGTGGTGGTACTGGCATGTCGGCGCAGGCGTGCTGCTGCTCACGGTGGCGCTGAGCGGACGTGTTGCGTTGAAACCGCTTTTGTGGCGGGTGCTCTGGTTGTTGCCTTTTGTCGCGGGTGCGGCGTTGGCGGCCGTGTGGCACGGGCCGACGGGACCGGGCTGGCCGACGGTGGCGGCGCGCGGCGGTTTGTGCCTGCTGACGGTGTTGATTTTTGCCGCGGTGACGCCGTTTGGTGCGCTGCCGGGAGTGTTGCGTCGCATCGGCGTGCCAGCCTTGCTCGTGACGACCATGGCGTTGATGCACCGCTACCTCTTTGTGTTGGTTGATGAATCAGACCGGATGCGCCGGGCGCGGACCTGTCGCACGTTTACACCTAAGCGCAGGTTTGGCTGGGGCGTGAATGCTGAGGTGATTGGCCGACTTTTTGTGCGCGCCTCCGAACGCGCGGAGAGAATTTATCTAGCCATGTGTGCAAGAGGATGGAAATGACAACGCCCGCTCTAGCTGTTGATAAACTCGCCTACCGTTATCCTGATGGGACGGTGGCGCTGTGCGATGTGGGTTTCCAGATTGCAGCAGGCGAATGTGTCGGATTGCTAGGGCCGAACGGTTCTGGCAAATCGACATTGCTGCTCCATCTCAACGGAATTCTGCCGGATAAGCCGGGCAGTGCGGGCACGGTGAGCGTGCAGGGGGAATTAATTGCCACCGCTAATCTCGAAACGATCCGCCGACAGGTCGGGCTGATGTTTCAGGATCCAGACGATCAGCTTTTCTGTGCGACGGTGGAAGAGGATGTTGCCTTTGGGCCGAGTCAGCTCGGTCTTCCGAAGGAAGTGGTGGCCGAGCGTGTTCGTAGCGCGCTCGCGCAAGTGGGCTTAACCGGTTACGAACGGCGCACACCTTACCATCTTAGCCAGGGCGAAAAACGCCGGGCGTGTCTAGCGGGTGTGCTGGCGTGTGAACCGTCGATTCTTGTGCTCGACGAGCCAACCAGTGGGCTTGATCCGCGTGGACGGCGTGAATTCATGGCACTGTTGCGCGAGGTGCCTGCGACCAAACTGATCGCGACGCACGACCTGGAAATGGTGGTCGAGATGTGTCCGCGCTCGATTATCCTCGATGGCGGAAAGGTGGTGGCGGATGGTTCGACGATGGAGCTACTCGACAACGAAGAGCTGATGCTCGCGCACGGTCTGGAGCGGCCGCACTCGCTGCATCATCTGAGGATTGACGAGCCGTTTTTCTGGAAACCGCCGCAGCAGCCGGGGAGATAGGACGGGCGGTGGTATTGGGTTTTGGCAGGGCGGATAGTCCCGCATCCGCCGAGGTCAATGCGGAGCATTGACCCTACCTCGGATCGCAAAGCGGAAACCAAATACTTAATCCGTGCACTTCAGTACGTAGACGGCGCCTTTTTCACTGCCGATGGCGAGTTGTTCGTCATTGGGCGACCAGCAGAGTTTTGTGGCGGGCGAGGGCATCTTGACGGTGGCGCGGAGTGGCTGTTTGCGCTCGGGGCTCCAGAGCATGAGCACGCCGTCTTGCGAAGCGGAAGCGAGGACGCCGTGCGAATGTTGAAAGGCTACGGCGCAGACTTTGGTGTCGTGCGGGAACATCAACGGATCGCGGCCTTCAGGGCCGGCACCGGCGCAATCCCAGAGGCAGGCGTCTTTGCCGCCGCCGGTGGCGAGCCAGCGACTGGTGTGATCGTAGGAGAGTTCCTTCACTTTGCCCTCGTAGCCGCTCATGTTGAGTTCGAGATCGGTGTCGGGAACCCAGAGGTGCACGCTGGGGTCCTGATTGCCGGAGACCAACCATTTGCTATCGGGCGACCAGACGAGCGCGTGGATGCCGTTGCCGTAGGCGAATTCTTTTTGCGCGATGAAATCGTCGGCATCCCACAGGCACACGCCGCCGAAATACGCCGCAGCGAGACAGCCGCCCTTGGGTTGCCAAGCGATGGCCGAGAGGGTTTTGGGCGCGGGCTTGAAACGGTGACGGAGCGAGGCGTCGGCGTTGAGGAAAACGAGATCGCGTCCGGCGGAGGCAGCGAGAATCGATCCGTCGGGTCGCCAATCGAGATGTTCGACCCAGGCGCTGCCGAGTTCGGCGGTGGCGGTGTGCTGGCCGGCGGCGGTGTCCCAGAGTTTGGCTTTTCCGTCTTGTCCGCCCGTGGCGAGGGTGAAACCAGAGGTCAGTGGGCGGAGGTCAGAGGTCAGTGGGGGTTCGGCTGACTTCTGAATGCTGATCTCTGGCTTCTGGTTGGTTGGGCGCCACGCGAGGCAGTTCGTGCCGTTTTCGTGGCCGGGCAGTTCGTGGAGTTTCGCACCGTCGTGTGCTTTGAAAATGGATACAGGTCCGCTGGCGGAGGCGGCGGCGAGTTGCGTGCCGTCGGGCGACCATGCGAGGTCGATGACGTAGTCATCGAGGACGGAGGCCCAGTGTTTGGTGAGGTTCATGGGGAATCGTTCTCTTTAGTCTTTCACTTACTTCTTTCTCTTGGTTTTTGAGAAAGAGAAAGATAAGGAGGAAAGAATAAAGATTATCAGCTGAGGCATGCTTTGAAGCTTTCGTTCAAGGCGGCGCGGTCGAGGTTTTTGCCGATGAAGACGAGGGTGTTGGTGCGCGGAGCGCCGGCCCATTCGCGGTCGAACTTGGCGTCGAAGAGCATGTGCACGCCTTGGAAGACGAGGCGCTTGGTAGAGCCGCGGACGGCGAGCACGCCTTTCATGCGGTAGATGTCGGCGCCTTTTTCTTTCAGGAGTTTGCCGATCCAGTCGTTAAGCTTTTTGCCATCGAGTTCGCCGGGCTCGCTGATGCCGACGGAGGAGACGGCGTCTTCGTGCGAGTGCGTGTGTTGAAAATCTTTCTGCCAGACGGGCTTCACGGTGTCGCCAGCAACATGGATGTGGAGCGGGTCTTCGCCGCAACCTTCGAAAACCAGGAAATGGCCTTCGTGTGGGATTTGCAGCTTGTAGTGGCCGTGTCCGTCTTTGAGTAGCAGGCGGTGGAGCGTGCCTCCGGGAGTGAGCGTGTCGCCGTCTTTAACTTTGTTTTCCCAGTCGGAGAAGGTGAGGACGGCGGCGTCGCGGGCGGTGACGAGGTCTTTTTCGTCGAGTGATTTTACGGGCATGACGACGACGTCGAGTTCGTCGGGGTTGCCGTGGTGATGGTGACAATGATCATGGTCGTGTGCTTCCCCTTCGTCGTGATCATGAGCGTGTTCTTCGTGCTGGTGTTCACCGTGAGCATGGTCGTGGCCACAGGTACACTCGTGGCCCTCTTCGTGTTCATGTTCGTCGTGGTGGCAGTGGCCGATGACGAGCTCGTGTGTACCGATAGGGAGTGGGTAGGCGCCGGCCCATTCGAAGGGATATTCGGGTTCGAGGAACGCAGGATTGAGCTCAGTGGCGCGGGAGAGATTGAAGCCGCCGACGTTGAGCACGGCTTCGAGCGGGACGTTGGCGTTTTGTGCACGAATGATCTTCGCGGCTGAATTCATTTTGTGAATACGCGCTTCGAGTCGGTCGAGGTCGGCGGGGGAGACCAGATCGGTTTTGTTGAGGATGAGGACGTCGGCGAATGCGATTTGCTTTTGCGCCTCGGGTGAGTCGCCGAGGTGTTGGAGGATGTGCTTCGTGTCGACGACGGTGATGATGCCGTCGATGCGGAATTTGGCGCGCATTTCGTCATCGGTGAAGAAGGTCTGTGCGACGGGGCCGGGATCGGCGAGGCCGGTGGTTTCGATGAGGATGCCGTCGAGGCGGTCCTTGCGTTTCATCAGGCGGCCGAGGATGCGGATGAGGTCACCGCGCACACTGCAGCAGATGCAGCCGTTGTTCATCTCGAAAAGTTCTTCGTCGCTCTGGATGACGAGTTGGTTGTCCACGCCGACTTCACCGAATTCGTTTTCGATCACGGCGAGTTTTTTCCCGTGCTGTTCGGTGAGGATGCGATTGAGCAGTGTGGTTTTGCCGGCGCCGAGGAAGCCGGTGAGAACGGTGACAGGGATGGGAGCGTCGTTTGACATGAGAAAAGGGATGGCTGACGGAGCGTGCAACCAACGATAACGTAGCAAAGTCGTCAAGGGGGGCGAGCCGACAGTCGGCTGCGATGGAGTTGGGCTTTGCTTGCCTGTGGGCCTGCGAGCCGGTCAAGATCCGCGCACCATTTAATGAAAACCCTTACGACCCCGGGGAGTTCGATTTTAATTTTGCATGCTACGGCTGGTGCCGGCCACAAGCGTGCGGCCGAAGCGATCAGCGCAGCGCTGAAAGCTACAGATCAGGAGCATCGCGTGGTCGACACGCTGGAATGCACGACGGCGTTTTTTCGCCGCATGTACGTGAAATCATATATCGACCTCGTGCAGAAAGCGCCCGAACTCTGGGGCTACCTCTACGAGCGGTCCGATGTCGTAGCTTCACCAACCAGTCGTGGCGCGCGGGCTCGGTTGGCTTTCGATAAACTCAACAGCCGTTCTTTCCGCAAACTTCTCGATGAAGTTCGTCCGGGGCTGATCGTCTGCACACACTTTCTCCCGCTGGAGCTTTTGTCGGATTTGAAAGGCCGCAAGAAGCTCGACACGCCGGTGCACGCGGTCGTCACCGACGTGGGCCTGCACTCGTTCTGGGTGTATCCAAATATCGAACACTACCATGTGGCCACGCCGTCGACAGCGCGCGAACTGGTGCGCAAAGGCTACCCGGCCGAGCAGATCTCGGTCACGGGCATACCCGTCGATCCGATTTTCTCCAGCCGCACGCCCTGTTCTGTGGTGCGTGCGAAGCTCGGGCTGCTGGAAAAGCCCACGATTTTACTTCTTTCGGGCGGTTTCGGTGTCGGGCCGATGAAGCAAATGCTGGCGTCGTTCAGCGACTGTAAGGACGAGCTTTCACTCGTCGTTGTCGCTGGGAAAAACGCCAAGCTTGAGGCCGAATGCCGGGCGCTCGCGGCGAAATTGCCCGTGCCAGTCAAAGTCTACGGCTTCGTGAACAACATGCACGAGCTGATGGATGCGGCCGACATTGTGGTGACGAAACCCGGTGGCCTCACCACGACGGAGATTTTGGCCAAGGGAAAGCCGATGGCGCTCGTCGCGCCGATTCCCGGTCAGGAGCAGCGTAACGCCGAGTATCTGCTCGAAGAAGGCGCGGCTGTACGGCTCTACGACGTGGCCGACGCGGCGTATCATCTGCGACGTTGGCTCTTTGACCCGGTTCGGATCCGGCGCATGTCGGCGTCGGCACAGGCGATTGCCAAGCCGTTTGCCGCTCAGGAAATCGCCGGTGCGCTCGTGGAAAAACTTGGGAAAACCGCACGATGAAAAACTGGATTATACTTATTATTATGATGACCGCGACTGGGGCCGTCCGAGGTGAACATCCGCTGCAAAACATAGTCGACGATGCGTGGCAGGGTATCCACGGCTATCATTTCTCTGGTCGGCTCACGGAAATACGGTCGGCGCCTGACAAGGATAGCGGTCGTCTTTCAGCCCTCTATCGCAACACCCGCATGCTGCTCACGAGCGGTGAGGAAGGCGTGGTGACCTGGAGTGTGGCGGCTCATGAATGGAGTCTGCGTGTCGACGATCATGGTTACTGGGAAATCGCAGCTAACCAGATGTTGAATCTTGCGCCCGGCTGGCACGAGATCGAAGCCAAACCAGCTGCTAGCACCCAAGCGAGTTTCTTTTTGCCTGACCCGAGAAACCGGGTCGGGATCGTTTCCGATATCGACGATACGATTCTTGTGAGCGAGGTGCTGAGTAAGCGTTCGCTATTGAAGAACAGCCTGACAGTGCCGGCGGAACAACGTGATGCCGTGGCAGGGATGGCGGCGCTTTACGAAAAGATGCTGAAAACAAATCCAGCGCCGGCTGCATCGGCGGTGTTTTATGTCTCTTCCTCGCCGCGTCAGCTCACGGATAACCTGAGGCAATTTCTCAAACTCAACGGTTTTCCTCGCGGCGTACTTCAGTTAAAGGAGATTGGGTCTGGTTCGGGTGATTCGATGGGCGAGCATGAGGCCTACAAGCTCCGGCGCATCGAAGCGATTCTGGCCGAGTTTCCGCTGACGAAATTTTATCTGTTCGGTGACGACGGCGAACGCGATCCGGAGATCTATAATGCGATCCTGCGCAAGTATCCCGAACGGATTGCCGGTGTATGGATACGCCGACTCAATCCCGATCCTAACCGTTCGGTGTATCCGGGCCAGCACGACACGAAGGACTTACTGGAGGAGGGGAAGTAGAGGTGGATCTACTGTGGCTCAGGGCCTTGAGCTTGTCGAAATGGCTCGGCCGGGACGCCTCGTCCTCCCAAATGCATCCTCTGCTGTTTTCAGCGGCTATAGTTTCACTGAAACTGCTCTAAAACGAACGCTCTCAATATCGAGGTGAAAGCATAGAACGGTTGCTATCTGCATCCTCTTTATTGCCTCAATGAGCTAGTTCGTGGCTGGCGTGCTTGTGGCACGTGTTATTTTTTACGGCGACGAAGTTCGAGGATGGCGACGACGCCGAGGCCGACTGCGAAGAGGAGGTATGTGCCGGGTTCCGGCACGGGCGCAAAGTTGAGCGAGAGGCCGGTGTTGCTCTGGGTGACGAAGAAGTTTCCGTTGCCGAGGCTGTTCGCGAAATCCGTGGTATTGAACGAGAATTTGTCGCTCGAAAAACCGGCGATATTTCCTGCAGAGAGGAAGAGCCAGCTATAGGATTGGTTGGCGTCAAAGCCGCTGAGCAGTCCGGGCGCACCCGTGAGGGAAAGGGAGTTGAGGTCGAGTGTGATGGGCGAGTTGGAGAACGCGGCGAGGTTGAGGAGGCCGTTGACGTTGACGAGATCCCAGCCGGTTCCGGGGCCGCCATTCAGGTTGCCAATGTTGAACTCGAACACAGAGCCAGAGCCAAAAGTGACACCGGTGTTGAAGGTGAGTCTGCCGATGGCGTTGGCGCCGCCGGGCGAGAGAATGGCACCGGAGCCGAAATATGCGCCGCCGGGCGTTCCGACTGCGCCGTTGCCGGAGAGGCGTGCGCCTGAGGCGAGGCTGAAGGAGTTGGTGAGCGTGGTGCCTGTGCTGAGGTCGAGGGTGGACTTGGTGCCGACATCGACTGAGCCGGTGCCTAGCGCGGCGTCGTTGCTCACGCGAAGCGTGCCGCCGAGGATTTTGGTACCGCCGGTGTAGTTGTTGCGACCGTTGATTTCAACGATGCCGCCTTGCGGATCGAAAGCGTTTGCCTGGCCGACGACGAGTCCGGGGATGTTGTTGCCCAGGGTCGAACCAACCACCAGGTGTCCACCTTTGACCGCGGTTAGGTAAAGCGAATCGCCGACGGTCGGGGTGAGCTTGCCGGTGAGCGTGACCTTGCTGCTGGTGCCGAGGTAGTAGGGGTCGTTGCGCGTGCCGCCGACTGAGAGGTCGATCGCCTCGGTGATGGTGCGGGGTGCGGCGAGATTGGTGGAGTCGAAGCCGGCGATGGCGTTGGGGCTGGTCGCGTTGATGAGCGAGAGGAAGCTCGAAGTCGAAGAGGAGGCGAAGCGTTCGGTGGCACCGGCGTAACCGGGTCCGGCGATGTTGAGGATCTTGCCTCCGGTTACGGCTTGCTGGCTATCGAGCACGAGCACGGAGTTGAGCACGCTGGCGTTGCCACCAAAACTATTAGAACCCTGTAAAACCACCGTGAGTGGCTGGCCGAAGAGCGAATTAACCAGCAAGCCGGAGCCTTGATTGGTTAGGTTGGTCCCGACGTAAAGGGTGCCGGCGCCACCGCTGAAACGATAATCCTGATTGGCACCTACTTTGATGTTGCCGGTGAGCCTTGCGGAAGTGGTCGAGCCGAGTCCGGCGTATTGGGTGAGGTTGGAGACGTCGATTTGGTCTGAGTAAGTCGTCGTAGTCGTAGCTCCGGGCGCGGTGCCGAGCCCGATCGCGCCGCGGAAGGTGGCGGCGTCGAGGTAGCCGAGCATGGATTTGAGCGTGTTGGAGTTTTCGGCGCCAACGTAGCTCGTGCTTGAGGCTGAGATTGTGCCCGAAAATGGGAGAGCCAATGGGTTGGCGTAAATGAGGGAGCCGTTATCGACTTGGGTGTTACCGGTAAATAAACTGAAGGTATCGAGGCGCAGATTGCCGGCTCCGGTTTTGACGATGTTGCCCGAGCCCATGATGCCGCCTGCGAGTTCGAGGGTGCCGGAAGTGATATTGAAGTTTTGCGAGCCAGTGAGGTTGAGCGTAATGTCATCGCCAATACGCTGGGTGCCGCCGGTCGTGCTGGTGATGCCGCCACTGAGCGTGATGAAGGTCAGGAACTGCGTGTTGAAGGTGTACGGGGCTGACGCGGTATTCTGAAACTGGATCTGGGCGACATTGATGGCGAAGGGCAGGGTAACGGCCATATCTTGGGCGTTGCCAAAAACCAGCGTCGCTGTGCCGTTGTTGGGGGGAACCACTGCGTCGACCCAATTTGCGGGATTGTTATACTGATGATCTCCCGCGCGGCCACTCCAGGTGAACACGTCCGCAGCCATGGACGTATTCAGCACAAATAAGAGGGCACACAAAAAGCGCATGCTAGGGTTTTGGCCCCATTTTCTCCCTGTTGCAAGCTGCTAGCCATAAAAACTAGGGTGTTTTAAATCACTTTTACCTGCGGGGATATGTGACGTGTGGGGTGGGAAAACTGTAAAAAACGACGCTGTTTTGGGTGTTTTTGGGTTGTCGGCGCAGTCAATGGGGGAGGTGCTTCATTTGCGCGGGGAATCTGTCGTGCGCGGGTAACGTGTTGGCGGCTAATATTAAGGGAGGGCCGGCATCGGAGGTGTTGCGGTGAGCACTGGGATTGGCCTGCATCGCGGCATGAATCGCTCAGTTGTCACTATTCACTACACGTTGCGTGATCCGCAGGCGCGCCTGCTCGATACCTCGGAAGGCGGTGAGCCGATCAGTTATCTTGAGGGCTCGGGGCAGATCATCGAAGGCTTGGAAGAACAATTGCGTGGAGCGGCGGTGGGGTTGAAGCAACGCGTCGAGGTGCCGGCGGCTAAAGCCTATGGACTACGCGACGAAGCGCAGGTGCAGCGTGTGCCGCGCTCGGTTTTGCCGGTCGAGGGTGAGCTGAAAGTGGGTGATCGTTTTCAGGCGGGCGAAGATCGTTTCGCGCCGGTCGTGTTGGTGGTGAAGATCGAGGGCGACGAAGTGCTGCTCGACGCAAACCATCCACTAGCGGGCGTGGACCTGACTTTTGATGTGGAGATCGTGGCCGTTCGCCCTGCGACGGACGAAGAACTTTCTCACGGCCATCCGCACGGTCAGGATGGACAATGTGGGTGTTGAAAACCAATCTACCGCCATGAATGTCCTCGGTATCGACATCGGCGGTTCCGCAGTGAAAGGCGCTCCGGTCGATCTTCGCTCCGGCAAGCTTTTGGGTGAACGCTTCCGCGTCGAAACGCCCGAGTTGATCACGCCGCGTCGCATGGCGCGGGTTGTGGTGGATATCGCCAAACATTTTGAATGGCGTGGGCCGATTGGCATTGGTTTTCCCGGTGTCGTATTGAACGGCACGGTGAAGACGGCGGCGAACCTGCATCCCGGTTTTGTGGATTGCGATCTTGCGCGTTTGGTTGGTGAGGCGACCCACAGCCGCGTTCACGTGATCAACGACGCCGATGCCGCCGGCCTAGCCGAGATGCGTTTTGGCGCGGGCAAGGGCGTGAGGGGCACGGTGATGCTGTTCACTTTGGGAACGGGGATTGGTTCGGCGATTTTTCGCGACGGAGTGCTTTTGCCAAACTCCGAACTCGGTCATCTCCCTTACAAGGGGCGTGCGTTCGAGAAGTATGCTGCTGCGTCCGTCCGCAAAGCACACGGACTCTCCTGGCATGAGTGGGGCAAGCGACTCAACCAGTACGTAGGCATGATGGAGATGCTGTTTTGGCCGGATTTGATCATCCTGGGCGGCGGGGTGAGCGCGCGGGGCGATAAATTTTTTCGCTTTCTGAAAACCCGAGCGCCGATCGTGTCGGCCAAACTCCTCAACGCAGCGGGCATCGTCGGTGCCGCGCTCCATGGAGGTGACTGAATCAGGCCTGGCGCAAAATTCGCTGGCGTCCCAGGCGGATAAGGCCGGGAATTGCCGTTCAGCCGGAGTTTTGCGCCGTTTGTAGCTTTTTGATGTAACAAGCGTCTCATTCCCGGTGTTATCACAACAGCTACGATTTTAAACATGACTCCTGCTTCTACTCCCGACCCTTTGCGGCCAAGCGCCATTCCCGTTACTAAAAAGAAACGTTCGCGCCTCTGGCTCTATCTTACGATTGGCGCCGTGGCGATTATCGCCCTGATCGCCGTTTCAATTTCCAAGAAGAACGCGGCGCGCAACATCGTCCAAGTGACCACGGAAAAAGCCGTGGTGAAAACGATTACTCAGCTCGTCTCTGCCACGGGCAAAATTCAGCCCGAGGTCGAAGTAAAAATCGCGCCCGAGGTTTCCGGCGAGATCGTGCAACTGCCTTTTCGCGAGGGCAACGCCGTCAAAAAAGGCGATCTGCTGGTGAGCATCAAACCCGACAATTACCGGTTTCAAGTGGATCAGGCTGAAGCGTCGCTGGCCTCGTCCAAGGCAGCACTCATCGATCAACAAGCGCGTCTTTCCAAAGCAGAGGAGGATTTCAAACGCAGCAAGGATTTGCATGAACGCAATCTGATCTCCGACTCCGACTACACCTCGTCCAAGACGTTGCTCGACAGCGCACAAGCTGATCTCGAAAGCGCTCAAGCCAATATCCGCCGCAGCGAAGGTTCGCTCCGGCAGGCCAACGACATGTTGGCTAAAACCACGATTTATGCACCTATTGATGGTTCGGTAAGCTCGCGCTCCAGCGAAGTCGGCGAACGCGTTGCCGCGATGGGGTCCTACGGCATGACCGAGGTTATGCGCGTGGCCGATCTCACCAATATGGAGGTCCGCGTGAACATTAACGAAAACGACATCGTCAACGTGAAGGTGGGCGACAAGGCCAAGGTCACGATCGATGCGTTTCCAAATCGCAAATTTGACGCGATCGTCAAAGAGATCGGCTCCGCCGCCAAAGTCACCGGCCAGGGCACGCAAGATGAAGTGACCAATTTTCAGGTTAAGATTCGCATCCTCGACAAGGACGTGCCGCTCCGCCCCGGTATGAGCGCCAATGCCGATGTGGAAACCCAAACCGTGGAGAACGTAGTGGCCGTTCCGATACAGTCGGTCACGGTGCGTTCGCGTGAAGGAGCCAAAACCATCGACGAACTGGTTTCCGACCGCACGAAGAAGGCCGACGAAGCCAAGGGCGAAAACGCCGCTGCCGCCGTCAACGAAAAACAGCAGAGGCAGGTCGAGCGCGCCGATCGCGAAAAATTAAACCGCGTGGTATTCGTGGCGCAGTGGCGACTCCGTGAAAATGGTCTCCGTCGAAACCGGGATCGCCGATACCTCGCACATGGAGATCAAATCCGGCGTGAAGGATGGCGACGAAGTGATCAGTGGCAGCTTCAGCGCCATCACCCGCACTTTGAAGGACGGTATGAAGGTGAAGATCGATGTGCCCAAAAAGGATGAGAAAAAATAACCGCGCCCGGACTGTCCGTTCGCACCGCGCGCCAGCTTTGATCTGCAAATACTTCGTATCCGTAGTTCCATGACACCTTCCACACCCGTCGTACCGGGCCAACCGCGCATCGTCCGGCCTCCCGGCGCGCTGGTCATCGAGATCGAAAACGTGACCAAGCTCTACAAGATGGGCTCGGAAATCATTCACGCCCTCAACGGCGTCAGCCTGAAAATCCATCGCAACGAGTACCTCGCGATCATGGGCCCGTCCGGCAGCGGTAAATCCACGCTCATGAACATGCTCGGCTGTCTCGATACGCCCACCGCCGGCCGCTACGAATTTAACCAGAAGAACGTCGCGCACATGATCGATGACGAACTAGCCGAAATCCGCAATAAGGAGATCGGTTTCGTTTTCCAGACTTTCAATCTTTTGCCTCGTTCGCACGCGCTGCACAATGTCGAGCTCCCGCTGATCTACGCCGGCATTCACAAGGCCGAGCGGCTGGCCCAGGCCCAGCAAGCGCTCGTCAACGTCGGTCTCGCCGAGCGCATGTTTCACAAGCCCAACGAACTTTCCGGCGGTCAGCGTCAACGTGTCGCCATCGCGCGTGCTCTTGTTAACAAGCCGTCGATTATCCTCGCCGATGAACCCACCGGCAATCTCGACTCCAAAACCGGTGAAGAAATCATGGCGCTTTTCGAAGAGCTCTACGCGCAAGGCAACACCATCATCGTCGTCACGCACGAGGAAGATATCGCCCGACACGCCCGCCGTGTCGTGCGTCTGCGCGACGGTCTGATCGAGTCGGATCAAGCGGTGTAATCACGCGCCATGCGCCGCCTACTTTACGAGTTGTCAGAATCGTTTCGCATCGCCTGGACGCAGATCCGGGCGAACAAGATGCGTTCCAGCCTGACTGCACTCGGCGTGATCATCGGCATCATCGCTGTCACGCTGATGGGCACGGCGATCCTCGGTATCGATGCGGGCGTGGAAAAGAGCCTGGCTGGTTTTGGCGATGACGTCTTGTACGTCACAAAATGGCCCTGGCGCGATGCCTCGAACGACTGGTGGAATTATCGCAACCGCCCACCGATCAAGCCTGCTCACGCGGACCGGATCAATGAATGGATTGAGTCGCATCCCGGCGGCCCGCTCAAGCTGGCGGTTCCGGCTGCTGACTGGAATTCTGCAACCATTGTCCGTGGCGAATACCGGGTGACCAATATCCATATCAACGGCTATGGCGCTGCTTTTCCGCGCATCATGCGTGCCGACATGAAGGAGGGGCGGTTCTTCACCGAAATCGAGGCCAACAATGCCCGCAATGTGCTGATTCTCGGCGTCGATATCGCCAATGCGCTTTTCCCGAACGAATCCCCAGAGGGTAAAACGGTGCAAATGCGCAGCCAGCAGTTCACCGTAATCGGAGTGGCGGCGCGGCAGGGGAGTTTCCTTGGTCTCTTCAGCTTGGATTCGATGGCGATCATGCCGATCAATACCTTTCGACGTTACTTTCCGATCAACTCGGCAGATCCAAGCATTCGTGTGCAGGTGGATGTGACGCGGTTGGAGGAGTCGAAAGAGGAACTCCGCGGACTCATGCGCCGCATCCGTCAGCTTGGGCCGGAGAAAAAAGATGATTTCGAAATCAACAGCCAGCAGGTTGTTCGTGAACAGCTCGAACCGATCAAGAAAGGCATCGCGATTGCCGGACTTTTTATTACCAGTCTGGCGCTGTTTGTAGGCGCGATTGGCATTATGAATATCACCTACGTGAGCGTAAAAGAACGCACGAAGGAAATCGGTACGCGTAAAGCGTTGGGTGCGCGGCGTCGCACGATCCTGCTGCAATTTCTCATCGAGGCGGTTAGCATTTGCCTGGTTGGCGGCGTTGGCGGACTTATGTCGGCCTGGGGGCTGGCGGCGATCGTCGGTCAGATTTCAGAAACATTTCCGCTGGTGTTTTCGCCTTTGTTGGTAGGCGTTGGTTTATTCCTTTCGGTGATGACCGGTGTGCTCAGCGGTTTTATCCCTGCATTGCAGGCCAGCAAACTCGATCCAGTGGAGGCGTTGCGCTACGAATAATCTGCCATGTTGATTGTTGAAATTCTTCGTCTCGCGCTTGCCGCACTTAACGCGAACAAACTTCGTTCGAGCCTGACGATTTTGGGCATTTCTGTGGGCGTGTTTTCTGTGATCGGCGTGATGACCGTCATCGCCGGTCTGCGCGGTCAGGTGGAGGCAAACCTTACGGTGCTTGGTTCGGCTAGTTTTCAGATCAGCAAATATCCTGCGATCAGCTTTAGCGATCCGCGCGAGCGTTTCCGCAATCGGCGCGACATTACTTATCCGATGGCGGACCGGTTTAAAGAAATGATGCGTGACAGCGCCAAAGTGAATCTGGCGATTTACCGTCGTGGCCAGCGCGTGATCAATGGCGACCGTAAGACAAATCCGAATACACTACTGATCGGCACGGACGAAAATTACATTACCACGCAGAATTACGACGTAGCTTTCGGGCGCAATCTTAGCGCTGAAGATGTGGCCTTGGGCCGCCCTATCTGCGTCATCGGCGACGAGGTGGCGAAAGTGCTTTTCCCGAACGAAGATCCGCTCGGCCGTCTCGTTCGCGTGGCTGGACAAAACTACACGGTGGTTGGGCAGTTCGTCGCGAAGGGCACGCGTTTCGGTCAGAGTATGGACAATCTTGTTATCACGCCGATCACCCGCTGGCTGGCGATCTATGGTCGAGCTTGGCGTTCGATTGGCATCACGGTGCAGTCACCAAGTCAGGTTGAGCTTGCGGCGACGCAGGACAAAGCCATCGGAGTCATGCGGTTGGTGCGTGAGCTTGAGCCCGAAGATGGTAACGACTTTGAAGTTTTCTCCAACGATTCGCTGATCGAGTCGTTTAACAAAATCGCCGACGTAATCACCATCGGTGCGTTTGTCATCAGTGCCATTGCGCTGCTCGCGGCAGGCGTCGGTGTGATGAACATCATGCTCGTGAGTGTGACCGAACGCACGAAAGAGATTGGCGTGCGCAAGAGTATCGGAGCGAAGCAGAAAAACATTCTCATGCAGTTTTTAATCGAAGCGGTTATTTTGTCGCTGATTGGTGGTTTGGCTGGCGTGGCAATCGGCGTGGCCGGAGGCAGTGCGGTTGCCGTGTTCATGAAGGGCGCTTTGGTGATGCCGTGGGGTTGGGTGATTGCCGGATTGCTGGTTTGCGGCGGCATCGGCGTGGTTTTTGGTTTCTACCCGGCGTGGAAAGCCGCGCGGCTCGATCCAATCGAGGCGCTGCGTTATGAGTGAGCGCCCTTGTGCAGCGTGGGCGAAGGCTGCGCTGTTCAGCGCTCGGACGTGAAGGGAACGAACGGCAGCTGTGCGGTAAGGCGGGCGTGTTCCGCAGAGGAAAGCCGGTGCTCGATGGCGGTAAGCGTTGGTTCGAGTTCGGCGTCGGCCACGAGGTGGCACTCGGCGTAGTTGAGGAGTTGGCTCCAGCGCTGGCGTAGGCGCATCTCGGCGATCTGGCCGTGTTCGTCGGCGGCGGCCTGGAACATACCGATGATGGTATCGAGACTGGGCTGACGATACTCGGAAAACTCAGTGAAAATGGCCTCGGTGGACGCGAGGGCGGCGGCGGGCGTACTTTTCGAAAGGGAAACGGTGCGAGCGGTGCACGACCATTTTTCCAGCGTCGGCAGATGGACGCGAGAGAACGGAGTTCCTTGCACGCATCGGGTGTGTTCTGCGCCCCAGTGGTTGAGGGCGTCGATCTCGCGATCAAGTTCGATACTAGCTCCGTGCAAAGTGGTGATGGCCCAATTTGATTCTTCCGACAACGAGCTCAGTCCTCGTCCGGCATCGTTGGTCAAGGCAGTGCGGACGGTTTTTAAGTCACGCATGAAGCCGCGCAGCCGGTCAGCAACGATCGAGTGGCCGCGCCGCCAGTGTTCGTGAAAGCGCCCCGCTCGCAGGCCCTGACGATAGAGCGGATCTGCCTCTTGCATGTGGTTAAGCAACGTGCCGCGCAGCGGGCTCTGCAAACGATCGCGCGCTTTCGCGACACGGCCAAGCATGGCGTCGATGAGGTCGATCTGGCGCTGAATGGCCTCGGATGCCGCTGCGAATTCTTCGCGTTGTTTTTTCGAGACGAGAAAACTGATCTTGGGGCGCTCGCTGCGTAGTTTTTCTACCCGCCCGACTGCATCGTTACGTGCATCCTCTAGCACGTGTCTGGCGGTCGATAGGTTCGCTTCGTCGCGCAGCATATCACGGATGACTTCGGGGAGTTCCGTGAAGGAAGGCTGGGCTGGCGTGGAAATTGTGGTGGTCTGACTCATCTGCTTTTCAGAACGAGATGGGCCAGTCTGCTAGACCACAGATTACCCCAAATGGTGGGGCATTGGGTTCACAGACGACTCCATGTTTGTTCACACCAGTTACATCGGCTAAACGACTAGAAAGTTAAACAGATGTAAAAAAGTAATGATAAGTTTCGTCGTCGCGTGTTTGGCTCAAGAGCGGAATCCGAGGTTTTCTGCTCGGGCCTGCTCTTTCAGGCAGGAGGCTCAAGGCTTCTCCTGCAACGACTGCTTTAGGAGCGAAGTGCCTTTCTATCCGCGCCGGATTTCAGAGCCCTGAAAGCGGATCTGAATACGGAAGACTTTCTTCACACGGCATTTGATCATTCCGGTGGTCAGGTCGAATTTCTCCGGTACTTCGATCCGGTGCAGGTCAACGACCGCGTGGAAGCCTCGTTCTGAGAAAATATCGATCAACATGGCCAGGGCGAGCGGGTCTTCGAGTGTGGTGTCCTCGGTATTGACGAGCGCGACACCTGAGATCGCATGCCGCAAAACGATTGGCATGATCTTCTTTTCAATAAAGACCACGACTCGGCTCAACAAAGCTGCGTGCTCGAATTGGTAGCTGTCGAGACGTCGAACGAGTTCCTGGCGCGCGTGAATGATGATCTCGCTCGCGACTGGCAGGCTCCGCAGAAGATCGTGCGTGCGCGGATCGAGCTCGAGCGAGCTCTGATACTGGAGCTCTTGCAGGATGTTCTGCTCCACCTCGGTGATCGAGCCCTGGGCGTTGATGAAATGATAATAGAAAATCTCCTTCAACGACTGGAGTGCCGCCCAGGTTTGTTCTTTGAAAACGCGGTAGCGGCGTTGCGCGAGGCTTTCGTCGTAGTCGGTCGCACGCAATTCCTGTAACTCGCCGATGCCGGTGCGCTGCACTTCTTCGTTGTACTTGATGAGCTCGCGCCCGCGTTTCAATTGACGCGACACGCTCTCCTTTTCGTCAACGAAGAGCACCATAATGTGAATCGTCGGCTGGCGAAAATGGATGCTCAAGGGCGTCTGATAAAACTCGCGCCGCAGCTGGTGCATGCGATCAACCAAAAGCTTCAAGCACTCAACCTGGACTTTGGTGCGGGGAAAGCCATCGAGGATGGCACCATCACGAAACTCTGGACGAAGGAGTTGGTGCAGCAAAATACTCACGACTTCGCGATCACCGACCATGCCGCCAGAGTCTTTGATGCGCTGAGCTTCGGGTGAATCGAGAAGGGCGCTCATCACGATCGGAGGGCAGGTCAACCCACGCGCTTTGGCGATGAAGGCCGTGTTGGTGCCTTTACCTGCACCAGGAGCGCCACCAAGTAGAAGCAGCTCCTTTGGGAAACGCAGGTCACTGCGTGCGTGCGAGGCTTCGAGATCCTGCCAGGCTGCCTCAAAGATCAATTGTGCATCTTTGATTTCGAGATCGCTCAAACGCGCAGAAGGCTCAGCGCTGGGAGCGATTTCGGCGGTACTGGGAGTGGTGGGCGGATTGGCGGGCGGCACTTTCATGGAGCGTGGAAGAAGACGTGTGAACGGTTCTTGGGCGAGATTCGATCCTAGAAATCGTTTTTAGGAAACTGCCGGTACGAGATTAACGTAAGTGCTTATTGCTAGAAGGTGACATTGCTCAGGGGCGTTCGCCAGCGAAGCTCATGCATTCTGCGTGGATACTGCTCATTGAGGGATGCAAGTTGCACGTCATTGGCGCTGCTGGGAGATCCGTCGTGGAGCTTAATTTACTTACAAGCAATTGGTTAGTTACCGCCTGCCTGTGGTTGGCATGAGAGGCGCAATAATGTCGTTCGTTGGCATCACGATTCTGCCGCATTATGAACGCTTCCCGCTCACTACTACACAATACCTCACGCCTTTTTTCAGGGCGTTGTATCAGCTATAACCGTGTGTTTGCGCACACAATAGGAGGCCTTTAATGAAGTCAGGTGATGCAAGTATTTTGAACTGGGCGATCACGCTATTATTGATTGCAATTATCGGCATTGTTTTCACGTTTGCTGGAACCGGGAGCGAAACGGCGAGTCTGGTGGGTTGTATTGCTGCAATAAGCTGTCTGGTACTGGCGTTGACGATGTTAGCGGTGTATATTTGGCATCACCATCGACGCACCGGTGTGGGATAGCAGAGCAGGGTTCTTTCGATGTTATAATAATTTCTCACTTCCCGGAGGTGTTACCTCTGGGATTGTTAGTTGAAGCTGGACCTGGCGGGGTCGCTTTAAGCGGCCCCGCCTTGGCTTTTTATACATCGAGCCTTGCGAACCCGAACCAGGCCTGACCAACATGGCGCAGTGCCCCACGACCTCCGACTATGCGCGTACTGATTGTTGATGATGAACCCGGAATCCGGAAAACCACCGGTATTGCCGTCGAGACGATGGGCCATGAGGTCCTGCTGGCGCCCAACGGCCTGCGTGCGTTGAAACTGCTCGAGGAGGCTCCGTGCGATGTCTGCTTCCTCGACGTCAATCTCGGCAACGAGGATGGCTTGGTTGTATTGGAAAGATTGTTACAGGCTCAGCCGACGTTGGTCGTGATCATGTTCACCGCGTTTGCCAATATCAGCACCGCGGTCGAGGCGATGCGGCGCGGCGCGTTCGATTTTATCCCGAAGCCTTTTACGCCGGATCAGATCCGTCAGGTGCTCGATAAAGTTGCACGAGCACGAAAACTCGAACAGCGCGTCCAGCAACTCGAGTCGCAACTTGTCGAGCAGACGCCACAGATCGATTTCTCCTCCGACGAACCTGCGGTGCAGCGTGTGCTCCAAATGGCTTTCAAGGCCGCAGAGACGTCTGCAACGATCCTAGTCCTAGGACCAAGCGGCACGGGTAAAAGCATGCTTGCGCGCGAGATTCATCGTCGCAGCACGCAGAAGGACAGCGCCTTTGTCACGGTCAACTGCCCGAGCTTGTCGCGCGAATTGCTCGAGAGCGAATTATTTGGTCATGTGAAAGGTTCGTTCACGGGTGCGGTGAGCGATACGCTTGGCAAGGTCGCAGCGGCGGACGGCGGCACGCTCTTCCTCGACGAAATCGGGGAGTTGCCTCGCGAGATTCAGCCCAAGCTACTCCGGCTTTTGCAGGAACGCGAATATGAGCGTGTAGGTGAATCTAAAATACGCCGGGCCAGTGTCCGTGTTATCGCTGCGACCAACCGAAACCTGGCCGAAGAGGTAAAAAATGGCCGGTTCCGCGAGGATTTATTCTACCGCCTGAATGTCATCAGCCTTTCGCTGCCCGGCTTGAAAGACCGGCCGGCCGATCTGCTCCGCATCGCGGAAAACTACTGTGCTTTTTTTGCCGTGGCCTTGGGAAAGAAAGTCAAGGCGCTCTCACCAGGGGTGCGCGAGGCGTTTGTGCGCTATGCCTGGCCAGGCAATATCCGTGAGTTGCGTAACGTAATTGAGCGGGCGGTGATCCTCGCTGCGAGTGAGGTGATCGAGCTCTCCGATCTGCATGAGGAGTTTCTGCCCCAAGCAGACTCGAGCATCGCGGTGGGCGCACGCGTCACGATCGACGAACTCGAAACCGAACACATTCGTCGCACGCTCGCTTGTTCGCGCAATCTCGAAGAGGCGGCCCGCACGCTGGGCATCGATCCGGCGACACTTTATCGCAAGCGCCAGAAACTGGGGCTGCTCTGAGGTTTTTTTTGTGCACGACCCTGGAACGATCTAGAGCCGAACCATTCGCCATGGTCTCACAAATTATGCTTCGCACGCGGCTTTATCTGGGGCTGTTGCCTTTGTTGCTTCTGTTTATCGTTGTCGGTCTGGCCACGGTTTTTATTGCGCGCGAATTGGCGCGTTCCATGGAAAGCAGGGTTTCGGTGAGCTATCGTTCGATGATCGGATGCTACGAAATGAGCGAGCAAGCGGCGTTGATGGTTCAGGCGATCCACGATGCTCAAAACGGGAGTGTGCTTGAGGCGAAGAAGCCGTACTTTGAGCATCGCAGTCGTTTTCAAAAAGCTTTGATGGATCAGTCGTTTTCCTCGGCTGGCACGCCGCGCGCAGAAGCGGTGGGGAAGATAGTTGGGGCGTTCGATCAGTTATCCGGAATCGGTGAGGACGTTTTTACCCGGGGAGCCGCAGCCTCGATGCGCAGTTATCAGGAGGCCGAGTCGGCGCTCTTCCGCACGCTCAGGTCGCTAAAAGAAATTACCGAGTTCGATTATACCGATCTGCATTCCGCAACCAATCGAGCTGCCCAAGTCGTCAAGACTGGCATTAATATTTTACTGGCCTCGCTGGTCGGCGGCATATTGCTGTCGCTGTTTCTCTCGTACCAGCTGGCGCGTTCGATTCTCCGGCCGGTGCAGACGTTGACGTCCTCGGCTGCGGCACTTGGCGATGGCAATTGGGATAAGGAAGTTCCCGTTACATCGCGCGACGAGCTTGGTGAATTAGCCCGGACGTTTAACACGATGGCGGCCAAACTACGTGCTTATCGCGACGCGACGACGGCGAAAGTCGTGCGGGCTCAGCGTACGATGGAAGCCACACTGACTTCGACGCCGGACCCGCTTTTTGTGGTCGCTCGGGATGGCACTCACGAAGTGCGGAATCCTGCGGCAGAAGCGCTGGCGGCCTCACCCGAGTTCGTCGACGGATTTCCGTCGGGCCTGGCTGAGCGCTTGCACGAGGTTTTGCAATCGGGTAACCATTATATACCGGCAAGCTACGATCATGTGATCACAGCCCGGGTCGGACGTGAAGAGCGGCATTTTCTTCCGCGCATTCTCGCGATTGGCGATGCGCTGACTGGGTTTGGCGGAGCAGCTTTGATTCTGCAGGATGTAACCAAATTTCGACTACTAGACGACGCAAAGAGCAATCTGGTTGGCACGGTCAGCCACGAGCTGAAGACACCACTTACCAGCTTGCGCATGGCGGTTTACCTCTTGCTTGAACAGCAGGTCGGGCCGCTTTCGGCCTCGCAACGCGATTTGTTGGAAACGGCGCGCGACGATGCCGATCGCCTTCTGCGCATACTCAACGACCTGCTCGATCTCGCCCGACTGGAAAGTGGCGTGGCTCGATTGAACCGACGAGAGGTGGCCGTCGACGTGATGCTCGCCGAGATGGCGCGCGAAATAAAACCGATCCTCGACGCGGAGGAGCAGAAGATCGTGATCAAGGTGGGCAGCGAGCTTGGCGTGATCAATGCCGACCCGGATCGGCTTCGTCACGTGTTCATCAATCTCCTCGCCAACGCCTCAAAGTATTCGCCGCCGCAAACCGAAATCACTCTCTACGCCCAACCGGGTTCGGAGGGTTTTGTGCGTTTTGGCGTGCGCGATCAGGGTCCTGGTATTTCTGACGAGAACCTTTCCCGGGTGTTTGAAAAGTTTTATCGTGTGCCCGGGCAGACGCGGAAAGGCGCAGGTTTGGGGCTGTCCATCGCCAGAGACATTGTTGTCGCCCACGGCGGCACGATTTCGTGTAGCAGTAAGCAAGGCGAAGGAAGTGACTTCTATTTCCTTATTCCGAATGGTTCGTCCGCTGCAGGCGAGTACCCATAACCAATAACATGGGCCTCAGATCTTCCGGTGGATAACCTGAGACGCGGCTTCGAGCTGACCGCGTGTCACGCCGAGTTGATTGATGAATTTGAATTCGCGCCACAGGTCTGCGCCGCGGATTTCCCCGAGCAGTAATTGGTGGTAGCATTTGGCTATGCGTAGCACTTCGTCGGGAGATTCGTCGACAAACTCGACGCGGAAACTCCGGGCTCCGCGCGCGAGAAAACGGTCGAGGTATTCTGCGCCGGTTTGGGCGCGGTTGTTGAAGACGGTGTTGCGACAGCCTGCGTCGGCCTTGAGCGGGAGTTCGGCACCAACGCGGTCGCGGATTTTCACCTCGTGGCTGTCGCAAGGGCGTCCGCAATCGTGGTAATCTTTTCCCTCTGAGAGAAAGGCGCAGAATACGCAGTGCTCCATGTGAAACATCGGCATGTGCTGGTGGAGCGTAAGGTCGAACCAGAGGGCAGGGGCAGATGCGAGCAGCGCTTCGAGCTGGACCACGTTTAGGTCATAGGAAGCGGTTACGCGCTCGAGGCCGCAGTGCTTGATGAAATACTCCGCAGTGAGCGGGTTTGCCACGTTAAGTGAGAAATCACCACGTTTTCGATCTCCAGCGAAAAACGAAAGGTGATCGTAGTTGCGCACCAAATACCCGTCGGCATCAGAGGAGCGAACCTGTTTAAGAATCCATTCTTCGCCAGGTTTGAAGATGCGCGGTGGCAAAACCCAAATGGTGCGGCGCGCGGCCTCGGCGGGATTGCGCTGGGCGTTGTCCTCACGGAACGCAAGCACGGCTTCTCGGTAGTGCTTGGGGTTCTCGAACTCGCAATAGATCGTATCGGCTCCAGCACAGCGTAGGGCTGCCTCAAGCTGAGGCATACTGCGAACAACGAGAATGAGTTCTGGCGGTTGGTTCGTATTGTAGGAGCCTGCTTGCAGGCGATCCGTAGGGTTTATCGCCTGCAAGCAGGCTCCTACAGGGGAAGGGTTCAGCGTCCAGAGTTTTGGTAGGGCGCGCAGGCGTTCGAGTTCGGTCGCGATTTCGCGGCGCAGACGGTTGAGTTCGCTGACGGGCAGCATCACGTCGCCTTCGAGTGCGCAGGTCAGCGAGCCAAGGTTGAAGGGCGTGCCGCCAAGGCGCCCGAGTTGTTCTTCAAGACGGCTTGGTGTTAGCGGGTGGTTCGTGGCCGGTTCGAGATTGATCTGCGAACTCAGGCGGACGACGTGGCCCTCGCCGTCGTTAGCGATCAGTGTTAGCGGTGCACCGGTGTGTCCGTGAACTTCCAGCGTGATGGGGCGTTGGTAGCGGATTTTTTCGCCGGCGAAAGTCTGGCGCACGCCGCGGTCGAGCGCGGGGTCGTTGGTTTTCCAGAGGAGCTGGCCGGGTTTCACGCGGGCAAAATTGATGTCGCCGTGACCGAAGCCGAGCGTGACCTCCTGGCCATGCTGTTCGACGGTGTAGATGCGACCGCCTTCTTCGCGGTCTTCCGGGCGTCCCGCGTCAAAGACCACGCCATCGCCAGGTTTCAGAGGCGCGACCAGGCGCAGTGAAACGGTTTCGTTTTGCACGCGTGAGATTTCCCCAAGGAAAACGCCGCGCTTTGTGCCGAAGCGGGCGTGAACGAGCTCGCGGTTGTTGGTGCCGCCGAACCAGCCGGTGGAGAGGCCGCGCGAAAAACTCATTTCGAGTTCGTAGCGATCGGCAGCGGGTAGGGCTGCTGCGGGTTTGGCTTCGTTGGCGAATGCGCCCATCGCGCGATCCACAGCCTGACGGTAGATGCGCGTGATGCTAGCGACGTATTCGGCGCTTTTCAGGCGGCCTTCGATCTTGAGCGAGGCGATTCCGTTGCGTATCAGATCGGGCAGTACGTCGATTCCAGACAGGTCGCGCGGGCTGAGCAGGTAGCGCCGATCGCCTAGATCGACCTTGCGTCCATCGGAGACGAGATCGTAGGGCAGGCGGCAGGCTTGAGCGCATTCGCCGCGATTGGCCGAACGTCCGCCGAGCGATTCGCTGGTCAGGCATTGGCCGGAGTACGCCACGCACAAGGCACCGTGGACGAACACTTCCAGCGGAAGGCTGGTGCCGGCTTGTGCGGACGATTCCTGTATTTTGGCGATATCGGCTAGGTTGTTTTCCCGGGCGAGTACGACCAACTCGGCACCGAGTTGACGCGCGAAGGCCACGCCGGCGGCGCTGGTGATCGTCATCTGGGTTGAACCGTGGATGGGAAAGTCCGGCGATAGTTGCCGAATCAAACGAAAGATACCAATGTCCTGCACGATGGCGGCGTCCACGCCGGCGGCGATGATGGGGCGCAGGTATTCGGCCGCGCCGTCGAGTTCATCGGCGAAGACGAGTGTGTTGAACGTCACGTAACCGCGCACGCCGCGACGGTGCAGAAACGACATCAGAGCAGGCAGATCGGCGAGGGTGAAGTTGTGAGCGCGCATGCGCGCGTTAAAGCGTTCCAGGCCGAAGTAGACCGCGTCGGCACCGTTTTCGACCGCTGCCCGCACGCAGTCCCAATCGCCTGCTGGCGCGAGTACTTCCGGTCGGCGTAGGCGTGGCTGTGGCGCAGCAGGATTGGCGCTTGAAGCTGTTTCGGTTGTGGGCATCGGTTTGTTACGATTCAGGCAAGGCAACTACCGCTTCCGCGGTTGCAAGACGTCTCAGGCGAGCGGGAAGTGCAGCGTGCGGTGCGGCGGCGCGTAGCCACCACGCGAGCAGGACTGTTCCGACGAAGGCGCAGAGCGAGAGGTATCCGGCTTTTGGATACCCGTGTAGACGGCCGGTCGAATCGCTCGTGACGAGCAGACCGGCGGTGATATTGGCGAGGCCGCTGGCCAGTTGCTGGATAGCCGAGTTCACGCTCATGAAGCCCCCACGATAGCGAGCTTCGACCGCGTTGGCGATCATGGCCATGGTTGGCGCAAATCGTCCGGACATGGTGACGAAGAGCATGGTCGTAGTCGTCAGGGTGATGGTGAGAGGGCCTGGTTTAAGTCGAGTAACGACCAGCACCGTCGCCGCCGCGATCGCCGAGATGATGGCGAGCACATAGAGTTTGTCATAGTGATCGCTCAAGCGGCCGATGAGGAACGTGGAGAAAAAGGTCGCCACACCGCCGCACAGATAAATTTTAAACAATTTGTCTTCGGGTAGACCGACATTGGCGACCATGGACGGGGCCATGAAGGGGATCACGCAGCCACCGGCGAAAACGAGAACAGCGCTGAGCATGAAGCCTCGCCAGTGAATCCGGTGCGTGAGGATCGCTCGCATCTGCACCCAGGGATGGACGGTCGTGAGGTGGCTCTGCACGTGCGGCAGTACGCATACGGCCAGAATGAAAATCGCCAGGCTCAAAGCTGAAAGTAGAAAAAACGCCGCGTGCCATTCGTAGCGTCCGGCCAGCCACAGGCCGCAAGGCACACCGGCCACCGAGGCCAGCGGAAAGGCCGACATTACCACGCCCATGGCGCGTCCACGGCGCTCAGGCGGGACCATGTCACCGACCATGGCCGAAACGACCGAACCAGCGACGCCACCACAAGCGCCGGCGCAAAGTCGGGCCAGCAGCAATATCGTATAACTTGGCGCTAGCGCGCAGCCGAGTGTGGCCAGAGTAAACCCCGCGTAGAGCGTCAGCAGGGCGTGTTTGCGCTCGAACCGGTCGAGCACGAACCCACCGGCAAATCCAAAAACACCGGCGGACAGTCCATACGCTGCGACCAGATGACTGAATTGAGCCGGTGTGATCGAGAAAACCCGCATCAGATGCGAACCGAGCGGCATCATGATCATGAAATCCATGATATGCGTGAACTGCACCAGTGCCAAAATCGAGAGCGCGAGCTTCTCGTTGATGGGCGCGGGCGGTTGTTGGTTGGAAGGCATGGAAGGGCTCGCAACGTACAGGACGTTCTTGAAACAACAAACTGAACGTCAGCGAGCGGCGGGTTTTTTCACGTGTTCGCGCAACAATCCGATGAACTGTTCTGCACCAAGGCTCTGGTAGCGCTGCAAATGCCGGATAATGCCGATCTCACGCGTCGGCGTGCGGTCAACGAGTGGTTTGGCGATGATTTTTGCGCGGTCTTCCGCTGCGAGTGCGACTTGCGGCAAGATCGAAATGCCTACACCGAGCGCGACCAGCGCTTTCACAGTAGCGACCTGCGCGCAGCGATAACCGATTTTGGGTTCGAAATTATGGTCGCCGCAAAAGCGCTGGATTTGGCTCGCGAGACTGCTTCCGGTGCCGAGTAGGATAAATGTCTGGTTAATAAGGTCCTCGGTGGTGACTTCTGGCTTGCTGGCGAGAGGATGGGGCTTTCCCACGACGAGAAGAAGCGTTTCGTCGAAGAGCGGTTCTACCGAGATTCTCGGGTCTTTCACTGGCAGCGAAACAATCGCTAGGTCTAATTCGCCGTCGATTACGGCTTTGGTTAAGTCGGACCTAAAGTCCTCGCGCAGGTTTACTTGAAGATGTGGCAGGCGTGTTCGGCAGAGCGCCAGAAGCTGCGGCATCAAGTAGGGAGCGAGCGTGGTGATGGCACCGACGGTGATTTTGCGTTCGAGGCCGGGGCTGTCTTGCAACTCGCGCGTGCTGTCATCGACCTCAAAAAGGATGCGGCGAGCGCGTTCCAAGAAAACTGTGCCGGCCTCGGTGAGCACCGCTTTGCGTCCAAGCCGGTGAAAAAGTTTATGTTTAAGCTCTTTTTCTAGATTTATAATCTGCTGACTGAGAGATGGTTGACTGACATGGCAGCGCTCAGAGGCGCGCGTGAAGTTAGCGGTCTCGGCCACGCCGATGAAGTAGCGGAGTTGTTGTAGTTCCATAGTCTAAAACTATGATTACAATAGAAACCAATTATTTCAACTATTGGTTGGGATAGTGTAATCTCCTCATGTCCGAGTAATCGGACACTTAAACAAAAGGAAATAATATGAAAGCAAATCGTACTACCATCGCCCTTGTCGCTACCGGTCTTCTGGCTGTTGTGGCGGCGGTTGCCGGGGTTCGTTCCCCGGTTGTCGGTGTGGAAGGCGTCTTCGGCTTCGCAGCCGTTGCGGCCATCCTTGGCTTCGCAGCCATCGACTACCGTCTGAGTCGGCGAGTGTTCGGCAAATAATATTGCCGGGCAGTTAAGTCAGTAAACAACGGGGCCCCGGAGAAATCCGGGGCCCTTCTAATTTTTACAGGGCGGAGAGGGCCAAGGAGGTCTCTGGGTTTGGAGTAGCGGGTGGCTATACCAAAAGCCCCAAGCATCTACCCTTTGAACAGAAGATAGCAAAGGGAACGAAGGCCTGTTGGTGTTTCCTGAACCTCTTCGTTACCTTCGTTTTCTTCTGTGAAATTCCGAGGAAGCAAATCGAAGGCGGTCAGTATCGGTGTAAAAGCATGGGGTAGTTGGTATTACTCCGAGTGGCGTCAGGGGTGGCGTAAGCTGACGAGTGTGGCGCCCCAGCTGCCATTAGTTTCATCGCCGAGGCGGAAACTGGTGACTACAGGTGACCGACGCAAAAACGCATGCACCATTTCGCGCAAGGCACCCGTGCCTTTGCCGTGGATGACTCGGACGTTGAAAATTCCCTGGCTGACGCAGGCTTCGAAATAAGCTTCGAGCAACTGATTCGTCTCTCGCGGGGCGAACGTGTGCAAATCTAGCTCACCCGTGATCGGGATGCGGATGGGGTCGTCCTCGGTCACGTTTTTTCGCTTACACTCTAATGTCTACTTATCCGTCGGAGGGAGGGTAAACGGGTTGTTGGCTTCGGCGGCTGGTTTTGTTTCCAGCTTGGGTTTCGATATTTCGGCCGGTGCGTCCATCGCTTTCTTGATTTCCTCTTCTACGCCTGCGGTGGCTTTTTTGAATTCGCGTACGGATTTTCCGAGGCCGCGGGCCAGCTCGGGGAGTTTCTGCCCGCCAAAGAGCAGAAGAACGACGAAGAAAATCATCATCAGCTCCGGGCCTCCAAGTCCTTCGATGAAGGCGAGGGTGCTGTGGGTTATGGCCATGTCAGGTTGTACGATAACGGCTGGTCCGTCCGGCGCGAGCTTGGCGGCTTACTTTATCTGAATCTCGACCACGAAATTTTGAGTCTGCGCTGGAGGCACCCAGTGCAAGCCGGTTTTGTTACCCGGGGCGTTGGCTGGGCCCATCCAAGGTTCAACGCAGTAGTACGGTACGTTGTCATCGGCGGCCCAAGTCACGAAAGTGGCATCGGGAGGCGGGACTTTCGAGGTGCCGATTTTGACCGCGATCTCGCCGGGAACCGATTTCGGGCCGAAGACGACGGTGTTGGTTTTCAGGCCGGTGTGAAACGTGTCGATCAGCGCGCGGCTTTCCAGCGATTCCTGCAACAAGAGAGCGGGGCCGGGCAAGAGCTGGCCGTTACCCTGGTCTTGGCGGTGGGTTTTGGTTGAGGGAATGCGGATCGCGTAATCGCTGCGCTTCATGCCGTCGCGCCACGGTACGGCGAAGTAGAAATGATGACCGGCGCTCCACGGGATGGGTTGCGTGCCGAGGTTGCGCAACGAGTATTCGCAGAAGAGTCCGAGCGGTTCGAAGCGGTAGGTGACAGTGAATTCGTAGTCGTAGGGATAGGCAATCTGGGCCGCAGTGTCGGGCACGAATTGCGCGGCGAAACCGCGAGTGTCGATGCGTGTTATTGCGAATTTACCTTGGCGGGCGAGTCCGTGCATCGGCATGGGGAGACGGTTGCCAGCAGCATCGCGCCAGAAACACATCTCGCCGTCGTCGAAGCAGCGGCCACTGAAGGGAAATAGTATTGGATTGCCGCCGCGGGCCCGCACGAATTCGTCGAGCGATTTCAGTTCGGGCCAGTGGATGACCTCACGGAGAGAGCCGTCGCCGTGCGTGACATGCCAGTGCATGAGACGTGCGCCCCGCTCGGGCGAGGCGAGATAGGTCGAGCTGCCGACTTCCCATCGGTAAACGTCGGTGCCGAGATACGGAACTTTTTCCATGCGCTTGGTGTTAGCTTGGAACCGTGGACAGGCAAAACGTTTTTCATTATAAAATTGTTGATACTGAGTTGCCGTGCGTGGCACTGCGGTGGAAACACAATTGGAAATTGTAACGCCAGCGGGCGGCGTGGTGCTTGCATCCGGTCTGGTGAAGCGTCAATTTTTGGCTCTCATGCTTCGTTCGCTAATCCATGCGCTGGTGTTTGTCGTGTTGGTCGGGGTGACTGGCGTTTTCGCCCGGGCGGCCGATGTGCTGGCTCCGGTTCCTCCTGTGCTGCAAGCCAAGAAGATTTCTGTAATCGTCATTCCGGTGCGTGACCAGATCGCGGAACCGATTCATTATATTTTGCGACGCGGGCTGAAGCAGGGCGCGGACGTGGTGGTGCTGGATATGGAGACGCCGGGCGGCAGTGCAGGGACGGCGCTCGAAATCATGGAGTCGTTGAGCAAATTTTCTGGGAAAACGATTACGTATGTTAATGCGGAGGCCATGTCAGCGGGCGCTTTCATTGCGGCTGCGACCGAGGAAATTTGGTTTGCCCCTAATGGAGTGATCGGTGCTGCAGCTGCGGTGACCGCACAGGGCGCGGATATTCCTGAAACCATGCGGTTAAAGCTGAACAGTTTTCTGCGTGCTAAAATACGCGCAGTCTCCGAAGGCAAAGGATACCGTGGTGAAGTTGTCTCGGCGATGATCGATAAGGATTACGAGCTGAAAATCGGCGAGAAAGTGCTCAAGGGCAAAGGCGAGTTACTGTCGCTTACCGCATCTGAGGCTGCGAAAACTTATGGCGAGCCCGCGCAAGCCCTGCTTGCGGCAGGTATCGCGAAAAATATCGATGATTTGCTCACGCAGAAATACGGCGCGGGCAACTATGTGAAGCGCACGTTTGAGATTACGTGGTCGGAACGGCTCGCGCAGATTCTGAGCAAGATCACGCCGATCCTGCTCGGGCTTGGTCTGCTCGCTTTATACATCGAGTTCAAGACTCCGGGCTTTGGCATTTTCGGGGTCAGCGGTATTGTGCTGCTCGTTGTTGTATTTCTGAGCAGCTACGTCGCAGGGCTTTCCGGGCATGAGCCGCTTCTGGTTTTTGCCATCGGTGTCCTGCTGGTGGCGCTCGAGCTGGCATTTTTCCACTCGGGCGGCGTGTTGGGCGTTTTCGGCCTGATAATGATGTTGGGCTCGCTCCTTTGGGCGATGGCCGATTTTTGGCCGAACCAGCCGATATCGGTTGCTTGGTCGACCGATGTATTGCTCGTGCCGCTGCAAAACATGCTCATCGCGCTTTTGGTTTCCGGAGGTCTGCTGGCGATCATTGCGCGATACCTTCCGCAGGGCTGGATCTGGCAACGACTGGCGGTGGGTGGCGCAGTGTCCGGTGCGGGCGTTGCTGCGACTGTTCTTGATGAGCAGGAGTCGTTGGTTGGACGCGAGGGCGTCGCGGCCACGAGCTTGTTTCCGAGCGGCCAGGTTGAGATTGACGGGCGGCGTCATGAAGCGCGCTTGGAAGTCGGTTCTGTCGAAGCAGGAACTTCGATTCGTGTTGTGCGCAGGACCAGCTTCGGGCTGGTTGTGGAGGAGAAAAAACTATGACAACGGTTGCCATATTATTTGCCGCTGGCGTGTTGTTAGTGGCAGTTGAAATTCTTGTTCCGGGTGCCATCCTGGGTATTCTTGGCGGTCTTTGCTTGTTGGGTGGGGTGATCGCGGCTTTCGTGCAACTTGGCGGCGCAGGAGGTGCGGTCGCAACCGGCGTAGCGCTGGCGATTGGTGCGGTTACGCTGTATCTTGAGTTCGTGGTTCTGCCCAAGTCGCGGCTCGCGAAGAAATTTTCCATGTCCGAAACCGTTTCCAGCCGAAGCCAGCCCGAAGTGGCGGATCGTGCGTTGGTGGTTGGTCGTGAAGTGATCGCGGTGACCACGCTGGCACCGAGCGGTTATGTGGAGCTGGAAGGGCGCCGTTATGAGGCGTTTTGCCAGTCGGGGATGGCGGACGCGGGGGCGCGCTTGCGCGTCGTGGACGTCGATACTTTTCGTCTCGTTGTAAACCAAATCAAAGAATCCTTATGAATATCTACGTAATCGGGGCGGTGCTGATTGGCATTGTCCTTCTCGTCGTTGCCGCAGTCATCTTTAGCCTGATCGGGGCCTGGGTGAAGGCGCTCTTTAACGGTGCCGCTGTGCCGATGTCGAAGCTTGTGGCGCTGAAACTCGCCAGCATTCCCTACGGATTGATCGTGGATGCACGCATCACGGCGGTGCGCGCGGGCATCGATGTTTCTGCGGACCAGATCGCGTCGCATTTCCAAGCGGGTGGTAACGTGGTGCCGACCGTGCAGGCGTTGATCGCGGCACAAAAGGCCGGTATCAATCTGCCGTGGGATCGCGCGTGCGCGATCGATCTTGCGACGAAGGGCTCTGGCAAATCGGTCGTCGAGGCCGTGCGTACGTCAGTCGACCCGAAGGTCATCGATTGCCCGAATCCGGAGAGCGGTCGTACGACGATCGACGGCGTGGCGAAAGACGGTATTCAGGTGAAAGTGAAAGCCCGCGTGACGGTGCGCACTCACTTGGATCGTTTTGTCGGTGGTGCGAAGGAAGAGACGATCATCGCTCGTGTGGGCGAAGGCATCGTGACCACGATCGGCTCCGCCGAAACTTACAAGGTGGTGCTCGAATCGCCCGACAGTATTTCCAAGACGGTACTCAAGCGCGGCCTCGATGTGGGCTCCGCGTTCGAAATTCTCTCAATCGACATCGCCGACGTGGACGTTGGCGAAAACGTGGGCGCAAAACTCCAGGAAGCGCAGGCCCAGGCCAATAAATCCATCGCGCAGGCCCAGGCGGAAATCCGCCGCGCCGCCGCCGTGGCGCTCGAACAGGAAATGAAAGCCCGCGTGCAAGAGATGCAGGCCAAGGTCGTCGAAGCGCAGGCGCAGGTGCCGCTCGCGATGGCCGAAGCTTTCCGCAGCGGGCGTCTCGGCGTGATGGACTATTACAAGATGGAAAACATCCAGTCTGACACCTCGATGCGTTCCTCGATCGCGAATCCCGAAGGTAAGAAGTGAGTCGTCGTACTCGTAACCGAAATCCGAATACTTAAACCACACTCCTCATGGAATGGATAATGGGTCATTTGCAGCTGATCATTGTGGTAGGCGGTGCCATCGCCTACTGGTTGAACCAGCGCCGGAAGGCCAAGGAAGAGGCCGAGATCGAGCAATCGCTCTCGGAGCCTCAACCGATGATGCAGATGGACGACGATGCTGAGCGCACCCGGCGCATCCAGGAGGAGATCCGGCGGAAGATATTAGAGCGGGTTGGTGGTTCGACCAGGCCGGTGCAGACACCGCCGCCCATGCCGGAAACGCCGCCGCCTTTGCAGCGTGAGCAGCCGCAGCCGGTCGTGGACACCTACACGGAATCCACGAGGGAAGAAGAGGCGGTTGCAGCAGACATGGCCATGTTGGAACGCCAACAAGTGCTTGCCGAAAAGCTGCGCGAACTCCAGGCGCAGCGTCGTGAGCACGATCGGCCAGCCGAGGTTTTTGCGGAAAAAACAGCGCTGGCCATGTCGGCCTCAAGCACGGCGGTGCGAGGCAGTGTTCTCGCCGATCTGCGTAATCCTGTTTCTGTCCGGCGCGCGATTGTTCTACGCGAAGTACTGGGAACGCCGGTCGGGCTTAGGTAGGAGCCTGACTGGATATTGGTGGGCATGATCCTGCGGCGGGGTGATGCCCTCCCCACCTTTTTACCAGCGTCGCTTGCGATCTAGACTATTGCCTGGTGAGCGAGGATAGGGCGAACCGTCCCAGTGAGCCGCAGCCCTTCGACTGGCTCAGGGCCTTGAGCTTGTCGAAACGGCTCGGCCCGGCCGCGTACCTTTTCAAACACTGCAACAGCATGGCGTTCACACGAACAGTAGCGGCTTGTTCTTTTTTGCCACGTAGAGCGGGTGCTTGGGCTGGCCGCTGGCGTTGCGTTCGAGACAGAAGGTTTTGCTGCGGTCCAGGTAGGCGAGGACCTGCTGGTCGCGGCCGTTGTGGGCGCCGTGTTCGCCCCAGCCGAGCATCACGCGGTCGACTTTCTTACTCCAGTGGGCGATCCATTTGTCGTTGTCGGGACCGATTGGATCGGCGGCGGCTTTCATGTCGGCCGGCTGCGTCGCGCGCCACGCGAAGAGATTGAGCATGATAAAAAACGAGTAACCCCATGTCGCGGAGAAATCGCGGATGCGGCGCAAGGTCGGATCGAGCTGGTGCTCGTCTGCCGTGCTTGGATTGAGGCAAATCCAAGCGATGCCGTGGTCGGGGTTGAGTAGTTCGTCCCAGCGGTGGATCAGGGTGTAGCGGTGATTGCGATCAGTGGAGAAGACACACTCGTTGGGCATAAGCGTTTGCTTAGCAAAACTACACCGTCGCCAGTTACAATCTCTAGGTTGCCACCGTCGGTGACGGCAGCATTTTAGCGCGATTTCTTGCGCAGCTCGATCACGCTTTGGCGTCGAGCATTTTGCCTACCTTGGCGGAGTCCTGGCTATCAGCTTGAGGCATGGCCGATTCGATCAGGGCCAAAACCTTTCGCTGTTCAGCGTTGATCGTCTTCTTGACCATCAGCGCCTGCTGGATCTCAGTCGCCTGGGCGGCGGACGATGTAGATGAGATTTCCATGTGGGTAGAATAGCACCGGCCCATAACCATACCATAGGGACTACTCCCTATTTTCGGTTCAGCAAGATTGCCCGGTCATACCAGGCGTTTGCGGAGTTGACCGCAGGCGGCATCGATATCGCGTCCGCGTGGACGGCGGAAGTGAGCAACTAACCCGCTTGCCTGCAAGGTGGATACAAAGGCGTCGGCGGTTTCCTCGGGCGACGGTTCGTAGCTGAGGCCGCGCAGGCTGAGGCCGGTGGGGTTGTAGCGTAATAAATTTACGTGCATGCGTCGGTTCGCGAGTAGGGCGGCGAGCTGGCGGGCCTGGGCAGGCGAGTCGTTCACTCCTTTGAGCAGGCAATACTGGATGGTTACGGGTCGGCCGGTTTTTGCCTGATAGCGGTCGGCGGCGACGAGAACTTCCTCGATGCCGAACCGGCGGCCAGCGGGAATAAGTTTTTCGCGCGTGGTGTCGTCGGGTGCGTGCAACGATACGGCGAGGTGTACATTAAGATCGGCGGCGGCGAGTGCGTCGATGCCTGGCACGATGCCGACGGTGGAGACGGTGATCTGCCGCCAACCGAGTGCGCCGAGGTTGTTGTCGGCGATGCGCCGCACGGCTTCGAGTACGTGTTCGAGGTTGAGCATGGGTTCGCCCATGCCCATGAAGACGACGGTCTGAAGTCTACGGCCGGTGGTTAGTGCTTCGCGGCGCAGCGCGAGAAACTGCTCCACGATTTCGCCTGCGGTGAGGTTGCGTTCGAAACCGGATTTGGTCGTCGCGCAAAAATCGCAACCCATCGCGCAGCCTACCTGCGAGGAGATGCAGCCGGCGGCACGGTCATCGCGAAAATCGGGCATGAGCACGGATTCGACGGTGCGGCCATCGGCCATGCGCAGGAGGAGTTTGGTAGTGCCATCCGCCGCAATCTGCCGGGCTGCGAGGTTTGGTGGCGGGAGCGCTTCGGTTTGAATTTTCTGTCGTAGCGCTTCAGGCAGGCGGAGCTTTTCCCAGTCGATCTCAGTGCCTGCATAGTGCGCGCGCAAGATCCGCCCGGCGTGCGAAGGCTTGTAGCCCCATGCGACGAGCTGGGTCTGAAAGCTGACTATGCTGTGTTCTGTGAGTGCCAACACGGGCGGGATCAACGCAGTGTTTTTCGACGAAGCCAAGCCGGTCGTGAAACTTTTGCGGGCTCAACTTGCCGTATGTTGTTAGCACGCGCAATTTTGGCGATTGCGAATGGTGTGTAATGTGTTACGTGACGCTTTGCCAACAGCCAATAGTGATGGCAACTGGTTTTAGACTGCGCAGTGGTGGGCTTTCACCAGCCGTGATCGCACAGGTAGTTGTTGCAGGGGCAGTGGTAGCCCAGGCCTTTTCCGCGAAACTGCGAGACTGCGACAGTGAAGGCAAAGTTGCCGCTCGGGTCGGTCGCAGTCGTGATCATCGAGGCGCCGTAGCCGCTGCCTCCTCCACTGGTTCGCATGTAGGTGAGCGAAACTTCGCCATGTACTTCGATTTTTCGCGGAGTGATTTCAACCCAGTTGGCTGAAGGAGGTGCTAACGCCCGTGGAACGCTCTGCATGCCGGTAGAGAGTGGTTTGGTTGCGACGGCGGCGGCTACGAGCGTATCGAGTCGGTTGAGCTCGGGCGTCATGAGGCGGTCGAGCCCGGCGTCTTTGCGTTGCTGTGGCGTGCGGCGACGGGTGAAGCTCGTCGAAAACGCCACGGTGTCGCCCTGGCGTGCGACGGCGATCTCGCGTTGGATTTGCGCATCGAGTGAGGTGAGTTGTTCTCCGCTTAGTCGGGCGAGGCCGATAGCCGTTTTGTTCTCTTCGGAAAGCGTTGAAGTGAAGCCCGTCTGCTCGGCAGAAACAGCAACCACCGACAAAGAAACCGCAGCGATCAAACTGCGGATTAACCTAGGAAGTGAGCAGGCGAGCTTCATGGTGAATGTGACGCTGACAGGCTTCCGGAGGTTCCACGAGATTTGAAATGAATCACGGTAGTTTGGCTGAAACGGCTTCACGCTTTAAGTGCAAAACCTTGCACGTGAAGCACCCGAGTCGGGGATGGCGAGTGAGCGATACGTGGAAGAGTCAGCGTCGACATCACGCAGTTCTTCCAAGCTCTTAAGTGCGAGGCCTGAGCAACCTAGTTTTGGCCGTTATGGGTGGTTCACCTCAGGCGATTTTATTCTAAAAAAAGATGCAGAAAAATAACTGAATCGGTTTATTTTTTTCTGCGGTGGTCCGATATTACTTTTGTCAGCAGTCAGTCCGCTCCGCCGGATTCCGACGAAGATAACCATCTATCGATGGTCTCGGGTACGACCCGAAACGAAAACACCACCGCCCGCACTGTCGGGCGGTGGTTCGTTTTTTATAGCGCGGGATTATTCATATCGTGGATGCCGCGCATGACTGAAAGTGGTCTCGCTGCGTAACGCGCACGGGCGCAAGCGGTCCGGGCTGACGGAAAATCTTTCACTCCAGGTCGTATTCAAAACGGAAATACGTGCTGCGTTTTTTCGTGAGGAATAAGCCTTATTTTACGCTCTGATACTCACTGAAGATACAGTGTGTGCCGATATGTAATTAGGCTTATGAAATTGGAAACTCACATCCCCTTTCACCCTCGAATCCCGGCCTGCGGCCACCGGGTCGTTAGGTGGTTGGCGGGCCTGCTCACGGCCTGCGTGGTGTTGATTAGTGCGCAGTCCCCCGAGCCAGCTTCGCTTGATCGGAAGGCCCGGCCCACGACCGATGCTGACGAGGCTTTTCTCGAAGACCTTCAGGCGCGCGCGCTTTTGTTTTTCCTTGAACACTCCGACCCGCAGACCGGCCTGACCCGCGATCGCGCTCCGGCGGATGGCGCACGCAGCCAGTCGCCTGCGAGCATCGCCGCTACCGGATTTGCTCTGACCGCGTGGTGCATAGGCGATTATCGCGGCTGGATTTCTCACGAAGAAACACTGGCCCGTACGCTCAAGGCTTTGCGTTTTATCCACGACGAGGTCGATCACGAGCGCGGTTGGATCTATCACTATATTAACGTCCAGACGGGCCGGCGCATGTGGTGCAGCGAGGCGTCCACGATCGACACGGCGTTGTTTCTCAAGGGCGCTTTGATGGCCCGCGAATATCTTAACGACCCAGAGGTCACCCGGCTGGTCAACGCGATCTACGCGCGTATCGACTGGTCTTGGGCGCTCAATGGCGGCTCAACACTTACCCACGGCTGGCGGCCCGAGACGGGTTTCTTAAAGTACCGTTGGGATAGTTATAGCGAGTTGCTCGGCATGTACCTGCTCGGGCTTGGCGCACCGTCCAACGCGTTGCCGGCGGAAAGCTGGAATGCCTGGAAACGCACGCCGGTGGTCACTTACGGTTCGCACACGTTCATTCAGTGCGCGCCTTTGTTCACTCATCAGTTTGCTCATGCGTGGTTCGATTTTCGCGGTCGTCGTGATGACCACGCGGACTACTGGAGAAACTCCGTCGATGCCACGCTCGCCCAGCGCGAATGGTGCGCGGACAACGCCGCGACTTTCGCCCACTGGTCGCGCAACATGTGGGGCGTAACAGCTTCCGATAGTGCGCGCGGTTACGTTGCTTGGGGAGGACCGCAGGAGTCGCCGACCAAGATCGATGGCACACTGGTTCCCTGCGCGCCAGCGGGGTCGCTGCCCTTCGCGCCGCGCGAATGCCTCAAGGCCTTGCAGGAAATGCGCAAGATCGGCGGGCCCGGAATCTGGCAGCGCTACGGTTTTGTGGATGCATTTAATCCGACCACGGGTTGGATCGCCAAAGACGTGATCGCGATCGACGTGGGCATCTCGCTCTTGATGGCGGAAAACATGCGCAGCGGATTTGTCTGGCGGTATTTCATGCGCGCGCCCGAGGTGAATCGGGGCATGGCGGTCGCGGGCTTCCGTGATTTGAAGCCAGTTTATCCAGTCGGCTTGAAGGTGGTCGCCGCAGGAAATTAGGCCAAAGAGGTAAGTTTGGTCGTGCAGCGACAGTCGAACTTGCAGCGCAGCATGGCGTGCAAGGGTGGAGCCCGATGTCCCATCGGGCTTGATCGTAGCCGATCCCAAACCAGCCCGTTAGGGACAAAGGGTGGGTCGGGCGCTCGCAGTTTTGTGCGGTGGCGCCGGCGGTCCCCCTGGCCCGGGGCGCGCGCCCGCGCGGGGGGCGCGGCGCTCCCCCGCCGGGGTGCGGGGGGGGTGTTCGCCTTTGCTCGCCTTGGGCGGGGGGGGGGGGGGGCGGCGGGGGGCGCCGCGCCCCGCCCGGGGGGGCCCCCCCGGGGGGGCGGGGGGAATGGCGGCCGGGGGCCCCGCGGCCCCCGGGGCTCTTTGCGCAAGGGTTTGTCGGGCGGGCCCAAAAAAGGGGGGTCGCCAGCGCGTGTTGCCGTGGGCCTGTTGGTGGTGGTGGTCTAGGGGGGCGTGGCCTTTTGGGTGTTTACTCTCTGTGGGGTGTTTTTGCCCCCTGGTTCCTCCCAGCCCCTCTACAAGGGACAACGGGCTCCACCTTTAACTTACCCTTCTGGCCGAGCGTGTGAGCGCTTAAAAACCAGTCGGCAGCAGGAAAACGGTTTGTGCTATTCCTTCGGCGGAGAGCCGAAGTGCGCTGCGTGTGTGGTGTAGGCCGCAGTGTCGGCCAGCATCGCGTCGACGGTCGCGGTCAGCGGAGCGAGCGCGACGAGCCCGGAGAAAATGGCGCGGTCGCCAATCGCGTCTTCAATAAGGAATGCCGGGCGTTGATTGATTTGGAGCGCGTGAAATTCTGCGGTTGAGGCGCGCACGCGTTCCTTGACCTCGGCGGATTCGGCATGGGCGCGGAGTTGGGCCGCGTCGAGTCCGGCCGATTTGGCAGCGACATCGATTGCCACGGAGAGATCGCCGATTTTTTGGCCTTCGCGCATCGCGGCCTGCATAAGCGCGAGGCGCAGGCGATCGTCGGTGACGCCGAAATCTTTTCCTGCCTCTGCGACATGGTTCGGTGTGGTGTAGTCGCCTTTGCGTTCAGTCTCGACCCAGCCCGAGTTGAGTTTGAAGGGCGAGCGCATGATCGAGCCGCTGCGTTGATAAAACCAGTCGCATTGCGCGCGCGAAGCAGGGAAGTCGCTTGGATTCATCAGTGCGATCTTCCACTGAAAGTGTACCTGGCCCGCGTATTTGTTTTTCAACTCCAGCCAAGTGGGCTCAGTCCAGTAACACCACGATGAAAGCATTTCGACGAAGTAGGTGATTTTCATGAGACGACAGGGCGAAACTGACGTTGATCTGGACGTACTCACGTTGGCACAAGCCGCTAAATCCTCAAGCGGGTAGGTGATCTACCATTCAGACTGATCTAGCCCGACAGCCCTTATGAGACTGCGGGCTCCAACTGCAGAAAGCAGTGAACTGCTGCCTTACTTCTTCCCGCCAAGCAACCCGCGTAGGCTTTCGCCGGCTTTGTCGAGCAGGCCCTTTTTCGCGGCTGATTCGAGTGCGGCTTTGGCGGCGCGGGTGGAGATTTCTTTCACGACGACAATGGCGAGTTCTTTCCCGGTGAGGCCGCCTTCCTTGGTGCCGAGATCGGTCAGCACGAGATCGGGGATGGTGACGGTGTAGATATTGCCAGCGCCCGCGACCTTGATCGTCACGTTGACCAGGCGGAAACTCTTGATCTCCATTTTAGTCTCTTTGGCTGGTTTGGCCTCGGCCTGGGTGGAGGGCTCGGACTGGGTCTCAGGTTTCGCTTCAGTCTTTACCGTGGTCGTCTGTGCAGTCTGGCCGCTGCCGCCGGTGGACTCTTGGATATTTTTTAACAGGTCCTGCAGATTGGTGTTTAATCCGGAGACTTCGCAGATGATTTCCGGGTTATCGATCAGGATGCTGTTGATCACGACGTGGTCGGCCGTGAGCGATTTTGGTTCGAGGTCGATCGAGATTTCTTTGAGGAAAAATGTGTGCTCAGACGTCCAGCCTTTTGGGTTACCGATCGTGAGTTCCTTCAACGTGCCTTTGCCGGAGAAGGGCGAGATGTCGGCGTCATTGAGCACGAAGGTCGTTTGCGTGATTGAAGGGCCGGCTTTGTTGACGGCAGTTTTTACGATCGTGCCGAGCTTCGAGATGATGACGATGATCGCGATCACCGTGACGACGAACAGGGCAGCGAGGATATAGAGGAGCTTTTTCATGAGAGTGTGTGGATGCGGTTTGGTGGCTGGTGCAGACAGCACTGGGGTGCAGATGTCGCTTTGAAAATTGCACGATGATTTTCGCTTGTCACGCCCGCATACTGCCCGACGCTTGCCGAAGAAATTCCCATGGCCACTGCTTACAACGAAGCGAGTATCAAAACCCTTTCATCGACCGATCACATCCGCCTGCGTCCCGGCATGTACATCGGTCGCCTCGGCGGCGGCGCCCACGCGGAGGATGGCATTTACGTGCTCATCAAGGAGACGATCGACAACTCCATCGACGAATTCACGATGGGCTTCGGCAAAAAGATCGAGGTCGAGCTCTTCGACCGCACCGTCCGCGTGCGCGATTACGGCCGCGGCATTCCTCTGGGTAAACTCGTAGAATGCGTTTCGGTCATCAACACCGGCGCGAAGTACGACAGCGAAACTTTCAAGAAAGCCGTCGGCCTCAACGGCGTCGGCCAGAAAGCCGTCAACGCCCTCTCATTTGAATACAGCGCGCAAGCCGTCCGCGATGGGCAGACCAAGGTCGTCGAATTCGCACAAGGCAAGCTGAAGAAAGACCACCGCGTCACTTCGACGACGGAGAAGAACGGCACGATTATCGCCTTCACGCCCGACGAAGCGCTCTTCGGCAAAGATTTCAAATTCCGCGCCGAGTTCATCGAGGAGATGATGTGGAACTACGCGTACCTCAATCGCGGCCTCACCCTCACGTTCAACGGCAAAGTCTTCAAATCCGAAGCCGGTCTGCGCGATCTCCTCGCGAAAAAACTCACCGGCGAAACGCTCTATCCGATCATCCACCTCGAGAGCGACGACATCGAACTCGCGATGACGCACGGCGGCCACTACGGCGAAGACTACTACTCATTCGTCAACGGCCAGCACACCACCATGGGCGGCACGCACCTCGCCGCCTTCCGAGAAGGCCTCGTGCAAACCATCCGAAACTTCTACAAGAAGGAATACGACGCCGCCGACATCCGCCAGTCCATCGTCGCTGCCATTTCCGTCCGCGTGATGGAGCCCGTCTTCGAATCGCAGACGAAAACCAAACTAGGCTCTACCGACATCGGCCCGAGCGGTCCCTCGATCCGTCAGTTCATCGGCAACTTCCTCCAACAGCACCTCGACAACTGGCTCCATCGCAACCCCGAAGCCGCCGAAGCCTTCAAGCGCAAGATCGAAGACAGCGAACGCGAACGCAAAGAACTCTCCGGCATCCGCAACCTCGCCCGCGAACGCGCCAAGAAAGCCTCGCTGCACAACCGCAAGCTTCGCGACTGTCGTGTCCATCTGGATACAAAAGATAAACGCGCCGAGGAGAGCACCATCTTCATCGTCGAAGGCGACAGCGCTGCCGGCTCGCTCACGTCCTGTCGCGACGTGCAGACGCAGGCCGTCTTCGCACTAAAGGGAAAGCCGCTCAACACCTACGGGCTCTCCAAAAAAGTTATCTACGAGAACGAAGAATTTCACCTCCTGCAAAGTGCGCTCAACATCGAGGAAGGCCTCGACGGCCTGCGTTACAACCGCGTTGTCGTGGCGACCGATGCCGACGTCGACGGCATGCACATCCGCCTGCTGCTCCTCTCGTTCTTCCTGCAATTTTTCCCCGAGCTCATTACCAACAACCACGTCTTCATCCTCGAAACGCCGCTTTTCCGCGTGCGCAATAAAAAGGAAACGAAGTACTGCTACTCCGAAGCGGAGAAACAAGCCGCGATGCACAAACTCGGCACGACCGCCGAAGTGACCCGCTTCAAAGGCCTCGGCGAAATCAGCGCCAACGAGTTCAAGGACTTCATTGGTGACGCGATCAAACTCGAACCAGTCAGTCTCACCAATCTGCACAATAGTGACGAACTCCTCTCGTTCTACATGGGCAAGAACACCCCCGACCGCCAGGACTTCATCATCAGCAACCTCCGCGTCGAAAAAGACCTAGTGGACGCGTAATACGTGATTTATCTGTGCGCATGGCGCACTCGTTTAGTTGTTAAATACTTTAACTAGATGTAGATAGGTTTTATTGATTTGTACGATTATTTGTGCGCATAATGGAGGCCTTATGCCAACTCCGCGCAAGGTCAATGCCGCCGTTCTCACTCTGCAGCTGCAAGCGCAGGGGCCGATGACAGCTCAGGTCTTGGCGGCGGTCGCGGGCGCTGATCGTTCGCGTATTTCGCGGGCGTTATCGACTCTGGGCTCATCGGTTATTCGTCTCGGGGTGACGCGAGGAGCGCGCTATGCGCTGCGACGTACGGTGCGTGGTCTGGGGCACACATTTCCAATCCGGCGTATAGATGAGCGGGGAGGCTTGCGCGACTGGGCTGAACTCACGGCGTTGCATGGTGGCTGGCGAGTGGTGTGGGCATCTGCGTCCCGTGCACCCGCCTGGAGTGAGCGAGTGCTCGATCTCGGCGGCTGGAGCGAAGGATTTCCGTTTTTTCTCGGTGACGTGCGGCCGCAGGGTTATCTCGGGCGGGCGGTAGCCCGTCGCTTGCCGACCGCCTTGGGTCTTGGGCTGGACCCGCGTAGCTGGGGCGATGACGAGACGCTGGTCTTTCTGGCGGCTGAGGGCGATGATCTGCCGGGCAATCTTATCGTGGGCGACGAGCCGGCTGGCCGTTTTCAAGCACGCCGGTTGATACCTGTTACCGGCTTAGCAGAGCTTGAGCGAACCAGTCTATATCCCCAGCTTGTACTTGCATCGCAGGTCGGCGGGTCGGCGGGATCTTCGGTTGAGGGCGAACAACCCAAGTTTACTGCCACGCTCGCCACGTCGCAGCCTGAGGTGGGAATTCGGCCTGTCATTGTGAAGTTTACTGATGCGATGACCTCGTCGGTGGGGCGACGCTGGGCGGATTTGCTCGTGGCGGAAGCGCATGCACTTGAGGTTTTGCATGGAGCGGGCGAGGTGCAGACGGTTCCGCGCGTGTTCGATGCCGGAGGGCGCCGTTTTCTCGAAATGGAGCGGTTTGATCGGTTCGGTTCGCAGGGCCGACGCGGGGTGGCCTCGCTGCGCGCACTGCATGAGGCGTTTGGCACGGCGGATACGAACGATTGGACGGTGGCAGCCGCCGGCTTGATGGAACGCGGTTTGCTCACGACCGAAACTATGCGCTCGATCCAATTGCGCCACATGTTTGGCAGTTTGATCGGCAACACCGATATGCATTTCGGCAATCTTGCCTTCTGGTTGGACGATGCTGTCCCATTCAGTCTCGCGCCGACTTACGACATGCTGCCGATGTTGTGGGCACCCGGAGCTGGAGGCGAACTCGTGCCACGAGCGCTCAGCATTCGGCCACCGCTTCCGGCACAGGCGGCCCATTGGCGCATTGCGGCTGGTTGGGCGAGGGCGTTTTGGGCGCTGGTGGCGGATGACAGTCGGGTGTCGCAGGAGTTCGCGGTCGTCGCTCGTGAAGCAGGCCGACAGGTTGAGCAAGCTCTTGGGTGTTTTTGATCTTCGTTACTCTCGCCACCCCGACTGTAATAGTAGCCTAGGCAACGTCTCGTCTAGTTCTGGAGGATGCGCCGGAATATCACTATGATCTAGATGCCAAAAAACATTCCGATCAGTCGGATAAACTGCCTTTCCGCAGATCACACAAAAGGCTTGAGCGGTGGTATTAGAGGTGTCAGTCGGTATGAGTCCAGCGTTGAGGAATGGGCGGCCGTACCGAAATGCCGGGTAGCTCCACCCCAAGCGATCAGAACGTTTTCAGCGACGGCCTCGTCGCAACCCGAACAGGCATGAGGCACTCGTTCCAGCGAACGCAAAATTTCCAGCAGAGAAGCCAAGGCGATAACCGCCTGAAGTAGACCCAAACAAAAAATACCACCAATGAAAATGTTCAGAAATATCCTAGCTGGGGCTATCATGCTGATGATCGCGTCCTTTGCCGCTGCACAGACAAAGTACGTCATCGTCTCAGCTGATACTAGTAAAGTGTTCAGCGTGAAAGCGGGTTCCACCGCATCGAGTATCCCAGTACAGGCTTGGGATTATACAGCGACGACCAATCAACAATGGACTTTGCAGGACGCTGGCAATGGTTCTTATTATATTCGAAATGTTGCCAGCGGAAAGGCCCTGGATCTGAGTAGCGCGATGCGGGGTTCTACGGTCAATGTTCGTACCTTTCGACAGGGTGCGGCCCGGCAGCAATGGTTGATCAACGACCAGGGGAATGGCTTCATGGAGATCGCCAATATACTCACAAAGATGAAGTTGGAGGCGAGTTGGACGCCGTTGGATAACGGAACGCCCATTCGTCAGATGCTGGATTTGGGCGGCGGAGGTACCGTAGGATGGATTTTGGTTCCGGTCAGCAATACTCCGCCGACTTGCAGCTCGGTGACAAACGATGGGTTTATTCAGGTGCTTGATCGCTACTATTTTGTTTATACAAACGATGTGCAAAATGCCGTGCGTCTCGTATATAGAACATGGAACGACGTGGAAGGGCCGCAAAATGCCGTCATTTCCTATGGTTGGTACGATACTAATCTGCGCTGCTGGGCTGGTCCGATTGATTTGTATGACGGAGTCGAAGGTCTTTATATTACCGAGGTTTGGGGCATGGCAACGGATGGCACGTTGCATTGGCTGGGCGAAAGTACCGTCTTCACCGTAAAGCCTACGCCGGCTACAGCGCTTCCGCCACGGCATGGCGGGCCGGTCGAGGTTCTACCATAATATCAGGCTGCAAGAGGCCGAATAGCCAAATGATTCGGCCTCTTTCTAATCTACCATGACTGCTGTACGACTCAAACTGTCGGGAGTTTTTTTATTACGGACTCGTCGCAATCCGAACAAGCAGACGGCACTCATTCCAGCGAACGCAAAATTTCCAGCTGAGACGACAGGGCGATAACCGCCCGAAGCAGACCCAAAACAATAAAATACCACCAATGAAAATGTTCAGAAATATCCTAGCTGGGGCTATCATGCTGATGATGGCGTCCTTTGCTGCTGCCCAGACCAAATACGTCATCCTCTCGGTTGACACCAATAAAGTATTTAGTGTGAACGCGAGTTCCACTGCTTCGATTATCCCAGTGCAGGAGTGGGAATATACGGCGACAACCAATCAACAATGGACTTTGCTGGATGCTGGCAATGGTTCGTTTTATATTCGTAACGCCGCCAACGGAAAGGCCTTGGATATAAATGGCACAACTCGGGGTGTTACGGCCAATGTACGGACTTTTCGCCAAGGTTTGGCGCGGCAGCAGTGGTTAATCAATGACCGAGGCGATGGGGTGAAAGAGATCGCCAATATTACCAGTAGAATGAGGTTGGAAGTGAGTGGGATGACGTTGGATAATGGCACACCGATTCGTCAGTGGCTGGGATTATCCGAAGGGGGGCTTGTGGGGTGGCTATTGGTTCCGGTCAGTAATAATGCACCGACTTGTAGTTCGGTGACTAGCGATGGCCCAGTCTCCTTACTTGATACCTACTATTATGTATATGCTAACGATGTACAAAATACTGTACGTCTTGTTTTGAAAACATGGAATGACGTAACAGGACCGCAAAATGCCGTCACAACCCCCGGGTGGTATGATACGTTTCGGCATTGCTGGTCTGGGCCTGTGAATTTGTATAATGGAGTCGAAGGTGTTTATACAACCGAGGTCTGGGGCATGGGTACAGATGGCACATGGCATTTGTTGGGCCAGAGCTCGGTGCTAACTATTACGCCGCCGTCAATCCCGCGCCCGCCACGGCGCGGAGGACCAGTCGAGGTTTTACCCTAATATCTAGCCGCAAGAGGCCGAATAGACAAATGATTCGGCCTCTTTTTAGCCTACCATGACTGTTGTAAATCGCTGGGCTTGGTAGGTTGCGTTGGTTGCGCCGAATTGTTCCGATGAATCATATCGTATTCGTTGGGTCCTTGATACTTGCAATTAGGCCAATAACAACTCTGGTTCTTGCGTTCGTTGTACGTCGCAAAGGGCGTTCCGGTGGAAGGTTGGTGGAGTAAAAGTAGCTTCTTTGCGGGGTCTGGATGACCTTAAGGCCTCAGATACACTGCTTTCGCAGATCACAAAATGGCTGAGCGGGCATGTGCAGTGGTATTAGTCCATCGTGGATGGCGGACCGGTGGGTGTACGACTCAAACTATCGGGAGGTGTGTCTTGTCCCGTCGCGTCCGACCAGGAGAGGGTCCACGAACGGGAAAATTTCCACAGAAAGCCAAGGAAACCGCCAAAAAGAAAAAACATAAACACAAAAAATTTGAATTATAATTGCCGCTCACCCCCTCCGCGTGCCCGCCATGCGGCACACACCCCCCCGCCAGGGTGGCAAGGCGCTTGGAGTGTGGGAATGGCCCTGGTGTCCCGCGGTGAAGCGGAGATGCGTCCCGCAGCCCCAGGTTACAGAATCATCCCGTACCACAAGATCAAGGAAGGTGGCTTGGGCTGCGCCTTCTGGTGAACGACCAACTGGGTAAAAGGTGGAACTGGGCGAATGTTAACGATCCAGCTAAGCAATTAAGCCCGTCTTACATATATAATCAAATTCACATCAATTCGAGCCGTGATGGTGGTGGAGCTACTAGCGGAGCACTCAGCTCATCGAACAGGGTGCGACACGTTGAGGATAGCCACAGTTCGGATTATGCCCAACCAACGGGCTCAGTAATGCCAGTTACAAAACAAAGGGGTAATATAAAATCGGAGGCATGGCAAGAGGAATCGCAATCAGAGTAAGAGCACTAGACCGACTGGGAAAATGGGGTGGAAGGTGGCGCCCCTAGCGGGGGCGGGGTCATGCTCACCCCCCCTCCATTCGCACCCTGTGACCTGAGCACCGTCCAGAACCATAGAAAAGCTGTCTGTCCGCCCTGAGGCACTTGCCCGGGGCCTGTGTAGTTGAGTGGCTCCGGGACCCGGGTGGGTGATCCCCAGGGGCAAGGGCCGGCTGTAATCGCTGGGGGTGGTGCTCCGGGTCCTCCTGACTTTCAACGAGATTTGGAGCCCGGCCACGCTACACATCCCGCGTTATCTTCAAGACCACAGGGTTCCGGGACGAGGGTGTAAGTTTGGTTGTACGAACGGCTGCCAGTGTGTCCAGGGATGGTTCACGCGCCTGCTGCTGGCTCCTGAAATGGTCTTTGTGGCCCGAGTCTACCGCCGTGTAGTTCTTGGCTGTTGGCCGCTGAGACGCTCCAGCGCTTTATGATGACGGCGTGGCGTGGACTCAGTTTGGGTATAACGTGGTGCGCTTTTGTGTTTGCTTTTGTCGCGGAACAGAAGATGGTGAACGGCGGATGGCAACGCGTAGCACGTTTTGCCGCAGCGGCTGCTCTACTTGCGTTGTATTGTTTGGATGCCCGAACCTTAATTGAGTTCGATCATCCTTTTCAGACGACAGGTCGAGTTCTCGGTTAATTTTGCGTCGCGCAGGTGTGCTAGCCGACTTGGTGCAGGGTTGTGCTCTGTGGGGTTGGTGTCTGTGCGTATACTGGGTTGGCTCTTTTTGGTTGTTTGTATAATCTCGCAGGTTTTGAGGTTTTTTGAGCAACGCCCTTTCTCTTGTGAAAAGTTCCCCGAGGAGGAAGCACGCGAGCAAAAGTGTCTGGCCCTTGGCCTTTTCTTTGTACGCGACGAACCTCCTCCTACCGGCTCTGGCAAGCGTGTGATGCAGCGAATACTGTGGTGAACGGTAAGGCGGCACTTGGGTCGGAAAATTTCATGCTTGGCCGGAGCGCTGGGATGTTCGTAGTTGGGGTTTCACTTTCTAGAGATGCCGAAACGCAAAACGCCAAAGAAGAACGACGACCAACCTGAGCTGCCGCTTAGTCAGACGCCGGAGGCCGGTGAACAGATGCCAGAGGCCGGAGGCCAGAAGTCGGAGGATAGGGCTGATGGGCCTGCATCCGCCGAGGATGATGCTGAGGCGCGGACAATGCGGAGCATTGTCCCTACCTCGGATGCAGCTGGTGCGCCGCCGGTGGGTGGAGATGCAGCGTTGAAGGTTGGCAATGGCGGCGAATCGCCGTTGCGGAAGAATTACCAGAAGTGGTTTCTCGAATACGCGAGCTACGTCATCCTTGATCGCGCGGTGCCGCATATCGATGACGGCTTGAAGCCGGTACAGCGGCGCGTGCTGCACACGTTGTGGGACATGGATGACGGGCGTTTCCACAAGGTCGCCAATGTCGTCGGTGCGACGATGAAACTTCATCCACACGGCGATGCGTCCATCGGCGCGGCACTTGTCGCGATCGCGCAACGTGGCTGGCTGATCGAGCCGCAGGGTAACTTTGGTAACATGTTCACGGGCGACGAGGCGGCGGCGCCGCGTTACATCGAAGCGCGGCTCACGCCGTTTGCGCGCGAGGTGCTTTTCAACCCGAAAACCACAACCTGGCAACAGAGCTACGATGGCCGCAATCGCGAGCCGGTCACGTTGCCCGCGAAGTTCCCGATCACGCTGCTTGAGGGCGCGGAGGGCATCGCGGTCGGTCTTTCGACGAAGATTTTGCCGCACAATTTCAACGATCTTTGCCGCGCGGCGATCAATCATCTTCAGGGGAAAACGTTCCGCATCGTCCCGGATTTCCCGACGGGCGGCATCGCGGATTTTGCCGAGTACAATGACGGCGAGCGCGGTGGCAAAGTTAAGATCCGCGCGAAAATCGAGACGCGCAGCAAATACCTGCTCGCGATCACCGAACTGCCGTATGGGCTCACGACAGAATCGTTGATCGAGTCGATCCTCGCGGCCAATGCGAAGGGCAAAATCAAGGTCAAGCACGTCGATGACAACACGGCCGACAAGGTCGAGATCCTCGTCCACTTGCCGCAGGGCAGCGATACGGAGCAGATCACGCAACAGCTCTACGTCTTCACGAGTTGCCAGGTGAACCTTTCGCCAGCGGCATGCGTGATCGTGCGCGATCTGGAAACGGGCGACGACAAACCGCAGTTTCTCGGCGTGAAGGAGATCCTCCGTCGCAACGTCGATCAGACCAAGGCGCTGTTGAAGCAGGAGCTCGAAATCAAACTCGGCGAACTCGAGCAGCAGTGGCATTGGGATTCGTTGGAGCGCATCTTCATCGAGGAACGCATTTACCACCGTATCGAAAAATCAAAGACGTGGGAAAGCGTGCTCGAAGAGATCCGCAAGGGATTACAGCCGTTCTTAAAGCAGCTGCGTCGCGACGTGACCGAGGAAGATATCACGCGTCTGACCGAGATCCGCATTAAACGCATCTCAGCCTACAACCGTTTCCAGGCCGACGAGGCAATGAAGAAGATCGAGGCTGGCATCAAGGAAACCAAATCCAGTCTCAAGAACCTAACGGCCTACGCGATTGCGTGGTACGAAATGCTGGCCGAGAAATACGGCAAGGGCATCAAGCGCCGCACGAGTTACGACGAGATCGAGCAGATAAGCGCGCACGAAGTCGTTTCGGCGAACCAGCGTCTATATGTAAATCGCGAGGAAGGCTTCATCGGCCTCAACTGGCGTCAGCACGATTTCGTGACCGAGTGTACGATCCTCGACGACGTTATCTGCTTCATGGGCGACGGCACGATGAAGGTCGCGCGCGTGGCGGATAAAGTTTTCATGGGCCGTGATATTCTCCACGTGGCATTGCTCCCGAAGGAGGGAGACCCGGCGTTCTACACCATGATCTACCAGGACAAGGAAAGCGGTAAGGCCTTTGCCAAGCGCTTCCAAGTCGGTGGTGTCACGCGCGAAAAACTCTACACGCTCACGCCGAGCGAAGGATCGAAAGTGGTCTTCCTCGATGTGACGAAAGTGGAGGCGAGCATGACGAAGAAGGTGAACATAACGCTGAGCGGTCGTTGCTCAGCGCGCATCAAGGAATTCGAGTTCGATCTCAAGGAGCTCACCGTAGGCAGTCGCAATGCCAAGGGTGTGACTGTCACCAAATATCCAATACGCATGGTCCGCCGCGCGGAAGGCTGAGGCTGCAGGCTTGGACTGCTCTGAATAATCTCGAAGCTGAAGAAAAAAGCCCGGCCGTTTTGGCCGGGCTTCGTTTTACCCAATTCAGGTTGATTACTTGGTCGGCGCGGCGGGGGCAGCCGGGGCGGGTGCAACTGTGGCTGGCGGCGTTGCTATCGGATCGGTGCGATCCTGCCAGAAGTAGCGCGGTTTATTGTCCGGGGCCGGGCTCTTGTGCTGATTTGCATCGAAGCGAATCCAACTAGTGGCACCAGCGAGAACAAGCAGGAGGATGAGTAACACGCTCTGGCGTTTACGCTTGGCGGCGTCCTTGTCCTCGTAGGGATCTTCGAGCGAGCGTTTTGAGCCGGGAGGCAGTTTGGCTACGTCGGTGAGTGCGGTGCCAAACGGAATGTTAATTCTAACGCGGCCGTTTACGGCCCAGCCGTTGCCTTCGAGGATAGGGCCGAGGGTACGCTGGCGGAGTTTGAGCCAGGCGATAACCATCGATGGGCCGGAGATCACGAGAATGAGCCCGATGAAGGCGAGGGGGTATTGCCAGGCCTTTAACCCGAAGAAGTAGCCAAGGATGAGGGTGAGGGCACTGATCGCGCCGGTGATGGCGACACCAATCGCGGCGACTGCGCCGACATCGACTTTTTTAGGCGGTTCGACTGGTTTAGCTTTGTCGGCGTTGGCGGCTTTTTCCGCAGTTGCGGCGAGTCTGCTGGTGGAGGCGGCTTCGGCGGCGGCGGCGCGTTTTGCCACCTGCTCCTCGATCATGCGCAGGAATTTTTTGTAGGGCGACCAGAACGCCTGACGGATGCTGATCGGGTTGTCCACGATGCTGGTAATGACGGCATCCCAATCGCGGCCTTGGCGGTCGTAGAACACACCATGGCGACCGACGAAGAGATAGTCGCTGTCTCCCTGGGTGAAGCAGGCGGCGATGGTCAGAGGCGTGCAACCGGCGCGTGTGCAGGTGCAATAGGCGATGTAGGCCTTGCTCATGGCGGCGAGCGGATTGGCGGCATCGACGCGGATGCAGAGTTCCGTCGAGCGGCTGTCGAGGAAGAGCGTGCCGGCCTGGAAGACGGCCCATTTATCGGGCGAGTAGAAATCAGAGAAGTTGACGAAGTTGTGCAGCAGCGCGCGGAGGTCGCGCTGGTAACGTACGAGGCGGTCGACGTCGCTGATGGCCTGAAACTCGGGCGCAATGGCTTTGTCCTTGGCGATAAGTTCGGTCAGGGTGGCGCGGCTTTTGCCTTCGGCGATGGCCTTCAGGCGTTCGTGTCCGAGCTTCTCGCAATTGGTGGTAGGCTTGAGTTCGGTCGATTTTTCGTAGGGAACGAAACGGGCGCAGAGTGCGAGCCAGTCGGCTTCGGTGAGCGAGGTCTTGGTGGCACCGAGGAGGGGTGCGACGGCGTCTTGCTGAAGATTGGCCAGACACGCCGCCCAGGCGGGATTGACGCCTTCGGTGAGCGGGAGTGGTTTGCCAGCGGCGATGATCGCGAGGGGGAATCCGCGAACTTCTTCGGCGGTGATCTTCATGTCCTTCGCCGCGATGGCGAGGTAGTCGGATTCCGCACGATTGAGGGCGTTGATGGAACGGGCATCGAACGCGGCGAGGCGGCAGCGAGCGAAGTAATCATCGACTTTGGCGCGGACGGCTTTGATCGCTTCGAAGGCAACGGCTGTCTGCTCGCCGAGGATGTTTGCTTCGGGGTTGGGGCCTTGGTCGGCCCACGCGAGATAGGCTCCGAGTTCGCTAAAGAAGGCGTCAACTTTTTCCGATGTGACGCCGGGCGATCCTGTTTGGTCGGTGGCGGCGCCCTGACAGGCTATGATGTCTGCGATGAGGGCTTTGGTTTCGTCGTCGCTTGCGGCCTCGGCAGGAATGACGCCGTCGCCGTTGATGGGGTTGGCCGCGAAGATGCGCTTGGTGTCACCGCTGTCGGCGGTGGAAATGGCGGTGGCGTCTGGTTTTCCCAGACTGATCAAGGTTTGCCGGGCGGAGGCCAGCAACATCTTGCCTTCGGGAGTCTGGTCGTTGATCGCGGCGAGAGGCAGGGAGTCGGCACCTTTGAGCAGATCGCCAGTATCTTTCAGGCGGACTGACGCCCACTTGATGGCGCGCAGAAGTTCGGGCACGCGGATGCGTCCGTCGCTATCGTGGTCGATGAGGGCGAGGGTGCGTTCGTCGAGTTCAAGGCCTTTGACGGGGCAACTGAGAGCGACCCAAAGTTTTTGATCGAGTTCGTCGAGGTGTAGGAGGTCGGCACCGGTTTCGAGCGCGACTTGGTCGAGCCCGCCGGTGCGGAAAAATTTCCAGCGATGCTGTGACGTGGAGGCAGGAGCTGATTGCATGATTCGTTTTGTGGTTTAGCGCGTCGTTCGGTTTTTAGCTATATGGACTGTCCGCTGCTTTGCAACGCCCAGGCCTGGAATTGGGGCGTAACTTACTGTTGGTTATTTGCAATTTTCACCGCCGTGGGATCGAAATAGGGAATGGTTTATACTCGCGCTGGCTCGCGGCGGAGGCCGCCGACTGCGTAAAGCGGTGGAATGTATTTGGCACAGTTGGGCTTAACCGATGATCGACGGATGGCGTGGAAAAGTGTAACCGTAATTCTGTGACTGCTCCTGGTTCCTACACGTACGGAGAAGAACTCGCCAACTCGATCACGCATGGGATCGGGGTCTTGCTGAGTGTGGCGGCGTTGGCGCTGCTCGTTACGTCCGGGGCGCAATACGGAGATGTGTGGCGCGTAGCGAGTGGGGCGGTTTTTGGGACCACGCTGATTCTGGCTTACTCGGCTTCGACGGCTTATCACTGCCTTCGTTCGGAGCGGGCTAAAAAGATCGGCCGCAAACTCGATCACGCGTCCATCTTCCTGCTGATCGCGGGCACGTACACGCCGTTTCTTCTCGTGAGCCTGCGCGGACCTTGGGGCTGGAGTCTGTTTGGCGTTGTCTGGGGGGTATGCCTGACGGGGATGACTTTAAAATTCTTTTTGGCCGGCCGTTTCCGCGTGCTCTCGACGCTGATCTATATCCTCACGGGCTGGTTGATCGTGATCGCGTTCAAGCCGCTGCTGGTTGCGATACCTGTCGGTGGCATTTGGTTGTTGGCGGCTGGAGGATTATGTTACACGGGCGGCACAGTTTTTTACCTCTGGAAATCGCTTCGGTATCACCACGCGATTTGGCATCTATTCGTGCTCGCGGGCAGCATCTGTCACTTTTTCTCGGTGCTAAATTATGTGCTGCCGGTGGCGGTGGTGTGAGCGGAAGCTTCACTGAACATCGGAGCGGACGGCCTAGCAGTCCGTCCCTACCTCGGAATTACGCGCCGATGATTTTTACGAGGACGCGTTTGCGGCGGAGGCCGTCGAATTCACCGTAGAAGATTTGTTCCCATGGGCCGAAATCGAGTTCGCCTTTTGTCACGGCAACGACGGTTTCACGGCCCATGATCGTGCGTTTGAGATGAGCGTCGGCGTTGTCTTCACCGTGGTTGTGGACGTATTGCGAGTGGGGTTTTTCAGGCGCGAGTTTTTCCAGCCACTTTTCGAAGTCGGTGTGCAGGCCGGATTCGTTGTCGTTGATGAAAACGGAGGCGGAAATGTGCATCGCATTCACGAGGCAGAGGCCTTCGCGGACGCCGCTCTCACGCAGACAGTCTTCGATTTGCGGCGTGATGTTGAGGAACGCGCGACGTTGCGGCACCTCGAACCAGAGTTCTTTGCGGAAAGATTTCATGGCAGATAAATTGGCGAAATTTTACGTCGCAGCAAATCCGCCTATTATTGGCTCAGGCGGATGGTTGTGTATTGTCCTTGGCCGGGGCGCGGGTGCTGAAGGCGAGAGCTGCGGCGACGAGGAGCATGGCGGCGCAGATTTTATAGGCGATCGAGTAGGAGCCAAAAAGATCGCGGATCATGCCGCCGTAGCGTGAGCCGAGCACACCGGCGATCCCGAATCCGGTGAACACGAAGCCGTAGTTAACGCCGAGGTTTTTCACGCCGTAGAAATCGGCGGTCGCGGCGGGCATAAGGGTGAAGATGGTGCCGTAGCAGAGCCCGGTGAACGCGGTGCCGAAGATCATCAGCAAGGGGCTGTTGTAGTGCGCGAAGATAAACATGTTGATCGCCTGAAGCACGAAGGCAAAAACCATGGTTTGCGTGCGGCCGATGCGATCTGAAACGAAGCCGCTGACGACGCGACCGAGGGTGTTGAAGGCGGCGAGCGTCATCACGGCGTAGAAGCCTGCTTCCCACGCGGCTTGTTCTTTGGCGATGATCGCGACGTTGGAAATGAGCATGAGGCCCGCGGCGGCGGCGAGGACGTAGATGGACCAAAGCAGATAGAATTGCGGAGTTTTCAACATGTCGGCCCAGTCGTATTCGCGGCGGGCCAGGGCAACGGGTTTAGCTCCGGCGACTGGTACGGTTGAAGTGGGTTTAAAGTCTGCGGGCGGATTGTTGAGCAGCAGCGAGAGGAGGCAGATGATCACGGTCGCGCCGATGCCGAGAATGAGGAACGTTTTCTCAATGCTGGTGGTGGCGAGGAGTAGCTGGGTGAGCGGTCCCACGTAAACAGCTGCGAGGCCCACGCCCGCGACGACGAGGCCGGTGATCAGGCCCTTGCGCGCGGGTGGAAACCATTTGATCGCCGAGGGCGTGGTGGCGGAGTAGCCGAGACCGAGACCGATGCCGCCGAGCACGCCGAAAGTCAGTGCCATGGTGAGAGGGGTTTTGGCAAAGGACGAGACCGCGAGCCCGAGCCCGAACAGCACGCCACCGACCAAGGCTACGCGGCGCGGGCCGAGTTTGTCCTGCGCACGGCCGGCGAAGATCATCATCACGGCGAATGCAGCGGTGGAGACGGCGAAGGGCAGGCCGGCGTCGGCTTTGGACCATTTCCACTGGACGACGAGGGCCTTGCCCATCACGCCCCAGGCATAGAGCGTACCGAGCACGAGGTTGATGCCGAGACCGGCGAGGGTGACAACCCAGCCGCGATAATTGGAGGTGGAGACTGGTTCAGAAGACATGCGAATAAGGGCTATGGCGCTAGACGGCCAAGGGATGAGGGGTGATGCTGGGGTGAAGCACTAGCGGGGGGGTATCCGACGGGCCTGCTTTGGTAAAGTAGCTGTTGGCACGAGTCCATGCGCCGGGAATGCCACGCGTCGCTAGGAGAGGATCTTATTGTTGCTAGTGGCGATGGTTATCGCGCCGGTTCATCCCTTCGGTATGCGAAGGGGAAATTTCTACTTGGCGAGTAGCCTGGACGCTTCGATTTTCAAGTAGCGATTCCACGGCCGACTGCCACCGAGCTCGTCTATTTCGCGAGCAGCCACTGCCGCGAGGTCGGCTTGTGACGCAGCGGTTTCGTTCATGGCTACGTAGAAATATTTGCCTCGGCCCCAACGTGGAATGGTTCGGTTAATGCCGAGTTGCACGGCGCGGTCAAAGCATTCGCGCGCCTTTACTTTGTCGCCGCCGCGCGATGAGGGCATGGCGAGGTAGTAGATGCCCCAGGAGAAGGTGCTCGTCGATTGTTCCCATGTTGGGTCAACAGCATCCATTCGCACAAGCATCCCCTTTGCTTCTTCCATCCGGCGAACATTTGCGATGCGTCCGAAGAAGCCGAGGCAGTCGCGGAAAATGTAGAATACGCCGGTCGCCCAAAAATGCATCGCGCCCATTTCGCGCGGGCCGAGTGCGGCGGAAGCTTGTGCGACTGTTTGGCCAGATTGCACGCGGCGCAGGAATTCAGGGTTTGTCGCCATCGCTCTTTCGCACGCTTGAATGCCCGCGATGTAGCAGGCGAGACGTTCTTTTGAATGCTGACGGTAGGCCGCGCCTTCCAGTAGGCGCAGGCAAGCAAGCTCGACCCAGGCGTCAACATCGTCTGGTTGTGCGGCGGTTACCCGCTCCCATGCTAGGATTGCCGTGCGTGCTGATTCAGGAGAGTCGATGGCGTCACCCAAGCGTTGAGCCTCGGGTCGTGCTGCGGCGGATACGGCGATTGCGCCCTTCTCGGGCTGCGTGGTCCATCCGGGTGTCCAGTTGACCGCACGCGCGTCTGAGCCCGTACTTAGCAGGGCCGCGATCAGGGCGAGAAGGATCATCGATTTTTGTTTCATGGGAGTAGGTTCGGCTTAGGGAGAGTGTACAACCGGGACATCCTTTTCGGCGCTAAATAAATCGGAGTTGAAACAAACTTCGCGCCAAAGTGCCCCCCAAGTGGGCCAGTCGTGGGCACCTTCGATGCTCGCCACGCGGTTTGCGGGTAACAGGCTGGCGAGCTGGCAGTGGCCGATCGCAAGCGAATCACTTTTCCCATAGAGCAGCCAGGTCGGCGGCAGCGCTGACGACTTTGCGCCGAGGAAAGTCCAGAGTTGTTCTTCAACGTCATCTGCGTGCAAGTCGCGACCGGCCGCCCAAGCCGCAGGGCCGCCAGCGTCGGCGATGCGCTGGAAAAATCGTTTGCCATCGCCAAGGTAAGGCCCGAGCAGCACCAGCGCATCGGCCGCGCCGGGATGTTCGCGCTCACAAAACAGTGCGCCAACGCCGCCGAGTGAAAGTCCCACGAGCACAATCCGGCGATAGCCTTGTTGCCGGGCGGGTTGCAGCACATCGGCCCAGAGCCGGTCGATCACAGTGCGCTTGATGTAGTAAGCAAGGTGCGCGTCCGCTGTGAGGGTGTCTGCTTTTACGCCAGCTTCGTGCAGCGTGGCCAGAAAACCTTCTCGTTCAAAATCAGCCATCGACCCGCCGCGGCCCGGAAGAAACACAATCAATGTCGAGGTGCGTTCTGTGGCTGAAACACTCGTTGTTTTGGTGGGAATCGGTGTTGGGGTGCCGCGCATGAACGCGGTGCATCCGGTCAACAGGAGTACAGCTGCGGCCAGTCCGGTCGTCGTTATACTAAACCATAGTTTATAGCTAATTTTCATGGGGTAAACCGCACCAGGCTGACGTGGGTTCGTTTTACATGCAATCGAATGTGCTTTTTCCGGCCTTTGCGGCTATTTGTGTATCCGGTCCGCTGCGTTGACTTGCGGACGTCTGGTGCTTTTTGTTCGACCCTCATGCCTGTCCTTGCCTCCCACCGCTCACGTCTTGCCCAGCCAGCTTCCTGCTCGCTGGACTGCGTGACGTTTGATTCGAGGCCCGACGAAACGGAGCACGCCCAGACCTAGAATTTTCGACTCACGGCCAGCTAAGCACGTTCGTGTTGACGCCACTCGGCATCCGCGACGCGCCTACGGTTCTCGTATAACCGCCTGGCCTTAACGACAAAAACGAACATGAAAAAAGCCAAGCAGTCCGCCGCAAAACAAACTCCCGCCGCTCGCGTCACACGACGCGAGGGAGCCGCAAAAAAATCCCTGTATCTCCATCGAGAGAAGGCCCAGACCTCGGCGAAAATCGCCCGTAGCTACGACGCTGCCTTCAAGGCCACGCCCGCCTACCTTGAGTCTTTGCCTGATGTAATGGATGCAGTCGATGCCGTCGAGGGCGCGAATACGCCGATCCAGCAAGTTGGTGTATCCAATTTTAAGTTACCGCTCCGCTATGCAACCAAAGCGGGCAAGCCGGTGGAGCTTGAGACTTCAGTTACCGGCACCGTCTCGCTCGAAGCCAACCTCAAAGGCATCAATATGAGCCGGATCATGCGGTCGTTTTACGAGCACCGAAATGAAGTGTTCACGCCTGCCGTGTTAAAGAAAGTGCTCAACGAGCACAGGGAACGCATCGGTTCGCTCGATGCGCGGATCAGACTGAGTTTTTCGTATCCACTAGTGCAACACAGCCTGCGTAGCGCCTTGGCGGGTTATCGGTATTACTCGGTTGTGTATGAAGGCTGGTTAGGCCGTGAGGGCGCGTTTCGCCAGTTCATCGAATTCGATTTCGTTTATTCCTCGGCTTGTCCGTGCTCGGCCGAACTCGCTGAACACGCGCGCGACGTGCGCGGCACGTATGCGCTTGCGCATAGCCAGCGCTCCAAAACGCGGTTGCGAGTCGAGATCGCCGACGGCAAGAAACTCGCGATCGAGGATCTGCACGCGCACTGCCTCGCCGCGCTGCGCACTGAGACGCAGGTGATGGTGAAGCGCGAAGACGAGCAGGCGTTTGCCGAGCTCAACGGCACGTACTTGAAATTCGTCGAAGACGCGGCGCGGTTGTTGTTCGAGCAACTCGACGCTGATCCACGCATCAAAGATTTCCAGGTGGCGTGTTCGCATTTGGAGTCGCTGCATTCGCATGATGCGGTTTCGGTCATCTGCAAAGGTGTGCGCGGCGGCATGACGGCGGATTTCTCCAACTTTCGCTCGCTGGTTTGCTGATGAAAAGCCGCGGAAGCGCGGAAGAGCAAAAAACGCGGAATACTAATCCGGAACCAATCAGTTGGGAGCCACAGATGACCACCGATGAGCACAGATTGGGGCTGAAACAACGTCAGGGTTTTGGCGATCTGATCGGCTCTCTGTCTGGTTAAACAGGCAACTTCTCGCACGGCGTTAAAACAATCCTCCGGGGCATCTGTGTTTATCAGTGCGCATCGGTGGCTCCAGTGCATGGATACGGCTGAAGCGGCCTGGGCCATGCAGGCTGCAAGATCGGTGGCTTAAGCGACATTGCCAAATGCATGAGAGGAGCGGTGTGGATTGTTGCTATAATCACATAAAGTAAAGCAGATTAGTAAGTAGTGATATCGAAGGCCGGCTTGGCACGCGCGCGGCTTTAAGGAAGACAACCTCACTCGTTCTTACCCTCCATGAATAGCAAAAACGCACTCGGATTTCTCGGTTTGGGCTTACTGATGCATGCGACTCCGCTCTTGGCGCAGTCGTTTGCAGAATATCCTGCATCATTTGCCGATGCTTCAGTACGCGTGATCTGGATGGAGCTTATGAGCTGGGTCGTTGGCGGAATCGGGTTTGGTTATCTCACGCGTGAAGGCGTGGCGTACTTGCCTGCATTGCTCAGCGCGATGGTGCCGGAGCGGTTCTTGCGCCCGGTCGAAGCCAAGACCGAGTCGCTCGGAATGCCTGCGGGTGTCCGCGTTGGGATTTCGAGCTGAGGTTTAATGCGGCGGATTAAGGATATCCGCCTTACCTCAGAGAGCTGGTTAGAGCAGCGTGTCTTGACTGCTGCTCGCGCCTTTAAGGCCGATGGCGTGATAACCTTTGGGCGTTAGTACACGGCCTTGGGGCGTGCGCTGGAGGTAACCTTCCTGGATCAAAAATGGCTCATGCACCTCCTCGAGCGTCTCGGATTCTTCGCCGACGGCGACGGCGATGGTGCTCATGCCGACGGGGCCGCCGCGATAGTTTTCGGCCATGACGCGCAACATGCGTTTATCCATTTCGTCGAGACCGGCAGCGTCGATTTCGAGGAGCTCGAGTGCAGCGGCGGCAACGGGTTTCGTGATCACGCCTTTGGCGCGTTCCTGGGCGAAGTCGCGGACGAAGTGTATCAGATTATTGGCTACACGGGGAGTGCCTCGTGAACGCGTGGCGATTTCGCGGGCACCGCCATCGTCAATCTCGACTTTGAGTAGGCCGCAGCTGCGTTTGACGATGCCTTCGAGTGTGGGCGCGTCGTAGTAATCGAGACGTGTTTGCAGCGTGAAGCGCGAGCGTAACGGCGCCGTGAGCAGACCAGCGCGCGTGGTGGCACCGACGAGGGTGAAGCGTGGGATCGAGAGGCGGACGCTGCGGGCGTTGGGGCCTTGGTCGATCATGATATCGAGGCGAAAATCCTCCATCGCCGAGTAAAGATACTCTTCGACAGTTTTAGGAATGCGGTGGATTTCGTCGATGAACAGGATGTCGCCTTCTTCGAGGTTGGTCAGCAGGCCGGCGAGGTCGCCGGCTTTTTCGACGACGGGGCCAGAGGTGACGCGGACGGTTTTGCCGAGTTCGTTGCCGAGGATGAAGGCGAGCGTGGTTTTGCCGAGTCCGGGCGGGCCGCTGAGGAGAATGTGATTGAGCGCATCGCCGCGACGCTTGGCAGCGCCGACCATGACTTGGAGACGCTCGATGGTTTTGGCCTGGCCGGTGAAATCGGAAAAGGAGAGCGGGCGCAGCGCGGCCTCGGCAGGCGAAACAGGTGAGGCGAGGGCGTTGGTTAGGAAGTTGACTCCCGTTGCCGCTGACGCGGGCGATGGGATTTTCGATTTTTGATTCTCGATTTTTGATTGGGTCACGGAGAAAGGGTGTCGTTGTTTGCTTCTGTAATCGAAAATCAAAACTCAAAAATAGAAAATTGACTCATTTCCACTCCACTTCGGCGCCGAGGGCGCGGAGATTTTCGACGAAGCGAGGGTGGGCGCGTTTGATGGTGTCGGCGTTTTTCACCACGCTGCGTCCGGGAATACTCGCGGCGACCATGTAGAGCGCGATCGTGGCGCGAATCACATAGGGCGCATCGACGATGGCGGGGCGCAGGGGGCGGTTTCCAAAGATGACGATGCGGTGCGGGTCGTTGACGAGGACGTGGGCGCCGAATTTCGCGAGCTCAGGCATCCAGGAAAAACCGTTTTCGTAAACCTTGTTCCAGAAATGGATCGTTCCGGTCGAGCGCGTGCTGAGCGCGATCATGAGCGGCAGCAGATCCACGGAAAAATACGGCCACGGTGCAGCCTCGATCTTGGGCAGTAAATTGGTGGTGTAGGGTTGTTCGATAACGAGCGACTGATTGCGGCGCACGATGGCGGTGTCGCCTTCGTGTTCGATGATGACGCCGAGTTTTTGGAATGCGCGCGTGATCAGATCGAAGTGATGCGGAAGAGAATTTTTCACACGGACTTCGCCGCCGGTGATCGCGCCGAGCGCGAGGAAGGTTACGACTTCGTGGTAATCGGTGTTGATCGTCGCGGTGGTGCCGCTCAGGCGGTCGACGCCTTCAACGCGGAGCATGCTGGTGCCGATGCCTTCGATCTTCGCGCCCATCGAGACGAGCACAGCGCAGAGGTCCTGCACGTGAGGTTCGCTGGCGGCGTTGATGAGCGTGGAGGTGCCGCGAGCGAGTGCGGCGCTCATGACGAAATTTTCCGTGACGGTGACGGACATGTAATCGCACCAATGGCGGTTGCCTTGGAACCTGTCGGGTAGTTCGATCACGAGCGGTTCGCCGGGCGACACGGTGGCACCGAGCTTGGCGAAAATTTCCAGATGCGGGTCGATCTCGCGCACGCCGAGCGAGCAGCCGGTGGCGTTGGCGCTGATGCAGAGTTTTTTGACGCGGCGGAGGAGAGCGGGATAGAGCAGGACGGTGGAGCGCATGTCCTGCGGGAGCTCGTGATTTACAAGCGTGTTTTTGAAGCCCGAATGGTCGAGGCGCATTTCGCCGGTGGCCTTGTTCCACTCGATGAGCGAACCCTGCGAGGTCATGAACGCCACGATTTTGCCGATATCGGTTATCTCGGGTACGTTTTTGAGCGTGACCGGTTCGTCGGTGAGCAGCGAGGCGCAGACGATGGGGAGCGCGGAATTTTTGTTGCCGGACGGGGTGATCGTGCCGGAGAGGGGCTTGCCGCCGTTGACAATGAGGTCAGCCATGAGGGGCGTGGTGCGACTATCTTAGTGCTGCGGTTGAACTACGAAGAAACAAAGAATCTTAAGGAAAACCAAACACTTTAGCGTTTTGAATGCTTCACTTCGTCGGTGATGCTTTCGTGGAGGGCTTTCAGGCCAAACTGCTCCGGCTTGGTTCTTTGTTTCTTTGTAGTTCAAACTGTATTGGTGAGAGGATTAAACAGGCGCGCGGGCGCCGGAAATAAAAAAGGCGTCCGTCGAAACGGACGCCTTGAAATGCGTGCAGCCGGTGTGGCTTTGGCAAGGTTTAACTCGTCGGTCCGCTGGACGGACCACCCGATTGACCACCATCGGAGCGATTGCCTCCTTCGCGGTTGTCACCACGGAAACGACCGCGTCCACCGCGATGATGACGGCGACCGGCGCCGCGATTCGCGTCGTCGGGACGACGTGGTTCTCCGCCTTGATTGCGTTGGTCGGGGTTTGGGCCGCCTTGGTTCTGGCCTTCTGGACCAGAGCCAAATTGAGGACCACGGTTGCCGCCGCGATTGTCGCCACGGTAACCGCCGCGACCGCGTCCGCCACCGCCACGATTGTAGCCGCCGCGATTTCCACCGCGGTTGCCGGCTTCGTAACGACGACCTTCGCCGCCTTGACGTTCGTCCTGGCGCTGGGCCGGAGTGGCTGGAGTTTTTTGAGCGGAGTCGCCGCTGAAGAGGCCCTTCAACCAGCCGAGGAAGCCGGATTTTTTGGCTTCGATGGCGGCAGGTGTGGGCTTCGGTTCAAACGTGCGCTGCTCACGGCGTGGTTCGCCGAATTGCTCTTTGCTGCGTGGGTCGAATGATTCGCGGCGTTCGCCGGAATGCTCGCGACGGGGTTCGCGGGGGCGAAACTCGTTGCGTGGTTCCTGCGGCTGTTCGCTGCGGGCCGGACGATCGTCCGTGCGTGCGGGACGTTCGGCATTGCGCGCGGCCTGACGGTCTTCGTGACGCTGAGGGCGGAAATCCGGGCGGCCTTCGCGGCGCGGATTGGCGCTGGCGGCAGGTTGTTCAGATTGGCCGCCGATTTCCCAGCTTTGGGCATGGCGGGCGTTTTCTTCGGGCGGGAGGATTTTTAGTTCTGCCTTGGGTTCGACGACTGCCTCGGGGGCGGGCGTATTGGTTTCGACCGGGGCCGGAGTGATCACGGGAGTGACGACGGCGGCAGGGGTAGCGGGAGCGGGTTGCTCTGCGGGGATGGACGCGGCGGGCTGCTCGACCTGGGCTGGCGTTTCAACGACAGCGGCGGGAACGGGCTCGGGCGCGAACGGGTTTTTGTACTCTGTCTGATGGTTAACGACCTGAATGGAGGTCGGTTGGTAGACGCCTGTGGAGGCGTTTTTGTCTGCTGCGGCGGCGGGAGCGGGCGCACTGGGGCGCTTGCCGCGCGCCAAGCCTGAACCGCGGCTGGTCCCGAAAACGGGAGCAGCGGCGAGGGGCGCGCTGGGGGTCTCGACGGGAGCCACCGGGGTCGCGTCGGACGTTGTTACTTCTGACATGTTATTTGTTTCTATTAGGTTAACGCGTTCGCCCAAAAGGGCGGAGACGCGAGGTTTATGTAAGGCAGGCGGAGCGCGATGGGGTGCGCGCTCAACGCATGCAGGCTGTAAGGTCGCTCCCATACCTGTTTTCCGCAACCCTAATCTCCGCTTGTAGCTATTGGTTGTGCAAACGGGTTTCTGCGGTGCGGCAAGGGGCAATGACGGCGTTTGCGAAGTGCCGCAGATCTGGCCCCAGAATACTTACTCTTTTGGTAGGTAGTGGTAGGTGCGCCACTGCTTGCGAATGGTGAGTTTTTCGTTTTTGAGCAGACGGATCATCTCGGCTCCAGCCATGATCGCCGGGCCCACGCCGTGGGTGGCATCGGTGCTGGTCGGGCGGTGGTAATAATAAACATTGTCGCTGGCGAAAGTGGTGCCGACGCAGGTGTCGAGCACGTGGCCTTGGGCGTTGATGTGTGTGCTGAGGCCGTTCCAGCCAGCTTGGGCCACCGAGCCGTAACAGGCGGGGCTGATCCAACCTTCGTTGATGGCGTGCGCGATCGCGTAAACGAACATCGCGGTACACGACGACTCTTCGTAGGAATCGGTTTTATCGAGCAGGTTGCGCCACATGCCGCTCGGTGCCTGGAGCGAGGCGAGGGCCTGGATGTGCAATTGGAAAAGCTCAAGGATGCGCGGGCGTTCCGGGTGGCTGGCGGGCAACACATCGAGCAACTCGACGGCGGCCATGGCGACCCAGCCGTTGGCGCGACCCCAGTAGAATTGCGGATTGTACGGCTGATTTTCGTTCCAGCCATGGGTATAGAGCTGGGTTCGGGTATTGAAGAGACGGGAAGCAGCCCGGACGAAATGTCGCGCGGCATCATCAATATACTTCTGGTCGCCGGTGAGGCGGGTCATCTGCGCCATGAGTGGAATGCTCATGTAATAGTCGTCAGCCCAAAGCGAAACAGGCTGCGGGCGTTTGCGAGCCCAGCTACCGTCGGCGAGACGGAACTGTTTGTTAGCGACAAACTCGGCGATATGGTTGATCAATGCGAGTTGGTCGGGGCCGATCTTGGCGAGCCGGGCTTTAATCAACGCCGCGCCGATCGCGCCGCAATCGTCGAGGCTTTCGGTGAGAATGGCGCCTCGGAAGCTGTTGGTTCGGTTTTCGCTGCGCACTTCGATGCCACGATGTTCGGCACCAGGGTCGATCTTCACCTGCGCGGCCTGTTTCTTGAAGTAGGGCAGACGGTCGTGAATGAACTGCATGTGCCGCAGGGTGAAACCGGCATAGCGTTGGTCGCCCGTGACAGCCGTGGCGTACAACATCGCGGCGTGGGTGACGCCCATGGTGTATTGCCACGGATTATACGCATCCTCTTCGCCACGATCGGCGATGGCGGTGGCGATTGGTGTGGTGAAGTCGGTGATTTCCTTGCCCGTTGTTTCATCGATCACTCGCGTGGGGCTGGCTTTCTCGACGAAGGCGTGAACCCTTTCGAGAACCGCCGTGATTTCGTCGACCGAGGGTAGTTGGTAAGGGGCGGTGTAGAAACCTTCGCCCCGGTCGCCGAGATTCTGGTTGTCGCGATTGCGGTAGGACTCGGCGTGGGTGGCGAGGCTAAGGGTAAAGAGCGAAGCGCACACCAAGGCTAGACGAGATAGCAGAAGGGGTTTCATGGGGTGGTGAAGGACGGAATGGAGCACCTAAGAAAAGTGCCTGTCAATGTTGGAGTACACGTGTCCGTAAAACACCCTAGATGCCCGGAGGATAGATAGTTTTGAAGATTCTTAAGTTTACTGGCGCGGGATGACTCGCGGGCTTAAACGCACGCATTTTTTGCGAAACGACGTTTCTTCGCCATGGTTCCACGTGCTCCATGAAAACCGTGCTTCTCACTGTCCTGCTCTGCGTGTTCGCATTTCCCATGTCGGCTGAAACTCCAACCAAATCCGAAACCGTTGTCCTCGGCGGAGGCTGCTTTTGGTGCCTCGATGCGACCTATCGCCTTATGCCCGGCGTGATGTCGGTGGTAAGTGGTTATGCTGGCGGCACGACGGTCAATCCGTCCTATCAAGCCGTATGCGCTGGCATCACTGGCCACGCTGAGGTGGTGAAAATAGATTACGACCCGGCGCAGGTTTCGTTGGAAAAACTACTGGAGTTTTTTTGGACCATTCACGATCCGACGACGCTCAACTCCCAAGGTAACGATCATGGCACGCAGTACCGCTCGATCATTCTCTACGCGAGCGACGAACAGAAAACCGCTGCCGAAAAGTCGACGGCGGTCGCGCAGAAAAAGTTTTCCGATGCCATCGTGACCGAGATTGTTCCGCTGAGAGAATTCTATGTGGCGGAGGAATATCATCAGGATTATTTTAGTAAGAATCCCACTGCTGGCTATTGCCGCTTCGTGGTGAAAGCGAAGGTCGAGAAAGCCAAGAAAGTACTCGGCCAGAAATAGGTCGAACTCGCCCGTGCTTGCTGGCGGAGAATCGCCGATAAGCAGGCTCATGCATTTTTGTGAGCTTGAGCTTGGGCGCGGACTTCGCTCCTTCGATGGGCATGCCTGAGTCGTCTCCCGTTAATCCTGCCGAAGCTGGTCATGAAGTGCGCACGTATTTTGTGCGCAACCGCAATGCCCTCGTGGCGCGTGCGTCGTTCAGTGAGATGTTCGTCGATTACTACCTACACCTGGGCGAAAACCAGCTAAAGCTGAAGCCCGAGTATGACACGATGTTCAAGCGCGCGCTCGTGGCGCTGACGTTGCATCTCGCGTCGCGGCCATGGAACGAGATGGTGGCCTGGACGCTCCATTTCCAGGAACCGATGGTGAATCTGTTTCTCACCGGCGACAACGGCGACGGCGCGATCACAGGTCGTGTCTTCGATGAAAACGTACGCGATATGGGGGCGAATATTTTCTATACCGATGTGGTGCGAGGCAAGGAGCCCATGCGGCGCAGCACGATCAATTTTACCGGTAACGATCCGTTGCGGACCGTGGAAAGTTTTTATGTGCAGAGCGAACAACGCGCGGCGAAGATCTTTCAAATCGCCGAGGAGGAATACCTCTTGGTGGCCGAGCACCCGGACTGCGATCACGCATGGTTCGACGCGCTCACGACCGAGTCAGCGAAGACGATGGATACGACTGAGACGCTCGCGCTGATGGAGAAGCGCATTTATCGCTGGCATTGCGGCTGCAACCAGAAGCGGATGCTCGAAGTGCTCGCCCCGGCGGCCAGGAAGGACATCAGTGAACTCTTCGAGACGGACGAGAAAATCGAAATCCGTTGTCCGCGCTGTGGCTCGCGACACACGGTCACGCGTGAGGCGATGGAGGCGTTTCTGGCAAAGCCATGAGCGAACCAGTTGCCAGCGACTATAACGACCGTTTTGGCGGTGTTGGCCGATTATTCGGCCGCGCCGGGCTCGAACGCTTGAGCGCTGCGCATGTGGCCGTGGTGGGTATCGGCGGCGTGGGCTCGTGGGTGGTCGAAGGACTCGCGCGTAGTGGCGTGGGGGCGATCACGCTGATCGATCTCGACGATGTTTGTATAACCAACGTCAACCGCCAGCTGCCGGCCATCGATGGTCAGATTGGCCGACCCAAAGTCGTGGTGATGGCGGAGCGCGTGAAGTCGATCAATCCAGCCTGCCGAGTCGAGGCGGTGGCGGAGTTTTTCACCGCGGCGAGTGCAGGGCGTTTGCTGGCGCCGCATTTTGACTGCGTGGTGGATGCGATCGACGGGATGACGAACAAGGCGCTGCTCGTCGATGCCTGTGTGAAGCGTGGACTGGCCTGCGTGTCGGTCGGCGGCGCAGGCGGAAAATGCGATGCGACAAAGATCCGCGCGGGCGATCTCGGTGAATCGACGAGTGACGATTTGTTGCGCCAAGTTCGGAAAAAGCTGCGCCGCGATCACGGGTGGGCGCGAGGCGAAGGTCATCATTATGGCGTGCGTTGCATTTATTCGACGGAGAAACCGGTTTTCCCGTGGGCGAATGGCACGTGTTCAACCGAACCTGAGCCAGGAACTAATTTGAAGCTCGATTGTGCGAGCGGGTTTGGGACGGCGGTATTCGTGACCGGCACCTTCGGCCTCGCGGCGGCAGGAGAAGTGGTGCGTTTGATCGCGCTAAAACACTAACGGCCGAAGAAGCGGGTGAAGTTGACTTCGACTTGAGCGGCTAGTGCTTCGACGGAGAGATCGAGGACTGCGGCGAGACCGGCGTAGGCGGCTTCGATATTGCCGGGGTGGTTGATGGGCTGGCCGGTCGGCGAAGGCGGAAGCTTGTAGGTGCGCCATGGCTGTGGAAGCGGCATGGCAGGGGCGTCGGTTTCGACGAGTAGGCGGTCGCGCGGGATGTTTTTGAAGGTGTCGCGGTGGCGGGTTTTCTTTTCGTCGAGAAAAGAGCCGTTGAAGGAAAAATACGCACCACGTTCGGCGAAGCCGCGGACCATCTCGGTCGGGCCGGAATAGGCATGAAGTAGGAATCCGCGCGTGGGCAATTTTGCGCGGCGAAGGACTTTATCGAGCGCGCCCCAGGCGTCGAGGCAGTGGATCGTGGCGGCGCGGTTGTCCTTGGCGGCTAGTTCGAGTTGAGCATTGAGGACGTCGATTTGCTCGTCGAGCGGCGCACGGCGCAGACCGGCTAGGCGTGGATCGTCAGGGCGGGCACGTTCAAGAATCCAGCGGTCGAGTCCGATTTCGCCGACGCCGGCTTTCGGATGGGCGGCGAGGACGGCAGAGAATTTTTCCAGCCAATCCGGCGAGCGGTTACCGGCATCCCAGGGGTGCAGGCCGAAGCTCGGCACGACCCAGGGGAAGCGTCGTGAAAGTTCGGATACGCGGGCCCAATCGTCTTCGCAGGTGCCGTTGACCACGGCGGCACTCAGCGGAAGGGCGGTGAGCTGGTCTGCGATTTTGTCGAGGTGCGGCGCGAGCCATTCGTCCTGCAGGTGGTTGTGCGCGTCGTGGTAGGCGAAGGTCATGACGGATGTTGGCTGAGTCCGGGAGGCCGGAATAGTTTGTCATCTATTAAATGACAAACTATTGTAATTAACTTATTATAAGTTGGTAATATGTTATTTATCTAGGCTGTTTTTAGCATGGCGCGGGCGAGTTCGCGGATGCGGGCGTGGACGGCGGTGAGGCCGTTGCGACGGGTGGGGGAGAGATCACGAAGGAGGCCGAGTTCGTCGAGGAAGGCGGGTTCGGTCGAGGCGATATCGACCGGTGCGGCTCCGGTATAGGCTTCGCAGAGAAAGTGGACGAGACCTTTGACCATGGGCGAATCGGCATCGCAGCGAATGGTCAGCGTGCCATCAGAGTGGAGTTCGCCGAGCAACCAGACGGCGGATTGGCAGCCGGCGACGCGGTTTTCAGCGCTGCGCTCGGCAGCGGGAAAGGGCGGAAGTTTGCGCGAGCGATCGACAATGACCGTGAGGCGTTCTTGTCGGTCGGGAATCAGGCTGAGGTCTTCGATCAGGCGTTGATGGCGTTCGGCCAGGGACATGTCGCGATCTCAGCGGGTAATCTAGAAAAACGCGAGCCGACGCCGCATTTTCAGCGACGTCGGCTCGTGGAACACAATGGCTGGCCAAAAAAATTAGAAATCGACGTCGCGGCAGCGGGCTTCGAGTTGACGGGTGACGGTCTCGACCTGCTCTTCGGTGAGCATGGGCGTGTTGCGATTCACCACGGCGGGAATCTGCTTGGGGTTAAGCACGCGGACGGTGTTGATCGCGTGTTCCTCGACCCACCAGCCTGGGAAAACGAGAATGGGCTGCACGGGCACTTGGCGTCCGAGAATCTGGGCCAGCCAGCTTTCAAGCCAGACGGCGCGGTCGCGGGCGAGTTCGAGGCCCTGGAAATCGTCGCCCCACGGGTAAACGAGCTTCTGTCCGTCGAATATGATTTTGTGCTCGGCGAAACCCGGTCGAGGTGTGCCACGGGTGCGGCTTTTAGTCTGGATCGCGAAGACGCCGGTCGCACCGACGACCACGTGGTCGAGGTGGAAAATCGGTTGGACCTCGCTGGCGGGCACGTTGTGAAAGACTTGGAAGCCTTTCAGGCGCAAGGCATCGACGATTTCACCGACTTCGCGTTCGCCGAAATAGCCGATGCGGTATTCGTAGCGCTGATCGAGGATTTTAATGAGCCATTGGGCGGCGAAGTACAGTCCGACGGCGAGAAGAACGAGCAGGATTATTAGCCCTAGCGTTTGGTATGGGCCGGAGACGCCGCTGATGATCCAGAGGCCGACCACCATAAGAAGAAGCGGGATGAGTGCCGTGCCGGTCAGGTGGAGCAGGAGGAGGTCGTCGAAGGCGGAGAGTTTCCGGCGGTTGCTTTCGCCAGCCGTGCGGAGGAGTTTGTCCACGACGGGCGTGCGCTCGTTGCGCCGTTGCACCCGCCAAACCCAGATGCCACCGACAACTCCGAAGTAAATCAGGATGTATGCCACCAAATACGCGTAATTAAGGGGATTCATATTCGTTTTAGGGGTAAGCCTAAAAGTGCTCCCGCTGAACACGGGAGTCGAGGCAAGTGACGGGTGCCGTGGGTTTTTCACCATGCTTTGACGTTCGCACGCTTAATGAGCCGGACCGATGCAGCCCCCGAATGAGCGCCCCCCCCGGCCGCCAAACCAGCGCATTGCGTCAAGCGCTCACCTCAACTGCATGCCGGCTAGGTACGCAGTGTATGTATAAAAGCAGTTGATCGGAAACGGGCTGTGGGCAGTTCGTTGGGTGAACTGCCTTTCACGCGCCCAAAATCAACAGGCTGAAGTTATGTCGCCGACCGGGCGAGCATCAGCGGCGGCATCGGGCAGTCGAGGCAGGCGGCGAAGGTGCGTAAGAGTTCGGCTTCGGCCACGCGTATTTGTCCGTCGCAGCTCGCGGCGTGCGCGCAGGCGAGGAGCAGTCGCTGTTTGATCGGGCCGGCGGCCAGGGCAAGTTTGTCCAATGGTTGGTCGAGCCGGGCTGGACTGCATGATTCGGTTGCGAGTAGCTCTAGCGGGCCTTCCAGGTTTTTTAAAAATCCTGCACCTACGGCGAAGGCTTGCTCGGCGTGTGCCAAGTCATCCGAAGATGCATGAGCGAGGGAGGAAAGGACCACGAGGATGGGTTCGCGCAGGGCTTGGAATGAGTAGATCTGGGCCCCGAACGAGAGCTTGGGCGCATGACTGAGCACGAGCTGGTGGTAGAGGAGTTTTTCGAGGGCAAACTCGAAAATTGAGACCTGTTTATCGGCTTCGATAAGCGCCTTAATCGCGGCGAAAAAATCCGTGAGCTCGTTGTCGTTTAGTTCACGCAGGGCGGGTTGAGCGAGCTGGCAGAGCGGGAGTTTATGCTCTGAATGGAGCGTATTGAGCGGTTCGGCAAGTGCGAGAACAGCATTGGCCGAACCGGCGGGTAAGAGTGCGATCTGCTTGGCGTGGATTTCCGGGTTGCGGTCGAGCAGGAGGCTATAGATCAGCGCAGGGGCTTTGCTGGCGAGTCGTGCGGCTTGGCGCAGCTGGACAGGGATTTCGTTGATGAGCGTCTGGGCGTTGCTGACTTGCTCGGGGGTGAGGGTTCCGATCGAGGCGATGGCTGCCGTGGGGAGCGTTTCACGGGACGGGAGCGTGAGTGGGGTTGCTCGCGTGGTGCGGATTGGCGGCGGAACCAGTCCGGCAGTTACAAAGCTTTCGTGGGCCACATCGACGACTTCGGGCGGCTCGAAATATTTTCCGTCGAACTGCGGCTCGATCGCGCGAATGCGTTCGTCGAGTGGCGGGTGCGTGGCCAGCAGTCCCATGAAACTGGATCGCATGCCCTCGGCGAAAAAAAAGTGCCCGATGGCGGCTGCTTTTTCGCTGCTGACGTGTCCGCCCAGAGCGTAACCGCCGATCTTTTTGAGTGCGCCTGCGATGCCGCCAGGATTGCGGGTGAATTGCACCGCCGAGGCATCGGCAAGGAATTCGCGCTGACGTGAGACGGCAGCCTGGATCAGGCGGCCGAAGAAATAGCCAACATAACCAACAACGACGAGAATTACGCCTATGGCGACGACGAGGGTCACGATGCGACCGTCTCGTTTGTTTTTCCGTCTTCGTGTGCTTGAGAGGATGCGCAGCAGGCCGCGGCCGATGATCGTCAGCACGAAGATGCCGAAGAGCACCGACACGAGCCGGATGTTCATGCGCATGTCGCCGTTGAGGATATGGCTGAATTCGTGGGCAACGACGCCCTGCAGTTCGTCGCGGTTAAGTTTTTCGAGCGTGCCGCGCGTTACTGCGACAACCGCGTCGCTCGTGGTGAGGCCGGCGGCGAAGGCGTTGAGGCCGACTTCGTCATCAAGCACGTAAACCGCCGGGACAGGGATGCCGGATGCGATGGACATCTCCTCGACGACGTTGAGGAGGCGTTTTTCCTTCAAATCGGTGGTTGTTGGATTAACGCGCCGGCCGCCGACCATCTCGGCGATCGCAGGGCCTCCGCTGCGGAGCTGGGCGGTTTTGAAAAGAGCCGCGCCAGCGATCACGAGAATCGTCCCGCCTGCCACCATGGCGAATAGCTGCGGGTCCCAGAGCAGACGCACTGGTTGAGCGACCGGCGCATCGTAATAGGCGTAGCTGTTTTGGCGGTGGCCGGTGGTTGTTTCTGGAAGCTGTCCCAAGACGAGCGAAATCGCCAAATACAGCACGGCGATCATCGCTGCGACCGCTGCGACGAAGAGCACCACGAGCAGCTTGGTGCGTTTTTGCGCCTGAGCCTGAGCTTGGAAGAAATCCATGGGAAATAGGCGGGGGACGAAAGAAGAATGGCGAAGGGGTGAAGCGCTGATCCGGCCCTTTTGCCCTTAGCCGTAACGATGCAGTTAAGGGTGGAGCCCGTTGTCTCTAACGGGCTGGTTTGGGAGCGGCTTCGATCAAGCCCGATGGGGACATCGGGCTCCACCTTCTGCACAGCGCTCCTCGCTGGAGATTATGCTTCAACTGCATCGTTACGGCTTAGCCCTTGGCCATTCCACCTATTTTATGAGAACTTCACCTGGGGCGCGTTGCGCTCGGTGGGGTCTTCGATCTTGAAAAGCTCGGCGGGGAGGAAGCCAAACATGCCGGCGAAGATTACGTTCGGGAAGGTTTCGCGCGTCGTGTTGTAGGTCATCACGGAGTCGTTGTAAGCCTGGCGGGCAAAAGAGATTTTGTTCTCGGTCGACGTGAGTTCCTCGGTGAGCTGCATCATGTTCTGGTTGGCCTTTAACTCGGGATAGGCTTCGGACACGACCATCAAGCGACTTAGCGCGCCAGCGAGACCAGCTTCGGCGTTGCCAAGGCCGCGCATGGCGTTGGCGTCGGCGGGATTGGCCGCAGCGGCCTGGGCGGCGGAGGCGGCGATGTTGCGGGCCTTGATCACGGCTTCGAGCGTTTCGCGCTCGTGTTTGAGATAGCCTTTGGCGATTTCGACTAGATTGGGAATCAGGTCGTAGCGGCGCTTGAGCTGAACGTCGATCTGGGCGAAGGCGTTTTTGAAACGGTTGCGGAGTGCGACGAGCGAGTTGTAGATGCCCATGACCCAGAGGGCGAGGACGACAACGATGGCTGCGAGGATGCCGAGGGTGATCAAGAGTAAGCTCATGGGATAAGGATTGGTTCGACCCAAGAGTTTGCGCATCCGCAGCCGTCCTACGAGAAGGAAGTGATTACATTTGCTAGTGATTTTTCCACCGGGACACGGGCTTGCGTCCGCGCGGTGAGATGCACAGCTTGATGGCTAAATATGCGCTTTCCGTCATGCCTCCCTTCGTTTTTTTGCATGCTGGTATTATTGCTGGCAGCTGGTTTAGGTCGCGCGCAGGAACCGCTGACCCTGTCTGCTCCGCTGGTTTTCACAGGCGGCGAAACTCCGCCGGCCAACGGGTTTGCCCTGCAAATTTCCGCTCAACGCGCGCTGGAAATGGGTTTCCCGACAATCGCGGCGGACATGTTTCAGCGGCTGCTCGACAATCCGGCCACGAAGTCCGATCTGCGCGCGCAACTGACCGTTGATCTGGTGACGGCCTTGCTCGACGAGGATCGTACTGATGAGGCGGCGGTGGCGCTGAAGAAATATCTTGGACTGGCGACTCCGGCTTTCCGATTGCGGCAGGCGCTCGTGGCTTTTCGTGAACAACGCTATGACGAGGCTCGCGCGACCGCGGCTACGATCACGACCGAGGAATTGCCCGCTGCTGACCGGAGCTGGCTGCTGTATCTTCAGGGGCAGCTTGCCGAAGTGGCGCCGCGTGACGTCAACCGCGCTTTGGCGTTGTATCAGCAGGCGATCGACGCGGCGGTTTCTGAAACGCAGCGAACTCGTTTTGTCATCGCTCGCGAAGAGGCGAAATTGAAGCTCGGCGATTTCTCGGAGCCGCGTCTCACGGAAGCCAAACAAGGCGTGGATAAGTTTCTAGTGCAGGGCGGTCAGCAGCTTTATGGTTATGTTAAGTTGTATGCACTAAACTTGTACGCGCTCAGATCGAAATCCGAAGCCACGACATTTTTGCAACGACAGCTTCAGGCGCTGCCGATCGAAGAGCGCGCGATCAACGACGAATGGCGTTTGTTGCTGGGTGTGATCAGCGGAGCGGAGGACGGGGTGGGGCGCAGCGCGCTCGGCACGTTGTTGGCCACCGGATCGGATCGGGACAAACAGCGTGTGGCTTTGCAGATGCTCGCGCGCTCCTCGCGGGTGGGATCTAGCCGGGAAGATTTTCGACGCCGTCTCGATGAATTGATCAACGCCTCGGTAGCGCATCCACTTTTAGAATACCTGCTGTTGTTTCGCGCGCAGCTTGCGTTGAGCGAGAAGGATTATGCCCGGGCCGAAACCGATGCCAGCCGCCTGCTTGCCCAGTATCCGGGCTCGCAGTTGAAGGGACTGGCTTTAGGTGTATTGACTGGTACGGCTTGGGAACAGGGACGCTATCGCAACGCCGCCAACCAGGCGACCAAGGCTCGCGAAGTGCTGGTGGTCGGCGAGGCGCATGCACAACTCGGCGTGCTCGTAGCCGAAGCATGGTTTCGTGCAGGGCTGAGTTCCCGCAGCGGTCCGGATTACCGCAATGCAGCTGATGCTTACGCCACGACGTTGGACGAAGTTCCCACGGGCGTTGCGCCCGGCCTGCTGCTGTTTCAGCAGTTGGTTGCCGAGGTCGAAGTGGCCAATTCCGAAGAAGGCCGTGGCGATCGCGACCGGTTCAAGCGTCCGCAAGAACTGCTCGACAAGATGGCGGGAAATTCCCGGTTTGATGCGGTTCATCGCTGGCAGGCCGAATGGAATCTGGCCCGTGCACTCGAAGCCGCTGGCGAGACCGGCAAGGCCTATGAGCGACTCAACCGCCTGATGGCTACGCCTGCGGACGCCGGTAATTTGCCGGCCGATTTGCGGGCGCAGCTTGGCTGGTTGCAGGCCAATCTCTCGCTCACACTCGAACCGGCGCGCACACTGGTTTTGACCGAGAAACTGCTTGGCTCGCTCGGTGGCATCGAGGCCGGTCTCAGCACTCAAATCGCCAGCATGACGATGCTGCTGCAGGCGCAGGCGAATTTTGCGCTCAATCCGCCCAATCCCGAAGCGGCTCTTGAGCGGCTGGCTAAACTTCGCGCAGAATTCCCCAAGTCCGACGCCGCAGTTTATTCTTACATTGCCGAGGCCGATTACGACGCCGCGCACGGACAATTGGTTCGGGCGCAAGGTTCGTTGCAGAGCTTGGCCGATGAGTATAAAACCAGTTCTTACGCTCCCTATGCGTTGTATCAGGCAGCTCAATACGCCGAGCGGCGCGCCCAGAAGAAATTTCTCGACGAAGCGTACGGCATTTTGCAACGGCTGGTGGTTAATTACCCGAAGAGCGACCTGGTGTTTTACGCCCGCATGAAACAGGGCAACCTGCTTCGCCTGACCAACGATAATCCGGCCGCGCAGACGATTTTTGAGCAGTTGGTCAACGAGTTCCCACAGCATCAAGACGTGCTCGCGGCCCGTTTGGCGCTGGCCGATTGTCATGGCGCGCAGGGAACCTCCGATGCGTCGCACCAGGAAAGTGCTGCCACGATTTATGAAGGCCTGCTCGACCTGCAAGGTGCGCCGACCGATATCCGCGCCGAGGCAGGTTTCAAATATGGCCTTAGCCTGTCGCGCCGGGGCAATGCTCGAGGTGCGCTGGAAGTTTGGGGGCGTTTGATCACCAACGTCGTGCCCGACGCCAGCAAGGCCGCAAGCCTCGGGGCCAAAGGCCGCGTGTGGATCTCCAAGACTCTGTTCGAGATGGGCGATCTCTTCGAAAAACAGGCCAAACTGGAACAGGCACGCGAAACGTACGATCTAATCATCAGTAACGGATTGCCCTACGCCGCGCAGGCTCAAGAGCGACTTGCGCGTTTCAGAACCCAAAAAACTCCTTAACCAGCGCCCTCTTCATCACAGTTTTAACGTTTACGAGCCCACCAATTGTCGGTTTAACCGCCTTCATCCAGATGTCCGCTTTTGATTTCAGTCTCTTTATGGATGGTGGCCCGATGATGCTCGTGGTGCTACTGGTTGCCGTCGTGGCACTGGTGATCTTCATCGAGCGCACACTTTTCCTGCACCGCGGTCAGATCCGCTCGAAACAATTCCTAGATGGAATTAAAAACGCCCTGAGCAAGCGCCGCATCGTCGAGGCGCTGACTCTTTGCGAGGAGGCACCCGGGCCCGTGCCTGCCGTGGTGAAAGCCGCGCTGCTGAACGCCGCTGAAGATGCCGACACCATGCGCTTCGCCGTACAAGAAGCCGCCGTGGTGGAGATTCCCTCGCTCGAGCGTCGACTCGGCTCGCTCGCCGCGCTCGGTCAAATCGCGCCCTTGATCGGCTTGCTCGGGACGCTGCTCGGCATGATTACCACCTTTCACGCTTTCATGCAGGGCGGGCAATACGCCACGGCTAATGCCCTTGCTAACGGTATGTGGCAGGCGCTACTCACTACTGCGGCCAGCCTCATCATCGCCATTCCGATCCATTTGGGGTACCACTTTCTCGTCGGCCGCGTCCGTGCCCTCGTGCGTGACGTCGAATGGTCCGGCAACGAGATCATGCAGTATCTACTGACTGAATACCGCACCGGTACCCAGCCAACCAATGTGATTCAGTTGCCCGAGCCGCCTGCGGCCGTCCCCACGCCCCCGCCAGCGGTAGTACCTCAGTCGAAACCACCCGCCAGCGCTATCCGCTCGTGATTACGCGCCCGCTTGATCTTCTCTCGCGGTTGCGCCCGCCACCGCGAAATTTCGACTTCATTTATCTGGTGAACGGCGGACTGATCGCGCTGTTTTTTACCCTGTTCAGTTCGCATTTTGTTTTGTCGCCGGGGCTACGGGTGGACAATCGCGATATTCTGCTTCCCAAGAGCGAGGACCCCATCACTCACGCCAGGGCCACGCCGGTTTCGATCAGCGTCAACGCCAACGGCCAAGTTTGGGGTGGGGATGGCTTGATCGCACTGGCTCGATTGCCTGACTGGATGCTGGCCCAGGCTAAGCGCGCACCAGGCTCCACCTTGCTTGTCATCATGGACACCCGGGCTCCGATGGATGTTTTCACCAATATTTCTGATGCCGCGAAGACTGCGGGTTTTGTCGACATTCAGTTGGCCATGCAATCGGTCGTTCCTAGTGCTGGAGTGAAGCCATGAGTAAAGCGCGAGGGCAGGGGAATACGCTTGGGATTGCCATCGCTATCGCCGCCGTGCTTGTCGCGCTGGTGGTCCTGGCGGCGACCCTGGTGCGCCTGCCGAAAACTCCCAGCGGAAAAACGCCCGGCCAGCCAACGTCATCGGTCGCGATCGCTCGCGCTGATTCCAAGGGCGGCAATGCTGCGTTGATGCAGCAGGTGGAGCTTTACGACCCCAAGCCACTTTTCCTGCCAACGTCTATTAATAGTAGCGACCCTGAACTGCCAGCCAGCTTACGCCGTGAACCGGGAGCGGCCTTTCGCGATTTTCCCGCACAGTATGCCTTTGACGAATACGACATGAAAAAAGTCGCATTCCCCGAACCAATCGGCGTACCCGAAAACCCAGTGCAAGCCCTGTCAACCGGTACAGCGCCCAATCCTTTTTACGTCCTCGGCCGCATAAATTATCCCTACAAGCCACTTCCGGCCCGCGAGGCCTTCCTTGAGGTGCAGCAAGCGAAAAGCGGTCGGACCGTGCTCGCGATGCCCTTGACCTCCGATCAAGCAAACGCATTGCCCGCAGTAGATTGGCAGCCCATGGAGATGATTATCTCGATCGAAGCCTCCGGCATGGTCGGTGAACCTACGGTTACCAGCGGCTCCGGTTTTGAGGCTGTGGATAACTATTTCAGAATGTATGTTGCTAAACAGTTCAGACTCGGTGCACGATTGGCTCCAGGTTTCTATGCACTGCGCATAGGACCATAGGAATTTGTGAGATTGCGCATAATTTCAGTTGACGGGCGAAAACCCGACCTTCACGTTCTTCGCTCTTTTTCACGTTTTTTGACCCAATTCCTTGGTCTGCCCAGATAGCTCAGTTGGCAGAGCACGTCCTTGGTAAGGACGAGGTCGCCGGTTCGAATCCGGTTCTGGGCTCCAGGGTCAGCGTCGGTGACTTCCCGACGATAAACCGAGGTCAAAACATCTAACTCACAACGTCACAAACTCCATGGCTAAAGGCACATTCGAACGCACTAAACCGCACGTCAACGTCGGCACCATCGGCCACGTCGATCACGGTAAAACCACGCTGACCACCTCGATCCTCGCGGTGCAGGCTCGTAAAGGTCTCGCAGAGGTTAAGACCTACGCAGACATCGCCAAGGGCGGCACAGTTCGTGACGCATCTAAGATCGTCACCATCTCCGTTGCACACGTGGAATATCAGTCCGACAAGCGCCACTACGCGCACGTCGACTGTCCAGGACACGCTGACTTCGTGAAGAACATGATCACTGGCGCAGCTCAGATGGACGGCGCTATCCTCGTCGTCTCCGCTGCTGACGGCCCGATGCCGCAGACCCGTGAGCACATCCTCCTCGCCCGCCAAGTTGGCGTGCCGAAGATCGTGGTGTTCCTCAACAAGGTCGACCTCATCGACGACCCGGAACTCCTCGACCTCGTCGAGATGGAAATCCGCGAGCTCCTCACCAAGTATCAATTCCCTGGCGACACCGCCACGATCATTCGTGGATCTGCTACCGCCGCTCTTGAAGGCAAGCCCGAAGGCGAAAAAGCGATCACCGATCTGATGACCGCGATCGACAACGACATCCCGGAGCCGGCCCGTGAGCACGATAAACCTTTCCTGATGTCCGTTGAAGACGTCTTCTCGATCACTGGCCGCGGCACCGTTGCCACCGGTCGTATCGAACGCGGTATCGTCAAGATCAACGAAACCGTTGAAATCGTCGGCCTCAAGGACACCTCCACCACGGTCGTGACCGGTATCGAAATGTTCCGCAAGCTGCTCGATAGCGGCCAAGCCGGTGACAACGTCGGTATCCTCCTTCGCGGTATTGAAAAAGAAGGCATCGAGCGCGGCCAAGTTCTCGCCGCTCCGAAGAGCATCACTCCTCACAAGAAAGCCAACGCCGAAATCTACGTCCTCTCGAAGGAAGAGGGTGGCCGCCATACGCCGTTCTTCAACGGTTATCGCCCACAGTTCTATTTCCGCACGACTGACGTGACCGGTATCGTTGTCCTCCCTAAGGGTGTCGAGATGATCATGCCTGGTGACAACACCACGGTTGTAATCGAGTTGATCTGCCCAATCGCTATGGAAAAGACCCAGAAGTTCGCTATTCGCGAAGGTGGTCGTACCATCGGTGCTGGTCGTATCATCGATATCATCGAATAAGATCTGCAAATTGTTCTAACATCGACCGCCGAGGCCTCACATAGGGGCCTCGGCTGCGTCGTCTAAAAGCCATAATATCACAGGCGTGTAGCTCAATTGGTAGAGTAGCGGTCTCCAAAACCGTTGGTTGGGGGTTCGATTCCCTCCGCGCCTGCCAAGTTTCCCTCCCATGAAAAACCCGTTCCGCGGCACCCGCATCTTTGTCGGCGAAATCGTTGACGAGCTGAAGAAGGCTACCTGGCCCACCCGTCAGGAACTGCGCGACTCCACCATCGTGGTTATCGTGGCGGCGGTCATTCTCGGCCTGTTCACGAGCATCACCGATTTTGCCCTCTATCAGGTTGTCGATTTGTTCACCGGCCTCGTCACCAAGTTGGCCAGCTAAACCCACCCATGCCCGCCCAAGTTACAGCCCCCGCCGACGCCCAGTGGTTTGCCGTCCACACACTCTCCGGTCAGGAGAATAAGGTTAAACTTTACATCGAAAAGTTTAAGAAACAGGAAGAGCTCGAAGACCACGTCTTCGAAATCCTGCTTCCCACGGAGGTTGTTTCTGAAGTCAAAGGCGGTAAAAAGTCCTCCAAGACCCGCAAACTTTATCCTGGCTACGTCTTCATTCAGATGAAGCTCTACGGCGAGGACAAGAAAGTCATCAACAAGCCTTGGTACTTCATAAAAGAAGTTGCTGGCGTGATCGGCTTTGTCGGCGGCGATCATCCTGCTGCCTTGCGCCAGACCGAAATCGACGAAATCAAAGCCCGCGTCGAAGCTGCCAGCGGCAAAGAAGTGCCGAAAGTTCAGTACGAAGTCGGCGAAGAAGTTAAGATCAACGACGGAGCCTTCGCTAATCTCACCGGCCGGATCGATGAAATCGACCCCGCGCGCGGCAAACTCAAAATCTCCGTTTCCATTTTCGGCCGGTTCACCCCGGTCGAGCTCGAATACTGGCAGGTGCAACGCATCACAGACTGACGCGCCGCCCTCTTTGCAACCGCCGACGTTCGCCCAAACACACGTCTAAACACCCGCCACCCTTACTATCATGGCCAAGAAGATCCAAGGTTATATCCGCCTCCAGCTCCCCGCTGGCGCCGCCAATCCCGCTCCTCCCGTCGGTCCCGCACTCGGTGCCCAGGGCGTCAACATCATGGCGTTCTGCAAAGAATTTAACGCCAAGACCAAGGACCAGAACGGCATGATTTTGCCGGTCGTCATCACGGTCTTCTCTGACAAGAGCTTCACTTTCATCCTCAAGTCGCCGCCGGCTTCGGTCCTCCTCAAGAAGGCCGCCAACATCGCCAGCGGTTCTGCCAAGCCGAACCAAGACAAAGTCGGTAAGGTCACCAAGAAGCAGCTCGCCGAGATCTACAAGATCAAGATCAAGGACCTCAACGCCAAAGACGAGGCTGCTGGTATCAAGATCATCGCCGGCACTGCCCGTAACATGGGCATCGAAGTCGTCGACTAAACTCTTTAGGGGCTCCGGTTTTCCGGAGTCCCGTCCTCAACCCTAACTCACCGCGGGAGTCTCAACCGAGACGTTTGCACCGCAAGGAGCTAAAAATGCAGAAAGCCAGTAAACGTTATCGCAGCGCCGTCCAAGTCGCTGACCTCACCAAGGACTATCCGCTCAAGGAAGCAGTGGAAATCCTCGCCAAATTCCCGAAGGCCAAGTTCGACGAGACCGTCGAGCTGTCCTTCTCTCTCGGCGTTGACGCCGCCTCTGGCGACCAAAACGTGCGTGGCACCACGCCCCTGCCGAATGGTTCGGGTAAGAAAGTTCGCGTTCTCGTCTTCACCGACAATGTCAAAGCCGCCCTCGATGCCGGTGCCGACACTGCTGGCTTACAGGATATCATGGCCAAGATCAACGAAGGCTGGCTCGATTTCGACGTCGCCATCGCCACGACTGAAGCCATGAAGACCGTCCGCTCGCTCGCTCGCGTCCTCGGACCCAAGGGCCTCATGCCCAATCCGAAGTCCGGTACCGTGACCGACGACATCGTCGCAGGCATCAAAGCCGTCAAAGCCGGCCGCGTTGAATTCAAGATGGACAAGACCGCCAACATCGGCGTCGGCGTTGGTAAACGCTCCTTCACCGCTGACCAGATTATCGAAAACGCTGTAGTTGTTATCGATGCTATTGCGAAAGCTAAGCCAGCCTCATTCAAAGGCGGCATCTACATCAAAACCATCGCCATCTCGTCCAGCCAGAGCCCGGCTGTGCACGTTGCTGTAGGCGAGTACAACAAAGCCTAACTCACCTCCCGACCATGAGAGCCGAAAAACAATATTTGATCGCTGAGGTCGAGACCCACCTCAAGAAGTCCGACTACGTCATCCTCGCCAACTTCTCCAAAGTCACCGTCTCTGACGTTGCTGACCTCCGGGGCAAGCTTGCTGCTGAGAATGCCGAGTTCCACGTCGTTAAGAACAGCTCACTCCGTGTTGCGGCCAAGGCCCTCGGCCTGCCCGATATCGAAACATCGCTCGCTGGCCCAACAGCCATTGTTGTCGGTGGCAAGAACCCCGCTGGCGTGGCCAAGGTTCTGAAAAAGTTCTTCACGGACAAACAGAAGCTCGAAATCAAGGTAGGCGTGATCGAAAAGAAGACGATCAGCGCTTCCGATCTCTCGAAGATGGCGGATCTACCTTCCCTCGACGTCCTTCGCGCCCAGTTGCTCGGCCTGTTCTCACAGAACGCCGCTGCCTTCGTTCGCGTTCTCGACGCCCGAGTCAAGAAAGAGACTCCCGCTGTCGCAGACGCTCCTGCAACTCCCGCCGCCTAACCAAACCCCTTTTTGGAAACGCGGTGCTCCGTCGCCGCGTTTCCAGAGCCCAACCATCCACAGAGGCCGACTAGAAGATACGTCTTTTAAACGCGTTTCATCCCGAAACCGCTAGCCACCTCAAGGAAATCAACATGAGTACCATCACTAAAGACCAAGTAATCGAATGGCTGTCCGGTCAATCGATCATCGACCTAGCTGCCCTCGTTAAAGACCTCGAGGCCAAGTGGGGCGTTTCCGCCGCCGCTGCCGTCGCCGCCGCTCCCGCTGGCGCCGCTGCTGCTGCCGCTCCTGCCGAAGCGCAGACCGAGTTCACCGTCGTCCTCAAGGAAGCCGGCGCGAACAAGATCGGCGTTATTAAGGAAGTCCGCGCCATCACCGGCCTGGGCCTCAAGGAAGCCAAAGACCTCGTCGAAGGCGCTCCGAAGAACGTCAAGGAGAACGCTCCGAAAGCCGAAGCCGAAGAGATCAAGAAGAAGCTCGAGGCTGCTGGCGCCAAGGTCGAACTCAAGTAAGCGCTTGGCGATCAACATCGCACATCGTTTCAACTTTTCAGGACAGGCCGTGTCTCTACGCGGCCTGTCCTTTGCCTTTTTTCATTTTTGTTCTTTGTTTGGTCTTTCAGCCCCCGCTGATCACGCCCAACGACAGCACCAAGGCTGATTTTTTGCGCCTCCCGCGCTCACGCTTTTCATTCAATTAACCGGGAACACCCATGTCCGACCGCGTCAACTTCGGTAAACTAAGAGAAGTCATTCAACCGCCGAATCTGATCGAGATTCAGATTACGTCCTATCTGGACTATTTGCAGAAAGGCGTGCCCGAGAAGCAGCGCAAGCCGCAGGGCCTTGAAGCCGTTTTTAAGGAAGTCTTCCCGATCGAGTCCTATGACGGACGTCTCGTGCTCGAGTACGTTTCCTACACCTTGGGCGAGCCCAAGAATAGCGAGATCGAGTGTATCCGCGAAGGTGTTACATACTCGGTTCCCCTCTACGTGAAGCTTCGCCTGCGCGAAGAAGATTTCATTAAGGACGAGGAAATCTACATGGGCGAAATCCCCATGGTTACGGAGCGTGGTTCGTTTATCATCAACGGCGCCGAGCGCGTCGTCGTCTCCCAGCTTCACCGTTCGCCCGGCATCGCCTTCGAAGTTGCCCCGCACGCCAACGGCAAGCCCCTCCATTCTTTCCGCATCATTCCTGATCGCGGCACCTGGCTCGAAGTGCAGTTCGACAATAACGATCTGCTCTACGTCTATCTCGACCGCCGCCGCCGCCGCCGTAAATTCCTCATCACGACGCTGCTTCGCTCCATCGGCTACAGCTCGGATATCGACATCCTGAATCTCTTCTACGAGATCAAGGATCTCAAGGTCTCGAAGGCTTTGGATCTAGAGAATGTCTCGACACTCGTTCTCGTTGAAGACGCCATCGACGCCCAGAAGGGTGTCGTTCTCGCCCGTGCTTTTGAACCGCTGACCAAGGCCATCGTCCGTACCTTCGAGAAGCACGACATCACCACGATTCGTATCATCGACACCGCGGCCGACGAAGGCGCCATCATTCGCGCCCTCAAGAAAGATCCGACTCGCAACGAAGAAGAAGCGCTCAAGGAAATCTACAAGCGCCTTCGTCCAGGCGAACCACCGACAACCGCTAACGCAAAAGCGCTCCTGAAGCGTTTGTTCTTCGATCCGAAACGTTACGATCTCGGTCGCGTTGGTCGTTACAAGATCAACCAGAAGCTTGGTCTAAAAGTTGAGATCGAACAGCGCATTCTCGAGAGCGGCGACATCGTTGCTGCCACGAAATACCTCGTCCGCCTGAAGAAGGGTGAGGGCGTCGTTGACGATATCGATCATCTCGGTTCCCGTCGCGTTCGTACCGTTGGCGAACTGCTCGCCAACCAATGCCGCGTGGGGCTTTCCCGCACGGAGCGTCTCGTTCGCGAGCGCATGACCATGTACGACCAGAGCGTCGACTCGATCACACCGCAGAAGCTGATCAATCCGAAAGCTCTCACGACCGTCATCCGCGACTTCTTTGCTCGTTCGCAGCTATCGCAGTTCATGGACCAGATCAACCCGCTCGCCGAGGTCACGCACAAGCGTCGTCTCTCCGCCCTCGGTCCTGGCGGTCTTAACCGTGAGCGTGCAGGCTTCGAAGTCCGCGACGTTCATCCGTCGCATTACGGCCGTATCTGCCCGATCGAAACCCCTGAAGGTCCAAACATCGGTCTGATCAACTCCCTCTCGACTTACGCCCGCGTCAACGAATTCGGTTTCATCGAAACGCCATACCGCGTCTGCAAAGACGGTCGCGCCACCGACAAGATCGAATACCTAACCGCTGACCAGGAGGAAGGTAAAGTCATCGCCCAGGCAAATTCCGAACTCGACGAAAAGAATCATTTTGTCGGTAAGGTAACGGTTCGTCAGCAAGGCAACTTCTTGGAAGTCACCGCTGCCGAAGTCGATCTCATGGACGTTTCGCCCAAGCAGGTGATTTCGATCGCCGCTGGTATGATTCCGTTCCTTGAGCACGATGACGCCAACCGCGCGCTCATGGGTGCGAACATGCAACGCCAAGGCGTTCCGCTGCTTCAGGCCGAAGCGCCGTTCGTCGGCACCGGCATCGAAGAGCGCGTTGCTCGCGACTCCAAGATCGTCGTCGTTGCTGATGAAGCTGGCATCGTCGCTTCTGTCGATGCGCTCTGCATCGTCACCACCAAGGACGGCGAGCTGCCGAAGAACTTCGACAAAAACCCGAAGAGCGATCCCAAGAATCACGTCTACGTTTACGAGCTGCGCAAATTTATGCGCTCGAACGCCGGCACCTGCTTCAATCAGCGCCCAATCGTTAAAAAGGGCCAAAAGATCAAAGCCGGTGACATCATCGCTGACGGTCCATCGACCGACAAGGGCGAGATGGCCCTCGGCCGCAACGTGCTCGTCGCGTTCATGCCTTGGAACGGTTACAACTTCGAAGACGCTATCCTGATCTCCGAGAAAGTTCTCAAGGAAGACATCTTCACCTCGATCCATATTCAGGAATTCGAGGTCACTGCTCGCGATACGAAGCTCGGGCCTGAAGAAATCACGCGCGATATTCCGAACGTCGGTGAAGAAGCGCTCAAGAACCTCGATCACAACGGCGTCATCCGCGTCGGTGCCGAAGTGAAGCCTGGCGACATCCTCGTCGGTAAAATCACTCCGAAATCCGAAACCGAACTCGCACCTGAAGAGAAACTCCTCCGCGCCATCTTCGGCGAAAAAGCCGCAGACGTTAAGGACACTTCGCTCGTCGTTCCGTCCGGCGTCACCGGCATCATCATGGATGTGAAGGTCTCCAGCCGCATCGATTTCGAGAAGGAGAAACTCTCTCCTTCCGATCGCCGCCGCCAGACCAAGCAGATCCAGGAAGATTACAAAACCCAGATGGACAAGTTGCGCGAAGGTCTCACCGAGGCCCTCTCCAACATCCTCCTCGGCGAAAAAATTCCGCTCGACGTCGTCAACGGTCAGTCCGGCGAAATCATCATCCCGGCCAACCGCAAGATCACTAAGACCCTTCTGCGCAAACTAGCCGCCGTATCCAAATACGTCGAGATCGACCCGTCTCCGGTTCGCATCAAGATCATGGAAATCATCGGCTCGTATCAGTCGAAGTTCGACGAACTCGAACAAGACCGCGAGCGCAAGATCGGTGGTATCGAAGCCGGCGAAGACGCTGGCAACGGCGCGATCAAGCAGGTCAAAGTCTATGTCGCCACCAAGCAGAAGCTTGAAGTCGGTGACAAGATGGCCGGCCGTCACGGTAACAAGGGTGTCGTCGCCAAGATCGTTCCTGAAGAAGACATGCCGTTCCTCCCGGACGGCACTCCGATCGAAATCTGCCTCAATCCGTTGGGCGTTCCTTCTCGTATGAACGTCGGTCAGGTGCTCGAAACCCATCTCGGCTGGGCCTGTAAAAAGCTCGGTCTGAAGGTTGCGACACCGGTCTTCGACGGTATCCCGGAAAAGAAGGTTCGTGAATATCTTCGCGATGCCAAACTACCAAGTACCGGCAAGAGCATGCTCCTCGACGGTCGTACCGGCGAGAAACTCGATCAAGAGGTCGTTGTTGGCTACATCTACATGATGAAGCTAAACCATCTCGTCTCCCACAAGATCCATGCTCGTGCGGTTGGTCCGTACTCGCTCGTCACGCAGCAACCGTTGGGCGGCAAAGCCCAGTACGGCGGCCAGCGCTTCGGCGAAATGGAAGTGTGGGCGCTCGAAGCCTACGGCGCGGCGCACACGCTCCAGGAACTTCTCACCGTCAAGTCCGACGACGTTCAGGGCCGCACCAAGATCTACGAATCTCTGGTCAAGGGCGACAACACGCTCTCCGCCGGCACGCCTGAATCGTTCAACGTCTTGATCAAGGAAATCCAATCGCTCGGTCTCGACATCAAGCTCAACAAACGTGACTCGCTGGGCTTCGGCACCTGAGTCACGCGTCCAGCGAATCCTTTAACGAAATTATTCAGGGAATTATCTAAATGAGCATTCAACCCGCAGAAACCGCCGCCTCTGCCCGTGAGGAAGTCCGTTCTACGCTCGGTCTCGACGAGAGCCCGTTCGATTGCGTGTCCATCACGGTCGCTTCGCCCGAAACGATCCGTAACTGGTCGAAGGGTGAAGTGAAGAACCCCGAGACCATCAATTACCGCACCTTTAAGCCCGAGCCGGGTGGTCTCTTCTGCCAAAAGATTTTTGGCCCCGTCCGCGACTACGAGTGCGCTTGCGGAAAGTACAAGCGCATCAAGTACAAGGACGTCGTTTGCGATCGTTGCGGCGTCGAAGTCACCATTGCCCGCGTCCGTCGCGAGCGCATGGGTCACATCGAACTCGCTGTTCCTGTCGCTCACATCTGGTTCTTGAAGAGCATGCCGAGCCGTCTCGGTCTCTTGCTCGATATGACCGCGCGTTCTCTCGAACGCGTGATCTACTACGAGAACTACATGGTTGTCGATCCGGGCAAGACTCCGCTCGAACTCAAGCAGCTCCTCACCGACACCGAGTACCGCCAGGCGCTCGACGAATACGGTGACGATTCCTTTGTCGCCAAGATGGGTGCCGAAGCCGTCCGTGATGCCCTCGTCAAGATGGACATGGAAGCCACTGTCGCTGAGCTCCAAGAGCAGATGCGCGCGACGAAATCGAAGCAGATCAAGAAAAAGCTCTCGAAGCGTCTCAAGGTCATCCAAGGCTTCATTCACTCTCACTCGCGTCCTGAGTGGATGGTGCTCGAAGTGCTGCCGGTCATCCCGCCTGATCTCCGTCCGTTGGTTCCCCTCGAAGGCGGCCGTTTCGCCACCTCCGATCTGAACGATCTTTATCGTCGCGTGATCAACCGTAACAACCGGTTGAAAAACCTCATGCAGTTGAAGACGCCCGACGTTATTATTCATAACGAAAAGCGCATGCTGCAGGAAGCCGTTGACGCTCTCTTCGACAACGGCCGCCACGGTCGTCCCGTCACGGGCGCCGGCAATCGTCCGCTGAAATCTTTGAGCGATATGCTCAAGGGCAAGCAGGGTCGTTTCCGTCAGAATTTGCTCGGCAAACGCGTCGATTACTCCGGCCGTTCCGTCATCGTCATCGGCCCTGAGCTCAAGCTCAGCCAATGCGGTCTGCCCAAGAAGATGGCACTCGTTCTCTTCGAGCCGTTCATCATTCGCCGCCTGAAGGAACTCGGTTTCGTGCATACCGTTCGCGGTGCTCGCAAGATGATCGAGAAGAAGTCGCCAGAAGTTTGGGATATCCTCGAGGAAGTTACCAAGGGCCACCCGGTGCTGCTCAATCGCGCGCCGACGTTGCATCGTCTCTCGATCCAGGCTTTCGAGCCTGTGCTCATCGAAGGCGAAGCCATTCGTATTCACCCGCTCGTCTGTACGGCTTACAACGCCGACTTCGACGGTGACCAGATGGCCGTCCACGTCCCGTTGTCCCTCGAAGCGATCATGGAGTGCAAACTCCTCATGATGGCGACGTCGAACATCTTCTCGCCGTCCTCCGGCAAGCCGATTCTAACGCCCTCGCAGGACATCGTCCTCGGCGCGTATTACCTAACCATTGAACCGCGTATAAAGCCCGCCAAGGGCGTTCGCGTTCCCGTGCTTGCTGGTCTCCAGGAAGTGCAGTTCGCCGTCCTCGACGGTGCGCTGAAAAAGCACGACTGGGTCGATGTTCCTAATCCGGACTACGGCCGCGACACCGTCTTTGGTAAGAAGGACAAGAAAAACCTTCGTACCACCGTCGGCCGCGTGATCTTTAACCAGATCTGGCCCGCCGCGCTCGGCTTCGTTAACTTTGCTGTTCCGAAGAGCAAGCTCGGTGATCTGATCCTCAATACCTACAAAGTCGCCGGCGACCACGTCACCGTCGAAACCCTCGACAAGCTCAAAGAGCTCGGCTTCCAGACCGCCATGCAGGCTGGTATCTCGATCGGTATCGATGACATGATCATCCCCGAAGCGAAGAAGGACATCGTTGCCGATTCTCGCAAGAAGATCGCCGAAGTCGAAGCCCAGTTCAATAAGGGTATCATCACCGACGGCGAACGTTACAACAAGGTCGTCGATATCTGGACAGGTGCCACCGACAAGATCGCCAAGGAAGTTTTCGCCAAACTCGAAAACAACGACGGCCGTCCTGAGGTTAACCCGGTTTACATCATGATGGACTCCGGTGCTCGTGGTAACAAACAGCAGGTTCGTCAGCTGTGCGGTACCCGCGGCCTCATGGCCAAGCCCTCCGGCGAAATCATCGAACGCCCGATTCTGTCGTCCTTCCGCGAAGGTCTGACCGTTCTCGAATACTTCATCTCCACCCACGGTGCCCGTAAGGGTTTGGCGGATACAGCGCTCAAGACCGCTGACGCCGGCTACCTCACGCGTAAATTGTGCGACGTGGCCATGGACGTCATCATTGCTGAAGACGACTGCGGCGCTCGCGACGGCGTTTGGAAGAAGGCTATCTTCGAAGGTGACGACGAAATCGTCGGCCTCCGTGAACGTCTTGTCGGCCGCTGCTCCAGCGACGATGTGTACAACCCGCTCAGTCCTACCGAACTGCTCGTTGGTTCGGGCGATCTCATCTCTGAAGAAGTCGCCACCAAGATCGAAGACTGCGGCATTGAGCGCGTCAAAGTCATGTCGCCGCTCACCTCGTGCAGCTTGCTCGGTATCGATGCCAAATCCTACGGCATCAATCCCGCAACCAACCGTATCGCCAAAATCGGTGACTCGGTCGGTATCATCGCCGCTCAATCCATCGGCGAACCTGGCACTCAGCTCACCATGCGTACCTTCCACATCGGTGGCGTTGCGTCTGGCGGCTTCAAAACTCCTGAAATTCGCGTCCGTACAGGCGGCACCATTCGCTACAAAGGCCTGCGCCTCGTGCCTACGGCTGACGGTGCTAGCATCGTGCTCAATAAAACCGGCACGATCCAGATCATCGACGCCGAAGACCGCGAGCTTGAGACCTACAACATTGTCGTTGGCTCGTACCTGCCGATTGGTGATGGCGAGAAGATCGACAAGGGCCAGGTCCTGGCACAGTGGGATCCGTACAACATTCCCGTTCTCTCCGAGAAGGGTGGCGTACTCGTCTTCAAAGACATGATCCCTGGTGTCACCGTGAAGCGCGAACTCGACGAGAGCTCGGGCCGCATCGCCACCGTCGTCATCGAGCATAAGGAAGATCTTAATCCGCAGGTCGAAATCCGCGACGAAAAGAACAAGCCGCTCGCGTCTTATTCGATTCCCGTCGGCGCTCAGATCGCGGTCAACGAAGGCGACACAATCGCTCCCGGTGCCTTGCTCGCCAAGACCCCGCGTCAGGCCTCCAAGACCAAGGACATCACGGGTGGTCTCCCTCGCGTCGCCGAGCTTTTCGAAGCCCGCCGCCCGAAGGATGCAGCCGAGATGGCCCGTATCGACGGTGTTGTTTCCTTCGAAGGTTCTGTTCGTGGCAAGCGCAAGCTCGTCGTCAAAAACGAAGAGACCGCCCAGGAAGAGGAACATCTTATCCCGACCGGCAAGCACATCATCGTGCAACCCGGCGACGTGGTTCACAAAGGCCAGCACCTCACAGAAGGTTCGGCTGATCCACATGAGATCCTCGAAATCCTCGGGCCGTCGGCTTTGTACGACTTCCTTATCTCACAGGTGCAGGAAGTTTACCGCCTGCAAGGCGTGACGATTAACGACAAGCACATCGAAATCATCATCCGCCAGATGCTCCGCAAAGTCCGTATCACCGATCCGGGCGACAGCGAGTACTTCTGGGGTGAGCAGATCGATCGCATGGCGTTCCTCACCGACAACAAGCGTATCGAAGAAGCCGGTGGCAAACCCGCCGAAGCTGAACCGATTCTCTTGGGCATCACCAAGGCCTCGTTGGAAACCGAGAGCTTTATCTCGGCTGCGTCCTTCCAAGAAACCACCCGCGTGCTCACCGATGCCTCCACACTGGGCAAGGTCGACATGCTGAAGGGCTTCAAGGAAAACGTCATCATGGGTCACTTGATCCCGGCGGGCACCGGCCTGCCGAGCTACAAGAAGCTCAAGATCGGCCTTCCCTTTGGTGCCGATATTCCGGTCGCCGAGGAAGTTGCCGTAAAGAGCGAAGCCAGCTAATCGTTCTCCCAAAAGTTTGATCTCAAAGCCGCAGGATAAACCCTGCGGCTTTTCTGTTTTTGCAGAGCTGAAAGAGCCCTCGACGATCAGTGAAAATACATCAAAAGGGTAAACAATTTGCTTGCAATAAGCCTCAAAAAAAGAGTCTTTAATTCCCTCCCGCCAAAAATCGCAACGTAGAGCTTAGCTCCGTTCGGTTTAATCGCCCGGCCTCGTGCCGGGCGATTTTTTTTGCCCATTTTACGCGTTGCAGGAGTGTGACTTGCGTATTTCCCAATAGCCTTTGCTTTGGTGTTTTTACGGTTCAGCCAAGGCGCGCTTTTTACCTTCAGAAATACGTCTACGCCCCTATTTTCTCTGGTCCTTAGTGGGTAAGGTTGAGCCATCGCTTCTCACGCGCAGGAAGACCGCTGGTTTGTTTACCGAGTCGGTGCGCGCGCTGAGCCAGACGTACGCCATGGTTCGGGTGTTTTCCCTAACCAATATCCTGCGCTTTCCAGCGGTGTTTCTTACTGAACACGAACTGACTGTAAGCGCCATTGCGGTAAGGGAGGGCAATCGATGCAAGAAACAGAGGAAGTCCTTGGTTTCTATTTGGTGGTTCCCTTTGAGCTGCGTGCAGGGGGTGTTTTTGTTGATGAGGGGCGCTTTGATCCTTTGGCGGCGGACTTGGCCTTTTTTGAGGATTCCTTCTGCTTGATTACCGGTGTTCCTTTTGCAGTACTGGTTTTCTCTTGTGTGGGGATGGATGTCTTAGGGGTAATAACAGGTTCAGGTATGTGCGTAGGTTCCGGTGCGACCTCGAGCGGCAGGGCGAAGTTGAAGTAATCGCGTGTGGTGTAGCCGTTGCCGGTCCACTCACGAAGCATGAGCACAAGCTGGGAGTGTCCAGCAGGTGGTTCGGCTAGGGTGAAATCATATACGAGGTCTAGCCAGTTTTCTTGCCCGGCCAGATGACCGATAACAATGCCAGCGAGCGGGGCTCCCTTGAAATTACCTCCAGTATAAGGTTCGGTGTTTGCCCATAACTCGAGTGAAAGCGTGCCGCTAAGGTTTGCCGGATCACGTGGGTTTTCGAGCGCTGCGACGGAGAGACGCAGGTTGTCTCCGGTGATTTGGTGGCTGATTTGTCCGGAGAACCGCGGCTGCATGAATCGTTCAGGGTTATCAAAAAAAACGATGTCATGGGATTCTGTATTTCCATCCGAATCTTTGGCGACGAGTATGAGGTATAGATTGAATTCAGCGCTGCCGGCCGGAGGAGTTGCGGTCGTGGTCTGGTAAAACGGCGTATCGATGGCGGCCAACGTGCTAAACGGAGGGAGTGTGGCTTCTGCCACAAGAACGGAGGCCAATGGTTCGGCTAAGTTTGCATTGAATGGGCAGGCTCGGAGTTGCAGCGCCCACAGGAACTGGGGTGCGGCATCGCTGAGAACTCTAAAGGAGGCGTTTAGTTCGACGTTGTCGCCATTGAAGCGATAGCCGTAGCTTGAGCCGAATTGAACTGCTTTGACTTTGGGGGTATTGGCCTGGTTTTGCATTGGTTAGGTTGTACTAGGTGAACCAAGAAACCCGCGAAGAGGCCCAGCTCAAGGGTTGCTGTGATGAAATGATTTCATTCAGTGGGAAGGGCTTACTTTGAAGCGAGCCGTGTTGATCATCCAGTGGGTAACTGAAGCTCTGCTCACCAATCAAAACTAGCCTAAAAATGATACATTCAAGAGGGGGGCAAGGCAATGTCGGTGTTGATTAGTTCGTCTCCAGGGCGGGTCGTTTACAGCGCCCCTATGAATCCAGCGAGAGTAGGGGCTGCCGGATTAACTGAGGCATATCGTTATCTTCAGTGGCTGCATGGGCGACGGCACGACTTCGGCAGTGGGTGTATGGGTTCTGTCGTGTGTTCCCTTCGGGATTAAGCGAGCTCTTTTCAGAGGGAAAACATGTGAATTGGGGATTTGAGCTTGCATAGCTGGCGGGGGACATGGTGTTCTGACCCTCCATATTTTTCGTTTAGCTTTGCGCGTTGTCAGCCGCTGGGTTGATGGCGCTTTTTTTGCCGAAGACCCGCGAAAACCTCGTCGGACCTTCACTTAGTTTACTTTTCTCGAAAAAGTGCTTGCCGCCAAATCGGTGGTTGGTACTTTCCGCGTCTTTTCCTCATTTCCTGACCCTCTTTCGATATGCCAACCATTAATCAACTCGTGCGCAAAGGACGTCGCAAGGTGCGCGCCAAATCCAAATCTCCGGCTTTGGATGGCAATCCCTTTCGTCGTGGCGTGTGCGTGCAGGTCATGACCCGCACCCCAAGAAGCCGAACTCCGCTATCCGTAAGGTGGCCAAGGTTCGCCTCACGAATGGCAACGAAGTCATCTCGTACATTCCCGACGAGGGCCATAACCTCCAAGAGCATTCTATCGTTCTCGTACGTGGTGGTCGTGTTAAGGATCTTCCCGGCGTTCGTTATCATATCGTTCGCGGTACGCTCGACGCCACCGGCGTTGAGAAACGTCGTCGCAGTCGTTCCAAGTACGGCGTCAAACGCCCGAAGGCCGCCAAGTAAACCTGTTCTTTTTAATCATACTATTTCGTCATGTCACGCCGCCACAGAGCCGAAAAACGTCAAGTCGTTCCTGACATTCGCTACAGCAGCCCGCTCGTAGCCCATCTCGTCAATGTCATCATGAAGAGCGGCAAGAAGAATCTTGCCCAGCGCATCGTTTACGGTGCCTTCGAAAAAGTTTCGGAGAAGCTGGAAAAGGGTGATCCGGTCGATCTTTTGATCGGCGCTCTGGAAAACGCCCGTCCTCGCCTTGAGGTCAAGAGCCGCCGTGTTGGCGGTGCGACCTACCAGGTTCCTGTTGAAATTTCGTATGAACGCCAGGAAAGCCTTGCTCTGCGTTGGATCGTTGAT
>JADKHC010000008.1 GCA_016721945.1 Verrucomicrobiota bacterium | reverse complement strand
CGCCCCACCATGAAGACTGATCGCTTCGCGGGAGAACAGATTCTTGCGACTGTATAGTTATATATCATACTATGAGCAAACTTCTGAACACACTCAGCATTGCGAGCCGGACTCTGCTTTTCGCCGGTGTATCTTTCTTTATAGTTATTGGTTCGTCGCAATCAGTTGCTAAAGAAGACCGTAAGTGCCAATGCTGCATTCCCGCTTGCAACAGTACCTGCGGGGAGGACGCCTTGCACACTGAGAGTGATGTTTTCAGTTGCCCCAGCGCTTCTCAAGCAGCGTGAGCCTTTGTATACCGGGAGGCCGAACTCGGGAGACATGACGACGAGCATAGCCGAGAACGTTATGAAGAACTGCACGACAGTATTAAGAGCTGTAGTGACGGAGGTAGGGAGTTGCGTTGATGACCCCGATTTGAAGATAGAAATCGCGGCCTCAACTACACCGCCCGATACGCGTTTCTTCACCGAGCCTTTGGCGTTTCGCACGAAGCTTATATATGATTGCTGGATCGTGAAGGCAGGTTGTTTGATGACGTTGTCTGTACAGGCTCTTCGGTGGCAAAGTATACAGCAAAGAGCGCCCAGAAAGAGCCAGGAGTGCTGCGCGCGCAGAATCCGCATGCAAGGCTGCCATGGAGATCCCGCGACGCTCGATGATTCTGCGGCTTTCCGTTTTCTCGGGAGAATCCAGCGTTTTAGACTGAAGGCGTGGAGCAGGTTGATCTCGTTTCGTATCTCGGGATCAAATTTCAACGGTAATGAGATCGGGGCGATCTTGCTCGGCTATGCTATTCGGAACCAATAACTTGGCTTTGGGTGAGCTTATGCTGCAACGCAAGGTCTCGATGGAGGCTCGTATTGGTAGCACGCTTACGACTCCATTGATGATTGCTGAATCATTGACTGACCTTGAGGCCTTCGAATGTTTTGCCCGCGCAGGGCAAGTCTCTACTCGATGAATGGACAGCGCCTTCGTGCACTTATCGCTACTAGTAGTGAACGGCTATCGTTTACCCACATGTTTCCCGCTGGTTGAACGATTCACTTAAGAAAATGTCGGCCAGCGAAGCTGATGAATGGATGTGTCAGTTGGTGAAAACTAGCAACAGGGTCTTGATCGATCTCTCTTTCGAACAGTTCGGTAAAAAGGCGCATGGCACCAACGGCTCCTTCCTTGAACGTGCGGTACTCGCTGCCGTTCAAGCCAACGATCTTGATTTGACTATCAAGCTGCTCGATGTTGGTGGCGCCAGAGTTAAGCCATAAACCCAGAAATTAGTACTTGGTCGAGTCTGATGCGCCGCTGGTTGGTCATAATAAAAAAGGTGAGCCCATATGGCTTGAGTTAAAAGGGCGATATACGGCCGAACCTTTTTTTCCACCCATTGCGAGCATCATCGGGCCACAGGAGGCCGCAATAATGTCGGCGGTGGGCCGTTCCGATGTGAAGCTCGCAGAATGGCGAGGGGAACGGGTTCTTACGGAACTGAAGTTGAATGGATCAAGGGTTGTGATTGAGCCGGGGCCGTTGATGTATGCCGTGATTAACGGTAATTCCCGGATGGTTCAGCGGTTATTGGAAGCTGGTGCTGATCCAGATTTAGCTATTACAAGCAGTTCGTCAGAAAAGAATTGATTGAAAGACTGCTTCCCGAAGCGCGACGAGATGCCTATATTCAAACTGAGGAAGTAAGTTGTTCACGGGTTGTAGAAGGGACCATTAAGGGAGCGGTGTTGAGGATGAGTAGCTCTCCGGATACTCGGTTCAAGTACACCGTGATTCGGATTTCTCCTCGGGGACCTTGCCCGTGAAAAAGGTGACCAAGAGTCACTTGCGGCAATGGCTGCTGCAGAGATCGATCCGAGGATAAAGCGTGCGGACGGCACCACTCAACTGATGGTAGCCGCTGATAAAGGGAATGTTGAGGCAGTGAAGTTGCTTTTGCAGAAGAATGCAGCGGTAGAAGCCACGAATACTATTGGGGCAACCGCTCTGTTTTTTGCCGCGCAAAAAGGGCATCTTGAGGCGGTAAAGACTTTGCTGGGAATGGTGCGGCTGTTGATACCAAGATTCTTAATGGTGCGACCCCATGTATTGCTGCCGAGCTTGGTCATCGCGAAGTCGTGAGTGCCTTGTTACAGCAAGGCGCAGCAATCGAACTTAGTGACAACCACCAGTGCACGCCACTCTGGATGGCTGCTGCAAAGGTCATACCAATGTGGAATTTGTTGTCTGATAAAGGTGCGGCAATTGAGGCCGTAAATGATGAAGGGGCTACGCCACTCTATATCTCAACATCACAGGGCCACTCCGGAGTTGTGTATGTACTCCTGGCGCGTGGTGCGGCAGTGGAAGCAAAGTCGAAAAGCGGAGCCACTCCTCTGATCTGCGCTATACAAACCGGAAGCTTTGAAATCGTTCAGATGCTCTTGTCGGCAGGTGCAAATCCTAAGGTTGAATGGCGGGGCGACACCGCTAGCTCTTGCCAAAAGCGGTGGGCTTAAGGAGATCGCTACGGCACTTCGAAAAGCTGGTGCGAAATAAGTGCTCCCCGCATTCAAGATCAGGTGGCTGGCCCAGTGCTACGTCGGGGCGGCGTGGTGAATTTGCGCAAATACTTTAGCGCGACTTCGAATTCGTTGGGCAGCTCTGCGTGGATCGTGACGGGTCGCGGGTTGTCGGATGCTTCACCGTGGTCGCTCGCGTGGAGCGCCAGCCGGGCGATGAGCGGTTTCTCGTCGTCGCGGCCTTTGTAGCGGCGCTTCAAGCCGGAGAGCAGCAATTCACGTCGGGGTCGCCGTAAAGGGATCGTTGAGCACGGCGCGCCGACGGCCGCCAGGTGAATGCGGATCTGGTGGGTGCGGCCAGTGAGTGGACGGCATTCCATCAAGGCGAAACCCCCAAACCGCTCCAATATGCGAAATTCCGGTCACGCTGGCCTTGCCGCCGCGTTTGCGAAACACCCGCATGCGGCCGAGTTGGTGCTCATCTTCGCCGAGCGCGAGATCGACCGTGAAATTGTCCGGCAGGCTGCCGTCGGGCGCACGAATCACGACGGGTGTGGCGAGTTTCATTGCGCGCTCGGGCGGCAGTAATGCCACCAGCGCGAGGTAGCGTTTTTGCACGGTTTTGCTTTGGAATTGTCCGCTCAGGAAATCCAGCGCGATTTTGTTTTTCGAGCAGAGGAACACGCCGCTCGTGTCGGCATCGAGGCGATGCACGTTGGCCACGTGATGGCCCATTTTGTCGTGAACCAGACCCATGAGATTCTCGCGCTTTTTGTCCCAACGATCTGGTGCGACCAACATGCCGCTAGGCTTGTCGAAAGCGATCATCGTCTCATCGTCAAAAATTATGGCAGGTAGACCCACGTGCCCACTCTGGAGCAGGGATGATTCGCGGCGCAAACGGTTAATTTCGGCCCGCAGGTGACGGGAGTGTTTCTGGCGGGTGAAATTCAGGTTACGGCGCGTCTTTGGCTTCGCGCTACGGGCTAACACCACCGTGATTGGAAAAAACCAACTCACGCCTATGCCTGCGCTCAGCTTTGCACCCGCCATATCTTTCTTCACTTCCTTCAGCCGGATCTCGCCGACGCAGCCGATCCGCACACTGATTCGTACCACGGGTTATAAATTGCGCCCGCCGCGGCCGTTGTCATTTACGCCAACCATCCGCACGCGTCAGGAAGAGGTGTTGGTTCGGTGTGGCGCAGGCGTGCATCAGGCCGCTAACATTCTGCATGAACAGCGCAAGGGGCCGGTGCCGACGATCGTGCTGGGTGGCTTCATTCCCGATGCAACCGAACAAGTTTACCTCATGCGTGGCTTCCTGCTGAAACACGGCAGCATCTATTATCTCAATTATCCGCAACACGGTTTTTCCATCGATCTGCTCCTCGCGCAGCTCGACGATTTGGTTGAGGAACTGGCCGAGGCACACGGCCAGCGACCGGTGGTTTTCGCGGTAAGCTTTGGTTGCGGTCTTGGGAGGGAATGGCTCGCGCGCCCGGCGCGTGGGCCGTCGCATCGATCTACGCGGGCCTCATCCTGATCAGCCCGGTCGCGTGTGTGGAGGATCTGCTCGCGCCCGGCGAGGCCAAGCCGACAACTCTGCTTGGTCGCGCGATCAAGCCCTACGTCGATCCGCACAAACTTCCCGATCACGCCACCGTAGACAAATCGCGTGCGATCTTCACCAAGATGTTCGAGTCCGGCGCGCAGAATAAGGAATCGCTGCGCGTGTTGATGACGCGCGAGGAACTGCATCAGTTGCGCGGCGCCGTGATGAATACTATTCGCACGATTGGCCTGTCGGTGCCTGCGAACGGGTTGCAAGCGCTCAAAGTCCTGGAGTCGCCGTCATCCTATTTTTCGCAAACGTTGCTCCCGCTCTCCGAGGCACCGACGCTCATTCTCTATGCGGAAAAAGAGAGTTCCGTCATTGCCGATCACTCGCCCACACGCTTCGTACTTGAGTCGGCCCACCTGGCCTATTTCCCCAAGAGCCAGCACAAAACTATCACCAATCACCGAGGCAGCCCGGTCCAACACGCGTCGTTGATTTTTCACTGTTTCAATTTTCTCCCGTCGATTTCTGCCTTTTATCGCAGTTTGAAAAACAACAAGAGCCAATCGACATTGCACGTCCGGCGTCCCGCCGCCTGAGCGCATTCATGTCGGCATTTTCCAGAAGTCTGCTTACAGCTGGCGCGAGATTTCTTTCTGCCCGCGCCAATCGACGTCTGCGCGATCCGCAGCGCATCCTGCCTGCGCAAGCGAAAACTTTTTCCCATCTGACCGGTGCCATGGCGCGCTGCAGCTTTGGCCGGGATAGCGGTATCCACGCAGGCATGACATATGCGCAATTCCAATCTGCGATTCCGCCACGTACCTATGAACAGTTTATCGAGCCGATCGAGCGCATGAAGCGCGGCGAGGCTGACGTGCTTTGGCCGGGTACGTGTTCGTATTACGCCGTTTCCTCCGGCACCACCGCTGGTCGCACGAAGTACCTGCCGATCACGAAGGGAATGCTCGCACATTTCCGCCAGGCCGGGCTCGACTCGCTGCTCTACTACACGGCGCGCACGGGCAGCACGTCAGTCTTTGGCGGTAAGCATTTGTTCTTGGGGCTCGACTGCGCTCACGCAAATCGAAGAATCGAAACCTTTCACTGCCTGGGCTGGCGACCTGAGCGGCATCACTGCGATCCATCTGCCTAGTTGGGTGGATAAATTTCTCTATGAACCCGGTGCCGCGCTCGCCCAACTGGGTGACTGGCCACAGAAAATCAAAGCCATCGCCGAGCGTACCCACGACCGCGACATCCGGCTCGTCGCGGGCATTCCTAGCTGGGTCCTGATTCTCGCGGCTGCGGTCCGAGCACGCGCAACCAACGATTCTCGCCAAATTACCGATTTGCGTGCTGTATGGCCGAGCCTCGAATGCCTGATTCATGGCGGTGTGCCGATCAGCCCGTTTATCGACGAACTGCGTACCGCGCTTGGCGCAGGTGAATTTCCACGAAGTTTATCCCGCGTCGGAGGGCTTATCGCCACGCAGGACGCCGACGCTTCGCTTGGCTTGCGACTCATGACGGATGTCGGGTTGTTCTACGAATTTCTACCGCTTAACGAATTTGATGAATCACGCCTGGCCGAACCTGGCTCCAAAGTTGTGCCGTCGGAAGGCGTGAAGCCAGGCGTCGATTATGCACTCTTGCTCACCACGCCTGCCGGGCTGTGTCGCTATGTGATTGGCGGTGTGTGGGTTCGTTTCGATAGACGTTCCGCGACTTGTGTACGCTGGGCGCACGAAGCTCCAGCTCAGTGCCTTTGGCGAACATGTCATCGAAAAGGAACTGACCGACGCGCTCAGCACCGTGTGCCAGCGCCATGGCTGGGGATCGCAAATTTTCACGTCGCGCCACTCTTCGCCGATTCTGCGGCCGGGCGGAGCGCGGACGTCACGAGTGGTGGATCGGAACTCAAAGCGTCACTAAAACCAACCGCTATCGCCATGCTCGCGCATGAACTCGACGCTGAGCTCATCCGCCTGAACGACGACTACGAGGCCAAGCGCAAAGGCCGCGGTCTGGAACCGCCGGAGTTGCGGCTCGTGCCCGCAGGAACGTTTGAGCGCTGGATGCGTGCGCACGGAAAATGGGGCGGCCAGAGCAAAATGCCGCGTTGCCGGAGCGACCGCGAAATCGCCGACGAGTTGGCCAAGCTGGGTTAGCACTACTCCGTCAGGTATTTTCGGTGGAGGGCGACGCGCTGTCGTCGCCGATTCGGAACGGCGGCCAGGCGGACCGCCCTCCATTTCAATCCATCAGGCCCCTTGTAGGTGGGGCAGCAGGTGGAGCACGATGTCCTCATCGGGCTTGATGGAAGCCGCTCTTAGCCGGAACCATTAAGTTGGGGGCCACAGATGAACACCGATGAGCACAGATTGGAGCAGAAACAACGTCAGGGGTTTGGCGATCTGATCGCTCACGGTCTGGCTAAATAGGAAACTTCTCGCACGGCGTTAAAACAATCCCCGGGGCATCTGTGTTTATCAGTGTGCATCGGTGGCTCCATTGCATGGATACGGTTTAGAACAGCCCGTTGGGGACAACGGGCTCCACCTTCAACTGTATGGTTACGGCTCAGTGTTCTCTGTGACAAAGTCTGAGCCTGCTTTCAGACGGTTTTGCCGTGCGTGCAGGCGAAAGGGTGGTTGAATCGTACGTTCGTCATGTCGCGTGTTATCTCAGAAGCCCGGGCTACGCTGTTTCTCGCTGTTCCGATTATCCTCGGGCAGGTGAGCCAGATGCCGTGCGGGCGATCGATAGTCTGATGATCGGCCGGGTGGGCGGGTGCCGCTGGCGGCTTCGGCGTTTGCGGGTGCGGTGTTCGGTTTTTTCTACGTGAGCGGACTCGGGTTGTGCATGCCGGTGTCGGTGTTGGTCTCGCGAGCGCACGGAGCGGGCAAAGCCGTGGAGTGTAGCGAGTGGTTGCGGCATGGGCTCGCGGTCGCGACTTTGACGGGCTTGGTTGCCATGCTGGCGATGGAGCTACTTGGCGCGCAGCTGGGCCGCTTGGGGCAACCGCCCGAAGTGGTCGCGGCGGCTCAGCCCTTTTTCTTCTTTATAGCGCTTTCGTTGGTTCCGGCTCTGGCGTTTCAGGCCTTCCGGCAATTTGCCGAGGCACTGGGGCGTCCGTGGTTGCCGATGGTGATTATGATGAGCGGCGTGGGGCTGAATGTCGTGCTCAACTGGGTGTTGATTTATGGACATCTCGGCGTGCCCGCTTTGGGACTGGCCGGAGCGGGTGTGGCCACGCTTACGGCACGTTGTGTCGATTTGCTTTTGTTGTGGATGATTCTGAAGACATCGGCCCTGCGGCCCTTTGGCCTGTGCGTTGGTGGGGCGGCTGGAGCGGGTTCGTTTGCAGGAAATTCTCCACATTGGCGTACCGGCGGCAGGGCAACTGGTCTTTGAGGTCGGCGCTTTACCGTGGCAGCGTGGATGATGGGACGGCTCGGCACGGTGCCGTTGGCGGCGCATCAAATCGCCCTGAGCTGTGCGAGCATGACGTTTATGTTTCCGCTCGGGCTGTCGATGTCTGCTGGCATGCGTGTGAGTCAGGCGTTGGGTGCCGGACGGCGCGAGTTAGTGCGGCCGATTGGTTGTGGAGCGTTTGGCATGGCATGCATCGTGATGGGCTCCTTTGGGCTGATTTTCTGGCTGGCTGGGCCAGCCATCGCGCGGTGCTATGTCGATGATGCAGCCGTGGTGGCACTGGCGGCGCAGTTGTTGGCGGTGGCGGCGTTGTTTCAACTTTTTGATGGCAGCCAAGTGGTTGGTTCCGGGCTTTTGCGGGGCATGGCCGATATGAAGGTGCCGACGGCGATCACGTTCGTGGCTTATTGGTGCATCATGTTGCCGATGGCATATTGGTTGGGCGTACACGCAGGTAATCCGATTGGTGTCTGGCGCGCGCTGGTGGCTGGTTTGGCCGGAGCAGCGATCTTTCTCGCGTGGCGTTTCTTCTGGAAGACGCGTGATCGAGCGATTTGAAGGTAGGGGCGGCCAGGTTTGGTGTGAGCGGTTGATTGGCGACGGTGACGGACGACCTGGCAGGTCGTCCCTACATTCGGAAAGCAAAAACCCGCACCTGTGTGCGGGTTTTACCAACATGAAACGTGTCGCGAAAACTTAGCCCAACGTTGCGATGATTTTGCTGCCGTCTTTTAGGCGGTCGAGGGGAATGAAGTTTCCTTCGACGACTTTGCCGTCGACGGTGAGGGATTTCACGCCTTTCGAGATGTTGGCGGGGTTTTTGACTTCGATCTTCAACGTTTTGTCGCGGAAGACGCGGGTCATTTTAAAACCTGGCCATTGTTTCGGTATGCATGGGTCGATGCGCAGGCCGTCGACTTCGGGGCGGACGCCGAGAATCCATTGCAGCGCGGCATGGTGGCTCCATGAGGCGGTGCCGGAGAGCCAGGGCACGCGGGATTTGCCGGCGTTGCGATTGCAGGTCGCGTAGGTCGTCTGGCAGTGGACGTAGGGCTCGATCTCACGGATTTCGGCGCGGGTGTTGTACGCGGCGGGCATGAACGCGCGGTAGTATTCGTAGGCTTGGTCGCCGTTACCGAGCAGGCACTCCGCTATGACGGCCCAGCTTTGGGTGTGACAGAAGATGCCGGCGTTTTCCTTGATGCCGTGGTTATAGATCACGCCGCCCATGACGGTAGGAGGTGTTTCGGTAAACGGCGGCGCGCTGAGCATAACGCCGTAGGGCGTGGCGAGATCGCGCTTAAGCGCGTACATCGAACTGCGGCCTTGCGCGGGTGTGGCGGCGCCGGACATGACGGCGAAGACCTGCGTGTTGATATAGATCTTTCCTTCGGTTTCGGTTTTCGAACCGTAGCGATGGCCGTCGGGGCCGATTGCCCAGAGATACCATTCGCCGTCCCACGCGGCTTGCTGGATGGCGGCTTCGAGCTTGGTCAACTCGGCGCGAGCCCAAGCGGCTTCGTCGGGCAGGTCGAGTTTATCGGCGATCTGCGCGTAGGTGAAAAGTCCATACCGGAGCTGGAAGGCGACCATGACGGATTCGCCGTCGTAGCCCATCTTGACGCAGTCGTTCCAATCGGCGTGAAGGCCGCAGGGCAGGCCGTTGGCGCCGGAACGTTCGAGGTTAAATTCGAGCGCGCGACGCAGGTGTCCGAAGACGGTGGCTTCGCCTTGATCGGCGTAGGGAAGAACTTTTTTGTAGAAATCGAAGTCGCCGGTTTCCGCGACGTAGTCGGGGATGGCGTTGAAGAACCATTGGCAATCGTCAGAGCGATATTCTTCGCGCTTCGGCGGCTGCATTTTTCCCGGTGTGTGGTTGAACGGTTGCACGACGGGCATGGCGCCGCCGTTGGCGACCTGGCCGGTGAGCATGAGTTCGAGGCGCTCGCGGATCTGGCCCTTGAGCAGCGGCATGGCGCCGAGGAAATCCTGCACGGTGTCGCGGAAGCCGAGGCCGTCGCGTTCGCCGTTGTAGATCATCGAGGCGTGGCGCGACCAGGTGTAGGTGATGAGGGCGTTGTAGCCGCCCCAGACGTTGGCCATCGAGTCGAACTCGGCGTCGGGCGTCTCAACCTTCACGCCGGCGAGCAGGCCGTGCCAGTGGGCTTTGAGCTTAACGAATTCTTCTTCGCAGCGAGCGGGGTTGCCGAACTCGGCAATGGTGGCGTGGCCGTGTGTATCCGGTTGGCCCATACCGAGGAGGACGATGAGCTCGCGGGTTTCGCCCGGGGCGAGTTCGATGTCGGCTTGGAACGTGCCGCAGCCGTTTTCGCCCTCGGCGAGGAAGTTGGAGCATTTGCCGTCGGCGACAACTTGCGGATTGGCGTAGGTGTTGTAAACGTTGCCAAAGAAATTTTCGCGAACGGTTTCATAGCCGGCGATGGGCGCGCCGGTGAGCGTCATCCACGTGCGGCCGCCTGCGCCGCGCAGGTTTTTTGGATCAAACTTGTAGTACGGGTGCTCGGCCATGCCGAGAACGCCGTTGTCCATCGAGGCTTTGATGATGAACTGCGAGTACTGGAGGTTCGTCAGGTCGTTGGGCATGTTCCAACAGCTGGCGAATTCGCAGTAGGTGAAGACGGAGAGTTTGCGGGGCTTCTTGGACTTGTTAGTGACCTTCAAGCGCCAGTATTCGAAGGTTTGGCCGAGCGGGACGAAGTACGTGCTTTCGGTTTCGATCGCGGCGTAGCGCGACTCGATGATGGTGTAAGCGGTGCCGTGGCGGCAGGTGCTTTTGTACTTGGAGAGTGGTTTTCCCACGGGCTGCCAGGAGGACGACCAGTAATCGCCATCTTCGTTGTCCCGGAGGTAGAAATAGCGGCCGGGCTGGTCGAGCGGCACGGAGTTGGAGCGCGAGCGCAGAAAGCGGCCGTTGAGCGCGCTCTTATAGAAGCCGTAGCCGCCGGCGTTGTTGGTGATGATCGCGCCGTAATCGGTCGAGCCGAGGTAATTGCTCCACGGGCGCGGAGTGTCGGGACGCGTGATAACGTACTCTTTGGCTTTGTCGTCGAAATGGCCGAATTGCATGGGATGGAAAATAGGGGTCTGAGGCGGAAATGAAAAAGGGCGTCGACAAGCGACGCCCTTTTAACTGGTTCGGGTTAGGCGCCGAGGGTGACCTCGACTTTGACCGCAGTGCGGCCGTCGGTGGGCAGCGGGATCACGTTGCCGGCGATCTTCTTGCCATCGACAACGAGGCTCTTCACTCCCTTCGATTTACCCTTCGGGTTTTTCACCGTGATGGAGTAAGTGACGCCGCGGAATTTGCGGGTGACGCTGAAGCCTTTCCACTTTTTCGGTACGCACGGATCGATGCGCAGGCCGGCGAAATCCGGCTGCACGCCGAGGATCGACTGGCTGGCGACAACGAACGACCAAGCGCCGGTGCCGGTGAGCCAGGAGTTCTTGCCTTCACCGGGGGTGGGCGAGAACTGCGAGGCGGTCATTTGGGCGTAGACGTAGGGTTCGGAACGATATTTATCGTGGTCCTTCTTGGCGGACGGACAAATCGAGAGATAATATTCGAGCGCTTTTTCACCTTCGCCGAACATGGTCCAACCAATGTGAATCCAAGTGTTGTTGTGCGAGAACACACCGGCGTTTTCCTTGTAGCCCGGAGGATAGCTGGAAACTTCGCCGAGTTCGAGGTGGTAGGTGGAGTACGGCGGATACTGGAGGGCGCAGCCGTGTTCGGGCGTGTAGAGATATTTGTCGACGGCCTGGAGAGCTTTTTTGGCTCTGCCATTGGTTTGGCCGGCGCCACCGAGCACGCACCACGCCTGGCTCTCGATGTAGATTTTGCCTTCTTTGTTGGACTTGGAGCCGATGGGCTTGCTGTCGGCATCGAAAGCGCGTGTGTACCAGGCGCCATCCCAAGCCTGTTCTTCGACGGTCTTGAGCATGTCGTCGTAGTAACCTTGGACGCGGTTAGCGTCGGCGGCCTGGCCCATGAATTTATAGAGGCCAACGAGGTCGCGGGCAGCGTAGAGGAAGAGGCCGGCGATCATGACGGACTCGGCTTTCGAGCCCTTGACGTCGCCTGTGGTCTGGAACGATTCGTTCGGTTCCTTGGAGAAACAGTTTAGGTTTAGACAGTCGTTCCAGTCGGCGTGGCCGATGAGCGGCAGGTTGTGCGGACCGCGGTTTTTCAACGTATACGCGATGGACGTTTCGATGTGGTGAAGGAGTGAATCCTTCGAGCCGGGTTTGTCGGCATAACCGCAGACCTCGTCGAGAATCGTGACGTCGCCGGTTTCGCGGATGTACGCGCAGGTCGAGAGGATGAGCCAGAGTGGGTCATCGTTGAAGTCGCCGCCGATGTCGGCGTTGCCCTTCTTGGTGAGCGGCTGGTACTGGTGGAAGCAGGTGCCGTCGGAAAGTTGGGTGGAAGCGATGTCGATGATACGTTGACGGGCGCGCTCGGGCAGAAGGTGAACGAAGCCGAGAATATCCTGGTTGGAATCGCGGTAGCCCATGCCGCGGCCGATGCCGGTTTCATAACCGGAGGCGGAGCGGGAAAGGTTGAAGGTGGCCATGCACTGAACCTGGTTCCAGGTGTTGACCATGCGTTGCAGATGCACGTTGGGCACGCTGGGTGCCTGGTAGTTGGAGAGCAGATCCTCCCAACGCGCTTTGACGGCGGTGAAGGCGGTTTCGACGGCGGCGGGGTCGGAATACTTTTTCAGGATTTCGCGGCCCTTCACCTTGTTCATGACGAAAGGTGCGTCGAATTTAGGAAGATCGCCTTGGTCGACATAAGCGAGGACGAAGGCAAAAGTTTCCTCCTGGCCGGGCTTGAGCGTGAGATTGATCTGGTGGGCGCCGACGGGATTCCAGCCGTAGGCGCGGGAGTTGGTGCACTTGCCGGCGAGGACGGCCTTGGGGTCGCCGAGGCCGTTATGAACGCCGACAAAGGCGTCGCGCGAAGTGTCGTAGCCGTCGACTTTGCGGGTGCAGCCGAAGAGAGCGTAGTGGTTGCGGCGTTCGCGGTACTCGGTCTTGTGATAGATCGCGCTGCCCTCGATCTCGACTTCGCCGATCGAGTAGGTGCGCTGGTAGTTCGTCATGTCGTTGAGCGCTTCGAAGGAGCAGAACTCGACGAACGAGAAAAGTGTGAGCTTCTGGGGTTTCTTGGTTTTGTTGCGAACCGAAACTTTCCAGATCTCCAAGTTTTCCTGCGGCGGCACGAACATGAGCTGTTCGACTTCGATGCCGTCCTTCTTGCCGGTGATGCGCGAATAGCCGAGGCCGTGGCGGCACTCGAAGGCGTCGAGCTTGGTGCGGGTGGGTTTCCAGCCGGGATTCCAGACGGAGTTGCCCTGCTTCACGTAGAGGAAGCGGCCGTCGTTATCCATCGGGTTGTTGTTATAGCGATAGCGCGTGATTCGGCGCAGCTTGGCGTCCTTCCAGAAGGAATAGCCGCCGGCGGTCTGCGTGCAGACGCCGAAGAACTCGTCCTGGCCGAGGTAATTGAGCCACGGGAGTGGCGTGTCGGGGCGGGAAATAACGAACTCGCGGTTCGCGTCGTCGAAGGTGCCGTAGTTAGACATAGTAGTAGAGGATGGTTAGAGAGAGGAGAACGGGTTTAACGGGCGGGAGGTGTTGCCACGATGTAGATGGTGCTGGAGCAGTTCCCGGAGGCGTCGCCTTTGAGCTGGGGCGTAAGCTGTTCGAGTTCCGCGATGTCGTTGGTTTTGTCGCCGACCCAAACCTGGCTAAGGTAGCCCTGGTCGGGAGCTTCGTTGGTGGCGACGGTGCTTGGCCCGGGCTGCACGGAAAGTTTCCAGCCAAGTTGACGGTCGATGGTGAGTGGTTGAGGAACGAAGCCGAGCTTGGTCGTTTTGATTTCGCTACGGATCGTGGCGACGTCGCCCTCGATCGTGATCGAAGGGTGCGGCAGGCGGATGGGCGAGGCGGGATCGACCATGCGTGCGGCGACCAGGCCGTTTGGCACATCCTTGGCTTTTTCAAGATGAACGCTGATGGCAAACGGTGTGTTGACGGCCACGACATGAAGGCCGAAGTGGGCTTGCCCGTCGTCTTTCCAGCGCGCGGTGCAACGCAGACTGTTGCCTTCCCAGGCGTACTCGCGGGCGATGGCGGGATAATCCTTGTTGGTGTGCGCGTGTTGCAGTGTGAGCACACCAGCCTCGGTCGAGGCGTTTTGCGCGGCGGAATACTCCCAGTCGGCGGGGGGCGGCCAGACCCAGCGATGTTGAGGGCCGAGCCAAAAACGATGGCCGCCCTGGTTGGGCCAAGGATTATTTTTATCGGGCAACACCTGCGGCGAAGGTGCGTTGAGGAGGTTGAGCGAACCATCCTCTGCTCCCAAATAAATCAAACGGGCGCGGGCCTCGGTGACGACTGCGCGCACGTTATTCTGGGAGGAAGCCCACGCGCGCTCGCCCTGCCAATCCGTTTTTTCCCACGTCGCGGTGGTCCCAAGACACATCGTGGCCGTCATGATCGATAAGAAAGTTGTCGCGATGCCATTCAAAGGGTGGAGGAGGGCTTGATGTTGGGCCAGGGCGTGGGGTTGGCTTGGGAGCAAAACTGCGAAGAAACAAAATCCGGCTGAAACAGGAAAGCTGTGTGAAGTGCGGGAGTAGGGTGCGGAGAAGATGCGGCCGATGAAATATTTACGGGCGACGCTGTTTGCTTGCGGCGCATTGAGGAGGTTTGGCCGGTTTGTGCTTGGGAATGACGGGCGACGGTTGTGGCTTTGGAACGGGAGGCGGGGGCGTCACAAACAGAGGAGGCGTTATTCATGGGAAAAATGACCAGAGTGGCTGATCCGGCGATGTCTGGGTGGACATGTGCCGTTTGGGAAAAACGGGTTTGCCTCACCCTATCCGACTAGGCGAATGCGCTGCTAGTATGACGTTAGAGCAAACGTTCATTGCGGCAGCAAATCCCTACCTCGCGTAGTTGAAATTGAACCACCGAGATCGCCGAGGGTACGAGTGAGAAATACCATTCCGCTAGTAACGAGATCGCTGTGGTTTATTTGGTTAACTAGAGCCTGTCGGTGCGAAAGGGGGCGGCGGGTAGCGAGGCGGCGTTTTCGAGATTGGTTTCGGGGTTGTCGGCCCAAGCGTAGCGAACGAATTCTGGCGCGGGTACGTTTACGGATGAAACGATGACGCTTGCGCCGTCGATTTCGGCGTCGGCGGGATGGAATACGCCGTCGGCTCCCGCGAGAGCGAAGCCTTTGACCGCGGTTGCGCCATCGCGGGTTCGAAGGCCAGTGGCATGCTCCCAGTGCACACGTGCAGAGGAGTTAACGATTTCAACACGAGCTAGCGTCGGGCCGGAGAACTCGAGGTTGTTTTCGCCGTAGGTTTTTGCTCGCGCGAGCAGAGCGAGGCGAAGCCCGACGTCGTGTTTGTTGCGTGGATGAATGTCTGTCGGGTTACCGATATCGAGAATGACGGCCATTCCGGTGGCGGGTTCGGCGAGCGTTTGCGTCTGTGCCTCCCGGAGGTACGGCCAGCCGGGCGTGGCGTTGAAATTCGCGAGTTGAACAAAATAAAACGGGAAATCGCCCTGGCCCCAGCGCGTGCGCCAGTCGCGGATCATGGCGGTGAACCGCGCGCGATAGGTTTGAGCGACGTCGACATTGGCCTCGCCCTGATACCAGATGGCGCCGCGAATACCGTAGCCGACGAACGGTGCGATCATGGCGTTAAAGAGATACGCGGGATTATTTTGGGGAGCGAGCAGTGGCGGTATGGCCGGGGCGGTGGCGTAAACAGAGCCGGGCACGAGTGGGACCTCGCGCTCCACGGAGTAGCGCCATTCGCCGGCGAGAGAGATGGTTGCACCGCCTGCGGAGCTTTCGGCGATCATCGAGGAGGCGGGGCCAGAAAAACCGCCTTCGCCGAACTGGTCGAATACACGAACGGCGATGATGGATTTGCCGGGTTTAACAAGTTCGGCAGGCACGACATAACGGCGTGGCAGTTGGTAGGCGTACAGCGTGCCGCGCGGTGTCACTCCGACGGTTTGGCCGTTAAAATAGGCGGTGTCGAAGTCGTCCACTGCGCCGAGGTTGAGGATAACATCATGGCCCGCCCATGCAGCCGGTATGTCGAGGGTGCGGCGGAACCATACGCAACCGTTAAACTTCATGCCGATGCTCTGCCAGAAATTCGGCAGTGACATCGCTGGCCAAGTGCGGTCGTTGAAATCAGATTTAGCCCAGCCGCGTGGTTCGCCTTCGTTGGCGGTGTCGATGGGAAAATTTTTGCGCTCCCATGCATCTTGAGCTGAGGCGTATTCGGTGCGTATGCGCGGCAGATCTTTCGACGCTTCGGCGAGCGCGGCGAGCTCGCTCTCGACGTCCATCACCGGGCGCAATGCTTCACGGCTGGTCCAGGCTTCGACGCGGGTGCCGCCCCAAGAGGCGTTGATGATACCGACGGGCACGCCGAGTTTTTGGCGCAGTTCTTTGGCGAAGAAATAGCCGACGGCAGAGAAGTCGGCGGCGTTTTTCGGGGAGGCGGTTTGCCACGAGCCAGTGGCGGTGGTGAGTGGTTGCGGTGAGGTCGATTGAGCTGCCGTGAACATGCGCACTTGCGGGTCATTCGCGGCGGCGACGGCCTCGGCACCCCGTTCGGCCATGGGAAGTTTGAATTCCATGTTTGACTGGCCTGAAGCGAGCCAGACCTCGCCGACGAGCACGTCGTCAACGATCTGTTCGCTGCTGCCCTGAAGGTGGAGGCGGTAGGGGCCACCTGCGGGGAGTTCGGGGCAGGCGAGGCTCCAGGTTCCATCGGTGCCGACGGTGACACGGACGAGCGGGGGAGCGGGTTTCACGCCCTCGACCGAGAGGGTGATTACCTGATTCGGCTGGTCTTTGCCCCATAGCGGGTTGGACTGCCCGCGTTGGAGAACCATGTGATCGGAAAACAGCGGAGCGAGGAGTAGGGCGGCAAGCATGGGATGAGGGAGAGGGCTGCGGTTATCGAAGAGGGTTTAAATGCGTAACCTTGTTTATCTATAAATCCTGAAAGAGGCTGGTTGCGACGATTTATCCCTAAATGGCATTTAACGTTGAACCAGATTTTTCCCGACTCGGGCGAGCCTTTCTTCGCAACGCTTATTGGAGGCTTAATGCGTGGGTTCGGAAAGGAAGGGCAATTGCGATTGCCACTTGGCATCCGCGACCTTGCATGTCAGTTCAACGCCACGCCCGTTGCTCCTTTTTTTGCGACGGCACGAACTCATCGCTCCTGTTTTATGCCCATTGGAAAAATACTATTTGCCCTGATTATGCTCGGACTGGCTGGCTGCGCCTCACCCGGAGTTCAAGTGCGGCTTTTGGTGTCGAGCGGCGAAAAGATCGTCGTGAATATGCCGCAAGGGACCGTTGAGGGTAATGAAAGTAAGGAAGTTAAGATTAAAGCTGCCGGTTTCCTAACCAACCCAGAGAAGAAGCAGGGGATCTATGCCTTCGGTTTCAACCTTTTCACCAATTCAGCGCTGAAGAGCGTAAAGGTGGAAGATGTTACCGATTCGAAAGCCGTAACCATGGTTGAAGACAATGACCCAAAGCTCCAGGGCGTAGTGTGGACTTATACATCCCCGCCGCTTAGCCCTGATGATAAGAATCTGGGGTGGCTGCATGAGATCGATGAAAGCATTCGTATTTATTGTTTCTGGATAACGTTGAGCGACGGTCGTCAACTTAAGATCTACCACGTGGTCTATTACGCACCCTTTATGAAGGCAGGGATGCGGCGTGCGCTTGGCTTGGATGCTTAGCCGTATCCATGCAATGGAGCCACCGATGCACACTGATAAACACAGATGCCCCAGAGGATTGTTTTAAAGCAGTGCGAGAAGTTTCCTGTTTAACCAGACCGTGAGCGATCAGATCGCCAAAACCCTGACGTTGTTTCTGCCCCAATCTGTGCTCATCGGTGGTCATCTGTGGCCCCAACTGAATGGTTACGGCTATAGAGCGGCTATGGCTTTTCTGGAACTGCCCTAACGGCATCTGGGCGATAACGGCTCGATTTTATCCGGCCGAAGTTTTCCCAGCAGCCAGAGCTGTATGCCGATCAAGGTGAAACCGGCAATCGGTACGCCGACCCAGCCGATGGAGAGCGAGCCTAGGCCGAGCGCTGCGGTCGAAAAGACGCCAGTGGAAAGTCTGAGCAGGATCGTCAATTCCAACATGGCGCGCAGTCTTTCCAGACCGCCACAAACCAGGGCTAAGAGGTAACAAGCGCCGACCGCCAATACAAATGCGCCCATGAAGCGTAGGTAAACGAGGGCTTCGCCCGCCGGGGTTTCCAGGTGCATGAGCGGCAGAATCCCCTGTGGGTAAAACACAAAACAAAAACCGGTTAAAAGATCCAATGATCCTGCAGCCAGCGCAAGCAGCCGGGCGATTTTGACGATGGGCATGATTTGCTTACAACCCAGCGGTCTGCGGGGAGGTATACGTGGCGGCCTCCGTTGGAGTAATTTCGCGGTAGAGTTTGTTTTTGTAGAGATAGCTGGCGGATTGGTAGTAGGCGATCGCTTCGTCGACGGTGGCTCCTGTCGCGGACCCTGTGCGGGGTGAAAGCGTGAACGAACTTGCGTCGTAGTTGTATTCACTGGTTCCACGAAGGGGTTTCAGCACGGTGAGTTTGCCGGGTTCGTAGAGGCCGAGCCGTTGGTAATTGCCGATCAGGGCGCGTCGGTCGCCGGTCGCCTTGCGCACGTCCCAGCCGAAGAAGCGGCTCGGGTAGGACCAGTTTAGCAGGCCCAGGAGGGTGGGCGCGTAGTCCACCTGGCTGGTGAGGTCGGCGATGCGACCGGGCGCGATCTGGCCGCCTGGCGTGTAGATAAAGAGGGGAATGTGATAGTTCTGTACGGGTAGTTCGGTTTTCCCGGCGGACGAGGCGCAGTGGTCGGCGACGATGACGAAAATCGTATTCTTGAACCACGGACGGGTTGAGGCTTCGCGGATGAACTGACCAATGGCGAAGTCGGTGTACTTAACCGCGCCGGAGCGTCCGGAGATTTTAGAGGGTAGATCTATTTTGCCTTCCGGGTAGGTGTAGGGCCGATGGTTCGACGTGGTCATCACGAAGTGGAAAAACGGTTTTTCTTCCGCGTACGCGCGGTCGGCTTCGCGCATCGACCAGCGATATAAATCTTCGTCGCAGGCACCCCAGGCGTTGGCGAAAGTGATGTCGCTTTTCGACGCCAGGGCCCGGTCAACCACGCGATAGCCGTTGTTGCCGAAAAAGTAGTTCATGTTGTCGAAATAGCCGAAGCCGCCGTAGACGAAGGCTGTATCATAACCGCGACTACGGAAGATCGAGCCGAGCGTGAAGAGGTTTTCGTTGTGCGGACGCTTGACGAGCGAGCGGCCGGGCGTGGGCGGGATCGAGAGGGTGAGGGCTTCCATACCGCGATCGGTTCGGGTTCCGGTGGCGTAGAAGTTGTCGAAAACCAGGCTTTTGCTCGCGAGGGCTTCGAGTTCCGGGGTGAGGCGCGAAGCCGGGTTGAAGGTGCTGAGGAAGTTTGCGCTCAGGCTTTCGACGGTGATCTGGATGACGTTGAGGCGTTGCTCCGGCCCTTCGTTCCGGATGTAGCGCAGGGTGTCGTGCGGATTATTTCCCAGCGGGCGACTGCCGTCGACGGACAGCTCGGTGTGTAGTTTTTTGAAAGCGGTATCGATGGGGAGCGTCGCGTAGAACTGGTCGTAATCGAGTTCGTTGTTCTGGAAGGCGGCGAAGAGCGACCAGACGCCGTTTTTCGCGAGCTCGCGGTGGTAGTTGTTGTTGAAAGAGGGCAGTCGGTCGAGGCTGAGGGCAAAGCCGAAGATCGCGGCTGCACCGAACCAGCAGAAAGAGGCCAGCCAGCGCTGGCGTGCGTTTTCTGTGGCGTCGTCGAGCCAGCGTCCGATCCAGCCCGTGCGCAGGACAAAGGTGTAGAGCAACGCGGCGCAGGTTAGCAGGCCGGCGAAGATCCATGGCATGGGGTAGGATTCGCGGATGTTGTCGATGACTTCGTGCGTATAGACGAGGTAGTCGACCGCGATGAAGTTGAAGCGGGCGCTGAACTCGTCCCAGAACACCCATTCCGAAACCGCGCCAAACAAACAAAGGCCGAGCGCGAGAAACAGCGCGATGTGGGCGAGCGCACGAGCCCAGATGTGTTCGAAGAACCGGGCGGGCAACAGGGCCAGTAGAAGCACGGCCGGGGTGGCGAAAAGCAGGCTGGCTCCCAGATCGAACACCAGGCCCCAGCCAAAAGCCGCGAGCAAGCTGACATCAGGTGTGATCGATTGGCTGGACTTTACCAGCAAGGCCACCCGCGTGACCAAGGCTACGGCTACAAACAGAAACAGAAAGATGAGCACGCCGCCGTGACGTCGCTCAAGGAGTTTGAAAAAGGAGGTTTTGATCCGAGGAAGCATGGGGCGGGACAGGCTGGGATGGCTGACGTTGTGGGGTGATGGGGCGAGATGAAGTGCGGGAGATTAAATCTTGTTCAAAACATCGCGGCTTGCATGGTCATCGACGTGCCAGAAGCAAAACCGTTCATTTTTGTCTGCGGACCGGATGATTTTCTTGTCAACCGGCTGGGGAAGGAGCGTTTTGACGAACTCGCACGCGATGTAACCGATGAGTTCTCGCGCGAAGTCTTAAGTGGGTTTTCGAATAATGTGGGGGAAGTGGAAACCGCAATAAACCGGTTTCGTGAAAGTGTGCAAACTGTGTCGATGTTCGGTGGTCGGCGAGTCGTTTGGCTGAAGGATGTGAACTTCCTTGCCGACACCGTGACGGGTCGCGCCGAGAGCACGCTGAAGCTCGTCGAGGACTTGCAAGCGATTCTGGCCGCGATCAATCCGGCCGATGTGGCCGTGGTGGTGACCGCTGCGCCGGTGGACCGCCGTCGGGCATTCCCGAAATGGTGCGAGAAAAACGCCGACTTCACCGTGATCGGCGGCGAGGGCGAAGGCGCGGCTCAGGCGCTCGCGAGCGTCGTGCTGGCCGAAGCGGATATTTTAGGCGTGTCGTTTGGTGAGGGTGCGTTGGAGCTCCTGCTCGCCAAAGTCGGCGCCAACACGCGCCTGCTCATCGAGGAAACGCACAAACTCACGGCCTACATTGGCGACGCTAAAATCATCGAAGAGGCCGCCGTCGCCGAACTCACTCCCAACGTCGCCGAGGGCGATTTCTTCGAGGCGGCAGAGGCGTTTTTCAGCGGCGATCTCAAGTGGACGCTGCGTGCGCTCGAGCATCATTTTTTCACTGGCGGCGATGCGCGCCCGATCATCTCGGCGCTGCAAAATCGCAACCGCATCCTCCTCCAGATCCGCGCGCTGATCGATTCGGGCGAGGTCAAACTCGGCCCGCGCGGTCTCGACAAAAGCGGTTTCGACCGAGCCGCTGCGACGCACGGCCCGCACTTCGTCGGTGCGACGGAGAAGAGCTCGTACAATCTTTTCACGCAAAATCCGTGGTATCTCGGCAAACTCGCCAGCAGCGCGAAGCTGCCGACGTTGCGTCGCCTGATCGATAACCAGCAGGAGTTTATCGTGGCTTTCGAAGAAATCATCCGCCGCCCCGACGAAGCCGAAGAGGTGCTGCGTGAGATGGCGGTGCGGTGTTTGGCGTGAATTTCCGGGGCAGGGCGGATTGTCCCTCCCTTCGTTTGCAAAGCATCAAGTCAAGTTCTCAAGTGACCGTGGTATTGCTGGACGCTTTTCTGGTTGGTTATAGGTGCGGTGGGAGGTTGTGGGCGGGGTGTTCTGGCGATTTTGTTACAACAATGACCCTATGTTTTTATACTAAAGTTGATCTTGTCTGGTCTGAATTCTGGAATTTTTCAGAAGAAAACGAAGGTAACGAAGAGATCCAGGAAGTACCAGCAGGCCTTCGTTCTCTTTGTTATCTTCTGTTCAAAGTCTGATAGCTTGGGGCTGTTGGTATTACAACACTCAGTATCGACAAACGTGCCGGGGCTGCATTTTCTTTCGGCTGTCCTGCCCAATAAATATTTCACCCGAATTTTCCGATGAAATCCCCAATCACTAAATCCCTCGCGGCTGCTTTGTTCGCTTTGGCGGCCTTGGTTAGTTTCAACTCAAGTTTGCGCGCGCAAAATCAGCCTGCTCCGGCGGCCGAACAAGCTGACGCACCTAAAAAAATTGAGATTCCCGATCTCAAGCTCACGCACGGTCCGGCTGTGGTTAAGTTGGGCAAGGTTGCGGAGGTGAAATTGCCCGAGGGGTACGCGTTCGTGGGGCCCGATTCGCTCGATAAGTTTTTTGCGATGACGCAAAATTCGCGCAATGGCAAAGAGGTGGGCGTAATCCTTTCCCCTGAGCGTTGGTTGTTGTTTTTCGATTTTGACGATGTCGGCTATGTGAAGGATGACGAAAAGGCCAATCTCGACGCCGATAAGCTCTACAAAACCTTGGACGAGGGGCAGAGTGCCGCCAATGAGAGCCGCAAGGAAAGGGGTTGGGATGAGCTTAAACTGCAGGGTTGGGCGACGAAGCCCGGTTACGACGAAAAGACCCATAATCTGAAGTGGGCCATCAAGATTTCCTCATCGAGCGATCAGTATAAGTCGATCGGCATTAACGAGAGTATTCGGTTCCTGGGCCGTGGTGGCGTCATGAAAGTGACGTTGGTTGGCGATTACGATCAGTTTGCGAGTCAGGAAGCGAAAGCCGATCAATTGCTGGCGGGCTTTAGTTATCTGCCGGGTTCGACTTATGCTGAATTTAGATCTGGCGATAAGGTCGCCAAATACGGTCTGGCTGCGTTGGTGGTCGGTGGCGCAGGCGTGGCCGCGGCGAAGCTGGGGCTTTTAGGCAAGCTGGGCGCGGTTTTCGCGAAGATGGGCAAGGCGATCATTATCGGCGTGGTGGCGCTGGGTGCTGGTATCGTCAAACTCTGGAAGAAAATCCTCGGCAAGGAGAAGGTGGATTGAGGCTGTACTGCTATGTCTGAGTGGTGGCTGGTTATAGCCGCGTTCTGGTTTTGGTACTTTGCCGACTGTGTGAAAGCGGGCCGCAAGGCCCGCTTTGTGTTGAGTCGGGCCTGCGGACGCGGTGACGCGACGGTCCATCATGCGGCAATCGCGCCTGTCGCGATTTTGCCTTCGGCCTGGCATGTGCGGACGGAAGATCCGCCCGTTGCTTTCTCACCCGAGGGTTTGACGAATATCCCGGTGGGATCGGCCGGTCGGCCGGTTCCGAGCATGGTGCAGGGGCAAGTTTGGCGCTGGGAAGAAGTTCGTGAACTCGCACAAAAGAGCGGACGTATTTTTATCAACGGGCAGGAGTTTTGTCCGGTTACTCCTTTCACCACGCTGGCGGGCATGCGGGCGTTGATCGATGGCTGCAAGAATCGCACGCCAGAGGCGCGGGCGGTCTGGCTGGCTGGCCGGATGGCCTGTTGGTTTCGCCCGGCGCATCTGCTGCGGCAACGAACAGTTTTACTAGGAAGAACCAGTGCTTTGGCGATATGGGCAAGTTTAGGTTATTCGTTGTCGGCAGTGTTGTCGGCTTACGTGTTGTTTGGCGGCATGCTGCCGCTGAGTGCCGAGCTGGCGGCAAGATTGGGCCGGGTGTTGCCGTTGCTCGGACTGTATCTGGTCGGGTTGCATCTCTGTATTGTGGTGATGGGCTGGCGGGTACACCGGCGGTTGTTGCCCAAGCGGGGAGAGGCGCGGTTCAGTTTACTGTTCAGCGCGTTGTTGCTGCCGCCGCAGGCTTATAGGTTGCGCTCGCGCATAGGCGCGGAATTTTTTCAGCAGGCGCATCCGCTCGCGTGGCTGGCCGTGGCTGCGAGCAAGGCGGATTTCATCGAGTACGCGCGCCAGGCGGTGGCGGATTTACGCTGGCCGTTGCTGGGCGGGCGTTTGGAGCGGCCGGAATTAGCTGCGGCGATTGGTTCGTGGATGCGGGAACGCATCGGTGGCGAGATCGGGCGACTTTTGGCGCAGCGTGGGGTGGCCGAAGCGGAGCTGTTGGCGACGCCGAAGCGGGATAGCGCGGGGAGTTGCGCGTATTGCCCGCGTTGTCAGAGCCAGTTTACGAATCGCGTCGGCCGTTGTCCGAACGGGATCGAGCTGCTACCGTTGTAGGTGGCGAGTGGTTTAGCCGAGGGAGAAATTCTCGGTGCGGTCGGGCATCTTCATGCTGACTTTGCCGGTGCCAACTTCTAGGTGGACGGTGCGGTTGACGTTTCCGCCGAGGTCCTGACCAACGATGCTGTAGCTGTTGGCTTTTAGAAATTTCACGACGGCGGCGCTGTTGCGTTCGCCGATTTTAAAGGGATCGGCACCGTTGAGTACACTGGCGCCACCGGCGATAAAGAGGCGGGTCCGGGCGCGATCCGCGCGCACACCGAGCAGGCCCTTGAAGAGTAGCGGCAGGCCGGTGTCGGCAAACATGGCGGGCTGCTTCGTGGCTTTGTCCGGGGAAATAGTCGAATCGGGTAGCATCAGGTGGAGGATGCCGCCGGCTTTGGATGCCGGATCGTAGGCGATCACGCCGACACAGGAACCAAGTGCGTACGTGCTGAGGGTAACGATGCTGTTGTTGGACACAGCCATGTCGCCCACGCCGATGACGACGCGTTGAGAGAAAAGTGCTCCGATGCTAGGTGCGCCTGCCATGGTTCAACAAGGGGTCTTGCCTCGGAGCTGCAACGAGCGGATAGAGGTGTTTTGAAGAGGATGCATGGGCTAGCATGACCGATGTCGTGCCACGTGCTTAAGATTTCGGCGCGGGGTGAGAAAACTTGAGCCGAGCCCAAATATAAATCGCGAGAACGATGGGCATCTCTATGGCCCTAGCTGCGTCGAGTAGTTGCTTGGGCCGGAATCGGGGAAATGAGCGGGTGGATCATGGGGCCCACGCCTTTCTATTCGCAGGGGAGGTGATATTAGGGTGGTTTGAAACACCCTAAAAACTTCGCAGAGAACACAAAGATAACGAGTCGGGACTGAAAAGTCGGTCTGCAGCGACTGCTGGCGAAAATCGTAAACTCGGCGGCAAGGCGCCCTGGGCAGAGCGCATAGTCTTGGACAAAGGTGTAAAATGAAGCCGAGCTGCTTCTGGAGTTTTACCGCGGTAACGCAGAGCAGGCTGTTAACAGTGCCGCACCTTTGAGCCCGCTACGCTGGAAGGGCAGTCGCGGGCCGACATGTTCGTGGCTTTGCTTGATTTGCAGACCGTGCTTGCAGGCGGTCTTCCACAAGTGCTTTCCGGTCCGGTTGGCGCACGTGAGCCGAATAATACGCACATTTGAAAAACCCAGTATTTACTTTTCCTGTGCGATTCTTAACTAACCAACTCGTCCCTACAGCCTCAGGCTCGTAGCCCGCCGGACTGCGGCGGGAAATCACCCCACTCAATTCCGTACAGGCCCGGTTAATAATTCGATCAGAAGAACAGAAAATGAAGAAATACCTCTATATAGGCGTGGTGCTGCTAACCATTGGCATAATTGCGTTTTACGGACTTAGGGATAAATCTCCTGGAGCAAGTGCCGCGAAAGCAGCGACAGTCAATCCAAAGCCACGCACGCCGAAGGAAGAGCTGCAGCTCGCGGAATCGTGGTTGGTGGAGATTACGAAGCTCTTAAACGATAAACATATAAAGAAGCCTCCATCATATACGATCAAACCCTCGAACGCCTGGAAAGAAGTTTCCGAGAACGCTTCCAGCTCGAAGGATTCGCAGGGAATCGACATGGCGAAAGAGGTAGGGCTCCTTCGCGCTCGGATAAATGATAAGCTAGTACGGGCCATGCAGGCCGAAGTTGACGCGCTTAAGGCTGGCGCACCGGACAATCGGTGTGTTTTTCATATACAAGCGTTTTTCGGCCACGCCAAGGAAGTTGATCTCTGGAAGATATATGAATCTGCAGTGCCGGAACTAGATGCAATAAGATGCAAACAGGCTTCGCGTTGGATTCGTATCTACAATTCCTCCAACAACCGCACGGACTACGATGATCTAATTTTCAGTACACTGGCTAAACGCATAATAGTGCCACCCGGCTATCAAATCGCGTTCGGCCCTCCGGTCGGCGAAATGGAAAGGCGGGCATTGTTTTGCACCGTCGATACAGATACACGCCCGACACATAATACCTACTCGCTCTCTTGAAGAAGGCCGGCCGCATGCGCAGCCCGCTGTAATGAGGCAAAATTACTAATCAGTCTTGATCTGCGTCTAACCACGGAAACCCGGATTGCCGATAGAAGATTGTTGAATTCAAACGGTATAACCTCTCACTCCACACTACGTATGTGGGAGAGTTGGGGAGGGAGGGGTGGAGAAGCGGCTGTTTACGGTTTGGGAGCAGTTCCTGTAGGTGATGAGTTTGTAGTAAAATCAGAAAGCGTGGCCAATTATTCGGATCGTCATAATCAGCGTTTAGACGCGTCAATTAAAGCGGGAATTGGGAGGCTCGCAAGGCTAGATGAGCTCCGGTTTTACAATGCAGAAGAAACGCATTCGCCGCTATCCCTGGGGCAGGCTCTCAATGATCTGAAAAGCTTTGTTAGTGCTTTGAGCCAAGCCAAGCCCGGAAGTGATTCCGAAGTGTTCGGGTGGGTAATTGTTGCCGCCTTGGGTATTGAAGAACTCCAAGCAGAGCTAACCAATAGACTCCCAACGCTAGATAATAAAACCAGGAAAGCGATCGCAGTGGCGCTTGAATCACAGCCTTGGTTCGGCGACTATGCTCCGCTTTCTTATATCTTGAAGAATGGAACCTCGGGAGTTGACGGCGATTTCACGGCCACACTTAAGGCACTCCGGGCGGATGTTTATACAGACCGCTTCTGGATGATAATACAAGAGCGTATCCAAGAACAACCCAAACTCGCTAGAGATATATTTGCACAGGCCAGATATGCGCGACTTGATCATATGCGGCAAGTGTTTGAATGCTATAAGAAATTGCCGGCGGAAATTGCCGGCGTGATTCATCGCTGAATTTATCATCAGTAATCCAAAAACTATCGATGTGACTTTGGCCATGATTTCTGAGGAAACGGAACCGTCGAGGCTGCTTAGTGTATGCGCCACAATGGGCGCTCATTTTCGTGCCAACAAACACAGCATCCCCTCCGATGCTGTACGGAAATTTCTACTGGAAACCATTTCCAAGCTAAAAGATGGAGAACGGGCTGCCGCTATTTACTCCACAGGTTGGGTTACCTCAATTTGGAAAAAGCTATTTGAACAACCCCGAACAGATTGGGGTCCCTCGGCGAATTTAGCGGTAATACATTGCTCTATATCGGCTACCGACGTTGATTTGGAGGCAAGGAAGTCCGCCTTCAACGAACTTTGTATGCTGGTGACAGGGGAACATAGTTTTACAGCCAATGAGCGAAAGGCAATCGACGCTTTGCTGCCTGCTCTTTTCGATTTGCTAAGCAACAACGGCCTCGCGCCTGATATAAGAGATAGTAAGCTTGTGACGCTTCTATTGTCTCAACCCCCGGCATCGCCACACAACAAGGCATTTGCTGGCATTATTCCCTACCTTCTGCCCGGGCACACCCCTTGCTTTAGCATGGGGCATCCAGACGCCTTGGCAGTGATTGAACTCGCGCTGAAGCACCATGATAAATTTGTGCGTGATAGTGCTGTCGCTCAAATCCGTGCCCGTGCCCCGAATGATCCAGTATATAAACGATTACTTCCGCCCTGAAACGAGATACAAAACCAACCAAGAGGTTAGGTTCTTTGATCTTGTTTGTATCGGCCTTGGTTCCCTTCCCACTGCCCTGTCCATGGCGGTCACCTATAATATTAAAAGCATGACTTCTTTCGAAGGTTTCTCTTCCGGTGGCCCCCAAGACATAAAAGGAATCAAACCATCATCCTAAAAACAGCAGTTGTTTAACCGCTAATCACCGCTAATTTCGGAGGTTAGCCACCGGTCCGGGCAGCAACGGAGTTCACCTGAAAGGTGAAAAGTTATTTTTATCTATATCTCTTATTTAGAGCCAATTAGCGAAAATTAGTGGTTTCAGCTGCGGAATTAAGGATAATGTGAGTGGTTTGGTGCAAGGGAATGAGCAATCTGCGACAGCACGTTCGGACTTCTGGTGCGTCTCAGGAATACACCAGGAGGCGTTGGCTGATGGGGTCGATCAGGTTGTGATTTCTGATCTTCGAGATCATCGCGGGGCTGAGGCTTTGGCCTTCCCCGACCAGAAGCAGTCCGTGTGGGCTGTAGAGTCCGTTGGCGAGGATCATTCCGGGAGTGAGTTCTTCGAGGAGGATTTCCTTCACCTGGCGCGGGAGTTGGAGCAGGTGGGTAACTTTCAGGAAAAGGCGGACGGCTTCCGGATCGAGGGCGTTGCCGGATTCGGCGACGACGGATTCGATGGCTTGCTCTTTGAGGAGGCCGCATTCGATGAACCAAACGGCAACAGCAAGGCAGCGCGCAGTCCAAGGAATATTCATGCCGCTGAGGCCGTCGGGATAGCCTTGCCCGTCGAAACGTTCGTGGTGGGCGCGGATGGTTTCTCCGACCGAAGCATGGCTATCGACAAACGAGGCGAGGGTCTGGCTGTAAATCGGGTGACTCTGGATGGTGCTGAGTTCGCGTTCGCTGAGGCGTTCAGGGGCGCTGCGGAAATTGCGCAGCAGGTCGCGCGGCACGCCGATAAGGCCGAGGTCGCAGAGCCAGGCGCTGGCGCGAAGTGCGTGGCGTTCGTCGTCGTTAAAGTGCTCGGTCTCAGCCATCTTTTTGGCGATCTCGACCATGGCCTTGGTCTGGCCGCCGCGGAGTGGATCGTAGGTGGTGAGAATGCGGGTGCAAAGGTCGAGCGAGTGCTCGTAACTGATGGCGAGTTCGCGATTGGCCTGGTCGAGTTCGCGCTTTTGGGCTTCGAGATTTTTAACCTGTTCGTTGAGCGCGTCGTTGGCGGCGGTGAGTTGTTGGTTAAGGCGCTGGGTCTCGGCGGTGAGATGGTCGTTTTTAACGATGAGCTCGTAGCGGTTGATCGCGTTTTTAACGGTGGCGGTTAGTTCTTCGCGTAACCAAGGCTTAGCGACAAAACGGAAGATTTCTCCCTTGTTGATCGCGTCCACGATGGTGGGCAGCGAGAGGACGGCGGTGATGAGGATGCGCGAGCAGAGGGGGCGGAGTTTTTTGCTCTCGATGAGGAAATCGAGGCCGAGCATCTCAGGCATGCGCTGGTCGGAAATGATGACGGCAAACTCGCGATCGCGCAGAATCTCAAGGGCCTTCAACGCGCTGGTGGTGGCGACGACGTGGTATTTTTCACGCTCGAGGGTTTCCTTAAGCGCGGCCAGCACAATGGGTTCGTCATCGACGATCAGCAGGGAAGGCGGGGTGACTGTGGCGGTGCTTGGCGTCATGGGGTGCGGAGCAGCTTGGCAAATGAGTCGGCGGCGTCGCGGTCACGTAAACCGGCGGGGAGCAGCAGGTCAACCTGCGATCTGAGGGAGGCGGGTAGTTCGGCAGAGCGTTGGTAGGTGAGGGCGAGAGCGATGGGCAAACCTGGGTGGTCGCGGCGAATCTCAGCCAACAGGATGCGCAATTCGGCATCGGCGCGGGCTTGGCGGATGAGGACGAGTTCGAAGTGGGCACCGTCTTCACGCAGGACGCGGCGGGCGTGCTCGGGAGTCGAAACGGTGCGGACATCCCAGTCGGGCTGGCGCAGTTCGTCGAGAATCGTGGCTTCCTCGGACATTCCGGGTTCGAAGTAGAGTACGCGGACGCGTTTGCCTCTGGCGGTTGGTATGGGCGGCCGGCTCGGACTGTGGGCGAGCGAGAGGTCGGCCAGGGGAAGGATGAGCACCATTTCTGTGCCGCGTCCCTGAGTGCTGCGGCAGGCGATCTGGCCGCCGTGGACTTCGGCGAAGAGGCGGGCGTGGTAAAGGCCGAGGCCGGAACCGCGGTTGGATTCCTTGGTGCTAAAGAAAGGATCGAAGATGCGTGGCAGGTGCGCGGGGACGACGCCGGAGCCGTTGTCGGTAAAGAGTAGTTCTAGCGAGGGCTGGGTGACGGCAGGAAGGGCCGGTGTGGTTCCGGTGAGTGGTTCGTCGCCGGGATCGAGGTGACGGAGCTGGATGCGGATGTCACCGGCGGTGTTGAGCGCGTCGCGGGAGTTGAGTGCGAAGTTGACGAGCGTCTGGCGGAAGGTGGTTTCGTCGATGAGTACGGGCCAGTCGCCCTCGCTGAGCGGTCCGGAGACCTGAGTGCCGCGCGGGAGGATGATCTTGAGTAACTCGAGTTGGTCGCGCACGAGCTTGCCGAGGTTGGCGTAGGATTTTTCGCCTGAGGTGTCGCGGTTGAGGTCGATGATTTTACGCAGGAGGCGCTGGGCTTGCGCGGCGTTGTCCTTAATCAAGCCAAGACCGTCGTGGAGCGGATGTTTGGCGGAAAGGGATTTGTGGTAGAGTTCGCTCAGCGAATAGATGCCGGTCATGGCATTGCTGAACTCGTCGAGCAGACCGCTGGTGAGCGATGAGATACTTTCCTTCCACGCGTGGGTCGTGAGACGGTGCTCGGCGATTTTCTGGCGTGTGATGTTGAGCCAGACACCCTCGAAGCCGAGGAGGAGGCCGCTGGCTGCGCGAATCGGCGAACGCACGTCTAGGAGATAGAGGTAAGTTCCGGTTTTCGGGTTGAGGACGCGGTAAACGAGGCTGAAAGGTTTCGCTGCGGCGGCGTTGCGGTCGAGTTCCTGGTAGTAACCGCGTTCGTCGCTCGGGTGGATGAGGCGGAGGAGCGCCTGGCTGTCCTTGCTGAGGGACTTGCTTTCCAGCCCGATGAGCGTTTCGCAGCCGGGGCCGATGAAGGCGAAGGAGAAGTCGGCACGTTGATTAAACACGACTCCAGGCAGGTGCGCGAGATAGTGGTCTAGGCGGTTTTCAACGGTTCGGAGGCGCAGGAAAAGTTTGGCGAAGGTGGCCGGGTCCGGAGTGAAATCGGCGATGCCAGCGTGCTTGAGCAGATCGCGCGGTGCGAGTTCGGGGGCTAGAGTGACGTGCATTTGCCCGCCGCAACGCAGGCGATGCACCGCTAGCACGAGGCCAGGCGAGCCGGGGGCGATGTCCGGCAGGTAAATAGTTTCCTCGCCGTCGAAAAGATTGGCCGGGAGGCGTTGGCCCCATTCGGGGTGTTGTTCGGCGAGCAGGGCTCGAAGGGATTTTCCGGTGACGCCTGCTTCGCGGTGAAACCAAGAGTCGGCTTCGGAGATCTGGTGGGCGAGCACTGTGTCGCTGCGGTCGATGACGAAGAGTGCGCAATTCGTCGGTCCGCCGGGTGCGCCGCCGACGCGGCTGTCGATGCCCCAAGGTGCCGTAGTGGTATAATCACTACGCAGCCGGGGGGCAGGGCCGCTCGGGGGTTGATCTTCTGGGAGAGGGGGCGAATGGCGTGGGCGATTAATCGCCGACATGGGCTTGGGTGGCGTTGGCGGACGGGGAGAGCGAGACGGCCTTGACGATGTGGGCGGCGATCTGCTCGAGCGGAAGTTGGCGTTGGGCGCCGCCGTTTTCCCAGGCAGCGCGAGGCATGCCGTAAACGACGCTGGACTCCTCGTCCTGGGCAAAGGTTGACGCGCCTTTCTCGCGCAAGCGGAGCAGGCCTTCGGCACCGTCTTTGCCCATGCCGGTGAGGATGCCTGCGATGGCATACTGGCCGACGAGTTCGACGGCGGATTTGAAAAGGATGTCCACGGCGGGGCGTTGATGCCAGACCATGGGGCCGTCGGCTACGCGGACGCGGTAGCCGTCCACGGCCCATTGCACCATCATGTGATAATTGCCGGGGGCGACCAGTGCGAGACCGGGAACTAACCGGTCGCCATCGACTGCTTCGCGGACCTCGAAGGCGCAGGAGGCATTGAGGCGATCGGCGAAGGCGCGGGAGAAATGGGCTGGTATGTGTTGAACGATTGCAATGCCGGGCAGATCGCCGGGCAATTGCGTGAGCACATCGCGAAGGGCTTCGGTGCCGCCGGTGGAGGCGCCGAGTAGAATCAGGCGTCGCGGGTGGTGGCGGGCAGGGTGGGCGAGAGCCGTGAGCGGCGGTGCGACGATGGGGCGGGGCGTGACGACCAGCGGGGGTTTGGAATTAACCACCGGGTTGATCCTAGCTTGAGCGGGAACGGGAGTTGCGGGTGCCGAACCATTGTTTGTCGGCAAGGTGGCTGGCGGTGTCCGGCGAAAGGGCGCGCGCGTGGGCGTGGGGCGGCGGATTTTGGCGGTGGCGGCTGTCTTGATTTTATCAATCAGCTGCGGGCCGAGATCGCCGAAGGAGTAGGCACCGCCGGGTTTGCCGAGGACGTCGACCGCGCCGAGGCGGAGGGCCTCCATCGCGTGATGCGAGCCGGTTTTGGTCAGCGAGCTCATGATGATCACCGGGAGCGGACGCTCATCCATGATGATCTTGAGGAAGGTGAGGCCGTCCATGCGCGGCATCTCAATGTCGAGCGTCAGGACGTCGGGTTTGAGTTGGACGATTTTATCGCGCGCGATGTAGGGGTCCATGGCCGTGCCCACGACCTCGATTTCAGGGTCGTGCGCCAACGCCTCGCTCACAACTTTGCGAACTACGGCGGAGTCGTCCACGATAAGGACGCGGATTTTGCGGGGAGGCATGGTTTAGGAAATGTTGGGGAAAGGGCTCAGGGCTTGTGTGCGCGCTGATAGATGGCGGGTTTGACCATGGTTAGCGAATGTTTGATCCCGCTGAGACTTTCCGAGTGACCGACGAGGAGGTAGCCGCCTGGAACGAGGAGGTTGGCCAGCTTGTTCACCAATTCGGTCTGGGTTGCCCGATCAAAGTAGATCATCACGTTGCGGCAGAAAATGATTTGGAATGGTTCGGTGAACGGGAAGGAGCCTTCGAGCAGGTTGAGCTGACGGAAGGTGACACATTCCAAGAGGTGCGGTTTCACCCTGTAATTACCCTCTTGCGGGCCGAATCCCTTCTGAAAATGGGTGCGAAGATGGGCGGCCGGTACGTTTTTCACGGCATCTTCACGGTAGATGCCGATACGTGCACGTTGGAGAATTTTGTGGGAAATATCGGTGGCCTCGATGCGCCAAGGCCACGAGGGCGTCATGCCGAAAAATTGTGCGAGCGTGATCGCGATGGAGTAGGGTTCCTCACCGGAGGAACTGGCTGCACTCCAAACATTAAAGCGGGGCCAACGCTCTTTGGCGCGGCGTTTCACCATCTCGGGCAGCGCGATGGTGTTGAGGAAATCGAAGTGTTCGTTCTCCCGGAAAAAATAGGTGTGGTTGGTCGAGATCGCATCAATCAGATGCGACAACTCTTCGCCTCCTTCCTTCTCTTGTAAGTAGCGGCAGTAGTCGCTGATTGAGGTGATGCTCGTAGCCCGCAAGCGCTTGCCGAGACGCGCGGAGACTAGCTCCTTTTTATCGGGTCCGAGGTTTATGCGGCTGTGACTGTATACCAGCTCGCGGATGAATTCGTAATCGCTGTCCCGCATCATATTTGGTGGGTGCGACAAAATTATCGGCGCGTTTGCCTGCGAATGTAGACGCACTTGCATTAAATCAACCGGGGTAAACTACGGATACGGCAAATATTGCCGCACCCAACCGCGCCCATCTGGGGGTTTTGCCCGATCTCATCTGGGGTAAACACCCTGATATTTTTAATTCACTGATCTTCAATTTGATCTAAGAGCAAATCTCATGCTGGCACCGCCGTTGCTAAATCGAACGACGATGATCGACCCGGTTTTCCAATCCGACAACTACCAGCTGGCGCGAAAACTCCTCGACGCCTCTGTTGTGCGGCAGGAGGCCATCGCGTCGAACATCGCTAACGCAGATACCCCCGGCTACCGCCGACTCGACGTTTCCACCGATTTCGCCGCCCAGCTGCGCACAAAACTCGAAGCCGGCAAAATGTCCGAAGCGTCCTCGTTGCAACCTTCCATCGTCGAGGATCTTACCGCCCGCTCGGTTCGTCCTGACGGCAACAGCGTCGAAATCGAACGAGAGTTGATCGAGATGAACCGCAACTCAGTAGAGTACGACTACCTCGCTGAGATTGTTACCCGCAATATCAAGCAAATGAAGTTGGCCATCACTGGCCGCGCCATGTGACGCACCCTGAACCGCTTTTCCACCCCGCCCCATGAACATTATTTCCGGCATCGACATCACCGCTGGCGCGCTCAACGCCCAGAAAACCCGGCTCGACATCGTCGCCCAGAATATCGCCAACGCCCAGACCACCCGCGGTCCCGATGGCACGCCCTACCAGCGCCAACTCGTCTCTTTCGAAACCGAACTCATTCGCCGCACCGGCGATACTTCGAGCGGCCCTGGCCTCCAAGGCGTACGCGTCAGCTCGATCACCGACGACAAATCCAAGGGCGAACGCATCTACGATCCGCATCACCCCGACGCCACCGCCGACGGCTTTGTCCAGATGCCCAACGTCAACATGTCGTACGAAATGATCGACCTCATGACCGCCTCACGCGCTTACGAGGCCAACCTTTCTGTTGTAAAGAACGCCCGCCAGATGGCCCTCAAAGCGCTCGAAATCGGCAAGTAACTAAAAACCGATCCGCGCCCCGCTCACCATGTCACTCATCGGTTCCATCGCTAATCTGCAAAATCCCCTGCTCTCGCAGCTCAACGCGCCGACGCGTACCGATGCCCCCACCGGCCCGGTCAAGCTCCCCGGCATGGGATTGCCCACCTCGGAATCGACCACGGTGCAGCCGGGCGGTTTTGGCAAAGTTTTCGAACAACTCGTCTCGGCCGTCGACGCCAAGGACACCGAAGCCCGCTCCCTCACGCGCGATGTGCTGCTCGGCAAAACCGACCAAGTCCACCAGTCCGTGATTGCGATGCAGGAAGCCAGCGTGGCCTTCCAGCTCATGGTCGAAGTGCGCAACAAGGTCGTCGAGTCCTACCAGGAATTGATGCGCATGCCGGTGTGATCCCTCTTTTTCGCTAACCCCGAACTCCTGCTTTCATGAAAAACTTTCTCAGTTCCCTCGGTGCCCTCTGGAAGGAACTCGGCCTAAACCAGCGCGTATCCCTAAGCCTCGCCGCACTCACCGTGCTCGCCAGCTTGGTCGCGCTGACCCTCTGGTCGCGCCGCCCGGATATGCAGCTACTCTATGGTCGCCTCTCGGAAAAAGATGCCGCCGTCATCGTCAGCCAGCTGCAAGCGCAAGGCATCGAGCATAAAGTCAGCGCCGGCGGCGGCACCGTTTACGTGCCCTCCGATCAAGTTTACCGCCTGCGCATGGAACTCGCCTCCAAAGGCATCCCGAGCGGCGACGGTGTGGGCTTCGAGATCTTCGACAAAGGCCAGTTCGGCCTCAGCGATTTCGTGCAACGCACCAATTACCTGCGCGCGCTCCAGGGCGAACTCGCCCGAACCATCTCCCAGCTTCAAGGCGTACGCAGCGCCCGCGTCATGATCGTGCAGCCGGAAAATCGCCTGCTCCTCACCGATCAGAACATCAAGCCGACCGCCTCCGTTTTCGTCGAACTCGCCTCCTCGCGCCTCGAAGTCGATGCCGTCAATTCCATCCGGCACCTCGTGGCCAACGCCGTGCAAGGCCTTCAGCCCGACCAGGTCGCCGTCGTCGATCACCGTGGTCATGTATTGTCGGAAGAACTACGCCAGGACCCGACCCTCGGCACTGCTTCCAGCCAGATGCGGTATCGCCAGCAGGTGGAAGATTATTTCGCCAAGAAAATCGAAAGCATGCTGATACCGGTCGTTGGCAACAACAACGCCATCGTGCGCGTCTCGGCCGAGATCGAGACCGAGGCCACGACCCTCATGCAGGAAAAATACGATACGGAAGGCCAGGTCGTGCGCAGCCAGACGATCAGCGAAGATATTTCCAACTCCTCCGAGGCCAAGACTGGTGGCGCCGTCGGCGTCTCCGCCAATCTTCCCGACAAAAATGCCGGTGCCGCCGCCGCTGCGACTCCTGCTGCAACCGAGCAGCGTCCTTCTTCTGTCACCGAGTCCAATCGTAAGAACCGCACAACTTCCTACGAAATCGGCCGTGTCGTAACCAATGTCTCCCGCCTACCTGGCACCGTGAAAAACCTCACCGCCTCAGTCTTCATTGCCGAGCGTGGTGTCGGTGCTGACGGCAAACCGCTCAAGCGCACCGCCGAAGAAATCCAAGCGCTCCGCCAGATCGTGATCAACGCCCTCGGCCTCCGCGCCGACAACGGCCGCTCGGTCGACTCACTCGTTTCCCTCCAGGAAACCGCCTTCCAGACTGAACCCATCAACCAGCAGATCGAAAAGATTCAGAGCGAGACCCGCGTGCAGGGCTGGATCGAAACCGCCAGTCGCTACATCGCTATCGGCGTCGCTTCCATCGTACTCCTCGTCTTCTGGCGCATGCTGAAAAAGCAGAAGATCGAGCCCGTGCCGATGGAACTCCTGGCCGAAGCGCCGGATGCCACCAAGCGCGCGCTTTCGACCAACGGCATGCTCTCGCCCGAGCTGCTCAACGAGCTGATCCGCCAGAAACCGGCAAATATCGGCACTGCTCTCCGCGACTGGGTGGCCGTAAAGAAAAACTGATCGCCAGCTCTAAACCCAACTTGGTGCTCCGATGATAGACCCCGATTTCAGCAAACTTAACCGCCAGCAAAAGCTCGCGATCTTCCTCATTGTCCTCGGTCCCGAAGCCGCGGCCGAGGTCATGCGTCATTTTGACGACGCCGAGATTGAACTGCTCTGCCGCGAAATGGCGCAGTACACCATGATCTCCGACGCGACCCGCAACCGCGCGCTGGAGGAATTCACTCCGCTCGTTGGTGAAAGTATTACCGCCACACTCGGCGGCCTCGACTACGCACGCCGCACACTCGAAATTGCGCGCGGCGATTACAAAGCCGGCACGATCATCGGCCGCCTCGGACCGGCAGGTTCTGCCGTCGAAGTGATCAAGGATATTTCCGAGATGGAAGGTCGCCAGATCTACAATCTCATCAAAAACGAACAACCGCAGACGATCTCGTTTGTCCTCTCGTATCTCGAAGGCGCGAAGGCGGCGGAAATTTTTGCCCTGTTGAGCCCCGACCTCCGCGAAGAAGTCGTCGAACGCCTCGGCACCATCGATTCTACCTCTTTGGACTTGGTCGGCAAAATCGTCCGCAACCTCGGCAAGCATTTCGACAACAAAGTCCGCCCGACCTATCACCGCTCCGGCGGTGTGCGCGCCGTGGCCGATTTGCTCAATGGCATCGACAAAGAAATGTCGAAGAGCCTGCTCGCCCGCCTCGAAGAGCGCAACGCGCAGCTCGGCGCCGCGATCCGCAAGAAGATGTTCAGCTTCGAAGATCTCAGCCGTCTGGCCTCCGCCGATTTGCAGCGCGTCTTGCGCGAAGTCGATTCGGCCAACCTCGCGGTGTCGATGAAGTCTGCCACCGAGCCATTGAAGGAAAAGATCTACCAATCGATCTCGAAACGCGCGGCCGAAAGTCTGCGCGACGAAATCGGCATGCTCGGCCCGGTTCGCTTGAAAGACGTCGAAGTCGCGCAGGACGCCATCATCCAGGTCGTGCGCCGCCTCGAAGAAGAAGGCTCCATCTCCCTCGATTCCGGCAGCGACTCCGCTGTCGTCGCCTAAACGAACAAATCACAAACGCCAAAAGTCCAAACCTCAAATCATGAAGCCTAAATCGCTTACACCCGCTGTTTTTTGGCGTTTTGGTTTTGGAGATTTCATCAAATGACCACCCACAACAAACTCGTCGCCTTCGACCGGCCGCTCGCCGGGGTTTCCATCCCCGGACAGGGTGCGCGGATTTATGCCGATGCCGAACTGGCTGCCATCCGCCAGAAAGCGTATCAGGAAGGCACCGACTCCGCCCGTGGGTTTGCCAGCCAGCAGCTCGTCGAGTTTCGCGCCGAGGTGCAGGCCTTGCAGGAAGGGCTTTTCCAAAAGCTCGCCGCAACCGATGCCGATCTCCAAACGCAGCTGCGTGAGGCTTTGCCCGCGCTCGCCGTGGAGATTGCCCGCCGTCTGCTTGCAGGTTTTGAGCCCACCGCCGAACAGGTCGTAAACCTTTGTGAAGAAACACTCGGCCAGCTTTATCCCGAGCGTGACAATCTTGAGCTCTTCCTGAGCCCGCGCGACGCCGCTTTGATCGAACACATTGCGGCCGACTGGAAGACGCGCCACCCCGGATTGCGTGTGACGGTCGACGCTGCCCTCGGGCCCGGCGATTGCCAGGTCCGCAGCCGCTTCGGCCTAACCGATGCCCGTCGCCAAGCCAAACTCGAATCCCTCACGAGAGAACTCCTCAGCGCATAACTATTTCCCATGCTCTTTCTCGTTCCTCTTTATCGTTCTCTTTCTCTTCCGTCAGGGAAGAAGGATGAATGATAAAGAGAAAGAATAAAGAAACGAACTATTCACCATGACCAATGTCGTCCCCATGATCGAAGCCCTCCGCTCTCAGGTGCGAAGCCTGCCTGCGGTGCGACGCCTTGGACACGTTACGGGTGTCACCGGTTTGATCATCGAGTCTGAAGGGCCCAATGTAGGATTGGGCGAACTTTGCCGCCTCAGCTCCGAGCGCGATAATTTTTCTGTCAACGCCGAGGTTGTGGGTTTCCCGCGGCGAACACGTTCTGCTCATGCCGCTGGGCGAGACCGCCGGTCTCCACGCTGGTTGCGAAGTCGCCGCTGCTGATCGCCCGCCATTACCGCTGATCGGACCGCGCTTGCTCGGCCGCGTGCTCGATGCCATGGGCAAGCCCTACGATGGACTCGGCCTGCTGCCAACGGCGCGCGCCGAAAAAGGTTCGGCCCGGCCGCCGCATCCGATGCGCCGCCAGCGCATTCATGACGCTTTCGCCACGGGCGTGCGTGCCATCGATTCTTTCATTCCGTTTGGACGCGGCCAACGTCTGGGCCTATTCGCTGGTTCCGGTGTTGGTAAGTCCACGCTCATGGGCATGATCGCCCGCGGTGCCGAAGCCGATGTCGTTGTGATCGGTCTGGTGGGCGAACGTGGTCGTGAGGTGCGCGAATTTATTGAAAAAGATCTGGGCCCCGAAGGTCTCGCTCGCTCCGTCGTCGTCGTGGCGACCAGCGACACTCCGGCGCCACTTCGCTTGCGTGCCGCCTTCACTGCGACCTCCATCGCCGAGGCTTATCGCGACGAAGGGAAAAACGTTTTGCTCCTGATGGACTCGGTTACGCGTTTTGCGATGGCGCAACGCGAGATCGGCCTCGCCGTTGGCGAACCACCCGCCACGCGCGGTTACACGCCCTCAGTTTTCGCCATGCTGCCCCGTTTGCTGGAACGCTCCGGTGCCGGCGAAAATGGCTCCATCACTGCGCTCTACACCGTGCTCGTCGAAGGTGACGATATGAACGAACCCGTGGCCGACGCCGTGCGCGGTATCCTCGACGGACACATCGTTTTGTCCCGCGCACTCGCTCACGCTAACCATTATCCAGCGATCGACGTGCTTGAGAGCATCAGCCGTCTCAATCGCGATGTCTGTACTCCTGAAGAAATCGATACAGTGGCCCGCGCCCGCGAGCACCTTGCGATTTTCCGTCGTAACGAAGATCTCGTCACCATCGGCGCCTACCAGAAAGGCACAAACGCCTCGCTCGATCGCGCCGTGTCCCTCCATGAACCGCTGAAAGGCTTTCTCCGTCAGGGTGTGCATGAGCACGTGCCGCGTGAGACTAGTTTCGGCCTGTTGAAAAAAATCGTGTCATGAAAAAATTCCGTTTCTCCCTGCAAACTGTCGAGACCGTGCGCTCCATTCGTGAGCTCAAGGGGCGTGAGCAGTTTTCCATCGCAGTTCATGCTTACGTGACGGCCGGTGAATATTTGCAAATGATGAAAGCCCGGCTCGCTGCACTGGAGGACATCCTTCGTTCTGGCCGCGCTCAAACTTTCCGCGCCGGCGATCAAGCCTCGTTTATGGAGGCTTATAAAAACGAAACGACCGCCACCACTAAAGCTGCGGCCGATGTCGAAAAAGCCCGTGTCGCCATGGAAGCAGCCCGTCAGGCCTGGCTCGGTTCCCGCCGTGATCTGCGCGTAGTTGAAAGTTTGGAGCAAAAAGCTCGCACCGCCCATCGGCGCGAGGTGGAACGCGAGGACCAGGCGGCCCTCGATGACCGTACTAGTGCGCTCGCAGCCCGCGCCGCCACTCAAGGCATATGATAAAACTCGCCACCAACCCGATCGTTGCTCTCGCCATCGCGCTCCTGCTCGGTGTTGGCACCGGCCTGAGCATGTTTTGGAAGGCTGCCGTGCCGCTCGTCGCCGCTGCCAAGGCCGCTCAGGCCAAAGTCGTCGACGCCAGCCAGCCCGAAGCGCCGTGGGGATTCTGGACCCTTGAGATCGAAAACCTGGCCAGCGAGTTGAAAGACCAGAAAGCCGTGGTGAAAAAGCGCGAGGAAGAACTTGCCCAGCGCGAGGAACGTCTGAATGCCGAACGACAGGAACTCACCAAACAGCGCCAGCAGCTCGAGTCTATGCGCGCCGAAATTTCCAACCGCATCACCACGATCCAGTCTGATGAGGTTAAAAACCTGAAATCGCTCGTGGCCACGTACAGCAGCCTCACGCCCAAGGCCACGCTAACCATCTTCAAGGAAATGGATGACACCATGGTGGTGAAAATCCTTTCGCTGATGAAGACCGACACCGTCAGCCCGCTCTTCGAAGAGATGAGCAAGCAGGGTGCCGCCGACCCCGCGGTCGCCCGACGTGTGGCCACGCTTTCCGAAAAACTCCGCCTGCTTAAGTCCGGACAAAGTTCCGCGCCCTGATCTTTCCCCCCAGCGACGCGCTGCGCGCACGTCGTATTCATCCTCCAACCTCGTGCCAAGGAAGGCGCGGGTAGCTCGCCCAAGGAAGGGTTTAGTCCAATGACGCTCCCTTCCCAATTACCTTCGACCGAACCTGCTGCAATCCCTAGCGATCCCTTCGCCTGCCTTGGTGCGGCCTCTGCGCAGAACACTGTAACCACGCCGTGCGATGCCTCCTTCGCCAGCGTTTTCTCTCAAGCGGGTGAGGCGGCACCAACCATGGTGGGCCATGCTCCCGTAGCATCCATCCCAACGCTCCAGGTGAGTGCGGGTCTCCCAGGTATGTATTCAGGTATCGCCTACATGGCTTCTGGCCTCCAGCCGGGGCCTTCCCTTCAACCTATAAATGGGAAAGTGGACTTGGCGGATGCGGGAATTTTGTGCAGCCGCACTCCTTCAGAAACGAGCGACGCAGGCGAGATGGTTGACTCAGACGAAGAGCAGGAAGCAGCCAGAGCTGACGATCAGCCTGCCACCGAGGTTGCACTCACGTATCAGTTGATTGCTGGACAGTGGATGCCGCAGCCAACGGCACAACCAGCCATTTTGAAATCCACCTCAACTGGCGAAAAGAGTGGCACGCCTAACGAGCGCGATAACGCTACGCAGGTCACTCGTTTAATCCCTGATTCAAAAGGATTCCCCCAGGGGCGGAACGCTATCGAGGAGCCAAAAAGAACGACTTGCGAAACTGCCGCGCCAGCAGTTCCGGCACAGGGAATCGTCAGTCAACCCTCGCCCGTAGCGTCGGCGAAAGTTTCATCAACAACTGTCGCCCAGCCCATGTCTGCCCAGCTCGATGCGAAATCGACTGCAGCGTTTGCGGTGGATGCTAAAAATATTACTGCGCCGAAAGATTTCGCTCCGCCCAAGAACGCTATCGAGAAACCCGAAAGAGCGACTGGCGAAACCGCCGCGCCGTCAGCTCCAGTCCAAGGAGTCGTTGGTCAACCCAGTGCCGTAGCGTCGGGGATAGTTTCGTCGACAGCCTTCGCTCAGCCCATGCCCGCCAAGGTCGATGCGAAATCGAACGCAGCCTTTGCTATCGGTGCTGACAAGAACCTTCCTCTACCCACAGAGGTGAATTCGGCGCCAATAATCGGCTCCGGAGCTGCGGCAGCCCCCGTGCTTGCAAAGGCCCCTGAGCTTGGCGTGGCACCTGCGATAACGCTTACCGCGCTTGCGGGAACCCCGGTCGAAAATGCTGCGCCAGCAGCGGATATCCGCATCACTTCTGATGCCCGGGAAAAATTTGCCGCCCCCAGGGGAAATCCTCGTGGTGAAATCGAGTCTGGGGTGAACCCCTCAATTGGCGGCAAAGAAAAAAAGACAGTAATTGTTGACGGTAAGAAGGTAAACACCACAGCCAGCAATGTTGGCACGCGTGGTGCAAACCGGGAGATATCCATGCCGTATTCTGTCTCCAACAAGACCGCCTCCGCTGAGTTCACCACGACTCAGGCCTTCGCTATGCCGGGCGGTATCCAAATTGGCACGACAGCTCCGTTGGCCGCTACGACCGCTCCGATTGAGGTTCAGGCTCCACGCCTGGTTGAAGAAATTCGCGCCATCGCTGATCGCATTTCTGTCATCGACCGCAACTCCGTCGAAGTTCGTTTTGATTTTAATGATTCGGAGCGCCTCTCCGTGCGCGTCGAATATCGCGATGGCACCGTACACACGACTTTCCGCACCGACTCCAGCCAGCTTCGTGATGTGATCTCAACCGAATGGCAGGCGCAGGCCGCTGCGTCAGAACAGCGCTCCTACCGTGTGGCCGACCCCGTCTTTAATTCTCCGAACGCCAAACAGCAGGAGTTTTCGTCCCTCGGTGATGGTTCCGGCCGCCAGCGTTCCTACGATCAGTCTGCACAATCCGGCGGCGCGCCTTCCTTTGGCAATACCGGCCGTAGTACCGGAGCCACTACAACCGTCGCTCCGTTGCCCGCAACACGTTCCGAAACCTCCCGCCATCTCCAGACTTTCGCCTGAATCTTCTCCCATGCCCTCCGTCGCCGCCACCTCCTCAGCCAATCAGACCTACACGGATAACCCTACCGCGCGGGTTGCGCAAAAGACTCTTGGTCAGAGCGACTTTCTCAAGCTGCTCACTACGCAGATGTCGAACCAGGATCCCATGAACCCCATCTCGGACACCGACCAGATCGCCCAGTTGGCGCAATTCTCGTCCTTGCAGTCCATGAATTCACTTTTGACCAACTCGCAGCTTGATGGTGCTAGCAATATGATCGGCAGAAACGTCACCGCATTGGATTCCAGTGGTCGTACCGTAAACGGCACGGTCGAAGGCGCCCAGCTAAGCTCCGGTGCCGTCTACGTTACCATAAACGGAGAACAATATGCCTACACGACGATCAGCAAGGTCAAAGCCGTACCAGTAACCACAGCACAGGCACAAACAGCGCCAACATCTTGAATTTCACGGACGAAAGAACCCCGCTCGGCAACCTCCACATTTAAAATCTCTCTCCCATGTCACTCATCGGCACACTCACCTCAGGCGTCAGCGCCATGCGCGCCTTCACCAAAGGCCTCGAAGTCATCGGTAACAACATCGCAAACGTTAACACCGTCGGCTACAAAGGCTCCGGCGTCAGCTTCGCGGATAGCTTTAGTAACACGATGCGCTCCTCCGCACCATCGGCCGCTTCTTCTTCCAATCAGTCCTCACAACAGGTTGGCACAGGTGTGCAGATTTCGCAGATCAGCACGAAATTTACTCAGGGCGCGCTTTCGACCACGGGTCTCAATACAGACCTCGGTGTCTCGGGCAACGGCTTCTTCCTTGTTCAAAATCCTGCCGACAGCCAGCAATTCGCTACACGTGCTGGTAATTTCCGTATGGACGATAACGGCTACCTCGTGACCTATCAGGGCTATCGTGTTCAAGGCGCCAACCGGTGGCACGGGTGGTGCCACTCCCGTCGCGCCCGCAGCCTACGGCAGCGTCAGGCTCGGCACGCCTCCAGTCGGTACCGAGCTCACCTCCTTCAGCATCAGCCCCTCTGGAAATTTGACGGAGTTTTATTCCGACGGCACTTCCGTAACCACCAACCAGATACTACTCCAGAATTACAGTGATCCCAGTGCTTTGATGAAGCAGGGCGATAATCTTTTCACTGGCTTCAGTGCCGCTGGTATCATCGGACCTGCTACACCCACTCCCGCTGCTAACGCACCTGGCGGCAACGGCCTCGGCTCCATTCAGGCAGGCACGCTCGAACTCGCGAACGTCGATCTCACCGACGAGTTCGCCAACATGATCACCACCCAGCGCAGTTTCCAGGCCAGCTCACGCCTGATCACAGTCTCCGACTCCGTGCTCGAAGATATCGTGAATCTGAAGCGCTGAAATAACCGGTCGCGACTCCTAAACTACAGACTCCGTCATGGCCGCAAAACCAACAGAGCCCGCCAAAGGCGCGGACGCCGCACATCCACCCGCTGCAGGAGCTGCGGGAGCCGACAAGGAAAAAAATGCCGCACCCGAGACCGCCGCTAAACCGGCGGGCGGTGGCATTGCAGCGTTCATCCCACTGATCGCCGCCATCGTGATCGCCCCTGTCCTTAGCTGGGCGATTGGCCAGTTTGTGCTCATGCCCCAGCTCAAAAAGCAGATCGCTGCCCCCATTGATCCGCATGCAGCGCCTGCCGAACACGGAGCCGCTGAGCCACACGCTGCCGAACCTGAAGCCAAGGGCGGCAAGGAAGAAAAAGGCGGTCATGGCAAAAAGGGCGAAGCCGCCGCAAACGGTGCCACCTATGAATTTGAAAACGTCGTGGTGAATCTCGCCGGCACGATGGGCACGCGCTATCTCAAGACCGCATTTCTCGTCACCGGCACCGATAAATCGCTACGTGCCGCCTTCGAGGCCAACAAGCCAAAAATGGTGGATATCACGATCAACGTGCTCTCCTCCCTCTCGCTGGCCGACCTTGAGGAAGCCGGGGCCAAAAATCTCATCCGCGAAAAACTGATCGGCACCTATAACCAGGCCTTCGGCAAAAAAATCGTCGATCAGGTTTATTTCTCCGACTTTGTAGTGCAGTAACCGAACTACAATTAAAACCTAATTATGGCAGACGATGTAAATCTGAGCGACGTTCTCGACCAAAGCGAGATCGACAAACTGCTGAACGAGGCAACCGCCCCGGTCAAGCAGCAGGTTTTCCTTTCCGATGGTAAACGGGTTGATGGCGAGCTGCCCAAGATCGAAACCTACGATTTCCGCAACCCGGTTTTCCTGACCGAAGTCGAGTTGCGCCGCCTGCGTCTGCTGCATGAGGATTTTATTCGCTACCTCACCGCCCGGCTCTCGCTGTTTCTGCGCATGGAGTTCGCCCTGAAGATGGCGAAGCTCACCACGCTCACTTACGCGAAGTTCACCGACGGCCTGCCCAATCCCACGCACCTTTGTCTTTTCAAAGCCGAGCCGCTGCTCGGCGTTGGCATTCTCGACATTAACCCGCGCTTAGCACTAACTCTGGTCGATCGCATGCTCGGTGGCCGGGGCCATTCGGTGAAGTTGGAACGCTACCTGACCGAGATCGAAATCGCCCTGCTTGAGGACATCATTATGATCGTCCTCGAAGAATGGTGCCACCAGTGGAAGCACGAAAAAGAGCTTCATCCGCAGTTGATCGGCCATGAAAACAACGGACGTTTTCTCCAAACTTCGCCCAAGGATGCCATCATCCTGGCACTCACGCTGGAGGTGAATTTCGGCGACTGCTCCGAACAGATTCAGATTGGCGTGCCATACTATACGATAGAACCAATGGTTCGCGCGATGCAGGTGCGCCGCCAGAGAGACGCCACGCCTGGCACGACTAGCATAAAGGCTGAATGGAAACCCATTTACGAACACATCACTATCCCCACACGTGCCGAATGGGATGCGTTTGAGCTGACTTTGCGCGAGGTCTGTAATCTACGCGTCGGCGATGTTATCGAGATGCCTGCGGGCATTCTCGACGAAACCCGTGTTTCCCTCAACGGCACGCCGAAATTTGTCGGTACCGTTGGGTTGGATAGCGATCGGGTCGCTGTGAAGCTCACCAAGAAAATGCCCGTTGATAGCAATTTCGCCGTACCACGGCCCAATCCCAATGGAAGATAAAACTCTCGATCTCGTACTTGATGTAAAGGTCAAGGTCACCGTCCAACTCGGCTCCTGCCAGCTTCCCATGCGCGAAGTGCTGGAGCTTGCCCCAGGTGCAGTCATCCAGCTGAGCCAACACGCCAGCGACCCCGTCGGCCTCTACGTCAACGACAAGCTCATCGCCTACGGCGAAGTCGTCGTGGTGGAAGACAGCTTTGGTATTAAGATTACCGAACTCGTCGGCACCAAGCCGTCCAACTGATTGCCCGTTTGTATCGCTTCATGATTTTCCTCCGTCCCTTTACCAGCGTCACCCGCTGGCTGCTAGTGGTAATCGGCTGCGTCGTTTTGGCGACGGCGCAGCCGATGAGTGCAGCTTCCCCCGAGGAACCTGCGGCCGGAGAAACGCGTCCCAAGGACGTTATTATTTATCCCAAAAATACTGCCACATCCGACCGGCCTGCGACCGCGCCCGAAAGCGACGGCAGTCGTTCGCTCATTCTAGTCGTTGCGCTTTTGCTCGCTGCCGGTGGCGCTTGGTTAATGTTGCAGAAACGAAAAGCCGGTCCCGCTGGTGGCCGAGGCCGCAAACTGCAAATCGACGAAACCCGCCCGCTCGGCAACCGCCAGTATCTGGTCGTGGCCGACTATGATGGGAAAAAATTCCTGCTCGGCGTAGCTCCCGGACGGATACAGATGCTCACCCCGCTCGAAACCAAAACAGCTGATGCTGGAAAAGAGGGAGGAGGGGGAGTGAAAAAACTTCTCCAGCTCGGAGCGCTAATTTTCACGCTCTGCTTTTTCGTTTTTCCTGAAGCCGCCGCGCAAACCGCTCCGACTCCAGCGCCAGCGACGGCGACACCAGCGGCTGCGCCCGCCACCACGCAGAATCAACCCATGCGGTTGAACATCGGCCTCGAAGGAACCAGCAAGCCCGGCGATGTCAGCGTCGCGATCCAACTCGTGATCGTGATGACGCTGCTCACGCTCGCGCCCTCGATGGTGATCTTGATGACGAGCTTCACCCGCATCGTGATCGTCCTCGGTTTTGTGCGCACCGCGCTCGGTGTACCGAGTGCACCGTCGAATCAGATCATCGTCGGCCTCTCGCTCTTCCTCACATTTTTCATCATGGGCCCGGTGTTCGAGAAAGTGAATGCCGAGGCGCTACAACCTTACATGAGCGGCCAGATGACCTCGGCACAGGCCTTCGACAAAGCCTCTGTACCAGTCCGCGATTTTATGTTGCATCAAACGCGCACGCGCGACCTTGAGTTTTTCCTCGAACTCGGTCGCTTCGGTCCAACTCCGGTGGCTGAACTCCCGATGCGGGTCGTCATCCCAGCCTTCGTCATCAGCGAACTGCAGACTGCGTTTCAAATGGGCTTTTTGCTTTTTCTCCCGTTCCTCGTGATCGACTTTCTCGTCTCCTCCGTGCTCATGGCTCTCGGCATGATGATGATGCCACCGACCGTGGTCGCGCTCCCGTTCAAACTCCTCCTCTTCGTCCTCGTGGACGGCTGGCACCTCGTCGTGAAAAGCCTCGTGCAAAGCTTCCATCTCTAGCCCACACCCACCTGAAAAAGCGTCACGTAATACGTTACACACCATTAAACATCGCTAAAATATGACACCGGAAATGGCCATCGATATCTTCAAGAACGTGATCACGTTCTCGCTGTACATCGTCGCGCCGTTTCTGGGCGTGATGCTTGTGGTTGGCTTGATCACCAGTTTGGTTCAGTCCGTAACCAGTATACAGGAGCAAACCCTGACCTTTGCCCCAAAGCTCGTCGCCCTCGCAGTACTCTGCATTGCCCTAGGGCCGTGGCTTATCCGAGCGCTTTCGGATTTCGCCATCCGCATGATAGGCCAGATGGGTACGATGGGGCAGTGAGGATTGCTCATTGCTTTCGGATATTGCCAAATGCTTATTTGCAGAACGAACCTCGTTCAATAACCAATAAGAAATAGGCAATAGCCAACAGCCGATAAGCAATTTCTCGATGCCCGTCGAACTTCTCTACGCCTGGATGATGGTTTTTCTGCGCGGGCTAGGCATTGTCATGTTGCTGCCCACGCTGGGCGGGCGGCCGCTGCCGGTGATGGTGCGTGTGGCGATTTCGGCTTTAATTGCTACGTTACTCTACGGATTGGTTCCACGGGTTGCGGCGCTGCCGCCGGGTAACGCGGGACTGATTGTCTCCGCCATGGGCGAAGTGGTGCTCGGGCTGGTTTTTGGCTTTGTCGGAAGGTTAATTTTTTCTGCCGTCGACATGGCTGGCCGTGTGATTACGCAGGAAATCGGTCTCTCGGCTGCGCCAGGCATCGATGCGCCTGCTCCTTCAACTGAGCCGCTGGCGGCGTTTCTTTCCACTTTCGCCGGTGTGATGTTCTTTTTGCTCGGCGGTCACATTGGGGCGCTGAGTGCGTTTGCCCGAAGCTTCGACCTGGCACCGGCGGGTGCGCCAGCCTTCAGTCAGCTCTCGATCGAGCATCTCGTGGCGGGTACGGCGCGCGTGATAGAACTCGGCTTCCGGATCTCGGCACCGTTTATCGCGATGAACTTTTTGATCACGCTGGCGTTCTCCGTTCTGGGGCGTGCCGTGCCGAAGATGAGCGTCTTTATCCTGAGTTTCTCGCTCCGGGTGTTGGTTGGTTTCACTCTGCTGGCTGGTTCGGGTGCGCTGGTTGCACGCTATCTAGCCCCCGAATTCAAAGACATGCCTTACCAAATACTCGAGATGGTCGGGCGCTGATTTGCCTGCCCGGCCGGCATTGGCTCAACGCAGCGGTTATTTGCCGCTAGCAGCCGGTTTAAGATCGAGTACACCAAGGATTATTTCCAGCAGCGCAGTTTCCTTGAAAGGCTTCATCAAGATTCCGTTTACGCCGAGCGCTTTGATTTCCGGCATGACGGCGTGATCGGCGGGCGACGCGAGAATGATGACCGGGATCTTCTTCAGCGCGGGTTTGGATTTCAGCATCGTGAGCATTTCGAGACCGCTCATGATGGGCATATTGACGTCGAGGAGAATGAGATCGGGTAGCAACTTCTCCATAGCGAAGAGGGCGTTGAACCCGTTGGTGGCTTCGCTTACGTCGCAGTCGAAAGCGCTAAGTATCTTGTGGGCAATAAGGCGCACCGCCTTGGCGTCATCCACGGCAAGAATGTTTGGGCGCTTGGGCGAAGAGGATTTTGTTTTCGAGGTCAGAGGCTGAAGCGTGAGCGGCGCGGAGTATGAAAGCAACGATGGCGATGGGCTGTGCATCGCGGCGTTGGCTGTTTTTGAGCATGTTTGGCGGCTATATGGAATTGGCCTGATTTGGGCTACATCGGATCTGTTATGATACAGGCTACCTCTGACTCCGAAGTTGTGACTGTTAAACCGATCAGTATCGGCTTCACGTGCTGGTGCTGGGAAACGCAACGGCCGAAAGCGATTCTGCGCCTGGCGCAACGTCTCGGTGTGAGCGTGAAGCTAACGGTGAAAAATCGCTGGCTGCAACGCGACGTCGAAGCCCAAGTCTCCGGCCGCAACGTCGATCACTTCATCGGCGAATTCGCGCGACATGGCTAAGCTGTATCCATGCAGTAGACGGTGGAGCCCGTTGTCCCCAACGGGCTGTTCTGAGAGCGGCTTCGATCAAGCCCGATGGGACATCGGGCACCACCTCCTACACATCGCTCCACGCCGGTGATAATGCTTCGTTACGGCTTAGCCGTCCTCAATCAGGAGTCCTTCGCTTGTTTGGGGTGCCGCTTCACTGGCCTTGCTCAATCAAGCTGTAGATATTGTCTTCGCTGGGTGCGGCGACTCTGCGGGTTCCTAGATTGGTTTTTACCTCATAGAGGTTGGTTGCGCCAACCGATTTGATAAAAGTGATGGCTTGGACAATTTCTTTCACGGACTCGGTTTGAACTTCGCCAATCGGCGATAGGCTTTTTTCAAAGACGAGGAGGCCGGCTTTTACGTCTTCGGCGTTGAGGTCGAATTCCAGTAGCTCATTCCAAGAGTTGATGATGTGAAAAGTTCCTTTCTGGGTCGCCGAATCCCACGTGAAACCGTTGACCACGATTTGGTGGCCGACGGAGCCGCCACTCCATGGATGCGCTGCGATGAAGCCGGGCGGAAGGGCTTGCCAGATCTCGCGCGGGAGTGCCGCGAGCAGGGGACGGCCTTTGCGAAGTTCCTTTCTGGCCCAACCGGCTGGTTCCTCTTGTGGTGGCATGCTGTGGGTGATGGTCTTCGTTTTGAAACCATTCATGATGCCAGTCAGCCCCGCGACATAGCGCGGTGAGCGCCAGGGACTGTCCGTTGGGGTATCATTGATGATTTTATAGATCTCGCCGGAATCGACGTAGTACCCGGCGATATCGAGCCAGTGTACGCGGGCATAGATCATGCAAGTGCCGCCGATTTGATCGCGTATGATATTGGGTGGGCAGAGCTGAACAGTTTCTATTGAGCCCTCGATTTTAGAAACTTGGATAGTTTTCTTTATCGGCACCGTGCTGGCCACGACGACCATGGTGGATTTGCCCTTGGCGAGTGGATTGTCCTTCGACAACTGGGTGAGCCACGCCAGATCAGCGGTCGTGAGTGATGCCAATGGAGCAATGGCCCGACTGCCATTGGATAAAAGTATGACTACTTGGTTCTCATCAAGCCGGGCTTTAACCGCGTCCCGAAATTGGCGGCTGACATCGGTTATAGATGGTAGGGTAGGAGCCGTTTTCGTCTGCTCCTTCGTGGCAGATGCGTCGGGCCGAGTATTTGGAGCCCGCGGCTTTTTCGGCCGACCGCAGGCCGTGAACAGGAGGGCCACTACTAGCGTGACGAGAATTTGGCGCATGAAACAAGTTCGACTTGCTGGGTCACGTGAGACAAACAAGCTCAACTCATCCGGTGGTAGCATGGAGAATGCGGTCGGCCACCGCGTGCCGAACCCGTTCGTCGGTCCAAGAGGGATTGCGGTCGCGAAAACCACCTGCCATCAGCGTGCGCATGCTGCGATTCATCCGGAGCGCTTGCTGCAGGCGCTGCTGCGGAGTCATGGCGCGATAGATCGCCACCTGGTGCACGTGAGCTTCGCGCTCATGGGCTGGTTCGGCAATATGGGACATGGCCGGTGATGCGTGATTTGACCTCGGCCCAACTCGAACCCTCGGCGGGGTTGGCCTGATAGCGCGCATGATCTTCGGCGAGCAGCTTTGCATGCCTCGCGGGAATGCCAAGCTGGTCGGGATTGGCTGCCAGGTTGTCCCAGAGACAAACCTGTTCATTTGATGTAGATCGACTCATTGATGGCGTAAACGTTCTAACAGATTCCCGAGGTCATCGTCGCAGCGGCTCATGATGCGCTGGAAATTTCTAATTGCTGCTGCCATGAGCTTTTTACGGCCTTGGTGGGGGAGGCTCTCGGTGCCTTCACGTCGGACCAAGGATTGGAAAAATGTATTCTTCACGTTGGCGTCATCACGAATCACTTGCCAGCTAACTCCGTTGTCTAGCTCGTGTCCCGCGAGAATGAAAACTTCAACCTCCTGGCGGGCAAGTTCGGCGAAGAAACGTTTATGCTTGGGCGCAAGTTCTTGGTTAAACTTCGTTTCAAGATTGCGCGCCGCCACTTCACGCCCTGCTAAGCCATCCCGGTCCACCAGTTGGATAAAGATGTCGACCATGGGGTAACGCTCGATCACTTCTGTTCGAATACGGCTTTCATTCATCGCCGCGGCGACTCCTTGGAAATTTGGGTCGCGGCAAACAGTCACGGTAGCTCGCGGAAAGCCTGCTTCCTCAACGAGCTTCTCTACAAGCGGTTTAAGGATGTGCTCATCTTTTGTGAAGTCTTCAGGGATGACGAGAATTTTGGTACTCATGGTTGGTCGTCACCTTCGAGAAATGTCGCAGCGTTTTCGAACCATCCGGAGCTGTGTAATTGGCCTGCGGACGATGTCTGGTGAATTTTCCACAAATCCGGTAAATCGCGGAAACTTCGGACCTTTGATTTGCCATCGGCTCGGTAGACAAGCGAGGCATCGTGCAGTGCTGCGTCGTCGAGAAAATTGAGCAATGATGGGGAATGCGTTGTGCCTATGACTTGGATCGTTCCGTCCTTGGTCGCTGTTTTCAGAAGCTGGATTAGGAGGTAGGCTCGGTTTGGGTGGATACCATTTTCCATTTCTTCAAAAAAGTAGCAACGGGCGGGATCGGTACCGAGTAGGGCAGCAGCGAAAGCTAAGAATCGAAGGGTACCGTCGCTTGCGCTTTCTGCTGAAATTTCGCGCCCTCCAGCTTCAACTAATTGAAGCTGGATTTTCCCTTCGAGGCTTACGTCGGGGAATCTGAAATCGATAACGTCTAAAGGCGTTAATTCTCGCGTCCATTCAATCAAAGCTTCTCTGCGTTTTTTGTCAGCGCATATAGCTTGAAGGACTGAGGAAAGGTTTTCGCCTTTGTCTCCGAGGATTGTTTGTCCAGGAATTGAGGGGCGTCGAAGTGCAGGTGGTTCGAGATCAAGAAAGCGGATTGATGCGATGGTTTGTAGAAACTGTGTCACATATTCACGGGCTGCGGGAAGCTTCTTGGTTTCGCTGTGATCGCAGATTTGAGAGAGGATTGGTTGATCACGGCGAAAGTCTAACTTTGGCCCCGAAAAGCCTGCTCTGGCTTCTTTACGCACTTGAGCAAAGATCTTTCTCTGGTTAGGAAGTTCATTTAGATCTTCACCGTCAGGCTGGGTATGGAAAATGAATTTTCCCTTACCCTCTACGATCAAACTTTCGGCCGCTACAAACGGAGGATGTTCTTTGTCGCCCACATCAACTGTAATACTGTAAGTCGCTTTGCGATTATCGACTGCGAGGATGCTTTCGACACTGAGACTAAATTGAGTGCCTTGTGGGCCGCCGTTGCGTAGTACTGTTTCACGCACGCCTCCGCGAATGCCTTTCCATTGAAGGACCCCACCTTCAATATATTTCTCGCCGATGACTTCAGCCAGACTGTAGCCGCGTGAGATTCCATGAATAAAACGCAAGCCATCACGGAGGTTGCTTTTGCCACTGGCGTTGGTGCCGATGATAAGGCTAAGCTGGCCGAGGCTGAGTTTATTGCGCGTATCTGAAAAGCTTTTGAAGCGAGTGAGCGTTAGCGCGGTGAGCATTGGAGTAGGGGCTGACTTTGGCTTTACAGGAGGCCTCGTCTAGTAGCCTGAGATTGTTTAAAAGGACAGTCTTGTTTCTGGTTTGATGTCACCCCACCCAGGCGCGGGCGTTGTAGAAGAGCTTCATCCACGGGGAGTCTTCGCCCCATTCGGCGGGGTGGTAGCTCATGGTTGCGGTGCGGAAGACGCGTTCTGGGTGTGGCATCATGATCGTCACGCGGCCGTCGCGGGTCGTTAGCGCGGTCATGCCGAGCGGGGAGCTGTTCGGGTTCAGCGGATATTGCTCGGTGCTCTGGTGCTTGTTGTCGACGTAGCGTGCGACGACGAGGCCGGAGTCGCTGCAGGTTTTGGCTGCGACGGCGTCCTTGAATTCGGCGTAGCCTTCGCCGTGCGAGACGGCGATCGGAATGACCGAACCTTCCATACCGGCAAAGAGGATGCTTGGGCTCTTTTCGATCTTGAGCGAGGCGAAGCGGGCTTCGAAACGCTCGGATTTGTTTTGCACAAAGTGTGGCCAATGGTCGGCGCCGGGGATGATCGAGTGGAGATTGCTCATCATCTGGCAGCCGTTGCATACGCCGAGGGCGAACGTGTCGGGGCGGGCGAAGAAGGCAGAGAACTCGGCGCGGGCGTGGTCGTTGAAGAGGATGCTCTTGGCCCAGCCTTCGCCAGCACCGAGAACATCGCCGTAGCTAAAACCGCCGCAAGCGACAAGGCCGCGGAAATCCTTTAGCAAAATGCGACCCGACAGAATATCGGTCATGTGGACATCGATGGCTTTGAAGCCTGCGCGATCGAAGGCGGCGGCCATTTCGATTTCGCCGTTCACACCTTGCTCGCGTAGGATGGCCATCGGCGGCCGTTCAGAGCTTTTACAGGAGGTAACTGAGGGAACGGAGTTCGGCACAGAAGAGGCTGCCTTGTCCTCTGTTCTCTCCTGTGAAAATGGATTGGAGTAATTAAAAGTGATTTTAGGTGTGATGCCTGGGTCGGTGCGGTCGAGTTTGAGCTGATATTCTGACTCAGCGCAGGCGGGGTTGTCGCGGAGCGCGGCAATGCGGCGCGTGGTGTCGGACCAGATGGCGCGGAGCTCGGAGAGATCTTTGTCGATAAGGACTTGGCCAGCCTGACGAACGACGAAACGGTAATCGCGGTTGAGCGTGCCGATGCGTGAGGTGCAGGCTTTGAAGCCGTGGCTGCGCAGGAGGGCGGAGACGTCGTCGAGGTCGGACTCGCGCACTTGGAGGACGGCACCCAGTTCTTCGGCGAAGAGCTGGCTGTAAGGCGAGGAGGCGGCGTTGGCGCCACCTTTGGCTTTGGTTGAAAGCGCAAGATCGAGCGTCACGCCGGTGTGGCCGGCGAAGGCCATTTCCACAGTGGTGGCAAAGAGTCCGCCATCGGAGCGGTCGTGGTAGGCGAGGATCTTTTTGTCGCTAACGAGTTGTTGGATGACGGTCCAAAAAGCTTTGAGATCGCCCGGGTCATCGACGTCAGGAGTGGCTTCGCCCATCTGGGAAACAACTTGGGCGAGAATGGAGCCGCCGAGGCGGTTTTGACCACGACCGAGATCGACGAGGAGAAGAAGCGTTTCGCCGATGGATTCTAAATTTTTACAGGAGGGAACAGAGGGAACGGAGCTCGGAGAGTCTGATTGTTTTAAACCAATCTCTGTTCTCTCCGTTGCCTCCTGTGATAATGGTTTGGGTTGATCGTATTGGAGCTGCGGGGTGACGGTCAGGCGGACGTCGGTGACGGGCGCGAAGGCGGAGACGATGAGCGAGATGGGCGCGGTGATGCGTTTCTGTTTGTTACCGTCTTTCCAGACAGTGCTCATGCTCATCGAGTCTTTCCCCACAGGAATGGTTATGCCGAGGGCGGGGCAGAGTTCCATGCCTACGGCGTGGACGGCTGCGTAGAGATCGGCGGCGTCGCCGGGGACGGCGGGCGCGGCCATCCAGTTGGCCGAGAGGTTGACCTTGCCGATGGCGCCGACGTGGGCTGCGGCGAGATTGGTGAGGGCTTCGCCGACGGCGAGGCGAGCTGATGCGGCGGCGTTGTTGACGGCGACAGGAGTGCGTTCGCCCATCGACATGGCTTCGCCGGTGTAGCCGGTGTAGGTCGAGGCGGTCACGCCGCAATCGGCGACGGGAACCTGCCAGGGTCCAACCATTTGATCGCGACAAACAAGGCCGGTCACAGTGCGATCACCGATGGAGATTAGGAAAGTTTTGTCGGCGACGGTTGGGTGGGCGAGGATGCGGCGGGCGGCTTCGTCGAGACTGACGCCGTGGAGATTTAGGCGGGGCTGGAAGCGGACGAGCGTCTTCTCCGAGCGGTGCATGCGCGGCGGTTTGCCGAGGAGGACCTCGAGCGGCATGTCGATCGGTTTGTTTTGGAAATGCGGGTCTTCGAGGACGAGCTGCTTTTGCTCGGTGGCTTCACCAACCACGGCAAAGGGACAACGTTCGCGTTCGCAGATTTTCGAGAACGTTTCGATTTGTGCAGCGGGCACAGCGAGGACGTAGCGTTCCTGCGATTCGTTACACCAGATTTCGAGCGGAGCCATGCCGGGCTCGTCGTTCGGAACTTTGCGCAAATTGAAGAGTCCGCCGCGGCCGCCGTCGTTGACGAGTTCGGGCAGAGCGTTGGAAAGGCCACCGGCACCGACATCGTGGATGAAGGCGATGGGGTTTTCTTCGCCGAGCGCCCAGCAGCGGTCGATGACCTCCTGGCAGCGGCGTTCCATCTCGGGATTTTCGCGTTGGACGGAGGCGAAATCGAGATCTTCCTGACCCGAACCACTGGCCATCGAGCTGGCGGCACCACCGCCGAGACCGATGAGCATGGCCGGCCCGCCGAGGACGACGAGTTTGTCGCCGGGGTTGATTTTACCCTTTTGGACATGTTCGGCTTTGATGTTGCCGAGGCCGCCCGCGAGCATGATGGGCTTGTGGTAGCCGCGGAGTTCGGTGGGCGGTTCGGGCGGAGTGTTGCGACCGGGCTTGGCGGCGGCGGAGACTTCCTGCTCGAAAGTGCGGAAATAACCGTTGATAGCGGGACGGCCGAATTCGTTGTTGAAGGCGGCGCCGCCGAGCGGGCCGTCGATCATGATGTCGAGCGCGGAGACGATGCGGCCGGGTTTGCCGTTGTCGTCTTCCCAGGGTTGAATCGCGCCGGGTATTTTAAGATTGGATACAGTGAAACCGGAGAGGCCGGCTTTGGGCTTGGAGCCGCGGCCAGTGGCACCTTCGTCGCGGATTTCACCACCGGAGCCGGTGGCGGCACCGGGGAAGGGCGAGATCGCTGTCGGGTGGTTATGGGTTTCGACCTTGCAGAGAATGTGAATGTCTTCCTCGTGCGCGGCGTATTCGCCGGTCTGTGGATTGACGTAGAAGCGGCCCGCGCGGTGGCCGGTGAGCACGGCGGCGTTGTCCTTGTAGGCGGAGAGGATGCCTTCGCTGTGCAGCGTGTAGGTGTTCTTGATCATCGCGAAGAGCGAGTGATCAAGCTTTTCGCCGTCGATATCCCAGGTGGCGTTGAAGATTTTGTGGCGGCAGTGCTCGGAGTTGGCCTGCGCGAACATCATGAGTTCGATGTCGTTCGGGTCGCGGCCGAGCGTGGTGAAGCTGTTGACGAGGTAATCGATTTCGTCGTCGGCGAGGGCTAGTCCTAGCGATACGTTAGCGTGAACGAGCGCGGTGCGGCCTTGGGCGAGCACGGGCACGCTGGAGAGCGGGCGGGGCGTTTCGTGGCTGAAGAGGACGTCGAGTTGCGGGAAATCGCTGAAGACGACCTGCGTCATGCGGTCGTGGAGTTTGGCGGCGAGGAGCGTGGTTTGCGCGACAGAAAGCGGAGCGGTTTCAGCGTCGATCCAGTACGCGATGGCGCGTTCGATGCGTTTGATTTTCGCGAGGCCGCAGATGTGCGCGATGTCGGTGGCTTTTGAGGACCATGGGGAAATGGTGCCGGGGCGTGGGGCGACGATTTGGAGGAGGCCCTTGGATGCGTGCTCTTCGCGGTGAGGTCCGTAGGTGAGGAGTTTTTCGAGGACGCTCTGCTCGGCGGCATCGAGGCTGGCGCCAGCGTTGAGTTCGACGACGTGGATAAACTGTGTCGCGATTTCGCGCGCCGGGAGGCCGGCGGCAGCGAGATCTTGCTGGAGTTTTTTGATGCGGAACTCGGAGAGGGCGGGTGCGCCACGGAGGATGAGCATGGGAAAGGGAAGCCTGGATATCACCATGGCTCACGGCTTCCGTGCAAACAGGAATCTAGCCAAAGTCATTCGCGTTTTTCTTTCGCAGCGCCGTCGCTTGTGCTCCGAAAACGAAAAAGCCCGCAAAGGGATTGCGGGCTTCAGCTTAAAGGTTTGATCGACTTGCTCAGACTTCGTCGAACTTCCGGGCGAACAGCTGTTCGAGCTCGGTCAGCATCTGCGCGGCGTCGTCGCCTGAGGCGAGAAATTTGACCTTAGAACCTTTACCGGCGGCGAGCATCATAAGACCCATGATGCTTTTGCCGTTCACTTGCTCTTCTTCTTTTTCAACGAAGACATCGGCCTTAAATTTATTGGTGATCCTCACGATCATAGCGGCTGGCCGCGCATGAATCCCCATCTTATTGTTCACCACCAGCTCCTTTGTGAGCTGTTTGCTAGTCTGTGGTGCTGTATCTTTAGTTTCCATGCGTAATTGGCGCAATGCTCAGCGCGACGGGCTGGCTTGCAACCTCAAAAACCATTTCTCAGGCTGTCGTTCTATATCCATATGTCCAAGACCGTGATCATTGTTCCGTGTCGGTTGGAATCGACCCGTTTTCCTAGAAAATTACTTCATTCGATCAAAGGCCGTCCTCTTTTACTCTGGGTGGCCGAGCGAATTCGGCGAGAAGCACCGGAATTTCCGCTCTATTTTGCCGTGGATGATAAGCTTCTGTCAGATTGCCTGACGGTGCATGGTTTTCAGGCGATTATGACCGGCGTCCAGCATCAGAGTGGTACCGACCGCATCGCGGAGGCGAACCGCACGGTTGGCGCGGATTATGTGATCAACGTTCAAGCCGACGAACCACTTGTCACGGGCGCGCAAATTCGCCGCCTGGCCGAACTCATCGCCGGACCGGTGGAAATGGCGACGCTGGCCACGCCGTTTAAGACGGCGGCGGACTTTGCCAACCCCAACCAAGTCAAAGTAGTCATGCGCCGCGATGGCCGGGCGCTGTATTTTTCGCGTTCGCCGATGCCCTTCGCCCGCGACAAGGCAGGCGTGGTGGATGAGGCTTGGCTGTTGGCGAATCCAGCGCGGAAACATCTCGGACTCTACGCCTACAAAGCCGCACTGATCGAAAAGTTCGCCAAACTTCCGCTGGGCCAACTCGAACAAATCGAAAAACTCGAACAACTCCGCGTACTCGAAAACGGTTACGACATCGCCGTCGGCCTCACCGAAGATCCGACCATCGGCGTCGATACGCCGGAAGATGCTGCGAAATTCGAGCGATGGCTGGGGTAGATAGAGAGCCGATGATCGCCCGCGCGGTTCGACGCGCAGGCTTGATTGCGGTGTTAGTTCTAGCGACTGGGTTGTTTCTTTCAGGCTGCACGGCCCACATGCTCGCGCCACTGATCGTGGCGGCACCGAATCGAGACGGTGTGTCTGGGCTGTTCGGCAAACCCAAGCACCTCGTGGTTGCTGATAGATTCTACACGCAAACGTGGCGATTGCCTGTTGGCCCGCCTGTGGCCGAACTCGCGGTAGGCGTCATCGATCCAGCGGATTATCACCTCGTTTACGACATTGCGGTCAACCGTGACGCGAATGAAGAACGAGGCAGTATCCACTTTAAATGTGATTGGAACGTGTCGGACGTGGACGGAAAGCGTTTGATGTCGGCCGAGCCGCCAAAGGCTACTTTGGTGCTTTTACATGGTTTCGCAATGACCAAGGAATCGATGCAGTGGTGGGCTATCTATTTTGCGAAGAAGGGATATCGCGTGGTGCTCGTCGATCTTCGTGGCCATGGTCGTTCGATGGGCAAGTGGATCGGCTATGGCGCGTGGGAAGCGGATGATCTGGTGAAGGTGGCGGATGAACTGGTTCGGCGTGGATTGCTGGTCGGGAAATTAGGCGTGTTTGGCGAATCCTACGGTGCGGCGGTCGGTATTCATTGGGCGGCACGCGATCCTCGTGTGGCGGCGGTGGTGGCTCTCGCGCCGTTCAGCGATCCGCAGACGGCGATCCCTGAATACGCGCGTGGAATTAATCCAAAGCAGGCGGCGAAGGTGAGCGACGCGACTTTTGCCAAGGCGGAAGCAAAAGCCTCGAAGCTGGCGGGTTTTGCTTGGAGCGATGTTAATGTGGTGAACGCCATGAAGCGGGTGCGGGTGCCAGTGCTTTTGTTTCACGGTGGCTACGATTCTTGGATTCTTCCGGCAAACACGGAGGCACTTGAGCGTGTCGCTCCTGCTGGTAGTCGGCGCGAAGTGATGCCTCAGGATAATCACCTCTCGCTCATGATGCGGCTGGATACTGTTGGGCCGTCGGCGCTGGCGTGGTTTGACGCGAAACTCGAATAGAGCACTGGAATGGGGATTACTTGTAGGAGCCTGCTTGCAGGCGATCTCCCACGACCAAAATCGCCTGCAAGCAGGCTCCTACAGAACACAAGATCTCACAACTTTCGCCGCGCGATGTTCGTGATCCACATGACTTCGCAGGCGCCTCCGGCGGTGTCGTCGCGCGTGAGCGAGGAGCGCCAGCGGTAGCCGTCAGGCCCTGCAATCTCGACAAGATAGCCTTCGAGCGTAACCAAATCATGTCGGCGCACGGCGAGGAGTTGTTTCTTCACTGAGGCGTTTGCCGGTAGGCAATGGGTGTTGGCCGAGTGGGTGGCGATGCTTTGTGGATCAAGTGGAGCATCGCCGCGCCAGGTGTATTCGTACCAGCGGCCGGACTGCGAAATGCTGAGTTCGTTGATCGCGCTGGAAATCGACATCGCGCCCCAACCGAGGGCGAGATCAAGCGGTGCGAGCTTGGCGGCGGGATCGAAGCGATAACGATCTCGGCTCAACACCACCGCCGTGATCGAATAGCGTGCGAGCGGCGTGATCGTGTATTGCTCGTGCGGGAATGGCCTGGGCAGATCCTTGGTTGTTTGCACTGGATCGGCGCGCGCGGGCATGCCTTTCCACTGCGCAGTTTTATCGTGAAAGATTAACCAGCATCCTGCACCAATTAGCAGCAGGATGATCCACTTTTTCATGACCGGAGCAGACTAGGTTGCGCAACGTCCGGTCTGGCGACAGCGCGGGCTCGACTAAATTTTACCAGCCTTGCGGGCTTCGACCAACTTGTAGAAATCGACAAAGAGCGGATCGGCGTCGTTGGGACCGGGCGCGGCTTCCGGGTGATACTGTACGGAGAAAACCGGGAGCTTCGTGTGGCGCAGGCCTTCGACGGTGTTGTCGTTGAGATTGATCTCGGTGACTTTGGCACCGCGCGCTTCGATCGATTTCGGATCGGTCGCGAAACCGTGGTTTTGCGCGGTGATGGAGACTTTGCCGGTCTCAAGATTTTTCACCGGCTGGTTGCCACCGCGATGGCCGAACTTGAGCTTGAAGGTCGTGCCGCCGAGCGCATGCGTGATCATCTGGTGACCGAGGCAGATGCCGAACATCGGGAACTCGGGCAATAGCGCTGTAACCGTTTTGTGGATATACGGGAGCGCAGACGGATCGCCGGGGCCGTTGGAGAGGAAAATCGCGTCGGGCTTCAGCTCGCGCGCCTGCTCGGCGGTCGCGGTGGCGGGGAGAACCTGCACATCAAAACCGTGGCGGATCAGTTTGCGGAAGATCGAGTGCTTCGCGCCGTAGTCGAAGGCGGCGACTTTGAAACGTTTCGCGGGAATCCCGGGAGCGTTCATCGTGGTGCCGACGGGCATGTACGGCGTGTTGAAATTCGCCGCATCGGTGCCGCTCCAGATAAACGGTGCTCGGCTGGTGACGTCTTTCACGTAATCGGCGCCGGCCATGTTTTGCCAGTTGCGGGCGCGCTTGATCGCTTCTTCGTCGCTGAGGTCGAGCGTGCTGATGCAGGCCTTCATCGCGCCGTCGACGCGGAGTTTTTTCGTGAGCGCGCGGGTATCGACTTCGCTGATACCGGGAATGCCGTACTTTTTTAGATATTCGTCGAGCGACATCTGGCTGCGCCAGTTGCTGACGATTGGAGAGAGTTCGCGCACGACGAAACCGGAGCATTTCGGCACGGAGGCCTCGGCGTCTTCGGCGTTGATGCCGTAGTTGCCGATTTGCACGGCGGTCATGGTGACGATCTGGCCGAAGTACGAGGGATCGGTGATGATCTCCTGGTAGCCGGTCATTGACGTGTTGAACACGCATTCGCCCGCGATCGTGGCATCGGCGCCAAAAGCGCGGCCGCGAAACACGGAACCATCTTCGAGAGCGAGTACAGCGGGTCTGAACGTAGACATTAAAGCCCAACGAAAGGCTTTCACCCCGCCTCTGCCAAGGGTTTTATGAAAATTCTCTATACGTCGCGTCTCAAAGCAGGTCTGGCTGCGGCCGGGAAATTCTTAATCTACAAACAGCCAACATTATAAAAAAATACGCCCTGGGTTTGACAGAAGTAGTTAGCTTCCTAACTTCTTCGCATTCTCATGGCATACACTGAAGACCGCGCCACTTGGTTTGAAGGCCAAGGCCATTGGCAGCACATTCCGGCGTCAGATTGGCAGGATTGGACCTGGCAACTGAAGCATCGCATCACGACGCTCGACCAGCTGGAGCGTTACATGACGCTTACGACCGAGGAGCGTCGTGGCATCGCCTTCGCCGGCCACAAACTCGCGCTCGCGATCACGCCGTATTTTTTCAACCTGATCGACGTCAACAACCCGGCTTGCCCGCTCCGCCTGCAAGTGATCCCGCGTGAAGGCGAATCGATCACGAGCAAAGAGGAAATGTTGGACTCGCTCGGTGAAGACGAACACTCGCCGGTGCCTGGCCTCGTGCATCGCTATCCGGACCGCGTACTTTTCCTGATCACCGACCGCTGCGCTTCGTACTGTCGTTATTGCACGCGCAGTCGCCTCGTGAGCAATGCGCAGGACTACAATTTCCATCCCGAATACGAGCAAGGCTTGCGCTACATCGAATCGCATCCCGAAGTCCGCGACGTGCTTCTCTCGGGCGGCGATCCGCTGCTGCTCTCGGATAAAAAACTGGAGCATCTGCTCAGCCGCTTGCGCGCGATCAAGCACGTTGAGTTCATCCGCATTGGCTCGCGCATTCCGGTTTTCCTCCCGCAACGCATCACGCCGGAGCTGTGCGAGATTTTCAAAAAATACGGTCCGATCTGGATGAGCATCCACGTGAACCATCCGAAAGAGGCAACGGCCGAGCTGCGCGACGCCTGCGAGCGCCTCTCGTTCGCCGGTGTGCCGTTGGGTAACCAATCCGTGCTCCTACGCGGCGTGAACGACGATGTTGAGGTTATGAAATCGCTCGTACACCGTCTGCTCCGGATGCGTGTGCGGCCGTACTATCTCTATCAGATGGATCTCATCACTGGCGGTTCGCACTTCAAAGTCGATGTGCGCAAAGGCCTGGAGATCATCGAGGCTCTGCGCGGTCACACCACGGGGTATTCTGTTCCTCAATACGTCATCGACGCCCCTGGCGGGGGCGGCAAAGTGCCGATCAATCCCGACTACGTCGAAAAAATCACCGACGACGAAGTAGTTTTTCGCAACTACGAGGGCCACACGTTTCGCTATCCGCTCACGAGCACACCGCTCCCTAGGTCGGTGGAGAACGCGCCAGCCAGCGTGAATTTGGGTTCAAATAATCATTGAGCCGTTCAAAGTCGGCCTGATTTCGCAATTTTTTATCAGACGGTAATTTAACTCCGGTTGAATTAGCTGTTCGGTAGCGATTCTCCATCAAGGTTTAACGCGAAACCTAAATATAATTTAGAATTCGCCAGATATTTTTGAGCGAATTCACGCGAGCGCCGTCTACCTCTGTGTAGTCATCATCGTTCAATGGGAACGGTGCTTGTATGTAGTTCTTACGGTTTGCTTGGTGTTAGGTCATGTGGGCCGCCTCTTCATGGGGGCGGCCTCCATGTTTTTAGGAGCTCGAAGTGCCCACATGCGGGCAATTGCTAGGGAGGATGTGTTGTTGATCTGGCGCTGATGGAGTGTCGCTCCTGAAACACTCGGAATGTGCCATCATCCATTGCCGTTGACCCATGATGGTGGGATCGGCTATATGACGATCAACGTCGGCCTACAAATCGGTTACCCCAACTGCAATCAAGGCGTAAAAGAGGAGAACTCTACGGCTTATCGGCCCCATGATCAGCGAGGCATCGTATGACCACTGAAACTCTAACCCAACGGGTGCTGACACCGAAGCTCGTGGCGCGATTGGCGGCCATGCTGGCGATTGTGGCGGGTGGTATGGTTTTGGTTGGGTGGGTGTTCGATCTCACGACGCTGAAAAGCATCCTGCCGGGCTGGGTTTCCGTAAAACCGAACACGGCGATTGGTTTTATGCTGACCGGTTTCGCGCTGCTGCTCTCGGGGCAGTCGTCGGAGGCACAGCCTCGAAGCCGAACCTTTTTTTATCGCCTAGGCCGTCTGTGCGGGATGCTGGCAGGCCTGATCGGTCTGCTCACGCTTGTTGAATATGCCTGTGGTTGCAGCTTCGGTTTCGACCAATGGTTGTTCTCTGAGCCGATCGGTGCGCTGGGCACCTCTAATCCAGGTCGCATGGCGCCAGATACGGCGTTGTGTTTCTTGCTCATTGCGGCAGGCTTGGAGGTTATCCATGGCACGCGCAGTGGACAGCGGGCTCTGGTCGCGAACATCATTTTCGGCTCACTGGTGGCGACGCTGGCTCTCACCGCGATCGTGTCTTACTTCATGCGGGCTTTTGGTTCACATGGGTGGTTTGGCTTCACGATCATGGCAGTGCCGACTGCGGCGCTGTTTGTGGTCTTGGGTGGAACGATAGTTTTTACGGCATGGCGACAGGGCAATCCTGGCACCAAGCTTGTGTTTCTTCTCGTATATTTGGTGTTGCTCGCGGGAGCCGTTGCCACGGGCACATCCTATTTTCGCGCTTTCGAAATCCATCACCGCGCGGAGGTCGAGTTGCAGATTTCCTCCATCGTGGAGACGAAGGTAAGTGAGCTGGCGCAGTGGCGTAAAGAGCGACTGGGTGATGCCAACACGGTGTTTAGAAATACTGTTTTCACCGCCTTGGTCCGCCGCTTCTTCGCGCATCCCGGGGATGTGGAGTCGCGTCACCAATTGCTATCCTGGATGAGGAAGATCCAGATGAGCTACCAATATGACGGCGTTTTTCTGCTCGATGCGCGAGGGGGCGGGAGGTTGGCGGCCGGCGATTTAACCGAACCAGTCCCTGCCGAACTGGCGGCTGATGCTGCCCAGGCCCAGGAGATTGGCCAGGTCGTTTTCATGGATTTGCACCGCCACGCTCCCAACCGGCCTGTTTATCTGGGCGTCCTGGTACCTATTGTGGATGAGTCGGGCTTCGATGCTCCGCTGGGTGTTCTTGTTTTGCGCATCGATCCGGCGATTTATCTCAATTCGCTGATTCAGCGTTGGCCTAGTCCCAGCCCGACTTGTGAGGCGTTGCTCGTGCGTCGAGAGGGCGACGAGGTTGTTTTCCTCAACGAACTCCGGCACCGCCAAAACACTGCCTTGGCGTTACGCTATCCCGTCAGTGATATTCGATTGCCCGCGGCCAAAAGCGTTCGGGGTGAATTTGGTGTGCGGGAGGGCGTGGATTATCGTGGCGTACCCGTTGTCGCCGCCAGCCTAGCCGTCCCGGATTCACCGTGGTTCATAGTTGCCAAGGTGGACCAGGCGGAGATCTACGCCCCGGTACGCCGTGAAGCTTGGCGCACGGGAGGAATCGTGGCTCTGCTGCTGCTCACCACGGCCTTCGCCAGCGTCGCTTTCTGGCGGCAGCGAAATGAGGCGTTACTTCGCCGCCAGCTAAGCCTCGAAAGTGAACGTAATATTCTAGTCGAACGGCTGGGCATGGTCACCCGGCAAGCCAACGACATCATTCTGTTGCTGGACGAGACCGGACGGGTCGTTGAGGCCAACGACCGCGCACTCGCGACCTATGGCTACACGCTGGAAGAATTGCAGCGCCTGCCTCCGGGAGGATTACGCTCACCGGAAAAGGCGGGGGACTTATTGGCTCAAATTGGTGGTTTGGTTTCTTCAAATGGCGTGGTGTACGAGACGGTCCATCGTTGCAAGGATGGCACGACGTTTCCCGTCGAGGTGAGCGCACGGTCGGTCGAGAGTGAAGGTCAGAAATTCAGCTTGGGAATCTACCGCGACATCACGGAGCGCAAAAGCGCGGAGATGAAAATGGAGAAGCAGAATGCCTTGCTCAATGCGCTGATCAATAGCCCGAGTGATATCGTGATTTTTTCGCTGGACCGGAACTATTGCTACACGGCTTTCAACGAAAAGCACCGGCAGGAGATGCGCACCGTCTGGCAGGTTGATATTCAAATCGGCTGCAATCTGCTAGAGAGCATGGCGGATCCCCAGCTGCGGCAATTGGCCCAGCAGAGCATCGACCGGGCGCTTGGAGGCGAAGTATTCACCGAGATCCAGCTTCAACCAGAGTTGGATATCTATTACGAGTTTGCTTGGAATCCCATCCGGCAAAAGGACGGTATCATCACCGGAGTGACCGCGTTTATCCGCGACATCACGGAGCGAAAGCGGGCGGAGACGGCGCTGCGCGAGAGCGAGGATAAATTTAAATTCTTCTTTGAACATTCCGGTGTTGGTAAGTCCCTCACCCGGCCCTCAGGAGCAATACAGGTCAACCAAGCTTTCTGTAACCTGCTTGGGTACTCGCAAGCGGAGCTTCAGCACCGGACCTGGCAGGAAATCTCGCATCCGGCCGACTTGGAATTAACCCAGCAAGCGGTGGATGCGCTGATTTCCGGAAAGCAAAATTCTACGCGGTTTATCAAACGTTATCTCCATAAGAATGGTTCGGCGGTGTGGACCGATGTCAGTTCGACCCTGCGCCGGAACGAGGCCGGCCAGCCGCTCTATTTCATTACCTCGATCATCGACATCACCGAGCGCAAGCAGGCTGAGGCGGCGTTGGAAGCATCGGAAGTCCGTTATCGTCGGCTCTTCGAATCGTCAAAAGACGGCATTTTAATTCTCGATGCCGAGACCGGGATGGTCGTGGATGTAAATCCCTTCTTGATAGAGATGCTGGGTTTCTCGCACGAACAGCTTTTGGAAAAGAAGGTCTGGGAGCTGGGATTTCTTAGGGACGTCTTCGCCAGCAAAACCAATTTCGACGAGTTGCAGGAGAAAGGATATATTCGCTATGAAGACCTTGCGTTGGAAACGGCGGAGGGGAACCGGATCGAGGTGGAGTTCATCAGCAATGTTTACCTCGTGAATCAAACCAAGGTGGTTCAGTGCAATATTCGCGATATTTCCGATCGTAAACACGCCGAAGAGGCGTTGCAGAAAACAGCGCAGGAGTTACAGGACAAAAACGCTTCGCTGGAGCGTTTCACCTACACCGTGTCGCATGACCTGAAGAGTCCGCTCGTGACGATCAAGACGTTTGCCGGCTTTCTGGAAAAGGATATCAAAGCCAACGACGGCCTGCGGATGGAGAAAGACTTGAAGTTTATCCAAGGGGCGGCGGAGAAGATGGGCCGGCTGCTGGAGGAGTTGCTCGATCTGTCACGGATCGGGCGTAAAATGAATCCCTTCGTGTCCGCGCCGTTGCAGTCTGTCGTGCAAGAGGCGCTGGATTTGGTCGCTGGGCAAATCGCCCAACGCGGCGTCACCCTGCAGGTCTCGACCGAACCAATCATTCTCCTCGGTGACCGACCGCGTCTGGTGGAAGTTTTCCAAAACCTAGTGGACAACGCCGTGAAGTTCATGGGTGACCAACCAGCGCCACGGGTTGAGATTGGGGCAGAACAAACCTCCTCTGGGCCGGTGTTTTTTGTCCGCGACAATGGCATCGGCATCGATCCGAGGCACCACGCTAAACTCTTCGGTCTCTTCGAAAAACTTGATCCCCGCAGCGAGGGCACCGGTATCGGCCTCGCGTTGGTCAAGCGGATCGTCGAGGTGCATGGCGGGAAAATCTGGGCGGAATCAGGGGGACTTGGCCAAGGCACAACCTTCCGTTTCACGCTTGGCGGCCCTGGCAAACCCGAAAACGAAACAACGCAGGCCTCAGCAAAATGAAGACGAAGACAATTTTACCCCAAAGAGCACAAGGATCACAAAGAACGGCAGTGATCGGAACTCCGGCCTCTGTGTTCTTTGTAGTGAAACTCTGGGCTTGGGTTTGTGCCTTGGTTGTTGTTACGCTTTTCTTTTTGCCAGGTGTGATTATCCGCACCAAGCGCCCGGAGCCAATTTATGATTAAAACCGCCCCGATCTTTATTCTAGTGGCGGAAGATGATGCCGCCCATGCGACCGCGATTGAACGTGCATTCGAGGCGGAGCACATGCTTGTCGGTATTCAAGTGGTCGGCTCTTTGCGGGAATTCCGTGTTGCTGCGGCGGCACGTGTGCCCGATCTCGCGCTGGTCGACCTCAACCTGCCGGATGGTCGCGCCGTCGAGGTCCTCGCTTCTCCACCGGAATCAGGACAGTTTCCCGTACTGATCATGACGAGTCAGGGCAGCGAGCAGGCGGCGGTGCAGGCGATCAAAGCAGGTGCTTTGGATTACACAGTGAAATCGCCTGAAGCTTTTGCCGCCATGCCGCAAACCGTCGAGCGTGCCTTGCGCGAGTGGAAACTGCTCCAGGCGCATCGGAATGCCGTAGAGGCGCTGCGCCAGAAAAACACCGAATTGCAGGAAGCGCTCGCCAAGGTGAAAGCGTTGAGCGGGCTCCTCCCCATCTGTGCTGGCTGCAAACAAATCCGCGATGACAAGGGCTACTGGAGCCAGGTGGAAAACTACATTCAGGCGCATTCCGATGTCACTTTCACCCACGGACTCTGCCCCAAGTGCGCCCAGAAATATTTCCCGGGACTAGATTGCAACGAGTCTGACGAGGAGCAAATCCCGGATGCCGAACAACGAAAGTCGAACCCAATACTATGACCAAAGGAGGGCCCATCAATATTCTGCTCGTTGAGGACGATCTTGCGCATGCCGAAATCGTGCGTCGCAACCTCGCCGATTTTCGCGTGGCCAACCGCATCGTCCACGTGGAGGACGGACAGGCTGCACTGGATTACCTTTTCCATCATGGGGCATATGCCGATCCTTCCAGCATCCCTCGCCCGACGCTCATTCTTCTGGATTTGCGCCTGCCGAAAGTGGACGGCCTCGAGGTGCTACGCCGGATCAAGGCCGATGAAAATCTGAAATCCATCCCGACCGTTGTGCTCACGACCTCCGCCTCCGAATCTGATCTAACCAATGCCTACGCCCGAGGCGCGGGCAGTTATCTGGTGAAGCCGGTGGACTTCGACAAGTTCACCAAACTCATGGAAGCTTTCGGTTTCTACTGGCTCGCGTGGAATCAGTATCCGGATTGATTAGCGAAAACATAAAACCATGAACTCCAAAGTCATAACCATTCTCTTGGTGGAAGATGAAGCCGCTCATATTACTGCCATCGAGCGAGCTTTCGAAACGAGTGAGGTGAAAGCCACGATACGCGTGGCTGCGACATTGCGCGAATACGGCCAGGCGGTCGCCGCTTGCGCGCCGGATATTGCCATCCTTGATCTTAACCTGCCGGATGGTTCGGCGGTGGAGGCGCTGACCTCTCCGCCGGAAGCCGGACCGTTTCCTGTGCTGGTCATGACCAGTCACGGCAACGAGCAATCGGTGGTCGAGGTGCTCAAGGCGGGCGCGCTGGACTATATCGTAAAATCACCGGAGGCGTTTTCCGGCATGGCTCGCACCGTGGTGCGTACGTTGCGCGAATGGCGCCTGCTTCAGCAGCATAAGCAAACCGAAGCACAGTTACATCTGGGGAATGCCGCACTCGTCGCGGCCGCCAATGCCATTCTTATAACCGATTGCACCGGGATAATACTTTGGGTCAACCCGGCATTCTCAACGCTTACCGGCTACTCCGCAGCCGAGGCCATCGGACGGAATCCGCGGGATCTGCTCAAGTCCGGTTGCGTGAAGGAGGAGGTTTATGCAGGCCTTTGGGCAACCATTCTCTCGGGCCATGCCTGGCATGGCGAACTCATAAACAGATCCAAGGATGGCAACCTTTATCCTGAGGAGCAGACCATCACCCCGGTTCGCGACGCAGCCGGCAGCATCACGCACTTCATTGCCATCAAACAAGACCTCACCGGACGCAAACAAGCCGACGCCGAGATACGCCGTCTCGCAGTTTTCCCGATGTTGAATCCCAACCCCGTGCTCGAGTTTTCGGCTGATGGGCAACTTGTTTACTCCAACCGAGCCGCGCAAGCCATGGCTGAAGGGGCCGGTTGCTCCGATATCCTGGGTCTGTTACTCCCAGATACACGCCAGATCGTGATCGAATGCCTGGCAAGTGGTGAGCCACGCCTGTGCAGCGAAACCAGGCATGGCGCGCGTACGCTGTCGTGGTCCTTTTATCCCATCGCCGGTTTGTCGGTGGTGCATTGTTATGTTGGCGACATCACTGAGCGGCTTCGCTTGGAGGAGCAACTCCGACAGTCACAGAAGATGGATGCCATCGGCCAGCTCGCCGCGGGTGTCGCGCATGATTTCAATAATCTCCTCACCATCGTCCAGTTCGAAGCCGCTATTTTGGGTCAAAACCCGGTGCTCAATGCTGAATCGCGCGCTGGCGTTGATCTAATCGCCAAAACCGCCGACCGGGCGGCCAACCTCACCCGGCAATTACTCGCCTTCAGTCGCAAGCAGTCGAAAGAGACACGCCTCATCGACCTGCCGGGATTGGTGGAAGACATGGCCCGGTTGCTCCACAGAATACTCGGTGAAGACATCGTGCTCAAAACCCAAGCCGCGCCGGGACTGCCTCCTCTGCTCGCTGACCCGGGCATGATCGAACAAGTGGTCATGAATCTGGCGGTAAACAGCCGCGACGCCATGCCCAACGGCGGTCGGCTCGATCTCAACGTGAGCGAGATCACGCTCGATGCCGCTGCCATCCCGAAGCATCCCGGTGGTCGGCCGGGCAGATTCCTTCAGCTGGAGGCCCTAGATACCGGCGTCGGCATAGCCCCCGAACATCTTTCCCATATTTACGAACCATTCTTTACCACCAAGGAGGCGGGCCGAGGTACTGGGCTCGGTCTCGCCACCGTGTTTGGCATCGTGAAGCTGCACAACGGCTGGATCGAAGTTGCGAGCGAGCTTGGTCAAGGCACCGCCTTCGATATTTTCCTGCCAGTCTCCCTGACCGATACGGTGAAGCAGCAGCCCGCGCTTCTCCCGGCAACCCTCAAAGGCGGCACCGAAACGATCCTCATTGCCGAGGACGAGCAAACCATCCGGCACCTGATGCAGATCACTCTGGAGCGTTATGGTTATCGCGTCTTACTTGCCGCGAATGGCACTGAAGCCACCGAACGGGTGATCGAAAACGGTGCGAAAGTGGACATGCTCATAACCGATCTGGTGATGCCTGGCGGATTGAATGGAGGTGAGCTGTCCCGAAAAATCCAGAAACTGTGCGCAGGCCTAAAGGTTATCTACGTCAGTGGTTTCACGAGCGACAACGTCTCCCGGGACTTAACCCTGGAGCCTGGGGTGAATTTTCTCCGCAAGCCGTTCTCGATCTATGCACTCGTTGAGCTGGTTCGTCACCGGCTCGATGCCAAGCCGTAGCGATGCAAGCGAGGGTGGAGCCCGTTGTCTCTAACGGGCTGGTTTGGGAGCGGCTTCGATCAAGCCTTATGGGGACATCGGGCCCCGCCCATGCACGCTGCTCCGTCAGATTCGCATACAGCGCTTCCTCGACTGGCTTTTAGCAAACGCCCGAAGCTTTTATACTGAAATTTATAGGGTGGTTCGAATCCCCCAGAATTTTACAGAAGAAAACGAAGGTATCGAAGAGATTAAGGAAGTACCTGCAGGCCTTCGTTTCCTTTGTTATCTTCTGTTCAATGTGAAGAAGCTCCGGGCTGGTATTTAAAGCCGATTTAGCCAACACGAGATGGAGCGTTCTTTCCTTGCAGGTTATATCCTCCTCGACGAGTTTACTTTCATATTCCTCGCTGCACAATGTAGCGAATATTGCCGGAATACCCCATGCCTTCAATTCCAGCATTTTCCGAACGCAATACTAGGATTCTGCATCGTCTAAAGCCTTTAATCCTGGCTCTGGTAGCAGTTCTTTTTGTCTCTCAGAATCTGCGGGCTCAGAACCACAAAATTGACCATGTTAGTCCTGATTTGGTCGAGGCAGGCATTCCCGCTTTCAAGGTATTGGGATCGGAGTCCATGGGACTGGATTCGCCGCCCACGGATATTCGGTTGATGCCCGATGGGCGAATATTGGTGGTCGCTGCCCGGCAGTTGGCACTGGGTGACGGAGTCCGTTGGGAAGTATTCCGGCAGTCACCGACGGATTTATCAGTGGCGGGTCTCGGTGCGGTGGTCGATCGCGATGGCTGCATTTACGTCGGCACAGCGGACGGTGCGGCACGGGTCGAATTTGGCAGCGATGGTTTCTGGCGACTGGTTTTGGTTTCGTTCTGGTCGTCTCCTGGCGCGACGCCCAAACTGAGCTTGACTGAATCGATTGTCACGGAAGCGGGCGGCGAGTGGTATTGGCACTCGTTGACCGGCCCCATCGTTTCGTGGCGTCCAGGGGGAACCGCCACTCTTGCCGGGCATGCAAATTCCTACGAAAGTATTTTTCACCAGGGTGACGCGCGCTATCTAAGCGATCGCTCCAACGGGGCTCTGACCAAATTTAGTCATGGTCGCATGACACCAGTCAAAGCAGAGGGCGCGTTCTCGGCTATCACCTGTGCCCAACCATTCGACAGGGCTTTTGCTTTGGTCGGCACCTACGGACTCGGTTTGCAGCTGTTTGATGGGCAGACTGCACGTAATTTTCCTGCCGATAGGGTGCTGGACAGCGGTGCCCGGATCAACGATCTATGCACCACTGATGGCGGTTTTTTTGCGGCGGCGGTCGATAACTATGGAATCGTTTTCTTTAGCCGCGATGGGCGCACGGTCCAAACGCTGGACCGCTCGCTGGACCAGCGCCTCGCCCGGGTTAAACGGTTAGTCCCGGTTTCGGGTGGGGGCATCTGGGGACTCATGGATGGCGGCATATTGCACATCGAGTTTCCCTCCTGTGTTTCACATTTTGAACCGCGGATTGGCGCAGGCATCACGACGGCGTATCCGTTCAGGCTTAATGGGCGGCTCTGGTTGCTGGCCGATGGGAAAACCTACAGGGGCAATTACGATGCCGATGGTCGGTTACTACAACTGGAGCGCGACGGTCCGGCCCGACTCTTCGTTGACTCTTTTTCTGGCGCGACCGGTCTGCCTGTGGCGGGCACGGAAGGGGGGGCGTTTTACCGCGCGGAATCCGGCTGGGTGGCGTTTGCACCGACGATCAATCATCTGCGCATCATCGACCCCGTTCCTGTCAACGGCCGGTGGCTTTACTCCGCCCTCAACGAGATAGGTTGGTTGCAACTGGTTAATGGCGCGGTCGCCATTGCCGAGCGCATTCCTGTGCCGTATTTGGGAAATGCATACAACAAGCCCGTTAAGGATGCCCAAGGGCGTATTTGGTTGGAGCAGGGTATCGGCCAAATTGCGCGCATCCAATGCGAGCAGGGCAAGCCGACGGCCAAAACGTTTTCCAAGCAGGACGGTTTGCCTGAGAGCTGGCCCCAAATCTTTGAACTTGATGGGACCGTTCATTTCAATTTTTCAGACAAGATTTTTCGCTTCGACGATTCGCTCCAGCGCTTTGTGCCCGACAAAGCTTTTGTAAATCAATTACCCGGGATCACGAGCATCTTTGGCCGACCTGGATTGGATGCTAAAGGCCGCCTCTGGGCGACGGTCGATGGCGCGGTGCGTGTGTTTGAAAGAAAGGACGGCCAGTGGAGCGCCACGCCGTTGATTGTGCCGCTCGGATTTCAGCCTTATTACTACACTTTCGAGAGCAATGGAGTGGTATGGATGCATGCGCAGTACCGGCTGGCCCGCTACGATCCGGCGATGCCCGTTTCTGAGCCGATGCCTTTGCGCGCTCTGATTACCCACATCACTCTAACCAACAGCGACCGCTCATTATTCAACTTCGAACAAGAGATCCCGCCGCTCGATTTTTCAGAAAACTCGCTGATCGTTCACTTTGTCTTAAGCGGAAATAAATTCGCCGCGCCGGTAAACTTCGAGGTCAAACTTGAGGGCTCGTCCTCCTCGTGGGTCTCGGTCGGCAGCTCGGGCTCGGCCGTGTTTAACCGGTTGAAGGAGGGAAATTATATTCTTCATGTCAGACCGCGGGCCGATACGGCCGTGGGTGAGGAGGCCGCGGTTTCCTTTTCCATTCGGCCTCCGTGGCACCGCACGACAACGGCCTACGTTGTCTACGTCCTTTCCCTCTTTGGTTTTGTTCTGCTTGTGGTGGCGCTTTTGACGAAATTGGAACGTCGCGAGAATGTTCGTCTCGAACACTTGGTTAAGGAACGCACGCGCGAGCTCACCGAAAGCAGTGCGCGTTATCAAGAGCTGGTCGAGCATACGCCGGATGTCATCGCGCGGTTCGACCGGGATGTGCGTTACCTTTTTATCAACTCAGCCGTCAGCCAATTCAGTCCGATGAAGCCGGAGGAGTTTATTGGAAAATCATTGCGCGATATTGGCCTTCCTCAGGAACAAGCGCAGGAGAGAGAAGCGCTCGTTCGCAGGATTTTTGATAGTGGGAAACCCATTGAAGCGGAGCTTGAACTGACCGTAGGCAAAGTCCCGAAGGTAAGTCACTGGCGTGGTTATCCCGAGTTCGATGCAGACGGACGAGTCCAATCCGTCCTCACGATCAATCGCGACATCACCGAGCGCCGTCTGGCCGACGAAGCCAAGGCCAAGCTCGAGGCGCAATTATTCCAGTCTCAGAAGTTGGAAGCCATCGGCACGCTGGCCGGGGGCATCGCTCACGATTTCAATAACATTCTGGCCGGCATCACAGGATACACCTCGCTGGCGCACGAAGCGGCTACGGGTAACACTGAGCTGCTCGACTATCTCAACGAGATTAACCGCGCCGCGCTTAGGGCTGCTGAGCTGGTTCGTCAAATCCTCGCTTTTAGCCGGTCCGACAAGCCGACCATGGTTCCGCTTCAGCTGCGGACGGTCGTAACCGAGGTAGCCAGGCTCCTGCGTGCCTCGATTCCCAGCTCGATCGAATTCGACGTGTATTTGGCGCAACAGTTACCAGCGATACAAGGCAACCCCACTCAGCTGCATCAAGTCGTGATGAATCTTGGCACTAATGCCTGGCATGCGATGCGAGACAAGCCGGGGAAGTTAAGTATTCGTCTCGAAGCGTGCATGGTGGATGAACCGCTCGCACTCGACTTGCCTGGCGATAGTCATAATTCCTTCGTGCGCCTGAGTATTTCGGATACCGGCTGCGGCATGGATGCAGCGACGCAGAAGCGGGCGTTTGAACCATTTTTCACCACGAAAGGCCCCGGCGAAGGCACCGGACTCGGCCTTTCTGTAGTGCATGGCATCGTACACAACCACCGTGGGACGATTCGGTTGATCAGTGAAGTGGGGCGTGGCACCACGTTCGAGATATACTTCCCGGCCCTCGCGGCTGCGCCCGTTGCAAAAGGCGATAACGAGTCGGGCGCCCATCCCCGAGGACACGACGAGCGCATCTTATTAGTGGACGACGAGGAGTCCCTCGTGCGAATCGGCGTACGCACCTTGTGTATGCTCGGATACGCGGCGGAAGGTGAAACCAAAGTACTGGAGGCGCTGGCCCGCTTGAAACGTGAGCCAAATACTTTTCAACTCGTGATCACCGATCAGACGATGCCCAGCATGAGTGGACTTGAGTTTGCGCAGCACATCCGCGACTTGCGAGCCGACCTGCCGGTAGTGCTTGCGAGTGGTAATAGCGAAGGCATCACCCCGACGAAAGTCCGTGCGGCGGGTGTCCGTGATGTTTTATCAAAACCATATAATATCGCCACCTTGGCGAAGGCCGTCGGCCGGAATCTCCATTCCGGACCGTGCTAGAGCGGGCGCGCCCTACCTCGAACGGCTACAGTCTAACTGAAACCGCTATAACCTATCACTCGATCTGGATAATGCCGCGCTTCACGGCCGCGAGAATGGCCTGGGTGCGGTCTGAAACGCCGAGCTTCGCCAATATACTATTAACATGTAACTTTATAGTGCCCTCTACAACGTTGAGTCTGGCGCCAATTTCCTTATTGCTCAGACCTTTCGCGACACATGAAAGCACCTCAGCCTCTCTTGGAGAGAGATGGGAGACAACGCGGCCGTTCATTCGCATCGATACTTCCGGCGGAAAATATAGGCTCCCTTCGTGTACCTTGCGTATTGCTTCCAGCAAGTGATCGAGCGACATGTCCTTTACGACGAAACCGAGTGCACCCGCTTTGAATGCCAGATATACCTCGTCGCCACTCGCGTAGTTACTGAAGACGAGAATACGAGCTGCACTTGATATCTGCCGAAGCGATTGAATGGTTTCCAGACCGCCTTTTTTTGGCATTCGAAGATCGAGCACGACGACATCGGGTAGGTGAGCTTGAAACGCCGTCACGGCGTCCTCGCCGTTATCGGCCTCCGCCACCACTTCCATGTCGGGTTCGCTATTTGCGGCCGTGGATAGGCCCATGCGCATGACGATATGATCGTCAACCAGCATGATCCGGATTTTCTTATCCTTGTTTGGAGTCTGCATTGGGTGGGGTAGTTAAAGAGCGGGTTGTCGGGACGGTAACGATTACTGATGTGCCATGGTTCGGCTCGCTGTGGATTTTTAGATCTCCGCCGATTTTACCGGCGCGGGTGCGAATGCTCCGCAGGCCGAAATGTCCCATCCCATAGGTTGGCGCTGAGTCTATCTGAAAACCTATCCCGTTATCGATTACAGAAAGGGAGACGAGGTCCTCATTGCAGGCGAGTTCGACCCGAATCCTCTCCGCCTTGCTGTATCGCACGGCGTTTGTCATGGCTTCCTGGGCAATACGCAGAAGATGGTGTTTGGTTGACTGGGTAAGCAGAGCGGGTTCTCCACTAACCTGGATGTCGATTTGAGCTGTACCCGAACTAACCACCATGCTCATACGGTTTAGGGCGTCGCCAAGCTCAGTGTGCTCGAGGAGCGTTGACTCCATGTCCCACAACGCGTGACGCACTTCCTCGCGAGTGAAGGCCACCATTTTCCGCGCCACGTCGATGCGAGACCGGGTTTCTTTGTCCAAAGCGGAGAACTTGAGCGTGGAATCCAACTGCAAAATCAGGCCGCTTAACCCTTGCTGGACACTGTCGTGGATCTCGTTTGCCAAACGGCCTCGCTCCTCAAGCGTGGCAGCATTTCGAGTCTCCTCGTGCAGTTTTTCCATAGTGAGGCGCAATGCCTCCGTACGCTCGCCAACGAGCTTTTCAAGGGTCGTGGTTCGCAAACGTGCCCTATAACCGAACCAGGCCACAAGACCAGCGATGGCGGCGGCACCTGTCGTAATGTAGGCAAAAAGGGCCAGCCAAGTTCGATACCAAGGCGGGGTGATTTCGAATATAATGGTTAGCGGTATGCCCACGGGGCCTCGTGAATCCGCAAGCCTGACCTCAAACTGATACGAACCCTCCCTTAAGTTTGGCAGGGTTAATAACGAATCGGAACCCAATACAGCCCAATTGCTGGACTTCTCATGCATCCGAAATTCATATGTCGGGATTTGCAGCCTGTAACTTCCGGCAAAGAAGCGAAAACTAAGGCTGTTTTGCGAATAAGGAATCCGGCATAGAGATGCCTCCTGTTCTGGGCCAAAAATCTGTATACCAGTCCGTACATCGTTTACTGACGCCAACACCGGGTGTGCCTCTGCGGGCTTTGTATATTGGGAATTACTGTCGACATGATATAAGACCGTGCCCGTAGATAGCCAGACGTCGCTCCCGTTGACGACTTGTACACTGGGGTGCCGGTCGCGAATGAGCTCCATGGTGGTGCGGTCACAAGTATAGCCATTCTCCGATTTGATGAATCTTACGACGCCTTGTTCGTGTGATCCCCAGATGGTCCCTGTGTTGTCTTGGGCAACGCGCGAAATCCAGTAGGGTGATTCCTGGAGTACGCTTTTAATAATCGGAGCATCACAAAAAGTCTCTGTATCTTCGTCGAAAAACGCCCTTCCGTTTAAGGGGCCGGTGAGCACCACGAGATTGTCAATAATCCCAATGTTTACCCAGCGAGGATCCTTCCATGGAAAATTCTCGATGATTTGGGAATGAAGTTTGCCCGCTTGTATCGAGATGCGTGCCACTCTGTTCACACCGTATTCTATCCACACAGAGTTCTTTGCTCTATATGTTAAATACGCGAAGCCGTATCCAGGAATTCTATCAAAACCTTCCACCCAATGTCCGTTTTCATTGCGCAGTGCAGTTATCTGCTTACTCCCGATGGCGAGACAAATGTCAGGCGTGAGCATGGCTAGTTTTTCGACCTCTATATTGTGAAGAATTTGCTCGTGTGGCTGACCTTCTTTCACCGCAAAAGCTCCTTGGTTGTTACCAACAATGAGAGTTGTGCCACTTGCTGCTATGGTCTGAGCCCAGTTCGATCCTAATCCTGGTACAGGGCGAAATGTGATCGTCGCATTTGTCTGGGGTGTAGCGGCTGGTTCGTATAATTGCCCGCTCGCGGCGATCAGCGTTTTGGCGCCTCGGTTCACCACCAGCGGCCAATTGCCTACTACGTTTATCCTCTGGTCAACAATGGAGACCGGGCTTCCATAATAGACTTTTTCTATCCCGCGATAAGTGGATATCCAAAGAATACCCGGTTCTCGCGCCGCGACATCGTTAATATCCTCATACTCGGGGCTTGTTAGTGAGCGTAGTAATTTGCCGTTTTTCGAAAGAATAAATAGACCCTTTTTGCGAACGGCCACGGCTATCTCACTTCCTTCTAAACGTTCTATGGCGGTGATTTTTTCAGCCAAGGCATTCTCGGAGTCTGAAGACCATGGTATCGTAGTGGCCCACGGCGCATCCGACGCCCAAGGGGCAAGCGTTGAACCATCGAAAACCATCATGCGATTGTAAGTGGTGGCTAGAACAACCCGATCTATATCGAGCCGTGCCGCCTGTTCGACTGCTTCGCCGGGCAAAAATGTTAGTCCTGCTGTCTTGATCGGCGATAGCGTGTCGGCCTCGATCGCAAGAATGCCCTCACTGCGGGAGTGGACATATGCTTTATCTCCAATTGAGAATAGCGAGGTGTTAGCGATTTCATAAAAATGGCACGTCCGGGAGCGCCGATTCCAATACACAACGCCGTTCGTGCCCGCGAAGTATGCGCCTCCATTTACAGGCAGAATGTGGTCGAAATTAGTTCCCCTTACCCAAGGAGGGGGATTGGCCGTGCATAACGAATTTGGGTGCAGCTTTCCGTCGGGTCGAGGCTCGAGCGCTCCCCAGGAGCCGACTGCTCCATAATAGTACACCGCCCCGACTGATGATACATCGAGAGCGACCTGTATTGGTGTGTCGCCGTGTTCCTGTTTTTCGATAAGATCGATCCAGGCATTGTCGTTCAGGACAACGTAACGAGATGTTTCCTGACGAGAGGGACAGATGGGGTGGAACAGCGATCATTGTACTTTGTGACAGCTTATGGGTCGCGCCCCACGGATGCACTTCATGCACGTTTTTAGCAAAGCTATTCTGCGATGTTAATCTAGGTGTATTCGGGTACAAATATTTATATTAAACAGCAAGTTGTGCGACAATTCACATTGTAGTATAACCAAGGATATACTAAAGCCTGAACCTTCGCTTTATTGAAATAGAAAGGTTTTCTGCTCCTATGCATGATTCTGGACGCGATAACGTCCGTCCTTCGCTGGAGATAGACAAACCCCAACCCCAAAACACAGTATTGTTATGAGAAATTATAAGCTATTTCTGCTTATCGCATGCCTGATTGCAACATGTTGCGGTATGAAAGCTGCAGGTTCCGTTTACCTTGCTTTTGATGATGGCCCATCAGGCAACACCACAACTTTGATTAGTAAGCTCAAGGCCGCAGGAGCCAAAGCCACCTTCTTCGTTTGGGGAAACAGGATCAGCGGAAACATGGCGGCATTTAATGCTATCAAAAGTGCAGGCTTCAGCATTCAGAACCATAGCTACTCGCACTCGCATATGCTCACCTGGACATATGCACAGGTATATAACGACCTCAAAAAATGCCAGGACGCCATCAGGAATGCAGGAGGCGGCACGCCCAGGTATTTCCGCCCGCCCTACCTTGAGGTCAACTCCACCATCCGGTCGGCGTGCTCGGCGCTTGGCCTGACAATTGTCATGCCCAACGTTGATACAAAGGATTGGAATGGTGCTAGCACATGGTCCATCGTATCGGCGTGCAACAGCTTGCAGGCTGGCGGAAACGCATTGATGCACGACGGATATGCCACGACCAACGCTGCTATTTCCAGTATTGTCACGAATCTCAAGAATCGAGGCCTCTCAACCGCGCAATATTAAAAGGCTGGATAGTATTATAAGACTTTTGATAGCGAAGGGTCAGTCCGGCTTACAGATATACCCCGTTCGTCCGGACTGATCCTCTTTGTTTGGAGATTGTAGTTGTTTCCCGGTGGCCATGAAACATGACCGCGAGCTGCGGCCTTTCCTTTTGAAAGGCACCCAGGCAACGCCGTTGACTGGTTCGTTCCAGTGTTCCTGAGTTCCATATTAAGAATCATCTCCAGCCCAATAACGGCTAGAGTAGAACCTAACCGCCCCCCCCGCCCCCGTCCCCCCCCCCCCCCCCCCCGGGGGGGGGCCCCCCGCCGGTCACGCGCCACCCTCCCCCCCCCCCCCGCGCCCCCCCCCCCCCCCGCCCCCTTCGAAATCCGGGGGAGAAGTGAGTTTCGTGAACAAGCCGAGTGACGCGGCGTGTTTACCGGATAGTCAAAACCCCGTTTTGCTTCAGGCGGCGCAAGCGCTCACTGCCGATCAGGTTCTGGAGGTTGGCCTCGGCCTGCTGTTGCGCTCGCTCGATTGAGGCGTTGATGTCGCGCCAATTTACCCGTTGCCCGGCCGCCTCGCGCATTTCCGCAGCGCTTCGTGTTTGAGCCGCTTGGTCCTGAAAGGGGTGAATGGTTTCGTATACGGATTGGATTTCTTGGTCCTTTAGTTCCCACGCTTCGGCGTACTGTTTGAGTGTTTTGTAGGTGGGGTCGTTCTGCTGTTTCATTTTATCGTAAGCATCGGCACCAAAAATCTGCCGTAGTTTTTCGTCCTGCGCATCGCGTATCGCTTTCAATTCGGCCGTGAGATTTGCGGCGTCTCCCGGGTTTTCATGCAGCCGCTTGGCCAAAGCCGCTTCGCGAGCGCGATAATCCTGCTCGGCGAGAACGACCGCTTTCGCCTGGCCGGGCGAGGGGTTCATGTCACCAAAAGTTCGATACACCTCCGTGGTTGGATCGGTGTTGCCCCGCAGCTCATCGAAGCGCTGTTTGCCGAGCAGCTTTTCGAGCTCGTGGTCCAGTGATTGCTGAGCCTGTGCCTGCAGCGTCCCGGCGTCGGCAGTGTCGGCGACGCCGTCCTCCATCGCCATCTGCAAGTCTTGGTTTTTCTGGTCGAATTCTTTCTGCAACCGATACGCTTGCTCTGCTTCGTCGTCGGTCATGGGCAATTCGTCGCCGGGTACGCGAGCGCGATTTAGTGCACGAAGCGTCTGTTCCTTGTCCCAGGCCAGATAACCTTCTTCGCCGAAAGCATGTTTCAATTCGCGGATCTGTTCGGCGTCGCTTTCTCGCGACAATTCGCGCATTTCGCGATCTGGCACCAGCTTTGGGGCATATTTCTTTTGTAGCTCAAGAACTCGCTTGGTCGTTCGGCGGTTGAGGTCTTCGAGTAGCACGTTGACCAGACTTTCGCGCGGAATTCCGGCCTGTTCAAGTTGAGCAATAGCGATTGGGGTTAGTTTTTGCCCGGCCGAGTTGGGTTGAAGCTCTTTGGTAAACGCGTCTGTTTTCGACGGCGCAGATCGAGCGTGCGCTGTACGCGCCGAAGGAGCTATGGGGATCTGAGCGGCGGGGCGATCACGCCAGAGAAGCGCCGCGACGATTCCCAACAGTACGATATTTGTGACGAGCGAAATGCGAAAAGCGGATGACATGACCTACGTCCTGGTTCGGTTTATTGATCGCGACAAACCCGTAAACCCTGATCAGGGCCATTGCCATTCGCTTCGTGGTCGCCCCGGAAGGACGAAACGCAGCAGAAATCGCCGCCGATCCAGCCGCCACCCTTCCAGACTCGCCCGGTTTCGCCGGAACTTTGTTGAGGCGCCGCACCGTTTTTCTCCAGGTTTCCGTACCAATCCCAGCACCATTCCCGGACATTGCCTGACATGTCGTAAAGTCCCAACTCGTTTGGTTCCTTTCCTCGGACAGGTTTTGTTTTATTATGATTCTGTTCTACCGCCGGCCAGTTCCATAAACCAGTCAACTCATCATCTCCAGAATTTTGCCAATACCATGCCACTTTAGTGATCTCATCGCTGCCACTGTAAGTGTAGCTCTTGCTCATCTGACCTCCGCCGGCTGCATACTCCCACTCGGCTTCTGTCGGTAAACGGTAACCCTTGGCGCCTATATTGATCGTGACCGTCCACTTAATATCATCGATCACAGTCTGGTTATTCGGGTCCTTTTTTTCTTTATCGATAGTGTAATAGGGCTTCAGACCTTCTTTGAGACTCCGTTTGTTGCAGTACTCAATACAGTCATACCAACTGACCGTTTCGACCGGCAAATTGTCGCCCTGAAATTTTGAGGGATTGGTGCTCATCACGTCGCTCCACTCTTTTTGAGTGACCTCAGATTTGCCGATGAAGAAGCTGGTTAGGGTCAACTTTGCCCCGGAATAATTGGACTTGGTGTTCTTAAAAGTCCCGCCCTCGACCAAGACAAAGTTAGCCGACGATTCTTGCGACCAGGCGGTTATGGTAGCCAAGGTCGCGGTGAAGAGGGAAAGGGCAAATTTTCTCATTGAGATGTTCGAAGGCGGTTGAAGTCAGCGTTCAAGTCCAATGCGGGGCTCGATACGTTCAGGAGTTTGAAGGGGGGCGCAGATCGCGCAGGAAGTTATCCCGCTCGAGTTCAGTTTTTTAAAGAAAAAATGGGCCAGCGCCTGCCCGAGAAAAACTCGGCTTTGTGGCGCTGGCCCAGATGAACACTGTATACAAAGCTGTCTACGACGACAATCGTGAGGACAGTTTTACCACACCGTCAGGTTGGAGCTGCCACTGCTTTGGAAGCCCTCGGTGGCCATGATCTGGTAATTATGCGTTCCCATAGTCCAGCCTTTGCTGTTCCATCCATTAACGTGGTTGCTGAAGGTGATCTGGGCATTGCTCCCGATTCCTCTTTTCGCCGTCCGGACGCTCCAGTTCTGATAGAAGGTTTTCGTGCCTTGAATAGACGGTTGGTTGACGCGTTGGGCTCTATATAAGTTATAGGTGCCACCATTGCTGCTGACGTTGCCAGCCGACGTTCCTCCCGGCGGGCGCCAGCTGCCCCAGCTATCTACAACGTAATATTCGATCAACGGGCTGGTCGTCCACCCATAGAGGCACAGGTAGGCGTTGCCGTTCGGCGACCAGACGCCGCAATTGTAGTTTATGGTCCTGGATGATGAGCCGGTGCTCCAGCCCTTGCCACCTACAAAATTATAGGAATTGCCCAGACTCCAATTCACACTATAATTGCCACCAGTTCCCAAATTCATGGTTACGGTCCCACCATCCTTCCAATAGGAATAGTAATAGCCGTTATGGGTGCCGGTTTGATTGCTGCTTATGGCGTGCAGGCCCGTGGCCGACGAGACCATGAGACCTGCGAGGAGGAGAGTTTGCGGGAGAACACGCCGAAGCGCGGAGGTAATGAACGTTATTCTTTTCATTGGGGTGTGTGTATTTGGGTATTGAACAGCGTCGTGCTGCTTTACTCAAAGCGGGAGTCGAAAAGTGTCGGGGTATATCAAACGCGGATGTAGAAACGACGTTGAACTCAGAACGATAGCGAATGTTGCTATCTCTTCATTTAGGGGGTTGGGGGGTATCGGGCCTGCCGCGCAACTATACGCTTGCGATGCCTACAGGGTACGTTGGAACGAGCAGTTTCAAGGAGTCTTTGGGTTAGCTTTATATATAACCTAGGTTATGTTTCGTCCTCCTGACCGACCTTTGAGTTTCGCGGTGATCGCTCCGCAATCACAATCTCGGGATCGGACTGGGTATTCGTAAATACGAACGCCGGGTGCTCCAGCATGAGGAGGCGCGCAGAAGGTGGAGCCCGATGTCCACATCGGGCTTGATCGGAGTCGCTCTCAAGCCAGCCCGTTTGAGGCAACGCGCTCCACCCTCTACCGCAGCGTCACGGCTTGGCGTATTTCGATATATATTAAGCGCTTTCCGTTGGTTTAGGAAGTGCTGAAGCAGCGAATGTCACGGTGCGGGCGTTCTCCCAGGCCAAGCGGATGCTCTGCCATCGTTCATCCGGGCTACGCGTGCCAGCTTGAGTTAGCAGAAATTGTTCAATCTGGCTCGCCGTGACGTTGCTGCTCCAGGGCGGAGGAACGCTGAGGGGCTTCGCTGTTTGCACGTCTCCTCGTTTGGCGGGTGAGAGTGGTTCACCTTCGCTTGTGAAATAGATCGGCCTGGTCTTTTCTTCCGCTGTTCCGAACGGAATGAGCCCTTCCTGTAGCGCCGTTTCGCCTTCCATCGTCAGGCGTGCCTGCGAAAAAACGGCGTCATCCACGGCGTGCCATGTGAGTAACTCACGCCAGGCTTCGTTCAGGAAAACCGGTTCGCCGATGCAAAGCCTTTTCGTAAGTTCGTCCAGATCTGGCCGCGCGCCCGGTCCGAACACCTGAAGCGTTCGCAATAATGCCCAGTGAAACGGGTTGAGCCGTCGCAGGCGTACAGTCTGGTAGCGAACCGGCACCTCAATGTATTTGATCGTTTTCACTGCGGCATCTCCCTTCCGAGAATCGCTGCGGGAATCAACGCACCGCCTCGGCGCCGAACCATTTCGTGGATACATTCATAAGCGCGGATCGTGGCTTCACCGCTAGCGGCAGTTGGCACGGTTACTTCTGCGCTGCCGAACGCGGCGCGGCTACCCAGCACGATAAGCAGTCGGCGGGCGCGGGAGAAGGCGACATTGATTCGGCGAAAATCGCGGACGAACTCACCGGTCAACCGACTGCCTGCGCGCACGAGGCTTACGATCACGACGTCGCGTTCGCTGCCCTGGAATTGATCGACCGTGTTGACGTCTCGCCAGAGATGCAGCCAGCCGTCGGGCAGAACTTCGCGCCGCAGTCGGTCGCGCAACAAGTCCGCCTGTGCCCGGTAAAAACTGATTACGCCAACGTTCATGTTGGTCTTCGCGCATGGTTCGGCTATGCCTGCGACGATGCGGGCGGCGATCTCGGCTTCGAGTGCGTTGCGCCGGGATGAGCCTACGCGTTCGTCGGGCAGCATCCGTCCTTCCGTATCGTGGGAAGTGTCTATCCACAGGATGGATTGCTCGGGGCGCAACCAGTTGTGACCGCCAGGACCATGCAGAGTCAGATCATGCCTTTTTTCCCGAGCCAGAACGCGCGCGTCGTCGCCCGCCTGGAGCGGTTGGTCGGCGTAGAAAACATTCACCGCGTCCATGATTGCCGGGTGCATGCGGTATTGCCGACAAAGGCCAATCTTGATCGCGGGCGGCGCGCCATGAAACGCGCGGTCGAACCATGAGGACGTTACTAATTCGCGAAACCGTTCGACTTGTTCGTGTTCGATCTCGCCGCTCTCGACGGCATCTTCGAAGGCCTCGTCGCGAAACAACGGTGGCAATTGCCGGTGGTCGCCGGCCAGAAGCACACGCCGCCCCATCAACATCGCCAGCAACAGCTCCGGCGGCGAGGCCTTGCTGACCTCGTCCACGATCACGAGATCGAAGCGGGCAAGGAAACGTTGTGCGCCGATGAAGTCGGGTTTTCCCGATTCGTTACATGTTGCGCCGATGATATTCGCGTGGCGGAGAAAACGTTCTTCATCCTCCGGCGAAAGTTCGTTGTCGGAAACGCTTTCGAGACGCCGGGCCCACTCGGCCAGCAGACCGGCCCACGGGTCATTTTCGGGTAGTTGCTGCGCGGCGTCGGCCGCTTCACCGCTGACCGAACCAAGCCAGCGATACAATCCGCCCCGGATGTCGCCCGCTGCGCTGTCGCGTTTGCGTGCCGTGGAAACCCATGCGGGCCGCACGCTCGCCAGTTGAGGCAGTCGCGACAAAGCCTGTTCCACTGCGAGATTGGCCTGCGAGGCGACGAGCACACGCAAACCGCGTGCTGCGTATTGCGCGCAGATTTCGGCGATCACAGTTGTCTTGCCGGTGCCGGGCGGTCCCCACAGCAGGAGTAAATCGTCCATCGCCAGCGCTCGCGCAACAGCTTCACGTTGCTCGGGATTGAGCGGGAGCTTCGGCGTCCACGTTACCGTCGAAGAATCGGGAATGGGGCGCGCCTTGGTGATATCGAATAACCAATTCGACAGATACGGATTCTGCGCCTGTTGCTCGGCGAAGCGTCGCAGACCGTTGGTCTGGATTTCCAACGTGGCCAGTTCGCCCTCCATGGCTACGTGTAGCTCGCCTTGGGGCGAAAGCGTCAATGTTTCCCACGTGGCTGCATCGAATTCGATGTCGATGGCTGCGTGTCGTGTCGTGCCGTGCGGTACGACGATGCGACGGAAAACGCCCTGTGGCGCGCGCACGTCACGGGCGTCTTGTCCGGCCCGCATTTCTTCGTCGAGCAGGCTCTGGCGTAGTTTATCCACCACTACAGCATCGCGTAGAAAAAATCGCGCGGTTCGGCCGGTGCGTTTTTCCCACGACGAGTAGGCCTGGCTCTCGGCAGCCTTGGTTTTCGCGAGCTTCTGTCGCCAATCCAGATAGTCACGCCAGCGGTCGGTGGGGGCTGGTTCGGACTCTGCGGCCAAAGGCAGTTTGTTAAGAAACGCCACCGCTTCGCCGTCGCAATACGCCGGAGCCAGTGGACGGCTTTCGAGGGAAATTTCTCCAACAAAAACGCGTTCGAAGGGAAGGAGCGGCGCTGGTTGCACCGCGATCCGGTCCATCACGCAAAGAGCGCGATGGCGCGGGTCGAAATCGCAAACCAAGCCAAGCCATGTTTTGCCGTTACCGACAGGTTCGGCACTGGCCGCTGGACGCAAGAGAAAGCGTTCCCGCTCACGGAAATCGCCCGGTGCCCTGCGCTGCACGATCACTCGACGCGCGGCTACGAATTGCTGCGCCAGATGATTAAGCACGAGCGCCATTTCCGCTGCGCGGTTGGAAGGGGTCGGCCCGGCCTTGGTGGACAACAGCGCCGCCCAGCGCCTCGGCTGCCGCGTCACCTGCGCCAGATCCAGGAATAGCTTCATCGTCCCACGCCCCGGAGTCGGCTTTGCGTGGCCACGTTGCGCCAAATCCCACCGAGCATGCCCGATTCGAACATGGCGGTGCTTGTTGGATGCTCGTTGATTGGGCGCTTCATAAACAAAAGGCGGAACGCTACACGGCCTGCGAAACGAAAGGCAACCGACCAATCATCCGCGTAAAAAGAGAGACCGGAATACCGCATGCGCCGAGATTGCGATCATATAGCTAAAATCACGCAAATCGCTCAATAAAAAGCCCTCCCGAGCAGTGGGAGGGCTTACAAATTGGGTGCAGGGGTTGGATTTGAACCAACGACCTTCAGGTTATGAGCCTGACGAGCTACCAGGCTGCTCCACCCTGCAACGGGAAGGGCAGACGTTGGGCGCGACGTGAGGTCTGTCAACGTCCTTTTTGGCAAAATTCAGAATTCGCGCTTGCCAGCAGCGAAGGGGCTCTCTGTTTTGGACCGCTCTGTTCGTCTCAACCTAAAACAATAACCATATATCGCGATCGCAAGGCGGCCCATTGGCCGACCTGTGTTTCGAGAAACATAGATCATCATGAACGTCACCGCTAAAGACCTGCTCGATGCCGGCGTGCATTTCGGGCATCAGACCAAACGTTGGAATCCGCGCTCGAAGCCTTACGTCTTCGATCACCGTCAGGGCATCACCATCATCGACCTCGGCAAGACGCACGAACTGCTCGCCAAGGCTTTCACTTTCATCGAAGAAACCGTCGGCAACGGCGGCAATGTACTCTTCGTCGGCACGAAGCGCCAGGCTCAGGAAATTATCCGCGAAGCCGCGACTTCCACCAACATGCCTTACTGCGTTGACCGCTGGCTCGGCGGCACGTTGACGAATTTCGCCACCGTCAAGAAGTCCATCGCGAAGTTCAAGAAGTACCAGCAGATGGAGACCAGCGGCGAGATGGCCAAGTTCTCCTCCAAGGAAGAAGCTGCGATGAAGCGCGAAATGGGCCGCATGCAGCGCAACTTCAGCGGCATCGTGGAAATGGGCGATCTGCCCTCCGTGATGTTCGTTGTCGACGCCAACCACGAAGAAATCGCCGTCGCCGAGGCTTCCCGTTGCCGCATTCCTTGTATCGGACTTGTTGATACCAACTCCGACCCGACCAAGCTTTCACACCCGATCCCGGGCAATGACGACGCCGTCAAATCCATCCGCATCATCGTCGAGACAATCGTCGCGGCAGTGCAGAGCGGACTTGGCCAGCGCGAGAGCCGTCGCATGACCCGTGGCCAGGCCGACTTGAAGGCCGCCACCGCCGCCGTCGCGGCTGCTGCCGGTGCCGAAGACATCGATCTCTCCAAGATCGAGCTTCCGGCCGATGTTGTTCCCCTCGTTGAGGGCGACGCTGAGACTCCGGTTGTCGCAAAGAAGAAGCCGGCCGTTCGCAAGAAGGTCGCCGCTCCCAAGGAATAATCCAGTTACAGAAATTTTGAAATGAGCACTCCCGTCACATCACAGATGGTCAAGGAACTGCGCGAGAAAACCGGAGCCGGTTTACTCGACTGTCAGAAAGCCCTGACCGAGTCCAAGGGTAACCTCGAGGAAGCGATCACGATCCTCCGCAAGAAATCAGGCGGCAAGGTCGACAAGCTCGCCAGTCGCGCCACGAAGGAAGGCCTCATCGAGAGCTATATCCACATCGGCGGAAAAGTCGGTGTGTTGCTCGAAGTGAACTGCGAGACCGACTTCGTTGCCCGCAACGAAGACTTCCGCGCTTTCTGTAAGGATCTTTGCCTGCAGATCGCCGCTGCGAGCCCGCTCTACGTAACGCGACAGGAAGTGCCGGAGGCCGCCGTGGCCGCTGAGCGCGATATCGCATCTGCCTCTGTGGCTGGCAAGCCGCCCGCCGCCGTGCAGAAGATCGTCGAAGGCAAACTCGACAAGTACTACTCGACCATCTGCTTGCTCGATCAGCCCTTCGTGAAGCTGCCCGAGAAGACGGTTAAGGAAGTCCTGACTGAGAAAGTCGCGAAGATCGGCGAGAACGTTCAGATCCGTCGTTTCATCCGCTACCAGCTCGGCGCCTAAGTCGTCGCAAACCGGTTTATTTTCAAAGGCGTTTCGCTATTTTGCGGAACGCCTTTTTCTTTTGCGCATGAAAATCAGCCGCAGCCAGATCGTCGCAGCCGGGATCACGCATCGCTGCCCCAACTGTGGCGGGCGCACGCTTTTCCGGACGGGCACGCTCTTTCAGCTCAATAAAAACTGCACCGACTGCGGCCTGCAATTCGAGCGCGACGAAGGTTTTTTTCTCGGCTCGATGTCGCTCAACTACGGCGTGACGATCTTTGTGTTCCTCGTGCCAGTCCTGTTTTTGTATCTGGCAGATGTCTTTAGTGGGATGACGGCGTCGGTGCTGGCCGGGGTGGGCGCGATTGTTTTCCCGATGCTGTTTTATCGGTCGTCGCGCAGCTGGTGGTTGATGAGCTACTATTTCTTCCTGCCGCAGCATTTACCGGCCAACCGGATCGACTTGGTGATTGGTGAAGACGACAACATTTGACGGCGAAGAAACAGGCTAAGTTGTGCGCTGTGAGCCCAGTTTTTTTGAAGGGTGTGGTAGGTCTAAGAACGCCGGACAAACTTTCGGCTTCCTTTTTAGCGATCGAGCCCTACGGTTTTGCCTCCTCTTGGAGAGGTGGCAGAGTGGTCTATCGTACCTGACTCGAAATCAGGCGAACCCGCAAGGGTTCCGTGGGTTCGAATCCCACCCTCTCCGCCATTCATCGCCCAGTTGGGCTTCGGATGGCATAGCTCTTGATGGAGGTTAGGGTTCTCGGTTTGTTATAATGAACCTCACTTGCACGTGTCTGAGGTTTTCGCTTTGGTTTCCTGCTGGCGTGAGCGTACTTAATCGTTGCCATATCCACCGCTTTTTTTTGGATGCATTGTGCTCATGAATGATACCCCAAAACGGAGCGACGAGGCGCTGCGGAAACGCAGGCGGGCCGCGATTAACAAGCTGGTCGTTGAATGCCCAGTAACTCGAAATAATCCAACGATGTGTCCTTTAAGTGCGGTTCGAAAGAAGCGCATGCCGACACGTTTGCAGTGGCTCGATTCGCTTCGGGACGAAGATCTCGGGTTTCTTTCGGATTATCACAAGGTCTGCCAGAAGTGGCAGAAGGCGGGCTGTCCTTAATCGGCGGACGTCAGAATCAGATCTCCAACAGGACTCCGCACAGATCGTCGCCGCGAGTTGTCTTGCCGGAGAAGGCCGTGATTTCTCCTGCGATGGTGGCGAGGACGTTTTCGACCGGGGTCTTTTGGAGGCGGCCGAGGGCTTCGAGCAGGCGTGCCGTGCCGAACTCTTCGCCAGCGGCATTTGGCTCTTCAGTCCAGCCATCGGTAAACAGGAGTAGGCGGTCTTGCTTGGTTAGAGTGTGCGTGGTCGATGTGTAGGTGGCACCGCGCATAAAGCCGAGGGCCGGGCCGCACTGTTCGTCGGTGATCGGTGCAGTGTCGATGCCTTGTCGTTGCAACAGCGGCCAGGGATGGCCGGCGTTGGCCAGATCGATGGTGCCTGCTGCGAGATCGACTCGTCCGTAAAGTGCAGTGACGAAGCGCGGCAGGGGCGGACGGTCGAGCAAGGGGCAAAGGCGTTCGTTGAGGTGTTCGAGTACTTGCGCAGGATTTAGCTGCTTGCTGCGCACATCGCTTAACAGTCCGCGGATCAGTGTGGTGACGAGTGCAGCTTTCACGCCGTGGCCCATCACATCACAGAGGAGCAGGCCGAAGCTGGTGTTCGAATACGGGATGGCCTGGAAAAAATCGCCTGCCAGATATTCGCAGGGCTCGTAATGAAAGCCGATGCCAGGAACAAAGGGCGCGTGGGAACCGAGTTCTTCGCGCACGCTTTGCATGCTGGACGACATGAGTTCGGTTTGCAGCTCTCGGGCAACGGCGAGCTCTGCCTCCATTTGTTGGTTCTTGGCTTCGAGTTCACGCTGGGCCTGCAGGGCGCGGGCTTCCGCTTCCTTCTGCATGGTGATGTCAGCGGCCATGCCGACGATGCCTTGAATCTGGCCGTCAGCGTCGCGGAGAGGAACTTTTGAGAGCAACATCCATCGTTTGTCGCCGAGCGGACTGGCGTCGTATTCTTCGCGGTTGAGGATGGCGCGACCGTGTTCGAGCACGTCTTCATCGTCGGCCATCGACTTGCTCGCGCGTGGATCTTTGAGCAATTCGTCGAGACGGCGGCCTTCGAGTTCGGAGGGGTTTTTGATGCCAACAGCCTCGCGATACGCGACATTGGTTAGGCGTAGACGGCCTTCGTCGTCCTTGATGAAAATTCGGCAGGGGAGGATGTCGATAAGCGTTTCGAGGAGGCGGTGATGCGCTTCAAGGGCTTCGCGGGCCATCTTCATTTCATTGATATCGCGCGAAATTCCGAAGGTGCCGATGATCTCGCCATTGTCTCCGAGCAATGGTTGTTTGGACGTCATAACCCAGCGAGTTTTACCGGCTCCTGAGCGCGAACGCTCTTCTTTGCCGATGAAGCCGAGGCCGGTGCGGATGACGTCGCGCTCGTCGGCAAACTTTTGGCGGGCGAGCGATTTTTCGAAAAAGTCGAAATCCGTTTTCCCAACTGCCTGCTCCGGGCTGACCAGGCCAAACGCCGAAGCCAGCGCGTGGCTGATGGCGAGGAAGCGACCTTCTGTATCTTTGAAGTAGATATGGTCGGGCAGGCTTTCCATCAGGCGCCGAAAAAATAGGGGCGCGACCGCTGCCAGGTTGAGCGCTGTTGGATGGCTGCTCGGCTGAGGTTGAGGTGAGGCACTCGAGGAGGACGATGACACGGGGATTACATATACCACATGCCGGACTTTGGGCAATCGGTGTTTTATCTCGCGGAGAGAGTTTACGTCTCATTCATGCAAGCGCGATTCCACTGTTGAATTCGTATTCCGGCTGTGAGGCTGTAGTTGGGCTGCCACTTCACCTGCTGCCATGGTCACCAATATTTGCGCGAGAATGCGTCTGCTTTTGCTGCTCGGGCTTGGTGTGTTCTCATGTGGCGGGTGCATTTCAATCAGACCGCATTTGCCAGCGGAAAAATCCCACGCTCTGCCTCCGTCGGAAGCGACCATACTCGGCCGCCTGCTGGTGTCGCAACAGCAGGAACATCCCGGTCAGTCGGGTTTCAAGCTGCTTGAGTATGGTCGTGAAGCGCTCGTGGCACGCACGGCGCTGGCCGATGCGGCGGAGCGCACGATCGATGCGCAGTACTACATCTGCGATCCGGATGCGGCTGGCTCCTATTTTTTTCAACGCCTGATCGCGGCGGCCGATCGTGGTGTGCGCGTGCGGCTGCTGCTCGACGACAACAACCTGAGCGACGATCGCGAGATGGCCACGCTCTGCGCGCATCCGAACATCGAGGTGCGTGTGTTCAATCCGTTCAAGTTTCGCGCACGCTGGGCCCGCCTGCCGCAATACGCCTTTGACTTCAATCGCATGGCTCGGCGCATGCACAACAAAATCTTTATCGTAGACAACACCGTCTCGATCATTGGCGGCCGAAACATTGGAAACAACTATTTCAGCCTGGATTCCGAGGCCAATTTCCGAGACATCGATTTGCTGGTTGCCGGGCCCCTCACCAATGACGCTTCCCGCGCCTTCGATGACTATTGGAACAGCCGGTGGTCAGTCCCGGCCGCGCGGATGGTCCGCCGTGCTCCGACGAGCGTCGATCTGGAAAAACTCAAGGCTCAGCTTGCGGTGCGCATTAGGAGCGTCGAAGGGTTCGTGCAGGAACATGAAGAGCGTCGAGAAAAATATGTGGGCGAGCTGGCCCTCGCGGGGGCTCTGGTCTGGGCTGAAGGCGAGATCATTTGCGAGCCGCCGAGGAAAATACAAAAGGCCAGTCGTGAAACGACACAGGTTTCCATCCGACTCGACCAAGAGTACAAAAAAACCAATCGGGAGCTGATGGGCGAAGTGGCATATTTTGTGCCTACCGACAGGTTGCAGACGCAGTTAACCGAACTGCTTTCACGAGGTGTTGCGATCAAGATCATGACCAGTGCGCTCGAGGCCACCGACGTCTCGCTCGTCTTTGCCTCCTATAAAAAATACCGCTACCGGTTGCTGGAGGCCGGCGTCGAATTGTACGAGTACAAGGCCCGCGCCGGGCTGACTCGCAGTGAGCGGCGCTGGTACCGTCCGCGCTCTTCGCTGTCGTCGCTCCATACCAAGGCCATGGTTTTTGATCGTGAGCGGGTTTATGTTGGCAGCGCCAATCTCGATCCGCGCTCGCACCGGCTCAATACCGAGATCGCAGTGCTCGTGCGCAGTGAGAAATTGGCCGCGCAGATGATTGCGTTTCTGGCTGAGGATTTTTCGCCGCATCGGAGCTGGCGTGTACAGCTCCATTCCAAGCGGGTTTACTATCCCGATTACCGTGGTTGGCGGGAGGAGAAGTTTCTCACCTGGACGGGCGAGCAGGATGGGCAACCCAGCGTGCAACACTTTGAGCATGCGGCCAGTTTCTGGCAGCGCACGAAGGCGTTTCTCTACGCGTTGATTCCCGGGATCGAGCCGCAACTGTGATCGCGGACGGAGCAGGCGGGAGGCGAACCGTTCGCTAGGTTTGAAGCGACGCCAGTCGGTGAAAGACGCCAGCCTTGGCCATCAATTCATCGTGCGTGCCGAGTTCGACGATCCGGCCGCCTTGCAGCACCACGATGCGATGGGCGTGACGGATAGTGGAGAATCGATGGGCGACGATCAGCGTGGTGCGGCCAGTCGTGAGCCGAATCAGTGCCTCTTGCACAAGCCGCTCTGACTCGGTGTCGAGCGCCGAGGTGGCTTCATCGAGGAGAATCAGTCGCGGGTTGCGAATCAGGGCTCTGGCGATGGCGAGTCGTTGGCGTTGTCCGCCGGACATGCGCGCACCGCTCTCACCGAGCGGAGTATTGAGCCCTTGGGGTAATTCGCGCGCGAACGATTCGAGGTTGGCCTGGCCGAGGATTGCCCAAAGCGCTTCGTCGCCGATCCCGGCGAGTCCGTAGGTGAGATTGTCGCGGAGCGTGCCGGCGAAAAGAATCGTGGACTGCGGAACGACGCCGATCTGGCGGCGGTACGAGCGGAGGTCGAGATCGCGCAAGTCGAGTCCATCGAGCAGCACGCGCCCGGAGGATGGCTGGCGGAAGCCGATCGCGAGATTGACGAGGGTGGATTTGCCCGCGCCGGATTCGCCGACAAAAGCCACGGTTTCGCCGGGAGCGATGGTGAGCGAGACATCGCTCAAAGCCACCTCACGACCTTGGGCGTAGGTGTAGCCGACATGGTCGAAAACAAGTTCGCCGCGCAATGGCGACGGTGCCTCTGGTTTGCCCTCGTGAATTTCGAGTTGCGGCGCTTCGAGTACTTCGCCGATGGAGCGGATGGCTTCGGTGCCCTGGGCAAGCGCGGGAAAAACACTTAGCACTTGCTGAACCGAACCAATTAACATGCCAAAATAGGTGTGATACATCACGGCTTCGCCGACTGAGATCTTTTGTTGCACGACGAGCCACGCGGAAAAAATCAAGCAGGCGAGTTGGAAAAGGCTGAACGTGACCCACGAAATCGAGGCGAAGAGCTCCGTCACGGTGTCGACCTCCAGGCCGCGTTTGCGCAGGCGGTGAAAAGTGCTGCGCACGCCGCGCGATTCGAAATCTTCCAAGCCGTGCGCGCGTGTGACGGGCAGCATGTGGAGCATGTCGCTCACGCGGGCGTTCATTTGCTCGGTCTCCTCGCGCAGTGCTTGATAATGTTTTTGAAAACGCCGGTCGAAAAGTTTGAGCAATACGATGCCGGCCGGGACGGTCACGAGAAAGTAGAGCGCGAGCATCGGCTGTTTGAGCAGCGCGATGGTGGTCACGTAGACGATGATGAGCAGGCCGTTGAGGCCGTTGTGCATCAGGTGGCGGCAGAGCCCGTCGACCGCCTCGACGTCGCGCTGGATCTTGGTCTGGAGCGTGGCGCTTTGTTGGGTGTCGTAGAAGGTTATGGCGAGTTGCTGCAACCGCTCGACGAGGGCACTGCGCAGGATGAATTGCATGTGTCGCAATAACCGGCTCATCACGCGCACGAAGAGCGTGTGCATGATCGGATTTTGCGCGAGCAGGGCGAGGTAGCCCGCCGCGATCCAGAGGACGCGTCGGAAGGAATCGTCCTTCAGCGGAGTTAGGGCGTCGATGATCATGCCCACGGCGAGCGGCAGGAGCGAAGCGGGTGCTTGCTTCACGACGTAGAGAGCCACGGCGATTGCGATCGAGCGGCGTTCGCCGGAAAAGAGTGCCCACAGTGTACGGCCGGGGCGCTTCGAGTTGAAGCGTCCGTCGAGTAGGATGTCCCACGGGGACTGGCGGCTGGGCTGGGCAGTGGCAGACTTCATGAGGAATAATCAATATGAACAACGTGGCGGCCCGGTGCGATATTTTGTTGGCAAGCGAGGCGGCACGAAGGGTACGTCAGTCGTCCACCACCGGTTTAGGCTCACTTACTCGTTAGTGGTGCCAAATAGTTATGTCATTTAATAGATGACATAACTATTTGGCAGAGCCAGACAACGACGGGCGTGTTTGGAGGCGTGAGCTGTCTTGCACTGGGGTGCGTGGGGCGTCAGCGTCGGCGGTTTTCATGCATTGGATCACCGCCAGTCTGGTCGCCGCCTTCTTCCTCGGATGCTACGAGCTTTGCACAAAGTTCGCGGTGCGGGAAAATGCCGTGCTGCCGGTTTTGTTCTTTAGCACCGTGTGTAATGCTGCGATCTGGACGGTGTTGATGTCGCTCGATGCCGCGCAACCCGGGTTGCTGCCGACCGGGCTGAAGGTCGCGCCGCTCACGGCATTACAGCATGGGCAACTTGCGCTCAAATCGGTCATCGTGGCTTCGTCGTGGATTTGTACCTACTTCGCGGTTAAGCATCTGCCGATGTCGCTCGCCTCGCCGGTGCGGGCGACGGGGCCGATCTGGGTTTTGTTTGGCGCGTTGCTCGTTCTGGCGGAGCGTCCGACGTGGTTGGAGATGGCGGGCGTGGCGACGACGATTGCCTCGTTCGTCGGGCTTTCCTTCGCGGGACGCGAGGAAGGGATTCATTTTCACCGCAATAAATGGATCTACCTGCTCGTGGCGGGCACCTTGCTCGGGGCGTGCAGTGCGTTGTACGACCGGTTTTTGCTGGGCAGGATGGGATACTCGGCAGCGACGGTGCAGGCCTGGTTTTCCGTCTATCTGGCTGTGTTTTTTCTACCGATTGTGATTGGTTGGAAACTGCGCTGGTGGCCGCGCAATGTTTTCCACTGGCGCTGGAGCATCGTGGCGCTGGCACTGGCCTTACTGGTGTCGGACTTCATCTACTTCGGGGCGTTGCGCGACCGCGATGCGTTGATCTCGCTGGTGTCGAGCATCCGGCGCGGAAGCACGTTGGTGGCTTTCACCGGTGGCATCCTGCTTTTGGGCGAAAAAAACTGGCGCAAGAAACTACCCGCTGTTCTCGGCGTGCTCGCAGGAATTGTGATGACGGTATTGGGCTGAGCGGCCGTGAGAGACCTCACCGCCTGGCCGAGTTGCTCCGGGTGTTGGACCCAGAGCGAATGAAAAAGCCCGCACTTGCGGTGCGGGCTTGAGAGTTTGGTGCGTTACGCTGGTTTAGAAGCGGAAGCGGGCGCCGGTGCCCCAGACGTACGAGCTGACGTAGTTGTGCATCGGACGCACGAACGCCAGGCTGACGTAAGCGCCGATCTTGGGTGTGATCCAAGCGTTGACTTCAGTTTTCACGACCCAAGCCTGAGTGCTATATTCGGAGCGCTTGAAATCGTCATTGTAACCGATGCTGGTGATAGCAGAGACCCATTTGAAGGGGAACTCGGCGCCAGCGCTAACGCCCCATGATTGGTAGTTGGTGTTGTGATTGCTTCCCAGGAATTCCACGTCTGATGCGGTGTGGGCGAGGCTGAAAGATAGGAAGGGTTTAATGCCTTTTTCGATCGTATTGTAGATCGTGGCGTCGAAGCCAATGTTGTGGGAGGACGCGTCGATGACGACATCCGGGGTCGCGCCCATGGGCGTGTAGTTCTGGGTGTCGTAGCTGTAGCCCATGCCCACGTCGATATGCTTGCAGAGCGGTACGTTGACGGAGGTGCCGAAAGCGAGGGAGGTATCGCTGTACTGCTGTGGGTCTTGAAGGCGGAGACCGACTTCGGCGTAGCGCTTGCCGATCACGCCTGGGCCGTCTTCGCTTTTGGGAAACAGGGTGCAATCGCGGCAAGGTAGCATGCCGCATGATTCGGCAAACATGGTGGACGCCGCGAGCAGTGCCACGGTGCAGATGAAGGTTTTGATTGTGTTCATAGTTATGTAGTCGGTCCCGCCTAGTGGAGACCTTTGAGTGTTGATATGTGCCAATATTTTTGGATTGAGCGCAATTCTATATTTGGTGGTGGCGAGAGGTCCGTTATGGAGAAAGGCCCATGACCGGGGCTCACTAATCTATGTACCGCACTACAGGTCTTTTTAGCGTTTTTTTATCGATTAGCCAGTCGCAAGTCGTTCACGCCTCTTGCTGGAATAAGGGTGGAACGCCGCGGGCTTTGTCGGGTCGCATTTAAAACCAACAGCCCCAAGCTATCAGACTTTGAACAGAAGATAACAAAGAGAACGAAGGCCTGCTGGTTCTTCTTGGATCTCTTCGTTACCTTGGTTTTCTTCTGTAAAATTCTGAAAATTCAGACCAGCTACGATCAACTTCAGTATAAAAGCATAGGGGCGTTGGTATAAGTTATCGCTTTATGAAAACACGACTTCTTCTGGTTCTAGTTATTAGCCTTGCCGCATTACTGGGGGCAGCTGGTTGTAGCTCTGCGCGTTTTTGGGGCACCAAGGATAGCGGTTCGCCGCCAAAGTTGGGCGGAGAGGTCTCAGTCCCGCTGGGCAAATAAAAAACGCCGGGCTGGCGGGCTCGGCGTTTTTAGGAGACGGCAGAACCGTCGCAAATTTTATGCGGTCCTAGATCAGGGCCGTTGGGTGAAAGTGTTTTTGTCCCACCAGCGCTGGATGCTCTCGCGGCTGTAGGGCGACAATACCGCTTTCTGAACGTTGAGGTCTTTTAGTGCAGGGAACTTGTTCAGGAATTTCGCGCCATCGGTTTCCCAGTGATCGGAAATCGCGACATCGAAGCTGCCGGTGGAAGCGCCGGTGAGCCTCTGTTCTTGTCGGGGGAGGTAGCCGCCTGCGGGAAACTCCTCGCCTTTGCGGGCGCGCACGGTCGCGTCGATGTGACCGAGATAATAGACGCCGGGCGTTTTCGAAACGATGAGCCTGGCGCCCAAGGGTGTGAAAAACGAACCGGTTATGAGCATGGACTGGCCGAAGCTTTCGAGGCCGAGGATCGAGTATTCGCCGGGTTCGATTTCGAGGCGGAGCAGGTAACTGCTGCCGGTCGTGGCCGAGTTGGTTTCGTTTCTAGAGAGCAGGTCGGCCTCGTGTTGGATAACTTTACTGGTGTCGGGTCCGGTGATCTTTAGCAGCTTGACCGTTTGTAGTTTGGGCTGGTAGCTCGGGACGAAGGTGTTCCGCAACGTCACCGTCATCAGGTAAACTGACTTGGTGGATTTTGAAACCTTTGCGGTGTCATCGAGGTTGGCCATTTTTTGGTGTGAGGCGCAACCAGCGAGCATGAGTGACAGGGTCAGGGCAGCAGTGGCGATGAGACGGAGGAGCATAAAAAATGAGCAGAGCGTTTGATGGGCTGAGGCAGGAGGTGTTACCACCTGCTGGACAAGCTGGTAGAACTAGCGTTCCGAACCAATCCCAAAAAAAGCGCCGGGCGTTATCGTCGGTTTCGGATCTCCGTGCTCGGTTATTGTCTTGAGCAGGCTTAACCGGCCTCTCGAGGGCGGTCTGCCCTAGAAGGCGTACTGTACCTCTAGGCCTTGGGTGCGAGGCGCGCCGGGTGTCCCATGGTTTGTGCCAGCTGAAATTGAACTATAGTAATCTCGATTCAGAATATTTTCTGCAAAAAGCGAGAAGCGCCAATGGCCAGCGGCGAAGCCCGCACGGGCACCGAGTAGGCTGTAGTTTCTTTGAGCAAACGCGTCATTTTCAGATTCCGTGTAATAGGTTTTCCCGTTGGTCGATAATTTCGCCGTAATGAACCAGCCGCTGGCGTGTTTATAGTCGCAACGAAGGGAGAAGTCATAGCTTGGAACGTAGGGCGCGCGGTTGCCGTCGAGGCTTTGCCCGGTGAATGGGTCGGTGAAATCACGCAAGATGACCTGGGTTCGGCCATAGCCAGCGGTTATGCTCAGGGCTTTCGCAGGACGCCAAGTTGCCTCAAGTTCGAAACCAGTTGAGCGGGCTCTTGGCGCGCTGACGACCAGATAGTCATCGGTTGCTGCGCCGGTGGCAAAGGAGCGCTCGATTTGGTATCCACGAATATTATACACAAACGCACGTGCGGTCCATGTGAGCGTGTCGTGAAAAGCTGAATGCGACACACCGCCTTCCAGGGCCAGGGTTCGTTCAGGTCCGAAAGCGGCGAGCGAACGGTTGCCCGTAAAGGCCGAAAAGCCGCCGGGTTTGAAGCCTGCTCCAACTGAACCAAAAAAGCGGAGGTTTTGTGTGGGCTCGTAACCTGCCTCAAGTTTTGGAGTCAACGCCGACGATCTGTGTTGGAGTGTATAAGCTTGGTTTGACGGAGTGCGCTCGTTGCGGCCGAAGGATTTTTTCACTTCTTCAACTCGTAGCCCGGCGGTGAGTGTCACGGCGCTTTGCACGGTGAGGGAGGTTTCGCCGAAGGCTGCCAGGTGGGTTGTGTCGATGGTGTATGAAGAATCCTCGAGCACAAATGGGCCAAAAGCGCGGGTGAAGGTGCCCGTGGTCGATCTGTCGGAATAGAATAATCCGGAATGCCAGCGAAAGTCACCTCTGTCCGATGAAGCTAGTTTTAACTCTTGGTTATAGTTGCGCTGCGCTAGCTGAACATCGTTGAGGAGTTCGGCTGGTCCGAAGGCGAGAACGCTGCGGTAGGGCCCGAGTTTCCAATCGTTCACGCTGCTGGTTAGCGACACGCGTCCCCATGAAGTTATGGCCGCGGCCGTGAGCCCGGCATTGCGAGTATCGAGATTGGTTTCCCCGGAATTATTTCGATCAATGGTGTAAAGCGGTCCGTTGAGCGGAACCAGCGGTTGCTCGCCGTCGCGTGCCCGGAGTGACTGGGCGATCAATGTCAGTTTGAACGTTTCAGTGGGATAAAAATTAAGTCGGGCCAGGGCGGCGCTTGATTGTCGATGGTCGATATCTAGACCTAGCAGTTGGTTGTAGATGTAACCGTTTCGGGTTCCGTGCTGGGCGCTGATGAATACGTCCGCTTTTTGACCGCTGACGCTGCCTGCTGAAATGGAAGCGTTGCGAGCGGAGAAGTTTCCCGCGCGCGCATTGATTTCACCAAAGGCTTTTGTTTCCGGGTTGGGCGTGGTTAGCTGGACGACACCCGCAGGGCCGGCCTGCCCGAAAATCGTGTTATGTCCAGGACCGCGGTGCAGTTCGGCTAGCGTTATGCCGCAAAAAACATCCGGCGTGGTGAACCCGCCGCCGAGGGGAATATCGTCGAGGTAAAACGTAACAGCTGGATCGCCAAAAATAGGAGTGTTGGTGAGGCCACGGAGCGCAAAGGTGTCGTTGAAGGAGCGTGCACCACTCGACGCGGCGAAGAAGTTTGGGGCACTTTCAGAAAGACCTGCACTGCTCGCCTCGAGCTGATTAGGGCTAAACTCAATCGTCGTTGTCGCGATTGAGTACGAGTTCGGTCGTTTTCCTTCGATGAAGATTGGGGAACTCACTAGCACCGGTTCGGTGGCTGTCGCTGACGATAGGCCGAGCGTGGCGATGAGCGCCAGCGCAGTGAGGTTGTTGCAAAGCATGCGTGTGGTTTGAAGTGTTACGTCAGTCATCGATCGTAGTGTGGCGAAGGTGTTGAAGGATAGATCGCGAGACTGCATATTGGAGAAAGTTTCCACACAAATGAATTCCAGAGCAGGTCCAGAAAACTCGTAGCCGTTATGGGTAGGGCGTGCCGAAGAAAACGGACGGCCAAGGCTGACCGTCCCTACCGTAAAACTAAAAATCCGGGGACGCTGGGATCAGTCCGGAAGTTTACGCAACAGTCGGCCGAGGTATTTTTTTGCGTAGAGAACGGAGCGCTCGCGAACCATGGATTCGGATAAATTGCGCCTTAACCGGAGCTCAGGAACGCGAGTGATTACTTGTCCGTCGCTCGGTCGTAGAATGACCCAGGCTAGGATGTGGCAAAGTTGGTCATGCTCGTAACGCGCTCGCAACTCGTCGAAAACCACGCGGCCGATCTCGGCTTCGCGCAAGTCAGCACCGATGTCTGCAATCGCGGCAACACTCAGGAGGTTGCGCACGGCTTGTCCCGGATCTTCGGCGTAGCCGAGGGACCAGGTTTTGAGTTGGTGCGCAAATGCGCGCGCGCGCTCCGGTGTCTTGTCTGGTTTGAAAGGTGGCGACAACCGGGTGACGAGTTCGTTATCGCCCGGCAAGCCCTCGTAAGTGATTTGGTCGATCTGCTCTTCGGTGATCGATTCGTAGGCGACGGCATCGGGCTGAACCGGATCGAGCCTACCGGTTGCCGTGGCGGCGAGCCCGACGGCAACCCATGCCAGCAGTGCGATCCCCATCCAGGCAAAGGTTGAGCGATTTACGCGGCGACCAGATTCCCAGCGGAAGAGTTTCAAGCCGATTCCGCCCGCAGCAGTTCCGATGACGACGAGGGCGATCATGCTAAAAGTTGCCCCTTGCAGACCGTTCGGGTCGGTGAAGCAGCGCTGCAGTAAATCGACCGCGTAACGTCCGGGCATGAAGCCTGCGACGCGTTGAGCCCAATCAGGCAATACCGCCAACGGGACGCCCACGCCGCCGATCATGATCATTGGCAGAAATAAACATTGGCCGAGGGCCTGGACGGCGGGCACGTCGTTGGCGAGTGCGGCGACCAGCAGGCCGAGACCGAGAAAAGCAAAAGAGACAAAAATAAACGCCAGAAAGATCTGACCTGAATGTCCGGGCAGCGGCGTTTGGTAAACCAGTCTTGCGAGCAGGATTTGAATCGCCGCCGCAGAGCCGACGATGATGAGGCGGACCAATAGCGTGCTCGCGATGAGGCTGCCGGTGGGCACGGGCAGCAGCCGGTAGCGCCGCCACACGCCACGCTCGCGCTCGGCGACCAAGGCCGTGGGCAAACCGAAGCAGGCTCCTCCGAGGATGCTGATTGTGAGCAACTGGCCCATTTGATGAAGCAGTGGCGGTATCTCACCTCTGAATACACTGCCGAACGCCACGAGGAAAAAGATCGGCACGAAATAGCCGTAGACCAGCGCCTGCGTGCTCCGAAAATTCAGCTTCAGGCTGAGTAGAAAATGCTGAGCCAGGCCGGAGAGTAATTTGCCTGCGCTCATGACGTTTCCTCCGGTTTGTCTTCGGACCACGCCTGGCCGGTCAATTCAATGAACACGTCCTCCAGGGTCGGTTGGTGGATCTGCAGGTCGAGCATCTCGTTTTTGTCGGCTTCGAGGATGCGTGCAAGGCTGCTGATGGTTCGGTTGATTTCCGTAGTCTCGACCTGCCAGCCGTTACCCTCTGGCTTGTGGCTCGTCACATTTGGCAAGACCGCCAACCGTGCGGAGTCGAGCGGGCGAGCCGTGCGAAACGAGATCCACGGATGGGCGTGAGCTTTGGCGATGAGTTCGGCTGGCGTGGCGCTGGCGATGATCCGGCCTTGGTGGAGAATGCCGATCCGGTTGCACAGCGTGCTGGCTTCTTCGAGATTGTGCGTGCAGAGGAGCACGGTGCGTCCGGCGGATTTCAGCCCGGCGATGATCCGGTGGAGTTCGCGACGCGCTTGCGGATCGAGGCCGGCGGTGGGCTCGTCGAGAATCAGGATCTCTGGATCGTTAATCAGCGCGAGGGCGAGGAACAGGCGTTGCTTTTGTCCGCCGGAAAGTGAGTCGAAGGGCGCGCGGGCTTTGTCGGTCAGGCCAAATTGCGTGAGCAAGCTGTCGGTGTCAGCTGGTTTAGGATAAAATGAGGCGAAGAGCTGCAACGCTTCTTGCGGAGTGATTTTGTCCTGCAGGGCCGCCGATTGCAGCTGCGCACCGACGCGCTGCCGGGCGCGCGCAGGGTCGGCCTGGATATCGATTTCCTGAATTGTGATCGTGCCCACATCGGGACTTCGGAGTCCGAGCAGACATTCGATCGTGGTGGTTTTTCCGGCGCCGTTTTGTCCAAGCAGCCCGAAGATTTCACCGGGGAAAAGTTCGAAGCTGACATCCCGCACCGCTTCGACCGGGCCATAGTTTTTGGCTAGATGGCTGACCCTGACGCTGGCGGTCGCGGTTGGAGGCATTGCTTACCTTCTGGTTTGGGAAATGAGCTTTTGCCCGAGGTACCTCGATAAACAAATCGGCGACACGTTTCGTTGGTTGAAACCGTGTCGCCGAGTTTAAAAAAACAAAGGCCGGAACGCTGGTGTTCCGGCCTGTAGCTCAACGGTACTCTTCGTTCGTGATCGCGTTGATGATTTTGAAGTTTTCGACGTGGTAGTTGAGGTCGGCGCGGAAGGCTAACTTCACACCAAACAACTTCTCCATACGCACCAGGAGCTCGGCGTCTTCGCTGCGGAGGCGTTCGAGGATCGAGGGGTGTACGAGCACGCGGAGCGAGTATTCCTTGCCGTCGTTGCGCATCTGGAGGCGGCGGACGACGGAGGACAACTTGCGCTGCAACTCGACCGACATCGTTGTAGCCGATTTCACAATACCGCGGCCACGGCAGTACGGGCAATCGGTGTACAAATTGCTCGAGAGCGATTCCTGCTGGCGCTGGCGCGTCATCTGCATGATGCCGAGCTGCGAGATCGGGAGGATGTGGTTCTTGGCTTTGTCCTCGGACATCGCGGCGACCATCTTTTCGTAGACGGCGTTGCGATGGCGGCGCTCTTTCATGTCGATAAAGTCCATGATGATGAGGCCACCGAGATTGCGCAGGCGGATCTGGCGGGCGATTTCCTGAGCAGCCTCAAGATTCACCGCGTAGATGGTGTTCTTCTCGTCGCCGCCGCGGTTCTTGTGGGAGCCGGTGTTGACGTCGACGGCGATGAGCGCCTCGGTTTCGTCGATCACGATTTCGCCGCCGGAGGGAAGCGGGACGCGACGTTGGAAGGTCTGCTCGATCTGGCGCTCGATGTTGAAGCGCTCGAAGATCGGAATGTTGTCCTTGTAGACGGCGATTTTCGAGGCGGAGCGTTTGCTGATCTGGGCCACGAGTTTCTGCGTGCGGGCGTGGTCCTCGGCGTTGTCGATGAGGACGCGGTCAACTTCCTCGGTGAGGAAATCGCGCACGGTGCGTTCGACGAGATCGGGTTCCTGATACAAACAGGCCGGGGCGCGGTCGCTCTGTAATTTTTCCTGAATACGGGTCCAGGTCTTGAGCAGCAGGTGCAGGTCGCGGATGAAGTAACGGGTCTTCTTGCCTTCGCCGGCGGTGCGCACGATCACGCCCATGCCTTCGGGAATGGTGAGCTCGTTGATCATCTGCTTGAGGCGGGAGCGCTCCTTGTGGTCTTCGATCTTGCGGGAGATACCGCATTGGTCGGAGAACGGCATGAGCACGAGGTAACGGCCGGGCAGGGCGAGATTGGTCGTGGTGCGCGGTCCTTTGGTGCCGATCGGGCCTTTCGTCACTTGGATGACGATGTCGGTGCCCGGCGGATACATGCCGGGGATGTCTTTGACGGTGGGTTCGGCGGGACGCGGCGGGGCGTCTTTGCGCTTGTTGACGCGCACGACTTCGACGGACGAATCGGCGGCGGCCGGGAGCATGTCCCAGTAATGGAGGAAGGCGTTTTTGCTGTAGCCGATGTCGACGAACGCGGCTTTGAGGCCGGCATCCAGATTCTTGATACGGCCTTTATAGATGCCGCCAACCATGCGGTTGTCGGACTCGCGTTCGATTTCGAACTTCTCGAGCGTGCCGTCGATGAGGAGGGCGACGCGTTTTTCGAGCGGTTCGGAATTGATGATGAGTTCGCGGAAGGAGGTTTTCTCCTTCTTGAATACCGAGAGGATTTTCTGGAGAAGCGGGCGTTGCTGGGCCCGTTCTTTGGCGCCGGCTTTTAGTTCGGCGGGGTTGACGGGGTCGGCGTTGGTGGTCGGCGGAGGATTGGCGAGCTCCTCGTCATATTTATGGGCGTCGTCCTGGGGCGGGACGTCGTTTTCGTTGGGGTTGGGTTGGGTTGTATCGCTCATGTGGCGTGTTTTCGTGGGTTTCCACGGTAGCCCCGGGCGCTTGGGTTGCGGCGCAGGAAATTCCGGCAGAGCGGTCGATAGCGCGAAGAAGCGATTTCATGAGAAATCCTTCCTGAAGCGATAGACGCTCTGGACCAGTCCTTGCAGCAAGCAGCAACTAAGCACGAAGGAGCCTCCGTAGCTGATGAAGGGAAGCGGTATGCCCGTGATGGGCACCATCCCGAATGTCATCGCGATGTTAACAAAGACATGCACCGCAAACAGCACTGTCACGCCGATGGCGAGCAGTTTGCCGAAGCGATCTCTCGCGAGACCGGCGATGCGAACTCCATTAAACATCACTACTCCAAACAGGCTGAGAACCGTTAAGCTTCCCAAAAAACCTTCCTCCTCGGCAATGACCGAGAAGATAAAATCGTTATGTGCGACCGCCGAGGGCAGGTAGCCGAGCTGGGCTTGTGTGCCTTTGGTCCAACCCTTGCCGGTCAAGCCGCCTGAGCCAATCGAGATCTGCGACTGGGTCAGATTCCACGCGTCTTTCGTGCGGGTCGGATCGATCACGTCCGGCGCGACGAACGTCAGGATGCGGTTGCGCTGATAATCGTGCAGCGGGAAAAGCGCCTGCGTCTCGTATTTGCCCTTGTCGCGGATGTACGAGTAGTCGTGCGCTTCCATAAACCGCACGTAATTATAACTATCCAGCGCCACGACGCCCACGACTAAAAGGAACGCGCCCAAGGCTCCCGCGAAAAAACGCGTCGAAAGTCGGGAGACATAAAGCATGGAAAACACCATGGGTGGGAGCACGATGGCCGACTTAAGGTCAGGTTGCAAAAGGATCAACAGCATGGGCAGACCCACCGCAAGAGCCAATTTCCCCAGTACGCCCAATGATTGCGCAATCGTGCCGACCTGCGAGCGCGCGAGGATGCTGGCGACGATGAGCAACACCGCCGCCTTGGCGGTTTCCGAGGGCTGAAAGTTGAAAAAACCCAGGTCCAGCCAGCGCGACGCGCCGTAAACCTCGTTGCCGATAAACAGCACGAGCACCAACGGCACCAAGCACGCCAGGTAAAACCAGTGCGCCAGGCTCAACCATACCCGATAATCGATCAGCGAAATAAAAAGATAGAGCATCGCGCCCGTCCCGATGAAGAAGACCTGTTTAAACCAGAACGTTTTCAGCAAGTTGATGATGCCGCGGAGCACCCCGTCTTTGATCGAAAACGGCACATGACCGGCGTACTGCGCACTATAAATGAAAGCCACGCCGATCGAACACAGACACAGCATCATCACAGGCGTGATCCAGTCGAAACGCCCGTGGGTGTTCCGCTTAAAAATGCTGAGGTAGTTGGTGAGAACCGATTCGTTCACAGGCAGTCTTCCGACCAAAACAACGCGTTTGCGAATGGCAACCGTGGAGGCGGAGCGACGCAGGATATTTCACCGCTTATGAACGGCGCAGAATTTTGAACACGAAGTTCGCGAAGAAACGCAAGGGTCGGCGGGCGGCTTTGTGATCTTTGCGTCAGAGGTTTTTCTTCGCGGGCTTTGCGTTAAATGGATCGAGTTGGGTCGAACTTTTTTTAACCGCTAATGAACGCGAATATTCGCTAATTTCGGCGGAGGAAATCGGCAGTCGGGTACACAGGGGTTCGGGGTAGGGACGGACCGCCGGGCCGTCCGCAGAACTGGGTTCAACCTAAACCGACCGTTGAATCCGCAGATTGCGCAGATGGGCGCAGATTTATTACCGGAAATGAACGGCACGGAGTTTTGAACACGAAGGTCGCGAAGGAACGCAAAGGACGGAGGGCGGCTTTGTGATCTTTGCGTCAGGGGTTTTTCTTCGCGGGCTTTGCGTTAAACGGATCGAGTTGGGCCGAACTTTTTTTAACCGCTAATGAACGCGAATAGACGCTAATTTCGGCGGAGGAAATCGGGAGCCGGTACACAGGGGGTAGTGGTAGGGACGGACCGCCGGGCCGTCCGCAGAACTGGGTTCAATCTAAACCGACCGTTGAATCCGCAGATTGCGCAGATGGGCGCAGATTTATAACCGCAAATGAGCGGGCACGGAGTTTTGAACACGAAGTTCGCGAAGGAACGCAAAGGTCGGCGGACAGCTTTGTGATCTTTGCGTCAGAGGTTTTTCTTCGCGGGCTTTGCGTTAAACGGATCGAGAGATTTCTGCTCGGTGTGCGCCGGGATCATGGCTGGCCAGTGCTTTCGCGGTTGCGCCGGGCGTGCCGATCTTTAATCGCTCTGAGCATGCCGCCCTCACTTTTCCCCGGAGCCGATGGACTCGGCTTTCGTCGCTGGATGATTGTGGTGGCAGCTTGTCTCTTTGCTATTTGGGCGGGTGCGACGCTGGCGGATTCGCCTTACATGGTTTTTGCCGGATTCGCCGGACTGCTTTATGTCGGTACGCTATCCGTCAATGCACGCACGCTCGCGTGGCTGGTGATCGCGCTGCAACCAGCGGCGTTGATCGTGCCGTTTTTTCCCGGCCGCCCGTTTTGGTGGGAACTGTGTGCGCTGCTGGCGTGGCCAAGTTTGCTGGCTTATGGGTTGTTGAATCGGCAAAAAATAGCAGAGTTGAAGTTTGATAGGCTGGAGCGCAGGGCGTTGGTAGCGCTGGCGGGGTATATTATAGTACTAGTGTCGCTAATGTTATTTCGTGGCGTGGGTTTTCGTGCGTTTGGCGGCGGGCAGATGGGTGGGCGCTTTTATGTACAACAAGTCATTTTGGCGGTGGTTCCACTATTAATCATCGTTGCAGATCCATCGAGGAGACAGCTCTTTTGGGTGACAGTTGTTGGCTGGCTGATGTCATTGACATATCTTGTTTCCGACCTCGCATTTTCTCTGACTGGGGGCTCGATGCAGAGGATTTTGTTTTTTTTCGAGTTGCCGACGGATGCGATCAATTTTGTGGTGGGTTTCGAGGTTACCGGTATGTGGAGGTTTCAATCGTTGTGGTACGTTGCTGCGGCTGGGCTTGCCTGCATTTGGACCGCGGCACCGTTGCGCGATTTGTTCGGGCGGTATTTTTTCGTGGCGGGTCCAATGATGCTGGGGCTTCTGATCATGGGGCTCGCCTCGGGCCATCGCACTTTGGCCGTGATGGTATTTACGACACTTGTGTCCTTATCGATTTTCCAACGGTTTTGGAATCCGCTTAGGATGATCGTGGGCTTGTGTGTCGTGGTGGCTTTTACTGTCACATTGTACATTGTAGCGGAGCATCTGCCGCTGCCGGTGCAGCGCTCGATTTCATTCTTGCCGGGTATTGAAGTCGATCCGCTCGCTGAGCGAAATGCTACTGATACGATCAAGGACCGTATTGGAATTCTGGAGCTGGCGGTGAAGGATATTCCCAAGTATGCGCTGTTGGGGCGCGGATTTGGTATGGAGCGCTTGGATCTACTTCCGACCGATACGGTGAATGACAACGTGACGACAGGTTACGTGAACGGAATTTTTTATAATGGCACTCTTGGGCTTTTGCTGAAGACAGGACTGCCGGGTTTTATTTGTGCCCTGATATATATATATATTGTTTCGCGAATCGCATTAGAGTTGGTTCGGCGGGTTCGGCAGGTGCCCATGGATAGTCAGACTTGGTTTGATCGTTTTTGCTACTTGGTGAGTGCGCAGTGGTTTTCCATGGTTACTTTTTTCTATTTTCTTCATGGCGATGCTTCACTGTGGGTGCAGAATTTCGCTCTGCCGTCGGCGTTAATTCTAATCTGCCGACGAAAGCAACTTGGTGATCCTACGGAGCAGTTAGTGAAAGCACTTCCGTTTGAGAACACGCAGCCCAATTAGGATTCCATGCCCGCCGTATCCGTTATCCTGCCAACTTGTGACCGATCGGAGCTCTGGCCGCGGGCTTTGGCGAGTGTGTTGCGGCAAAGCTGGACTGACTTGGAAGTCGTGCTTATCGACAGCAACCGCCAGACACCGCCAATCGCCGCGAAGCCGGAATGGGCAACCCTGCTATCCGATCCTCGGGTGGTGGTGGTGGCGCTTCCGCATGCGCCTTGTGCTGCGGGTGCGCGCAACTTGGGTTTGAAGGCTGCGAAGGGTGAGTGGATTACTTATTTGGACGACGACGACGAATACGAGCCGGGCAAGGTGGCCGCGCAATTATCTCTTGCTAGGGATACCGGGGCTCCGCTGGTTTTGTGTGGATATACAGTGGTGTTGCCGCATCGCCGCCGCACTCGGCAGGTTTCGCGGGCTGAGTTCCGGGGAGACGATTTGTTGATAGCGGCCAATTGGGGGACCCCCATGCTTTTTCACCGCCGCGAACCGCAAGTATGGTTTGATGAGAGGCTGCGGGCAGGGGAGGATGAAGCTTTCGCGCACCGGTTTATCGAGCGAAACGGTGTGCAGTTTGTGCCCAATTGTGCACGCAGTCTAGTGACGGTTCATCCGCAGGTCGGTGCGGCGCGGGTGCATCGAGGCGAAGTTGTTTGGAAAGCTTATCAGGCGACGTGGCGCATCGTGCGCCGCAGATATGCGCGGGAGGCACGGCGTGCTTATCTAGCCATGGGTTGCATCGTACGCGCGCAAAATGGGCACGGCAGTTTTGTACATTTTGTCCGCTGTGCGATCATGGTGTTGCGGACGCGAGGGCTGGGTGCGTGGCGGTTAGTTGCGAACGCTACAGCGCATCGGCTGGGGGTGTTGTCAAAGTGGGCGGTGTCTTAGCGGCCCAGGGAAGATGCCCCCACACGACGCGCCATTCGTTGCGCAGTTTTGTCGATAGTAGGCTAGTGATGCCTAGAAATAGCGCGCCGCCTGCGATGGCGGTAAGCAGCCGTAGGATATAGTTTTCAGTTGGGCAGAACGTCCGGCCGCCGAAGGACCCTAGGCCAAGGATCAGCGCGGTAACGAACGGGCCGGCCAGGGGGTGGAGAAAATCTGAAACACAAACGGGTGATCCTTGCAGGCGCCACATCAGCCGTGGGAGAAAGAGCAATAAATTGGCTACGGCGACTGCGAGCGCGACGCCGTTTGATCCGTGCGGCAGGCCGATCACCACGGCGGCGATCAAGGCCATCAGTGTGACGACCGCGGTGAAAATCAGACGATGTGATTGATTGACGGCAATGGCGATGGACTGGGCGACTAGGGTGACTTGGCTCAAGGCGGCGCTGACTGCGAGCCAGCGAAGGAGCGGTGCGGCTTCGGTCCATTGCGAACCGAGGAGGATTTTCACGACCTCCTCCGGGACCGCGACGCACAGTGCAGCGATTGGCAGAACAAGGTAGGCGATGATGCTTATGCCGGAGGCGGCCTGTTTTTTGAATTCTTCCGGGGCGCTGGCGAGGCGCGAGAGAGCGGTGAGTGTCACCTGTGATAATGGTTCGGCGAGGTGTGTGGTCGGCAGCGCGAGCATCTGGGTTGCGCGGCTGTAAAGGCCGAGGGAAAACGTGCCGAGATATTGTCCGACGCCGACGATCTCGGCTTGAAGGGAGAGATAGTTGAGCGCTTGAAAGTAGCTGAGTCCACGTCCGGTCTTGGCGAGACCAGCGATGTTTTCGCGCGAGGCGCGCGTCAGCTTAAGGCAGGGTTCATATTTCCACGCGAACACAGCCCAGATGAAATCAGCAAGCACACCGAAGAGGGCGAGAGAGTAGGCGCCTGCACCCAAGGCGGCGGCCACGATCATGCCCGTGGTAGCGGTGATGGCAGAGATTGTTTCGATGAGGTTGATTTCGTCGAAGCGCAGTGATCGGAACAAGATCGTGCGAGGTAATCCGGCTATGCCGATGAACAGGAAACTCAGGCTCGAAAACAGAAGCAGCGGAACGAGTTGCTTCTGGCCGTAGAACCAAGCGACCACCGGGCTGGTCGCGCAGGTGATCAACATGAGCGCAATGCCGAGTATTAACTGAGCACGAAAAAGGCTCGCGCAAAGCCCCGGAGATAAGTCGGGGGCTTGGATTGCGGCCGTGCCTAGACCGAGATCGCGAAACATCCAAAGTAAAAGCGTGATGCTGGCGGCCATCGCCAGTAGTCCGTAGTCGGAAGGGGCAACCAATCGTGCCACAATAAGAATACTCACTACCTTGCACAAAAGACGCACGGATTGGGAGACGAGCGTGCTGCGATGCCCGCGTGTCGCCTGGTCGTGGACGGCGTTTCCCTTGGCAGGATCAATCGCGGACATGGTGGACGGGGATTTTCAAGGGCAGTCGAATGGTTCTGGATCAAAACCGGCGCGTTGCCCAAGCCTATTTCGGCTTACGGCAGGTTGTGGAACCAGTGAGCGGTGGCCACGGCGCCGGCGGTGAGGTCCGGCTTGGGTTCGCCCAGTTGGTCGAAAGTATATGTGTAGGGCACCGGGTAGTCGGTGGTCATGCTGCGGTATCTGAAGCTATTCATGGGGCAGCGCCGCCAACGGTCTCCGATGAGGGCCAGTCCTTTGAGCAGGAGGCGGGGGGCACGTCGTGCAGGGCGGCCCCGGAGCGCCAAGCTCAGGCGGTTCACGAACGCGTAGCTGTCTTCCGGGCGATCAGTGGCGTATAAGACTCGACCGGTAAGGTCCGGCCGGGCGAGGGCATCGATAATCATTTGGGCTACGGTATCGACATAGGCGTAGGCGCGGATCACTGGGGTCCCGCCCGGGTGGCAGTAGGTGCCACGAGCCAGCGTATGACACACATCCCGGAAATACTTCGTGTGGTGGGGTCCCCACACATAGGTGGGACGCACAATCACATAGGGCGACGTCCAGCGCTGGCGAACGGTTTTCTCCATCGCGACTTTGCTTTCCCCATATTCAGTGTGCGGGAAAAAATGAGTGTCATCCCGCGGCAGTCCGCCTTGTGGGCCGCAGACATATTGCGTCGAGACGAAGATGGACAGCTGCAGGGGATGGCCGACGAGCGCATTTGCTAGAACGTCGGTCGCGCAGACATTGACCGGATACATCTCGGACAATCGCTTCCCGGTGGTTTCAATACTGGTCTCGGCTGCGAGATGAACCAGATGAGTAGGGCGAAACGCGTCAGCAACGGCGCGAACCGCCCCTTCATCCAAAACGCTTCCCTTGATCCAAACTGAATGATGCTCGTCGATTTGCGGCGGAGCCAGGTCGATGTTGCGCACCTCAGCCCCTGCGTGCTGCAAAAGGGAAACGAGCGCTGTCCCGATAAAACCGGAACCACCCGTTATGAGAATTCGATCTGCATGCATGTCAGGGTGTGTTGACGATGGCGAGGAGGGTCTTTTGCCAGGCGGAGCGAAAGGCCGCTTGTGAATAGTTTTGTTTGAATCGTTCGCGGGCTGCATCGCCCATCGCACGAATCAGGTTCCTATCCAGGTGGATAGTTTTGATTGCAGTAATTACAGGAGCGGTTTGTCGGGGCTCAATCAGGAAGCCCGTTCGGCCGTCATCGATGAGGTCCTGGATTCCTCTCCAGCGAGTGGAGATAACCGGAAGGCCAGCGGCCATGGCCTCAATAACGACGAGGGGAAGTGTTTCACTGTCAAAATAGGTGGGGAAAACCATGAGATCTGCGCGGGCGAAAGCGCCGATCTTCTGCGCGCCGAAAACAGGACCCAGAAAGCGAAAATGCTCGTTTAGGTTCTCGGTCTGAATTGTCTCACGGCACTCATTAGCGAAAACAGGGTCACTAAAGCTGCCCAACGTTTCAATATATACAATTATACCTTCACGTTTCAGTTCAATAATAGCGTCAAGAAGGATGCGAAGCCCTTTACTCGGAATGTGCAGCCCGACGAAGAGAATTCGCAATGGCCCGTCAACCGTCGCCGTGCGGTGGATCGCAAGAAGCTCTGCTTCATCTCTGATACAATTCGGAATGCTCGCGGTGTGACGGGCAATGAGTGCTATATCGTCGCGCGGCGTGGCGGGCGATAGCCGAATCAACCAAGTCGGATGATACAATGCGTGACGCGCAATCCCAGCCCAAGTTGTACGAGTGGCCTTAAGGTAATCGCCAATGCCACTCGCGTGAACATGAAAGACAGTCGTTCTGAAAAAAGGCCGTGATAGGCCCAAGATCCAGGCATCTTTGATCGCAGCACTCCGGGTTGGGCCAGACGGAGAATAGAGAAGAATATCGGAGCCGCTGCGAAACTTTGCCACAATGATCCGTGCGGGAAGCCAAAAGAGCTTCCATAACTTGCGCCAGGCAACAGATCGCATATCGGACATTTGTCGCGAGAAGCTGGCATCCACATGAACCAACTCGATCCCGGTAAAACGCGACTCGAGAAGAATGCGGTTCATAAGCGCCTGCCCACTCTCGGGAGGATCGACCTGAAGGACGGCTAGAACTCGGACCGTCATGGTTCAATGTCCTTCACATGTGCTGTTAAATAATACACGAGTGAAGAAACTGGCGGAAATGTAGCGCAGATCAACAGCTCTGAATTGTCACGCAGGTTGCAGCTTGGTCTGCCGGGGGAGGTGAGCGTCCATCAATGGCTCGAATACTGGAGTGGACCGTAGGACGATTTCGAGTAATAGTAGGTTCCAGAAAATCTATCTTCGGAGTAGAGGGCAGTGGGCATTTGCTACGATGCAGCTTCGATTGAGAGCAATGCCCTTTTCAATGCGCTCACGTGCTGGGCGGGCGTGAAGTTTAGCAGGTAGTGCTCGCGCAGGACACCGTTGGGTTCGCCTTCTTGCCGGGCTTTGAAAATGGATTCGGCGATCTGGTCGGGGCGGCGTTGATCCACGTACCAGACGAATTTTCGCGGGAGCATGTCGGGGATCGCGCGCCATTTGGTGGTAACAATTGGTACGTCATGCGCGAGCGCCTCGATGAGCACGAGCGGCTGGCCTTCGTGCTGGTTATACGTGGGGAAGCACAGCACGTCGCTCTCGGTGAAAAGTTTTCGTTTGGCTTCTGGTCCGACAAAGCCGAGGAAGCGCACGGCCGTCTTGAACTCTCGGGCCCGGTCCAGGAAGCGCTGCTCGGCGGCTTCGCTGTCGAAGGCGCCGGCGATGGTCAGCCGGTAGGCGCCGGGGTTGCGTGCATGGAGCAGGGCGAACGCATCCAGAGTGTCGAAGAAACCTTTTTCTTCGCTGCACAGGCCGATGAACAAAATCTCAAAGCACTCTCCGGCTTTGCGGTGTCGGGGCGGCGGGAGCACGCCGGATTCGGAGAGGGAGTTTTGGACGATGGCGACTCGTTTTGGCCAGAGTATAGCCACGTCGCCCGCGACTTCTGGCGCGAGCACGATCGAGAGATCGGCTTTGCCCAGCAAGCGGCGGGTGATCCGGCGCTCGATGGTTTTCGCCGAGTTTTCGAGCCAGTGCCCGAGGCCGACGGCGTGCCAGTGCAACACGAGTTGGGGAAAAAACGGGCGGCATAGCGCCATTACCACCCAGTCGCGGTATAGCGCGCCGCGTTTAGCCGGAGCAGGTACATAATAGAGCGCCATCGGGCCGTGTCGCCAGCGGATCACGAGTGCTTTCAGGCAAGCGCCGAGCAGCGGCACGACTTTGCTCAAGCGCCAGCGGCCCACGTCGGCGGAATCTTCCGAAAGGCGCAGATTGACGTGATACAGTTTGAAAGCCTGGCCTGGACGGCCGAGTTCCTCGAGCATGAGGCGGATCATCGCGCTCTGACCGTGGTGGGGTGGTGGGGTCTGGGCAAATACGAGCAGTTTCATTGCAGGCTTGGAAAAACGCTGCCGGTGGGTGGTTGTTGTGTAGGACATGATTTTCCAAACCGCAAGAAACCAGTTTGCAAATCGTCAGGTTTGTGTGGCTGCGCTGGTGTGTGCTTTGGCGGGAGCGATAGTTTTGCAATTTTTTGGTAATGCGACGCAGGGCTATATCCACTCGCGTTCGCTGTTTTATTGGTGGGGTTCGCAATGGTTCGACCCAGCGGCGGAGACGCAGCACGGGCTGCTCGTGGTGCTGGTCGCTGGCTGGTTGTTCTGGCGGAACTTGCGTATCCAAGAAGGTACGACGACCGGGCGCGTACCGGCGGGCTGGCGGGTGCCGGTCGCGTTGCTGGGCGGGCTGGCGTTGCATCTGGTGGGTTATGCGGCGCAGCAAACGCGCGTTTCGATCGTGGCGTTTCTCGTGTTTTTCTGGGGCGTGTTGGCGTTGGCGGGCGGGCGGCGCTGGGGCCGGGCGGCGGTTTTTCCGCTGGGCTTTATGTTGCTCGCGGTGCCGGTGAGTTTTGTCGATTCGCTCGGATTTAGTCTCAGGCTGGTGGTTACGGACGGTGCCTACGCACTGGCGCAAAAACTCGGAATCTCGCTCGTGCGCAACGGTACGCAGCTGTTCTCGCCCGATGGGCGTTTCCAATACGACGTCGCGGCGGCCTGCTCCGGCATACGCTCGCTGGTGGCGTTGCTGGCTCTGGCGCTGTTGGTTGGTTATATCGGCTTTCGTTCCTGGGTGGCGCGGGCGGTCTTGGTGGCGGCTGCGCTGCCCTATGTCGTTATCGGCAACATCGCGCGCGTGCTCGTGCTCGTCCTGGTGGGAGAAAAATTTGGCCAGGCGGCGGGAAGTCGCGTGCATGAAGCCTCGGGCCTGGTGGTGTTTTTGGTGGTGCTGGGGCTTTTGCTGGGGACGACGGCGTTGCTGCGACGAGTCGGTTTCAAATCGGCCGAGCGTGGTGACGTGAGCACGGCCGCGTCGCCGGTCGTCAGCGTGTCGGCGTTACTGCGGCCGTGGGCTGTGGCGAGTGCGGTGGTGGTCGTGGCAATTGCGGTGTGCCTTGCGGCGTGGCGGCTGGACGCACGGCCGACGGGTGGACTCGCAGGCGTGCAGTTGACGGAGGATGGAGCGAATCCGGCCGAGCTGCCGGGGTTTGTCGGCAGGGAGTGGATCGGTCGTTCGGTCGAGGTCTCCGCACTCGAGCGCGAGGTGCTACCGCCCGACACGGGGTATGCGCGGAAGAACTACGTGTCGTTGGCTAGTTTGAATAAGCAGGTTTTTGTCTCTGTCGTGTTGAGTGGGCGGGATCGCACGTCGATCCACCGGCCCGAGCTCTGTCTGGTCGGGCAGGGGTGGACGATCGAGGGACGTTTCCGGCATGAGTTCCAGGCAGAACTTGAGGCGGTGGCGGCGACGGTGTTGCGCGTCGAGCATGCGGCGGTCGATGCGCAAAATCGGCGCGTGCAGATCAGTTCTTTATTTGCCTACTGGTTTGTGGGGGGCGAGGCCGTCGAGCCGACGTTGCCCGGCATGCAATGGCGCGATGTGCGTGATCGGCTGCGACATTTCCAAGCGAATCGCTGGGCCTATGTTGTGGTGCAAAGTGTGGTCACGGCGGGCGATGAGGCCGCTGCCCTTGCGCACATGCAGGAAATCGTTGCGGGAACCTGGCCGTCGATCCGAGGTGAAATGCCGCGCCGCTAAAAAAGGCGAAACGGGTGCTTGGCCGCGTCTTACAAAGCGCATAGAAGAAAGGTTGAACTTTGTTAGGGCACTTCTACGTTGCAAACCTCTTGAAATCAGCTGGCGCATCCGACTTTGCGTTTCTGGTAGCCCAAGGCGATCCACTGGTCCGGTCGCTGGCGGGCTCTCTTGTCGTGGGCGCTGGGTTCGGTTTTCTGGTCGTCTGGTTGCTCACCCGCCACATGCGCCGGGCTGCCGCTCAAAACGCCAGTCAGCTGATCGAAGTGGCCAAGCGCGAGGCGGCCGTGTCTGCGCAGGAAGTCAAACAGAAGGCCGAGGAAGAAATCCAAAAGCACCGCGCCGAATTTAACCGCGAGTACGACCGCCGCGAAATCGAGACCGACATCAAGCTCCGCGAAATCCGCGCCCATGAGGAATCACTCGGCCTGCTCGATTACCAGCTGGAGCAAAAACAGGAACGCCTCGCCCGCGAAAACGCTGCCATCAAGCAGGCCCGCGACGCGATCCGCGCCCTTTCCAAGAGCCTCCGCAACCGACTCGAAGGCGTTTCCCAGATGGATGCCGAGGAGATCAAGCGCACGCTTCGCGACGAAGTCATGATCGAGTGTCAGGACGAGTTGCGCGCCCTTCGCCGACAGACGATGGAGAAATCCGAGCAGGAACTCCAACGCGACGCCCAGCGCATCCTCATCACGACGATGCAGCGCATGGCTTCGAAGCCCAACAACGACATTACCGCAACCATCGTCCATCTGCCTAGCGAGGAGATGAAGGGCCGTATCATCGGCCGCGAAGGTCGCAACATCAAGGCCTTCGAATCCACCACGGGCGTCACCCTACTGATCGACGAGACGCCGCAGATGGTGCTCATTTCCTCCTTTGATCCGGTTCGGCGCGAGATCGCCCGACTCGCTCTCGATGGCCTCGTCAAAGACGGCCGCATTCATCCGGCCAGCATTGAAGAATTCGTGGCCCGCGCCCGCACCGACGTTGAAACCAATGTCGTGCAAGCCGGTGAAGACGCCGTGCAACGCCTCGGCATCAACGGCCTGCATCCCGAGATCATCAAGCTCCTCGGCCGCCTCAAGTATCGCTTCGCCTACACGCAAAACGCGCTCGATCACTCGGTCGAGGTCGGCCAGCTCTGTTCGCTTTTGGCCAGCGAAACCGGACTCGATCCGAACATCGCAAAACGCGCCGGCCTGCTCCACGACATTGGCAAAGGCATCGAAGGCGATTACGAAGGCAGTCACGCCATGATCGGCGCTGATTTCGTGAAGCGCCACGGCGAAACTCCCATCGTGGTCAACGCCGTCGCCGCGCATCACGAAGAGGTGAAGCCCGAAACTGTTTACGCCGGCCTCGTGATTCTTGCCGACACGATTTCAGCTGTGCGCCCCGGCGCCCGCGCGGAGGCGATGACGAGTTATATCCAGCGACTGGATCGGCTTGAGAAACTCGCGCTCTCGCTCGAAGGCGTGCAACAGGCCTACGCGATCCAGGCGGGCCGCGAGATTCGTGTCGTTGTTTCACCGCAACAGGTGACCGACGAACGCGCCGCCGAGATCGCCAAGACCCTGCGCCAACGCATCGAAAGCGAACTCCAGTATCCCAGCACGATCAAGATCACCGTCATCCGCGAAAGCCGTTTCACCGAGACAGCAACGTGATGCGCAGCCAAGCTGCGCAGAGGCCAGAAGCCAGAGGTCAGCTGTCAGATATCGGAAGTTCGAAGGCAGATTTGAAAGATTTGTCGCAGGGCGTGATTGGTTTTTCTCTGGCCTCTGGCCTCTGACCTCTGGCATCTGTTCTTCATGGCCGACCCAAAAATTCTCGAAACTTTTCCCAATCCCGCGCCTTACCGGGATTTCCTTATCGAGCACACGCACCACGAGTTCACCTCCGTTTGTCCGATGACCGGACATCCCGATTTCGCTGAAATCACGGTGCGCTACGTGGCCGACAAAACCTGTGTCGAACTGAAGTCGCTCAAGCTCTATTTTCACGCCTACCGCAACGAAGGCATCTTCTTCGAAGCTGCGACGAATAAAATTTGCGACGACCTTGGCACCGCGCTGAAACCCCGCAGCCTCGCCATCATCGCAAAGTGGAAAGCCCGCGGCGGATTTTCCTCGATCATCACCGCCGAGTGGAAGCCCGCGAAGAAGAAGCGCTGAGCCAGCTAGCCTGCCTTCGGGCAGGCGCGCTCGCCGGGTGAGTAATGGCCTCACCGACACAATCCGCACGGTTTCGGTTCTTCGCTTCTTTGTAGTTCAAGCTGGATTGCGGAATATTTACCAAACGCCCGAAGCTATTATACTGAAATTGATAATGTGGGTGGTTTGAATCGCTCAGAATTTTACAGAAGAAAACGAAGGTAACGAAGAGATTCAGGAAGTACCTGCAGGCCTTCGTTCCCTTTGTTATCTTCTGTTCAAAGTGCAGAAGCTTGAGGCTTTTGGTATTATCCTTAAAACCGCAGTTGAACTACCAAGAAACGAAGAATCCAAGGAGACGGGAATGCTAGGATGTTTTGGATGTTTCACTTGGTGGATGAATCCTTCATCAACGGGCCCACCGCCTCAATCCACCAGCTCTGGTTCTTTGCTTCTTTGTAGTTCAAACTGGATTGCGGGATTTAGGTTTATCGGCGGAAATCAAAACCCGCTCGCCATCGCTAATCACCGGTGCCGAAATGAGTCTTGATGGTAAAACCAAAACCTGTGATCACAGACAAAGCCCCGTTTTGAAACGATGGCGGGCTTGGATGGCGCGGATCTTTTAGTTTCCCCCTTTTTACCCATGAAAATCAGAATCCTGTCAGTGGCTCTACTCGCACTCGGTACGGCTTTCGCCGCCGAAACAGCTCCCTTGCAACTCAAGGGCGTACTTAACACCGGTAAGGATAAACTCTTTGGTCTCTCGACCGAAACTGGCGATGCCAATGCTTGGGTGTCGCTCGGCAAAGGGTTTCAGGGCTACACCTTGAAGTCCTACGACGACGCCAAGTCGCTCCTGATGCTTGAACGCGACGGCAAAACTTACCAAGTGGCGATGGCCTCCGAGAAGATCGGTGTCGCCGATGCCGCCAAGGGTACGCCCGCCACACTCGCCGATGCCACCGCCGTGATTGATCGCATGCGTTTTGAGGAGATGATCGCCAAAACCCTGGAGGCGCAGAAAAAAGCCATGGGTCGTCAGTTTCAGATGATGGCCAAGCAAGCCGGCGGAAAGGTCGATCCCAAGGACATGCAGGAATACATGGACAAGGTCATGGATGTGATGACCGAGGCGATGAATATCCCGCAGCTTAAAAAGGACATGGCGCAGATCTATTCTGAAACTTTTTCGAAAGAAGAACTGACTGCGTTGAACGATTTCCAAGCTACACCGGCCGGCCAGGCCATGATCGACAAGCAGCCGGCGGTTCAGGAAAAAATGCAGTCTGTCATGATGCCGCGCATGATGTCGGCGATGCCGAAAATCCAGCAGATGGGCATGGAATTTGGAAAGCAGCAACAGGCCAAAGCGAAAGCCGCAGCTGAAGCCACCGCCGCTTCCGCAGGAACGGCTCCGGCCACCGCCCCAGCGACCGAAACCAAATAACAGCACCTAATTTCAGAGCAAAGCCCCGGTTCTTAAGGCCGGGGCTTTTTTTATTCCCACTGGGTCCAATACCTCGAAGCAGCTTCGGCCTAGTTGGAGGCGCGGTGCCCTCACCGCGCATGGCCGACGAGGGTGTCGGCCCTCCATCATCAAACCAAATCGAGAGATTATACCAACAGCCCCAAGCTTCCAGACTTTGAACAGAAGATAACAAAGAGAACGAAGCACTGCTGGTCCTTCCTGGATCTCTTCGTTACCTTCGTTTTCTTCTGTAAAATTCCGAAAATTCAAACCAACCACGATCAACTTCAGTATAAAAGCATAGGGTCATTGGTATTAACTCTCTCCATCAGTTTTCTGAAATGCCCCGGATCAGCCTGCTCCGGGGCATTTTTATTTGGCGTTCAACGCGGCGATCACCTGTGGATGCAGCGAAGAATTAGCGGCGACGATTGATTCGGCTTTTACGGGATCGCGTCCCTGCCAGTCGGTGATGACGCCGCCGGCACCGCGAATGATCGGGATCAAAGCCTGGATATCCCAGGGATTCATGATCGGGTCGCACATGATGTCGGCAAAACCTGCTGCCACGAGCAGGTAGCCGTAACAATCGCCCCAAGTGCGCACGAGGCGCATGCGTTGAGTCAGTTTCTCGTAGGCGGCGCCGTTCTGATATTTGGCGGGGTTGACTGGATCGCTGGTGAGAAACGTGGCCTCTTCGATTCGCGAAGTCGGGCGCAGGCGCACGGCGCGGTCGTTGAGCGTGGTTGTGGCGTTGTCGCCAACCATGAGCTGGCGCAGGATCGGCTGATGAATGGCACCAAGCACGGGTTGGCCGTTGTGCATGAGCGCGATCAAGGTTCCAAAAAGCGGCACGCCCGTGATGAAAGATTTGGTTCCGTCGATTGGGTCGAGCACCCACACGAATTCGGCGTCGGGTCGGTCGTTGCCAAATTCTTCGCCGATCACGCCGTGGGTGGGAAACTTTTTTGCGATGAGCGAGCGCAGCAGTTGTTCAGCGCCTTTATCGGCCGCAGTTACGGGGGATTCGTCGGACTTGAACTCGACGGCCAGCGTGGGGCTGGCGAATAGCGGGCGGATGAAATCGCCGCTTTTTTCGGCAAGCTCGATCAAGAAGGCGCGATAGGGCTCGAGATTCATGGGGGCCGAGTAAACAGAATTGGCAAAAGGGGATCGAGTTCCAATTCTAGGCCGATCATGCGCTGGACCGACGTGCCTATTCATTTCATCGACTTCGAAGGCGGAGCTTCGTCGGGCATTCTGGAGTTCGGCGTGGTGACGCTTCGCGCCGGGCAAATTTCTGAAACGCGCACGCGGCTCTGCCGGGCGGTTGGGCGTATCCGTGCAGAGGATTCAGCGGTGCATCACCTGACCGCGCACGACGTCGAGGCGCAGGCACCGTTTGCGGACGAGTTCGACTATTTTGCACGGTTGCGGGAGAGCGGCCCACTGGCGGCGCATTTTGCCGGCACGGAAAACGGATTGATTAAATCCGTTTGGCCGTACCCGCGGACTTCACCGGATTTCGCACGACCGGGCGGACGGCTCGCGGACTGGGGGCCATGGCTCGACTCGGGGCGGATTTATGCGGAGCTGTACCCAAAAACTGAATCGCTGCAGCTGGAGTCGCTGGTGGGCGTGCTGGGATTGCAGGCAGAGCTCGATGCTTTGGCGGTGGCGCATTGTCCGGCAACGCGGCGATTTTTCCATGCGGCACTCTACGATGCGCTGGCTGGGGCGTTGCTGCTGACGAGTTTTCTGCGCCGTCCGGAACTGGCTGGGGCAACGATTCCGTGGTTGCTGCAAATGAGCACGGCCGATGCGCAGAAGCGCTCCGGCCTGCAGCAGGACACGCTGTTTGATTAGGCCCGGAGTGCCGGTGTTATGGGTAGGGCGGATTATCCTTGATCCGCCGTCCTAATCTTTGTCCCTACCGGCGCGTTAGGGATAACGCGTCCTACCTCGATCCCTGATGCGTCATGGCTTGCGTCGGCAGACCAGCAGGACTTCGTAGACATTGCTCAGGTCCATCAGGCCTTCAGTGAATTTCAGCCGTTTTTGAAACAGCATCCCTAGGGGCAGCAGCAGCCAATTATACCAACGCGTGGCCATCGCACGGTGTTCGGTTAGCATTTTCACCGTGTATTTTAGCATCCGGGGATTGTTGGGCTGCATGCCGAAGACGGCGCTTTTTTCCACCACCAGATTGTTCGCTGCCATCAACTGTTGGAGCGCCTCGGGTTCGTAGCGGCGGGCGTGTCCGACATAGTCGTCGAACACGGTCCAGTAAGCCGCATGCAGCGGCACGGAAAAAACCAGGCGGCCGTTTTCTTTGAGTACACGAGTAAGTTCGGCAAAAACCTGGCCGTCGTTTTCGACGTGTTCAATCACATCGAAGGCGGCCACGAGGTCGAACGTGTCTTGATCAAACGGGAGCGCGGTGATTTCACCGAACTGAGCGATACCGCCACGGGCGCGCAGCCGTTCGATCGCTGGCGGGCTGGCGTCGATAAAATGTGTATTCTTGATCGGCAGGCGAGGGCGCAGGCCGGGGCCCACTTCAAGACGCATTGCTGAACCGGGCAGCAGGCTGGCGACCAGAGGCCAGGTGTTGAAGCGTTCCGGACGGGTCAGGTAGGAATTTGACCAAAGAGCATCGTAGAATGCGCTGTTTTTTGCAGCGAGGTCGCCTGGAGTCATGGGGGAATAGCAGCGTGGTTCGGCGGTGATCTTTAACAAGATTAAGTTGGTGAATCGATGACGTAGATTCTAGCGATAGGGGTTAGTTGTGTATGCCGGTGTTATGTTTGAACCGAAAAGGTTGAAAACGAGTTCGCTGTCCATGATTTGCAGATAATTGATCTAGAGTTGTTTATGGCGATTAAGGATTCGCCCTTACCCCGTGTCGGTTTTGTGCCGATACAAGACCCATAAACGGGTAATCATGAATAAATCTTCTTATTGGACGATCGGCCGCCGCATTGGCGGAGGCTTCACTGCATTGATTGCGATTCTTGCAGCCGTTGGAGTCATTTCTTATCAGCGTGTTGCGAGTATCAATACATCGGCGAATGAGATGGAGCTCCATGCCATGCCCGCGTTGTTGCTGCTCGGGCAGGCTGAGTCCGAGGTGAAGGAGAATTTCATTAACACGACTCAGCACGTCATGGCCGTCGATGCAGCGACCAAGGCCAGAATCGACAAAGAGCTCGTCGAAAAATCGAGCCGCCTAACCAATATCTATAAGGATTATGAAGCCTTGCTCGACGAAGCCGCCGAAAAAGCTGCTTATGAAAAATTAAAAGAGCGGCGCAATGCCTATCGCGACTTGCGAACCAAGGTGCTCGCTCTTTCCCGCTCCGGCCAGGTGGTACAAGTGCTGGAAGCTGATACGATGCTCAACGCCAGTCTCTATCCGGTGTATAAGGAATATGTTTCCACTTTGCGCAGCTTGGTGGAAGAAGCCCGAGTCAAAGGCTCTACCGCCTCCAATGAGATCAAACATGCGGTCGCGCAAACGCGTGCTACCGTGCTCATCGGTGTAATTTCAGCCTTGGTGGTGGGGATTAGTATGGGATATTTAATTACCAGCCGCACCAAGGGTGCGCTGAGTGGTGTGGCCAACGAACTTGCCGAAGGCTCGGCCCAGCTTAGCTCTGCCTCGGGTGAAATCAATCGCGCCAGCCAGTCGCTCGCACAGAGCTCCAGCGAACTCGCCGCCTCCATCGAGGAAACCAGCGCCACGCTCGAAGAAATTTCCAGCATGACCAAGCGCAATGCCGAGAGCGCAGGCACCGCACGCGAAATCGCCAATCAAACCCGTTCCGCCGCCGAAACTGGCTCCAGCGGCATGCAGACGATGACTGCCGCCATGGATGCCATCAAGGTGTCCAGCGAGAATACCGCCAAGATCATCCGCACGATCGACGACATTGCCTTCCAAACCAATTTGCTAGCACTAAACGCTGCCGTTGAGGCCGCACGAGCCGGGGAGGCCGGTGCCGGTTTCGCCGTTGTGGCCGAGGAAGTGCGCTCGCTCGCTCAACGCAGCACGCAGGCGGCGCGCGAAACCTCCGAAAAGATTCAAGACTCCATTCAGAAGAGCGAACACGGCGTCACGATCAGTGCCGAAGTAGCCAAAACCCTTGAAGAAATCGTCACGCGTGCCCGTCGCGTTGATGAACTCGTGGCCGAAATAGCTTCTGCCTCGAAAGAGCAGAGCCAGGGAGTTGACCAGGTTGTGACCGCAGTCAGCCAGATGGAAAAAGCGACGCAGAGCACTGCGGCCGGTGCCGAGGAATGTGCTTCTGCAGCCCAGCAACTCAATGCCCAAGCAATTTCACAGGATTCGATTGTGGGCCGCCTCCGCTCCCTCGCGGGCGCGGTTACGGCTGACTCAGAAACGCCGGATGAAGGACAGGTTTCTCCGGCTCAGCGCACTGCTGCAGCGACGTCACACGTTTCGCGCAAAGAGCTCGTGCATCATTGATGCGCAAAGCGGAGACGCTGAGTCGCCTTCTTTAGTGTAGGTAAAATGGTTTGTAACGTATTACGTTACAAACCAGCCGAAACAACTAACTTACGGTAAGGCCGTGAGTTTTTCGCGCAGGTGGGTGATGCGTTGCTTGGACTCGCTGTTGCGTACGGCCATGGCGTAGGCGGCGGGTTCACCCACGAGAAAAACCTTTTTCTTTCCGCGGGTGATCGCGGTGTAGATCAGGTTTCGCTGGAGCATCATGAAGTGCGCTTTCAGTAACGGCACGATGACGACGGGGTATTCGCTGCCCTGGGAATTGTGACTAATCAAGCCGTTGCTTAGAAAAGCGTGGCTGCCTGGGACATGCAGGTCGTACATCGCCGCTTCCTTTGGCTCAATGCGCCGGACCGGATCGTAGAAATAGTGATGGCCGCGCAGGGTCTCCAAGGTGCGGTAAGAGGGAATACTTTTCACCCAAGGCCAGCGCTGTGCCAACGTGCTCAATAATTCGTCGAGATGTCGGTAGTTGGTTTCGCATGACGGCAATGCCAAGCGGCTGAGCAGGACTGCTTGCTGGAAAAACTCTTTCGCAAACAGGCCCTGGTTCAAGCGGCCTTTGGTCGGGCCGAGACGTTGACGGATTGCTTCGCGTAGTTTTACCCAGAGGTGCGCCACACCGGGGATAATATCGACATTGGTTTTACCTTTCCAGCCGTCACCCCGCTTCGCCATTTTGCGCAATTGTCGTGCCTTTGATGCCAGGCCAAAGCCGATGTGTTGCTCAAAGAGTCGGAGATTGGCTCCGTAGATTTCGACCCTCCACGAATCACTGGTTCGGATATGCAGTAACGCGGTGATGAGGCCGAAATTCAGGAGCATCATGCGCACTTGTTCCGCCAGTAGAGGTGAGGTGGTGGCGAGCACGACACGGGTGCCTTTACCACTGGCGGAACCATCGGTGTCGAATAGTCCGCGCAGAAATGCGGCTTGCACGGCACGTGGCGATTGAAGAACAGCCGCAGGAATTTTCTTTTGTCGCGCTGTGACGTAGTCCAGTCCAGTTGCCGCCAGCCATTCGCGGAGAGATTTGCTGATAATGTACCATGTGGGCGCAGTCTTCTTTGCCGTGGAGCGGGAGAGTGTGGGTTTTAAACCAAACTGTTCGTGAAGGATTCGCGCAAAATTTCGGACCAGTGAGCGATCAGCATTGGTTAAGCGCACGTCTCCATCTTTGCGATCCGCGTAGCTGCCGTCGCCCACCAGATAACCAATCAACAGGGCGACTTCAGGGTTTAGGGTTTTGGGTTGCGTGATTGACCGACGCAAGGGCGAAGGGTGTGCAGGGTGATAGGTAGCCTTGATTTCCTTTCGAGGGAACATCTCCATGTGGCGGCGGATTGGGAGAAAATCACCGGGTCGGATTTCAGGTGTTTTTTTCCAGATGAACCGGGCTGTCTCGGGGGAATATACCAGCACTGGATGCCGGCGGGAGCCAGTCAGGTGATAACCGTGTCGCGTCGTGATGCGCAGCCCTATCTCAGTTTTTCCTCGGTAGATTTGATCGGCTTGAACGGGTCCTTCACCACCGGCTAGACGTAAACGGATGTTCTTCAAGGTCCGGCCCTCGTCGCTTGCCGGCCAGAGATCGCCGATTTGTTGCCAGCCGTTCGCGGAGAGTATCCAAGTGTCGGCGGCGACGCATTTATGGATGCTGATGGCATAGGCGAGGGCGAGATTGCCGAGCGCGCCGCGATCGAAATCGTGCGTCTCGCCGTCGAATTTCGCGGTGAGCGTGCCAGCCTCGGCGTCGATGGCGGTGACGGCGCCGATGTCGCCGTTGAACAGGTTTCGGTCGTAGTCGTTGCGCAGTTGGATGACTTTGTCGCCGGGGCGAAACTCGCCGCCGGGTGAGCGAAAGCCTTTTGCGTGCGGATTGAGCGCAGCTTGGAGCTGGAGGTTGAAGTTGCCCACGCCTGCGGTGCCTTTGTGCATCGGTGCGAGAACCTGCACATCGCGGACTGGGTCGAACCATTTCCAATGCCTAGGAATAAACTCGGTGCAGAGTGCGATGGCTTTTGCCAGGCAATCATCGGCGGAATCGGCGACGACAAAGGTGAGATCGCTCCACGCTTGCATGGAGGCCAGGTCGTTGACGGCGGGTGGCAACGATGGATCGCCGGCGTTGATCGCGTGCGCGGTGGTGACGATCTGGCTCTGCTCTTTTTGGCGGTAGATGACGGTGAGACGCGTGACGGGTACGTGCTCGGTCGCGATCAGATCTTTGAGCACGTTGCCTGCGCCGACCGACGGCAGTTGGTCGATGTCGCCGACGAGCAGCAAGTGCGCGCGCGAGGGAACGGCCTGCAGAAGCGAAGCGGCGAGGCGTGTGTCGAGCATCGAGGCTTCATCGAGGATTAGGAAATCGGTGGCGAGTGGTGTGGATTCGTTGGCACTGAAACCGCCTTTGGCCGGGTCGTATTTTAGGAGACGGTGAATGGTTGAGGCAAAGCCGCCGGTCGTCTCGGCGAGACGCTGCGCGGCGCGTCCGGTGGGCGCGGCGAGGTGGACGCGGACTTTCTTGGCCTTGAGCACCTCGACGAGTGCACGGAGGATGGTGGTTTTTCCCGTACCTGGTCCGCCGGTGAGAATGGAGACTTTGTGCGCGAGGGCGTTTTTGAGCGCGACACGCTGTTGGTCGGCGAAGGCGAAGCCGGCTTTTTCCTCGGCCCACTGGACGGCAGCATCGATCTTGATCGGCGGCAGTCCGCTGACGACGCGGCCGACGCGGTGGATGGCTGCGGCGATTTTTTCTTCTGCGCGGTCGAGTACGGGAAGCTGGATCAGGCCCGAGCCGGGCAGGGGATCGGCGACGCCGACCGGTTGGTGGCGTATCAGCTGGTTCGCTACGACGAGGGCTTCGATGCGCGCTTCGAGTAGATGGGCGGCGGTTTCGAGCAGCGGCGCGGCGTATTCCACGAGGTCGGCTTCGCGAATGGCGGTGTGGCCTTCCTCCTGAAGCGAGTCCATGGCGAAGAGCAGGCCGGCGTCGAGGCGCGGTGGAGCGTCGTTGGCGAAGCCGATGTTGATGGCGATTTTGTCCGCGGTTTTGAAGCCGATGCCATCGATCTCGCGCGCGACGCGGTAGGGCTCGTGGAGGAGAATCTGTTTCGCCTCGCCGCCGTATTTTTGCACGAGCTTCACGCACTGCGAGGTGGTGACGCCATAGGTCTGGAGAAAAATGTGGATCTCGCGGAGCGCGCGCTGGTCGTCCCAGGCTTTTTTTATCGCGGCGGTGCGACCCTTGCCGATGCCGGGTACGGAGCGCAGGCGGGCGGATTCTTCGCTGAGGACGCGAAACGTATCGATGCCAAAGGCGTCGACGATCTTGTTGGCGTATACTTTGCCGATGCCGGGCACGAGGCCGCTGCCGAGGTATTTGCGAATCCCATACACGCTCGACGGCAGCTCGGCCTTGAACGACTCGACTTTAAACTGGTCGCCGTGCTGGGCGTGCTTGGTCCACTGGCCGCGCAGTTGAAGCGTCTCGCCACACTGCGCGCCGGGCAACGAGCCGACGATGGTGGTTTTCTGGTCGTTGTCGTCGCGCCGGAATTCGGCGATGGTGTAGTGGTTCTCCTCGTTGAGAAAAATAATGCGCTCGAGGACGCCGGCGAGCGTGTCGGGAGATGGAGGAGGCATGGCCACGCTTAGGAAAAACACCGGTTTCGCGGAAAAATCAAACGCGGCGAGCGATGGCGACCGGCGAGATTGCGTTGGGGCGAAGTTTTCCCCTACAAAGAGGCATGTCCGCTTTACCCATGCAGGAATCGATTTTGCCGATTATCCAACTGTCGATCACGCCGGTCATCCTGATCTCCGGTCTGGGCGCGCTGTGTATTTCGCTGACCAACCGCATGGGCCGCATCGTGGATCGCACGCGCAACCTCGCGGGGCTGATTCAAAAAGCCAATGTGGAGGACAGGAAGCATCTCGAAGAGCAGCTGCTGATCATGTTTCGCCGCGCGAAGATCATGCGTTTCTCGATGACGATGATCACGTCGAGCATGTTTGTATCTGGGCTGTTGGTTATGCTTCTTTTTCTGAGCGCAGTGTCACGGCTTGATCTGACGGTGGTGCTGCTCGGCTTTTTTGCCACGAGCATTTGTTGTCTGCTAGCCGGGTTGGCCGCTTTTTTGCGGGACCTCTATCTCTCGCTTCATGCCGTGCAGGTCGAGGTGATCCACGCGGTGGGCAAAGCGAAGGTGGAGAGCTGACCGATTTCTCAAGCATGTCTCACGCAAAGTCGCTAAGGCGCAAAGCAAGCTGGTTTTGGTTATCTTTGCGGCTTTGCGACTTTGCGTGAGGTGAATTGATTTATGCAGAAGCTCTTTCGGTCGATGCGTACTCTTTATGCTTCGGTCGGCAGCTCGATCCCAAACGCTGCTTTTGCGAGCTCAATGAGGTCGTCGTAGACGCCAGCGGCTCCGGCGGCGCGGAGTTGGTCGGTATTGTGAGTGCCGGTGGTTACGCCGTAGCAGACAAAACCGCCGTTGATCGCGGCTTCGACGTCGTAGGGCGAATCTCCGATCAGGCAAGTCGTTTTGGCGGTGGCTTTAAGTTCGGCCAAAGCGTGCGCGGCGAACTCGGGGTCGGGTTTGAGCCAGGGTGTATCGAACGCACCGAAGACTCCGTCAAGCAGCGGCATGACGCCGAGGTGCTGGCAAACGTCGCGGGCGGAGGGGCCGTGTTTATTGGTGAAGACGCCACAGCTCACGTTTTGCGCCTTCAACGCTTCGAGGAGGCCGCGCGCGCCGGGAAGAAGCGTGACGCCGTTGAACATGTTTTTCGACCAGGCTTCGCGGTAGATTTCGAGCGCGCGGGTAAGCAGGTGTTCGTTCTCGGGGCCGAGCATGCGTTTCACCGCGACTTCGAAGCCGCCGCCGACGGCGCGGTGCACCTGCGCCATGGTGGGCGCGGGGAGGCCGAGCTGTTTTAGCGTGTAGGCGTGGCTGGCGTGGATGGCGCCAAAATGGTCGAGGAGCGTGCCGTCGAGGTCGAAAAGTACGGTGTGGTAACGAATCACGAAACCAAATTGCCGGACGCTGGACTAAAGGACACGGAAATTTTTAAGGTTTTGATTTTCAAACTCTCCGCTACAAACGACGCCATGCCTGCCAATGCCGATCTCGCCCAAGCTCACGCCAGTGCGCGTGTGCAGGGTGACTCGTTGCTGGTTGAGCTCGGCGGCGTGTGGAAAATCACCATAGATCGGCCGTCGTGGATCAAGATCGTGGGCAGGGCGGAGCCCAAGCGGGTGAAGATCGTGTTGGTGAATTTGGAGAACTGGGATAGTTCGTTACTGCTGTTTTTGTTCGAGGCTCAGAAGTGGTGCGTGGCGGCCAAGGTGACGCTTGATGCGTCGGAACTGCCTCCGAAGCTGCGCGATTTGCTGCGGCAGATTGTCGCTGCGCAGGGCAAGGACGAGCCGGTGGATCGTTCGGAGAACCCGATCAGTTTGATCGGTTTGGCGGTTTTCGATGTCTGGGCGAAGGTGAAGCAGATTTCCAATTTTGTCGGCGAGTGTACACTGGCCTCGGTACGGTTGGCCAAGAATCCAGTCCGCTTTCGCTGGCGCGATTGTCTGTCTGAGATGCAGCAATGCGGCGCCATGGCGCTGCCTATCGTCGGGCTGATCGGCTTTCTCGTGGGGCTCACGCTGGCTTACACGGCGGCGGTGCTATTGCGGGAATTCGGCGCCGATATCTACGTGGCGAACTTTGTCGGTCTGGTCATGGTGCGCGAGATGGGACCGATGATGACAGGTATAATTTTGGCGGGACGGACAGGTGCGGCTTTCGCGGCGACGCTGGGCAATATGAAAGCGGGCGAGGAGATCGATGCGTTCGAAACCTTTGGCATTCGCTCAATCGATTTCCTGGTGCTGCCGCGTCTGGTCGCCGTCACGTTGATGACTCCGCTGCTCGCGCTTTACGCGAACATGCTTGGCATCGTCGGCGGTCTGTTCGTGGCGGCCGGGCTGTTGGCGATCCCGCCCACGGCCTACTGGGTGCAAATGCAAACTTCGGTCGATATGTCGGACCTGATTTCGGGGGTGATCAAGTCGATCACGTTTGGCGGTATTATCGGGTTGTCGGGCTGCCTGCGTGGTCTGCAAAGCGAGCGTAGCGCAATCGGGGTGGGTCGGTCCACGACCTCGGCCGTGGTGACGGCTATCCTGCTCTTAGTCGTGGCAGACGCGATCTACGCGGTGATCTTTAACATGTTGGGAATCTGAGCCGTGACGCAACCATCGCCATCGCCAAATCAACCTGCCATCGTGGTCGAGAACCTCGAATGTGGTTATGACGACCGCGTGCTTTTACAGCACGTGAGCTTCGCCGTGAAGCCCGGCGAAATATTCTTTGTCATCGGCGGGAGTGGCTGCGGAAAGAGCACGCTGCTCAAGCACATGATTGGTCTGCATCGTCCCACTGCGGGTACGATTCGGTATTTTGGCGAGAGCTTCACTGATGCGGCGCTGGGTCGACGGCGTGAGATGCTGCGGACTTTCGGCGTGCTCTACCAGAACTCGGCGCTATGGAGTTCGCTGACGTTGCGCGAAAATATCACGTTGCCGCTGGAGGAGTACACGCCGTTGACCAAGCACGAGCGCAACGAACTCGCGGCGCTCCGTCTCGCGCAGGTGAATTTGAGCGGTTACGAGGATTATTATCCGTCCGAGATCAGTGGCGGCATGAAAAAACGAGCGGCACTGGCGCGGGCGCTCGCGCTGGATCCGGCGATTGTTTTTTTTGACGAACCATCAGCCGGGCTCGATCCGGTGACGTCGCGCAAGCTCGATGATCTCGTGCTGGAGATTCGCGAAACACTGGGCACGACGATGGTGATCGTCTCCCACGAACTCGACAGCATCTTTAGCATCGCCGATCGCGTGATCATGCTCGAACGCGAGGCGAAGGGCATCATCGCCGAGGGCAATCCACGCGAATTACTGCAAAGCAACCAGGATCCGCGCGTGCAGGAGTTTTTACAGCGCCGTGCAGTGTTGCCGGCAACTGAAGCATGATTTTATTGTCCAACAACATTGCCACTCAAACCCGACGCCGTCTCTAACCATCTGTGAAAACCAAGATCAGTCCCACCATCGTTGGTATGTTTGTGATCGGCGCGGTGACGCTTGCCTTGATCGCGCTGCTGTCGTTTGGCGGCATCAACTTCTTTTCCAAGCCGCAGCGGTTTGTTGTATACTTTGACGAGTCAATTCACGGTCTCGATCTCGGTTCGCCGGTGAAATTACGCGGCGTGCGCGTAGGGCGTGTAGTTGATTTGAACGTACAGTTCGACACGCGGAGCAAGAACTCCGTGGTCGAAGTGATCTGCGAGTTTAGCCGCAGCACAGTGAAGGATGAGATCGGTGCGATGATCGATGTTTCCAGCCGCAAGGAACTGGAAAAGCTCATCACACAAGGCTTGCGTGCCCAACTCGGTGTTTCGGGCCTGGCGACTGGTTTGCTCTTTGTGGAACTGGACTTCGTCGACCCAACGGTTGCCAATCCGACGGTGACCGCGATAGCCGATCCGAAATTCGTCGTCGTGCCGTCCGTGCGCTCGGCGATCTCGGAATTTCAGGCGAGTCTGACCGAGATCCTAACCAATCTGAAAGGCGTCGATTTTGGCGGCCTCTCGAAAGAGATGAATGGACTGCTCGTCGATGTCCGCAAGCAGGTGGTAGGCCTCGAACTCGCCAAGCTCTCCGCCGAGTGGACTCAGGCCGGCGCGGCAGTGAATGAGTTGGCCCGCAGCGGCGAGTTGCAAAAGACGTTTGCGCATCTCAACGAAGCGATCGACCAGCTTTCGAAGATGGTGGCTGGCGTCGATGCCCAGATCCAGCCCGCAGGGGTAAAACTGAACGAGGCTCTGGTTGAGGCCAAAGTCGTGTTGAAATCTTTCAACGAAGCTGCGGATTCGGCCCGGCGTTTCATTACCGCGCAAGGCGGCTTGGGCGAGGAGACGGTTCGCACCATGAACCAGCTTGCCGAAGCGGCCGCCTCGGTGCAACGCCTCGCAGAATTTTTGGAACGCAACCCGAACGCTTTGCTCACCGGCAAAAAACAGCCCAAGTAATCGCGACACCTGCCATGAAGAACTCATTTATTTCACCTGCGTTTTTAACCGGTCTGCTGTGTGCGGGTCTGGCTGTTTTTTCGTTCGGCGGATGTAAGATTATCCCTGAGGCGGCGGTCGATTCGACGCGTTACTTTGTGCTCAATGGGCCGGTCACCACCGATCTTGCCGTTTCGCACCCGACGGGCACGCATCAGATCGGGCTTCGTCCAGTTGAGCTTCCCGGCTATCTGCGCAATCACAAGGATATGGTGGTGCGCACCGGAGCCAACGAGCTCCGCTTTCAGGAGTTCGCGCTTTGGGCGGAGCCGCTTGATGCGGGCGTGAATCGCGTGCTGAAGGAGCGTCTCCTGTCTACGGAGACAATTGGCGGTGTGACAACCTATCCATTCTCAATCGACATAAAACGCGACTACGATGTAGTCGTGCGAATCCTAAACTGTGAAGGGCTGATGCAGCGCGAGCGCGGCGGTGTCGCCCGCTTTGCGGCTGCCTATGACATCATTGCCACGGGGGCGGGTGGACAGGTCGTGGTGCGCCGCACTTTTACTGCGCCCGATCAAGCGTGGGATGGCGAAAACTATGCCGCACTCGCGCGTTTACTGAGCGAAGCCGTGGCAAAACTGAGCGCCGATATCGCGGCAAATTTGCCGAAGTAAACGGGCTCAGGAAAGGCCGCTGTCTATGACGGTAGAGCGCGGTTATGCTAAGCCGGAACGATGCAGTTGAGAGCCACCGATGAACACCGATGAGCACAGATAGGGGCTGAAACAACGTCAGGGTTTTGGCGATCTGATCGCTCACTGTGTGGTTAAACAGGAAACTTCTTGCACGGCGTTAAAACAAACCTCCGGGGCATCTGTGTTTATCAGTGTGCATCGGTGGCTCCATTGCATGGATACGGCTTAGGGCAGCTCTTGGAAGATTATAACTTACACCGTAGCTGCGTCCGCATTCACGACCAACCGCGTAACGAGTGTCGTCATGCGATCAGCGGTGAGCAGGCTGGTGTTTTTCAAAACACGATAAGCGCGGGCGCGGCGACAGCCTGGTTCGCATCCGGTCAGGCCTTTGGCCTTAAGCTGGATGCGTTTCGCCACTCTGTTAATAAACTCTGTGACGACGGCTTTGTTTTTCTGGTTGATCAAGTGGTTTCGAGCCAGCGCCGACGCCGCGAGTTCCGCCGATCCTGCCGCCTGGCTGACCACGGTTGCGACCCGTTCCTTGTCTTGCTCGACGATCATGCCACGTAGGAAAAGCACGCTGGCGCATTCGAGGCCAAAGGTGTGGTCTGTCATCCCAAACTGAGCGTTTTGTTCGAAGGGAAGGATCATGGTGCGCGGTGTATTTATGCTGGATTTGTACTATCCTAGTTTTATGGAAATTCCTCTGATCGTTACGGAATTTCGCGTGTTTTAACCCTTGGCTCGAGAGCCAGGCCGGGGTGAATTCAAAACGACAGACGGCCGCGAACGCCTGCGTGTCGTGCGCGCCACGCGCCAATTTCTGCGCTCAGCCTTCAGGCAGGAAGCAAGCCCGATGTCCTCCTCGGGCTTGAGCGATGCTGTCTCAGCGTTTCTCGCGGCGAACGCGTTCCTTTTCTTCTTCGCGTTCTTCTTCGAGGCGGGCGCGCTCGCTGGCCATTTGTTTGGAGATTTTTTCGACCTCTTCGTATTTCCCGTCAGCAAGCACGTCGTCGAGTTGCTTCTTCAGGAAGATTTCGCGCTCGGCGATTTTCCCTTTGTAGAGCACGTCGATCTCGCCGAGTCGGGCCTTTTGCTCGGCGCTGAGCGGTTTCCCGGAATCGGGGTCAGACTTGGCGAGACGTTCCATCGCGAGTTCGTAGGCGCTTTTCATATAGGGCAAACGATGGTGAGGTTCAGCCGAACTTCACGCCGAAAACGAGGGTTGTGATGACAACGATAAACGGCGGCCAGACGCCTCCGCGTTTTAGCTCCCAGCGGGTGGCATAACCCCAGAGCACCGTCGCGAGCAGTATCCCGAGTGAGACGAAGCCGGTCCACGTCGCGGTGTAACTCGCAGCCGTGAAAACGCCGGGCATTTTTAGGAAATAGGCGATGCCGCGCTCGCAGCAGAGAAGCACGAGGGCCGAAGCGTGATTGAATGTTGCACACAGCCAGCCGAGTCCAGCCAGGCCGCAGAGCATGGAAACGAAACCGCTCAAAATCGCCAAAGAGCCCGCCGGGATCAGCACCAGATTCGCGAGCAACGCGCCGGGAGTGAATAATTGGAAGTAGATCACTCCGCAGATCGTGCTCACCAGGCTGGTCGACAGACCAATCGCGAGTACGCCGAGCAGCCCGCGCTGGCTCCAGTCGAGGACGTGCTGCCACCAAGCCCAGGTTGCCTTGGGTAAAGACCGAAACAATTGCCAGCGACTGTTCCATAACTCGCCTAGCGGCAGACCGAGCATGAGCAGCGAAGCCACGATGCCGTAGGACATTTGGAAACTGGCGGTGAAAAGTTGCATCGGATCGATGATCAATGCGCCGAGGGCGGCAAAACCGAGCGTGGCCACAGGATTGACCGGCAGGCGCAAAACAAACGATGCCTGCAAGAGCACAACCATCAAATACGCTCTAACCGCTGAGGGCGCTGTGCCGGTGATGTCGACGTAGAGCCAGAGCAGTGTTGCGGCGATGAGGAAGCGCGGAAGGCGCGGGAGACGAAGCAGTCCAAGCAGGGCTTCCAGCGCGAGCGCGATCACGGCGATGTGGAGTCCGCTGATCGAAAAGAGATGCATGGTTCCGCTCCGCATGAACCACTGGTTTTGCTCTTCGCTTAGCTCCTGTTGCAGCCCGAGCAGCATGGCACGCGAGATGGCGGCGAGATCAGGGTGTTTTTCCAGCCCATGGCTCAAAATGCCGGCGAGTCGTTGTTGGGCGTGTGCGCAAAATTGGCGATAGGCAGTGGGTGCTGAAACGGTTTCGAGCACACGTCCGCGATTGAGGCGGAAATTTATCCCGGTGTTGGCCAGGTAGCCCTCGAACGAGTTGAGCGGTGCGCTCTGAGGCAGCGTTTGCAGCACACCCTTGACGGAGATTTTGGCTGAACGCACCGGCGGTGCTTCACCTGTTCGTCGCGCGAGGGAGAAGTAGATGTGTTGCCCCTGGAGTTCGTTGAGGTGCGCTTCGGCTTGTGCGATGCGCGCGAGCCCGGAGATGCGTTTGCCGTCGGGCGAGGGCGTGAAGGTTCGCTCGATCTCCAGCGTCAGGCGTGCTTCGCGCGGAGGCAGATTGTCCCAGGCCGTCAGGCGGGCGCGGCGCAATTCGTAGTAACTGGCGCCGGTCAATACCAGACTAAGGCACAGCGCAGCGGCCCAGAGGAATGGGCGTGTTGAGAAGACGATGGCAATAATTCCCAACATAAACGTTCCGGCGAAAAACCAGAGCGGACCGGGCAGTCCGGGTAGAATACGTCCGGCGATAAGCCCGCACATGAGCGGCAGCAGCAGCCAGAGCACTGGCGCGCGATGGCGGAGACTGCGGGGCAGGGTGGTCATCAATCGAGTGCTGATACGCACCGAGGATCGGTGAATTTGCTGAAAGGGCTTTCCATTGTGCGGAATTAGCGAAAATTGGAGGGAAGAAAATGCCTCCTGCCGATCAGCCAGATCTTTTTGGAGACGCCGAACCAACGTTGAGTAGCGAAACGTTCGGCGGCAAGCCTGCGTCGGTCTCCGACGCGACGCGCCGCGAACGTCAGCCGCTGGCTGCACGCATGCGTCCGCAAACGCTGGCGGAGATCGTCGGGCAGGAGCATCTGACTGCGCCGGGGTCGCTTTTGCCCCGGCTTATCACGAGCAATCGGTTCGGCAGCCTGATTTTTTACGGACCGCCCGGTTGCGGAAAAACCAGTTTTGCCGAGGTGATCGCCCGCGAGACGAAGAGCCGTTTTGTGCGGGTCAATGCGGTGATGTCGAACGTGGCCGAGTTGCGCGATATCCTCGCGACGGCCCGGCGTCGCACGGATGCACCCACGCTCCTCTTTATCGACGAGCTGCACCGCTTCAATAAATCGCAACAGGACCTGCTGCTGCCCGATGTAGAAGAAGGAAACGTACGCCTGATCGGAGCGACGACGCACAATCCGGGTTTCTACGTGAATCCGCCGCTGTTGAGCCGCAGTCATTTGTTTCGGCTCGAACCGCTCTCGACCGCCGCCGTGGCTGGCGTGCTCAAGCGCGCGTTGTCGGACGTCGAACGCGGACTGGGTTCGCGTGGTTGTACGGCGACTGACGCGGTGCTCAACGATCTCGCGGTGCTCTGCGATGGCGATTTGCGGCGCGCGCTCAACGCCCTCGAGGTGCTCGTGCTGAGCTTGCCTGAGAAAGCGGAGATCACGCCGACCGAGTTGGAGGCGTTCGCGCGCGAGCGTCGTATTCGCTACGACGCCGACGAAGACGAGCACTACGACACGATTTCGGCCTTTATCAAAAGTTGTCGCGGCTGCGATCCTGATGCCGCAGTTTATTGGTTAGCCAAAATGCTAGCTGGCGGCGAAGACCCGCGTTTTATTGCGCGACGGTTGGTTATTCTCGCTTCGGAAGACGTGGGGCTGGCGGATCAACTGGCGTTGCCGCTCGCGATCGCGGCGCATCAGGCGTGCGATTTCGTCGGACTTCCCGAATGCGAATACGCGCTCGCCCACGCGACGCTGTACATCGCGCTCGCACCGAAGAGCAACTCGGCAAATCTCGCGCTGCATGCGGCCAAGGCCGCGATTGCCAACCAGCCCGTGCAGGCCGTGCCGCTGGCGCTTCGCGACAAAGGTGGACAAGCCAGCAAGCGTGCTGGTCATGGCAAGGGCTACGGTTACTCGCACGACTACCCGGAAAATATCTCGGGCCAAAACTACCTCGAAAAACCGCTTTCGCTCTACACGCCGAAGACGGTTGGGGCCGAAGCGAGAATCGCCGAGCGTCTTACGCGCTGGCAGGGCTTAAAAGCGCAGTTGCAACAGGCACGAAAGTAGGAACGCGCCCCAAGCTTTTACCGCGCGTTTACGGAATGAAGCTTGCGAAGGGCCGTGGGTCGCGTAAGCAGTTGATCCATGAAGATCAACGCCTCGTTAGCGAAGTCTTTGTTGTGGGTTGCCTCGTTCGGCCTGGCGCTGCCTGCGCTGGCCAAGCCACCGGCAAAACCCGCCCCCGCGCCTGCCAAACAGGAGGAAATCGCCAAAGAAGCGGAGCCGGTCATTCCTGGCGTCTCGGCAGCCCGCAAAAACGGCGGCTTCATCGGCGTCGAAATCGCCGACGGCGGTTTCAAAATCTCTTTCTACGACGCAAAGAAAAAACAGGTTCCGTGCGACGTGGCTCGTGCGACTGCACGTTGGAATCCGATCAATAAATCGGGCGACGAGCGTCGCGTGCTTAACCCATCGGGTGATGGCAAGACCTTGACGTGTGTGCGTGTGCAACCGCCGTACAACTTCAAACTTTTCATTACGCTGATTTCTGAGGACGGCGAGGCGGTCGAGTCGTTCTCCGCGCTCGATTTTCGTTTCTGAGAAACGTCTGTGTATTGGTGTTGCTTGGTTGCGTGGGCAGCACCGTTGGGTGCGTTGCTAAATTGCTAGGACTTGGTTCGTTTGCGTGGGTTTTGTGTTTAGCGTTTTGTTGGTTCCGCTTTTACCCTTTTAATCGATTGGAATACTCTCGCCCCGAGAATCGATGTTGTCCCGTGCTTTCACGGTTTTTCGTGAAGGTATTGGGGGTGGTTTTGCCTCTGGTTCTCCTGCTTGGATCAAGCGATGTGATCGGTGCCGATCAAGCTATCGCTCCATTACCGCGCGTTTTGGTGCTCAACTCCTATCATGCAGGCTATAGCTGGAGCGATGGCGAGTTGCATGGGCTTCAGCGGGTTCTCTTGCGGGAATACCCCGGACTGATTCCCGATGTTGAGTTTCTCGATGGCAAACGCGACGTATCGCCGGGGCACGCGCAGATGCTACTCGAGTTCATCCTGCGCAGATACGAGGGCGTTCGTTTTGATCTGATCGTGACGCTGGATGACTTTGCGCTGCAATTTGCGCTCGCGCACCGGCCGAAGATCTCGCCAGACACTCCAATCGTTTTTGCTGGGGTGAATAACTACAGTCTGGAAATATTGGCCGGGCAAACTCGGGTCACCGGCGTGACAGAGGATTTTGATTTTGACCGCTGTTTCGAACTCTTGCGCAAGTTGCGTCCCCAATCGCGCACCATCCATTTGATCTGCGACTCGGCGCTGGGCAACGATGACACACTGGCTGCCTTTTTTCGTTCGGCGGAACGGTTTGGACGCGGGCTGGAGTTCCGCCAGCTTAGGGGTTGGATTGCCGAGGATTTGCCCCAACGCCTCGCCGCGCTGCCTCCAGGTGATGCGGCTTTTATTATCGGAATCGCGCGGGATTTTAACGGCCGTGTCATCTCGGAGGATTCAGTCTTTATTCAGGAGGTTGCCCGGCGCAGTGCGGTACCAATCTTCATGGTTAACCAACCAGTTCTGCCGGTATCGTATGGTTATGGATGGGATAATGCGCTCTGGCTTGGCGTTGGTGGAGCCGTGCTCTCAAGTATCCAGCACGGCGAAACGGCCGGAGCGCTCGCGTGTCGCATCCTGCGCGGCGAAGATATGGCGACGATTCCGGTGCTCACCGACAGCCCCTCGCAGGTGGTTTTTAGTTATCCACAACTGATTCGGCATGGCATTGATACGGACCTGCTGCCGCCGGGTGCGGAAATCTTTAACCGTCCTTACAGCTTTTTCCGGCTGTATCGTGCGCGCATCCTCACGACGTTGGGCGTGATTCTGTTGTTGTCAGCGGCAGTGGTGGTTCTCGTGGTCAATAATCTTAGGCGTCACCGCGCCGAGGTGGCTTTGCGCAGCAGCAATGAGCGGCTGCAACTGCTCATGACCGCCATCGAGCAGGCGACCGAACTCATCGCCCTGCTCAGCCACGACGGCACGGCTTTTTATGCCAATGCTGCGTTTACCCGCGTACTTCAACCCGTTGAGCCCAACCAGATGCCTGACACGGCCGCTCTTTGGCGGGACGCCAGTGGTAATTCGTTCTCGTTTGCCACGGTCGCCCGGGCTGCCGACCTCGGTCGTTGGCAGGAGCGTATTTCGCTTTTCAATAACCAGGGGACAGCGATAATTCTTCATATTATCGTCACGCCGATTCTCGCGGCAGCCGGCGAACCGACGCGCTATCTGTTCATTGCGCAGGATGTGACGCAAGAGACACGGCTCGAAGAGCAGGTTAGGCTCGCACAGAAGATGGATGCCATCGGCACGCTCGCCAGTGGCATCGCACACGATTTTAACAACATCCTCTCTGCTATTTTGTGTAACACCGAGATCGTGCTTGAGGACCTGCCGGTAGCGCATGGTTCGCGTGAACAACTGGAGGATGTTCGCAGGGCCACGTATCGGGCTACGAGTCTCGTGCGTCAGATTCTTACGTTTTCACGCCACACAAAGCCGCGCCGCGAGGTGCTCAGTGTCACGCCGATCCTCGCCGAGATGCTGAAGTTCCTGCGTGCGACCACCCCGGTCTCGGTCACATTGCGTCATACCGTCAAGTCCTCGCCTCGCATCATGGCTGACCCCACGCAGCTCTACCAGGTGGCGCTCAACCTCTGCACTAATGCCGTGCAGGCAATCGGCTCGCGCGATGGCCTGATCGAGGTGATAGAAGAAGCGGTTGATGTTGGTTCGGATATCATCGTGCTTCATCCGGAGTTGCTTCCCGGCCCGCATTTGCGGCTTTCGGTGCGCGACGACGGTTGCGGTATCCCTCCTGAAATCGTCAGCCGGATTTTCGAACCATTCTTTACCACTAAAGAACGGGGGCAGGGTACGGGGCTTGGGCTCTCGGTCGTACATGGCATTATTCGAAGCCACCAGGCTGCTATTTCGGTGTACAGCTCTTCGGAGAAAGGCACGGTGTTTCATCTCTATTTTCCGGCCTGTACTTCTCCTGCCAATACAGTGGATACGCCCGCGTCACTCATCGGTTTGCCGCGCGGAACAGGGCAGCAGATTGTTATTGTTGATGACGAAGCTTCGCTGACACGTATGGGCGCGCTCATGTTGGAACGGCTTGGCTATCGGTGCATCCCGTTTGTACACCCCAAGGCGGTGCTCGACTATTTGGGCGGTGGTGGGGCGTGTGATTTGCTTGTCACGGATTTTTCGATGCCGGGTCTCAATGCCTTCGAGCTCCTCACACTGGCCCATAAGCTTCGACCGGAACTTCGCGCGATCCTTACGACGGGTTATCTTTCCGAGAGTGACCGAGCTCGCGCTGTCGAGTTTGCGATTGAGTGCATTGTCGAGAAACCGCTCACCACTGCATCCCTCGGCCGCGCCGTAGCCGAGGCGTTGGCCAAGCGGTCGTAGTCGCAAAACGGAACTCGAAAACCTCTCCGATGGCTGGATTGACAGTAGGTGAGAGCTCGCTGACGTTCTTCGTCCCATGACGGACGTCCCTGTTGCATTTGATTCGGTCGAGTCTGCGATCAAAGACATCGCCGATGGCAAACTCGTCATCGTGACCGACGACGAGAATCGCGAAAACGAGGGCGACCTCATCATGGCTGCTTCGAAAGCCACACCTGAGACGGTGAACATGATGATCCGTTACTGTAGCGGCATCGTCTGCGTGCCCATGTTGGAGCCGCAGCTTCGCCATCTCGGACTCGGGCCGATGGTCAGCCGTAATCGCGATTCCTATCGCACCGATTTTACTGTCTCCGTCGATGCAGCCGAGGGCATCGCCACCGGAATCAGCGCCTATGATCGCACGCAAACGATCCGCACACTGGCCAATCCCGACGCGCATCCCGAACAGCTCGTGCAGCCTGGTCACGTTTTCCCGTTGCGCGCCCGTCCCGGCGGCGTGCTCGAACGCGCCGGTCACACCGAGGCAGCGGTGGATTTGGCGATGTTGGCTGGTTTACATCCGAGCGGTGTGCTCTGCGAACTCGTCAACGACGACGGTACCGTTGCGCGTCTGCCGCAGCTCATCGAGTTTAAGAAACGTTTCGGCCTGAAGCTCATCTCGATCGCCTCGCTCATCGAGTACCGTCATCGCCGCGATCAGTTGGTTGAACTCGTCTGCACCAAGCCCTTCACCTCCGAATACGGTCAGTTCACCGTGCATGTTTATCGCAACAAGATCGACGGGCGGCACCACTTCGCGTTCGTGATGGGCGCGCTCACCGCTGAGCCCACGCTGGTGCGGGTGCATAGCGAAAATCTATTGAGCGACGTCTTCCGCGCGAACGGCATGGACAGTCAGCGCACGTTGCACGCCTCGCTCGAAGCGGTGTCAAAAGCGGGGAGCGGCGTGATTCTTTATATGGAGCCCGGCAATCGCGGCGAGCACGTGGTCCACCAGCTCAACGCCAATGCTGGCGAAGGTCCGAAGATGAGTTTCCGCGATTACGGTATCGGCGCGCAGATCCTGGTCGCGCTCGGCCTGTGCAAAATCCGCCTGCTCTCGAACAGCTCGCGCAAAGCGATCGGCCTCGATGGCTACAACCTAGAAATCGTCGAGCAGGTGCCGGTGTAAGGAGGATCGGTTGACGAAAATGGCTGATCGGATCTTTATCCAGAAATCCCGGATAGGCCTGAAGATTTTCCATCTCAAAGCCGACGCTCTTGAGATATGCAGCCATTGGACGGGTAAGGGCGAGACGTCACGAATCGAGCTCAGAACGATCAGTCCAGAATATCGACGTGTTGCCCGACGTTTCACGGCGTTGATTGTGGTGCCGTTGGTATTGTGCGTTCTTTGCTTGTTGGCTGCTTTGGTGGTGATGATTCACGGCAAAGATTTTCAGGGATTGAGTATTGGGCCGTTGATGTTTTCAGGCACTTTTCTGGTGTTGACCATACAGGGAGTTCCCCGGGTTGATTCATTTCAATTCTTCGACTGCTGGGGGCGTCCGGTGTTTTATGTAGTCAGGGAGAAGAATCAGTCGCAGGAATGCGACGATTTCGTACGCGAGCTGCTCGATCATATTGAACGTATCGATTCTGCCGAGCAGATGGCTGCCGAGGATGAGACTTACCCTGTGAGCGCAGTCCAGCTTCCGTCGTCCAACGATGTTGGGTATTTGTTTTCTGGAGACTACCGATGGAAGCTCTCAATCGCTGCCGGGGCTTTCTCTGCCGGAGTTCCATGGGTTGGTGCGGTGTTGGACCTGTTTGAGGAACTTCCTTTCCCCTTGGTTTTTTTCGGCACGGTTGTTGGTCTCGGTTATTGCGTCCTGTCATATCAAGCGAAGGAAAGGCTGCGCCATTTCTCTTTATTGGGAGCAGCGTTTGCTCTGATTGCGCCGTTGTTTTACTGAGTGAAAACGAGGCGAACAACCAGCCGCATTTATACAGCATCAGGGCGTGAAGTAGTACACGTTTGAGTCGTCGCTGTCGGCGACGATGCCGTCAGGTGTGAGGCGGCTTACTTCGATTCGAAGCCCGATTTGAGTAGGAAGAACACCCCGAGCTTTGATCTGATCTTCACGCAGAGAGAGTCGACCCAGTTCAACGCGTTTTTATGGATTACCGTCTTTGCTTTGGTCGAGATTTCTTGAGCCGTCGCTGGGCAGAGTAGAGCGGAGCGAAGAAAATTTTCCGCTTCTGGCCATGTAGAAAATTGCGGCGGTTCTGAAAACGAAACCATCGGAGATTCTTGATCAGGCCGGACTTTGACGGCGGTTTTTCGGTTGAGAAATGGGGTTTGATGGCGAGTGGGCGCGATGAGCCGTTGTTAGTAAAATCAGGACGGACGGAGGCTTAGGGAGGACGCTGAAGGTTGCGGCCGAGGTGTCTCCAGAAAAGAGGTTGCGCCCTGCCCGGTGGACGCGCACACAGAACGGTTACGCCATGAGTCTCGCTGCTCCTAAAGATCTGACTGTTGATGGTACCGGCCTTTCGGTCGGCATCGTTGCTGCCCGTTACAACCCGACGCTGGTCGATGCGTTGCTGCACCAGGTTTATGAACACCTGCAGGCCGCCGGGGTGAAGGAGAAGAAAATCCGCGTGTATCGCGTGCCTGGTTCCAACGAGTTGCCCAGCGCTGCGCAATGGCTCGCGTCAGCGACCAAGCCCGACGTCATCGTGGCGCTCGGCGTGATCATCCGCGGCGACACGAAGCACTACGAACTCGTGGCCGAAGCTTCGGCGCAAGGGTTGATGCGCGTCGCACTCGATACGCGCACCGCCGTGATCAATGGCGTGGTCGTGGCGGAAAACCAAAAGCAGGCCGACGACCGTTGCATCGGGAAAATTAACCGTGGGGCCGAGTTCGCCCGCGCGGCCTTGGAGATGGCCGACCTGAAACGACGTTTTTCAAAATGAGCAGCAGCAAACCGCAATTTGCCCAGCGTCGGGCCGGCCGTGTGGCCGCGCTCCAATATCTTTTTGCCTGGAGTATTAATCCTCCGGCCAATCTCGCGAACGACCTTCAGGCGTTTTTCGAAACGCAGGAAAACCCACGCGACACCTATTCGTACGGCGAGGAAATCATCCACGGCGTGATTGAAAATATCGCCGATCTTGACGCGCGCATCAAAGGACTCGCGCACAACTGGGAGTTTGAGCGCATCGCCAAGATCGACTTGGCGATCCTGCGGTTGGCGATGTACGAAATGGTTTATCGCAAGGACGTGCCGCCCGTCGTCTCGATCAACGAGGCGATCGATCTGAGTAAACAATTCTCCAATGCCGACGCGAAGCGCTTCATCAATGGCATCCTCGACCGCCTGAAAGACCAACTCGGCCGCGACGCCCGCAAAGCGACGGAGTAAGATTTTGGTGTTTTAATCTGGAACTCAGGAACTCTGGAAATGGCCGAACTGAGCAACAAAGAGCTGAGTGGCCGCGTTATCGAGGCTGCGATCCGTGTTCATAAAACACTCGGGCCAGGGTTTCTCGAATCCGTTTACGAGAGTGCGCTCTGTGTTGAGCTTGCTGCACAGAGCATCTCGTTTGAGCGACAGAAGGTGGTTAAGCTTTTCTATCGCGATGTCGTGGTGGGCGAGCATCGGCTCGATATCGTCGTTGAGGGTAAGCTGCTCGTTGAGCTAAAGGCGGTGCAGGCGATCGAGGATATTTTCTTTGTCGTTGGCCGATCGCAGATGAAAGCTGCGGGTTTAAATGACGGCTTGCTTCTGAATTTTCACTCCATGCCTTTGACCATCAGGCGCATTGCACCGGAGCAGCTCAGTGTTCCGTTCCAGAGTTCCTGAGTTCCAGATTCACAATTTCCTCCTTTCACAATGTTCGGCCTTTTCAAAAAATTCAAAGACGGCTTCGCCAAGACGGTCTCCGCCATCGCGGAGAAAACTGCGGCGATCTTTGGTCAAAAACCAATCGATGCCTCGTCGCTCGAAACGCTTGAGGAAGCGCTCTACACGGCGGACTTTGGCGTCGAAACCACCGAGGAGATTCTTGCTGAGATCAAGACCGCTTACAAAAAAGACAAAGCCCTGCGTGGTCAGGACGCTGCCGCTATCGGAGCGGCCGTGCTCAAGCGCGTGTTGGCCGGAGCGGAAGGCACATTCGAAACCACCAAGGCGGAAACCGGCAAAGCGGCCCACCGTGATCGTCATGATTGGCGTCAATGGTTCGGGTAAAACCACGACGTCCGCGAAGCTTGCCTGGAAACTCAAGGAAGATGGCAAAACCGTCACGCTCGCCGCGTGCGACACGTTTCGCGCGGCAGCGGTCGAACAACTCAAGGCCTGGGCGACCCGCCTCGAACTCGAAATCGTCGCCAGCCACACGGGTGCGGATTCCGCCGCAGTGGCTTTCGATGCCTGGCAGGCCGCGAATTCACGTGGACGCGATTACCTGATCGTCGACACCGCCGGCCGTCTGCACACGAAGAGTAATCTCATGGAGGAGCTGGCGAAAATTCGCCGCGTGCTCCAGAAAAACGATCCCACTGCGCCGCAGCACCGCTGGCTCGTGGTCGATGGCAGTCTTGGCTCGAACTCCATCGAGCAGGCCAAGGTTTTTCACCAGAGTTTTGGGCTTACGGGCTTGGTCGTCACGAAGCTCGACGGCACCAGTCGTGGCGGTGCGCTCGTTGGAATTTATCGTCAGCTGAAGCTTCCGATCTATTTCCTTGGACTCGGCGAAAAAGCCGAAGACCTGCAGCCGTTCTCAATCGACAATTACGTCAAGGCCATCTTCGGCCTCGAAGGCTAGCATTCAGGTTCGAGGTAGGGCGCGTTATCCCTAACGCGCCGGAACAGTGTGTGAAACGAACTAACTTCAAGGGCCATGTTCGACTCCAATGCGGCGGACTAAGGATAGTCCGCCCTACCACAGACAGTCGTCAATCTAGGGTGCCGGCACCGCTTTGGGCACGGCCGCGAGTGCCTCAACCTTGGTTTCGAGAACTTCGAGGCGTTTTTGTGCACTGCTGAGCATGCGCAGGGTGACGATTTGCAGCACAACGAGAGCGAGAATGAGAAAAAGTAGGACGCCAGGGAGTCGTTTCATGGTTGGTGAGTAGTCGGGGTTTCGCGGCGAAGAATCAAGCGCGCAGCAAACAACCACCACTCGGTGTCGCGTTTTTCGATGCGGGCGAAAACTTCGTTGCCGATGGCGGCTTGTTTTAGAATGGCTGGGTCGACTTTGAATTCGGTGGTGCCACTCGCAAGCACGTCGGGAATCGCACCGTGGTTTACCGTCAGCGTCCCGCGCGCGGCGGAAAAAGTGACCACGCGACCACGAAGTGCATGACCGCGAGCGGCTTCGTCGGGATCAGGACAAATTTGGCAGGGATTTGCTGTGGCAACGGGCGGAGCGATGGTCAGGAGACGCGTGACGATTTGCGCGCTTTCACCGGCGCCAAGCGTATAGGCGATCAGCAATTGAGCAGGCGTGGAGTCGTAGTCTTTGACGATGGCGAGAAGTTGAGCCGGTTGCCCAGCGGGTAGCACGGCGAGTAGGACGGGGACACTGAGCGAACCGCCCGGCGAAATACGCCGCAGCCAGAGAGCAGTTTCGTTTTGGTTGTAGTGCTCCGGCCATGACACGAACACCGTGCCATCGGCAAGCAGCACCAGATCGGGTGTGCCGGTTGGCCGCGTGTCTTCGACGCGGACCGGCATGAGAAATTGTTCACCGGCGTTGGGCGAAATGGAGACGAGAATGCGCGGATCTTTTTCGTCGGTTTCGAACCAGGCCTTCGCCATGCGGCCTGCGTTTTGAGTGATGACGGTGGCAGAATCGGCGGACGAGGGACGATGCTCATCAACGTATGCCTGGCCTTTGATCGCCGCTCGCCAGGATTTCTTATGCGCGTTGTAAGTGGACGACCAAATTGTTTGCGAGGAATCGTGCTCAGTCGTCGTCCACGCAAGCGAGAGCGAGCCGTTGAAGATGCCCACACTAAGCGGCTTGCTTGCACCGAGCGGCGCAGGCGAAGGGAGTAGTTCGTTTTCGAGCGTGAGCAGCGGTGACGCCGCACGAAGTGGTGCGAGCACCAGGCAAAAGAGGAGAAGTGCGACGAGGCGCTGCATCGTCTGAAGCAAAGCGTGAAGCTGCGGTTTCGGCGAGTGCGGAATCTCGCTTCACCGTTGCCATGGCGGAGGGCGCGCGGTCTTTTATGCGCATGACAAATTCTGAAACTGCACGCTCGGCCAGCCGTCCATTGGTGACGGTGTTGTGCGGTTTCCTGGGCGCGGGAAAGACGACGTTGCTTAATCATTTGTTGCGCCAATCCGAGGGTCGACGCTGGGCGGCGGTGGTCAACGATGTTGCGGCGATTAACATCGATGCTGCGCTCGTGAAGACGCAGATGCCGGGGAGCGACGTGGTGGGGTTGGGCAATGGCTGTGTGTGCTGCTCGAACCGCGACGATCTGGCGGAGACGATCGCCCGGCTGACGGCTGAAGGGGACTACGAGCATATCTTAGTGGAAACTTCGGGCGTAGCCGAACCGCGCGGTATCGCCAGTTTGTTCACGCAGAAAAATCCGTTTGGCCGGAGCTTGAGCGATTTTGCGCAGCTGTCGGCGTTGGTAAGCGTCATTGATGCGGCGCATTTTCTGGGCGAATGGCGAACGCAGCATGAGCCGAAAACTCCCGAGTCTGAAGTATCCACGCCGGTGACGACACGTCCGGTTTTCGAACTCATGGTGGAGCAGGTCGAGTGCGCCGATGTGATCGTGCTTAATAAAGCCGACTTGGTCAGCGAAGAAGAACTGGTCCAGCTCGAAGCGATTGTTGGTGGCTTGAATGATCGCGCGGAAATAATTCGCACGGAGCAAGGTCAGGTTTCGCGCGAGTTTTTGCTGGAACGCGTGCGTTTCGATCCGGCCGCAACGCCGGGCGCGGCGCGGTGGGTTAAGGTTTTGAACGCGGTGCCTTCGAGCGGCTCTTTCGTGGCGAAATCGGGCGGAACAGTAGTCGCGAGCAAGGCGACGCCGCGTCACACGGAACGCTACGGGATCACCAGTTGGGTGTTTCAGGCGCGGCGACCATTCGTGCGAGCGAAGCTTGAGGCGTTACTGGAGCGAGGTGCGCCAGGGTTATTGCGTGCGAAAGGTTTTTTCTGGCTGGCCGAGCGTCCGGATGAGTTAGGATTCTTGTCGGTTGCGGGTGGTATCGTTCGAACCGATTTCCCGAGCTATTGGTGGGCGGCGATGATCGAGAGCGGGCGGGCGCGGCGGAGCGATCTGCCTGCTGCGCTGGAAAAACAGTGGGTTGAGCCAACCGGCGACCGACGTCAGGAATTGGTTTTTATTGGCGTGGGTCTTGACGAAACGGAACTGCGTCGTGAATTGGAGCAGTGCTTCGCAGGGTAAAGGCTATTATCTAGCGCGTATTCGGAGGTGGATGATTTGCCAACTTGTCTTGGCGGGAGACCGTGTCACCTATGATGAATGTCGTTATGTCCGTTCCAGTAACTACTGATTCTTTGTCCGTGAAAGCCCACGCTGAGCCGCGACGGCTCGTGTGTCGCGATCGGTCCTTGTTGCTCGATGGTGAGCCCAAGATGGTCGGTATTGTTAATATCACTGATGATTCGTTTTTCGATGGCGGACGGTTTGCATCGACCGAAGCGGCGGTCGCACAGTCCTTGCGACTGGTTGCGGAAGGTGCAGCCATGCTCGACCTCGGCGGACAGTCGACGCGTCCGGGCTATGCGGAAATTTCGGCCGAGGAAGAAATCGCGCGAGTGGTGCCGGTGATCTCGACGCTTTTGGAGAAAACTTCCGTGCCGCTCTCAATCGATACCTACAAACCGGCGGTGGCGCGTGCGGCGTTGGCGGCGGGCGCGCATGTGCTCAACGACATTCACGGATTCCTGGGTGATGAAACGCTCGCGGAAATCGCAGCGGAGGCGGGTTGTGCGGTGATCTTGATGCACAACGACGAGGCTTACAAAGCAGCGCATCTTGATCCGATTGCAGCCATGCTGGCGTTCTTTGATCGTTCGCTGGCGGTTGCGGCCCGAGCTGGGGTTGCGCGAGAAAAGATCATGCTCGATCCGGGCATCGGGTTTGCGAAGACCCATGAGCAGAATCTCGCTTTGTTGGCGCGGCTCGACGAATTGCGCGTGCTCGGGCTGCCGTTGCTGCTCGGCGCTTCGCGAAAATCCGTGATCGGCAACGTGCTCTCGCTCCCGCCCGAGGAACGACTGGAGGGGACGCTTGCGACAACGGCGCTTGCCGTCTGGCAAGGCGTAGAGTTTATCCGTGTACACGACGTGTGTGCCAATGCACGCGCTGCCAAAACCGCCGCCGCAATCCGCAACCATTCCAAACCATGATCGGCAAAATCCATCTCAAGAACATGGTGTTTTTCGGGTATCACGGAAACCACGTCGAAGAAAACACGCTTGGCCAGCGCTTCCTGATCGATCTGGTGCTGACCCTCGATATCGCGGAGGCTGCGCGTACCGACGATTTGAATACGACCGTCGATTACGCGAGGGTCTATGCGCTTTGCCGGCAGATCGTGGAACATGATCGCGTGAAGCTTCTCGAAACACTCGCCAATCATATCATCGACCGCGTGTTCGAAACCGCACCACTTGTGACCAAGGTCGAGATTGTCATCCGCAAGCCCTCGGTTCCACTCGGAGGCGCGCTCGACTACGTAGCGGTCGAAACCAGCAAAGAACGGTGAGCACGGCCTACCTCGGATTGGGCGGAAATCTTGGCAGTCGACGCCAATACCTGGCCGATGCGGTTTTGGCGTTGAATAGTGGAGCTGGCATTCACGTCGAAAAGATTTCGTCGGTCTACCAGACCAAGCCCGTCGGGGTGGTTGATCAGCCGGATTTTTTTAATCTCGTGGTGCAGGTGGCGTCTTCGCTCACTGCGCGCGAACTGCTGGTGTGTTGTCTGCAAATTGAAACAAAACTCGGTCGCGTTCGCGCGGAGCGCTGGGGCCCGCGTACGATCGATCTCGATGTGTTGTGGTTTGATGGCGTACCGCTGAATGAAGCCGATCTGGTGTTGCCGCACCCGCGCCTGAAGGAACGTGCTTTTGTGCTCGTGCCGCTGGCGGAAATCGCGCCGACGCTTTTACTGGATGGTGTGCGTGTCGACGAACTAGCTACCAGACTCGATCAATCCGGCCTTCAACTGCTGGGCTCGCTCGATTCCCTGCCTGCGTGAAAGCCGAACTACGAGAAATCGCCTGGGATCGTTTGCCGGAGGATCTGTTTGCCGGACTTTGCGAACGGCGTGGTGCTTTCTTTCTCGATAGTGCGATGGAGGCCGATGGGTTAGGGCGGTATTCGTTTATTGGATTCGATCCGTTTCTTGTTTTTCGGGTGAATGGCGATGTTATCAGTCTGCGTCGCGCAGATGGTGAAGAAGACTTTCGAGGCGATGCACTGGCTGAGTTGAAGAAGCTTTTGTTGAAGTATCGCTGTGCCGCGACGTCGGAGGTGCCTTTCCCGGGCGGTGCGGTTGGGTTTTTTTCCTATGAGTTCGGTGCAGGATTGGAGCAGGTAAAAGGTTCGGCTGGCGATGATGTTGGCGGCGCCGATCTTGAACTCGGCTTCTATGATGGGCTGATCATGTGCGATCATAAATCGCACCGGATGTTTCTCGTCGCGAACCCGGTTGGAAAAGAATCTGCCGCTGCAATCTTTCGCCGCTTGGAGCAGGTGATCATTGCTAGCTCGAGCAGACAGAACGCTGGGTCAGCAAAGTCTGCCCACAGCGGTCTGAAAGCAGTCGTCTCAAAGGCTGAATATCTTCAGTCCATCGCGCGGATTAAAAACTACATCGCGGCAGGCGATGTTTATCAGGTGAATCTCACGCAGCGTTTTGATGCGCCGCTGACGTGCAGTCCATATGATCTTTACCGTCGGCTACGGCAGCGAAGCCCGGCACCGTTTTCCTGCTTTCTTAACTTCGATTCATTGCAGGTGGTGAGTAGTTCGCCTGAGCGGTTTCTTCGCCTTCAAAGCGGGTGTGTGGAAACCCGGCCGATCAAAGGCACCCGTCCACGTGGAAAACCGCAGGGCGAGGATGCGCGTTTGCGCTCTGAACTGGCCGTGAGCGAAAAAGACCGGGCTGAGTTGCTGATGATCGTCGATTTGGAGCGCAACGATCTCGGGCGTGTGTGCGTGCCCGGTTCGATCGAAGTGGCTGAGTTGTACAAAGTGGAAACGCATCCGACGGTGCATCACCTCGTGGCTAATGTGTCCGGCAAAATTCGCGGTGATTGTGATGTGGTGGATTGTATCCGCGCGATGCTACCTGGTGGCTCGATCACGGGCGCGCCAAAGATTCGTGCGATGCAGATTATCGATGAGCTCGAGCGGACGCGCCGCGGCGTATATACGGGAGCGATTGGCTACATCGGTTTCGATGGCGGCTGTGATCTCAATATCGCTATTCGTACGATTCTCTGCGCGCACGGGAGAGCGCACTATCACGTTGGCGGCGGCATTGTTTGGGATTCCGACCCCGAGGCGGAGTATCAAGAAACGCTGGATAAAGGTGCCGCGATGCGTGCGGCTTTGTTGGAATGAATTTTATGAGCACACTGCGTTACCTGTCACAAGCGGCCATGAATGGGCGCATCGTTGCCACGGCGGATTTGCGAATCTCGGTGCTTGGCGATGGCTTCATGTTCGGCCATGGGCTCTTTGAAACAATCAAGGTCGTGGATCGGCATCCGGTTTTTTTTGACGATCATTTTGCGCGGCTGGGCCGGAGCGCGCAGGCGCTGGGGCTTGTGTTGCAGAGCAGTCGGAATCAGTTGCGCTCGCATTGTGACCAAGTGATCGCGGTGAATGGGCTGGAGGCCGGTAATCTCAAGGTGATTCTCTTTCAGGACGAACGTGGCACGAGTGAAATCGTGCTCGGGCGTTCCGGTCTGTATCCGAAGGAAACCTACGAACGGGGTTTTAACCTTAAAACTGAACCAGCGGGGGCGCGTGGGATGCTCGCGGCGTACAAGACGCTTAACTATTACGAAAACATCGCAGCTAAACGCCGTGCGGCGACAGCAGGTTTTGATGAGCCGGTGTTTGTCGATGGAGCCGGGTTGTTGCTGGAAGGGGCTACGACGAATGTTTTTGCCGTTGTCGGTGGGAGGGTGCTGACACCGCCAGCGGATGGCAGGATATTGCCCGGTGTGGTGCGAGGTCAGGTGCTGCGTACGCTCGGTGCGCGTGCTGAAGAAAAACTTGTATCCTTGGAACAGTTACGCGGAGCCGATGAAGTTTTTGTCACCAACGCGCTACTCGGCGTGATGCCGGTTTCGCGGGTCGACGAGCAAACTTACGATGTGACCAAGAATCCTGTCACGCGTGAGCTGATGGCGGCGATCTGAGTCGGGGCAAGGGCTTGATCTATTTCGATCGCCCTTTACTTTGCTCCCTCTGGGTAGAATGCCCCGGAGCTTGCCCGGCTTGGCTTTTTGTGGATGGAGTTCGGTTGCGGTGCTTTTGGGGAGCGCACGCGTCCCGCGTGCAGCTCTCGGCGTCCCGCCGAGAGCGTTCGGAAGGTTCGGGCGAGACGCCCGAACCCACACGCGAGACGCGTGTGCTCCCCGGAGTTTGGTTCCGGCATCTGTTTCTGAAAATGCCCCGGAGCTTGCTCCTCGGATCTTTACGGCATCGCGATTACGCCAACCGCGTTCCTCGCTCTATTTCTTTGCTGGCAGGGACCAGAGGAAGCTTTGGGTTTTGGCTAGTTCGGTGCCGGTGGGCGTGAGCAGGCGTATTTGCCAGGCCACTACTTCGTCTTTTGGTGTGCCCGGCCAGTCGGTGCCGGTGAGGCCGAGGTTGAAGGCGGTGCTGCCTTTCGGGATTGGACGGTCGAAGGTGTAGGTTTTTGGGTCGGTCGAAAACGGCGTGATAACCTGTAACTCGATGCGTATGGCGGTGGTTTCGGCGGTGGTATTTTTTAGCCGAACCAGGAAATAGTAACCAGCGCGGGTGTCGGGCTGGGTGCGGATGATGTGCTGAGCTTCGGAGTCTTCGTTTTTGTCGAAATACTCGGAGATGCGCACGAACGATTCAGCGGTACGATAACCGGGCCAAACGCGTATGATGGTGAGATCGGCGGCGGTGCTGAGAGTGGCGGCGACGAGAAAAAGGACGGAGGTGAAAAGGGCACGCATGGCAAAAAGTTGGGACAGGCTTAATGGGGATGAGTTCGGTTGCACTCTGAAATTTTTGGTGGGACGTGCAGGAGGATTGAACTACCGAGAAGCGAAAGCAGGCAGGAGAAAGATAAAGAGAAAGACGAAAGAGGCGGAGCAGTTATTCTAGGGAGAGGGTTTGGTAGCGGTGGATGCCGAGGAGGGTGGGAATCCAGCCTTTGACTTCGGGGCGGATGAGGTATGTGCGCGTGCCGAAGAAAACCGGGGCGATGGGTGCGTCGTCGAGGAGGAGCGTCTCGGCTTGCTGGAGGAGCGAGTAACGTTTGGCTTCGTCGCGTTCGCGGGCGGCGGAATCGACAAGTTGATCATAGGCGGGGCTCTTCCAGCCGGTGTCGTTGTTGCCGCTTTGCGAAGTCATGAGGTCAGTGAAGGTCGACGGATCGTTGTAGTCGCCGATCCAGCGCGAGGCGGAAATCTGGAAGGCGAGAATGTGCTGGTTGTCGATGTGGACACGGTATTCGAGTGGGGCGAGGGCGACCTCGATGTTGAGTTCGCGTCGCCACATTTCCTGGATGGCCTCGACCACGCGCGGGTCGATCACGGGTGTGCTGTACTGGATTTCGATTTTAGGAAAACCTTTGCCACCGGCAAAACCGGCTTCGACGAGGAGCTGGCGGGCAGCGGCGAAATCGGTGGCGACTCGGGCGGGGGAGTTGTAGCCGGCGGTATTGGGTGGGACGAGCGAGGCGGCGGGCAGGCGTGTGTCCTGCATGACGGAGCGTACGATCGCGGCCCGGTCGATGGCGAGGCTGAGTGCGCGACGGACGCGGGTATCGTTGAAGGGCGGTTTGGTGATGTTGAAGCGAAAGTAGTTCGTTTCGAGTAGAGCCTCGATTCGCAGGGGTGATGGCGATTGGTTTCGGTACGGAGCGACGCGGCTGACCGGCACGCTGTAGGTGGAGTGGAGCTGACCGGTGCGGAAGTTGCGCTCCTCGACGGATGGATCGCCGATGGGGAAGAACACGACCTCTTCGATTTTGTTTCGGACGGAGTCGTAATATAGCGGGTTTTTCTTCACGACGATGCGTTGATCGGGCTCCCATTTGGCGAGGGTGAACGGGCCATTGCCGACGAGATTCTCCGGCCGGGTCCAGCGTGTGCCGCGCTGGTGGGGCTGGCCGAATTTCAGAATGGTGGGCTTGTGCACGGGGAACCATGATTGGTGCGCGGCGAGCGATAGGAGATAGGGAGTGGGTCGGGCGAGCGTGATTTTCAGCGTATGGGAATCGACGGCGCGAACGCCGACTTCGGTGAAGTTCTTGATTTTTCCGGCGGTGTAATCTTCGGCTCCTTTGATCGGCGCGAGCATGTAGGCGTATTCGGAGGCAAGCTCGGGCGAGAGGATGCGCTCCATGGAGAAAATAAAATCATCGGCGGTGACGGGATCGCCGTTGGTCCATTTGGCATCGGCGCGCAGGTGAAAGGTGTATATGAGGCCGTCGTTGGAGATATCCCAATGTTCGGCCATGCCGGGCAGCGGACGGGAAGTGGCTTCGTCGAGCACGGTGAGTCCTTCGAAGAGAGCGACGAGGATGTTGTAGTCGGTGTAGGCGATGACGACATGTGGGTCGAGGTCGCGTGGTTCGGCACCGTTGCCGAGGAGGAGCGTGTGCGTATGAAGGCCGGTCTCGGCGGCCGTTTCACGTTTGGCAAAAACTTCGGACGTGAGCAGGGCGCAGGTGGTTAACAAAGCGACAAAGGACAGGCGCATGAAGCGCAACGAAACATGGTTCATGCGCGGTGTAAAGTTGCACGCTCGAGGTTGGCTGAAGTTTCCCATTGCTTTAGCCAGCTGGCAGCGGGAAATTTGCCGCCGACATATGCCTTGGTACTACGCAAACAATGACCAGCGACTTGGTCCGGTAAACGACACGGAGTTCGCACGTCTTGCTCGCGAAAAAATAATCCGCGAGGAAACACTGGTCTGGCAACACGGCATGGCGGAATGGAAAAGTTATGCGGAGGTCGCGCCGACGTTGCCGTCGATTGAGACACCGCCGCCGTTTTCGGGCGAACAGGCACAGGCGCTCGATGTTGAGGCGATTCTGGCGGAGCATCCGGTGGAACTGCCTTACGCTAGTTTTTGGGCGCGAGCGGGCGCGAAGATCGTGGATCTGATTATCCTGAATTTCCTGGTTTTGATCACAGCCGTCTTGATGAACAAAATGCCTGTCGTACCGGCCGATGCAGGCTTCGACGAATTGAGGCGAATTTTTGCTGAATTTAGTGAGCTCACACAGATTTCGATTGGTATAGAACTGGTTTTTACGTGGTTCTTCGTTTGGCGGTTTCAAGGTACACCCGGGAAGCTGCTTTTAGGTCTCAAAATCGTGAATGCTGATGGCTCGCGGGTTGGACCGATCCGCATCCTGTTTCGGTTTTTTGGCGAGGTGATGAACAGAATCATGTTTTGCCTAGGCTATCTTTTCGCGGCTGCCGACGACGAGAAGCGCACGATGCACGATTTTCTGGCCGACACGCGCGTGGTTTATAAAAAGCGACAGTAAGCCGGTCTGCGTGCCTGCGTCAGCGCGAATAACGTTGTCGGATTACTCTTTTGGCTGCCAAAAAATCCTAGCTCCGGGCGGACCGCAAAAACCGAACCATGAAGCATCTCTACGCAACTCTGTTGTTTATAGCCATCGTCTGTCAGGCGGCTCACGGGCAATTCGCCGCCACCAGTGCCGCCTGGAATCGGCCGATCGAACCATTTCGCGTTGTGGGCAACCTGTACTACGTCGGGGCGTCGGATGTTTCCGCCTTTCTGCTCACGACGCCGGAGGGTCATATCCTGATCGACAGCGGGCTCGCTGAAACTGTGCCGTTGATCGAAGCGAACCTGAAAAAACTGGGGTTTCGGCTCGAAGATATCCGTTTGTTGCTAATCAGCCATGGTCACTTCGACCACGTTGGCGGCATGGCCGAACTTAAATCTAGGACTAAGGCGAGATTACTGGCAAACCCGGTTGAGAAGGCGCTGCTCATGCGTGGCGGCAAAGGAGATTTTGCGTTTCAGGATAAATATCCCTTCGCGCCCGTGGAACCCGATGGCGCGTTGGGCGATGACGAAGAGGTTCGGTTTGGCGGTGCGGTGCTGAAGGCGCATTTCACGCCAGGTCATACGAAAGGCTCCACAACGTGGACGACTACGATCACCGATGGTGGGCGGGCTTACAACGTGGTTATCGCTGCCAGCCTATCGGCACCGGGCTACCAACTAATCGATAATCCCGATTATCCGTCGATCGTTGCCGATTATGAAGCGAGCATCGCCAAGCTTCGGGCGCTGCCGTGCGACATATTTCTCTCGTTGCACAGCTGGGATTTTGGTTTGCATGCGAAGGTCGCCGCACGGGCGAAGGATGGTGCGGTGAACCCTTTTGTTGATCCCGAGGGATACCTTCGCTTCCTAGAAAAATCCAAAGCGAATCTGCAAAAGCAGATCGAGGAGCAGCGAAAGCCGATCAGTCAGAAGTAGCCAAATGACAGGCTACGGCTGCGCTTAATTAACCCAGAAATCGCGCGCCGCTATATGGCAACTGAAGCCGTGCTTGAATAGAAATCCCCGGAAGCAAGTTCCGGCATTTTAGAAACTGCAGGAGAGAGTTAATCTCGTGATTTACTTTGAAGATGGAGGGCCGACGCCCTCGTCGGCCAAGCGCGGTGAGGGCACCGCGCCTCCAACTAAGCCGAATCAAGCTGCTCCGTGTATTCGATCCATTGGGAATAAAAAAAGCAGGACCGGAGTCCGGTCCTGCTGGGTAAGGCTGAAGGCGTGAGCTGGTGGGGTTGCCGGCTGCGCGGTTTTGGCTCTGGCGATTATTTCGCTGCGAGGACGGCGTCGGCAAAGGCCTTGGCCTTGGCGGTGATCGCGGCCCAGTTTTTTTCCTTGAAGGATTTGGCGTCCACGAGCGAACCGCCTGCAGCCGTGGCGAACGCGCCGGCCTTGAGAAATTCGCCGACGTTCTTGTCGTTTACGCCGCCGGTCGGGACGACCTCGATTTGCGGGAACGGCGCCTTGATGGACTTGATGTAGGCGGGGCCGAAAAATTCGGCGGGGAAAATCTTCACGGCATCAACACCGGCGTCCCACGTGTTGATGACTTCGGTCGGGGTGAACGCGCCGCTCATGATCGGAATCGAGTAGCGATGGCACATTTCGATGACTTCGGGGCGGAAGGCTGGAGTGACGATAAACTTCGCGCCAGCGAGGATGCCGATGCGGGCGGTCTCGCCGTCGAGCACGGTGCCGAGGCCGAACGTGAAATCGGGCATTTCTGCGGAGGCTTTTTCAAGCATGCGAATGGCGCCGGGCGTGGTCATGGTGAGCTCGATGCTGGTGAGCCCGCCTGCAGCGAGAGCCTTGGCGCAGTCGAGAAGACCGTCTGGGCTGTCGGCACGAATCAGGGCGATGACCTTTTCGTTCTTAATTTTTGTGAGTACGGCGTCTTTTTTCATGATGAGGGGAACGAGCTAAACATCTCGGGTGCGTGCTGAAAACTCATTTTGTGACGGCTGACTTGTAAAAGTGAATACGGGTGGCGAAAGAAGCCTGGGCTTTTTCTTGTCGCATGCTTGACGCGGCCAAAGGGAAGCCCACACGTTTAGCGAATGGCCACCGCGAAGAAGTCCACAAAGAAAACCGTCGATGCTCCTGTTATCCCGTCACGTTTTGTCGATGGGATGACGGCGAAGGATCTGTTCCGGGTTGGTCGCCAGTTAGGCATGTCGCCCGAGCAATGCGAACGTCTTAGTGGTGTCTCAGCCAGCAAGATGCGACGCGGTCGTGGCGGCGAAGAAATCGTGTTGGCGGAAAAACTGGTAGGTTTTCGGTTCGTCGAAACGACCTTCAACCGGGCGCTTGCGCTTTGTGGTGGCAATGAGCCTGCGGCGGTCCAGTGGGTCAGCGCCTACGCGCCCGCGCTTAACGGTCGCAAGCCGATCGAAGTTGCCGAAACACCCGCCGGAGCTAAATCGGTCGAGAAGCTGCTCGCCGTGCTTGCTGGAGCGGTGGGAGCGTAAAGCGGGATAGGGGGCACACCGTTTGAAGTGTGAAGCGCGTTTCCTGCACGGACTGAATGGTCGGGGCGGGAGAGTGAGATTCCTGCAGGTCTCGACGCAAAAAAACGCCGTTGGTGAGGAGTCTCCCTCAGGCACGGAGTGATTATTGCGATTATTTTATGAGTTTTCGGATACTGAGGCTTATTTGCGCTAAGAAGGAGCCGATTCATGGAGGCATGGAACACTCCCATAGCTCAGACTCAGCCCTCTATCCTTACCCGCTTGAAGAAATTCAGAGCATGGCGGATGAGTGCGGTTTCTCTGTCGAGCAGATGGTGAAGGCGTTGCATCTGAAGGAGACTGCGAAATCGCAACAGCTCTCGGATAGTGAACTCGCGGACGCTCTGATTTGGAGCGTCTGGGTGGACATCAATCCGAAGAAATGCCCGCTGTCCTTCGCGTTGCTCGAAGAAGCCATCACTCGTTTGCAGAGACGATAGAAGCCGTCAGCCGTCGATCCGACGGTGCCCTCGCGAATTCGCGATGCGAGGTATAGGCGGAGCGACCGTCTCAACCGAACCCGTTAAACCGCAGTTGAACTGTCCAGAAACGACGAATCCGAGGGGATGAGTGGGTAACGTGGCGTAACCTCAGGCCGCTGGTCTGACCGTAAATGTGCTTATTTACTTTCGGGCGGGCGCTTGCGGTAGTTGGGCCTGTAATAGGCGGTCTTTCTCTGGTCACAGACTTCGGTAAAACTCGGAAGTTTAATGGGCCGGGTAGGCTGTCCTTAGGATTGGCATCGTTTAGCTCTGCTGGTCGAGGTGGGGCGTGCCGATAGAGTAAATCACAAGTAAACGATGTTCAAAACTGTCCGCGAAATTACAAAACCGAGTGCCTGGAGCCTTACACGGCTGCTGGTCATTTTTGGTCATGCAGTCGTTTATTTTGCGTTGGCGCGGGTCGGTTTGGCCCTGGCGAGTGTGCACGAGAGCGTTTCACCTGTCTGGGTGGCGACTGGTTCAGCCGTGGTCTCGTTATTGCTCGCATTTCTGGTGGTCGGCTTGCAGTCCACGCGGCAAAGAGCGGAGGCGATGGTGCTTGATCGTACGGCCGAACTAGAATCCACCGGTAATCGCCTCAATCGCGAGATTTTTGAGCGCCAGCGCATAGAGTACTCGTTGCGTGAATCGCACCGCCTGCAGCAGGCGATCCTTAATAGCGCGAATTACACGATTATCTCCACCACGCCTGACGGGATTATTATGACCTTTAACGCGGCCGCCGAACGCATGCTCGGTTACACTGCGGAGGAAGTGCTGGGCCGGGTAACGCCCGCTTTCATCCATGATCCCCACGAGGTCGTGGCCCGTGCCGAGGTCTTGAGCCGGGAGCTCGGATTCTTTGTCGGGCCTGGGTTTGATGTCTTTGTTGCAAAGGCGAAAATCGCCGGTGTCGATGAACGTGAATGGACCTATATCCGTAAGAATGGCTCACGGTTTCCTGTGATGCTCTCGGTCACCGCGTTGCGTAACGAGGATCATGTGATCACTGGTTATCTCGGGGTGGGGCAGGATCTCACCGTGCGCAAAGAAGCCGAGGCCCGCGTGCGCCAGGCTCTCGACGAACTTGCGCGGCAAAAATTCGCGCTGGACCGGCATGCGATTGTCGCCGTCACCGACGTCAATGGCATCATCACCTACGCCAACGAGAAGTTTTGCGCGCTCAGCGGTTATGCTCGCGAAGAACTTGTGGGCCAAAATCACCGGGTTCTGAAATCCGGCCAGCACGCGCCGGAGTTTTATCAGGAGATGTTCAAGGTCATCAGTCGTGGCGATGTCTGGCAGGGCGAGATCTGTAACAAGGCCAGGAATGGCGCACTCTATTGGGAGGCCTCCACCATCGTGCCCTTCCTTGGACCGAACGGCCAGACGACCCAGTACGTGGCTATCCGCACTGACATCACCGAGCGTAAGCGCGCTGAGGAGAACGCGGCGCGTAGTGAACGACTGATACGCACGGTGACCGACGGATTGCCTGGTCAAGTGGCTTATTGGAATGCCGACCTGCGCTGTACTTTCGCCAATCGTGCCTACTGCGAGTGGTTCGGTCTCCGGCTCGACGAGATCATCGGCTTGCACGTCAAAGATGTGTTGGACGGCTCTGCGGTTAGCCAAAGCGAGGGCCACATCCAGGGCGCGCTTAAGGGCCAGGCTCAGGCGTTTGAGCGCAAACTCACCAAAGCCAATGGAGAGGTCGGCTATACCTGGGTCCAGTACGTGCCCGATATCGCGGACGACGGCGTGACCGTGAAGGGTGTTTTTGTGCTCATTTCAGATGTCACCGAGGTGAGAAAAAAAGCCGAGGCTCTGCGTGAAAGCGATCAACGCATTCGTCTGGCCGCCGATGCAGCCCGTATCGCTATCTGGGAGTGGGATCCGAAAACCAACAAACTGCTTTGGGATGCACGCATGTTTGAAATGTACGGACTTCCCGTGGCGCCGGGTGGCCAAGTTGAATATCAAACTTGGGCGAATTGTGTCTTGAAGGAGGATCTGGCTGCGCAGGAGTTTAGCCTCACGGAGACGGTTCGGCAAACGAGCCGCAGCTCTCAGGAGTTTCGTATCAAGCGCGCCCGTGATGGTGCGCTGCGCCACATCTTTGTATGCGCAGATGTAGTTCGTTGCGAAAAGGGTCAGGTCATTCGCGTGGTGGGTGTGAACATGGATATCACCGAACGCAAGGAATCGGAACGCGCGATCCATGAGAGCGAGGAACGGACCCGGCTCTTTGCTGAACACGCCCCGGCCTCAGTGGCAATGTTTGACCACGACATGCGTTATCTGGTCGTCAGCCGCCAGTGGCTTTCCGACTACAACCTCGAAGGGATGAATATTATCGGTCGTTCGCATTACGACGTGTTTCCGGACCTTTCGGGGAAATGGCAGGGAATCCATCAGCGCTGCCTCGCCGGGGCCGTCGAGACAAACGAATCCGATCGGCTGGAGCAAATCGATGGTTCGGTTAAATGGCTGCGTTGGGAAGTGCGTCCCTGGTACAAGAGCGAGGGTCACATCGGCGGCATCGTGATGTTTACCCAGGATATTACACTGCGCAAAGAGCTCGAAGTCAGCCTCGCCAAAGCGCGCGACGAAGCGCTCGAGGCTTCGCGGCTGAAATCGGAATTTCTTGCGACAATGAGTCACGAGATTCGCACGCCCATGAACGGCGTCATTGGTATGTCCGGCCTGCTTTTGCGGACGCCACTCGAAAGCAAGCAGCACGAGATGGCCCAAACCATAATTCGTAGCGCGGAAGGGCTGCTCGCGATCATCAACGACATTCTCGATTTTTCCAAAATCGAGGCCGGAAAATTCCGCATCGACCCCGTCGACTTTAACCTGCGGGATGCCGTGGAGGAAACAGTTGCGCTCCTGGCGCCGCAAGCCCACAGCAAGGGCCTGGAACTGGTCTGCGATATCGAACCGGAACTGGGCACCACCGTTCTCGGGGACGGTGGCCGTATCCAACAAGTCCTGACAAATCTGCTCGGCAATGCACTGAAATTCACCCAGCAAGGCGAGGTAAGGGTCGTAGCGCGCGCGTATACCGCTGGGGGCTCCTCGATCAAATTTCGTATTGAGGTTCATGATACTGGAATCGGGGTTCCCGCTGCGGCCAAGATGCATCTCTTTCGTCCCTTCACGCAGGCCGATGGCAGCGTAACCCGACGCTTTGGCGGAACCGGCCTTGGCCTCGCCATTAGCAGTCAGCTGATTAACTTGATGAACGGTCAGATGGGCTACGAAAGTGCCGAGGGTCGGGGATCGTGCTTCTGGTTTGAACTTGAGCTCCGTCGCGTGGCACCGCCTCAGGTTGAGCCCGTGGAGCGTGTGCCAGCGGAGGCCCGTGTGCTCGTAGTCAGTCATCACGAAACCGGTCGTGCGATTTTGTTACGCCAGATTGCCGCCCTCGATACGCGTGGTGCGGCTGTGTCGTCCGTCGATGAGGCACTCGGCATCATGCGGCAGGCCGTAGATCAGTCCGATGGTTATACCGTTGTGCTGCTTGACTGGAGTATGCCGGATCAGGGGGCCGGGCGAATCGCACAGTCAATTCGTGCGGATCCGAAGATTGCTTCAGTCAGTTTGATCGGGCTCACATCAGATCCTCAGGCGATTACGCCAGCGGTGATTGCCGAACTCAATATCAACGCCGTGTTGAGCAAGCCGGTGCGCGCTGCTCAACTTCACCGCAGCCTGCTTCGGGTGTTTGGCCGTCGGGAAACCCCTGTGCCTTTCCAGCGCAAAAACTCGCTGGGCGGACGCGGCCTGCGTTTGCTCGTAGCCGAGGATAATCCCACGAACCAGCTCGTCGCGCAGATGATGCTTGAGCAACTCGGCCACACGATAGAGATCGCGGCCAATGGCCAAGAGGCGCTCGATCTACTCGCGCGTTCCAGCTACGACGCCATCCTGATGGATTGCCAGATGCCGGTATTAGATGGTTATGAAGCCACGCGCCGCATTCGAGCCGACCAGGTGCCGGGTGGCAATGCGCGCATACCCATCATCGCACTTACCGCCTTTGCCATGCCCGGCGATCGCGACAAGGCACTCGCCGCTGGCATGGATGACTACGTGGCAAAACCACTCGATACCGACATGCTCATGGCAGCCGTTGCGCGTTGCGGCCTGATGCCGAAACCAGACAAGCCGCAGATAAGCAGCGTTGCTCCGATCGCGGAGCCTTCCGTGCCGGCCCAGCATAAGCGCTCGGCGCTCGACCCTGCTCGCCGTGCTCAACTGCTAAGGGTCAAGTCATCCGGCGGAGGTTCGCTTTGGGATAAAGCGCTCGGTGTGTTTTTGAAAGAAATGCCGGCGCGTATGACGTTGCTCGAAACTTATGTTGCTGAACAGCAGAGCGAAAAACTCGCGGTGCTCGCTCATACCATAGTGGGCAGTGCGTTGAATCTTGGTGCTTCCGAGTTGCACCGTGCTGCTCGATTGCTTGAAAACGCTGCCCGCGACAGAAAATGGGACGCGGTTGCCGAAGGCTTGCCTGCGACGGTGCGCGCTTGGCAGCAACTTCAGGCTGAGTGTAACCCGAACGTGGAAAACGACTAAGTTCCTTCCGCCTTGTTCGTATAGTCGGCGCTGGAGTGTGGGCTCGCGATCAAGCCATCCGACAGACTTTGCCGTCCATCATTCCAAATAGCCGCTGGTGGACATTGGTTCGGCAAGACGGACCGAAGCCTGCAGATTCCGTCAGACACCATGAAAATCCGATATCTAATTACACCTTTAATCGCACTTGTTGCACTCGCAGGCTCAGCGCAGGCCCAGAAGCCGTTTGTACGGGCTGGAGGCGACATTGTTATTCCCTCGAACGGAGATCTCGACACTACGGCGGGCTTCAATCTTTCCGCTGGATATCTTCTCGGCGCCGGACAAAACCACGAACTATCGCTAAGCCTCGGCACCATTATCTGGACCGAAACCTGACGTCGACAGCCGCCGGTATAATGAAAGCCGGAATACGACCACGGTTCGGACCGAACATCAGTCTTTCGAAATTCCGAACGACGGAAAGGTCTCGCTTTCAGACGGCAAACTTAGGCTGCCCGACGGCACCACGTATACCACTGATTACCTGCCGGCGATCGATGTTTTCCCGGTGATGGCCAACTACCGCTTTTACATCGGCGACCCGAATGGGCGTCTCCGGTTCTATTTAGGTGGAGGAGCTGGTTATGCCAATGTGCGTGCCCGAACGGAGCTTTGGCGGAGCGGTAGCCGCCATCACCATCATGACGAGCAGTCAGGTTCGAAATGGGGGTTTGCTTGGAATGGCACTGCAGGTGTCTCCATCAAGCTCACCAGTTCGCTTAAGCTGGATGTCAGTTACGCCTATCAAGAGATCGATGGCGGGACGCTCGAATCGACGCACATGATCTACACGCTCGACTCGATCAAAACCAGCATGCTGCGCAGCGGCGTCTCTTGGCAGTTCTAATGATTCTGAGGTAACTGCACGGGAGATGTTTTTACGGCATCTCCCTTTTTTATTTTCGTCGTTGGCAGTACAGCATTTGGCTCTTGGCCATGCCGCCACGCGCAAAGAGTCTTATTATTGAAATCGGGCTTGTGCGCGGCGGGGGCGAGGCGTAAGACGGAATCCGCCCCTTTATCCCCGTTACAGTTAGTTGCCCCCGCATCATGAAGACCCCGCATCGTCGTTTTTCGTTTCCAGCTGTCGCCGCCGCGATACTCGCCGTGGTGTTGCTCACAGTTGTCGCTGCGCATTCCAAGAATGCGACCGAAGGGCATGCGGCTGCGTCGGTGCAGCGTTAGGCTTGGTGTTTGGTTATTGCGGACTCTGCCTTAGGCGGAGGCGTGGTATCTTGCGGGATGTTCGGTATCGTTCCGGCGCGTTAACGGCTTACCTCACGAATAAAAAGCCCGACCTCCGGCGTGGGGGGGCGCGTATCTGAAAAATAAAAAAGCCCGGATTGTGATCCGGGCTTTGTGAAGGTCAAAAAGGGTAGTTTTATGCGACTTATGGCTGCTGGACGGCGTCGTCGTAGAACTTGATGATGTTGCGGAAGTCGTCGCCTTCCATGAACTGCATTGCGGCCTTCGGGTGCTGGTTCAGGTAGCCGGTTAGCATATACGGAATGGCAAAGCCCCAGCGGAGCGCTTCGCGGTGCGGTTCCACGGTGTTCTGGATGGCTTCGAGGATTGGGCGCATCTTGAACTTCGGGTTGTGGAGGAAACTAAGCGCCAGCTCCAACGGGCAGTTGCCTGCACCACGGCCGAGGCCGGCGATGCTGGCGTCGACGTAATTGCAGCCGAGCACGATCGCTTCGATGGTGTTGGCGAAGGCGAGTTGGAGGTTGTTGTGCGTGTGGATGCCGAGTTCTTTTTTGGCCGGAATCGTGAACTTCTGGAAACGTTGGACGAGGCCGCGGATTTGTTCGCTGTAGAGCGTGCCGAAACTGTCCACGACATAGAGAATGTTGACCGGGCTCTGCACGATGATCTCGAGCGCGCTTTCGAGTTCGCTCTCGGGCACGGTGGAGACGGCCATGATGTTGAGCGCAGTCTCGTAGCCTTTGTTGTGGGCGTCGGCGACGATCTCGAGGGCGGAGGGAATTTGGTGGATGTAGGTGGCGACGCGGACCATGTCGACGACGCTCTTTTCGCGGGGAAGGATGTCGTTGAAATCGGTGCGCTCGGCGTCGGCCATGACGGAGATTTTGGTGGCACCCTTCTTCTCGCCGATGGCGCGGCGCATGTTTTCCTCGGTGCAGAACTTCCAAAGGCCGTACTGGGTCTTCGGATACATGCTGGCCATGCCTTTGTAGCCAATTTCCATGTAATCGACGCCCGCAGCGCAGTCGGCAGCGTAGATTTGCTGCACGAATTCGAGCGGGAAATTATGGTCGTTCATCAGACCGCCGTCACGGACGGTGCAGTCGACGACTTTGAGTTCGGGGCGGTAACCGACCCAGCCTTTATTGCCGGTCGCGTGTGTGGAGGCTTCTTTGCTCATAGGGGGCGTTTGGGTGAAAAGCGTCGATCCTGCTAGCGCGGAGCGGCGGGGCAATGCGAAATATGATACCAGCAGCCCGAAGCTTCTGCACTTTGAACAGAAGATAACAAAGGGAACGAAGGCCTGCAGGTACTTCCTTAACCCGCCTCTCGAATTGCGTTTGGCATATCGAGCCCTGGGTGGAGCGCAGGGCCGCGCAGTGAAATCGACATGTGTGGTTTTTCAGCAGCGCCGTTTGGCCAGTAATCGCGCGATTGCGCAAAGAAAGATGGAGATAAGGAATGGTTCGCTCGTGGCGCCACCGCCGCTTTTTGGTGCCGGTGATCCGGAGGACGAACTTGATGAAGACGAACTCGACGAGGATGAACTACTTGAGCTGCTCGATGACGAAGAGCTTGAGCTCGAAGAAGAAGAACTGGAACTCGATGACGATGAACTGGAGGAACTCGACGATGAACTCGAGCTGGAGGAAGCGGCGAGAGTGACGACGGCAATGTTACTTGTGACCGAGCCGCCGCCGTTTGTGACGACCACGGTATAGTTACCCGCCGCAGATGGCGCCATGTTAGTCTTCGTGTAAGTGGCGCTCGTGGATCCGGTGAGGTTGGTGGTGCCTAGCTTCCATTGGTAAGTGAGGTTGGAGCCGGTTGCCACGACTGACAGGGTGAAACTGCCGCCCGAGGGGACATTAGTAAGTGCTTGTGGGTGGGTGGTGATGATCGGTGCGGTGATCGGCGCGCCGCTGCTGGAAGAACTGCTGGAGCTGGAACTTGAGCTGCTCGATGACGAAGAGCTGGAGCTCGAAGATGAGCTGGACGACGAACTGCTGGATGACGATGACGAGGAGCTTGAGCTGGATGAACTGCTCGAGCTGATGCCGACGCCGGCGTCATTGCTGGTGACGGTGCCGGCGGAGTTGGTGATCACTACCTTGTAGGTGCCGACCGTGGCTGCGCTCACGCCGAAGATTGAGTAGATCGATGTGTTGGCGTTGGTGGTGAGGTTTACGCCGTCTTTCTTCCACTGGAATTTCAGATCGGTTCCGGTTGCGGTGACGCTTAGCGAGTAATTGGTTCCGTTGGTAATGCTCAGATTTGCTTTAGGTTGGCTGGTTATGGTTGGTGCCACTGCGGGCGGCCCGCCACCTGAAGACGAGGAACTACTCGAACTGCTTGATCCACCTGAGGAGCTGGAGGCGACGTAATACTGGTAAGCGCCGATGTCGGCTGGGTAGCCGGCGATCACGGGGTTTTGCAGGAGATCGACCGTCTGGTTCGTGTTTGAGCCGGCATCAATCGCCGGGCTGAGTGCGGACAGTCGGTAGTCACCGCCCGCGTAGTCGATGAATTTAGGATCGGCCTGCTTTTCTGTGGTGTCGAGGGGGTATTCGGCAGGGTAGTAACTCATGGCACCCGGGCTCACGAAGAAGTACAAATTGTGATCACGGACGAGCCTGCTCCCGATTTTGTTGTGGAAGTCGAATACGTGATAATTCGTAACGAAGATGTTGTTGCGAACGGTGAACTGATTGTTCGATGCAATGGTTGCGGCGTCACTGGCCAGGAAGCCCACGATGCCCCAGTTGCCGTTGTTTGGCTCGACCGAGATCATGGTGTTATTTTCGATGCGTACTCCTTCGTAATAATACTTCAGGTCCTCCAGGTGGAACTCCATCCCGTTTGCATGACCTGAGTAGAGGTTATAGGCGATGGTTAGGTTTTTTATCTTGGCCGTGGCCTCGCTGAATACATCGCTTCGGAGGACGAGGTTGTGGTGGATGGAAATATCCTCCATGACGTAGCCCCACCCATTTGGAGTGGTCCCGCCAACGTAACCCCAGAGCTCGATAGCCCCGCCGTCGTGACCACCGAACACTTTGCTAGGAGCAAGGCAGTTGACGAGACGATTCCAGGCGACCTCGATCCGCTTGCCGCAGATGCCCACGCCGTTTGCACCCCAGGTCTGATCTTCGATCCCATTGTCGATCACCATAGTCATGTCGTGAACGTAGTTCCCCAGAACCCTTTGGTCTTCGCCATTGATTGATATACCCATGCCGCAGGCTGTGATTTCGTTACCTGCGAAGACAATATGGTGGCTGCCGAAATCGATGGAAACGGCCGGCCAATGTATATTAGAAAAGCATAAGTCGAGTATATGTATATAACTACCGGTTACGCTCAGGCCGGACGCATAATTGTTGACGTCGGAGAAAAGTCGGATGGTCGGTGCCGTGCCTGCTCCGTAGGCTTGGATGACGATGGGCTGGGACGCGCTGCCGGCGTCTTTGAGTAGCAGGGCCTCTGGCCAGAATGATCCGCGGGCAAGATTGATGACGTAGCCGGGGAGAAGTTTTAGCGCGTTTACCTTCGACAATGTTTTCCAAGCGGTCGTCGGGCTCTTCCCGTCATAGGTGTCTTTGCCGGTAATCGAATCCACGTAATAACTGGCAACGGGTGTAGCCAGCCGGAAGCTGTCGATATTAACATCTGTGTTGATGAGGCTGGAGCTGTCGATCGCCTCGCTGTGATTTGCGCTCCAGCAGAATAGCGCGATGCCGCCGAGGATCGCTACCAGCCAGCGGGGTAGGGAAACGATTTGGTTAGGACGCTGGGGTTGGTCGCTGCTGTTGGCTGGACGGGCGTGCTTGACGGTTTCGGGCATGCTTGGAGCTTGTGGGTTTGAACCTTTGGCGCAATGCGTTGGGTTTGGCTTAATGTTCTTTTACGGGGATATAACAGGCGTTTCGTTGGTCGGCCGGTGGCGAGCCTGATGCCTTGCGCTTGCGGTCACGCGTGGAAATCTGATGCCGAAAGGTTGGGGTTTAGGCGTTTGCTGTAGTTATTGTTTTTGAGGGTGCAATGGTTGGGCCCGTCGTGCATCGTGCCGGAATGCAATGGTTAAGTAAATCGGTACTCATGGCTCCCTCAGTGGTCTGGGCGCATGTTCTTGCGGTGTGCGCCTTGTGGACGAGCCCGTCACGGGCCGACAGCGTGTTCGTCGTTCGCGTGCTGCCCGATTTTGATGGCGAGACGCAGAACTTCGCCCCGGGTTTTGAGGCGAATGATTTTCACGTGCAGGTGCCGAGGAGGAAACATGTGCAGCGGATCGCGCTTGCGGGGCGGAAACTGGTTTCGGAGCGCGTTCGCATCGCGGGGTTTGAGGTGGTGTCGAACTACGATTGTGTGCGGCTGGGGCATCGCGCTTTGATTTTCCAACTGGGCGGCCTCTATCTGGCCAACCTCGAATCTTCACAGGTAGAAAGTGAACTGGGTATTTGGCAGGAGAATATTCATTTGGCGCACGATGGATTTCTTTTCGCGGATGTGGCGAGCGGGGCTTTTTACGCGGAGGTCGACCTCATCCCGTCGGGTCCGTCAGCTGTGAATTTGGTGCAGTTGCGGCGGTTCGGCTACGATTTGAAATCGGAGGTTTTGCTTGAGTTGCCCGGACGGACCGAACTGTTGCCGCTTGCTGATGGTTTTGTTGTTTGTCCGCCTTACGAAGATCCGACTGGAAAGCGCACGGCGTTCCGCTCGTACACGCCTAAGGGCAGACTGCAGCCGAGTGAACTTGAGCGCGCACTCAATGCGATTTACCAACGGAGCGGTGAGCGGCTCTCGTGTCCGCCGATTTTATGCGGTTCTTTCGGGCGCGGGCTCGTCTACGCGACGCACTTGGATCGTCCATGGGCGTTGGTTTCGCTGGCGGGCAAAGGTGATTTTGATGTGCGTCCGGCGGTGTTGACCGTGGGCGAGAATCCGTTGCTGGCGGACATTGAGTTTCCTCAATCAGGCGGGAATAAAACGCCAATAAATGAACTGCGGATGGCGGTGGTGTCGCCCGCGCACGATCTGTTTTTAGCGACGGTGCGTGAATCGGATGAAGTCGAATCGTTGTGGGTGGGCGTCGTGGCGCGCGAGGGAGATCGCTACCGCGCCCGTTGTTTTCGCGTGCGGGGACTCGAGCGGATTGACAGGCTCACGCTCTCGCGTGACGGGTCGACAATCGTGTTTGCGACTTTTGTCGGGGATAAATGGGCCGTAGGTGCTGCGCGGGTCGCGGATCTGGTTGCGGAAATAAACCGAACTCAACCTGAGGCGAAACTCGATTTCGAAGCGCTGCGCTATCGCGATAGGCGATGAGGGCTAGTTCGGCTGTTCTGTGCTGAGACGAAGGTCCGTAATTTAGGTGCCGGAGGCGTCGGGAGCGTGCAGAAGAAATGAGGATGTAATTGGCGATTTCAGCAGTTTAGATCAGTTCAAGTAAAACTATCGCCCCACCCAACGACAATTTCAGCCAAGATTGTTTTCAGTACTTCGGCTACAGTTTTACTGGAACTGTTCTATTCGGCACGCTCGGCGGCGAGTTTGACTGAATGGGCGCGGATTTGGCGGATTTCGGACGCCGGAATATCGAGCGATTCGAGAAAATCCTGATGGGCGAGGGGAGACTGGCGTTCGAACGCGGCGTGCCATTGCATCATCTCGGCGTCGCTGAGGCCGAGGGCGCGGAGGAGCGCGACCCATTTTTCCTTCGTCATCGCGCGGGCGAGGCGATCCTGGCCTTTTTGCGGAAGGAGTTTGAGGATGACTTGTTGTTGTCGGCGGAGCGCAGCGATCTCGTGGTTGAGCTCGGTGAGTCGCTGGTGAAGGGCCGACGAGACGCGCGTGCGGGTGGGATGGTCGTCGTCGAGTAGTTTCTTGATTGCGGCGAGGGATAGGCCGGTTTCGCGATAGCGGCAAATCTGGCGGAGGCGGGCTTCGTCGTCGGCCGAGTAGAGGCGGTATCCCGCGGCGGTGCGATAGGTGGGGCTGACGAGTTTCAGCCGGTCGTAGTAAAGAAGTGTGCTGCGGGAGAGGCCGAATTTTTTCCCGATGGCGCTGATGGGCTGCATGGCGAGTGGGAGAATGAAAACGCGCCGACTGCGGAAGTGCAACCGGCGCGTGAAAGGGTCGTCAGGTTTTGCGCGATTGGGCGCGGATTTCCTGAATAGCCGCAGCGGGCAGGCCGAGGAATTCGAGGAAACTCTGGTGTGCGTCGGGATGACGTTGTTCGAAGAGCGCGTGAATGCGCTGTTTTTGGGAGTCGGAGACGCCGGCCTCGTTGAGGATGGCGACGAATTGGTCTTTGGTGATTTTCTTCATGTTGTATTTTGGTTTTAGCCGATGGTTATAACCGGCGAGCCCGAGTGTGCACTATGAAGCTGTAGACGGCTCAAAATTGTTTTTGACGGGACGCTGCGACGGAGTCCATGCGGGATGCCGGAGCGAGTCGTGCGTATCGAGACCGAGTGAAACGCGAGGGGAGTGTCGAGTGTTTACAAAGCGGCCGAGACCGGCAGGCTGGTCGCATGCCTACGATCTACGAAACCATCCGCGCCGACATCGTGGTGGCGATGAAAGCACGCAACTCCGCTGTTACGCTCAGCCTGCGCACTGCGGACGCCGCCATCCAACGCGCTTCGCTCGATCAATCGAAACCGATCGACGACGCGCTCGCTCTCGCGACGCTGCGCAAGGCGGTGAAAAATCTCGCTGACGCGAAAGTTGAATTCGCGAAAGGCGGCCGCACCGACCTGATCGAGGCCAACGATATCGAGATCAAGTTGCTCGAAAAATATCTGCCGCAAGGACTCGACAGCGCGAAGCTCGAAGCGCTCATCGTCGAGGTGATTGCGGAGACCGGCGCGCTAACTAAGAAGGAAATGGGCAAGGTCATCGGCGCGCTCAAGAAGCGGCCTGAGGCCGGGCTGATCGATTTCGGTGCGGCCAGCAAAATCGTGCAGGCGAAACTGCCGTGATTAAGGCGAACGGCCTGACTCCAGTTTCTGGATACGTCAGGCTTTTCGGTTGAGCAAAGTGCCAACCATCTCGTCGGCGGTGATCGCGACCGCGCGGTTGGCTTTTATCTCGATGCCGGCCTGAATCAGGGCGGTGAAATTATCGGGCGAGACATCGCCTTCGGCGATTTTTTGCGCGGCGGCCCCTGCCTCGTTCATGCCTCGCTTGATGCCCTGAACCGGAGCTGAAAAAAGACTGGCGGAAGTATCGGGGCCCAGGGAGGAGATCATGCGCGAGATTATCTCTGAAAAACCGCCCCGATGAAATGAGGGGAATCACCCGGTTGGGCCAAGGAGGTTCCTGTGCGAAAGCGTGCGACGGATCGTGCCGGAGTGGCGGTATGCGCGGGTTCGGGCGCGTGCGGCTCGTCCGGGCGAGAAATAGGTTGGCCCGCGCCAGGAGTTGCATTGTTATCGGTCCCCGTGACTTCTTCCGAATTGATTAAATCAAAAATTCGCACGGTGCGCGGCTGGCCCAAGCTTGGGGTTAACTTTCGCGACGTGACCACGTTGTTCCATGAGCCCGAGGCGTTTCGCGCCGCGATCGATGCGTTTGCCGAGGATTGCCTGAAGCAAAAAATCGACATCCTCGCGGCCGTCGATGCACGTGGCTTTATCTTGGGCGGCGCGCTGGCTTATCGACTCAACAAGCCGTTCGCCCTCGTGCGCAAGAAGGGCAAACTGCCCTACAAAACCCTTTCCGAGGACTACAGTCTCGAATACGGCACGGCCTCGATCGAGATCCACGCCGACGCCTGCAAGGCTGGCGACCGCATCCTGATCATCGACGACCTGATCGCGACTGGCGGCACGCTGCTCGCGGCGACGAAGCTTTTCCGGCTGCTGCATGGCGAAGTCGTGGGCGTGGCAGCAATCATCGATTTGCCGGAACTTGGTGGTTCGGCTCGGTTGCGCGCTGCCGGGCTCAACGTCCACGCGCTCTGCGAGTTCTCCGAGAGCGAATAAGGAATGCTCGGAAATCTCTATGGGGAAATCAGGAAAGCTGGAAAATACCGGGAAGAGGGTTGCGCTTCGAATGAGTGATTCTGTTTCTTCCTGATTTCCTGAGTTCCCCATAAATATGCCTTCCCCGCTCACTATCTGGGTTAATGCGAAGTTTGCCGAACCAGCCGAGAGGTTGCTCGTCGAAGGCGTGCGGCCGCATCGGGTGATTTTTAGTGCCAATGCGTCGGTTTCGGTGCTGACGGCGGGCGCGCCCGATCCGGCGCTAGCGGAGGCGGATGTCGCGTTTGGCCAACCGCTCGTCGAGCAGAGTCTGGAGTGCCCGCGACTGCGCTGGATCGAGGTCACCTCAGCAGGTTTCACGCGCTACGACCGCGAAGATTTTCGCGAAGAGATGCGCAGGCGCGACGCGGCGTTCACGAATGCGTCGAGCGTGTTTGCCGAGCCGTGCGCACAGCACGCGTTGGCCATGATGCTTGCGCAGGCGCGTCAATTGTTGCCCGCCTACCGCGACCAGTTGAACGAGCGGCCGTGGGAGCATTTGAAGCGGCGAGCCGATTCGCGGTTGTTGAATGGGCAGACGGTTTTACTGCTCGGCTATGGTGCGATTGGGCGGCGCGTGGCGGAGTTGTTGGCGCCGTTTCGCATGAAAATCTATGCGGTGCGTCGCAAAACCTACAGCGAGCCCGGCGTGCATGTCATCGCGGAGGAACGGCTGAGCTCGATCATCGCCGAGGCCGATCACGTGATTAACGTCCTGCCCGACAACCCGACGACCATCAACTACGTCAATGCCCGGCGGCTCGGCTGGTGCAAACGCGGCGCGCGCTTCTATAATGTTGGCCGCGGCACGACGGTTGATCAAAACGCTTTACTGGAGGCGCTTGGTTCGGGTCGGGTCGGCGCGGCTTTTCTTGACGTGACCGATCCGGAGCCGCTGCCGCCATCGCACCGGTTGTGGGATGCGCCGAATTGTTACATTACTCCACACACGGCGGGCGGTCGCCACGATCAAGACGAGGCGCTCGTGCGGCATTTTTTGGCGAATTTTCAGACCTTTCTTGCAGGCGAGGGTAATTGGATCGATCGGGTCATGTGAGACGGCGGCAAATCGTGCGCATGGTTGGCGTGGACAGTCGCCAAGTTCCGCAGACCGAACTGTTTTGTGCAGGAAACGCATTCGTCGAAGGCTTGTTGCCTCGGTTTTGCGCTCCCGGCGCCATTTGGCTGAAGATTCCGGGAAATTTGGGTTTGCCACATGCGGGGGTGAGTCGCTTCCTTGGTCCCTCACGTTACTTTAAAACAACTATCACAACACTGCCATGGCTGAACTCGTAGGAAATGTTTTGGTGGGCCAATCCGGAGGCCCCACCGCTGTCATCAACGCCAGTGTGGCGGGCGTCGTCGCTGAAGCCCTCAACCACGGCTGCATCGAGGAAATTTACGGCTGTCTCAACGGCGTCCTCGGCATTCTTCAGGAAGATCTGATCGATCTCGCCTCCGAGTCGCAGCAGACCATTCGTGGCCTGCGCCATACTCCCGGTGCTGCCCTCGGCACCTGCCGTTACAAGCTCAAGAAGCAACAGGATTTCGAGCGCGTGCTCGAGGTCTTCAAGGCGCACAACATCCGCTATTTCTTCTACGCGGGCGGCAACGACTCGCAGGACACTGCGGACAAGATTTCGAAGCTCGCCCAACAACAGGGCTACGAGCTGCGCGTCATCGGCGTGCCGAAGACGATCGACAACGATCTGCCTGTCACCGACCACTGCCCAGGTTACGGCAGCGTCGTGAAACACATCTGCACCACCGTGCGCGAGCTCGCTTGCGATCACGAAGCGATGGGCCAGCACGATCTCGTTTCGATCCTCGAAGTCATGGGCCGCAATGCCGGCTGGATCGCCGCCGGTGCCTCACTCGCCAAGCGCCGCGACCACCCGCACGATGCTCCGCATCTGATCTATTTGCCTGAAGTCGCTTTCAGCACTGAGAAGTTTGTTGAAGACGTAAAACGCGTCCTCAAGCGCGAGAAGTACTGCATGATCGTCGTCGGTGAAGGCCTGATCGACGCTGATGGCAACTACGTCTCCGCTGCTGAGCAGACCGACGCCTTTGGTCACGCTCAGCTCGGTGGCGCTGCCGATTATCTCCAGGGATTGGTTGAGCAAAATATCCCCGGCGTCAAAGCCCGCACCGCCAAGCTCGGCATCGCCCAGCGTGCCGCCGCGCACGCCGGTTCGAAGACCGACGCTGATGAAGGTTTCCTCGCTGGTCAGGCTGCCGTTAAGGCCGCCATCGCAGGCGAAACCGACAAGATGGTCACGCTGCTCCGTGGCGACGGCGATCATTACACCGTCGAGACCGGCCTTGCTCCGTTGAGCGACATCGCCAACGGCGTGAAGAAGCTCCCGCGCGAATGGATCAACGAAGACGGCGTCAGCTTGAACTTCCAGTTCCAGCGCTACGCACTCCCGCTGATTCAGGGCGAGACGCCCGTTCCCTACGAGAACGGCCTCCCGCACTTCGCCAAGCTGGAGAAAGTTCGCGTCGACAAAGTGCTCGGCGCTTACGAACTCTGATCGTTTAGCACAGAATCTTTAAAGCAAAGGCCGGTCCTCACGGACCGGCCTTTTTGTTTTCTGAAAATTACGAGCAGGCTCAGAGCACGGCGTTGAGCGCCTTAATCGTCTCAGCGTACTCGGCATCGGAGAGTAGCTTTTTATTGGCTGGCATCATCTCGAAGGTCGTGCCGAAGCTCGGGCCGTCTTTGTATTTCGGCACGAGGTGGAAATGAAGGTGCGGCAGCTTGTCGGAGTATGCGCCGTAGTTGATCTTGGTTGCACCAAAGGCGGTCTTGATGGCCTTGGCTGCGCGGGCGATATCCTTGGTGAAGAGCGCTAGTTCGGTATCGGATAGCTCGAAGAGCTCGTTGACGTGCTTGTGGTAGGCGACGACGCAGCGGCCGGGGTGCGTTTGTTCCTTGAAGAGATACAGCGTCGAGGCGCTTAGCGGCGCGATCTCGATCATGAGATCGTGCAGGCGTTGATCTTTGCGGCAGTAGAAGCAGTCAGGCAGTTCGCTCATGGTGGGGTGCTTTGGTTTCGGGGTGGGTAAAGCTGAACGGAATCTTCCGTTGCGCTCAAGCTTCGCGTCGGGCGCGCCCCGTTTTTGCCAGAGAATGATGTTTTTCCCGCTGACATTCTTGCGTCCACCTGATGTGAAGACTGCATGAGCATTGAACAGGACTTGGCGAAAATCTCTTTGCAGGAACAGACGCTGCGTTTCGAAAGATTCGACGAAAATACGGCCTGGGAAATCGGGACGCGACTGCGGGCTGCGGCGGAAAAACGCGGCGCGCCGCTCACGATTGATATCACGATGGGCGGGCATACCGTATTTGCCAGCGCACTACCGGGGACTTCGCCGAACAATGACAACTGGGTGCGACGCAAACGAAACACCGTGCTGCATTTCTACCGCAGTTCCTATGGGTTTGGTTTGCAGTTAGAGCACGACAAGACGGACTTCGTTGCCAAGTTTGCCCAGCCTTTGAGCGACTACGCGGTTCATGGAGGGTCTTTTCCGATCCGACTTGGCGGTGGTAATATGATCGGTGCAATCACGGTTTCCGGACTGCCGCAGCGCGAGGATCATAAAATCGTCGTGGAAGTGCTGGCGGCTTTTCTCGGTAAAACAATGGATGGACTGCAGCTTGATTAGTCGTAAGTAGCTTAATAGTAATATTAAGCGTGAATCGTGAGCACGTGCTGGCACTGATGGCAGCAGCTCCCTGTCTATGAAGGCAACCTCTATCCCATGAAAACTCTCCTCCGCCTTTTGTTAGGTTTGTGTGTGAGTGCGTCTTTAACCGCCCGAGTATTCGCTGAAAGCGACGAGCCTAAACTTTCCCCTGAGGAAATCGAAAAACTGGTTTCCCCGATTGCGCTCTATCCTGATTCGCTGGTCGCGCTGATCCTGCCGGCCTCGACCGCTTCGTCCGATGTGGTGCTGGCCGCACGCTTCTTTGCGGGCGGTGGCGAACAGTCGGATATCGACAAACAGTTTTGGGCCGAAAGCGTGAAGTCGCTCGCGCACTATCCCGATGTCATTAAGTGGATGGATGACAATCTCCAGTGGTCGCAGCAGATGGGCGAGATATTCACTGCCCAGCCGGCCGATGTGATGACGGCCATCCAGCGCTTACGCGCACATGCGTACACGAAGGGCTTGCTCGAAAATACGCCTCAGCAGCGTGTCGTGACGGAAAACGAGGTCATCTACATCATGCCGGCAGATCCGAGGGTTATCTATGTGCCGCGCTACGACCCGGAGATTCTCTGGATGCGTCGCTCGTGGTCGGGTTCATTTATTAGTTTTGGCCTTGGGTTCGGTATTGGCAACTGGCTTTACTACGATTGTGACTGGCCGAGACGTTCGATCTGGGTTCATAATCGTCACCCCGGCTGGGTTTATGCACCGGGCTGGCGGCCGCCATCGCACACAGTGCGGGTGAATGTGGTGCATGAATGGCGTCCTGATCCGCGTTTTCATCATGCCCGTCCACGCGGACACCGTCCCCCGTCGGTGGCAATCCACCCGCGCCCGTTTGGGCCGGAGCACCATTTTGCGCCCCCTCCTCATCAGCGGGATAACCGTCCATCGCACAATGTTCATGGGATCAATCGTGGGCCTACGCCTCCGCCACACGTAACCCAGCAACGGCCAGTCGGGCATCAGCCTCGGGAACATAATAATGATTATCGTGGGCCTGATCGTCCCCAGCCTCCGGCCGCGAATCCCCCGCGTGCATGGCGCCCTCAGCCGCAGCCCCAGTCTCCGCAGCAGGTACGCAATGAACGTGATCGCCCGCATCAGACCCAGCCGCCCGCGATGAAGCCGCCTGCGCATGCTCCTTCCCGTGAGAGACCACCGGCACCAGCTCAAGCGACGCCGCCCGCCGCCCGACCGGTGCCTGCTCCCGCCAAGCCCTCAGCAGATTCCGAGAACAGTACGGTTAACCAGCCGCAACATCCTAGAATTCGGGGCCATTGATTATTAGTCCATCGCTGGACGAACTGCAAAACTTGCGCAGGTTGTGCGCATGCAGCTCAACGGCTTTCATCATCTGACGGCAGTCACGGCAGATGTTGTCCGCAATCACGCGTTTTACACACGCACGTTAGGCCTGCGACTGGTTAAGAAGAGCGTGAATCAGGACGATGTTTCCGCGTATCATTTGTTCTATGCGGATGGAGCCGGTTCTCCAGGCACGGATATAACGTTCTTCGACTGGCTCATGCCGCCAGAGCATCGAGGAACTGGTAGCGTGGTGCGCACGGGATTTCGGGTGGCGGATGAACGTGCGCTCTTCTGGTGGGAGGAGCACTTGCACGACAAGGAGGTAGTGATGACGCCGATACGGATACAGGATGGGAGGCTCACGCTCGATTTCGAGGACGGCGAGGGGCAGCGCTTGAGTTTTGTGGTCGATGGCACCGGCGCTGTATCGAAACCGTGGGTACAAAGTCCCGTGCCGCCGCATAGTCAAATCAAAGGACTGGGGCCGGTTATGCTTAGTGTGCCTGCACTTGAGCCGACTGAGCGCCTGCTCACACAGACGATGAATCTGCATCGCGTGCGCGGTTACCTGCTGGATGGAGTGCAGGTGCATGTCTTTGAGATGGGTGGAGGCGGTCCGTCGGCTGAGTTGCATGTGGCGGTGGAGCCTGGTTCGTCTCCGTCGAGGTTAGGCGCGGGCGGCGTTCATCACGTGGCTTTCCGGACTACAGGCGCTGACTACGAAGGCTGGGCGGAGCAACTCGCCCGGCACCGTGTGCCGTTTAGCGGCCCGGTAGACCGGTATTATTTCAAGAGTCTCTATTTTCGGGAGCCGAACGGGATCTTGTTCGAAATCGCGACTGATGAGCCTGGTTTTTCGGTGGATGAGCCGTTGGCGGAGCTCGGTAAACGGCTGGCCTTGCCGCCATTTCTGGAAGGGCGTCGCCAAGCGATCGAGGCCGGGCTCAAGCCACTTGAGTAGGAGGGAAGCAGCCGGTGCGAAAAATGCGCCGTCCGCAGGCCGTTAGGCGTGGCGATTGGTTTAAGTCGGCCGTGGCCTTAATCGGCTCGGTCAGGAAGCTCGCCCAGACAGCTCTTGCTTGAGGGTTGCGCAGAGGTTGTGGGTTTGGGACTCGAACTTCTTTAAGTTGAAACTGGGGAAGACGCGGTTGCGCAGAATTTGCCATGCGGGCGATTCTTCTAAAGACGGTAGTGGGAGGTTCGGTTCTCCGGAGTAGCCGATCTGGTTTTGCAGGCAAAGTGACCGTGCGAGCGTGACCAGGGCGACCATGTAGGCCCGGTCGCCTGCTTCTTCCGGTGTGCCGACCCAGCGGATGACGTTGCAGTAGAGCGAGGGTAGGCCAAGCTTGCGGGCGAGGTGGTCGCCGATTTCGCGGGTGGTCCAGCCGACGTATTTTTTTTCGGCCTCGTGAATGGGAATGGACTGTCTTTTCGCGTAGGTCGCGATGGCTTGGTGACAGAAGGGGTATTGTTGCACGAGGGGCAGTCGGCCGTAGTCGTGGAGCAGGCCTGCAGCGTAGGCGTTGGGCGCGAGGTCGGTGAGTTCCAGATTGGTTGCGGCAAACTGGGCGACGCGGCCAACCGCGACTTGAAACATCCAGTAATGCGCCCACGTCGATGGGAGCACGCGCAGGTGGCGCTCTTCGACCACGGGCATGAGCTTGGCCATCGCGGTGAGTTTTTCGTAGCCGAGCATCGTGACTGCGAGGGTAATGTCCTCGATCGCGGTCATGTCGTCGTGCTCCAAGTGATTGGCGGCGACGAGCACCTGCGCGGTGAGCCAGGGGTCTTTTGAAACTAGATCTATTAACTGGTTTAGGCTTGGCGCCCGGCCGTCGGCGTTCATGAGGAACGCAGCGGAGACGGTATCGATGACGGGTCCGGCTTGGAGTTCGTCGAGTTTTCGTTCGAGATCGCTCGGGTGGACGAGCGGACCGCAGGCGAGGTCGGCGTTGAGCCACTGGTCGCGAAGCTTGGATTCTTCCTGTTCCTTGCGTTCCTGTTCAGAGTAAAATGCCGCTGGCGTGTAGTTGCGGTCGAGGTGGCAATCGATGAGAAGGCAGATGTAGGCGAGGTCGTCCTTGCTCTGGGTGAGCGCGGGCCAGTTGCGCTGATCGAGTTTTTCTTTCAGGCCTTGCAGGTACTCGACGATGCCCCAGGCGCCGGCAGATTCGGCGCGTTCCGCGAGCGGAGTTATTCTGGCGATGGCTTCCTTCTGGTTACGGGTTTCGGCACAGTCTTGCAGGGGATCGATGGTGGCGTGCAGCGCGACACGGAGTTCGTGCAGCATTTTCTTAAGATCCCCGGGCTTAAGTCCCATCTGGGTGCAGAAAGATTTTTCCTCCTCGAAGTGGAGATTGCGCCAAGGGTTGGCTACGGCCTTTTCGATCTCAGCGTAGATGGCTTCCTCGCGGTAGGGTTTGATGAGATAGTTTTGGATCTTGAGCGAGAGGGCCTTCTTCACGATTTCCTGATGCGTAACCGTCGAATATACTACAACCGGGAGCAGTTTCAGGAAGCAGTCCTCACGCATATGCTGAAGGAAGTGCATTCCGTTTTCACCCTTCGAGAGTTTGAGTTCGAGGAAGACGAGGTCGAACTTGACGAGTTCGCGCAGTTGCGTGAATGCCGCGGTGGCGTCTGAGGCAATGAGGCAGCGATGGTTTCCTCGGGTCAATATTCCTTGCATCGCCCGGCAGGCGATCTCGTTGTCATCGAGTAGCAGGATGTTGGCCATCGCAAAAAGAGGGGTGGGGATGAAATGTCTAACCGGACGCCATAAGGATTAGCACATATCCTGGAAAAGTGAATCTAAACCATGGCATTCCGGCATGGTTTTCGCATCAGAAAATGGGATACAGGGCCTTTGCCGGTTAGGGCTGGACCGCAGTTGGGGTGCGTCGGAAGTTCAGGTCGGGCAGAAACACCGTGAGAAGTCCGAGCAGCGGCAAAAAGCTGCACACGCGATAAACGTATTCGATGCTTGTGTGATCGGCGAGCCGACCGAGCAGAGCCGAGCCCACGCCTGCGATGCCAAAGGCGAGTCCGAAGAAGAGCCCCGCCACGAGGCCGACGTTGCCCGGTAACAGATCTTGGGCATAAACGAGGATCGCGGAAAACGCCGAGGCTAGAATCGAGCCAATAAACACCGACAATATTATGGTTCCGGTCAGGCCCGCGAAGGGCAGCATCAGCGTAAAGGGAGCCGTGCCAAGAATTGAAAACCAGATAACGATTTTGCGGCCGTAGCGATCGCCGATCGGGCCGCCCAAGATTGTGCCGAGCGCCACGGCGAATAAAAATACGAAGAGATATATCTGCGCCCGCTGGATCGAAACACCGAACCGGTCAATAAGGTAGAAAGTATAGTAGTTCGTCAGACTCGTGAGATAGATATATTTCGAGAAAATCAAAGCGAGCAGCACCACCAGCGCTTGCGTGACTTTTTTCCGGGGGAGGCGGGGTGTGATATGATGATGCGCGGGGTGGCCGGCGGCTTTTTGCTTTTGGAGTTTACCGTGATGCCAGCTTCCCAGTCGCATGAGAATCACGATGCCGAGCAGGGCGAACAGCGAAAACCAGAGCACGTTGCTTTGCCCTCGTGTGCCGATGATGAACGCAACCAGCAAGGGGCCGAACGAAGTGCCGAGGTTGCCCCCGACTTGGAAAAGCGACTGGGCAAAACCGTGCCGCCCGCCTGAGGCCAGCCGTGTGAGTCGCGAGGCGCCGGGATGAAAAATCGACGACCCGGTGCCTGTAAGCGCCGCCGCTATGAGGAGCGCGTTATAGGTTGTAGCCTGTGAAAGCATAACCAATCCGGAGAGTGTACAGCACATGCCAACGGCGAGCGCGTAGGGACGCGGATAGCGATCGGTGTAAAGGCCGACCAGTGGCTGCAAGATCGAAGCGGTGAGCTGGTAGGCGAAAGTGATGAGGCCAATCTGGGTGAGATTGAGATGGAACGACTCTTTCAAAACCGGATAGATCGCGGGCAGCACTGCCTGCAAAATATCGTTGAGCATGTGCGATAGGCTCAAGGCCAGCAGTACATTCATCGCCGTAGTTTCGGCGGGAGGCGTCTGGCTTCGTGATGCGACGTCGGCGGTGCGGTCCATGAGTTGGTTGTCAGGGGACGGCGCCGTCGGTGCAACTTTCAACTGTGCTGGCGTCGGGCAGCGGTTCATCTGCCTGGCCGGTACAGCGTACGAGCATGGCGGGTGATGTTTGAGCGTTGAGCCCGGGTGGTTTCTCTGGCTGCCTAGGGGGACGAGACGGTAAGGTAATAACGGATACATTCACAACGATGACGACGATGAAACTCCCCCAAGCAGTCCGATGTGTGTTCACGGCCGGTCTGCTATTTGTCTTTTCGTGGCTGCGTGGTGCCGACGCGACTTTCACGCCACTGGCGATTGGCACGAGTGGAACGATGCGCGAGGGCGTGGCGATTTTCCTGCCCGAGGGTCTCGATGCTGCGAATCTGCCGTACACTCCGACGCTGGTCGAGGCACCCGCGATTCAGGACGCACTCCCTAAAGACTGGCGTCTCGTGCCGACATTCTCCAGCGACGGCAAACGCTGCCGAGCAACCGTGAAAATCGGGGCCGATGACGATCTCTACGGCGGAGGTGAAGTCACTGGGCCGCTGCGTCGCAACGGCACGTCAATCACGCTCTGGAACACCGATAACTATATCTACGAAACCGATGAGGGGCGTCGGCTCTATCAATCGCATCCGTGGGTGCTGGGGTTGCGGCGTGATGGTTCGGCTTATGGCGTGATTTTTGACTCGACGTGGAAGGCCGAGCTCGATTGCGGCAAAGCGATCACGTTTACCAGCGAAGGCCCGGCTTTTCCCGTTTTAGTTATAGATCGTAGTTCGCCTCAGGCTGTGTTGCAGGCATTGGCCGACTTGACCGGGAAAATGGCTCTGCCGCCTCGTTGGGCGCTAGGTTACCAGCAATGCCGCTGGTCGTATTACCCGGATACCCGAGTGCGGGAAGTCGCGGATGAGTTTCGTCAGCGGAAAATCCCCTGCGACGTAATCTGGATGGATATCGATTACATGGACGGGTTCCGCGTTTTCACTTTCGACAAAATAGGTTTCCCCGATCCGGCCCGTCTCAATGCCTATTTGCACGAACGCGGCTTCAAAAGTATCTGGATGATCGATCCAGGTGTGAAGTTGGATTCTGGATACAAAGTGTACGCCGATGGTTGCGCGCAGGACGTCTGGGTAAAGACGGCTGCGGGGCAGGATTATCATGGCGAAGTATGGCCGGGCTTGTGCGCGTTCCCCGATTTCACGCGGCCCGAGACACGCTTGTGGTGGTCGGGGTTGTACCGCGATTTTATCGCGACGGGAATCGACGGCGTGTGGAACGACATGAATGAGCCTGCGATTTTCAACGTTCCCGGAAAAGCTATGCCGGTGGATAACCTACATCGCGGTGGTGGCGAAATCCCGGCGGGTCCGCATCTGCGTTATCGCAACATCTATGGATTGCTCATGACGCGGGCAACGCGTGAAGGCATCGCGGCGGTGCAGCCGGAGAAACGGCCATTCGTGCTTACGCGCGCGAATTTTCTCGGAGGCCAGCGCTATGCGGCGACTTGGACGGGGGATAATTCATCCAGCGAAGAGCATATGAAATTGGGAGTTCCCATGACGCTTACGCTCGGCTTATCCGGCCAGCCATTTGTCGGGCCGGATCTGGGCGGATTCGCGGGGAAAGCTACGCCGGAACTTTGGTCGCAGTGGATTGGTTTCGGCGCATTGTTTCCGTTCTGCCGAGGCCATGCGGCTAAGGGCGACAACGATAAGGAGCCTTGGGCTTTTGGCGAAAAAGTTGAGCGCACGGCGCGCCTCGCCATTGAACGTCGCTACCGGCTGCTGCCGTATTTCTACACGGTGTTTCGCGAAGCCAGTATTACGGGCCTGCCGGTCATGCGTCCGGTCTTCATGGCCGATCCGGCCGATTTGAGCCTGCGGAAAGAGGAAAGCGTTTTTATGATTGGCGCTGACTTGTTGGTTGTGCCGCAGTGGTCGAAGAAAACGAACCTGCCGAAAGGTCTTTGGCGCGAGATCACCTTGGTGCCGGGAGATCGTGAAGATCGAGATCAGGCGCGGCTGTTGATGCGGGCTGGATCGATTTTACCGCTCGGGCGTGTGGTTCAAAATACGACAGAGAACTCGCTCACGCCACTCACGTTGCTGGTTTGCCTGGATGATGCAGGGCGTGCCAGAGGACAGCTCTACGATGACGATGGCGATGGGTTCGGCTACGAAAAAGGACAGTACCGACTAACCACATATGTGGCTCAAAAGCACGGCGGGCGCATTGAAGTTAAGGTCGCGACGCGATCCGGGCAGTGGACGGCGCCGCTACCCGAAACTCGCGTTGAAGTGGTTGATGGAAACGGCCAGCGGAAAACCGGCGTTTTTATTCCGTAATGCTTAGCGGCGGGACAATTCCCACATTGGGGCAACGGCGACACATTGTAGGTATTCCTCGGCGGTATCGATGGGGATGCCACGGCTTCCGCGCATTGAGCTCTGAATGTCGCGGTCGCGCAGTTGAAAGAGATCAAAGCGCCACAGACCGTCTTTATCCTTGATGCCGGCGAGGTTCATCACGAGATCGGAGCGGAGAGAATGCGGAGGATATTTTTGTATAAACACTACGGTGGCTTTGTTTCCGTCCGTGTTCACATTCACCGCTTCGAGCTTCAAATTTTGGAGAGTGGCCAGCAGCAGAAAATTTGTTTGCTTCAGCTCGGCGGCGAGCAAGGTTTCGACACTGGTGTTGCTTTTCAATTCCTCGCGGAAAAAAGCGCGAAGGTGTTTCGCATAAATCTGATCGATGATTGTATCGCCGGGTTGGTTCCCTGAGCGAGCGAGTGTAACGTAGCGGTGAAAGCGGGCTTTTGACTCGTCGGTGAGCAGATTGGCCACGGGCTGTTGAGTGGAAGTTGTCGCGAGAAGACGGGCTCGGTCGGCGACCACTTCGCGGGAAATCATATGCGCGAGTTTAGTCTGGAAGGCGGCATCCGTGGGCGCAGGCACACGTTTCAGTGCCAAGGAGGGGCGGATAGTGTTGTTTATATAAACCGGATCCTTGGACGACTCGTAGAGGTCGAGCGTGGCCGCCTTTGGGTTGTAGTAGCCGACGCCAAAATCGTTTGTTCCTTGAAACTTCAGGCGCAGAGGGGACGTGAACGGCATGTCTTTTGTGATCACACGGGCGGGGCGAAAACCGTACGTGCAGTCGGACGCAAGACCGTAATTGCGCACGGAGCCATCGGCTTGGAGGTTGAGGATAGTTTGGCCTGAATCATCAGTCCAAAAACCGGTGGCCGGAATACGCGGGAAAAAGAAGAACGCTCCAAAGGCCGCGACGCCGGCGACTAGGTGTACCAGCATCAAACGGCTGTTCTCGTACCAAGTGGTGACCCCATGCAACCAGCCGCCGAACGGTGCGCCGAAAACCGCAAAGACTCCCCAGAGTGGGTCGCGTTTGAAGGCTCGCCCGAGCAGCGAGAGATAGCTGCCGAAAAAGATGAGCAGGCTGACCGTGAATAACAGTGTCCGTAGGGTTTCTTGCATGGAGATAGACGTTTGATCGGTAAAAGTTGGCTAAACTGCAAGAAGAATACCGATACCGTTTAACGGCTTAACACTGTAGTATCAGCTGTTTTGCGGTCGGTTTACGGAGGCCTCGCGACTAGTGCCGACTAAAATGAGACAGACTTTTCGTTGACTAAGCGGACACGTGTCCTTTGATGTCTGGTCCCATCTGCGCACGACTAACCTGAGCGCAGTAATACCCCCGCTTTTTCGCCTCCATGAAGAACTTATTTTCCCTGAAAAAATTGCGGCGTGCGGTCTGCATTCTATCGCAGGGAGTGTTCTTCCTTAGTGTGTCAGCTTCGACCGTGGTGCAGGCGGAAAAGACGGTTCATGCTTCGGTTGCAGCGAGCTTTAGTTTTTCTGAGAGCGAGGCGATTCTTGCGCGGATAAAAGCGCCGGTATTTGCCGCACGTGATTTTGCGATCTCGGATTTTGGAGCTGTGGCGGGCACCGACGCCAGTGCAGCGATCCGCAAGGCCATCGCGGCCTGCAACGCTGCGGGTGGCGGGCGAGTGGTCGTGCCAGAGGGCGAGTGGTTGACGGGTGCGATTCACCTCAAGAGCAACGTAAATTTGTATCTGGCAAAAGGTGCGACGCTGCGTTTTAGCACGGATCCGGCGGCGTATCTGCCGGTCGTGCAGACGCGATGGGAGGGCATTGAATGCATGAATTACTCGCCGTTTATTTATGCTTGGGAGCAGGAAAATATCGCGGTGACGGGCGAGGGTACGCTCGATGGTTCGGCAGGCTGGGACAACTGGTGGAGTTGGGCCAAGCGGGGGGCTGACACGAAATCCCTGGCTTCGGCGGATGTGACGAAGCTTAACGAATATAGTTCGCTGGGCGTGCCGGTGACTCAGCGTGTTTTTGGCGCGGGGCATTATTTACGCCCGAGTTTTTTTCAGCCGTATCGTTGTCGTAATGTGTTGATCGAGGGGGTGACGCTCCTGAGATCGCCGATGTGGGAAGTGACGCCGGTACTTTGTACCAATGTGATTGTTCGCAAAGTGAAGATTAACAGTCACGGTCCGAATAATGACGGCTGTGATCCAGACTCGTGCCGCGACGTTTTGATCGAAGACTGCGTGTTCGATACGGGTGACGATTGCATCGCGATCAAGTCGGGACGCAACGAGGACGGTCGCCGGATCGGTGTGCCTTCGGAGAATCTGATCATTCGCAATTGCGAGATGAAGGATGGCCATGGCGGCGTGGTGATTGGCAGCGAGGTCGCGGGCGGTTGCCGCAATGTTTTTGTGGAGAATTGCAAAATGGACAGCCCGAATCTGGATCGCGGTCTGCGGTTCAAATCCAATGCGCGCCGCGGCGGACTTGTTGAAAATGTTTATATGCGCAACGTGAAGATTGGCCGCGTGGCCGAGGCGATTCTTACGGTTGATCACCAATACGAGGAAGGCGCGCGGGGCGAGCACCAGCCGATCGTGCGCAATGTCGTGATCGAAAACGTGACGAGTTTGTCGAGTCCGCGCGTCATGTGGATCGCCGGTATTCCGAAAGGTACAATCGATAATATACTCTTCAAAGATTGTACATTTAGCGGTATCGATACGGCTGAGGTCGTGCAGAATGCTGGCCGCATCGCGTTTGAAAACGTAACCGTTACACCGCTAAAAAAGGCGCGCAGCCTCAACTCCCGCCCGGATACGGAATGAGCCGCATTCGCGCTGGTCGCGAATGGAATCAGCTGCTGCGTCGGCCTGAGAAGGCGACCACGGCGCCGCTCGCAATCAGCAAGCCGCCGCCTGCCAGATAGAGCATGTGCTTGGGGGTGCGGCTGCCGCCGTCGAATTTATTGGCGATGCGTGTTCCGGTTTCGGACATGGAGCCGAGCAGCGAATCTTTGCGTGACCAGCCTTGAGCAAAAATCCAGGTGCCTGCACAAATAAGAACGAGTCCGATGATTCTTATAGGCATGGGTTTATGGATTTAGAAAGCCTGATCGGTTATGGTTGGGTTCGCCTTCGAAGATGGATCAAAACAAATTTGTCGCAAGGGTGCTTTTGCAAGGCGAAGCAGTTGAGCTGCTTCTGAAAGGGGTGCGGGCAATCGGCTTTCGAAGATATTTCTTAACTGACGGTGTGGGTTGGCCGATGAACACTTAGCCCATGAAACAAGTCCTTTATGTGGAAGACAGTGCCACGTCCCAGCTTCTTATGCGAAAGTACGTCGCGGGCATGTGTGAACTGACGATCACACCCTCCTTGCGCATGGCGGCGACGTTGTTGGTTGAGCGTAAGTTCGACTTATTGATCTCGGACTTTATTTTTCCGGAAGGCGATGCTTTGGACCTTATTCAGTTTTCGAGAAAATCTGAAGCGACTAAGGACATGCCGATCATTGTTATCAGCGGCTCGATGGATGGTGCATTGTTGAGTCGAGTGATCAAGGCGGGTGCCAACGAAGGGCTCTCGAAACCGCTGGCGACCGATGAATTCCGCGCGGTGGTCACACGAATGATGAGCGATCCCTATGTGCGCTCGATGGAGCGGGCGATTTGTAGTGTGACTTGTTTTCAGTGGTCGGTGCGCGGTTCGATTTCGCAGTTCTGCCCGGAACTGAATCTGCTTTTCACGGGTGCCAGCAAAGACGAGGTTTCCAAGCGGATGCTCGCGGCCTTGCATGAGCGCCTGGCTCAAGGTGCAGATGTCGGCTACACTAACCATGAGATGGTGGTGACGCACGTG
>JADKHC010000007.1 GCA_016721945.1 Verrucomicrobiota bacterium | reverse complement strand
GCTCATCCGAGCCGCCGTATAAGCTCGGCTTCCCCTGTGTCTGCGGCGAAAATGCCCCGTACATCTGGATCAACGTCGGCCGCGATTCATGGGAGTTCTTCGATCTCCTGCTCAACAAGGCGCAGGTCGTTTGTACCCCAGGCGCTGGTTTCGGTCGTTGCGGCGAAGGCCACGTGCGCATCAGCGCGTTCAACAGCCGCGAAAACGTCGTAGCCGCGCTCGACCGCATCGCTGCAGCGTTAAAGTAAAACGCTGGCGCGGCAGCGCCGGTAGAGCGGACTTTATTAGTCGGAGTGATGCAGTAGAGATGGAGCGCATTGACCCCAATGCGCTGGTTTGGGAGCGACGTTGCCAAGCGCGTTGAGGTCTGTATGGACCGGGGACATAGGTGACAGGTGTACGGGGACACCAGGTGCCACCTGCGGATGCCCTGGAACACAGCCACCATCAAGTCACAACGTCACGAGTTTGTCTATTAGCCGGCCAGCCCGGCGTGAACATCCGCGAGCTCTGCCGCCGCTTCTCGATCAGTGCGAAGACCGGCTACAAGTGGCGAAGCCGCTACGCCGAAGGCGGGGTCTCTCTGCTCTTGCCGATCAATCCCGCAAGCTAAAAAGCTCACCCGGTCGTAGCCCCCCACACTGACCGAGGAAGTGCTCTCGCCCTGCGCCACAAACATCCCACGGGGCGGCCGCAAATCGCGCCGCCGCCTTTACAGACCTCGGTCACAATTCAGCGTGCCGCCGCGACACCTGCACTCAGATCGTGCGACGCGCCGGCCTGCTCAACCCCGCCGCCGTCCAGCCGCCATTCCAACGGCGTTTAACCCAGCGCCTGAACGAACTTTGGCAGATGGATTAAAGGCCACTTCGGCCTGCGAAACGGCCAGCGCTGCCACCCGCTCACCGTCCTCGACGACCACAGCCGCTTCAACATCGCTCTCTCCCTGCTCCAACCAGACAGGCCCCACCGTGCAACACGCGCTTGAGCAGACCCCTTCGCTTTATATGGCCTGCCCGGACAAATCCTTTGCGACAACGGGGCCCCTGGGGCTGCAGCGACCCAGCCGGCCATTTTATACCCGCCCTCACCGTGTAGTGCTACGCCTGGGCGTCACGCGTAATCCATGGCCGCCCCTGCATCCGCAAACCCAAGGCAAAGACGAACGCTTCCACCGCACCCTCACCGAGGAACTGCTGCGCCAACACACCTGGCGCGACCTCACGCACTGCGAAATCGAGTTCCCCGCTACCGACACTGTTACAACTGCGAGCGCCCCACGACGCCCTGCAAGGCGCCACGCCAGCCTCCCGCTATCGCCCCAGCGTGCGAGTCTGCCCACGACACTGCCACTGATCGAATACCCTCCGTTATGCAAATACGCACCCCACGCGAATGCGGCTTCTTCACCTTCAAAAACCAAACCTGGCATGTCGGACGCGCCTTTCGCGAACTGCCCATCGGACTGCGCCCAAGCGCGCAGTCCGACGGGCAGTGGGAGGTGTACTTCTGCCATCACAAAATAGGCTTGATCGACCTCAACCAGCCCTCCCAACCCAAACACACCCTGCGTAGTATCTACTCAACACCGCAAAACGACATCTCAACACTCAACCAATCCATCCCATAAAGTGGTTACCCATGTCCTTACACCCCGTTACCCATCTCTCCGGCCTTTACAGAGGTCAACGCGCTCCACCTCAATCTCTGCTCATTCGGAGGTGAGCTTTCGCCGACTGCATCGTTACGCTTACGAGTACGAGGGTCTGCCAATACTTCCAGAATCTTTTCGTTACCCTCGTTTTCTTCCGTAAAATACAGCCGATCGGCCTTCGATCCCAAGGCATAGAGCCCAATTCTCAAGTGACGCTGGCAATAAGCCGGTCTCGTTTGGGCGAAGTCAGGACCGCGTGCGGGATTCATCCGGGCCGCGAGTCGCGCTCACGGCTTGCGGAGTCGACGCGATCAAATCACGTTTCACCCTTCAATGTTGAACGAATACGAAACCTCCGACGAACACCGTCCCGTGATGTGGCTGCGCGGCTATCCCGTGTACGCAGCTCATTTTATCGTGATCGTTTTTGTGGCGTCGATGTTGGTGACGACGTTGCTGAATCTCTTCGAAGTCGGCGCGGTGCTCGACGCGCTGATCTTCACCAGCGGTCGTGTGCTGCACGGCGAAGTGTGGCGCGTGGTGACATATGGGTTGGTGAATGAACCTAGTATTTGGTTCGTCGTGAGCATGGCGATGTTGGTTTGGTTTGGACGTGATGTTGAAAGGTATTTCGGCCGCCGTAAGTTTCTGATTTTTTATGGCTGTGCGTATTTGATAACACCGCTTCTATACACGCTTCTTGGATTGTGGTGGCCAAACGTCGTAGTGGGTCAGCCCCGCACATTTGCAGTATTCATCGCATTCGCGACTCTCTATCCCAATGCGCCGATGTATGCTTTGAACATAGCGACGAAATGGGTCGCAATGATTCTGGTAAGCATCGGCACACTGATCGCCCTAAACGACCGTGACCTATTGTCATTGATCTCCCTCTGGGCAACGACCGGATTCGCCTTCGCGTTTGTGCGTTATCAGCAAGGGCGCATCGAACTGCCGAAGATCAATTTATTCCGACGCGAGCCAAAGCTGCGCGTGCTCCCCGACCTAAAGCAGGAAAAAAATCCTCCCACGAAAACGGACCGTCAGGCAACCAGTTCCATGGCCGAGGTCGATGCGTTACTCGACAAGATCGCTCAGTCGGGACTGAACAGCCTCACATCGAAAGAGCGGGCCAAACTGGATGCCGCACGGGCAGATTTATTGAAACGCGAATCGGGTCGTCGTTAACGAAACTTCTGCCACCGCCAAGAATCGAAGGGCGTTTATTACCGCCGGGCCGAAGCGTCACGACATCAAGCTAACCATCCGGTCACTTTCCCGCTACATCCTCTTAGCCGGAACGATGCAGTTGAAGCATAATCTCCAGCATGGAGCGATGGGCAGAAGGTGGAGCCCGATGTCCCCATCGGGCTTGATCGAAGCCGATCCCAAACCAGACCGTTAGGGACAACGGGCTCCACCTCTACTTCATCGTTCCGGCTTAGCGAAACTCGAAGACTTGCTTGGCGTGGACGAGCACCGGTTGCCCTTTCCGGGTGGGCGGCGTGAACTGCCATTTATTGACCGCCTCCACGGCGATAGCGGAGAGCAAGGGATGGGAGCTTTGAACCGTGGCGGGGAGACGCACCTTACCGGTTTCATCGATGTAGAAATCCACCGCGACTTTGCCTGTGATGCCCTGCTCCGCCCATTCCTTAGGATAGGCAGGGTTTACGATGCTGATCGGTGTCGGAATGCGGTCGATTTTCTTCATACTGCAAGCCTGATACTCGACCCTGCGTAGGAAGTCATAGTTTGGCGTATCGACACCAAAACGCTGCACCAACAACACGCCGTTCACTTCAAAGTTAAAAGCGATATCCACAACCGTACCCACGGCTTTCCCGTCGATCTGCTCAGGCTCAAAGGTCGACTTCTTGATCACGCGCTCAACCTCGTCCGCAAAGGGCCGATGCGAGTATGAAACGAACAGCCAGTCCACCAACTTACCCTCGGCATCCACATGCATCACAACCCGAGCCGAACCACTCGACACGCCATCGTTCAGCATGCGCGGCGGGTAGACCAGCCGCTCAGCTTGCACCATTTTAAAGTATTTCTTGGGCACCGGTCGGGGCGCGCTATCGGCGGCCAAAACAGGGGCCACCAAAAACAGCAAACCAAACAGGGCGATAGTGAACTTCATGGAAAATCGAATTGTCCGGCATAACCCCGGACAGGTACGAATCCCTTCAAGTCCATCACGCAAAGTCAACTACACCGCACAGGGCAAGCGCTCGGCCTGCGGTCAATTGGACTATTTCCCTGATTCGCTTTTAGCGGAGTTCTTCGCCAGCCAAGCCTCGTAATCCTTGCGTGGCATAAAGCGCAACGAGGCCGAGTTGATGCAATAACGCTGTCCCGTCGGCGCCGGACCATCCTCGAAAACATGCCCCAGATGCGCGCCATCGACCGCACAACTCACTTCAACGCGAACCATGCCGTGACTCACATCCCGCGCCTCGCCCACAAACGAGCGCTCGATCGGCCGGGTGAAACTCGGCCAGCCGGTGCCGGAATCGAATTTGTCGCGACTGTCGAAGAGCGGCGTGTCGCTGCACACGGAAAAATACACCCCGTCGTCATGGGAATTCCAATACGCGTTTTGAAACGGCGGTTCCGTGCCTTGCTGGCGGGCAACGCGGAATTGTTGCGCCGTGAGCAGGGCCTTCCACTCGGCATCCGTGTGCTTCACCTTCGCCGCCGTCATGTCGATCACCGCTTGTGAAGGCAGGCCGCAAGCGGACTTGGGGCCATCGATTTTGCAGACAACAGGAGCGGACGCGGAGGTTTCGTTTTTCGATTTCATATCGGCTTCGGCAAAAACGGCCGATGCCATCGCAGCGGAAAACAACACGGGCAAAATGAAGATGAGACGCATGGCAGGTTTTGTTGCCACTACGAGTAGCCCAGTTCGCGAAATTTTCCAACCCGTCGAGCGAATAGTCCTCTAAACCGCAATTGAACTACCAAGAAACGAAGAATCCAAGGAGTGATGGAAACTTGGGGTTTTGGATGTTTCACTTGGCATGTGAATTCTTCTTTAAAGGAATCACCGACACAATCCACTCAGCTTTGGTTCTTCGTTTCTTTGTAGTTCAAACTGGATTGCGAAATTTAGGTTAGTCAGGGCGCGTCTTCGGCTCGCAGCCCGGCTTCACCGTCGCCAAACTCCGCGCGCAACCGCTGACCCGCTTTCACATTGGCCCGACGCGTCACCGGCTGCCCCTGTTCATCGCGCAAAACCACAAAGCCCCGCTTCAAAACCGACGCTGGGCTGGCCGATTGCAGACGTTTCCAAAGCCCGAGCAACCGGTGCGATTCCTGTTGAATCCGCGTCTCCGGCGAAACTTGGGCGAGCCGCACAGTCGCGTGCGCAAACTCATGTCGCCGCTGCTGCACCGCATGCCCGAGCGCAGCCGCGAGCCGGTTAGAAAAATCATCGAGCCGCAGATGCGCCCGCTCAATCCGGGCCGAGGGCGAGAGTAACCGCAACCGGCTGCAGGCATGGCCGAGCCCAGCCCGGTTATTCTCCACCGCTCGCGTCAAAGCGCGCTCCGCCGCATCGCTCGCTCGCTCGATTCGCTCCACGCACGCGATAAATTGACTCGAAATCAACTCCGCCGCCGCGCTCGGCGTCTCCGCCCGCACATCGGCCGCGAAATCGCACAGTGTGAAATCAATCTCATGCCCGACCGCCGAAACAATCGGCATGCCACAAGCCGCCACCGCGCGCACTAACGGCTCTTCATTGAAGGCCCACAAATCCTCCAGACTGCCACCGCCGCGCCCGATGACTAACAGGTCGAAGATACCGAGTTTCTCCGCCAGTTGCAGCTGCGCGACCATCTCCTCGGCCGCGCCCACACCCTGAACCTTGGCCGGAAGCACAACCAACCGCCCCCGCCAGCCACGCCGCGCAAGAATACGGATAAAATCCTGCACCGCCGCGCCCGTCGGTGAAGTGATAAAGCCCACCGTCGTCGGCATCGGCGGCACCGGCATTTTATTCTCAGCCGCGAATAAACCTTCCTCTGCAAGACGTCGCTTCAACTCCTCAAATTCGCGCTGCAAATTCCCCTGCCCGTCCTCAACCAGCACTCGCACAACCAGTTGATACTGGCCTCGTGCCTCGTAAACACTCACCCCGCCATAAACCACGACTTGCAACCCGTCACGCCACGCCACTTTTTGCCGCGCAGCATCCGTGCGAAACATCACCGCCGACAACTGCGCGCCCGCATCCTTGAGCGAAAAATACACATGCCCACTTGCCTGTTGACGCAGGTTAGAGATTTCACCGCGCACCCAGCAAGGCCTGAGCGAGCCCTCCAGCACCTCCTTCACGCAGCGCGTAAAGTCGGTTACGCTAAGCGCGCGCTCCTGCTCGATTCCACCGGAATCTGTATTTTTTCCGCTCACGTCGCTTCAACTTTCTTTTTCTGATAACTCCGACGTACCCATTTGATCAATACGCTGATCACGATGAGCACGCATACCGCCAGGAACACGACCTTGCCGTTCCCCTGCATCAGCGAGTCGCCAAACACCACCATCGCGACCCCGAACGCACCCTGGATCGACCAGGAAACCCATAGATAGGTCCAAAACGGAACCTTCGCCAGACCGAGCAAATAGTTCTGAACGAAAAACGGCGCCCCCGGCATGACACGGCACAACACCGTCAGGCCCAGATGATTCTCCTGCGACACCTGCGGCAGTCCGTAACCAAGCTTGAGAACTAATTTCTCCAACACCGGCCGCAACGCGTAGCGCGCAAGCCAATACGTCAGCGCCATGTTTGCACCTAGACTGAGCAACACACCCGTGATCGCCCAGCCCAGCCCAATCTGCGGCACCATGAACACGCCTGCTGACAACGTGAAAACCATGATCGGAAAACCAGCCGCCGGAAGCAAAGCCATCGCCGCAAAAAACGGGATCGGCCCGACCGTCTTCGACCACTCTTTGACCCGTGCCACGACCGACTGGCCGCATTCAACCAGCTCGGGAAGCGTCATGTGCCGGAGCAAATACGCCACCACCAAAAGCACTGCCACGCCCACAATCGCCAGCTTCAGCAGCAAAGCCTTTTTTGAAACCGGTGGTTTATTTTCAGACATCGCCCGACGATGCCGAGCCGCCCTCCCCAGCGTCAAGTGCGACAACGCCGCGACTCAATTCCCCACATCCGCCCTACGACTTCCGACCTCCGCCTTCCGATTTCCGACTTCTATCCTCCGGCTTCTGTCCTCTGGCTTCCGGCATCTGCCTTCCATCCTTGCCGCCAGCATCCGAGTGGTCTGTCATCAAGCCGCACCGATGCGTTCCTCCAACCGCTTTCGTAAAGTTACCCTCCCCATGACGTTGCTGGTCGGCGACGCACTCGTGGCGTTCGGCGGATTGAGCCTCGGCTATGGCTTACGCTACGCCACCACGCTCGGTCGCCTCGGCATCGACGTGCCCGACGCCCGCTACGGCGACTACCTGCCACTGCTGCTCCTCGGCGTTGGCTTCCTCCTCGTGGCCTACACGCACTTCAGCCTCTACGACGAAAAACTCCTGCTGCGAAAATACCAGAGCCTCGGCATCATCATCAAAGGCACCACGGTCTGGTTCGCCGCCTACCTCGGCCTGTCGCTCGTGCTCAAGTTCACGCCACCGATCTCGCGCCTCTTCGTCACCATCGCCTACCTCACGACACTGGCCGCCATGTTCACCTGGCGAAGCCTCTTCTACGCCATCATAACCCGCCCTGGCCTGCGCGAACGCGTGCAACAACGCGCCCTTATCCTTGGCTGGAATGATGAAGCTCGCCAACTCCTCGACGAGATAGGTCAACAACCCAGTCATCCTTACCACATCGCAGGCGTCGTGCCATTACCCGGCGATGACGAACCACCCACCACCGCCGGACGCTATGACGAACTTGCCTCCATCCTCCAACGCAACGAAATCGACGTACTTATTGCCGTGCGCCTCGATCTCCCGCGAAGCGAACTCCAGCAACTCGCCCACCTCTGCGAACGCGCCTACGTGGAACTGAAAGTCATTCCCTCCTCCTTTCAAATTTTCCTGAGCGGCCTACGCCTGCAAACCGTCGGCCGACTCCCCGTCCTCGGCGTCGAGAACCTGCCCATCACCCTCCTGCTTAACCGACTCGTCAAACGCCTCATCGACACCTCGGGAGCCCTGATCGGTCTGATCTTCTCCGCTCCGGTCATCGCCGTACTCGCCACCCTGATCAAGCGCGAGTCTCCAAGCGGCCCTGTATTCTTTAAGCAAATACGTGTCGGAGCCGGCCATCAACCCTTCACGCTCTACAAACTCCGCAGCATGACTCCTGACGCGCAGATCAAGACAACGAAGCCGTGAGCACACGCGTACACGACGCCCGCCTCCTGCGCATCGGATCGTTCATGCGTCGCTGGAATCTCGACGAACTCCCTCAATTCTGGAACGTGCTTCGTGGCGACATGAGCCTCGTCGGCCCCCGCCCAGAACGCCCCTACCACGTCGATCAACTCGCAACGATTATCCCGCACTACCTACCGCGCCACCTGGTAAAACCCGGCATGACCGGCTGGGCCCAAGCCAACCGCCTGCGCGGCGAAAGCGACATGGAAAAACGGATACAGCACGATATTTACTACATCGAAAACTGGTCCCTCTGGCTCGACGCCCAAATCATCCTCCTCACCTTCGCCCGATGGAAGAACAACGAACAATAATACTTCATCGGACGCCGCGCCGCCAGTTATGAAAAATTCCGCCCTAATTAGCGCCCTGATGAAAGCAGGAGGCGTGGTATGCATCGCGCTGCTCATCGTACTTTCAGTTCTCCCCAACGCATCGACCCTCCTCTTCACCTGGCCGCTGGTATTCTACGGGCAATTACTCCTGCTCGTTCCTATCATCCTTCTCGGTCTTGAGCTTATCAAGCAACCCACTGGCTGGCGGCGCGAGTGGACAACACTCGGCCTCATGGCGCTGGTTATAGGAATAAGTGTGGTTTTCAGCCGACGCCCTGCCTTCAGTCTGGAGGCAGCTTTGTTTCTTTTCAGTGGGTTGGCTTGGTGCGGACTTGTCGCCCTAAGAGTCTCCACCACTGAAAACTCAAAAGCGGGATCAGACCTCTGGCTTCTGCCTTCGCGCCTCATCGGTCTAGCTTTTTTTCTGCCCCTGCTAGCTGGTTTGGCATACTGGCTGCGAGACTGGAATGAATACGCGGCGCCAACCAACAATATACTGTCGGCACTACAATCGCTTTCTGCACATCGCAACCAATACCCTTTCGGCCACTGGAACTACACCGGGGGCTTCCCCCTGCTCGCACTCCCTTGGTTCGGCTCCCAGATCTTGATCGAACGCAAACGCTGGCGAGCCGTCTGGCTGGCTTTCGCCATCGTTGGAATTGTCATATTTTTCTCCGCATACAGTCGGGGCGCCGTACTCGGAGCGATGGCCATAATGGCCATGGGAGTATGTGTCGTCATCTACTCAAAAATCATCACAAAGAGGCAAGTTACCCTACTAGCGATCGCTGTTATCGCTATCGCGTCAGGACTGCTTGCCTCCAATGCCCGACTGCGCACCGCCATCGTCTCACCTGCTTCGATATTTCAGCCCAACGAAGGCGACGTCCAACGCATCGCCATGCTCCAGGGAGGCTGGTTGCTGGCCAAGAAAAGCCCATGGATCGGCCACGGCCCGGGCATGACCCCATTTATCTTCCCCGAGGTCCGCGCTCAGCTCGATGGCGGCGTCGAAACCGCCTTCCAGCTCCACAACGGCCCGCTGCAACTCTGGGTCGATCACGGCATTCTCGGCCTGCTCTGCGCCACCGCGTTCGCCGCTATCCTGCTGCGTAGCGCCCTGCACTGGCTAAAAGCTCCGCCCAGCACACTGCGCACCTTCGCACTCGCGAGCGCGCTGTCGCTTGTTGGCTACTTCGTGATGTTCGTCACTGATTACCAGCTCAACGTAGTTGCCCTCGTCGCCGCCCTCGGGCTCCAGGCCGGCCTCGTACTCGCCGCGCCAACCAACAACCCTCCGATCACGAAAGCCGGTACGCGCTGGTTCGGCTTTGCCATGATGGCCACAGGCACCGCAATTCTTATTGTACTGATTCCCGCCTGGCGCGCTCGCCAAAGCTATTGGACTGCGTGGACCACCGACCAGCCTGCCGAGACACTCGCAATGCTAGAACGCACCGTAGAACTGGCTCCGCGCAACCCTTACTACCTAAACCAACTCGCGCTACGTCGAGCCCGCATTTCTGAAAAAACCAGCGACGTAGCAACAGCCTCGGCACTCCGTACACAAGCCCGGGCAGAGCTCGCGCACTCAATCGCACTCGACCCAGCACAAGAGCCGATTCATGCCTCTCTCGGCTGGTTGTGGTTAAGTGAAGACCCTAAACGAGCAGAAGTCCACTTTCGTGCTGCAGTCGTACTGTTACCCGACCGCGACACTGTACACCTCGGCCTAGCCTTGTGCCGACTCGCGCAAAACGACCAGCCCGGCACCGTGCGCGAACTCGCACTGGAATGCCTCGCCAATCCGCTCTTCGTCGCATCCCCGTTCTGGACACAAGAGCCCTTCCTTTCGCTCCGAGCCGGAACCATGGCGCAACTCTTCAAAGACTACGCACACGCACTACAGCTTCCCGCCACTCCAGAATGGCGAAAACCGCAACTCACCTACGCCTCCGCCTTCGTCCGCTGGTGGCTTGGCGGCGAGCCACCAAGCACAGACGAACTCAAAGGCGCACTCCCCTATCAGCAACAATTCATGGAGCAACTAACCGCACATAACCAAACGCCATCAGGATTAATTTTTCCTTCATGGAGGTTGCTCGATCAAGCCCGACTCAACCCAGCACAAGCCGAAACGATATTGCGTTCAGCTAAACCACAGCCCTCAGACCAAGCCCTCGCTGGGGCGCTCGCCCGCCTGTCCCGACCAACTACCGACTTCGCCACGCTTCTGCGCAGCGCCGAACCAACCCACATCGGCATCGTCAGCAACCAAATTACCCGTGGCCACTATTCGATTATGAACAACATACTCGACGGCCCTGGTTACGAAGACCTCGCCCCACGCATCACCGATGCCTTCACCACCGAGTACGCCGCCCCCATCTTCCCCCTCCGCAGCGCCATCCCCGGCCCGGTCATGCAGAACCTAATTCTACGACCTCGCGATTAATAAATAATATCATCAGCGATAGCTTTCTTAGCTAAATCAGACCGCTTGCCCAGCAACAAAGCACCAACTGCAAGTAGGAGAAGTCCCAACGCAGTAATACCACTATAACGCTGGCCTGCCCTAGCTATTGCACTTATCCAACCGAGTTCTTCGGATGGCTGGAATGAAGGGGGTAATCGACCGGCTAATCTAGGGTCATTCAGAACACTATCGACCGTTTGGAAATTAGGATGCGGCACATAGAATTTGGGCTGACCAATGAAAACGACAGGATCACGCGTATACTGATAAGAAACCGCCAAACGCACAGGAGCCTCACGATCACGTATGCGAGGAATAATTATTCCACGCATTAGCGTCAGCACGAGCCCGATCCAACCAATACCAGCAAAAAGCAACCATACGACCATCGCCAAGCGTGCTCGCATTGCGGCCTTTCCCAACACAGATTGCACACCAACAAACAAGCTCCAACAGTTTGCTAGCAGGATTAGCACTATAAAATCGACGTAGCGCGAAGGAAGCCCAGCTTGAAACTCTGCCCCACCGCCCCTGGACCAAGCAGAAGCTGCAGCCATAAACAACCCCCACAGCCACAATACTGTGACGCTTTCTTCCCCCCTAAACGCGGGACGGTGCCTCCAAATTCTAGTTCCAAGAAGCAACGCCATAGGCGCATTCATCACCAATGACGCCACCTCGATATCGCTATGCGGCCAAGCCATGACCCGCAAAAATGAACCCACCAAATCTAGAAACGTCGAAGGGCGCAACCCCTCCAGTTCCGGCACACGCGTATGCAGCACTAGGGCCAGTAAAAAACAAACAAGAGCGCTGATAAGTCGACTTCCCCTCAACCAAAATCGGCGCTCAGCTATATTTTGATAGATCGTATGCACTAAGATTGCGACAGGCAGTAAATACCCGGCGCCCATCGACATCATGGCCGCGAGCAGACAACAACACCCCGATACCATCATAATCGTCGGGCGCCCCTCCTCCAGGCATAAAATCGCAGCTACAGAATAACCAAGTACGAACCAAACATGCGACTGGAAACCCCATAATACATTATGCCAATCCAGAACAGGAATGAAGGCTATTATAATAGCCCCGGCCATACTGAATCGCAACCAGCCAGTAACACCCCGACAAAGTAATACGGTAATCAGTAACACGCATAGCGACCTGAGCCCAACACCGACCATGAGCTGACTGAAAGGGTCCCAACTGCCGTTAAGATAAAAAAGCCCTATGTCCAGAAGGTGTGTAAACACAATGCGATGTTCATTGTGAGGAATGAAAAGATCGCGAACTCTCAGGTGCCCTTCCAGAAACGAAGGAAGTAGGCGCTTTCCTTCCGTATCCCACTGATCTAAAATCGGAATATCGGTCCCTGCATGTGCTACCAACCAGAACTGCATAGCAGCACTTACCAGTGCGACAAAAATCGCGACTCGGAGTAAAGACGTGCCGGTCACTAGGCCTTCGTCGCACCTAGCTATATTTGAGTACCAGAAAAATTTCATACTGGACGGACCTTTCGGTGCCCACGGAGTTTCGCCCGCAATAAGGCCACCCGTTTCCAAAGCCCAAATGTAGCGGTATATTTCCACCGCACCATCCACGAACCATGTGGATTGAAATTCTTTAAATATACATCCCGGTTGGCGTCAAAAATCGCTACTGCCATTCTTTCATAATCCTTCGCCACACTCTGCCCTTTGAGGTGCGTGATTTTTACACGGCCATCATAGACGATCTTGTAGCCAGCCCTCACGACACGGATGCATAGATCCAAATCGTCGCCGTACATGAAAAACTGTTCGTCAAAGATTCCGTGCGGCCTTGGTTCAGCTAATTTCTCGAATACTTCACGGCGCCCCAACATGAACGCCCCGTTGATCGCTCCGACTTCATACGTGCCCTCCTCAGGAAGATGTGTAAGGTTGTATCCGGAAAACATCTTCGTCTTCGGAAACCGTGCAGCCAGACCGCTACCCCGACATAATCCATCCCAGATCGTCGGGATAGAACGGCGGCAAGCCAAATCCATAGAACCATCGGCTAGTACCAACTTTGGCGAGATAAGCCCGATATCCAGCTCGCTCCGGACCCGAGCAACACAATGCGCAAGAGCAACCTCATTGCAGATTGTGTCGGGATTGAGAAATAACACGCAACCGCCAGTGCTTTCGCTAAACCCGAGATTATTGCCACGCCCAAACCCAAGATTCTCAGACGGCAACAAGTAACGCACCTGCGGAGCCTCCCGCCGCAACCAATCGCCAGTACCATCGGCATTGAGCGAATTATCCACCACAATCACCTCAACCGAACGCCCTCCCATTTCACAGGGAATCGATCTCACGCAAGCCATGATTTCTTCACGCGATCGCCAAGCGACAATGATAACAGAGAGAAATGACACGGTGTTCAGTGTGGACACCCACAACACCTAGTCGGAGTCTTTGCGCTGACGCAATGCCTCACCCGACATTCAGTGTAATAATCGCCAGCCGGAATCCCGGACCAGCCATTCAGCACGCATTACAGAGTGTGTCTGAGCAATCAGCCGTCTCTGTCGAGGTTGTTGTCATTGACGGCAATTCCGACGATGGAACCATACCATGGCTGCTAGCCCAAAAATCTCCGGACATAACCGTACTCTGTGAGCCAGATCACAGCGCCTATGAGGCAATGAACAAAGGAACCAAATTGGCCCGAGGCGATTGGTTCGTTTTCCTTGGAGCGGATGATCGGCTAGCTTCATCCGATGTACTTGCCCAAGTACAAGCCCAAATAGGAATGACCCAGCAGGGCATACTTACCGGCGAGGCTAAATACACGGACGGACGCATCTGGTCTGCTCCATACAAGCCTAACATCTACTACCGAAACTTCCTTCACCACCAAGCGAGTTTCTACCATCGCTCGTTATTTGACAATATGCACTTTGACGAATCGTTGCGGATTCAAGCCGACTACGACTTCAACCTACGCCTTTGGCTGGCCGGAGTACGCCCTAAACCACTTTCGATCTACATCGCTCAATGTAATGCCGGTGGAATAAGCGACAGAGGAGACTGGGACAACTATCGCGAGGAAATACAAGTGAGGCACCGCCATCTCAACACTTGGCGCTGTCTACCATGGGATTCGCTATCCATCGCGCGCTATTTGCGCAAAAAAATGATCCGTAAGACTGCAAGTGCACGGCCTGAATAACGCCCGAGGCCCAACCGAAATGAATAAAACTGGCTCCCTATCCTCAGCCAGTCGCTTCCAAAAACCAGCCTCAGGGGTAACTCTCTCCAGAAGCTCCGATTAAGACGTAATCTTCGCGAAGCAGGTTTCCAAGTCGGCTCCAACTTCAGAATCTCAATCTCAGCTTCCGTGAGCGCCCGCCAATAGGCTCCGTATATAAGCCCACGTAGGCGCAACGGCATAACACCATAATCAGCCTGCCCCGACCGCCACCAACGATTGCCGTAAATTGATCGAAAACGGGCGAAGTGGAATAGTATCAAAGGCCGCCCATCAACCAAAACCTTTAAAGCATCTTCTCGGGCTAGCGCATACTTGTGATTCATCCAGTTCCATGGTGCCAAATTTATTCCGGGATGACTGCACTGAATCACTCCTGCAAAACGTTGAAACCATTGCTCGAGGTACTTTTGGTCTGCATAACGATCAGGCTCGAGGCGGTCGTAGCACCACTCAAGACAACGCTCACGCCACCATTCCAAGCAGGCCAACCCATCGATATCGCGCCGCCAACTCAGCACTCCAACATTAAACCGTCCGTGCTTTTCGTAATGTCTTAGGAACGGCGGGAAATTATGAGCGCACTGCAAAATACTGCCCTCTCCTAATTCTTCAAAGATCGCCCTTGGCGACGAAAAGAAAAACATATCCGCATCAATATAGGTCAACCGATCAAGATCCTGCTTGGTGCGGAGCAACCACAATGGCCAACTGGGTGAGAGCGTAAAATAGTATTCAATACGTGAGCGGTTCGCCTTCGCTGAAGCCAAGGCTTCGTCTCCAGCCTCAACTTCCGCAAGAGCTACCACTCGTAAACCCGGTTCATCAAAACGCCTCAGTACATCAGCGGTGAAATCGTCGAGAGCCAAAACCCAAAGCACGGCCATTGGGTCTTGCCGAACCAACGACCGCCACAACGCCACGCCCTGGGGTAAAAAACCTTGATCGAAATAGGTGCAAAAATGTTCGGCTTTCATCCGCGCAAGAGGAGCCGCTGCAATATCCAAACCGGTACTCTCACCGCCATGGCCAATCTTAACTGCCGCAAACTGGCTTTCTGCATTTTTAGAAAAATCCCCCCTTCGAAACGATCCACTCCCTCTTCCGCTACGTTATGAGCGTGGGCGAAATGCCCCTGCAACGTAGCAAGCACCCATAGTAGGAGCATGGATCGCCGATCCAAAGTTTCCGTAGGTGACCCCGTTGTGCGCAGGTAACGAAGATTTCCCCAGCCTGGGTGCGTCGGCGCCAACCGCCGATACCACTGAGAGTGCTTCCACTTCGCACAAGCCAATGGCGTTTTCTGCAGAACGCACTCTGCCAGCAAATAAGGTTCACTGCGCATGCACCCTAATATTTGCGAGAATGTATCCTCACTCTCGTATGCGTCGATCAGCCCAGGCTCAAACTCCACCGCAAGCACGCGGCGGCGAATCTCAGCGGGCAGCCCCATGAACAACCTGAAATCAGTGCCTTGAGTATCGCACTTAAGCCAATCCAAGCCGGGAAGTCCATGAGACTGCAGGACTGACTGCAGCGTCGTAGCAGGAATCTCCCGCTGACCAATCACATCGAATAAATCGGCAAAAGCCCAGCGCTGCAAAGCGTCGGTGCAAGGCCGTAGCGTGCTTGAACACTGCGGCGAGCGCGTAAGGTAGAAAACAGCAGTGTCACTATCGGAAGGACTGTCGGTCACAACCGCTGGCACATAAATCCAGCGTTTGAATTTTCGTTGCGCACCAGTCAATGGAGCCGATTCGCGTGCATCTGGCTCAAAAGCAACCGCAATGGAATAGCGCGCAATCCGTTCCCACGTATGCGAGACTCCACCTGCCGCACCAACATCCACCAATACAGGAGGAGCAGATTGAAATTCAGGTTCGGTCAATATCCGATCAATAAGACTCATAGCCCCTCCTTGCCTGCCGAACCGCCATCTTGAACCACAGGCGTGGATTTCAACTTGGGTTTGCGAACGAGCACAACATTATCAAGGTATAGATCCGGATTAGCGGGAAGGAGAAAAGCAACAATGCCCCCAAAGACATTAAGTGGAGCAATCAGAAGCACCCTTACCACCATGGCCAACCTATTATTCCGCAATGAAACAAGTTTATACAAATAAGCCGCAGCTAACTGTACTAAGGCCCTGCCATCGGCACAGGTCTTATATTGAGTTATAATTTCAAAACCAGCATCCTCCAACACCCGTCGGAGCCCGAAAGAAGAATAACGGCCAAAGTCATAAGGTTGCGAGTGCTCGTCCCAAACAAAAGGCGTGGTCAGCACAAGTTGACCTCCTGTACGAAGCACACGGTGTAGCTCTCTAAGAAATTCAGCGGGTGTAAAAACATGTTCGAACACCTGCGAGCATACCACTGCATCAAAACTCTCCGCCTCCACAGGAATCTGCTTCCCATCGTAAAAGATGTCCGCCGCATCGAGTTTACGGAGCTCGGGCGTATCTAGATCGACTCCTACATAACGCGCAGCATTCACGAAATGCCGGTACGGCTTCCGCCCACAGCCTACATCTAGCACGTCACCCCGGAGATTGCCGAGCAATGGACGCAGGGCCTTTACCAAACCTCGACGCGCAAAGTAGAACGGATTGATCAACAGACCAAGCCAGGTCGGATCGAAGAGCTCTTGCTGCCAACGAGCACGAAAAATATTGGGGCGATCTCTCATGTACGGGTGAAGTAGAAACCAAGAAACTCTACACGTGGACCAAAATCCTCGAAAGATCTCCACCCAGTTTCGAGCCGGTACAGGCCAGTCAAAGGCTCCAGCAGACGGCGCTGATCAAAATGCCAGCATGGGTAGCTTCCACCGCCAAGCCCCGCAGGAACCCTCTGTACCGTCAAACGCGCGCGACCATTCACTGCAAAAGACGTCCTATCTATAATTATATGCCGCACACGCAGCCTAACTAGATCCTCAATCAGCTGATGAGGACGCTCAAGATATGCAAGTACGCCGGAAAGCAAAACAGTATTTGCGCCTAGTGAAAGTGCATCCTGTAAGGCAGGGTGGAAGCTCAGTACATTATCCGTAAATTGCTTACCCGAAGCAACGTAATGCGGCTGCTCAACAACTCTCCAATGCACTGACCCCAAATCGCTCAACAAAGCCCGATGCTGACGCCACGTGCTACCAAGCGCCCCACCAAAATCAACCAGATCAAGTCGTCCGTCCTCAGCCTGTGCGATTTTTTTTAATACCGACAAGAGCGACATGTTATATTCAGGAGCAGTAAAGACAGCCCCATCTCGATCCCAAAGCGCCTGGCCCTCTACCACCGCCCGGGTAGCAGCAACTACTCGGGCTAAGACTGCAGCATCATCGTACCCTTTCGAAGCCGCCCGAGCCTCACCCCAAGAGCTAAAATCTCCAGCAAAAGCCCGCCGTCTCTGAATTGAACGAAAACACTCAATAACAGCCAAAGGCAAAAACCTACGCAGAATACTTCGGTATGCAGAGACAGCCAGCATGGCCATTTTTCTCGCAACCACAGCAATTGAACGCAAGAGCCGTATCTCGTCTTCGCCCCACAACAGGCAATTTCCGCATAAACCGCGAGGAAACTTGCCGAGGGCCCTAATCAGCGCCTTATTATCATGGATACTGCGACTCCACAAACCAACGCAGTTCGCCTCAAAACCACCCATGCACGATGCGCAGCAACTACCATTCTGTATACTTCGAGATTTCCGGCTTCTGCAACGCACGCTGCTCCTATTGTCACTCCGGTGTCCAACGTCCAGACAAGGCTCGTTTTGTCTCTCCAGAACTATTCCGAGATGTTCTATATAGACTGCTCGCGAAAAATATTATATGCGATAAAACCGTAATTAGTCTCTACAACTGGGGCGAGCCAACGCTTAACCCCAAGCTCGGAGAAATCATAGGGGTCATCAACGATCTTGGATTACGCTACGCCATCAGCACAAATGCCTCAAGGATACCGACGATTAATTACGATTTCGTCCGCAATCTTGATCATATGATATTCTCTATGCCCGGGTTCTCCCAAGAAGCATATGACCGCATTCACGGCTTCAAATTTCACGAGATCATATCAAACATCGATCGCATTATCCGTGAATGCCGTCAGCATGGTTATAAAGGCCGATTCTCTATTTCATATCACGTTTACCGTTTCAACGTCGATGAAATGAAGACCTGCGAAAGTTTCGCAGATGATCGTCGAATCCGATTTAATCCTTATTTCGCTATTCTAAATCATTGGTGGGAAATCAACGACTATATCAAAGGGACACTAGCCCCTGATCGTCGTGCTGCCGCAGAACGAGATCTATTTACCCTCGAAGGGGTACATCAGGTTTTACGCAGTGCACCCAAGACAAGGTACCGATGTCCACAAAACGACTACCTAAATATTGATGAGAACGGACAAGTCGTCACCTGCTGCCAAATCGCAAGAGATCACCCCGACTACGCCTGCGGCAACGCAAACACCGACAACCTGAACGTAACGTTGAATAAAAAACGATATCAACCAGTCTGCGGAGGATGCATACGCTCGGGACTTGCATACTATCTCAATACCGCCCTAAAGCGCCCATCCTTCTATCGCCCCTCCATCCGCCAGCGGATAACACTACTAAGCCTGAATTTAGAAAAGCTCTCATTCTCCAACCTCACAAAATACGCCATCAAAATCGCCGCTAAAATCAGGCAGCAATGACTCCGCGCATCTTGGTCGATCCAGAGGGCGCAATCCGATTTTTGAATGCTAGTATGGGGCGTTCAATGATGCGAAAAGAAAGTGCCGCAACACCTACTGAAAAACCCAGCTCCAGTAAGGTCCGCACCAGAATATATCCACTACCAAATGGCACTACCGCTAAGGGCAAGCGCCTCACAACCAGCGGGGCAAAGAAATGGTACACATAAATACCATAGCTAATAGAGCCAATATACCGCATTAATGGATTAATGAGAAGGCGAGCGAACCACCCATCCTGCCCGCCCCCCGTACTATATTGCAATAGCGCAACCGAGCTAAGGCCTAACGCCAAAAACATCGCAATCCCAAGATAGTAATTACTGCCATACCAAGGATCAATATTCAATACAAACCTAATAATTGTAAGCAACAAAAAGGCAGGCATAGACAAACTAGAGATTGTTAATAAAAATGGCAGAAACCGTTGACGATAGGAGTCTGTGTATTGATAAAATGCCAACAAGGCACCCAACCCAAGGGAATCTATGCAGCCAAGCAGTGGCCTGAAAGGATTAAACGGCAGCTGTAAGATCGGCCCAAGCATCTTGAACATTAGCCCACCCGAGATACACAGTAACAACAACCCATGTAAAAGTCGTGACGAGCTCAGTAGTACAATAAACGGCCACACAAGGTAGAATTGTTCTTCGACATGGAGTGACCAAAAATGAGACGCCTGTCCGAGCGCTTGAGCGGGCGGGAGCCCTGGAATATTTAGACTGTATGTAAGTAGCCGGAATGCATTATCGCAAACAGGCTGATACCCCCATCCCAAAAGAGCTAGAAGTGTTATATAGTAGATCGGGAAAATACGTAAACTACGACGTATAAAAAAGCCCCGCACCTTTGAAATGAGTGAGACACCTGTCTCATCACGAAGCCTCAGCAAGATGCCTGTTATCAAATAGCCACTTAGAACGAAAAATGCTACTACGCCAATATCACCATATGCAACGAGCTTTTGTAGCCATTGTACAGGCACTAAATGACCAATAAGCACCGTGGATACGGCCAGCGCTCGCATCCCATCGAGCATCGGATAGTAGCCACCTGTTGCGTTACTCAAATATGATGTATTCTCAGATGCCATTCAGACGGTTATAATAGTTCAGCCACCTTACGAGCAACTGACGCCAGTAAGCTTTTATTCTCTGCATAACCCCGGGGGAGCTCGCTACCTTCCGCCACAACCTTGCACACTGAGGATTCTCTTCAACCTTGGGCCAAACCGACGGGACCTGCGGCGCATCACATAGCGAAAGCTGCTTCATCCACCCCGAATCTGAACAGTTTGTTGCAATCGCGTCTTCCCCAATATGATCGACCATACTCCAGGGTGGACGCAGGCAAAGACCACCGTGCTGCATATGATGATACAACCAACGAACAGCCCAAATATTTTTACGCTTCTCGTCGTAGGCCATCGCAGGCAAATCCGAGCCGTATGCATCGGGTTTTAAGCCACCTGCGGCGGCCAACGCCATCTTAACCAATGCCGTCTCTCCCTCCATGCCACGCCAACTTCGAGCCCAAGTACCCCACACCCAACACTCAGCTCGGCCATCAAAATAGGGTTCAGTCGTAACTCCCGCCGGAGTTACGCGAGGATGCGTCCATCCGGTGATACTCATCACCCTCTCGTCCATGGAATAGTACCGTAAAGCTTCGCATAGCCAGAAATACGTGCTTGGTGCACAAACCAGATCATCCTCCCAAACTATAAACGCCTCATGCTGCTCCGAGATCTTCGACACCCCATCGAGCACATTTGCTCCGAGCCCCATGTTTGCCGAACGCGTGACGAGCCGCAGCTCAGCCCAATCGACAGCATGTAATAGCGCACGTGATTCATTTACCGCTATTCTGTCGGTCGCATCCTTAGCCCCATCCGCAAACACATAGATCAACGGCACCATATTCTCACGCAAACACGCCAAAACCCTAGCAAGGTGGATAGGCCTCGCGTAGGCGAAGAGTATAACAGGGATTGCTTCGCTCATATCCTCATTTTACCGCAAGCGAAAAGACCGGGTGTCGCGCTGCGTCCACCATTGAATTAGTTAGGATTTGATCAGAGGCCAGCGACTGCCCTGCCATCGTCACCGGCCAAAGCGGTACCGCTCCGACAAAAGCCGCCGCCGCCCCAAAAGTACTCGGCGGACTTATGATAAGATCACACAGTGAAAGCTCGACAAAACTTTCGAACCAGTACCCCTGACTATTGACCGAACCTGTCGCAAAGAAACACGGCAGACCGGCAAACGCCCTAGTATCCTGCCATTCGTCTGAAGCCACTACAATAGCCAAGCGCCGCCCTGGATGCAAATCGAGTAATTGCCGAATCCACTGCACGTAATCCATTGTGGAGAAATAGAACCTTCCGCCTGCCCATATTTGATAATCCGTCTGCCGGATAAACATCCCGACCAATACATCATACCGCTGCCGGAGTGCCGTGATAAATTCCTGCGCACGTAATGCAAACCCGGCTGTCGGCTGGAAATATTTGCGCAACTCGGTTTGATGTTCAGCAAAAAGCCGCCAGCTCGCGATTTTCCATCCACTGCATGTCGTAACCGATCTGCTAGCGATACGGTCAAAAAACACCGGATCATCCAAATCAATACTTTCCCCTCCTAGATCATCCAGCGTAATAGCATGCATTCCTGGACACCAATAACCAGCGGCATGTATGAGATGTTGAAACCTCCGTTCCACACGGGATAACACCCAAGTCGGCACAGCAGCGCGCGACTTCACCATCAAGTTCGCCAGTCGAGAAGGCTTCGGGAAAGCACACCCCCGGTCATCGTCCCACACTTGGAAACAGTCAGCATAGGGCCAAAACGCCATATTGAGCACCTCGATTTGACCTTCATGTGAACGCACCCAAGCGATCCAGTGTGCCCAACGGATAATTTGATTACCCAAACGCCCTCCTCCATGCGTATATATAATCAGGGGGAGGCGCTTACTCATCGGAATAATATATCTCCGCGAGATTGAATACATTGAGGGGACAGTGCGAGGTAGTTAGAAAAGGAATAATTCTCCATCCATTCGTCATAATCCCGCACCTCAACCGCGCGAGGGAAGAGCTTAGCAAAACGATATCCCTGTAAGACAAGCAGGCGATGAAGCGCTTTCAGTGTCACCCCTGCATCGAGCGTTGTCCCCCCGTATTCAAACTGAATAACGTCTACAAAAGACGGGTGCAACTTTTCATCGAAACCATGTAAAGCATCCATCTCTGCACCCTCTATATCGAGTTTTAACAGGTCGATATGCGCCACGCCACTCATCTCCACATAATCGGCGAGACGGATCAACGGCACTGTTACCACATCAGTGACGTTACCTTTAAGAATACCACGCTGTACCAGCGAGGCATGACTACTGCCAGATTTACCGGCATAAAGAGATGCTTCACCTGCGCGCGCAGCCAGTGCAGCCCCAACCACGCGTACAGCAGGTTCACCAGCGAATTTTTGGCGCAACAATTCAATATTATGTGGCGCAGGCTCAAAGGCATGAACCTCGACCGCACAACCCGCTCTGCGGGCTTCCTGCAAAATTAGCCGCGTGTAATTTCCTACATTAGCTCCCGCATCAAACACAACGAACGGTCGGCGCTGAGCCAGCGCAACATGCCTAGCCAAGAGTTCACGCAACAGCCATAGTTCGCCATTGTTCGTAATACGCGGATCGCCATTATTCTCTGCCCAATTGAACAGTCGACTACCAAGCGCACGCGCAACACGCCGCCAGAATGGACGTTTCGTAAGTATCTTCATGGTTTTCTGAAATGATACATTCCGGTACCAAACCCGCGAGCCGCATCATAGGCAGGTACAATCTCGAAATCGTAGAGATGCTGTTCTGCTAGCAATTCGAGACCAACACAGAGTCCAATAAAATAGTCCCGAGTAAAAGCGCGGTGGGCGTTAAAATGGACACGGCACTCTGTATCCACTGGGACACTAAGATATAGATCACCGCCTGGAGCCAGCACGCGGCACAATTCAGCAACCGCCTTCTCGCTCCCCACTGGATCAAGCTCGTCTCCATAGCGTCCAAGTCCTATATGCTCCACTACACAAAGCGACGAAATACTTCCAAGCGAACCATCTGCGAATGGCAGCTTCAGCACTGAACCGCGCACAAACGTGAAGCCGGAAACTATCAAAGGGACCGGTCTAATATCCACCATCGTGACAGGAATGAACTGCGCAACAAGTGCCATAGTTTTAGCCGAAGAACCGACATCGACATGGCTAAGCGGTCTCCGCTGAGCGATTCGTCCTGCAAACCAAGTATCCTGAACGAAATATACCGGCTCGACTGGTGTATCAGCGGTTCGGTCTTTCAAGCAGGGGTACAGATAACGCGCAGATACAAGATGCTTTGGAACAGCTGAATGGGCTATTTTCTTGAAATACCGATACTCCCAGACAAACCGCCATAACGCGCGCAAGCCAAAACAAAGCGCAAAACCAAACTGCTGACGCAAAGTACACAGAAATATTACGACAACACGCAGTGGAATGCAGTTTTTAAGATAATCTCGGTATGTCATGGTATCAACCAGTTGTATTGTGGCAGGCGCATCCTCGCTTCTTTAATGCGTGTGGCAACAAAATCGTCCGCATGCAGCCAGATTGTGTTATTAGCACTTTCGACGACCCTAGTATAACAATACGAAGCGAGTAATGAATCGATAGCATCGTAGTCTCGATGCCTCCAACTCGCGTGAGCGCCAAAAGCATGAGTCTCTATTATAATACAACGAGCAGGCTTAGGCGTCGCCAGCCAATCAATACCCTTAAGCACCGGCCACTCGTGTCCCTCAACATCAATACTTAGCACATCACCTGATCCAAAATCTGGATTAATATTAAACCAGTGAGCCAAAGTAGTAACATGAACTTCTCTTAATAAAATCTGTGAGCTCCGCCATCCACGCAATAACGGTTCGAGGCCGGCATCTTCGGTGGCGGTGATGGTTGAAAGCAATCCATCGCACCGCATCATCAGAACATCTTGCTTATCCGATATACCCACAGGTATGTATCTCACCTTCTGCTGCATTCGATACAACCAAGCTAAGCGTGAATAATTGGCGGGGTCAGGTTCAAAACATAGGCCCTCGGCACCGCGTATAGCAAAAAGAAAAGTATTCGAACAGGTAAACCCATCGTTCGCACCGATATCGGTAAAGCGATCAACACGTCCCAATAATAACCATATCAACTCATCCTCTCGGTCAGCAGCATAGCCAACGCATGGGAATAAGCGGTGTCGCCAATACCGGCACTGAAATGCCGCCGGCTGGATCAATTTCCGCAGGAAACCGTGCATCTTACTCATTCCGGAACCCTTCCCAATCCGATAGCAGAGAGCATGAGCCGTAAATTAATACGTCCCCGAGGATGCAAAACTTCGCATAGCACAACGTTGGCTGTAAAAGATAATAGAGAAGACACAACACAACCCATCGCCCCCCAACGTGGAATGAAAATAAGATTTAATATAATGTTAAGCACTGCTCCAACACAGGCGGTAATGAAAGCATGCGTGAACATGTTTTCATTGGTCAGGAACAGCCCTCGCGCAACGCCAAGATTGCCGAGCAACACCCGGATTGACATCAAAGGAAGTAGCACAGCAGCAGGCAGGAATATTGGCCCAAAAACCATTTTGACTATAGTTATCGGCATTACCAATAAGGGCAATCCCATAAGCAATCCCGCTAACAACATGAAACGGTAAACGTCACGTATCCGACGGTAATAGGTGGGCTTGCCGGAAGCATACGCCCTCGTGATCTCTGGCGCTGCGGCTGTCGCCACGGCCACAGGAAGGAAACCGAAAACGGCAACCAACCGGATAGCAGCTGCATAAATTCCCACCTCCTCGGCACTGCTCATGCTGCCGAGCAAAACTTGGTCACAGTAGGCCTGAATCTGTATGGCAACGCCAGCCCCAGCTAGGGGCCAGGCTTCAGCGAGAAGACGGCGAGCCCTGGCACCATTCCATTGCCACTGCCTAGATCCAGTGCAACGTCTATAATAGGCGATCAAACAGCCCAACATTGTGAAAAGCAGCTCTACAACACTGGCGACTGCAAACCAGTACAACGATGCATCCAAAAGTACTAGGCCAACCTTCAACGCATTAGTGAGCAAGGAGGATCCGGACCGAATCCAAGCGGGTATACGTGCCTCGCCACGCCCTTGAAACCATAGGTCCAGCACATCCCCTGTCTGCAAAAACAAACTAGCGAGCGTGATTGCGATCAACCCGAGCGCGCGAGCATCGACCCTGGGCGTCAACATAATCGCCGCACCGCCAACTACAAATCCCATTACCGCACCACAGAGCTTCAGCCCAAATGCACTGCCTAATATTTCCTTCTCGAACTCGGTTTCGCGAGCAAGGTCCCGAACCACCAGACTATTGATCCCCAGTGCCACGAATGCAGCAAACGGCGCACAAAAAGCCGTCGCATAATTTAATAAACCAAACTGCGACGGACCAAGTGCCCTCGCCACCCAGGCCCCAACAAAAAAAGCAATAACCAGCCTCAATAAGCTCTCCGCCCCCAGCCACACAACATTTCCAGTCACTCGACGCAAAGTGATTCCGGTTTCCCATCGATTCCGCCAGTAAGCGGGGATTAAACGGAGTAGACTCATATCACAATATATAACAAGAAATCCTGTAGAGCCGACGAGAAGACATGCCTGCGTTGGAACCGAGATTTGCGATCAGCTCCAAAGGCCAGTAGTCAGCATTCTCGACCACAGAATCGCTTCGCATCAGGATGTTATCTCCATTTCAATCGCAAGAGCCCGAAAGCTGTCATTTTCAGTAGCAGCCAGCCGTGCTTGAAACGCGATATATTGGTTTCACCATAAGTGCGGTCTTTATAGCGCACAGGGATATCGCGAATTTTCAGATTCAAAAGCGACGCCCCAAAGAGCAGATTGAAATCGCCGAACGGATCGAAATCTCCAAGCGGTTTGATCCGCTCCAAGATCCGCTCGTAGTCCGACTTGAGCAGCATCTTAGTTCCACAAAGACTATCCTTAATCGGCTGCCCCAAGACATAGCTTAGGCTAAGCGCAAAGAACTTATTCCCGAAGAAATTAAGGAACTGCATCGCTTGTTTCTCCATCGGGTAAACGAGCCGGCTGCCGTTGGCGAATTCAGCCGAACCATCACAAATTGCTGCGAAAAACTTTGGCAGATCCTCGGGTGGTGCAGTCAGATCTGCATCTTGAATTACCAATATTTCACCTGTCGCAATCTCGAAGCCGGCCCGTACCGCATCCCACTTCCCCTTCCCTGGCTGTTTGATTGCACGCACTCGTAAAGGTCCGCCATAGGCTGCTATCTCGCGCTCTATGGTCGCCCAAGTGTCATCGGTGCTATTTCCCTCAACAAATATCACCTCAGTTAACGCACCCATCGGCGCTATGCGCTCAAGTGCGGGACGAATATTGCCCGCCTCATTGCGCGCCGGAACAATGACCGAGCACGTGGTGGTATTCTCCAGCCGCGTCCGTTGGTGAGGACGTGCAGTAAGCATAAGCGTAACACCCAGGTGCTTAAAAAAAGGCAGACGCGCCACGACTCGGTTTAAAAACGGCGCCAGTAGCGGGACTCCAAGCGGGCACAACTGCTCGGTGGATTTCTCGACAACCTCCCAACCAGCAAGCTCCAAAAGATTCACCAAATCGTCGGTCGTTAGCCAATTGCTGGGTGGCTGAGGCGTGACCAAGCCTAACCACTGCGCCCACTTCAAAGGCCATTGCCAAAGATGATTGAGCGATGTCAGCACCAACCGTGTGCGCGTGTGCGAAGACGGCGTAAGATTAGCCAGAGCCGCTTGCACATCAGGCAGGTAGCCAATCAAATAATTCATCACGATGTAGTCGTAAGCTTCGTTAATCGGCTCCTTTTCCACATCGGCCACCCGATACACCAAAGTGTCATCCGCATGCAGCTCCCTTGCTGTCGCAATCATGCCCTCGCTAAAATCCAGCCCAACTCCACGCGACGGCTTCAATCCAGAAAGCACCTCCCCCGAACCACACCCCCACTCCAATACGCTTACGCCCTCTGGAATTCGCTGGCGGTGCAAAGCCTGCAGCTGCCGATGAAAAGCAGTTCGCAGCACATGTCGCTTTCTGCGGTTTGCAGCCACCCAGTCAAAATAAGCTTTAAGAGATGGAAACTCGCGCATGGTCAGAGTTATGTAAGGGTGTTCTGAATTTGCCTGTAGAAAACAGCTAACGCTTTACCTATTCAATCACTGTCTGTTGATTTTTCACATGCCCCGCCTGTCCACTCGTCAAAAGATAATCATTGCCCAAATCCTAAATCGCATCGTCCGCTTGGGTCGCAGCGTTGTCCGAAAGCCTATGCAGGGCGACTTCACGAGGAACGGGCTGCGTTGGCATCTCGATCTTAACGAAGGCATCGACCTTGCTATCTACCTGCTTGGTGCATTCGAACGTGATTTAGTTCGCTGCTACGAACGCCTCATCAAGCATGGCGACACCGTACTCGATATAGGAGCCAATATCGGAGCCCATACGCTCCCCCTCGCTCGCGCTGTCGGCCCAACCGGTAGAGTAATCGCCATCGAAGCAACTGAGTATGCTTTTGCCAAACTCACTCGGAATATTGCCCTTAACCCTTCGCTTTCCCCAAATATCACAGCAGTCCACTCGCTACTTATCTCTAGCCAGAACGAGCCACATGAGCAGCTGATCACCTCAAGCTGGCCACTTGATAAAACACCCAGCAAAGACATGCCCCTATCCGGCGCCACCAAAGAGGTCGGCAACGCCAAGGCTCAAACGCTGGACTGTCTATTGTCTGCGCTTAACCCCCACACCGTGTCATGTATAAAGCTGGACGTTGATGGCCACGAACTCAGCATATTACGCGGGGCTACAGAGCTACTGGGCAAATATCGACCATCCGTTTATATGGAACTGGCTCCATATTGCTACGCCTCCGATATGAGCAAATTCGAAGCACTGCTGGATATATTTCGCACTGCAAATTATACCTTCAGGCGGCTGCCAAGCCTCAAGGCACTGCCCAGGTCGACTGAGGGCCTCCTCAATGCTATACCCAAGAACGGGAGTATTAATGTGCTTTGCAATCCTCCTCAAGGGCACCCCTAAAAAAACCAAGTCACTATGGAAATACAGGATACAAGCCAGGACCTAAGCAAGCACCATGACATCGAGCCAATATACATTCTTCGGAGACCATAAAGCGCCGGAAACGCTGACACAAGGAGCGCCCTCAAGGCAGTGCTTTATATAAATGTGCAATATACCGCTCATCATTAGGCGCAAAATCCTCCTTCACGTACTCATCCGGCGGGAGAGAATCAATGCCCTCAACTCGCAGAATACGGCTGGCTCGTGTAATTGTATTCGCCCGGAATCTGACTTCAGCGATCGCCTCTCTTACAAAATCACTGCCCAGTGCCCTGCCATCAAAAGGCACTTCCGCAACTTTTGCCGTACCAGATAAAAACCGCTCTAATACAATAATCTCATCATAAGTACGATTTTTCAGACATTCATTTAACTTCCACTTAACCGTGCGGGCCTTGCCAGTTGAAACCGCCGGATAACCATATAAAATGAGACCGATAGAAGAATCGGCAATCGCAAGCACCCGCTGCTTGGAACGAGTCGAAAGTACATTCTCAAACCAAGCATTCTCTTGTGCAGAAATAAGCTCATGGGTAGCAAAGCTTCGCACCGCTGCAGGAACAGAGAAGGCCAACGCTAGACTAAAGCTCAAAGCAGGAAGCCAGTAAGGGACTGGGCGACTACGCCACAACTCACCTACTACACGCCCTATAATTAGAATAAACGCCAGACACAGTGGCAACGAGAACCTCGATGCGACAGGGTCATCCCATTGTCCCCAGAAATTGCAGAGCGTGAGTATCGACGTCGCGATCATTATCGTGATCAACGCAAACAAGAGAGTATCTTTTTCCGAGGCGAAAAAAGTACGACGTCGAACAAACACAGCGACAATCAAGAATACCAAAGCAATTGACCCGAACAATGACAGAATAAATGAATTGGATGAGTCAAAATCGAGCGTAAAAAGGTATAGTAACGCGCGCTTTGCATTATCAGGAAAATAGTAAAACCCAAAGTAATCCTGACCGGGCTTCGTCTCCAAGCTTCCCGGAATAGCCATCAGGATTTTATTTATTAGCAACGGAAGCGCTAAAAACAAGGGACACACAACAGACAACCAGGTCAGTGACGGGACCCTCTCTCGCCACCACTTATAACCCACTAAAGCGATAACAACGAGCGTGTATAGAATCGATTCATACCTGGTTTGAGCGAGGTGAATAGAAGTCAGAACAAATAGATTCAAGCCGCCTGCACCACTCTGGCTCAAATATTGAATGCCTGTATACCACAGCATCCCTATCATACAGAGATTGAACACATCATATCCACCAGAAGTAGTACACTGAGCCAGGAGAGGCAGACTTAAGAATAAGGACTGAAGCGCGAGCCCCAACCCCACCCCCCCCTCCTTCACGCCAAAAACATATACCAAAAGCAGAAGTAGCAATGACGCCAATGCATTCAAAATAAAAGCATTCCCGACCCGGTACCCCGTAAGGTCATGAAGCAATGAAAGAACAAACGGGAAGAAGAATGGACGTTTATCAATCTGACTCTCAGTTACATATAATCGGTCGCTTATATAGTGAGCAGTGGTAGGAAAAGAGGCCTCCCGCAAGAAGTGCATATTTCTTGCAACCCCCGTTATACTATACTCATCATACATAATCTTAAACTGCCTAGGCTCATGAATCTGAAGAAACACGGCACCAATCATCGCACCTAGCAGTCCCCATCTATATTTAGCTGAAATCAAACGACTGATTTTCGGCCAAATATACTTCAAAAGCAGCCAGAAATAGAGAGCAGAGCTTACAAAAACAATCCAGTATCCCGCATGAAAGATAAATTTCTTGGCAGCTATGGGATCAATATCGGATATCCGCACAAGTATGGAGACTGCTGCGGCCATGAATGCACAAACAAATTTCACGCGATGATCTTTCAATATTCTCACTATGTTGGTAATATTTTGACTACCGAAGGCATTTAAACACCACACTCTCTGTGAACAACGAGAATGGAACAAAAAAAGCCGTCTCCCGAAAGAGACGGCTTTGAAGCTAAGAACTTTTTACTGAGTAAAAATAACAGCTCTTTGCAAGGAAGGCACGGAAATCGAGAGCTGCGTCAATGTATTATTGACCGACATTGCAGTGTAAACTTCTTTTCCTGCTGGATTAATAGTTTTGATATACTTGGTAGTTTCGGTACCGACAATATCCGTATAAGCAACGACAGTTACGCCGTTCTCTAGCATATATTGCTGAGCGGCCGAGTTAACCTGACGAAGATTGTTAAGAACAGCCTTCTCGGTAGAAGAGTCGCGGACCTTTTGGAAGGCGGGGATGGCCATGGCGGCGAGGAGGCCGATGATGACCACGACTATCATGATTTCGACAAGGGTGAAGCCCTTGGTGGAGGAACGTTGGATTTTCATAGGATTACTAAGACGTACGTACGTTATTATATGAGCGCTCAATAGCGAGCAGTTGTGAGAGTATCGGCAGGAAGTTGCATTTAGACAAGGGAAAATCACGTCAAGAGCACGTAAAAGCCCTTTTACAACAGCAACCTACCAAGGTCAATACCCTAGATTGCGGTACTGACTTAACTCACTCGCTGGCGGCTTATTGCAAATCCCATGCACAGCCTACTCCACCTGAAGGAATCGGGCCATAAACACGGTCAAAAATCGACACTCTGTAGTGCCGTTAAACGTATGCTTATTAATTACTTATATCCGCATCAAGGCACGCATTACGGCTGAGTATCGCCATCAGCCTTTGAGAGCCAGTTTAGCCGGGGGCCAGACGCGCTAAGGGGTTCCGCGTTGGCCGACGACTCAGGAAACGGGCCCATACTTCAACTCAGGTGTCGGTAGATTGCCGAAACCAGCCAGACGAACGGCGAAGCTTCCTGCCCCTACACCATCGCCACATTCCTTGGCGATGGCTCTTCAGTCAGGCTACGCCTTGGTTTACTTTTTCTTGGCTGGCTTCTTTTTGGCTCCAGCAACTGATTTGGGTTTCGTTTTGGTTTTGGCTTTAGCTTTTGCCTTAGCCTTGGCCTTGGCCTTGGGTTTTGGCTGCGGCTTCACGGCTGGGCGCTTTTTGGTGGTTGGGGCTTTAGCCACAACTTGGCCCGTCGTAATTGAAATCTCTTCGGCGTCTTTCCAAAGGCTCTCTAGCGCGTATTTGCGGCGGTTTTCAGGGGTGAAAACATGCACCATGATATCGAAGGCATCGACCACGATCCAGCCACTGCCTTGATCGGTATCCATGCCTAAAATACGCACGCCAGACTTATCGATCACTTTTTCGAGCTCGACGCGCAGTGCCCGCAAGTGCGGCTCCGAGGTGCCTGTGCCAAGCACCAGGTAGTCGGTGATGGAGGACTGGGCGCTAACGCGGAGCACCTTGATGTCTTCGGCTTTTTTTTCTTCCAGAGCTTGGCAAATCTGTTTCAGCAAAGGCGACAATTCGAGTTTCGGTGTTTTCAGTTTCATGCAGTTTCAGCGATATAAACGCTTTTCTTCGATTTGCACAATGGCCTTGTGCGGGATGAAATAATCAAGCGAGAGGCCGCGGCGTACCCGTTCACGCAATTCGGTGGAGCTGATCTCGACCAGATGGCCGTCGCAGCGGTGCAGTCGCAAGCCCGGAACGGATGGCATGGCCTTGACTGGATGGCCGGGGCGTTCGAGGAAAATAAACTCCGTCAAGCGCGCCAGTTCCTCGATTTCGCGCCAGAGGTGCATTCTGGGCAGCTGATCACCGCCGATAATCCAAAACAACTGGTCATCGGGAAACTGCGCACGGAAATGCCGTACAGAATCAATCGTATAGCTCGTGCCACCTTTACGCAGCTCAAAATCGGAGAGCTCAAACCGCCGGTCCCATTCGACAGCGGCACGCAGCATCGCGAGGCGATCTTCGGCGGACGATTGCACATCGTTCGGCTTCAGGGGCGCCTGCGCGGCGGGTACGAGGAACAATCGGTCCAGCTGGTACTGCTCATACGCATCCTGGGCGGCGATGAGGTGGCCAAAGTGAACGGGGTCGAAACTGCCCCCGAGAAAACCGATCTTCACAGGTCGGACCGTTGCGACTGGCGAAGACGTCGGCAAGGCCGTTTTCATTTGCTCAACAACTCAGCCCGACTCGCCAAGCAAATTGTCGAAGGACAACATTCGTCACACAACCCGATTGACGTCCGCGCGCGCACGGTGAAATTCGATGCCGTGCCCGCCCCTGTGGTGGAATGGTAGACACTAGGGACTTAAAATCCCTTGCCTGAAAAGGCGTGCCGGTTCGAGTCCGGCCGGGGGCACCAATGTCAGTTGTTTGATTATTCGGCGGGTGAGCCTCTGCGCCGTTTTATTTCTTCTTTTTCTTCGGCGGAGGTGTGTCCAAGAACTCGCTCACCCAGTCTGCCACTTCGCGGCTGGCGAGAATCGAGGCATGGCTTTCGTTGAAGCCATGGATGGCTTGGGCCTGTTTTTGCGCGCCTGGTGCGAGTTGGCTCGCGACTGTCACGACGCCGTCGTTGCTCTCTGGCGCACCTGATCCGTGGAACGAAAAGCCGAGATGATAATCAATAGACTCTGGCAATGAACGGCCAAACAGCTGGGCCTGAAACTCGCTGCCCGGCTTGAGATCCACCAAACTCGGAACCGGCACCGATCCAGACCCTACGCCTAAACCTGAGCCTTCATATCCGCCCCACGGTGTCGAGAGCGTGATAAATTTCCGAAGATAATCGGGCTCACCTGCCGCCGATGCTTTGAATAAACTTTCCCGCGCAACCATTCCGCCCATGCTATACCCGATCACATCGAGCCGCTTGAAACCGTAACGCTTTTGCAGGCGAACAACGGCCTCGCTCAGCATGCGGGCAGATTGCTCAATGCGCTGGCCTGACGGATAAGAGTACAGCCACACTTGATATTTGGCTTTGTCCAACATCGGGACGAACGCCTTCCAGTCACCCGGTGCGCCACCGGCGCCATGAACGAGGAGAACGGGGATGCGGGCTGGAGCAAATGGTTCGAGAAATGAAACGGTCACACCATGTCGGACCGCAAATACCTGAGGATCCCGCAGGCCGAGCAGACCGGCTTCGCGAGAGAAACGCGGCGACTCGAAATCCTCAACCAGTCCAAGCGCTACACGTAGTTGGCCTTCGTTTGTCGCATCGGCTTGTTTAGCACCCGAGCGATCCTTGCGAAGTTGCGCCTGAACATCCGGCGGGATCGGCAGACCGCGATGCAGTGTGGCTTCCAGCACGGGCGAACGTCGTTCAGCATTAAAATCGCCTTCGCGCAATTCAGCGCTCAACCAAACGGGTTCATTTTCCTGGAAAACTTCGTCCCCGTTCTCGTCACGATACACCGCCATTTGATAGCCATCTTTTGGCGGAAGCGAAAAGGCAAACCCCACATCTTCCTGCGCCAGCACGGTTAGATCGAAAAACTTGATTGGCTCCTCCTCGGTACGCGACAAAACCACCACGACCGTCCGACCTGCTTGACTCAACGTTGATGCCACCCGCCCGCGCATAACGACATCCACGGGGGCCTTGCGCGGATCGGCCGCATGGCTCGCGCTGCTGCCAAAACCAACTAAAAGAGCCAGTGTCAGTAAAACAACTGACTGGCGACGGCCGCACAGTCCGGACATCAAAAAGCTAGGCACAATTCCTGAGGGGATTTTCATAGCGAAGAAAACAAGGGGTGATGCTACTAAAAAGGCGCGGAGCGCGGGTTTTGTCTACGCCGGAATAGATCGGACTCTTTCGCTGCATGCCACAAAGAAATCGAGGCCAGCGCAGGAAAACCTTGCGCCCAAGATCAACCCGCTAGGTTCGTGATCAATCGCAGCACAACGCGATTCAGCAAATAATCGCCCGCGTGCCCCTCGGTGTTGACCAGAATATTGGTGGAGCCCGATGTCCTCATCGAACTTGCCCGAAGCTGCTCTCACCTCGCCCGCATAACAGGGACAACGGGCTCCGCCCCAGCCCGCGTCGCTACGGCTTAAGGTCGGACCGTCCAACCCAACTGTTATGGGCATCAAGACTGATTACTGCACGGCGCAAGTGACTAATTTGAATTTGCCGATCCAAGTGCCAGCACCAGCATGGCCGGATGATTACACAGTTGGATGAAACGGCCATTCCGCTCGCCCTGGACTTTCGCCTTCGGATGATGACCGAGGCAGGGGTCACGCCACTCTTGGCCGACGACTGGCGTGAACTCACCCGCAACTTATATATCGAAGGCTACCACAACGGCAGTATCGCACACTTCGGCTGGCTGGAAGACGGGCGCATCGTCGCTACCGCGGGCGTGATGATCCGGGACGATTTCCCGTTCTTTACCTTCAAAGCCCGGCGCTACGGCTGGATCATGGACGTGTATGTACTACCCGAATACCGGCGGCGTGGCTACGCAAGGCTGCTGACCGAACACACCCTTACCTGGCTACGCGAAAAAGGAGTTCCCCTTGCCCGACTCTCCGCCTCCGCCCAAGCCAAACAAGCCGGTCTGTATGAGCGCATGGGGTTTACCACCACGAACGAAATGAGGCTGTGGCTAGACGAACCTACGAAAACCCCTAAAACGGCTCAGTAAAAAAGCCCCGGAGCAAGCTCATGGGTTTTTTAGGAACGGATTCCATATCCAAAGATCCGGGGAGCACACGCGTCTCGCGTGTTGGTTCGGGCGTCTCGCCCGAGCCTTCCGAACCACACCCGGCGGGACGCCGGGTGTGGCCGGACGCGTGCGCTCCCCAAGCCACCAAACCGAACCTCCTTACACTTCCAAGCCGGAGGAAGCTCCGGGGTATTCGACCCAGAGGGAGCAGAGTAAAAAAGGGAATGCCTTCACGCCTCGACTTTTCTCTCCAGGCCGGCCACAAAAAAGCAGTACCCCTTAACCTCTGCGGCAGGTCTGTTAGGAAACACACGAAAGCCCCCATTATACATGATCCACGTTCTTCCCGGCATGGGTGCAGATCACCGGATGTACGCAGCGCCCGCCTGGCAATGTCTCGCCTCAACTCGTTTTCTCAACTGGCCGGCTCATCACGGAGAAACGACCATCAAGGCTATAGCCGATCATGTCATCACCGAGGCAGGAATTCGGCACGGTGACATCGTAATCGGTTCTTCTTTAGGCGGGATCGTTGGTTGTGAAATCGCCAAGAATCTTTCGCTCAAAGCGCTCATCCTGATCGGTAGCGCGAAAAACAAAGCTGAAATTTCCGGCTTACTCACTCTGCTTCATCCGTTGGCACGTTTAGCTCCCATCGAGTTCATCCAGTTAGCAGCGGGAAAACATCCGAGCGAACTCACGCAGATGTTTAGCCATAGCCAAGCATCGTTCATCCGCGCGATGTGCGCGGCAATCTTTGACTGGGAAGGACTAGACGAAACTAGAACCAAACCTGTGCGCATTCACGGCACTCACGATCACGTTATCCCCATACCTACACAAGTCGATCTCACCCTAGACGGCGGGCACCTGATCGCGATGACTCACGCGGAAGAATGCGTGAGGTTTATCAAAACGGCCATTGCGATATAAACGGCAAAAGATTGATTCTGTCCGTACCGATACCAATTGGAATGCCCCCCAATCCACCGGAACATACTAATTATTCCCATATGAAAACCGCCCTTCTCGTATTGTCGCTGGCACTCGGAACTTGTGCTTTTGCTGCCAAACTCGGTGATACTTATGAACAGGTGCTTGCGGAGAAGGGCAAACCCGCGAGCCAGGTCGTCGCTGGCAACTCAAAGGTTCTCAACTACGCCGATGTCAGCATTCGGCTGAAGGATGATGCCGTCGTGGGAGTTAAGCCGGTTGAGGCCGCGCCAAGCCCAGCCGCCAGCACAGAAAAAAAGCCAAACCAGAAACCTGCTCCAACACCACGTCCCGTAGCCAAGACCAGAACCATTGAGACAGAATGGACCACGGACTATCAAGCTGCGCTTACCAGAGCCCAGGCCGAAAAACGCAATGTCTTCCTGTTTTTTACCGGTTCCGACTGGTGCGGCTGGTGCATACGGCTAGATCAAGAAATTCTCTCAACATCCGAATTTAAGAGCTACGCGAACGAAAAACTCGTCCTGGTAAAACTGGATTTCCCCAGGAAAACAGCCCAGCCCGATGAGTTGCGTGCGCAAAATCAATCCTTGGCCACTCGCTATCGGATCAAGGGATATCCGTCGGTCATTATCCTCGATCCGACCGGCAAGGCCGTGAAAAAACTCGGCTATCAGGAGGGCGGCCCCAATCCCTTCATCGAAGCGCTCCGTTCGGTGGAGCCGTGATTGGAGAGAGTCCGTGTTCCTGATTTCCTGAGTTCCCCATCACCGCTCGCTGTTCAGGAATTCGCCTATTCCGCTTTGCATCCGTGATGGTTTGCGTGATTTTCACGATCGATGTCGGCACCTCATCCCACCTTTCGCGAGGCACTGCGCTTTTGGCTTAAGCTGGGACTGATCAGTTTTGGCGGACCGAGCGGGCAGATCGCGATCATGCACACCGAGCTGGTCGAAAAGAAAAAATGGATCGGCGAAGAACGGTTCCTGCATGCACTCAATTATTGCATGCTGTTGCCCGGACCCGAGGCCACGCAGCTCGCGACTTATTGCGGCTGGCTCCTGCATCGCACTTGGGGCGGAATTGCCGCTGGCGTATTATTCGTTCTACCGTCTGCGCTGCTGCTCTGGCTGCTAAGTTATGTATATGTGGCCTACGGACAGGTTGCGTGGATAGAGGCGGCCTTTGACGGACTAAAACCAGCCGTAACCGCCATAGTCATCGCTGCGGTCTGGCGCATCGGCCAGCGAGCCCTGAAAAACGGCTTCATGTGGGCGCTCGCGGCGATGGCGTTTGCCGCGTTGTTCTTTTTCCACGCGCCTTTTCCTGCCGTGGTCGCAGCTGCGGCCGCCATCGGCTTAGCTGGAGGGAAGTTTCTTCCGCAATGGTTCCCGACGCCGGTCCCCGCCAAAACGTCGGCTAGCGCCGCCGCCATCGACGACCGAGCGACAGCTTCTGAGCATACGCGCCCATCGTGGGCACGCGCGGGCAAGGTACTGGCAATGTCGCTCACTCTTTGGTGGTCACCTGTCATCGCGGCAGGGCTCTGGCAGGGATGGCAAAGCACGCTCGCGCAGCAGGGACTATTCTTTAGTAAAGCGGCGATGGTGACTTTCGGCGGCGCGTATGCAGTTCTCCCCTACGTCGGGCAGCAGGCAGTCGAAAACTTCGGCTGGCTCTCGGCGCCGCAGATGCTCGACGGACTCGGGCTCGCCGAAACGACACCAGGCCCGTTAATCATGGTGCTGCAATTCGTCGGGTTCCTCGGCGGCTGGAATCAACCCGGCGCACTATCGCCGCTGGTCGCGGCGACGCTGGGTGCGGCAATGACGACGTGGACAACCTTCGTGCCAAGCTTCCTCTTCATCTTTCTCGGCGCGCCGCACATCGAAGAGTTGCGGGGCGTCGTCAGGCTAAACCAGGCACTATCGGCAGTAACAGCGACGGTTGTGGGAGTGATCCTAAACCTAGCGGTGTGGTTCGGCCTGCACGTGTTCATGCCAAAAGCTGGCGTGATCGACTGGTTTGCTCTGGCGATTTGCGTGACTGCGTTTGCGGCGCTGCAACGCTTCAAGGTCGGCGTGATTCCCATCGTATTTGCCAGCGCCGCACTTGGCGTGGTCAAGCACGCTCTTTTTTCAAGCCGTGACGACGCAGTAGAGAGTGGAGCCCGTTGTCCCTAACGGGCTGGTTCGTGAGCCGCGCCGATCAAGCCCGATGGGGACATCGGGCTCCACCTGCTGCACGCCGCTCCACGCCGCAGATCATGCTTCAACTGCTTCGTTACAGCTACGCTAGCAACCCGCCCTCACTCCTCGTACTCGGCCCAGCTGGAGCTGGTCTCGGTTACGCGGACGCGTTCAACCCGCACGCCTGGTGGCACGGCGTAGCGCGGATCAGGCTGGCCTCCCGTGCCGGCGAGACGGCGTTTGAGTTCGTCGAAAATCGTCTTCGCCATCACTTCGCTCGTGGGATCTTTTTTCTCAAAGGGCACGATGTTCACGCCGTAGGCTTTTTGGAAATGGGCGAATTGCGGATCGTCGGTGTTGAGGCAGAAGGCGTGATCCCAAGCATCCAGAAATTCATGCATCGCCGACTTCACGGCCTTGAAGTCACACACCATGTCGTTGGCATCGAGAGCGTCAGCCGCGAGCACGATATCGACCCGGCGGCTGTGGCCATGCGGAAAGCGGCATTTGTCAGGATGCTTGGTGAGCAAGTGTCCGGACTCGATTTCGAAACTTTTACTGATACGGAAAGTCATGAATGAAGGCCGCCAATTAAGCCGGAATCAGCAGGCGTGTCGATGACGCGTTCGTTCCCTACTATCTGTCCTTCAACACCGGTCATTCCATCTCTTCATCATCACGATCTAGAAGCCTAATTTCATGCCGCCCGGGCTCATGTAGGTTTGTGTCGGCTGCGAGCCGGGTACAGCCTAGCCTTCCACTACCCAACGGGACCCCGACCGCACCGCGCGCAATAGCATCGTCGTCAGCACTAGATCGCCTCTAAAACCTATCGCCACCCCTAAACCGTCCGGCCAGTAAGGGCGATTGCACAACAACTTTTTCTGCGCCACCACGCGCTTACCCCATGAAAATCGGCGGCTTTCAAAAAAGTTCACTCATCGACTTCCCCGGAAAAGTAGCCGCCGTCGTATTTACGCAAGGCTGCGCCTGGCGCTGCCCGTACTGCCACAACCGTGCGCTCGTCTACCCTTCGCGCTTCCAGCCGTCCATGCCGGTCGAAGAAATTTTCGAACACCTTTTGCTCGGCCGTAGCCAGCTCGACGGCGTCGTCATCACCGGAGGAGAACCAACTCAGCAGTGCGGCCTGATGGATTTCTTGCGGCGAATCCGCGAGATGGGCCTCCTCATCAAACTCGACACCAACGGCAGCAATCCCGGCATGCTGACCTCGCTCTTGGAGGAGAACCTGCTCGACTACATCGCGATGGACGTGAAAGGCCCGCTCAGCGAGTACCGGCGTTTCGTCGGGTGCGAAGTGGACACGGGCCCGCTCGAACTGAGCATCGAGTTGATCAAGCAGGCGAAAATTCCCTACGAATTTCGCACCACGCTCGTCGGCGGCCTGCACACCCAGGAACACCTCGATCAGCTCGCTCCGCTCATGTATGGAGTTCGTCGATACGCCGTGCAAACCTACCGCATGCCGCCAAGCGACTTCCGTTCGCAGCCGCCCTTCACGCCGCCTGACGTCAGCCTCTTCCACATTGCGAGCGAAGCCCTGCGCGATCGCGTGGACGAGTTTCTCGTGCGGTGAAGTCGGCAGGATCGTTTTCCTTGTAGGAGCCTGCTTGCAGGCGATGGCCGCGCGGATCGCCTGCAAGCAGGCTCCTACAAAAACACCGGGCCGACTTACGCTCCGAAGAACTTAATAATTTTCCGCATCGAGGCCACGAGCGCATCGATCTCGGCCGTGTTGTTATAAACGTAGAAACTCGCGCGCACCGTGCTCGGCAGACCGAGCTTGCGCATAAGCGGCTGGTTACAGTGATGACCACCGCGCAAGGCGATACCGTCTTGATCGGCAAACGTCACCACGTCGTGGGCGTGAGCATCCTTGAGCGCAAAACTAACGAGTCCGCTCCGCGCACCTTTCGGCCCGAGAATGCGAATCCCCGGCAACTCGCTCAGCGCTGCATAAGCCTGTGCCGCGAGTTTGTGATCGTGCGCTGAAATCCGAGGCCGACCCAGTGCATCGAGGTAATCCATCGCCGCGTGCAGCGCGATTGCGTCAGCCACATTCGGCGTGCCAGCCTCGAAACGCTCGGGCGCGGGCTTCCACTTGCTCTGGAAAAATTCAACGCTCGTGATCATGCCGCCACCGCCCTGCCACGGCGGCATCGCATCGAGCAGCGCCTTGCGGCCATAGAGCACGCCGATGCCGGTCGGGCCAGCCATCTTGTGACCAGAAAAAGCGAGAAAATCGCAGCCTAGTGCCTGCACATCGATCAGCTCATGGCCGACCGACTGCGCGGCGTCGATCAACGTGAGCGCGCCCACTTTTTTGGCCTTGGCGCATAGTTCGGCCACGGGATTGATCACGCCCAACGTGTTCGAAATATGGGTGAACGCGAAGAGCTTCACCTCTGGCGTGAGGAGTTTATCCAACGCGTCGAGATCGAGTCCGAGTTCGGCGTTTTCGCCGATGACCGGAACGTAGCGCAGTGTCGCGCCGGTGCGCTCAGTGATCATCTGCCACGGCACGAGATTGGAGTGATGTTCCATCTCGGTGATCAAAACAACGTCACCTTTTTTAAGGTTGGCCGCGCCCCAGCTTTGCGCGACGAGATTGATCGACTCGGTCGTGCCGCGCGTGAAAACGATTTCCTCGGGCACAGCGGCGTTGATGAATTTCGCCGAGCAGATGCGCGCCGCTTCGTAGCCATCGGTCGAGCGCATGGAAAGTGCGTGCAGGCCGCGGTGGACGTTACTGTTGTCCTGTTGATAGAAGCGGGTTAGCACATCGATCACCGCGCTCGGCTTGTGCGTGGTCGCAGCGTTGTCGAGATAGATAAGCGGCTTGTTGCCGACGTGCTGATGCAGCACAGGAAAATCGGCGCGCACGTCGTCCCAGAAACGTGAGGAAAGACGCGGCTGTTTCAAAACGGGCAGTGCGGTCATGGCTTCGTTTCCGGCTGTTTGAGGGCTTCGAGCGCGGCGTGCCACGAGAGCGTGGCGCATTTGATGCGCGCAGGAAACGTGTGTACGCCAGCGAAGGCGGCGAGTTCGTCGAAGTCTTCGGGCGCGTTACCGGTTTTCACGATTTCGGAGAAGCGCTTGTAGGTTTCCTCCGCTTCGGCCGGAGTTTTGCCCTTGAGCTGGGTCGTCATGAGCGAAGCCGAGGCCTGCGAAATCGCGCAGCCGGAACCCTCGAACGAGATCCCTCCGATGCGTTCACCGTCGAATTGCAGGTAAACCGTGCAGTTGTCACCGCACGTCGGGTTGTCGCCCGAAGCCACGCGATTGGCAGTGGGCAGCTTGCCGCGATTGCGCGGACGCTTGTTGTGATCGAGGATTACCGATTGGTAGAGATCGCTGAGATCGCTCATGAATAAACGGAGAGTAGCTAAACTCGCGCCAAACGCAAAGCCCGCGTTTCTGCGCCGCAAGTTTTTGGTGTGAGCTGTATAGGCATCAGTTAAGCCAACCCTTTACGTGGCGATATCTCCGACTTCGTAGAATCGGAGGAAAGGAAAGTTCTTTGTGAGCAGGTGGTCGCGCACTTTTTTGTGCAAGAGGATCACGTTGATCGATTCGGCTAGACGGAACATCAACGTGCCGTCCGGCTTTTTGTCTTCGATCACCAGCTTGTCGAAATCCACATCAATCACCGGACCGTTGCCGTGCTCGGTGTACTCGGACTTGCGCAGGTCGGCGGCGGCGATACAGCCCACGATATTTACCGCTTTGTAGTTGGTGTAGACCTTGCCGCTGTCGGGATCAGTGATCTCGGCGTCAAATAGCTGCAAGTTGTCCACGCCAGCTTCGAGAAAAGCCTTAAGCAGGTCCTCGCGCATCACAAGTGACGAGCACCAGCCCGACATGACCTCCGGCATGATCTGCTCATCACTGTCTTCATTAAAAGGATCAAGTTTTCCCGTATAGGGCTTGGGCACCAAGGCTTCATTAATTAACGCCCCGACATTCCACCAGACCTTCGGATGGTTCGGAAACGAAGAGGGTTTGAGCGAGCGACATCCAGCGACAGTATAATCAAAGGAACAGTAATTGTTACTCATAAGAATCCGATTTCTTTGACCAGTTGATCCGCATCTGCGTCGTGCGTGACCGGGGCACCACAGGCACGATTGAGGCACGTGGGGCCGTATTTATCCGAAGTGTAGATATTTTTTCGCCAACGGACAGGATCAGGACGGGTCAACATGCCTTTCATCCGCTTAGAGAGTTTGTTCAGACGTGAAACGATGACCTTGAGTGGCGGACGCTCACCCGGCGGCTTTTCGCCAGAAGTGGTCGCCTCCGGGCAGTTGAGGCCTTTGGCATACTCCAGCTTAGCTGCGATTTTATCCAAAACGCGTCTGACAAATTCATTGTAGTCTTTATGCGAATCATGGAACTGCGCACCATAAAGTAAGGTTGCCAGCACAGCGTATTCCTGGCGTTCCGGCAGAGACTGCTCCTTCCAACTTGGAGCATTGCGGTCGGTTGTTGCATTGCGTTTAGTCACGTTGGTCTTGTGCAGAGCGTAACTGCCCGGGAGCCAGACTCCGTTGGCGGCGGAGTTGATATTGTAGCCGATATTGCCGTGTTCCATGCCGTGCTTCCAAAGGTGATTACCGCTTTTTAATGCGCTTTCCCCCAGAGCGGCGTTGCCAGGAATGAGGTGATGCGCAGCGAGCGCCACAGGTACGTCGTCGATTGTTTGCGGAGAAGGCTTGTCGTCCTTGCAAGCTGTGCCGAGCTTGCCCGAATTGTTGCCGAGTGGGCCGTCGAAGCCCGGCGCGTCCTCGTCGATGTCGGCGACAAGATCGTTCTCGATCTTCTCGGGTTTTTCCTTGGCGCATTTACAATAAGGGCACTCCTCGTCGTGCCTGTCATCGATCACACCGATTGCTACGCCTTCGCCGATTTCAGCCATATAGTAAATAGTTCGGCTTTCACTGCGCCTGCGTCAGGTGGCGATGTCAAGCGCTCGGTCCGCATATGGCGGTGCCGAAATTCAAGTGCTGCATCTGTGCGCGGAATCGCGATTCCAACACTGACAGCGAGCGCGAGCTTTCGTTCGTATTCGCCTCTGAAAACGTCGGCCCCGTTCACGCCCCGCCGAGTGACTGCTCCGGAATATCGGGCGACCAAGAGCGCATAGTGGAGCCCCGTGAGTAATTCTACCCCTAGAACCGTTTCAGTTAAACTGTAGCCGTTCGGGATAGCGCGCGAACTAGCATGCCGCGCGCCCGAGGCAAAATTCGGAGAGATATTACTTTTTCGGCAAAAGGATGCGGAGGAATTCGGTGTCCGGCTTTCCAGCAAGCCCTTTCAGCCCAAGCCATTCATAGACGCCGAAGTCGCCCTTATATTCCCAATTGGCCCAAGCGATGTTCTCGGCTTCGAAGACTGAGACGATATCGCGGTAGTATGCGAGTCGGGCGGCACGGGGAACCGTTGGCAAACAGCCAAATTCGCCACAGTAGAGCTGTAGACCGAGCTCTCGGGCGCGGCGGATGGCTGGCTCGTATTCCTGCCGGAGACGGGCGGGGCCCCAGTTCTCGGTGGTATTGCTGATCTGCTCCCGCATGCTTTCGCCATAGGTCTGGATGATCTTTTCGAAAGTGGCTTTGTCGACAACAGGACCCGGATACTGAACAGGGCCGGTGTAGACCTTGAGCGGTACCCAATCTGCCTTGTAGTGAGTGAGCAACATTGGGGAATAGGTGTGGAAGCTGAGAATAATGTTTTTGTCGCCCTCAGGTACTTTCAGCAGCGGAATATTCTCGGGCATTTGCCAGCGGTTCGCGCCCATGATAAACACCCGATTTGGTTCGGTCGCGCGCAGAAGCTTATAGCATCTCAGGAAGAGATTATTCCAATCTTCCGCGTTATCAGCCACGGCTTCGTTGAGGAACTCGTATGCCACGGCGTCGACCGGCAGATGCCGGAGTCGCGCCGAGAGTTCGCGCCAAAGACCGAGGAAGTGTTCTTGAGCTTTCGGGTCGGTCCAGAGTGTGTTGGCTGCCATGCCTTCGTTAGCGGCATTGAAGTGATGCGCGTTGATGGTGTGCAGATCGACGATCACGCGCAGCCCGGCTTCGCGGCACCAGCCAATCGCCTTGAGCATCCGGTCGAATTCAGGGTTGTTAGGCTGCCCATTTGGCAACCAGAGTTCCTTCTCGTCGATCGGCAGGCGGACATGGTCGAAGCCTTGCTTGGCGATGAACCGCATGTCTTCGGTGGTGATCCACTGGTCGCGAGGCGCCCAGCCGAAATCCTGCGAAAGCCAATGACTCAGATTAGTCCCGCGTTGGATCACGAAACCAGCGGGATTTTGCGGTACGGTTGCGGCCCTCGTGATAGTTGGGAGCATTGCTAGGGCAACAATGGCAAACAGAGGCACGAATTTATAAGAGAACATGGTGTAATTTTAGAGGAAAAGAAACGAACAGCCACGACCACGGTGTTTGCTGGTTCGGCAGTTCAGACGGGGGGCTGGGGGCGAAGCGGCGACCTTGGAACGCAAGGGTGATTGTTAGTAATTAACAAGAGGAAAAGAGGCGCTGCCTCAGTCCGTCTGGCTCGGACTTTGGCAGGACAGACGATCCCTCATCCGTACGGGAAAATGCCAAAGCTGTATCTGGCGTATGAACGGGACATCGGGCGCCACCTCCAGTGCTGGAGTAATGACGTTGAACCGCCTTCAGATCACCTGCGCGTGTTTGCCTGCGGCTGGTTTTAGCGTGGCGTCGAAGCGGGTGGCGACTACGCGGAGCAGGGGCATGCCGGCCGGGGTGATCGAAAAACCGTTTGTGCCCAGGCCGATAATTCCGTCGGCGGCGAGGTCTTGCAGCGAGGCGATTTCGCGGCCGTACACTTTGGCAAAATCCAAACCGAGCGCGGTCGAAAGCTTTTTATAGTCGAGCCCGCGGTCGCACATGATGTGCATGATAATCGTGCGGCGGCGCTGGTCTTCGTCGGTCAAACGCAAACCACGTTCTATCGGCAACTGTCCAGCGGCGAGCGCGGTGCGATACGCGATGAGCGTCTTGTGATTTTGCAGATACGTTTGCTGCGTCTGCGAGATCGACGAGAGGCCGAAGCCGTAGAGCGACGCACCGGCGTGCGTGCTGTAGCCTTGGAAATTGCGATGGAGCGTGCCGGCACGCTGGGCGCGGGCGAGTTCGTCGTCGGGTTTCGCGAAATGATCGAGCCCAACATCGACATAGCCGGCCGTGGTCAGGCGTTCGTGCGCGAGGGCGAACATGGCAAGTTTTTCCTCGGGCGTGGGCAGCTGTCCGCGATCTTCAAAGATACGCTGCGCTGGTTTGATCCAAGGCACGTGCGCGTAACTGAAGACCGAGAGGCGCTCGGGCGAGAGCGAGAGCACGTCATCGATCGTTTTCGAAAACGACTCGGGCGTCTGCAGCGGCAGTCCGTAAATGAGATCGACGTTGACCGACTTAAAACCTTCGGCGCGCAGCCAGCCCATGGCTTGTTGGTTAAGCGAGTGCGGCTGGTAGCGGTTGATCGCGAGTTGGACCTTGCGATTAGTATCCTGCACGCCGAGCGAAGCTCGGGTGGCTCCGATTTCGCGGAGCGCTTGAATGTGATCGAGCTTCAGGCGTCGCGGGTCGAGTTCGACGCTGATCTCGCAGTCTTTGGCGATTGAAAAGTGTTCGTTAAATAACGCTCCGAGACGGCGCAACTGGTCGGGCGGGAGAAATGTGGGCGTGCCACCACCGAAATGCACCTGCGTAACGGGCCGTTTGCGGTCGGTGCGTTGGGCAACGAGTTTCATTTCCAGCGCCAAGTCGTCGAGGTATTCGGCGGCTGCGTCGTGGCGCTTGGTGATGACGGTGTTGCAGCCACAGTACCAACAGCGTGTCTCGCAAAACGGCAGATGAAAATAGAGCGAGAGCGGACCGGACCCGGCTTGGTTGTCGTCCTTGAAAGCGTCTTCGACGCGGACTGCGCCGAGTTGATCGGTGAATTGTGTCGCTGGCGGATACGATGTGTAGCGCGGCGCCGGCATCGTATACTTCCGAATCAAATCGAGATTCAGAGAGGAAGCGGAAGGCTGGGCGGCATATTCGTCGGGCAAGATCATTCGTGTGGCGCAATCTCGCACAACATATACCCGTTCACTCCGCAGCGCTTGGCGGAGTTAACGCAAATTTTGCGCGTCTCCGCGGAACAACTACATACGGAGGAAAAAATCACTGCGGGATTTTCACTTCCATGCCGATCCGTAGGTCCCCTTCGCTCTTCATCACGTCGCGGTTGGCCGCGTAGATGTCGCGCCAGCGCGAGCGGTTACCATAATATTTCTGGGCTAGGCTGTAGAGTGTGTCTCCCTTGCTGATCGTGTGGCGGCGGTAGGAGCCCGTCGTCGGGCGCGTGGTGGTTGTCGTGGGCCGCGTCGTCGTAGCTGAAGGTCTCGTCACCGTCGTGCTGGCTGTCGGGCGCGCGGGTTGCGCGACGGGCGGACGAGGTTGAGCAACCGGCTCTGGCGTAGGCTCCGGTTCGATGTCGACGGCGGCGCGCACGACGGGCGAACTGTTATCGGTAATTGCATACGCGCCCCGGTTTGGTGCAGCGACCGGTGCTGGCTCAGCAGCGGGTGTTTCTTCATCTGCGGCGGCGACCGGGACGGGGCGGTTGGCGCGTGCCGCGGCGAGGTCGGCTTTGAGTTTATCGTTCTCGCGTTGAAGACGTTTCGCGAGGTCGTCCGAGTCGAGTTTATCGAGCGAGTCAGTCTGTACCAGAAGCGAGCGGGCAAAATCACGCGTCGCGGCGTCGATACGTTGGCGAACGAGATCGGCCTGCTGGCTGTTGGGTTTCAGTTCGCGATATTTGCGATAATGGTAGATCGCCGAAATCGGGTCCTTGATGTGATACTGATAGAGCAGGCCGACTTCGAGATGCGACTCGGCAGCGTTGTTAAGGCCGCGTTTATCGATGACTTTTTGAAACTCGCTCAGCGCCTCCTGATTGCGCCCTTGCTTGATCAAGTCCTTGCCACGACGGTACCCGGGCTCGTCACCTTCGATCGTAAAGGGCGAGACATCCGACCGCTCACAACCAGCCACAATCAACAGTGCAGCGAGCGCAAACAGTGAAAACAAACGTGACCTCATCGTAGCGGAAAGGATTTGAACGTGAAAAAGTAACCCCTAACTTCAGCAACCTGCCCCACGATTCAATCTTAAATGGCCCTTAATCCCAAAACCATTCTCTCCCGCGCCCGCGCCTGCATCCGCATCGAGACCGATGCGCTCGACGCCACGGCCAAGGCGCTTGACGAAAATTTCGTCACCGTAGTCCACGCGGTCGAGGCCACCACCGCACGCGGCGGCAAACTTATTTTCAGCGGCGTCGGCAAGTCCGCGCACATCGCGCAAAAACTCGTCGGCACCTTCAACAGCACCGGCGTCTCCTCGTGTTTCCTCGACGCCACGCAAGCGCTCCACGGCGATCTCGGGCTTTGCGACGAAAACGATCTCGCGATCCTGCTCAGCAACAGCGGCCAGACTGAGGAAATCCTCCGCCTCGTGCCGGTGTTGAAACGTTTCAACGTACGCATCGTCGCCTTCACCAGCCAGGCCGACTCCGACCTCGCCCGCCTCGCCGAACACCACCTCATCTACTGTGTGCCGCGCGAAGCCTGCCCGCTAAAACTAGCTCCTACCGCCAGCACCACCGCCGCGCTCGCCATGGGCGATGCCCTCGCGATGGTTCTCCTCGAAAGCCGCGGCATGACCCGCGAAGATTTCGCTCGTTACCATCCCGCAGGCAACCTCGGACGCCTCCTGCTTCTCAAGGTCAAAGACATCATGCGCAGCGGCGACCGCCTTCCGATCATGCGCGAAACCGGCACGATTCAGGAAGCCATCCTCGCCATGACCAAGGCCAAGTCCGGCAGCATCGCCCTCGTCGGCAAAACCGGCAAACTCGCCGGTATCTTCACCGACGGCGATTTCCGCCGCAGCGCGCTCACCGGCCCGGGCTTCCTCGAACGCCCCGTATCCGATTTTATGACACGCTCGCCCAAAACCATCGGCGAAGACGTGCTCGGCGTGGAAGCGCTACGCATTTTCGAAGCGCACAAAATCGACGACCTCATCGTCCTCAACCGCCGCAACCAGCCCGTCGGCCTCGTCGACAGCCAGGATCTGCCGAAGTTGAAACTGATCTAGTTAACACCCCTGATAATCGCCGATAAACACAGATTCGAAAAATCGGTGCCCATCAGTGGACATAGGTGGCCAAATTCCGCTAACGCTCCAACTTAATCCCCTCGCAACCTCCCCTTATTCCTTCGCGCGGTCTCGTTTTCCCCTTCCTCCTTAACCTCCGTCCATCCTCAATCCCTTTAACTTCCTCCTCTTATGGCCACGCCTCCGTTCACCTACCAAGATCCATTCCCGCTCGGCACCGACGAAACCGAGTACCGCCTCCTCTCGAAAGAAGGCGTCTCCACCGCCACCTTCGAAGGCAAAGAAATCCTCAAGGTCGAACCATCCGCCCTCGCCTACGTCGCTCAACACGCGATCCGCGACACGTCCTTCCTCCTCCGCGCGAAACATCTTAAGCAAGTCGCCGGTATCCTCGATGACCCACAGGCCTCTGAGAACGACAAGTACGTCGCCCTCACCATGCTGAAGAACGCTGAGATCTCCGCCGAAGGCATCCTGCCCTTCTGTCAGGACACCGGCACCGCCACCATCGTCGCGAAAAAAGGCCAGCAGGTCTGGACCGGCGCCAACGACGCCGAATGGCTCAGCAAAGGCGTCTACGACGTCTACACTCAGGAAAACCTGCGCTACTCGCAGACCGCGCCGCTCGACATGTACGACGAGGTCAACACCGGAACCAATCTCCCCGCCCAAGTCGACATCTATGCGACCGAAGGCCAGAAATACGAATTCCTTTTCGTCGCCAAAGGCGGCGGCTCGGCCAACAAGACGTACCTCTTCCAAGAGACAAAAGCGCTGCTCAATCCGAAGAGCCTCGCCGCCTTCTTCACCGAAAAAATGAAGATGCTCGGTACCGCCGCTTGCCCGCCCTACCACCTCGTCTTCGTGATCGGTGGCACCAGCGCCGAAGCCTGCCTCAAGACCGTCAAGATCGCCTCCGCCAAATACTACGACTCGCTCCCGACCAAGGGTAACAAACTCGGTCAGGCCTTCCGCGACCTCGATGCTGAGAAAATGGTCCTCGACATCGCCGAGAAGAGCGGCGTCGGCGCCCAGTTCGGTGGCAAATATTTCGCCCTCGACGTCCGCGTCGTCCGCCTCCCCCGCCACGGCGCCAGCTGCCCCGTCGGCATGGGCGTCTCCTGCTCGGCCGATCGCAACATCAAGGCCAAGATCACCAAGGACGGCATCTTCGTCGAAAAGATGGAGACCAACCCCGGCCAGTTCATCCCGAACCATCTCCGCGCGCTAAAAGAAACCAATCCAGTTCGCATCGACCTAAACCAGCCGATGGATGCAATCCGCGCCGAACTCGCAAAACATCCGGTCACAACCCGCGTGCTGCTCTCCGGCCCGATGGTCGTCGCCCGTGACATCGCCCACGCGAAGTTGAAGGAACGCGTCGACTCCGGCAAAGGCCTGCCCGACTACATCAAGAACCACCCGGTCTACTACGCCGGCCCCGCCAAGACGCCAGTTGGTTACGCGTCTGGTAGTTTCGGGCCCACTACAGCCGGCCGCATGGACAGCTATGTTGACCTCTTCCAATCGATGGGTGGTTCCATGGTGATGATCGCCAAGGGTAATCGCTCGAAACAAGTCACCGACGCCTGCTCCAAATACAAAGGCTTCTACCTCGGCTCGATTGGTGGTCCTGCCGCAATCCTCGCGAAGGAAAACATCAAGAAAGTCGAAACGCTCGAATATCCTGAGCTCGGCATGGAAGCCATCTGGAAAATCGAAGTTGTCGACTTCCCGGCCTTCATCCTCGTCGACGACAAGGGCAACGACTTCTTCGTCCAAGCCAACACCGTCGTCGCCTCTGGCACGAAAAAGTAAGCTTCCGATGTAGGAGCCTGCTTGCAGGCGAACCTTTCATAACCAAGCGCGGCCGCTAAAAGCGGCCGCGCTTTTTTGTTATCTGGCCGAGGAAGGAGTAAATACCAACGTCACTTGAGAGTTGTGCCTTATGCTTTGCGATCCGAGGTAGGGGCAATGCTCCGCATTGCCCGCGGCGGATGAGCCCGTTCGGCAAGCTCAGGGTCCAGAGCCCTTCGGCTCTGCTCAGGGCCTGAGCCTGTCGAACGTACTGTCGAGGGAGGACCATCCGCCCTACCAAAATCCAAACCGTACGGGGACCGCCGACCGAGCCGCGTACCCGACTCCTCTCACGCGTTGCGGCCCGTGCTCAGACTTCGGATCACTTGATCGAGCGAACGACCTAGATCTTCGCCGGTAAACGGTTTTTGCAGCACGGCACAATGCGTCACCGTCTCGGATCGGATACGCATCAAATCTTCGCTGTATCCAGAAATAATTACCGCCGGGATCGCCCGGCCTTGCGCACGAATCCGTTCGAGCAACTCGGCTCCCGTCATATACGGCATGGTTAGGTCCGTAACGATGGCACTAAATCTCGTGGGAGCCTTCTCATAGGCGGCAAGAGCTTTGCGCGGATCGGTGAAGACCTCGGGGTGATAACCCTGCTTCCGCAGGTACGCCTCCACAAACAGCCCTACGCCCTCTTCATCGTCCACCACCAGAACCTCGCGGTTTCCTCCACTCGAAGGCGTCGAGGAATCGGGCAGCGAAAAAGGTCTTTCGTTACTCTTTGGGAAAAACAGCTCAAAGGTCGTCCCCGCCCCCACCACGCTCCGCACACGCACTGCGCCATGATGGCTGGTCAATATGGCGCGCACAATCGCCAGCCCGAGCCCTGTGCCCTCGCCCGGTTTTTTCGTCGTAAAGAACGGCTCGAACATGCGATTTACGGTGGACGTATCCATGCCGTGACCGTTATCGGACAGCGTCAACTTTATCCAATCGCCAGGGGCAAGATCCCGCATCTCAGAAGCCAGCGACTCATCCACCTGCACGAGCTGGACAGTTACGTCGATCCGTCCGGGTCTGTCGCCAATCGCATGGACGGCATTCGTGCCGAGGTTAATTACGATCTGCTGAATCTGAGTCGGATCAGCGCGAACAATCCCGGGCTGAAGCATCGCAACGACTTCGATTGTTGCGGGAGTGGATGCGCGCAAAAGTTTCACTGCTTCCATTACCACCAAGGAGAGATCGATGGACTGCAGCTGTGCGTTGCTCTGACGAGTAAAGGTCAGAATGCGTGCCACCAAATCCTTGGCGCGCATGCCCGCTTTCGTGATCTGTGCCAAAGCATCTTGCAGTTCGAAATTATCTCCCGCGAGAAGCTTCGATATTTCGCCGAACCCGAGAATACCGGTAAGAATGTTATTGAAATCGTGCGCTATGCCTCCGGCCAGAGTTCCGAGTGCGTCGAGTTTCTGCGCCTGCAGAAGCTGCGATTCCAGTCGACGACGACGCTCCTGTTCGGCCAGCCACTCGGTGATATCTTCGTGGAGGGCGAGATGGTTTCTGATAACCCCATCCGGACTACGGATCGCCGCAAGGATGACCCGCACGCGGATCGTGCGACCCTCTTTGGTTCGGTTCGTCAACTGGCCACGCCACGAGGCACCAGCGGTCAGCGCATCGGCGATCTCTTTTTCAAGTTCCACACTCAAGGGCTCTGCCGCAAGGTTGCGGATATTACGCCCCGCCAAGTCGGTCAATTCATACCCATAAATCGCACAGAAAGAGGGATTGGCGAATACGATAGATCCGTCGGGCGCGGCCAGAGCGATGCCATTGGGGCTTTGCTCGACCGCCTGCGACAGACGCTGAATTTCCTCGACCTGATTCTCTAACTTTCGATTAGAGGCAACGAGTTCGTGCGTGCGTTGCGCCACGAGAAGTTCGAGCCGTAAGTTTTCCCGGCGCTGAAGAAAGGAAGCCAGCCAGGCGACCAGCAGGATGAGTGCGAGCGCACTCAATCCATAGATGACGTACGCCGTGCGCGTCCGGAACCACGGCGGATTAACCACAAAAGCCACCGTCGATTCCTCGCCGGTGAGCTCGCTGGTGTGGGGACGCACGTGAAGCACGTAGCGCCCTTCTTTCAACCGGTTAAAACCCGCCGCTCCGCCACTGCCAGCATCGACCCATTTGTCGTCCGCGCCCTCCAGCTTGACTTCGAATGACACCGGGCCCGCAAACAAACTACCAGGAGCAACAAAGTGCGCGACGAGCGCGTTGTCCCCGAAGGCCAGCGCAGGCAACTCGCGCCCCGAGACGAACCAGTTTCGATCAGTAAGAGGAAACTCCACCCGGGTTATAAGCGCCTGCAGCGGAGCGGGCTTGGCCACAGGCATGGCTGGATCGTAGCGCATGAGCCGAAATTCGCGGTGCAACCACACCACCCCGCCTTCCTCGACACACAAGAAATACAGCTCCAGCCCCGGCGGCATTTTCTCATGCAGATCACGCCAGACCCCGTCTTTTTCTTCCAGCACATGCATCGATCCAGCGGCTGCGACCCAGAGGCGCCCAGCTACATCACGCACCGGTCGTCCGTACACGTCGTTGAGCAACGAATGCCGCCGAACGAACTCATCGTCAGAGACAAACTGCCGGGCAATAGGATCAAATCGCAAGACCCCCCGGTGGAAGTTGAACCGCACCTGACCATCGATTTTAAAAATCTGCGCCCAACCATCCAAGACACCTTCCTGCTGGCCGAAGAACTCGACAGCGAGTCGATCGCCGTTCCGTTGCAGCCGCCCCAGGCGACCATTGCCCATTTCGATCCAGATCGAGCCATCCGCATCCGTCTCGGTGTTGTATAAATTTCTAAGGAAGGGAACCAAGGTGGCTGAAAGCTCATAACCATCGGCGGTGGGCCGCAGCCAGCCCACTTCGTCCCGAGCACCGTAAAGCCAGCGGCCATTGATAGGGTTTGGATCGAGGATGCGCAGGTTTTCCGTATTCGGTGCAAACGGAACCCAGCCATCCGGCCCACGAAAATAGCTACCCCGGTTCGTGCCGGCGATCAACCGACCTCCAGCCAACGAAAGGGCAAAGGCATAACGTTCCGGCGGCGTGTCGTCCGTAAAGCCGGTCAGCCGCCCCGCTGCATCGTAAACGCCCTGGCGTACTTTCCCATCCACCAACATCCAAAGACGCCCGTTGTACCGATACGGATGCGCTGTCGCCACACCAGAACCAATCAACGGTTCTAAATACGACACACGCGACGGAAACTCAATGGACAGAATACCGTCACCCAACAGCCCCCAAAGCACCCCGCCCGGCGCAGATTGTAATCTGCGGACATGCGTAAGCCGATGGTCGACGGTTCGGCTCAATACCTGCAACGTGCGTCCCTGGGCATCGAAGAAAACGACTCCATGATTCTCGACCGCCGCCGCGTACTGCCCGCCCGGCACCTCGCAAACCGCATTGATCCTCACCTCAGACCCCAGCAACCCGTCGCGCACAAACGGCACCGCTCTAGAACCATCGAACACCCACAAGCCATGCGCGTAAGTGCCAACGAGCAGCCGACCTTCGCCAAACGGCGCCGAACACGTGATAGTCTCGTTGACCGAAATCGTGGGCAAAAAAGCGACCGATTCCATAGCCCCAGCCTTGAGCCTGAACAGCTGACCCGTCGTCCGGTCGCTGAGATAGCTCGCGTCACCCAGCCTGAAAGCGTGCTCAATCGTATCCGCACGCCCCAGAATCTGCGGAGAATCTCCGGGCCGCCAGCCAACAAGCGGGCCGCTGCCGCCGTGCCAGAACCAATCGTCACCCTCCTGGATAACAGAAAATAAGGTCGGCACACGCGCCGCATCGTTCCCCTGCCATTGCGCCAAAGGCGTCACACGCCACCGGCCATTTTCTTGGAACTCAACCTTCCCAAAACCATCCGGCATGCCGGTATAAATACCACCTTCGTGATCAACCGCCACGGCCGTCCCAAAAATTTGGGTGCCACGAGACACCTGCCGAAAAACTTCCCAACGATAACCATCTCCAAACGCTAATTGGCCCGGCGCGTACACAAGGATTCTCCCATCGGGCATCACGCGAAAATCGGTCGGTGGCGAATTCAGCCCGATGTCATTCTGGCCGCGTATCGCAAACTGTGGAGCGCCAACCTCAAGCAATCCCGGGGCCGCCGCACCAATCAAATGAGCCTGCCCCAAAACCGGCGGGCAGAAGCCGAACGCCACAAATAGCACAACCGCCCCAAACAAGAATCGGGAGAACCACCGACTAGAAATATTCATCGGCGAGGAGAAGCTGTTAGGCCGCTTCGAGGTAATATAATCTGTTGGCTGGGGCACGCCTAAAGCAGATGGCTGAGGTTTTGACCGAGATCGCACAACTAACGCGTCGAGATGAATGAAGAACGAGGCACACCAAGAAACTCGCGAGGAAGTAACAGGTTGATGCATTAACCTGTGCCGTCTGGGTTGGCAAGACTCGCGTAGGCCCGACGGCCAGGGCTCATTTCCTTTCGTAGGCACCGATATCGGGCAGGCCGACGTTTTGAATAATGGGAACGCCATCCAGATCGTAGGGGTAAAGTATGTTGCCCGCGGCATTGATAGCCGGACTTCCCGGCATCAGACGGAAATCGGTTTTTGAGGGATCGACGAATTTCGGGTCTCCAATTTTCTCGGTGGCTCCGAGCGGGGTCGTGCCCATGCTGCCGCCGGTGGTGAAATCGTAGAGATTGTTCTCGTGGTGGAAATTGGCGCCTAGAGCCTCCGGGTTGTAGGTGAGGCGGCGGTTGCTACAGATGATGTTGTCGTAAACCATCATGTCGTTTCCCGGAAGGAGCTGCCCGACGTTCTTGCTGAGGAAGGTGAAGACAGCGGATTTCTGCACCTTGGGGTTACGATACACGACGTTGTTCTGAAACCTAACCCGCGAATAGGTATAAACGCTGCCAGCGATGTCGTCGATATGGAAACATAGCCCGCCGCGAGAGTTGATGATGAGGTTGTGGGCGATGACGAGGTCGTCGGTGTTGTTCGTCAGCTCCATAAAACCGTCAACATTGTCAGCGAGGTTATGATGAATGTAGATATGGGCGACCTTGGCGGAGCCCCAGGTTTCAAATGCACCGCCATCGACTTCGAAATCGTAGCTCGGGGCGATACAGTTCACTAGACGGTTCCAAGCGGCCTCCATGTTGGACCCCATCATTACGACACCCTCGGCACCGTAGTCATCGTTGCCACCGGGTGTGTTCCGGATGATGTGCAGATCGTGGATGTAGTTTGAGAGAAAACGATGATCCGTTCCCTCGGCGTAGATGCCCATGCCGGTGTCGACGATCTCGTTACCAGCAATGACAACGAAGCTGGAGTCGGCAGAAGTCTGGAAGCCGATCTTCCCTCCCCTGATCCTCAGATCGAGCAGGGTGATGTAGGTACTCCGTACATACACGGCGGTTTTGTCCGCCGCGACGGAAATGGTCGGTGCGTCGCCGGAACCGTAGGCCTCGACCACGATGGGCGTGGCGGCAGTCCCGGGTTCGGTGAGGTCGAAGCGCAATGTGTCAGTCCAGACCGAACCACGCGCCAGACGTACAACATCGCCCGCCTTGAGAGTGGCTGCGTTGAGTTTGGTGATGGTTTTCCACGCCTTGGCGGTCGATTTTCCGTCGTTGGAATCCAGGCCGTGCACGGAGTCGACGTAGTAAGCGGGCGCGTTTGCCGCTGGCCGGAAGGAAGCAACACCGGGATCTCCCATGAGGGGGAACTCATAATCGGCCGGTACAACCGAAACGTGGATGGCATCGGTGGCCAGGCGGACGTCGTTGTTGGCCGAAATGGTGAAGTCAAAAGCTCCGGCCTGCGTTGGAGTGCCCGAATAAGTGCCGTCAGCGTTCAGGGTCAGCCCCGGAGGCAACGAACCCTGCGTTATAGAAAACGTAGTGGGTAGGCTTTCCGTGACGTTTGTCAGTACGGGAGTTTGCAGCGAACTCGGTATGCCGATGCGAAGCGCGGGATTAACTGGATAAGCGACGCTGAGCACGGTGGTCGTGGTGGACGTCGGAGGCGTCGTCGGGGTTGTGGGCGTGGCGGGAGTCGTTGGAGAAGAGGGCGAGGCGGTCTGTCCTGAGCCACCGCCGCCGCAGGCTGTCAGGAGACAGGCCAGTGTTAAGGACGCGAGAATAGAGGAAGCTGGTTTGAGACGCATGGACAGGAGGTTGATCGCCTGAAAACAAGCCGAAACGGTAGCCTGATACAATTGAGATGCGTGGTCGACCTGACGGTTTACCAATTTTTTTCCGTGCGCATTTCCTGAAACTAATTTGACGGTGTATTTTGGTTAAACCAGTAGCGAATCGCGTCCATGCGGTCAGTCGTGGTGGCAGGAATATAGTCGTCAATATTTGCCGGTATCGGAAGGTTCGCAGCTTCAAGACTCCAGCCCGGCCACTCGCGGAAGGCGTGGTAACACCAGTCCCAGCCGTACTCCTCAAAAATACTGGTGACGTCGGTGAGATACTGGGCGGCGCCAGGAGCCCAGCGAATCGCGCTGAACTCGCCCACGAAGATCCGCGCCTTGTTCGCGAGTTGAAAATCACGCACCGGCTGCAAGTGGGCGCGGAGTGTTTCTTTGTTGAAAGGCTTGCCGTTGAAAGTGCCGGGATAAGTCAAACCGCCCGCCACTCCCGAATCTGCGGAAACGCCTTGATGGGTGAATTCCATAGGCGAGTACATGTGCACCGAGTAGATGACGTCCGACACATTCACGGGATTCATCCAGGTGAAATTCCCGGGGCTATCGTAGCCGTCGACTTCGATGCTGATCGGCGTGGTTGAGTCGATGGCGCGGACAGCGCGAGCGGCTTTGATTTGGAGATTGCGCCAGTCGAGGAGCCCGGTCGGCACGAAGCCTGACTGGCTCGGCTCGTTGATCAAATCGTAGGCGTAGATCGCGGGGTGCCCGTTGAAGCGAGTGGCGATTTTCTGCCAGTCGGCCACGTAGCGGTTTTGCAATTCGGCGTTGTAGAAAACGGCGTTCTTACCATCAGCGCGTCGTCCGCCGGTGGTCACATGCATGTCCACGATGAGTTTCAGACCGTGGGCATCGGCTTCGGCCAGGGCTTTGGCCAGTTCGTCGAGACGCGCGTCGAGCCAGGCGTCGTAAACAGCAGGATCTGCCGCTGTCTTTTGGTTATAGCCCATCACCCAACGCACGAGGTTGACGTTCCAACTTTTAAGAACGTCAAAGCGCCCGGCGGTGATGCTGTCGTACGACGTGCCTCCGAGCATCACGCCGCGGCGTTGGGGATAGCGATCGGGTTGCCACAATGGGTCCACAGGCGGACGAGTGGGATTCGATCGGATGAGCCGAATTTGCCAGTCGGCGATCCATGCCTTGCCGGTGCAGCCTTGCAGGCCGAAGTAGAGTTTAGCGTTGGTGGCGTCGATGGGAACGTTCAGGCCGCCGGTGAAGGTCTTCCAGTCGTACGTGCCAGCGGTATTACTCAGGCTGGTGTGAGGATAAGTGGTGATGGCGGAATCCATGCCCAGGCCGCACACGACGCCTTTCCAAGTCAGGTCGGGCTGGGTGACGCCCTCGGTCTTGATGAGGCACTCGAAGCGGATCTGCATGCCGCGGTACGGCGTGATATCAAAGGGAACCGAAGCGATATAATTGGACGCGGTCGAGGTGGAGGGAAGGAAAACCTGCACGCAACTCTTCCCGTCTGGCCCCGGATTTAACCAGGTGACACCGCTAAGCGTTACGCCGGGAATCGGGTTCTTAGCCGGGTCGCATTTCCAAATCACGCCTCCCGGCTGGAGCTCGATCATTTCCGGGGCTGTCGTGGAAACAACGACTGGCACGATCGCAGTGGCGCGCCGTGTGCCGTTGGCCGCTTGGATGGTTAGGGTTGTCGCACCGGCGCTCGAAGGCGTGCCGCTGATCGTGCCATCGGCGTTCAGGATGAGACCCGCAGGCAAGGTGCCGGCGGTAAGCGAAAACGTTGTATTGAGGCCGGGGGTGGCTTCTTCGACGACCGGAGTAGCCGGATCGTTGACGGCTCCAATGACGATTGGCGGCACATTGTAGTCGATGGTCAGCGGCTCGGCGATCTCGACTGTGGCCGTGACCTCCGCCTGCGCGCTCTGCGTCGCGGTCTTTGCTTCGATGGTGTACTCGAATACGCCAGCCTCGGCCGGGGTGCCTGCAATGGTTCCATCGGAATTCAGCGCGAGTCCGACGGGTAGTGAGCCTTTGGATACCGCGTATGAAACCGTTCCCTGGGCGTTGGCCAGAGTTGGGCGCTGGATGGAGATGATGGTTCCCGCCGTGAACCAGGGTTCATTTGGATAGACGACAGACAGGGGCTGCACAACAAGCGGCGGAGTTGGTGTGGTCGGAGTAGTTTGTGTTGACGCTTGTCCGGAGCCGCTGCCGCCTCCACCACAGGCGGCGAGGCAAGAGAGCAGGATTACTGAAAGCAGGCCTTTGAAGATTCGAAGGCGTTGCGCGGGGCGTGAGGAATAAATCATTTGAGGGTTGTCGAGAAGCGTACGAGGTCGTGGTCAAGGAATCGGAAGTCCCTGCTGGTAGGCCTTTAGGCGTTGTTGGAAAAGTTTCTCCAAGGCATCGTTGTAGAACGGGTCGGTCGGCAGCATGCGAACGCGTGGATAACGAGTGATGATGGTGGGCTGGAGCCTCGTGATCGCCTGCCAGCGCGCGGCTTCTTCATCTGTCGATAGCGACCAGTTGTCGTCACGGTGAAACATGACGCCAAAAGTCTTTAGTCCGGCCTCGGCGATGCTTTGGAATTCCCGAGCAAAGAATTCCAGATTGGCGGCCATCTTCGGGTAAGTTTCGCAGATCACGTGGTCGAGTTCGGGATGCAACGCGATCGCCTGCAAGTCCACGCCGCGCTGACGGCCCCATGCGCCCCATTGATTCATGGCAGGCACGGTGAAGGAGGGGTCCTGGATTTGCTCGTATGGCAGCGACCAGTGATTGAGGCCAAAGTACATCGTGCCGCGCCAGTCGGGGTTGTCGGCATTGACGGCGTTGGCGACCGTCGCGAGGTGGCCGATCCAGTTGTCGAGCATGCACCGTCCGAGAAAGTCGTACCAGTGTTTCCAGACGCCTTTGGCCTGCGGTAGCTGGGTAAAATAGTCCCCAGCCTTGATCGTTGTGGGAACGTCGTAGCCAGCACAGTAATGGGTTTGACCACCTCCGCTAGCGACCATGCTGGCGAGGTGTACTGGAAATTTGGTTACAAGCAGGCCGGCGTCATCCTTGACGTCGCGCGCTACGCAATAGGCCTGCCATTGTTTCAGGACGGACGGGCTGTAGCTGGCGTTGGACCAGTAGTTGTAGCGCTTGTTGTTGGCCCAAGGCTCTAGGTAGGGAATGGCGTCCTCGTTGAAAAAGATGCCAGCCAGCAGACCTTTCGAGGGTTCAAGAAAACGAGTGCGATAGGCGGAGATGAGCCAGTTCATGGCCTCGGGATTGAGGCGATCGATGATTGGATTTCCGGCCGAATCCACAGCAGGTATGATCGTGCCGTCGGGAGTCATGGAGTACGCTTGGAAATCCGGGTGGTCAGTCGGCCAAGGCCCGAAGGCCCGCGCTTTTCCAATCATTCCGCTCGAGGCCCAGAGATCAACGTGGTGGGCCTTCGCAACCTGAGCCACCGCCGTGTGCGCGGCGAGATCCTGCTTGTCGTAGTAAAGGACCGTGTATTCGACGCCGTTCACCAAACCCTCGATTTCCGAAAATAGCGTTTCGGCTTCAGCGGCGGTGCTGATCGCGCCGTATTTACTCGTGTTGTAGCAGGCAACCTCCTGCACAAAAAAATAGCCGCGAGGCAAGATGCGCCCCGGCGGCCGCACGAGAATGTACAAAACAGACGTCGCTGTGCGGGTGCCTTGGGTGGCCTTGATGGTTGGGGTGAATGTTCCAGCGGTCGTCGGCGTGCCGCTGAGAGATCCATCGGTATTCAGCTGCAAGCCCAAGGGAAGCACTCCGGAAATGATGGCGAAGGCGGTGGGAACTCCGGGTGTGTTGCCGCTGAGTGCGGGCTTTATTGGCGAAATTGCGGCGTTGAGTGGAAGCGCAGGAGCGTCGTAAACGAGGGTTAACGTGTCGGCGCTTTCTATCGTGGCAGTGATTCCGAGTCTGGAATCCTGCGTTCCGGAGTTAGCGTGAATCGTGAAGACGTAAACGCCTGCGGTGCTTGGTGTGCCTGCGATGATTCCGTTTGCGGCAAGATTCAGGCCCGGAGGAAGCGTTCCGTTTTCCACTTTGAAAGTGACGTTGCTGAAGGATGAATCGATCCGCGGGCTAAGACTGGAGATGGGCTTGCCGACGGTGAACCAAGGAGTGGTCGCATAGTGGAGCTCCAACGAAACCGTTGGAGTAGTCGGGGTGGTCGGAGAATTAGGCGTGGCGCTCGGACTGGAACTACTGCCACCACCGCCGCAGGCGGTGAGGAGTGCGCAGAGAAAAAGCGTGGTAAAGAATCGAGTCGGCTCAGGGTACATATTGAAAAGCGCCAATGTCCGACGGAGAACCGGCTGGGACGGGATTGCCTGCGAGGTCGACGTTGTAAAGCGCAGGTGCGCCTTTGCCGATGGCTGGGCTGTCGACGGTGAGACGGTAGTCCTGTGTCGTGCCATTCACGAATTTAGGATCGGCGATGATCTCACTGGAATCCTGAACCCAAACGCCTGCATTGGTACAAAGCTTTCCTTTGTCGAGAAAGAGAAACAGATTATGATCGTGGACGAGATTCCCGCCGAGAGGGTTGACCCAAGAGAGCGCAGTGTAGTTTGTGACGAGAATATTGTTACGAATGACAACATGGCTTTTCGCTGGATCTGCCGGGTGGTTCCAGTCCATCAGCAGTCCGTAGGCGCCCCAGCCGCCCGGCGTGGCTTCGACCTTGGGCACGAAGGTATTGTTCTCGACGGTCAGGTCGTAGGTACACTCGTGCGTCCACGTGGTGTGCTCGCTGTCGTCGAAGTGAAAAATCAGCGGATTCGCGGGACTGTTGATGTAGAGGTTGTAGGCGATGACCATGCCGGTCGCGTTGCCGTAGGCCTCGATGAAGTTGAGGCAATCGTCGACGAGGTTGTGATGAATCTGAATGTTATCGGAGAGGTCGAAAGTCTCCACGCCTAGGTTGTCCACATTGCGGCCGTAGTACTCAAAAGGCGCGCCGTCTTCCGTGCCATCGGCGCGAGTGGTCACGCAGCCTGCGAAACGGTTCCAGGCAAATTCCAAGTCGGACCCCTGGAAGCCGATTCCGATGCCGCTGTTACTCCGGTTGATGTCATGTATGTAGCAGGAGCGGACCTTTTGGTTAGTTCCGGCGATTCCGATGCCTGTGCCGCAACGAAGGATTTCCAGGTTACCGAGGACGATGCCTTCGCTGTCTTTGTGCAGGGTTACGCCCACCTCTTCACCGCAATCCTGAATGCGCAGATCCAGGATCGTGATGTACTTCGCCTGGGAGTCGAGGACGACGGCGGCTATCGGTTTGGTTTTATCCCAGAGCGCACGGGATTCGGAGATCGTGGGCGGCTGCCCAGTACCGTAGGCCTCGATGATCACGGGCGAGCCGGCTGAACCGGCCGAACTGCTGCCTACATCCAGAAAAAGATTCTGGTTTTTCCAGACGGAGTCGCGCGCCAGCCTAACCACATCACCAGGACCAAGTTTCTGGTTGTGCAGACGATCGAGGGTACGCCAAGCGGTGGACGCGGAGCGCCCGGTATTGCTGTCGTTGCCATTGACCGCATCGATGTAGAAGGCCGGAGCGCTGGCCGCAGGGCGGTAGGCGCCCATGCCGGGATCCCCGCCGAGCACGGGCCAGCCCAAGGTCGTAATCGCCAAACCAGCAGACTGTGCCGAGACGTTGCCCGCCGCATCCTTGGCGCGCACGGTGAAGATGAAGCGCGAATTGGAAGACAACGCGGTTTCCGAGTGTTTTCGGACTGACGAAGTTGTGGTGGCAACAACAACTCCGTCCTTCAGCACTTCGTAACTTGTCACGGCGACGTTATCCGTCGATGCCGCCCAATCGAGCGTAAGGCGGCGGGACGTAACCGAACTGGAGACTAGCATCGAGGGCACGCTGGGCGCCTGTGTGTCACCGGGATTAGTGGGAGTAGTCGGGGTCGTAGGCGTCGTCGGTGTCGACGCCTGACCTCCGTTGCCGCCGCCACCGCCACAGGCGGCGAGACCGCAGAGCATGGCTGCGGAGAGAAGGCAGCGCAGAACGAATGTTCGGCATTTTGGATTTAGCGAATAGATAGGCATGAGATAAATGCAGTTAATTATTCATGGCCTGATGCCGATTTCGTCGAAGGGGATGTCTTTGAAGCCGGGAATAAGGAACGCAGGGGAATTTGGCTTTAGCAGAAGGTTTAGGTTTGCCTCGTCGGTGAAGAGTGGATCCTGGTTCTCGATGTTGTCTTTGTATTCGGCGAAGTATTTTTGCACGAGATCGAGGCCCGCAATCCAGCTGCCGTTTTGCCAGCCAATATTTCTGGAGAAGACACTGCCCTCAGGGGCCAGCCAGCGGGAGTCCTGGGCGGTGAGCAGATCCCAGACGTTGGGAATGGCCGCACATTCCGGGTAGCGCGATTTCCAGGGCTCTTGCTGGTAGCCCAGCTTGATCAAAGCCTGCAGGCGATCGGGGCCAGGGTTGCCGGAGGCCCAGTTCAGACCCATGCCGTCCTCAAACAGGGCACCGCCACATTTCGCGATGATGTTGTTGCGCATAACGGTGTCGCGGCCGCCACGAGCCTTCAGGGCGTTACCGTCGATGGCGTAGAGGATATTCCCCTCGCACTGAATGCCTTCGATCATCTCGTCCAGGTAGATGCCCTGAACGTCGTTGGTACCGAGGCCGGACTTAACATGGTGGATGAAGTTGTGCCGAATGAGATTTCCCCGGGCGCCCCAGTCGGTGCCGCAATAGATGGCGCCTGCATCGGCGCTCCCCTGACAGACATCGTGAATCTCGTTTAGCTCCATTAACTGATCATTACCACCAAAAAAGAACGCTGCGTTCGGGGCATGATGAAACAGGTTATTGCGCACAATATTCCCGCAGCCGCCCAGCGAGACGCCAAAAACATTCGTGCAGACGGTGCGGGCGTAGTGGTGAAATTCGCAATTCTCCAGCCTGCTGTTGCCGTGGGTCAGCGAGAGCCGGTCACCGCCGGAGAACCATAGTCCGCTGTTTCCTGTGCCGGTGAGGGTGCATCGAGTTACAAGATTGTTCGAGCCGCTTACCGTGCCGCCGGTGCAACCCGAGTTGCGAAGAACGAGGTTAGAGAGGGTGACGTGATTGCTATTGGTTACATCCAACAGGTTCCGGCGTGATGCTTCCAAGGTAAAATCTTGAAAGACCATATACGAAACTCCGTCTGCGCTCAGGATAGTTTGGCTCAGCATGGAGACGACCACATCGGACGACGGATTGAACGTGTCGGGGGGCCAAAGATAAAGAATGCCGGTTGTCCGGTCGAGATACCATTCACCGGGCTGGGTTATCTCTTCCAGAAGGTTATAGGCGTACCAAGGCCGGTTGGCCACGATAGGGTCTTCCACGCCGTTTCGATTGGGAAGGTTTGGAACCGTGATCGCATGATTGACCGTGTCGAGGTTGGCGATAGGAAGATGGTGGTCGGCCCAGTTCCAATACCACAGCCCTTCGACCCAAGCGTCAGAGGCCTGCTGCCAGCGCAGCGGACGATCGCTGGTATAGGTGAAAGTCGTGCCCGAGATCGGGTCTGTGGTGTAGGCAAAACCATTGAGGATGCGGGCTGGATTATAGGCTGATGGTTTTCCAGTGCCGGCTACCTTGCCCTCGGGAGCAAACACGCCGGGAGTCTTCTGGTAGCAGACCCAGTAGGGATTGCCGCTAATCTGGCTGGTGATGAACCAGGCGGTGTAGGTGTAGCCCTGGTAGTCCCATGTGTTGCGGTGGAGGTAATACTGGAGACCGTCCACCAGACCGTTCCGGGTGAAAGAGGAAACTCCGTCATTCGTGCCAGACTTAATGTAGGAACCCGAAACATCCGGAGAGCATTTTCCGTAAATGGTAAATGTCGGGCCATTGATGTCCTGCGTCGGATCGGCGCTGGCTCCTAGGTCGGGCCAGCGGGCCAGATACATAGGAGCGCCGTCGATAAAAACTTCCAGAGCCGAACCAACCCAGCCACCAAATCCACGTTGCTTCAATGTGCCATAGTCGGTGATTCCCTGGGCTTTCAGATCCAGTTGCAGCACGCGGCCCTTGGCAGAGTCGTCGAGCCGATTCCAGACCGGCGAAGTACTGGCAACCGGAGTGAAGTCCGAAGCCTTGAGCGTCTTGCCTCCTGAGATGCGGACAACCTCTCCAGGGTAACCACGCCAATCGACGGTGGCGGTTTCACTTGTGCCGGAATCCGCTGCGCGGAGGTCCAGAGTTGAACTGCGCTCGTAGACGCCGCCGCGCAACCAGACGGCGATGCCGCCGGCAGGCACGCCTTTGGCGATGGTGGCGCGTACGGCATCGCGGGCCTTTTCAAGGGACTTGAAGGGCGCAGCCGCAGTGCCAGGATTGCTGTCACTGCCGGTAGGACTGACGGTGAACTCCGCGCCGTAGACGCGAGCGGGCGGAGTCGGCGGCGTGGGAGGAGTAGGAGTTGTTGGTGTGGTGGGGGTGGTTTGCGTCGGAGGCGGCGACGCTTGGCCGGAATTATTTCCGCCACCGCCGCAGGCCGCGAGACCGCAGAGCAGAGCGGCAGAGAGAAGACCGCGCAGCGCGATGTGCAGGGGTGGAGCCCGATGTCCCCATCGGGCTTGAGCGGCGTATTTTACAAACCAGCCCGTTAGGGACAACGGGCTCCACCTGCTAAGGTGAGGATACGGGTTGGGTTGGGTGTGGGAGCCTGCTTGCAGGCTCCTACAAAATAGCAGACGAAGGCAGGCCATGGTGGTGCGTGTTAGTTATGCGAGCGCTTCGGAGTTTGCCACGGGTTGATTATGGCCTGATGCCGATTTCGTCGAAGGGGATGTCCTTGAAGCCGGGAACAAGAAACGCGGGCGAGTTTGGCTTTAGCAAAAGGTTTAGGTTCGCCTCGTCGGTGAAGAGTGGATCCTGGTCCTCAAGATTGTCGGTGAATTCTGAGAAGTAAGTCTGCACATGGCTGAGGCCCTCGATCCATAGGGAGTTTTTCCAGCCGATATTTCCGGAGAAGACGGAGCCTTCCGGGGTGAGCCAGCGCGAGCCTGGGGCGGTGATGACGCTCCAGTCGTTGGGAATGGCAGCACATTCCGGGTAGCGGGATTTCCACGGCTCCTGTTGATACCCCAGTTTGATCAGAGATTGCAGTCGATCGACCCCGGGATTTCCGGAGGCCCAGTTGAGCATCGGAGACTCGCAGAGCCGCCGCCACATTTCGCAATGATGTTGTTGCGCATCCCGATGTCGCGCCCGCCGTGGGCAAGGAATCCGCGGCCATCGATGGCGTACAGGATGTTCCCCTCGCACCTGACGCCTGCGATCATCTCATCCAGATAGATGCCATTGACGTCGCGAGTTTCCAAATTGGATCGGATATTGTGGATGAAGTTATTTCGGATCAGATTGCCCCGCGCTCCCCAGTCCATGTCGCCGTAGATGGCTCCGGCATCGGCGCTGCCCTGACAAACCTGGTGAATCTCGTTGAGTTCAATTAACTGGTCGTTACCGCCAAAATAGAGTCCTCCGTTTGGCGCATGGTGAAAGAGATTGTTGCGGACGATGTTCCCGACTCCTCCGAGCAGGACTCCGAAAACATTGCTGCAGACCGTCCGCCCGTAATGATGGAATTGGCAGTTATTCATCTGGTTATTGCCGGGTGTGAGCGAAGAGCGGTCGCCACCGGAAAACCACAGTCCGCTGTTGCCGGTGCCAGTGAGCGTGCATCGGGTCACGAGATTATTGGAGCCGCTCACGGTGCCGCCAATACAACCGGAATTGCGTAAAAGAAGAGTGGATACGGTGACGTGGTTGCCGTTGGTAATATTCAGAAGCGCCTGCCGGGAAACCTCCAGGGTCAAGTCTTGGAAGGTCATGTAGGAGACGCTGTCCGCATTCAGGAGTGCCTGGGCGAGGAGCGAAACGACAACCTCCGAGTTGCTAGAGAAGGAGTCGGGAGGCCAGAGATAAAGAATGCCCGAGGCACGATCGAGGTACCACTCGCCCGGCTGGGTTATCTCCTCCAGAAGATTGTAGGCGAACCAAGGGCGACCGGGCACGAAGGGACTCTCGTTGTTATTCCACTTAGAAAGGTTCGGCACAGTGATGGTTCGGTTGACAGTATCCAGTGTCGAGACGGGCAAGTGGAAGTCGGCCCAGTTCCAGTACCAAAGCCCCTCGACCCAGGCATCGGGAGCGGACTTCCAGCGCAAGGGGCGGTCGCTGGCGAAGGAGAATGTCGTACCCGAGATGGGATCGACGGTGTAGGCAAAGCCGTTGTAGATGCGGGCGGGAATATGGGCGGACGGTTTGCCTGTGCCGACAACCGAGCCCTCGGGCACGAAGATACCGGGTTTATCTTGGTAACATATCCAGTATGGATTTCCGCTCACCTTTGATGACACGAACCAGGCGGTATAGGTACGCCCCTGGCTGACCCAAGTGCTGCGGTACAGATAGTATTGGATGTTATTGACGAGGCCGACTCGGGAAAACGACGGCACACCGTCGCTCGTCCCGGTTTTCGAATAGGTTCCTGTGATATCGGGGGAACATTTTCCGTAGAGGATGAAGGAGGTGCTGTTGATGTCCTGTTCAGGGTCGAGCATCTCTCCGCGTCGGGCCAGCGGGCGAGCGTCATGGGTACGGTGTCGACAAAAAGTTCCAGAGCCGAACTAACCCAGCCACCAAAACCACGTTGCTTCAACGTGCCGTAGTCGGTGATTCCCTGTGCTTTCAGGTCGAGTTGAATCACGTGGCCCTTGGCTGAGTCATCGAGCCGATTCCATATCGGCGATGTACTTGTGACCGGAGTGAAGTCGGAGGCCTTGAGCGTCTTGCCTCCTGAGAGGCGGACTGTCTCGCCCGGGTAACCACGCCAATCGACGGTATTGTTTTCACTCGTGCCGGAATCCGCAGCGCGGAAGTCCAGAGGGGAACTGCGCTCGTAGACGCCGCCGCGCAACCAGACGGCGATGCCGCCGGCAGGCACGCCTTTGGCGATGATGACACGCGCGGCATCGCGGGCCTTTTCAAGGGACTTGAAGGGCGCAGCCGCAGTGCCAGGATTGCTGTCACTGCCGGTAGGACTGACGGTGAACTCCGCGCCGTAGACGCGAGCGGGCGGAGTCGGCAGCGTGGGAGGAGTAGGAGTTGTTGGTGTGGTGGGCGTGGTTTGCGTCGGAGGCGGCGACGCATGGCCGGAATTATTTCCGCCACCGCCGCAGGCCGCGAGACCGCAGAGCAAAGCGGCGAAAAGTGCGCAACGCAGCGCGATGTGCAGGGGTGGAGCCCGATGTCCCCATCGTTTACAAACCAGCCCGTTAGGGACAACGGGCTCCACCTAAGGTGAGGATACGGGTTGGTTTGGGTGTGGGACGCCTGCTTGCAGGCTCCTACAAAATAGCAGACGAAGGCAGGCCATGGTGGTGCGTGTTAGTTATGCGAGTGCTTCGGAGTTTGCCACGGGTTGCTCATGGCCTGATGCCGATTTCGTCGAAGGGGATGTCCTTGAAGCCTGGAATCGTGAAAACCTGGGAGTTGGTTTTTAACCGCAAATCGCCGCCGGCTTCATCGATGAACGGGGTGACGGTTGCCTGGATGTTTTCTCCGACACTTCGGAAATACTCCGTGACCGGGTCGGGGCCCATGAAGGAGTCGTACTGAGTACCATTGTTTATTCGCGAAGGAGAAATTGCCGACGAGCTCGTTGCCCTCGGGCGCCACCCAGCGTCCACCGCTGGCACTCACTTCCGACCAGAGCCTCGGAATCGCAGCGCATTCCGGATAACGCGTGAGCCAGGGTTCCTGCTGGTAACCAAGATTGATGAGATTCTGAAGACGCGTCTGGAGCGACGAGGTCATGCTCGGGGTGTTGAGCTGGCGCAGCCCCCAGTCCGAGGCAAAGGGCACACCGCCACCGTACGCGACGACGTTGTGCCGAACCAGATTATCCCGACCACCGTTGATCTTGAAGGCGTAACCTGCAACGCCGTAGAGGAGATTACTCTCTACGAGCGCGCCGGCGTTGGTCTCGTCGAGGTAGATGCCGTGGACATCGGAGCTACCCAGGTCGTTGCGGATATCGTGGATGAAGTTGAAGCGAATCTTCACTCCTCGTGCGCCCCAATCGCCGGGCGCATAGATCGCGCCGGAATCACTGCTGCCTAGGCAGACGCTGTGTAGTTCGTTGAACTCGATAGCATGTTCGTTGCCACGGTAGGTAATGGCATTGCGCGGCGCATGGTGAATGAGGTTGTGCCGAACAATGTTGCCGCAGTCGGCGATTTCGAGGCCGGCCGCGCCGCTGATCTGCGTGAGCGTGCTGCGATCACCGCCTGATAACACGATTCCCACCCGGCCAGTGCCGTGGACATCGCAGCGACTGACGAGTGAATCCGTTCCGTGGATACTCGCGCCAGCCGAACCGGAGTTGCGGAGAACGAGATTGCGCAACTCGATGCCCACGGACTTCCATGACATGAATAATGTTTTGCGGGCCGCTTCGAGCGTGAGGTCCAGGAAGCGGATGTGCTTCGCACTGGAAACGGAAAGAATACTGGATGCCACCGAAACGATCACTTCGGAGCTGCCGCTAAATCCAACCGGTGGCCAGAGGTAAAGTATGCCGTTAGCTCGATCCAGGTACCATTCGCCGGGCTGCGTAATTTCCTCCAATAAATTATATACCACCCAGGGCTGGTGCGGCAGAATTCCAAAATTCGTCGGTGCCGCACCTAAGTCGACGCGTCGTGCGCCTGTATCAATGGCCGTAACGGGGAGATGAAATTCTGCCCAACTGTTGGCCCAGAAGCCGTCGAGCCAGGCATCCGTCGCTTGAGTCCATCGCGCGGGGCGATCACCTGCGTAGGAAAAGCTGGTGGTGGTGATTGGGTCGGCAGTGTGCGCGTAACCACGATTGATTCGCGCTGGATCGAGTGCGCTGGGCGTGCCGACCGCACCGGTCCCACCCACGGGAATGAAGCTTGTCGGTTTCGACTGCCAGCAGCGCCACTTTGGGGTGGTTGTGTTGTCCCATTCCGCCTTGAGGATTGTGTGAGGAACCAGATGATACCCATCCCGCCCTTGCCATTGTCGTAAGAGAGACGTCGCAGATAATACTGTTGTCCATCGACCAATCCATCGCGTTTGAAGGCGGAGACGCCGTCATGCTCCGCATATTTCGTGTACGTGCCGGTCACGGCAGGGGTTGTTGTTCCATAAAGCGTGAGCTGGTTGCCGGTAATATCTTGTTCGGGCATGAAGTGCGCATCGACATCGGGCCAACGCGCCACCCACATCGGCTGCGCATCCACAAACACCTCGGGCACAGAAGGCGCATCAGTTCCCCAGCCGTGAACGGCCAGCGTGCCGAAGTCCGATACGCCATGCGCTTTAAGGTCGATCTGCTGAACCTTACCGCGCGCTGCTGCATCGAGGCGACTCCAGATGGGCGAGGCGCTGGTTACGGTGGAAAATGCACTTGCCGGCAAGCGACGGCCACCGACGAGCCGCACTTCTTCACCCGGGTAGCCACGCCAGTCGACGGAATTCTCGGCGCTCGTGCCGGAGTCAGACGCACCTAGGTCAAGCGATGTAGTGCGTTCGTAAATACCGCCACGCAACCAGACGACGATGCCACCGGCGGGCATGCCAGCGGCGATGCGCGCCCGGACGGTTGCCTTGGCTTTTTCGAGACTTTGAAACGGCTTGTCCGGCGTGCCCGGATTGCTGTCGCTGCCGGTAGGGCTGACGGTAAACTCGGCGCCATAGACGCGAACTGGCGTTGTGGGCGGAGTCGGGGGCGTAGGTGGAGGTGGAGTTGTCGGTATGATTGGTGGAGTGGGCGTCGTTGGCACCGGTGCCTGGCCGGAATTATTACCGCCACCACCGCAGGCACAGAGGCCGCAGAGAAGCGTGGCAGCGAGGACGCTGCGAACTGCGGGTGATCGTAAAATTAGGCTTGGTGAGAGGATCGGCATGGCGCTTTGGGCTTTGGGTGTGGATAAACTGCCTGCTCTGGGAACCGGAGCTTAGCGACTTGGTGCGCGAGGCGGGAGGGACTCACCGGTATTGATAGGCGCCGATCGATACCGGCTGGTTCTGGATGATGGCGACGCCGTCGAGGTCGTAGTTGTAGAGGATCTCGTCGGCACCGGTGGTGGCCGGGCCTCCAACCGCCATTGGTGAAATAATAGACATTGTGATCGTGAACGAAACGGCTTCCCAGCGCCTCGGGATTGTAGGTGAGGCGTCGGTTGCAGCAGATGATGTTGTCGCGCATGATCATGTCGCTGCCTGTGAGCTGCTGCCCATACTTACTGCCGAGAAAAGTGAACACTGCGGCCTTCAAAACTTTGGTGTTTCGATACACGATGTTGTTCTCAAACCGAACCCGTGTATAGGTATAATTCTTTCCAGGGATGTCATCCATGTGGAAGCCCAGGCCGCCCACGGAATTGATGATGAGATTATGAGAGATAACGAGATCGTCGATATTGTTGGTGAGCTCCATGAAGCCGTCGACATTGTCGGCCAGATTGTGGTGGATGAAGATGTGCTTGAGAGTACCGGAGCCCCAGGTTTCGAATGCGCCGCCGTCGACTTCGAAGTCATAACTGGGTGCGATGCAATTCACCAAGCGGTTCCAGGCGGCCTCCATATCCGAGCCGGTCATTACGATGCCTTCGGCTCCATAATCGTCGCCCGGGGCCGGCGTGTTCCGTATCATATGGAGATCATGGATGTAGTTGGAGAAAAAACCGTGGCCATTTCCCTCGGCGTAGATGCCGATGCCGACATCGACGATTTCATTTCCCGCAAGGATCGCGTTTTGGGATTCGGTGCCGAGTTGGAAACCAATCTTCGCACTGCGCAGGCGCAAATCGAGCATGGTGATACAGGCACCCCGGATGTAGACGGCGGGCAGATCGGCCGCGCACGTGATGGTGGGGGCATCGCCCGTGCCGTAGGCCTCGAAGACGATGGGGGTTGCGGGCGTGCCGCTTTCGATTGGTTCGATACGGAGCGTTTCGCTCCAAGCCGAACCTCTCGCCAGGCGAACGACATCGCCGGCCTTGACGGTGGCTGCGTTGAGCTTGGCGATGGTTTTCCACGCCTTCGCCGGGGACAAGCCGTCGTTGCCGGTATCAAGCCCGTTATTGGCGTCGACGTAATAGGCAGAGGCGTTGGCTGCGGGGCGGAATTTCGCCACGCCCGGATCTCCTGAAAGGGGCTTGTTTATAGTCGGCAGGCACGACGGAAACGTGGATGGCGTCGGTGGCCTGGCGGGCGTCGTTGGAAGCCTTGAGCGTGAAGTCGAAGGTGCCGGCAGTCGGCGTGCCCGAATAGGAACCGTCGGAGTTGAGAATCATGCCCGGAGGTAGAGAGCCTTGGCTCAAGGAAAAGGTTGTGGCCATGCCTTCGGTCACGTTGGTGAGCAAAGGTGTCTGGCGAGAGCTGGGTACACCGACGCGCAGGGCGGGATTCACCGGATAGAGGACAGCCAAGGTGGTTGAAAATGTGACTGACCGGGAGGCGGTGAGACTTCCGTCACTCGCTGAGAACACGACGGTGACCGTGCCAGTTTGCGTGGCGGTGGGCGTCCAGGAAAATGCGCCCGTAGAGGCAGATAGGCTGGCTCCATCCGGCAGGCCGCTGGCGGTGAAGGAAAGTGCGTCGCCGTCAGGATCGGAAGCGGAAAGGGGAGAAAGAGACCGCGGTGCCGGCGACCACGGTGACGTCAGGCAGGGCGGCGAGCACGGGCGGATGGTTGACCGCGACGGTGGTTATCGCGGTGACCGTGCCGATGGCATTGGAGGCGCTCAGGGTAAAGCGCGTGGTGGCAGTGGGAGAAACGATCGCGCTGGAACCGCTGACGCTGCCGACACCCTGATCGATGGACAGGGCGGTGGAGCCCGAAACCGACCAGGCAAGCGTGGCGGAGTTGCCGGCGTCGATCTTTGCCGGTGAAGCGGAGAAAGAGACGATGGTCGGAGCAGATGTGGGCGGGGGCGGATTTTCCGGCTGGTTTGTACCGCCGCTTCCACCGCCGCCACAGGCGGTGAGGCAGCAGAGCAGCACTGCGGAGAGAAAGTAGCGCAGGGCTGATATTTGCGGTATTAGATTTGGCGAGAGGATCGTCATAAAATGATTTCTGTGGTAGTTTATTCGCGGATACCAATCTGATCGAAGGGAATGGCGGTGAAGCCGGGGATAGCTAAGGCGGGGGAATTTGCCTTGAGGTTCAGGTTGCCAGCGGCTTCGTCCACGAAGAGCGGATCCTGATCGGCCACGTTGTCGGCAACCTCAGCGTACCGCTCGAGTGCCCGGATGGTTTGGATCACCTTGCCGTTGGCATCCTTAACCTCGGACTCGACTTCGCCTTCGGTCCAACGGTCGTTTTTCAACCGAGGTTGCGCGAGAATACGCAACCTTCGGGGCGCAGCCAGTGGCCGTCGCTGAGCACCTTAGCCCAGTCGTTGGGGATGGCCGCGCAGAGAGGGAAACGCGATTTCCACGGTTCTTGCTGATAACCCAGCGTGATCAACTTTTTGAGCAGTGGGCTCCAATCGCCCTTGTTTGGCGATGTTGGCTTGTTCCATGAAACGCCGCGTGCGTCGCCGTAGAGTCCACGCCCGCAGCGCACGAAGATATTATTGGTCATGAGGTGATCGCGACCACCGCCCGCCATGATGGCGTTGCCCACCAGGTCCGTGACGATGTTACCCTGCACAGTCACGCCGCTCAGGCAGTCGTCGAGATAGATGCCGTGTACCCAACGACCCAATACAGAATAGACGTCGTGAATATAGTTGTGGCGTATGATATTTCCGCGCGCGCCCCAATCGTTGCCGGAATAGATGGCGCCGACGTCGCTACTGGTCTGACACACGCGGTGGATTTCGTTGAGCTCGAAGAGGTGATCATTCCCTTCCCAGAGGATGGCGGAGTGATGGGAATCGCGCATGAGGTTGTTGCGCACGATCTGTCCGCATCCGTAGATCTGCACGGCGGGTTGGTAGCAGAAACCCACGCGGCCAAAGTTTGAGATTTCACAGTCCTCGACGCGGAGATTACTCTTGGTTAGGGAAAGTCGGTCGCCGCCCCTCATATAGACACTTTTTAGTCCTGTATTCTGGATGGTGCAATGGCTGACAAGATGGTTCGTGCCCGAGGTATCGGATCCGGCACCGATATCCACGCCAGCGCCACCGGTATTTCGCAGAATTAGATGGGACAGCAGGTTGCCGTTGCCCCCGGAAATGGAAATCAGGTTCTTGCGTGTGCCTTCTGCGGTGAAGTCGGCGAGGACGATGTTCGAAGCCTTGTTCAAGGTGAACAGAGGCGTTTCCAGCAGCGAGATCACCACGTCGGAAGCGCCGCTGAATCCTGAGGGCGGCCACAGGTAGAGGATTCCGCTTTCTCGGTCGAGATACCACTCACCAGGCCGGGTGATTTCTTCCAGCAGGTTGTAGGCGTACCAAGGCTGCAAGGCCTTGATCCCGAAGCCGGGGGCCTTGGCCAAGGTGATGGTCTTGCTCGCCGCGTCGATGGTCCCGGCCCGGTGCTGGTCGTAGTATAACCATTGAAAATAACTATGAGTCCAAGGATCCTTGGCCTGACTCCAGCGGTCAGGACGGTCGCCATAGTAGGTGAAGCGCGTTTCTTTCGTATCGGCGGTGGGCGTGGCCGCGATGCGCGCAAAGCCATTTCGGATACCGGCGGGATCATCCAAATACAACGTGCCGCTCGCGCCCGCCGGTGAGTACGGCGCAAGATTTCCGAACAAGCCGTCGTTGCGGTAAATGAACCACCAAGGCCGCATTTTCGGAGCTTTGTCATCAGGGTAACCCGATTGACTGGTGGTTAAGAACCATGCCACGAGGTGAGTTCCCAAGTGGTCCCAAGTGTATCGACGAAGGTAGTACTGAAGTTGCTCGGCGACGACGGTGCCATTTGCATCGGTGAAGCTGTAATCAACAAGCCCGTCGCGCTTGAAAAGCGAAACGCCATCGACCACACCGCTTTTCGTGAAGTGCCCAGCTACGGCTGGGACAGATGCGCCATACACGTCCACCGCATTGTCGTTGATCCCTTGAGCAGGATCGTTGGCGTCGACATCCGGCCAGCGTCCGAGCTGCATCGGCTGCCGGTCGACAAACAATTCCAGCGCAGCGTCCAATTTGGTATCGAGCCAAGTGACATCGCTAGGCTTCTGTTGTCCGTAGGCCGCCAGTTTATCCGCTGCCGTTGAGTTAGCGGTGATGCCGAGGATGGGTTTCAGGTCGATCTGGACGAGTTTACCCTGCGCCGAATCATCAAGGCGGTTCCAAACAGGCGATGCGCTCGTGACGGTTGCGAAAGCTGAAGCATCCAGCTTTTTTCCGCCGATGATGCGCACGTCTTCTCCGGGATAGCCAAGCCACTCCACGGAGTGGGATGCGTCGGAACCCGAATCTGCCGCACCCAGTTCCAACGTTGCAGTGCGCTCATACACACCGCCACGCAACCAGACGGCGATGCCGCCGGAAGGCACGCCTTTGGCGATGGTAGTGCGTACGGTATCGCGCGCCTTTTCCAACGTTTTAAACGGCGCGGCTGACGTGCCAGGATTGCTGTCGTTGCCGGTGGGGCTGACAGTGAATTCCGCGCCGTAAACACGAACCGGCGGTGTTGGAGTGGTCGGAGTAGTTGGCGTCGGCGGACTCGAAGTTTGCCCGGACTTACTGCCGCCGCCGCAGGCGGTGAGGCCGCAGAGCAGGGCAATCGAGAGGCCGAAGACGAGGATGTTAGAAATTCTCATGAGATATATACGGGCTGGAAAGGGCGCGTTGACTGTCTACATCTTATTTAGCCTCAAATCCTGGTTGTTAACGAACCGCTAGCTATCGTCTATACTTGGTTCGACGATATTTATCAGCGCTGGTACGCACCGAGATCAGGTGCGGTGTTGGCCGGGATGCGGTTGCCAAGGAGATCGGCGGTGAAGCTGGTCGGATAGCCCCCTTTCAACCCGACGCTTGTGGCGTTTAACCGATAGTCTTTCAAGTCGCTATCGACAAATCCCGGGGCAGCGACTTGTTCTGAGCCCGCAAGCGTCCAGAGATGCTGACTGAAACCGAGACTTCCTCCGGCGAGGAAATTAAACAGGTTGTGGTCGTGAACCAGGTCAGTGCCAGCGCAGGCGAGATCCCAGCCTACGTGGCTTTGTGTGACAGCGATATTGTTTCGTACAACGAAACTATTGCCACCGGTAACGTAACTGTTCGGATTCCAGAAAGAGAAGGCAGTAAAGGCCCCGATCAAGGTATTGTTTTCCATACGTGCTTCGTAAGTATTTTTGATCGCAACACCGTTTTCCGTGTTCGTCAGCATGTGGAACAGAAAGACGCCAGAGGGAATATTGATGAAGAGGTTGTAGGCGATAACCAGGCCCTTAATGCGGCCGTTGGCTTCCAGAAAACCATCACACATATCCAGGAAGTTGTGATGAATCCGAACGTCGCTGGTAATCTGATTCCAACCGACACTACCCTCGTAACCGAAGTACTCGATGGCGCCACCATCCCAACCTCCGAAGTTTTTGCACTGGGCCCGGCAATTGACGAAGCGGTTGTAGGCTATTTCCAAATCCTCGCCTTGAAAGCCGATGCCGTTCGCGCCCCACGCCGTGTTCGCATCACCGGTGTCGACCACCATGGTCATGTCATGGATGTAGTTGGACAGAGCGCGCTGGTGTTTGCCGAGCAAATCCACGCCCATGCCGCTTCGAAAAATCTCGTTGCCAGCCACCACTACGTGATGACTGCTCTTGTCGAGATGGATCGCGGACCAGTGGATGTCGGAAAGCCGGAGCTCCAGGACGTGGATATAGCTTCCGGTCACAAGAACGCCGTTGGTGCCGTCATTATCAGCAGTGAAGAGCTGAATAGTGGGAGCCTCGCCCGAACCATACGCCTGCACCACGATGGGAGCGGCAGCGGTCCCCGCGTTCTTGAGCTTGATTTGTTTATTCCAGACCGAACCACGAGCTAGGTTAACAACATTGCCAGGCTGTAGAGTAAGGGCGTTGATTTTGGCCAGATTTTGCCACGGCGTGGTGGGGGTTTTGCCATCGGCATTGTCACTCCCCTTCACCGAATCCACGTAGTAGCTCGCAGTCGGGCTTGTTACGCGAAACGCATCCACGCTGGGGACCGCGATGACATTCTCGATCCCCAACGGAGAAGTCACATTTCCTGTCAGTGAAGCGGTGGCTGTTTTCGAGCCGCTGGTTGCTTTTACTTCGACGCTGAAGCCTGCGAACTGGATCGGCGTTCCAGCGATTGCGCCGGTTGAACTATTCAGGGCCAAACCGTTCGGCAGAGAGCCGCTGGCCAATGAGTAACTAGGGGTGGAACTAGCATCGGGGTTTTCGAGCGTGGGAAGCAAATCTGCCATCGCTTTTCCGACCACCAAAACCGGCAGTGTCGGGTACGAGACCTTCAAGACACTGACGGGGACGGTTGGGGGAACCGGCGTGATCGGCGGCGTTGGCGTCGTCGCCTGCCCTGAGCCGCTGCCGCCGCCACCACAGGCGGTCAGGCCACAGAGCAGGATCGCGGCATAAAGGCCGCGCAGAGCGGACGTTCGTAGAGTTAGGGATGTTATATAGTTGGTCATAAATGGATTTTGATAATTGTTTATTTTCGAACGCCGATTTCGTCGAAGGGAATGTCCTCGAAGCCGGGAATGAGAAACGCGGGCGAATTTGGCTTTAGCAGAAGGTTTAGGGTTGCCTCGTCGGTGAAGAGCGGGTCTTGGTCCTCGACGTTTTTGGCTACTTCCTTGTAGTGACCAAAGGTGCCTGTGGTGATTTGGGTCCACCGGAAATTGCCCCACCCAAAATTCCGCGAGAAGACGGAGCCCTCGGGATAGAGCCAGGTATTCGCGGGGTCAGTGATGATGGCCCAGTTATTTGGAATGGCGGCGCATTCCGGAAAGCGCGAGGCCCACGGCGGCTGTTGGTAGCCGAGCTGCTCTAATTTTTCGAGCAGGTTCCAGCTATTGCCCGGGATGTTGTTGGGAAAACCTTTGGTCGTGTACCACTCGAAGGCGCGGCTGTCGGCATAGAGCGCTCGGCCGCACTTGATGAGCAGGTTGTTCACGAGAATATTGTCGCGCCCGCCGCCAACCTTGATCGCCGCTCCCGCGACGTCGTAGATGACATTACCTTCGACGCGGATGCCGCTCACGCAGTCATCCAGATAGATGCCGTTGAGGTCGGAGCCGAAGATGGAATGGAGCCCGTGAATGAAATTGTGGCGCACGATATTGCCCCGGGCGCCCCAATCGCGGCCTGAATAGATCGCGCCGGCATCTGCGGTGATCTTGTCGACGTCGTGAATTTCGTTAAGTTCTATCAGGTGGTTGTTGCCGCCAAAATCGATGGCCGACTGCGCCGTATCGTGGATATAGGAATTGCGCAGGATGTTGCCACAGCCCCGAATTTTGACGCCCGTCTGTCCGCTGCGAACGAACCGAGCGAAGTCACTAACCTCGCAGTCTTCCATCCGGATATTTCCGGCAGTCAGGCTCTTGCGGTCGCCACCAGTAAGCAGAATGGCAGTCCCGCCGGCACCGGTGAGGAGACAACGGCTGACGAGACAGGACTCCCCTGCCACCGAGACCATCGTGCTCCCAGAATTGCGCAGCACGAGATTGGCGAGCGTGACATTTTTTCCGCCCGAGATATTGAGGAGACTGCCGCGAGTGGCTTCAAACGTAAGATCTTGAAATGAAAAATTTGTGGTCCCGTGCAACGCGAAGAGGGCGTTTTCTTGCAGGGAAACGACGACATCCGAGCTGGCACCGAAACTATCCGGAGGCCACAAATAGAGCAAGCCGCTGGTTCGGTCCAGATACCACTCGCCGGGCTGGGTGATTTCTTCGAGCAAGTTGTAGGCGTACCAAGGCCGGTCGGCTTTGAGACCGTAGGAATATGGCGCGTTGAGCAGCGTCAGCCGGTGGTTCGCTTGGTCGATGGTGGCGACGGGCAAATGGAATTGGGCCCAAGGTTCGCTCCAATAACCATCGACCCAGAGGTCCGTCGCTTGGGTCCAGCGCGACGGTCGATCACCCACGTAGGTGAAACTGACAGCCGAGACCGGGTCTGCCGTGTGAGCGTAGCCGTGATTCAGACGAGCAGGATTCAACGCGGTAACCGCACCGGCGGTCGCATGGACGTTATCCGGGTGAAAGAGGCCCAGCTCCGCGCCCGTCGACCACCAGGCATTCGTATCCTTGGGCCAGCCGGTCAAATTCGTGGTAACGAACCAGGCCCTTCCACGGTTGCCGTTATCCACCCAAGTCATACGACGCAGATAATAGGGCAGCCCGCCCACGAGTGCGTTTCGCTGGAAATAAGGAACCTCGTCCGCGACACCCACTTTTGTGTACGTACCGCCGACATCGGGGTTCGTGGTACCGAACAGCTCAATAGAACTATCCGTCGGATCCTGGAGTAACGCCGACTCATCGACATCGGGCCAGCGCGCCAACGTCATCGGTTGGGCATCGATAAACAGTTCCAAAGCCGCCCCTATGCTCGATGCAAAGCCGCGTTGTTTCAGGACTCCGAAATCGGTGATCCCTTGTGCCCTCAGATCAATCTGCACCACCCTGCCCTGCGCAGAAGCATCGAGTCGGCTCCAGATGGGCGAGGCGCTCGTGACCAATGTGAAAAACGAGGGCGACAGCCGACGCCCCCCAACAATGCGCGCTTCCTCGCCAGGGTAACCGCGCCAGTCGACTGAATCCGCCGCCGAGGCCCCTGAATCGCTCGTATTGAGATCCATGGTGGAACTGCGCTCATAGACGCCACCACGCAACCACACGGCGATGCCACCGGCAGGCACGCCTTTGGCGATAGCGGCGCGTACGGCGTCACGGGCTTTTTCCAATGTTTTGAAAGGCGCGGCCGTGGTGCCAGGATTTTTGTCATCGCCCGTAGGACTGACGGTGAACTCGGCACCGTAAACGCGAGCAGGCGGAGTTGGGGTGATCGGCGGGATTGGAGGTGTCGGCGGCGTTGGCGTGGTGGGCGTTGGTGCTTGTGCGGATTTGCTGCCACCACCGCCGCAGGCGGTGAGGCCGCAGAGCAGGGCTGCGGCAAAAAGGCCGCGCAAAGCGGTATGCCGAGGTGGAGCCCGATGTCCACATCGGGCTTGAGCGATGCACTTTACGAACCAGCCCGTTAGGGACAACGGGCTCCTGCAAAATGGCAGACGAACGGCGGGCATGGTCGATGGTTGTTAGTTATGGCTGAACGCCGATCTCGTCGAAGGGGATGTCCTTGAAACCGGGGATGAGAAATGCGGGCGAGTTTGGCTTTAGCAGGAGGTTTAGGTTCGCCTCGTCAGTGAAGAGCGGGTCCTGTCCGCGGAGGTTGAGAGTTTCCAGCTTGTCGCCGTTGTTGAGGTACTTCTTGGCCTTGTCGAAACGGAAGATGTAGCCGGGGGCTTCCTGCCAGATCACGTTACGCGCGAAGGTGCAGTTGCGCGGCGTGAGCCATGTGTCGGGATCGGCGATGAGGGCGGCCCAGGTGTTCGGGATCACGGCGGCCTCTGGATAGCGCGATGCCCACAGCGACTGTTGGTAACCGAGTGCGAGCAGTCCCGTCACCGGATGGGTTAGATATTCGGCGTAGTTCGGTTTCTGATTCGGGTCTCCTGCTGGCAGGACGGGGTTGGCACGGTTCAAACCCCAATCGTCGAGCCAAAGACTGGAGCCGCATTTCACGATGAGGTTGTTGATGGCGACATTGTCGCGGCCACCGTACTTGTGGGCGGCACCGCCGAGTTCGTAGAAGACGTTCCCCTCGGACCAAGCCCCTTCGCCGCACTCGTCGACATAGAGGCCGTGAGTTTGGGAACCGTTGATGGACGAGCGGACGTGGTGAATGAAGTTGTTCTTCACCTTGCAGCCACGCGTGCTCCAGCTGCCGGTGTAGATAGCCGCAGCATCGGCGCAGAGAAGGCAGAGATGGTCGAGTTCGTTGAACTCAATCAGGTGGTCGTTGCCTCCGTAGTTAATGGCGCGATCCGGAGCGTGATGAATGCGATTGTGGCGAATAATCGCACCGCAACCTTCGACGTTGATGCCCATAATACCGCTGGCTTGGAAACGGCCGAAGTAACTGATGTCGCAATTCTCAATCGTGTTATTGGAGGGCGTGAGTGTTTTGCGATCGCCACCGATGAGCCACACTGCGGTGTGGCCGCAGTTGACGATCACACAGCGACTCAGGCGGGTCTCCGTGCTGTCCCGACGTTCGCTTACCTGGACACTCCAGAAATCCCGTACATCGATCGCACCGCCGCCAGAGTTGCGCAGCGTCAGACTGTCGGCAGTGATATATCTGCCTCCGCGCGATTCGATCAGGAGATGCCGCGCAGCCTCGAGCGTGAGATCGCGAAAAGTTAAGAAATCCACTTTTGCGAGTTTGATGATCGGAGTCTCCAAGATGGAAACGATGACGTCGGATGAGGCGCCAAAGCCCGCCGTCGGCCAGAGATACAAAATCCCACTGGCGCGATCCAGATACCATTCCCCGGGTTGGGTAATCTCTTCCAGCAGGTTGTAGGCAAACCACGCTTGGTGCGGTTGGATGGTGAAGCCGGCCGGAGCGCCTTGCAGCGTGATCCGTCTCGAAGCGGTGTCGATGGTAACTGGGTAGTGTTGCTCCTCCCATTCGCTCGACCAGAATCCGTCGACCCAGGGATCGGGCGCACTCGCCCAGCGGGATGGACGATCGCCGGCATAGGTGAAGGAGGCGGCGCTTATAGGGACGGCGGTATTGAGATAGCCATGAAACGGACTGGCCGGATTTACGCCCGTGAGCGTACCGGTAGTTTTGTTGTTTCCGTAGAAATGCCGGGGCAGGTCATCCGCCGCCTTGATATCGCTCCACCAGACGGCTTCAGACTGGGAGGCGGCCGTGTTGAGATACCATCTCCAACCTGCCTCACCGGTCGTCACATCCTTGGCGATGGTGCGGTGCAGCGTGAACTCTTGGCTGCCAAAGGTGCGCTTGTACGCGGAAACGCCGTCCTCGACTTTGTATTTCGTGTAGACGCCAGCCACAGCAGGACTGACGGTGCCGTAGAGGGTAAATTCATTACCTACTATTGATTGGTTCGGCTCATGGGCATCCACGTCGGGATAACGCGCCAGCCACATGGGTAATGCATCGACGAACAGTTCCAACGCAGCCCGTTCGGTTTTACCAAAACCACGCTGCCTGAGTGTACCAAAATCGGTGATTCCCTGAGCCTTCAGATCGATCTGAACCACATTACCCTGGGCGGAGGCATCGAGGCGGCTCCAGACCGGGGACGAGCTGGCGACCTTGACGAATTTCGAAGCATCGAGTTTGCGGCCGCCGCTGATGCGCACGGTCTCGCCCGGCACCGCACGCCAGTCGACGGCCTGGGTCGCGCTGGTGCCCGAGTCGAGGGGGCCAAGCTCCAGAGTGGCTGTGCGCTCATAAACGCCACCCTTGAGCCAGATGGCGATGCCACCAGCGGGCATGCCCTTCGCAATGACGGCGCGCGCCGCATCGCGGGCCTTTTCGAGGGACTTAAAAGGTTCAGCTGCGGTGCCCGGATTGCTATCGATGCCAGTGGGGCTAACGGTGAACTCAGCGCCGTAGATCTTCGCCGGGGGCGTCACGGGCGGCGTAACCGGGGGTGTGACGGGCGGCGTAGGGGTGGTCGGCGTGGTTGGAGTTGTCGGAGGCGTTGGCGTGGTGGGCGCTGGCGCGGATTTGCTGCCGCCTCCGCCGCAGGCGGTGAGGCCGCAGAGCAGGAGTGTTAATAATATCGGCGGAATGATTCTCTTGGGTCGCATGGAAAAGTTGTGCTCGGGACTTTTGCTCAGGCCGATCGGCGGCGTGCTAGGTTTTTGGATACAGCCAACGCGAGAAACGCGGCTAGGGCCGGGATGCTGCACGCACCACCGCCGCCACCGCCTGTGGCCGGAGCACCCGAACTGCTTGACGACGACGAGCTCGATGAAGAGGAGCTGCTTGATGACGAACTTGAACTGCCGCTGGAGGACGACGAAGAGGAACTCGAACTACTCCCAGAGGATGATGAAGAGCTACTTGCTGCCGAGGTGAGCACGAGCGTGGAGACATTGCCCGTGACGAGGTCGATTTTGCGAATCGAGGCGTTGCCGGTGTCGGCGACGTAGAGGTGGGTGCCTGCAGAATCGAGAGCGACGTCGCGGGGCTTATTGAGCCAGGCGTTGTCGCCAATGCCGTCCTTCAAACCGGCCACGCCGGGCAAGCCAGCAACAGTCGAGACCGTGCCGCTGCTGGAGATTTTCCGGACGGTAGAATTCTGTGTATCCGCGACGTAGAGATTGCCTGAAGCATCGGCCGCGATACCGGTGGGGCCGGAGAACAGTGCTGTGCTGCCCGGGCCATTCGCAGTGCCGGCGATGCCGTAAGTTCCCGCGAGGGTGGTGACCGTGGTGCCGTCGAAAGCGCGGATCGTGTCGTTGATGGTGTCGGCGACGACGATGTTGCCGCCGGTGGAAACTGCGATGCCTGCGGGGCTATTGAAGCGGGCCGTCGCTGCGGAGCCATCTGAGGTACCGAGGTCGCCTGCCGAACCAGCCAGTGTCGTCACGGTGCTAGCGGAGATCTTACGCAAGGTGTGATTTCCGGTATCGGCCACGAAAAGGTCGCCAGAGGCGCCCACACTGATATCGGCAGGCGAAGCGAAGCCTGCGGAGGCCGAACCAGCTACGGTAGAAACCTCACCGGACGCGATGACGATCTTACGAATAGTCGAGTTGCCCGTGTCGGCGACGAAGAGATTGCCTGCGGTATCGAGGGCGAGGCCGGAGGGATTGCGGAAACGGGCGTTCGCACCAGAGCCGTCGAGGGAATCCGGTACGCGATAGGCACCGGCGACGAGCGACACTGCACCGTTAGCGGAGATTTTTTGGATAATGCTGTTGGTGCTGTCGGAGACGTAGACATTGCCATCGGCATCGACGACGAGGCTGAGCGGGTTGGCCAGGAGAGCGGCAGCGACGTTGAGCGTGGTCGGCGAACCGGCGACAGTGCCAGCCGTGTTGGTGAGAACGTAGCGGTATTTATTTCCGTTCAGCGTGGACGAGGCATTGGCGATGGTGAGCGTATCGGTTGTGACGCCCGAATAGATCGAACCATTCGCTAAGTTATTCCAGGTGATACCGCCGTCGGTAGACACCTGCCATTGAAGAGCTGGGGCGGGCGAGCCAACGGCATCGATGCCGTAGGTCACGCTGTGGCCTGAGGTGACAGCGGAGTTGGCTGGGAGCAGTGTGCTAGTCGATGGCAAGCTGGTCGGCGTGGGCGCTGGATAGGCCGTGTCCGGAAGGCGGACAGCCGTGGTGAGCGGCAGCGTCGCGGCGTTGATCAGACGTGCGGCAAGAGAGCCGCCGTAGTCGTCGAAGTTCTTCTTAACGATCTGCCCGGGGAAACGCTCGAAGAGCACATCGCGCACCGGCATGTGGACCTCGGTGAACGGCGTGGTGCTTTTGTTGTAATAGCCGGACTCCGTCTTGCCCTCGACAAGTCCGGTTCCGCTCACACGCATGTCGCGTACGACGTAGGCCGTCTCGCTCACGGGACGGGGCTCGGTGTTTTCATAGTGGGAAACATCGACACCGGCAAAGCCGTAGTTGACCTTGCCGTGCGGGTTGTTGATCGAGAGGAACTGAAGCTGGGACGAGGGGAAGTATCCATCGTAATGATACCCGGCCATGGCGATGCAGGTCGTAAGCTGCCCGCCTGCATCACCCAAGGTGCCACCAGCGACGGTGTTGTTCACGCCGACGAAGTAGTGCTGAATGAGCCGGACGTGACTCCAATCGTTATTGATCAACAGGGTATTGCCGAGCTGAGCGCCGATCTCGATGACTGAGGAGGCATCGGGAGCGACATCCCAAGGGCGGTCGATTTGGAGCGATGTGGAGCCGGGTATTGCCCCTGAGATGATAGTTCGGTGCTGTCCCGCCCCGGTGCCATCGAGGATCGATGCACGGCAGCCAGTCCAGTCGTAGAGGGCCGGCGTGGTAGCGCTGGCCATCGATTTCGTCGGGGATGGCAGCGTGATCGAGGTGCCGTTGGCTGTAAACTGACCGAAATAGATGGAGTTGGTGCCATCGCTCGTGAAACACACCCAGGCAGGCAAGTCGTAGTTTAGGTATTCACGAGTGGTTGTTGAATTTGAGAGGAGTACGTTTTTGCAGTATTGCCCGCCGACAGAACCACTGCCGCTCCGGAAGCACGTAAACCAGACGCCGGCATTGGGATTCGGGAGGGTCGACGAGATGACACCGCGAAGTTTGAAAGTGCAGTTGTCGACAACGACGTGCGAGGTGTGGCCATAGAGATAGAGCGCGTTGATCCGCCAGCTCATCGTGCTATTGACCAACCGTAGACCGAAAACGCCGTCAGCCGCTTCCACGCCGGTCGAGGTTTCGAAGAGGCAATCTTCGATGGCGAAATTGGCGGTTTGCCGGAGCCAGACGCTGGTGGCAGTCAGGCCATTTACGGAGTGGCCGTCGAGTGCCACGTGGACGCGCTTGAGCCAACCAGGGGCATAGGCTCCGTACTGGTAAGCGCGCTGGATGGCGATGTCGGTGAACTCAACGGGGGCATAGATCTTCAGGTCTTCGAGGGCGAATGTATCCTGTCCGGTGATACCGGCGGGAGCCTTCGAGCTGTTGATCAGGGGCGATGTGCAGGAACCGGCGAACGACAGCGTGGTGGCGGCCCGGCCCTGCCCCTTGAGGCGGCACTTTGCTGGAAGAACGATCGACGAGGAAAGGCTGATGGTTCGGCCTGGCAAGTTGATGGTGCCACCTGCGGCAGGCAGTGCGGCGAAGGCGGCGGCCATTCTGGCAGCGTCGTCTGCGCCCGCCATGGCGTCGAAGTCGACCATCGCGGACGGCCAGGTGAAGGCCGGGATCACGGACAACGGGTCGGTGACTTTAGACCAACCATTGGCACCACCAAAACCGTTGTGAACCCAAACCTCGTAAATGCCGTATGGCACCGATGGCATGGTCGCAGTGAGACCGTAGCCCCAGCCACGCTGGTCTTTCGTCAGGACCGTGGCGGTCATGGTCGCGACCTGAGTGCCGTTTTGGACCAGGGCAATGGTTGAAGTATTTCCCGTGTACGACAGGCAATGGCCTGCGACATAGAGCATTTTTCCTGGCGAGGCTTCGCAGCCATTCTCGCCCATCGCATACCACGCGTCGGGGGCGTTGACGAGTACGGCTGGACCGGCATTGGCTCCATTAACTAACCGCAAGGCATAAATGCCGGTGCTCCAATTGGCTGGAATGCCGACGTGAGCGGAGCGGCTCGTGGCGGTGGCGGGCGTCACGGAACCCCAGGTGGTCGGCGAAAACGCAGACAGGGTCGGGAGCGACGGCGTGCCGGCGGGGCCGTTGGCGACAGTGGCGAGTTGAGCAAAAGAGCTGGCCTGTATCCGACCACCGGTGACAAGCACCGTGTCGTCAGGCAAAACTGGTTGCGATACCCAAAACGGCACGGGCGCAGTCGTATCGATGGAGCCGACGCGGTATTGCTGCGAGAGTGCGAGTTGCGCGGCGACCGTGCAGGTCACGGCGCGCGGTGTTGAGGAGCCAGTGGCGTCGGTTGCGGTGACGTTGAACGTGATGGTCGAGCCGGTGACGGCCGATTTGGCAACCTGGCCGAGAACCACGCCGTTGATAGTGTCGATGGTCCAGCCTGCAGGCAGCCCGGAGGCGGCATACGACGTGGGCGAGCCGCTAGCGGTGATCTGGTAGGCGATGGCGATGCCTTGATTCACCGTCAACGTTGCCGAACTAGTGATCGTAGGTGCTGCGAGCAGGACTGCGGGCGTAGCCAGCAGCGCCAAGCCGAGGCAAAACGAAAGGCCGGAGACAACCGGGCGGATACGGGTGAACATAATGGTGTTTTGTTGAAAGGGGAATCGGCGCGGACGGAGTACGTGCCGTCGCCGAAGACAGGCTGGATACTGACATTGGGTGGATTATACGGTCTGCGGTCGCGCCTAATTATGTCGATAGGTAGCTTTTAATGAGTTCTTTACGCAGACATGAGCGCTTTTGATTACGCCTATTTCTGCTTCGGCTTCGTGACCGAATTCATGCGCGAGCGAGTGACGCGGCGAATTTTGGCGTAGCCATTGCCGTCAATTGGCCAGTCCTGCGCTCGGGGCTTGTGCTTCGCCAGCAGACGCTTTCCATCGCCGCGTGCCGCACGAAACCCGTGAAGTCCGTCCGTTCGCCAAGCCACGCCATGTCTTAAGTGCCGATGGCTGTATTCTAGCTGTACCCGCTGGCTGGATACTTCTTCCACCCGGCGACCCGGCACTCAGTCGCCGGATTAAACAGGACGGTCCCTCGTGGACCATGATCGAAGTAAAGGGACGAAAACGTTTCTCCAAAGGCATCTGGGCGCCCGCCGTCCGCATCGAAGTGCTCCGAGCCGAACTAGTCGTTGAGCGCCAAGATCCGGGCTACCAGCGCAAGCTCGACTCAGGCCGCAAACGTCGTGCCGCCGAACAAGTGGTTTACGCGGAAGACTTTCGCGGGGCCGTGCTCGCCTGTCTCGATTTCCATCCCCTCCACGCCTCCAAAGCCGAGGCGCTGTCCCGTCTGATCGCCGACCACGCCGTGCCTGTGGGCAGCGGCACCGTGGCGCGAACCGAACGCATTCCCATCGACCAACGAGCAGCCGCCGCCGTCATCGCGTGGATGCGCCATCAAACGACCGGCTACGATCACATGCATATCCCGCTCGTGAAAGGCAAACGCCGTGAGGTTCGACGCATGCTGGCCCAACGTTCGATCCAGCTGCTCAAACTCTACCGCCAGGGGCAAACCATCGACGAGGCAAAGTGCCCATTAGCCCAGGCGCTCAGAAAACTCTGCCCGCCGAAACTAACGCCGGATGCACCTGCGCCGAGACTCGTGCAGGGCTCACTGTTTTAAACTTCACGAAACGAATCGCTGGAGCGCGAAAAAAGCTGAACCGAAGAATAATCCTGCTCGTTGCGGGCCCCACCCTTCTCGTACTCCCGCCGTTCCACGCTTCCGCGATTTTCATTCTATAGTCGCTTGGCAACGGGCGCGCTTTCTGGTCCGAGTATTCAAATGAACCATCGCACAAAAGCAGAGTACTTCATTCGCGGCATCACCGGCGGCTTCGTCGAAGCCACCGAAGTTATCGCCTGGGCCGACGAAGTCATCGTCGCCGCAGCGAAAACCGAAGACTGGATGCTCGAAATTTCGTCGAGCGGCCCCGACGACCGGATGTCGATCCTCCATCAACTGCACGAAGTGAAGGGCGAGATTGATGAAGCCGCGCTCGCCGAGATGCTCAAGGGCAAGGCCTGAGGCGCGTTCGCTAACTCATAAGCAGCAAGTTACACCGCGCATCCAGAAAGGAGTCTCACGCTTCTGCGTCGGGCTGCGGTGATTTACGACCAGGCTGCACCACTGGGACGTGAGCAGCTTGGCGCATCACTTCGCTCATGGAAATCTTCCGACCGTGAGCAATGGTATTGAGGCGGGCGTGTTCGGGCAGGCTCAGGCGCGTCACGCGCTCAGTGCCATCGCGATCGATCCACTTCACTTGGTGGATTTTTTGGCGGGATACTTTAACCAGATCGCGCAGAAAAGTCGGCTCATCGATTTCGATTTGCATACCGGCCGTGACTGACGGCGACCTGCCCAAGGGTCAAGCCCACGCAACTAGGCTCACTCGCCAACCGCAGTCACGATCAGCGTGCGCGTGTGCGAATGACGGCGGTGCTCCCAGAGAAAAAGCCCCTGCCAAGTGCCAAGCAGCATTTGACCATCGGTAAACGGCACGGTCTCGCTCGTGCGGGTAAGCGCCATTTTGATATGACTGGGCATGTCGTCCGGACCTTCGAGCGTGTGCTCGAAATGCGGATCGTTTTCTGGAACCAGTCGCTCCAACCAAGCTTCGAGATCGGTACGCGCCGTCGGGTCCGCGTTTTCCATGATGACGAGGCTGCAGCTCGTGTGCTGGCAGAAGATCGTCACCGTGCCGCGCTTGAGTCCGCTGCGTGCGAGTTCGCGGGCAACCGACTCGGTGATCTCATGCAATCCCTTGCCGCGAGTGCGGATCGTGAGCGTGGTTTGGGAAACGGCCATAATTATTGAGCCAACCTTAATCCCGGCCAACGCCACGCCAAGCTCAAGGAGCTGGCAAAAAGCAAAGGGCGGGCGTGGCATTTAACACGCCCGCCCCACTAACTTCCCTCTGTGTAACCAAAAACCTAACGTGCTATAACTCTACCTGAAGCCACCCGACGACACAGGTCGGTGAATTCCGGCCCGGAGCCGGTGATTCTGTGGCTTGTCTGAGGCGCACTGTGATGCGTCAGCGAGACACCTCGCTGTTTAGGTCTTACGAATTAGTTATTTGTCGTTACGGAATTTTTTAATTATTTCCGGCAATGTTTTATTAAACAATCTAGGTTAAACTATTACATAATTATAAATCTTATAAATTCGCAGTATCCAAGCGGACTTGGCCGGATTATCGGCCCTTGATCGCGGCGTTGGCGGCGGCTTTGGCCACGGCGGCGGCGGCATCTTCGGCCGCCTGACGCGTCGCTCTTTTTGACCGTACCGCTTGGCTGAGCAGCTTAACAAAAATCGCCCAGAACCAGCGGAAGAGAATCGCCCCCGCGAGCGCAGCGATCGATGCATCGCGCAAAACCAGGTCGATATTGCGATCAGCGAGTAAGCCCGTGACCGTAACCAGGAAGAAACCGACAAAACCGCCAATGAGAAAGATAAAGCGCATGTTTAGAAATTAAAAAAGGGTTGTTGGGTCGGAAAGTTATGCGCCGGGCAACGTCCGCCGCAGAACGGCATCGATCATGGCTTCCTCGCAATCGCCGGTTAGGCTCGGGCCGGTCGCGAGAAAAAGCGGGGTGAGTTCGCCTTCGATGAGGAAGTCCCAGAGTTTACCCCAATGTTCTAGTTCGTCGAGGTGGGTGAAAACAAGATGCGTCGCACCCAGATCGCGACCGGCGGCATATGCACGCCGCAACATCACCGGATCGTAAGCAGCATTGAGCACGAGCACGCGCCCATCGAACTTCTCGCGGTCGAGAAATTTCTTAAGCACGAGGTTTTCGCCCGGCGCACGCAGCGAAAGTCCCGGCAAATCAGCGTAGAGCGCCCCACCCGATTCGTCAGGTGTGGTGCGGCCGGAAGTTTCGTCCTGCCCAGGCGCAAAATAATCGAGCGTCAATCCCAGCGCTTCACAAAACACCGCTAGTCCCTCGGCCGGATTCGGTCGGTCGAACTCGGCCTTCAACACACGCGCCATGCGCTGACGTGAAAAAACTTCCTTGGCGAGCCACTTGCACAACGCCGTGGTGCGGCCAACTCCGGGCGTGCCCAAAAACGCCACGCGTGCAGGCAGCGGATGCGCCGGGCGCTTTTGCACGATCTGCCGCAGCGCTTGGCCCACCTCGGCGATAGCGTGGTGGAGCGGCTGGTCTTGTTGCGCCGCGAAAACCGGCAGCCCTTGCAAGCGCGCCAGCATGGCCTCGGAAAAACCTGAGCGCCGCAAAAGTTCGGGCAGCCTTGTCGGGATGTCGCGCAACGCCATCGAAGCAGCAGCCCGTGCGGCGGCATAGTCGGTCACACGACCCGACAACCCTGCATCGTCGGAAGAAGCACCGTTGCGCCCAGCGACGGATTCGCCGCCTCCATCGGGTGGATACGGCGAAAGGTTCGTCTCGGCCTCCGGCACCTGCGCGATGACCTCCAACTTGGGGCTTTGGAAGAGTCGCGCGAGGCCTTGCGCACCGACCTGGCGAACCGAGAGCACGCGGGCGTTTTCGCCCAGGCGTTCACGGATGGTTTGCACCGCTTCCTCGGCGGAGCGCACAACAAATTTATAGGTGGCACCGGCTTGGAGCGTGGAGGGCTTGGTGGGTGTGCTCATGTCAAAATCAAGCGGCTTTGGCGGTTTCCATACGGGTCAGGTGTGCAGGCACAGGAATGAAGCCGGCGTTTTCCACATCGACCGACGAAGGCAGCTCCTGAAAAGCCAACACCACTAAACGCGGCAGAGACGGTTCAAAGAAGCGCTTGAGCGGAAGGCGGATTTCGGTCGAAACAATGATCGCAGCGGGCAGACCCTGCTGGACCAGCTCGGCGGTGCGTTGATTAAGTTCGTTGAGCAGGTGGTGGCCCGTGGCCGGGTCAAGCGCGAGGCCCACTTCGCTGGCGGTACGATGAATCTTGCTGGCAAGCAGCTGCTCCAACCGCGGATCGAGCGTGAGTGCCTTGATCGTACCGGGACGGCACTCGTATTCGGGAACAAAATACATACCGAGGCGGCGACGAACGAGTTCGCTGAGATCGTCAGGGTTTTTCGTGATCGAGGCATAGTCGCCAATGCACTCGAGGATGAGCGGCAGGTTGATGATCGAAATGTTTTCGCGAAGCAGGTTCTGCAGCACGCGCTGAATAATACCGAGGCTGACGAGATCGGGCAGCAACTCGGCCACGAGCGCGGGGTTGGCTTCCTTCACGTGATCGACGAGGGCTTGTACGTCCTGACGGCCCAGCAGCAAGTGAGCGATGGATTTTAGCGATTCGGACAAGTGCGTGATCATGACCGACGACGGATCGACGACCGTGTAGCCGTTAAGTTCGGCCGCCTTCTTTTCGGTTTCCTCGATCCATGTCGCTTCAAGATTGAAAACGGGTTCGCGCGTGGGCACGCCACGCAACTTCACGGTGCTGCCAGAAACATTCATGGCCATCCAGCGGCCAGCAAGCACGCTGCCGCGAGCGATGGTTTTCCCGCGAAGAAGGAAGCGGTAGTCGTTGGATTCGAGTTCCAGATTGTCGCGCACCGAAACGGGCGGCACGATAATACCCTTCTCGCGAGCCAGCGTGCGACGAACGCCGGTGACGCGTGAGAGCAGGTCGCCGCCCTTTGCGGCATCCGCGAGCGGAAGCAGCCCATAACCAATCTCAATCGCGAATGTATCCAATTCGATGAGCTTGCGTAAATCGTCGGACCCCGTGGGGCCGTGCTTACCGGTAACAATCGGTTCTTTACCGCCAGCGGCAGGCTTGGCGCCTTTTTTGTCGGCTGCGTTGACCAGGCCCGTCTCCGCTGCTTCCTCGGGAGCCTGCTTCTTAAGCATCCAGGCAACATAACCGATCGACCCCGCCAGAAGAAAAAACGGGAAAGCAGGCATTCCGGGCATCAGACCGAAAATACCCAGCATGCTGGCCGCGATGCCGAGTGCGCGTGGGTACTTCACGAACTGGCGACCGATCTGAACGCCCAAGTTGGTGTTTTCGGAAGCGCGGGTGACAAGGATACCGGCCGCAACTGAAACGATCAGCGCGGGAACCTGTGCGACGAGGCCGTCACCGATCGAGAGCAGAGTGAATTTCTGCAATGCCTCACCAAGCGAAAGATCCATTTGAAATACGCCGATGGCGAAACCGCCGAGGACGTTTACCAGCGTGATAAGAATGCCCGCCACGGCGTCGCCGCGCACGAACTTCGAAGCACCATCCATCGCGCCGTAGAAATCGGCTTCCTTCTGAATTTTCAGACGGCGCGTAGTGGCCGTGATCTCATCGATGATGCCGGCATTGAGCTCGGCATCGATGGCCATCTGTTTGCCGGGCATGGCATCGAGAGTGAAACGTGCACTCACTTCGGCAATACGACCCGCGCCCTTGGTGATGACCACAAAGTTGATCAAGATCAGGATCAAGAACACCACGAAGCCAACGATGTAGTTGCCCTGAATGACAAAGTTGCCGAATGACTCGATGATATTACCCGCATGGCCCTTGGTGAGAATAAGCCGGGTCGAACAAATATTAAGCGCCAAACGATAGAGCGTGAGCCCCAGCAGGATCGTGGGGAAACCCGAGAACTCGGGCGGATCCTTCACGTACACGATCACCATCAACACGAGCAGCGACATGCCGATACTAAGCGCCAGCAACAAATCGAGGATGAATGGAGGCACCGGCACGATCAGCAGCAACACCGTGCCGAACAATGCGGCGGTGAAGATCAGATCCGCCCGCTTCATCAGGTTGTTCAGCATGGGCTGCGCGATGAGCATAGGGGCGGCGGCGTTGGCGGGAGCAGCGGACATGGGGAAATGGCTGGGGATTAAAATTCGGTTTGCGCCTCGACGTTGACAGCGGCGGTTGCTGCCTCGGCCCGGCGGGATTTCAAGCGATAGAAATAGTATCGATGGGTCCGATACACGAAGGCCAGGATCTCAGCCACGGCCTGGTAGAGCTCGGAGGGAATCGGTTCATCGACCCGCCCAAGTGCGTAGAGCATACGAGCCACCGGCTTGTTTTCGATCATGGGCACACCATGTTCGGCCGCGAGGGCTTTGATGCGGCGGGCAAACTGGTTTTCGCCTTTGGCCAAAATAACGGGAGCCTTATCGCGTCCGCGTTCGTATTTGAGGGCCACGGCATAGTGAGTGGGGTTGGTCACGATGACGTCAGCCGTAGGCACATTGGCCAACATCTGCTTTTGCACGAGCCGACGGGCCATGCGACGCATCGCGTTTTTCACTAACCCATCGCCCTCAGCTTGCTTGCCCTCCTCTTTAACCTCTTGGCGTGTCATCATCAGATCGCGCCGCGATTTGTACAACTCGTAAAAGTAACTAATCGCCGCAATTACACCTAACATCAGGATTAACCGCGAAAGAAACGTCATCGTCGCAGTGCGAAGAAACTGCCCGAGATATGCGGCCTCGACCGGCGCGGAGAAAAGCGGATCGCGGAACAACCCGCGCGCCGCCACCCAGAGAACCATCCCGATACATACAAGTTTCAACAGATCTACGCCGGAGCGAACCAGAACCGCTTTAGAAACATGCTTTTGAAAACCCGACGCTGGATTGAGATTCTCGAAGCGTAAACCGATCACCTCAGGCGTGAAGCGGAACCCGCTTTGCAAGCCGCCCGAGACCAAGGCGGCCACCACTGCGGCGCCGATGATCGGCAATAAGGCCTTGCCGATTACGATGAGAATATCAGCCACTTGCGATGGCATGGTGCTGTTCACGAGCTGGATCGAGTGAAGCTGCGAGAATATATTCACCGCCAACGAACCGACATCGTGCACCGCAGTGCCCAAAGTCAGCGAAAGAGCCACCAACGTCGCCGCCAGCATCGCCACCACGGAGATTTCCGGGGACTTGGCGAACTGGCCTTTCTCGTGAGCTTCCGACAGATGTTTCTCGGTCGGAAGCTCAGTTTTGGAATCTTGGTCGACGTCTGACATGCAGCAAACGCTGAATATGCAAAGCCGATGCCAGAGCCTCCGACGCTCACGTTAACTCTTAATTGAGTTACACTTAAATTAGTTTTTTAAGCCAACAACCCAACACTACTCCCGGTTTCCACCTGAGGCCTATACCCTGGGGCAAATTTTGCCGCCACCCTACTTCCGATTTCCCCGAGAGCTTTGTCGGGCCTATTTCAGAAAAAACGCCCCCTGCGAACTCATCGCCAAAGCTCAAGCCCCAAGAAAAAGCCCGCACCGGAAGTGCGGGCCGAAGCTTGTTCGCGCTACGAAGTTAAGATTCCGGAGCAATATACTCCGGAGCATTTCAGAAAATTGTAAGAGAAAGATATTCTCCCGATTTGCTTGAAGATGGAGGGCCGACGCCCTCGTCGGCCATGCGCGGTGAGGGCACCGCGCCTCCAACCTAAGCCGGAACGATGCAGTTGAAGCACAATATCCAGCGAGGAGCGCTGTGCAGAAGGTGGAGCCCGATGTCCCCATCGGGCTTGATCGAAGTCGCTACCAAACCAGCCCGTTAGAGACAACGGGCTCCACCCTCTACTGCATCGTTACGGCTAAGCCGAAGAAAGCCGCTTCGAGATATTCGTCCCAGAGCGAATAACGCCGACCTCAGGCCCGCGTCACTCGTTTACGTGTACAACTTTTGCCGGTGGGAAACCGTTAAAGTACGTCGAAGAAGCGTGGCTATATGCACCAATATTGGTGCTATACACGAAATCTCCGCGTTCGAGCGCAGGCAAGTTTTCCGCCATCGAAACGACATCGAGCGCATCGCAGGTCGGGCCAAAAACAGCACTGATCTGCGTCGCACCCTTCTTGAAGGCTTTGATCGGATAATGACAGTGGTCGAAAATAACGCCCGAGTACGTGTGATACACGCCGTCGTTGATGTAGTAGCACGGCTTGCCGTCGCGTATGGCCTTGCCGACGACTGCAGACACCGAGTAACCCGCCGTAGCGACCAAGAAACGACCCGGCTCGGCCAGAATCTGGATCTCCTTCGGGAAGAGACGAGTGATCTCGGAATTGATGACCTTGGCGAGCTCCTTGAACGGCTTCACTGATGAGTCGTAAGGCGCAGGAAAACCGCCGCCAATATCGACGAGGTTCATCTTGGTGTAGCCGCGATCTTTTGCCTCTTGGAAGATGTTCGCCGTGAGGCTGAGCGCCTGCACATAGTTGTCGAAATTCGTCGTCTGGCTGCCGACGTGGAAGCTGATGCCCTCAACGGTCAGGCCGAGACGGTCCGCCTCAAGAATGAGATCGACGGCTTCGCCCGGCGAAGCGCCGAACTTGGATGAGAGCTCCACCATCGCGCCTGTATTCGGAACCTTGAGACGGAGCGCGAGACCGGCATGCGGCGCGTGCTTCTTGATCTTATGGATTTCCTCAAGGTTGTCGAAGGTGACGAGCGGCTTGTACTTATCCAGCTCCTCTAATGTATCTGTCGGCTTGGTCGGGTTCGCGTAGATGATCTTGTCCCAAATCCAATCCTGCCGCTGCTTCGCCGGCATGTGCTTGATGTTCTCGTAAACGATTTTGAACTCCGGCATCGAGGCGACGTCGAAGCTGGCACCCTCTTTGTAGAGCGTGCGCACGATCGCCGGATCGGAGTTCGCCTTGACCGCAAAGTAAACCTGCACGCGCGGCAGATACTTTTTAAACTGGCGGTAGTTTGCACGCAGCTCGTCGTGATCGATGATGAAGAGCGGTGTGCCGTGTTCTTTTGCGAGCGATTTCAGCTTGGCCAACGGAATCATATTTTTACCTCTTAGATGATGGTCGGCCGGCGAGCCAAAACAAAACTGCGCGACGCCGGCCCGGCACGCAGTTTGGAAACAATGAGATCAACGACCGTCCTGTAGGAGGAAGTTTTTGAACTGCCACGGATCCTTCAGATCGAGGTCAGGCTTATTATACCCCTTGAACGCGTTCTTGTAATCGCGCAGCGGAGTCCAGTCAGACGACTTCGAGATGAACTTGCCGAGATAAGGTTTCGCGATGTCCAGAATGTAGTCGTGCGGGAGTTCGTCGGGCACCACCACGCCTTGTTCTGGGTTTTCGATCATCCACATCGTCGCAGCCGTGACCGAGATCGCGACCTGCATGGTCGTCGCATTTTGATGCGGGACGAGCTTGCGGGATTCCTCGATGCTCAGATCGCTACCGGTCCACCACGCGTTGTAGTCGTGACCCAGAAGCAGGGAGCCGAGAATATCGGAACCGCCTGTGATTTCATCGCTCATGATGCGCAGATTATCCTGCAGCTTGTAGTCGTAACCACGCAACTCGTTGAGCGAGGCGATGGCACTATCACACGGACAATAAGCGTAATGGACGGTGGGGCGATATACGGCTTTGCCCTTTGCCCAAACCGTGAGCTTGTCCGAGATGGTGAAGGCCTCACCGTGACGGACAACCATTCCATGTATCGAATAGTTCGGCACCCACGTGCGCACCCAGGTGTTCATGCCCATGCGGGCGATACAAATCTGATTCTTCGGGCCTTCCTTGTGCTGATAAGCAAAAGCGGGGAGCGTCTTCTCGTGCGTACCCCAACCCAACTCGGCCGTCGTGACGCCCTCTTCGCGGAAGCCTTCAATGCTCCAGGTGTTGACGAATTCGCCGATCTGTTTCGGCTGATCGGTAACCTGCGTGTCGCGCTCGGAAACGTGAATAACCTTCACGCCGATTTTCTGCGCGAGGACATTGAACGTGCGGTCCTTGATGAGTTGCGCAACCTCTTCGGCTTTTTTGCCGGTAAGCTTTTTATCGGCAATCAAGCTGTTACCAATATCGATCAAGCCCTGCTTGGTGAAATGCGAAATCAAACCAGGATTCGCACCGTGTTCGAGGACAGCGGTCGGCCCCTTGGTTTTCCACGCCTTCTGCATCCGACGCAGATTCATGTGGCGCCAGTAAAGCGTCTTGGTCGTCGGCTTGTCATCAGGCATTCCCAAGTATGGGTCCCACACCTCGACTGAGGTGTTGATGTAACGAACGCCATTCTCGTGACACCACGTAAGGATTTCCACCGCGTCGATATTCCATGCGAGATCGATGATGATATCGCCGCTGCCAACGTGCTTCGCGAGAATCTTGCCGAGGTTTTCCTCGGTCACACGATCCTTCACGAAACGCACTCCCTTCGACGTCCACTTCTTCAGCTTCTCCTTGCGGTCTTCGAAGTCCATGACCGTGACGTTCTTTGCCGGCACTTTGATGTGCTTGAAAAGAATCGGAAGCGTACATTCAGCTACGGCGCCGTAGCCGATGAAGAGGATTTTTTTGTCGAAGGCTAACATGATTTCCTTGGAGTTAGGTGTTGGTTCGTTGAAACTTACGCGAAACGAATTTTCGGGCAATTCACGAAACTGAGCCACGAGCAGTGTGGAAACCTGCGCGCCTGACAAGCAGTTTCCCGAGGGAAAACACAGGAAGACGTGATCGCGCCCATGGTGGGACGCGATTGTTACAATTCAGTGTCAGCGCGAGTCGACGAAACTCAGACCAGTCCGGCCGTCTCGTCGAAGCCGCACCAAAGATTCATGATCTGCACAGCCTGACCGCTGGCACCTTTCACCAAGTTATCTTCAGCCGAAGTGATCACGAAATTCTTTGTGCGCGGATCGAACACCGCCGAGATGTCGACACGGTTCGTACCGACAACGTAAGCCGTGTCCGGCGTCTCGCCCGTCGGCAAAATCTGGACGAAGGGCCGATTCGCATACGTGGATTTCCACGAAGCATAAAGGGCATCGATGGACGGATTCACTGCGGGCACCGTGATCGTCGTCGCAATGCCGCGCCGCATCGGAGCAAGGTGCGGATTAAACTGGAGAATGGTCGGAGCGCCTGTGTGCAGCGTGAGCTGCTCTTCGACTTCGGCGAGGTGCCGGTGTTTGACGAGCCCGTATGCCTTGGCGCTTTCGGCGCGTTCGCAATAGAGGTAGGCCTCATCGACTTTTTTTCCGGCACCGCTAACACCGCTGAACGAGTTCACAACAATGTGCTCGCGCGAAACGATGCCGTCCCGCAACAGCGGCAGAAGCGGAACCAGAATGCTCGTCGGATAACAACCAGGCGCAGCGATGAGCTTTGCCTCGGTTTTCCATGACGTCGGCGTGAGCTCAGGCAAAACGAAACGTGCCTGCGGCAGCAGTTCCGGCGCGTGATGTTTGCCGTAGTATTTTTCGTACGTATTCAGATCGCTGATACGAAAATCGGCGCTGAGATCGATGACCCGTTTACCCGCAGGCACGAGCACCTTCGCGTAGTCAGCGGCAGCACCGTGCGGCAGTGCGAGGAAGAACAAATCGATATCGCTCGCAGCCAGCGCGGCCGCATCGGAGTCGACGAATTTCAAACCACGGTCAGCGCCACGCAGCGCGGGAATAACCTGCGCGAGCGGCTTGCCCACTTGTGAGCGGGACGTCACGGCCGCGAGGGTAACTTGCGGATGCGACAGGAGAAGTTTTACGAGAAGTTCGCCGGAATAGCCCGACGCGCCGATGATGCCGACTTTCATAGTGAGAGGAGTGAAATTGTTTTTTAGTGAACCGCTAATGAACGCTAATGAACGCTAATAAATCCAGACCGGAAATGGATCTGTCGAAACCGGCATTTCAAAAATTCGCGTTCATTGGCGTGCATTCACGGTTCAAATTTTCAGAAAACAAAAAAAGCCGCCTTGAAAAAGGCGGCCTTGAAAATCTGGCGGAGCGTCCGAATGGATCAGCGCTTCGAGAACTGGAAGCGCTTGCGGGCGCCGGGCTGGCCGGGCTTTTTGCGTTCTTTTTCGCGAGGATCACGCTTGATGTGTCCTGCTTTCTTGAGGGCCGGACGCAGCTCGGCGTTCAGCTTCTGCAGCGCACGAGCGATGCCGTGAGCGACTGCACCCGCTTGGCCGGCGACTCCGCCACCGGATACGTTGGCGACGACGTCGATCTTTTCGCGCATCTCAACGGTGAGCAGCGGGGCGTAAGCCTGCTTGGCGAAATTCTCGTGAGAGAAATAATCTTCAAACTCGCGGTCGTTGACCATGAGTTTGCCCGTGCCTTCGACGATGCGAATACGGGCGGTGGAGGTCTTGCGGCGGCCAGTGCCGGTGAAAATAGCTTTGTCAGCGCTCATGGGATGCTCGTTCAGGCGGAAATCTTAACGGGGTTCTGCGCTTCGTGCGTGTGTGTCGCGCCCTTGAAGACGCGTAGCTTGGTCAGCATTTTCGCAGCGAGGCGATTTTTGGGAAGCATGCCTTTGACGGCGTGCGTGAGGATAAATTCGGGATGACGCTCGCGCATGAGCTTGAGCGAACGGCGGCTCACCACCGACGAAACCGGAGAAGAACATGTATTCGTTCTTTTCCTCTTTCTTGCCGGTGAGGACGACTTTCTCCGCATTGATGATGACGACGTAGTCACCGGTATCAACGTGCGGGGTGTAGGAAGCTTTATTGCGGCCGCGGATGATGTTGGCGGCTTTGACCGCGAGACGACCGAGCACCATACCCTCGGCATCGATAAGATACCACTTGGGTTGGACCGTCTCTTTTTTGGCGAGGAACGTTTTCATGAAAGGAAAAGGGGTCAACAGCTAGGGGTTAAAAAAGGGCTGTCAACACGCATTTGCACAGAATCTAAATTCGCTGGGGGAAAAGAAAACCCGCCCCAATGCATGGGGCGGGTCGAAATGAATGAATCGCAAGTACGATAATCGATTAGAAACCGATGGTCAGGCCGGCATTGACCGCGAGGGTCTGCTTCGGGTTCACACCGTTGAACAACTTGTCGTGGGACGAGTAGCTCGCGCCGATGTGAATCTGGGCGTTTTCAGCCAGCTTGTAAGGGATGTTCACGCCGATACCGTAGTAGGTGTAGGCTTCCTTGATCGCTGTGCCTTCGGCATCAGGAGCAATGTCGTGCATGGAAACATTGCCACCAAAGACGCTGAAATCCAGCGAAGTGCCGAAATCCGTCAACGGGAGGCTGTAGCCAAACGAGAGCTGAACGGTCTGAGCCTTGAGGCGGAAGTCGTAGTAGTAGTAGAGGCTGGTGGAGACACCGGCAAAGCCAGGGTTCAGACCACCGAGATCGTAGGTACCACCAACGCCGAGCTCGTAGGTATGGTGCGTTTGATTCAGATCAGAGTTGGACTCTGGGTAATAATAGTAGGTTGCAACGAAGTCAGCGGTGAGATCGCGATCCAGCTTCACTTTGTAGCCAGCGTAGAAATCGGTCTCGTTCGCATAGCCCTTCGAGTTCATCGGCTGGGAAGTCCAGATACCGACGCGAACGTCGTCCTGGCCAACTTCGATAGAACCTTGGAAGGCTGCATTCGAATATTTCACACCGCGGAAGACGTACTCCGAAGTATAGGAAAAGTCGCTCGTCACAGAGTACGAAGGCTTCGTTGTAACATTGACATTATCAGCGGCGTAAGTGACGCCAGCAACCGCAAGAGCGGCAAAGATAAGTACAGTTTTTTTCATAGCGTAGTGTAGTATGTGTTAGGGGCCGTTGTTACGGGCCGTTTCGACGAAAAGGTTAAGTTTGTAAAAAAGACAACAATTAACTCGCTCAATCTTTTCGCTGTCTTCGAGACACAAATTATTCCCGCACGTTCCCAAAAAACCTACGCCACCATGTCAAAACGCACGCTAATGATTGTCAGTGGCCTACTTGGATCATCCGGAGTCGCCTTGGGCGCTTTCGGTGCCCACGCGCTCAAAATCAGACTGGGATCGTCAGGCCATACCGATACATGGGACACGGCTGTATTCTATCAGCTGATACACACTGTTACGATTCTAGCCGTGGCGATGAGCATCAACCAACCGCCTCGCCCGCGAAAAAACCGCGCCTGCTCACAACGGCGGCAGCCTCTTGGTTGATCGGAATCATTTTGTTTTCCAGCTCCCTCTACGTGCTGTCGCTCGGCGGCCCGCGCTGGCTCGGCAAGATCACACCGATCGGCGGACTGGCACTGCTGATCGGCTGGGGGTGCGTGCTCGTGAGCGGATTGAAAAAGGAAAATTGATGCCGACGCCCATGCAACTGCCAGAGCCACTGGTCGCCGTGCTGCAAGCGGTGCGTCGCATCGGTCGCCCGCGCATCGTCGGCGGTTGCGTGCGAGACTGGCTGCTCGGGTTGACCGCAAAAGATTTCGACCTCGAGGTGCCAGGAACGGATTTCGAAACACTGCAACGCGCACTGGCTCCGTTTGGCTCAACCGATGTGGTCGGTCGCAGCTTCGGCGTGATCAAACTGCGACTCGACGGAGTGGAGTACGATTTCAGCCTGCCCCGCCGCGAATCGAAGACTGGCGCCGGCCATCGCGGTTTCGCCGTCGAGCCCGAACCTGACTTAAGCGACAAAGATGCAGCGGCGCGGCGGGATTTCACCGTCAACGCCATCGCCTACGACCCGTTTACCGAAGCGCTGATCGATCCGCACGGCGGAGAACGCGACCTGCGCGCACGCGTGTTGCGACACACCAGCGACGCCTTCACGGAAGATCCGTTGCGCGTGCTGCGGGCGTTCCAACTCGCGGCGCGTTTCGATTTTTCGCTCGCGCCTGAAACCGCAGCATTGTGTCGCTCGATCAAGGCCAGTTTCGCCGAACTCCCCGTCGAACGCGTCTGGGGCGAATGGGCCAAGTGGGCGGAGAAATCGCAAAAGCCATCACGGGGACTTGCCGTGCTGCAGGAGACGGAATGGCTAGCGCACTTCCCCGAAGTCGCCTCGCTGGTCGGTACCCTGCAAGATCCCGAGTGGCATCCTGAAGGCGACGTCTTTGCGCACACCGGATATTGCTGCGATGCACTGGTTCGGCTCAAGCATGGCAACAGTCCACAGCCGAAAAGCGCCGCATTCTTCTGCTGGCGGTGCTAGCCCACGATTTCGGCAAGCCATCGACCACCTCACGCGCGGAGAAACGTGGCCAGTTACGCTGGATCAGCCCAGGACACGAGACGGCAGGCGGGCCGTTGACCGAAACGTTTTTGCACCGGATCGGATCGCCCAACGACACGGTCGAGTACGTTCGCCCGCTCGTCGTCAACCACATGGTTCAACACAGCGGGCAGATCGAGTATTCCGATACGAGCGTCCGCCGCCTGGCGCGGCGACTCGCTCCGGCCTCGATCGACGAGCTTTGTCTGGTGATGCGCGCCGACCACGACGGACGCCCACCGATCCACTCGCCAGAGACACTCAAACGCATCGATGCGCTCCAGCAAAAAGCCCAAGAGCTCGCACTGGCCTCGACGGCTCCGAAGCCCTTGATGTTAGGCCGCCACTTGCTGGCTTTGGGATTAAAGCCAGGCCCTCGCTTCAAACTACTGCTCGATGAAGCCTTCGAAGCGCAACTGGAAGGCGTAATTTCGGACGAGGTCAGTGGCGTTAACTGGTTGAAGAAGTATTTGCAGAAATAAGCACCGCGCTCGCATGCTAACCAAGCAACGCGCATGACCAAGTCACACCCACCCATCCGTGCTTTTCAATGGGATCTCGCCCGGCAGGTCGAACGGCTCGACGTGTTGCTCGACCTTCTCCCGCGCTATGCGGATTGGGGTTATCAGGAGCTTTATCTACATCTGGAGGATGCGGTCGAGTACCCCAGCCTGCCTTCGGTCGCACGGGCCGATGCGTACACGACAAAACAATTTACCGAACTTGTCGCAACCGCCACACGCGTCGGCATCAAGGTCGTGCCCATCGTCAATCTTCTCGGGCACACGCAGTATCTCATCAAAGATCCCGCACTCCGTGATCTCAACGAGCTTCGCGCGCCCGACGGGTCTCCTCTCGAACGCGGTCAGATCTGCCCGCTGCATCCGCGCACGCTCGAAATCGCAGAAAAACTACTGCGCGACATGGCACCATTTTGCACCGGAGGCAAAATCCATGTCGGCTTGGACGAATCATTTAATATCGGTAAATGTCCGCGCTGCCGAGATGAAATCGCCCGCATCGGCCTGGCTGGGCACTTCGCCGGACACGTGGGACGTCTACACGGGATTGCCCGCTATCTTGGCCTGCGCATGGGAATCTGGGCCGACATGCTAAACTTCATCCCAGAGGCAATTCCGCTGCTGCCAGCCAGCGTCATCGCCTACGACTGGTACTATTATCCGTTCAAACGCCACCCGCGCGTCGAGTTGTTCAACTTCGCCGAGAGCGACCTCGCCACGCCACTGCGCGGGCGTGGCATCGAATACTGGGGCTGTCCGATGAACGGCGCCTTCCGCTACGAACCTCTTCCAATCTACAAAGATCGCCTCGCCAATATTCGCTCCTGGTGGCAACGCTGCGTGAAGACCGGCGCGGGCGGTTTCCTTACGACTTCGTGGGAAGCCTACCGTCTGGCGCTTGAGACGACGACGGTGGTCGATGCCACAGCCGCGTCGCTCTGGCTGGAAGGCGCGCCCGAGAACGATCTCGACTGGCTCGCCAAAGGTTGTGCCCGCGTCTTCGGGAAAAGCGGCTCACGCTCCGCCGCCAAAGCCGCCCTCGCCTGCGATGAGTATCCGTTTTCCGGTTACGCACGCTGGGAGATCAACGACCGCTGGAACGCAGGTGCCGCCACGAGCCCGAAAGAAGAAAAACATTTCGCGAGGCTGGCCGCCAAACCTCTGCCCGCCGCCCTCGCTGCGAGCATCGCTTTTCGGCATTATTTGGCGCAACGCGATGGTTTCGTAGCGCGCGGCAAGGAAGGAGTGAAGGCGTTGCGAAAAAGCATAGCTCAACGGCGCGTTAAGGATAACGCGCCCTACCTCGGAGTACTGGAGACAGAGGCGAAGGAGTTCTCGCAGGCCATAATCGTTGGACGTAAGGCGGCGCGGACGATGTGGCGGCTCACGCGCGATCCGAAAGTTCACGGGCAAAACGAAGCCATCCTCGACGCTGACGTCGCACGACTCCGTGAATGGCGGGCTTGGTTGCGCGCGGTTCGACTCGATCCGCAAGTGATCTTCACCGCCTCACCAGTCTTGGGTCGCTGGCAGCTGGATTTCACGGTGCAAAATTTCGCACCTGCGCTCCAGAAAGTCGTCGTCGAGCAACAGCAGGCCGACGGTTCATGGCGGGCTTTGCAAAGTCGGCACACGATCGAATTTCAGGCCGAGGCGGCAAAACCTCGGACCAATATTCGTCGCCCGTTTTCGGTTCCGGTCGAGTCGGACACAGCCGTATTAAGAATTTCAGTACACGGCCTGGGACAGGTCGCGATCGAGGACGTGGTGCTATCCAATGGAGTCACTTCGCGCAGGGCTCAGGGCTTAAAGAAACGCTCCGCCCTCGGGCGGCCCGCGCCACGCGCTGGTTTTCCAGACATCGCGGCGGCTCAGGCGTCGAATCGATTTTACCTCTGAATTTTGCGCGTCGCACCGTTTGCTGACGCGCAGTCACGCGATCAGAACTGCAGTGAGGCGCTCACGTAGTAGAGCCGCCCAACCACGCCATAGGTGGCAACATCGGCGCCAGAAAGCGTGGTGATCGGGAAGGCTTGCGGTGCGGGCGGAGGCAACTCGTTAAACACATTGTTCACGCCCACGCGCAACGCGAGTTCACGCGGGTTTCCGGCCGAGCCGGTTTTTTTCAAATTCAAGCGATAGGACAGCCCGAAATCCCAAGAGGTGAAGGAGGGAATGCGAATGCGGCGCAGCGTGGTGCTGGTGTCATAAGTCCAGCCGCCCGTGCCGATGTCTTCAACCGGGGCAACGTAGTCGTTTGCGATCATGACCTCCCAAGCCGCACGTCTCCAAGTCAGCGAGGAATGAAAACGATAACCGGGCATGGTGCCTTCGAAGTTGGTAGCATGACCTGCATATTCGTAATGCCGTTCGGTCGGTACGGATTGAATTTTATCGTCGAGGAAAAACGTACCAGTCGTGTTAAATTCAACTTCGCCGCATGCCTTGCTCTTCAAGGTATAACCAGCGTTGACATCCAAGCTGCGCAGAATTGCCGAGGTGTAATTCTTACGCTGATCGACGATCAAAATCCTGCTGGCCGTGGCACCCGCAGTATCGAGATAAGAGCGGACCTGACCGGGGGTCGTGATGGCAGCTCCGTCGAGCGTCACCTGACTCGCATAGGGCGAAGCCGAACCAAGCAGATTGACGCTGTGAATGATCGCGAGCGCACCAGCTGAGCCAATCAGTCCCTCGATTTCCGTATCGAGATAATCGACCGAAAAGTGAAACCCTGGCAGCAGCTTGGGCACCACCACAAAGCCAACCGAACGCGACTTCGAAGACGTAGGCTTGAGGAATTCATTAGACTTAGTCTGCAGTGTAGCCTGACGCGTGCCGCTGGCGTATCCAAGAATCGGTGACAAGTTAGCCGAAAACCCCTGAATGGTCGGGCCATAAAGCGCATACAAGGCCGGTGCCGCAAAGCCCTCCGAATAAGTTCCTCTCACCGTGACTTGTTCGCTGAGCGGCTGCCAGCGCACGCCAAATTTCGGTACTTTAGAGGTGCCGACATCGCTGTAGTTTTCCGCCCGATACGCGGCCATGACTTCGAGTGCACGAACAAAAGCTACGTTCTTTTTCGGGCCGGCAATCGGCACACGCACCTCAGTGAAAACCGAGCGAACGTTACGTTTTTGATCAAAAGGATCGAACGCACTGCCACCTGACCACCGGTTCGCTGTGTCGCCGGATTGGCGCGAGTTCTCATCAGGAACGCCCTTCAGGAGCTCGGTGCGGTAATCGCCTCCGAACACAATATCGATATCGCCTGCGGGCAGGGCAAACGGCCGGCCATGCACTAGAAAATCTCCCGAATCGAGTATGCTGGTGAATTCTGAGCGGGCCACGCCGAGGATATTCACGAGCGAAGCTGGATTGATCGCAGAAGCGCGGGCAAAGGGATCGAGGGCAGGCTGTATGACAAAATCCGTACTCGCTCCATTGAAGCCCGTGACCACACGGCTGTATGTTCCGCCAGGCACAATATTCCCATTTTGATCGTAGTTCCCGTTGATGGCAAAGGTGAGATTTGGCGCGTAAAGCACATTGGTGATGCGAGCGACGAGCTTGTTGCGACTGTAGGTGTAGGCGGCCTGCCAGTCCCACTGCGGCGTGATTTCGCCTTTGAGTCCGGCGGTGAAGCGCAAGCCTTGAGAGTCGTTTAAGTACTCACGCGGCGCTGGTAGATAGCGAAAGTTTATGCTTCTGACCTCGCCGGTGGTTGGATTGTAAGGCGAGCCGGCTGGAGCCGACAGCGTGGTGACGACCTGCGCACCCAGTTGCGTACGACTCTCCGCCTTCGTGAAAACAAAATCGCCGAAAGCAGTGAGATGCCGATCGAGCAACTTCACGCTCACGTTGCCAGCGAAGGAAGACTGTTCACGTCCGGCGAGCAGCGTGACGTCGTCAGCCAAGTTAATGGTGGTGGCGGTCGTCGTGTAGGTGCCATTGGCCACGAGTGCAGCCATGTTGGCCGCAGTGGCAGCCGTGCCGACCGGGACCGTATCGGACGGCGAATTTAGCGCAGGATTAAGATAAGAAGTGCCGACCACGCCAGAGTAGCCACCCGTCATGGCCACATCGCTGAAAGGCCGGTCGCCGAGCATGAGCGGACGCACCTTCGAGTAGTTGCCGGATACGACAACGCTGATGCGACCATCACTCACGCCAGAGGTAAGCCAGGCCGAACGTTCCGAATACGCACCTTCATTTTTTGAAAACGCATAGCGCCCGCCAAACTCGGAGCCGTTGAAGTTCTGCTTGAGAATAATATTCACCACACCGCCGATCGCATCGGAACCATAGATGGCCGAGGCACCGTCAGAAACGACCTCCACCCGCTCGATTGCCGACAAGGGGAACATACTAACATCGACAAAATTACTGCCGCCACGGGCGCTGGCGCCGTTGGTGGCCACACGCCGACCGTTGAGCAACACCAGTGTGGGCATATTGTGCAGCGAAAGTCGGGAGCCGCCGTAAGTGCTCGTGACACCGGTGCCCGCATTGGTCGCGCCGATGTTGCCCCCACCAGAAAACGCGGGGATCTGCTTGCGCAGTGCCTCAAGCAGATTACTCGAAACACCACCTCGTGTAATATCTTCCGCCGTCACCGTCGTGATGGGCAGTGCCCCGGTCGGCAGGGCGATTTTTGAGCCGGTCACCTCATAGCGATCCAGCTTAACGATCTCCTGTTGTTCAGACGCGGACTGCGCGAAAATATGTGCCGCACCCACCAGTGCGATGGCCACTAACAACGCCGTCCGTGAGGGAAAAGAAGAGGGAATCTGCATGAAGAGTATAGATACTGACTTGCGGATCAGCTCAACATGCACGTATCGGCAAGCCGCCGCCAATCCGTATTGGAATTTTCCTGACAGAAACCTATGAAAAAACCAGCTGCTTTTTCCCCTTATAAAAAGATTCAGGGCAACTTAGCCGCCATGACCTTCGCGGTTTGAGCCGCGCGATATTCGTCGAGTGCTTTTTTAACCGAAGCATCGCTCAACGCCAAAATCGCCACCGCAAAAAGCGCGGCGTTGATCGCACCTGGTTTGCCGATGGCAAACGTTGCGACCGGCACACCACCCGGCATCTGCACCATCGAGAGCAGCGAATCTAGACCTTTGAGCGACACCGACTCCATCGGCACGCCCAACACCGGCAACGCCGTGAGCGCCGCCGCCACGCCCGCGAGATGCGCCGCGCCGCCTGCCGCCGCGATCACAACCTTGAGCCCTCGCGCATCGGCTCCCGTCGTCCATTCGTGCATGAGCTGTGGCGTACGATGCGCGCTGATGACACGTTTCTCGTAGGCAATGCCGAGCGCATCGAGCGTCTGCGTGCAATGCTGCATCGTATCCCAATCTGAAGTGCTGCCCATGATAATACCGACGAGTGGTTGTGCCATGCCCTCCAATAAGTGGGCGGACACGGCTACATCAATCGCGAAAATTTCGTCCCTCACCAAAATTAAACTGCCTTAACCTGCGCTCAAGAGTCGGACCTGAGCAAACGTCGCAACACGTCATTTTCCTGCAACGTCACGCGAATCTCGCTGCGCACCGCCTGCAACGCCCACGGGTCAAAACGCCCGGAGCCACGCGCACGTTCCAGCCCGTCCCATTCCCGCAAGAGCCCGGCCAACTCACCCGCTTTCGAACCCGCGCTGACTCCAAGAACACCATCGTTACTGGCAGCCTCTGAAATAAATTCGTCTTCAATTTTCTCGGCCGCCTCCGCGTGCTCCGGGGAGCGACGCATCACATAACGCAAACCCATCGCCAATGCGCCAGCCACCATCGTAGACCCCAAGCAGATCGCATTAGCCCGGAAAACCGCGATAAACGCCAATACGCTGCATAGAGCCACGGTGCCAAGGTAGCTGACGTACGCCAGCCGCCACAACAACCCACTCTGATCAGCCGAAGTTATGCTTGCCTGATTGTGCGTCGCTCGATTCATCAAAGTCCTGTGAGCATCTTCGGTGCCACAACTCAAAACACGCAACGCACCACCCGAACCCGATTCCACGACCGTCAGTATGAACTTTCCTCGTACAGCACGGTCCATTAAGCCTTTCCCATGACCAAGCACACCGTCCTGCCATCACTCCTCCTGCTCGCGCTCGGCCTCTTCGCCGGTTGCCGCACCATTCCCTATGACACAGCGGGTCAGAACTACGCCGTTTTCCAATTTGGCGAGTTTAAGGGCCTGGTAAACACCAGGGCTCCCGCTGCCACTCAAGCCGTGCAAAAGGCCGTGCAACAGCTCGACCTCTTCCAGACCTACATCGTCGTAAACAAATTCGAAGGCCAGGTTCTCGCCCGCACGCGCAACGACCAGAAAGTGCGCATCAACATCGAGGAAACCAACAGCCTGCAAACCACGATCCGCATCCGTTGGGGCGAGGGCGGCGATGTCTCCAAGTCGCGCAAACTCTTCGACGCGATCGAAGCGAACCTGAAGTAAGGACTAAACCGCGCGTCCGACCTCGGACACCCGCAACCCTTTCGGCCCGGCCTAACCGCCGGGCCTTTTTTGTAGCCGATAATCCTTAACACCGGAGTTGAACTACAAAGAAACGAAGAAGCCAAGGCGGACGGGATGCTTAGCTGTTTTAGATGTTTCACTCGGCTTAATACCAACGTCACTTGAGAAGTGGACTTTGATAGTCCCGCATACCGCCGAGGACGATGCGGAGCATCGTCCCTACCCCGATCACAAAACAAAAATCCAAATAATACGGGACGTTGGTATTAGAGCAGGTGAAATAAAACTATAGCCGATAAATCTTGGGGCTTCGCTCTTAAACACAATCGGTTCGTTCCAGTGTTCCTGAGTTCCATATTCAATATCCTCATAGTTCAAACTGGATTGCAGAAGGTAGCCAATGCTCCGCATTGACCTCAGTGACGAACCAACCGCCGCATTAACCGAACCGCTCGAGCCGCGCCGCTACGTCAGTCTTTAACCGGTCAATATAGCCAAGCATATACTCACGCACCGACTGCGTCGCGTCCTTAACCAATGGCGTGAGATCCATCGCCCACGTGATACCGGCCAGCCGGTCGGTCGCGTGTGAAGTGTGAAACGTCGCATTGGCCAGCCGACGCCCTGCCGTGGCCAGATCGTAGCGTTTGCCGCCCGCGATCTGTGAATCAAAAGCCTTGAGCATCTCCGCCGCCAGCTCCGGCCGACGCCCTGCATCGAGCGCAACTTTGTCGGCGTCCAACAACCAGTCGAGATCGCGCCAAACCTCGCAGCCCAAAACCAGACGCGGCTGCCGATCCTTCGGCAGCGCACGTAGAACTTCCAGACTGCGCAGCAGCACACCGATGTGCGTGTCATGCTTGTCCGCCGGATTATGCAGGTAAACGACCTCTGGCTTGCAGCCACTCAAGATCTCCGTGAGATCCTGCCGAACCATTTCTGAAGCACCAACCGATTTCACCGCCGCACTCGAATGCGCAAGCTGGATCTGAATGCCGTAGCGCCCCAGCTTCGCCGCGCGGCGCTGCTCATCGCGGCGCACCTCTTTCATTTTTTCATCGATGTAACCCGCGTAAGGCCCCGTGCGCGGACTCCCCGCGCCATCCGTTACCACCACGCCACCGAACCACTTACCAGAGGTTTCAAGGCAATCGACGATCCCGGCGTGCGCCATGATCTCGATATCGTCCTGATGTGCCGCGATGCACAAATGCGTAACCTGCGCGAGCGCCACCACCGGTGGCAAACCGTCGGGCACATATTCATCAGCTGCGGCTTGGGTAAATTTCACGACCAGAGTTTTTGCGGATATTGGCCCGTTTGCACAAGCTCGGTTAACGCCGCCACGACACGCGGCTTGTCTTCACGATACGTCACGCCGAACCAGCTGCTCGTCGTCGGCAGCACGCGCACCGCGGCTTCCTTACGCGCAATCAAATCCGAAACCGATCCCGGCAGATAAAACTCAGCCTTCAGCGGCAGCTCCACCATCGCGCTCGCAAGAAACGCGCGAAACCGTTCGTCGAGCCGCGGAAAAATCTCCGGGGTGAATCCCCAGCAGTTCATCGAGACAATCGTCTCACCCGCGAATTTCTTTCCTGAACCAACTTCCGTCGGCAAAATTCCCGTATGCTCCGTCACGCCGAGCAACGCACCGTCAACCGCGACCTGACACACTCCGCGCGACACCGCGCCGTTTTCGGAAAGGGTATTGGCCAGATGAAAACCCACCATCGCCGCAGACGAACCAGTTGCCTTCGTCAAAAATCCCGCGAGCTGCCGAAACGAATCCGCGCCGTAGAAATCGTCGGCATTGATGACCGCGAACGGCTCGCGCAACGCCTCGCGCGCGCACCACGTCGCGTGGCCCGTGCCCCAGGGTTTTTCACGGCCAGTCGGCACGGCAAAACCCGACGGCAAAGCATCGACCGACTGAAAAACATAATCGACCGCAATGCGACCGGCGTATTTCGCGCCGATTTTTTCACGAAACATCGCCTCGAAATCTCGCCGAATCACGAAAACCACGCGGCCAAAACCGGCCCGCAGTGCATCGAAGACCGAGTAGTCGAGAATCGTCTCACCCGACGGACCGACCGGGTCGATCTGTTTGAGACCGCCGTAGCGGGAGCCCATGCCGGCAGCGAGTACGAGAAGCGCAGGTTGCATCCGCCCAAATCAAACACTCCTTTCGCCCGGCGCAATACTGCGGACACACTTAACGATAACCTGCCCGTGCTTGTTTTGCGGCTGCGCCGCCCTATGGTTTCCACCCCGCACACTCCATGGCTCGCACTTCCCGCAATAACCAAACCTCTTCAAAATCCGCAGCCCAACGCTGGATCTGTTCACGTGACTCCGCGATTCACGGCCGTGGCGTCTATGCACAGTGCGATATTCCCGACGGCACGCGCGTGATCGAGTACACCGGCGCACGCATCACAAAAGCCGAAGCAAAGCGGCGCGAAGAACAACGCCTCGAACGTCAGAAACGTGGCGGCGACGACTGCGTTTATATTTTTGATCTCAACAAAAAGCACGATCTCGACGGCCGCTCGACGCGCAACATCGCCCGTTTGATTAACCATTCCTGTGCGCCAAACTGCCGCGCCGACAACATTCGCGGACACATCTGGATCGTTGCCCGTCGCGAAATCGCTGCCGGCGAAGAACTCACCTTCGATTACGGTTTCCCCTACGCCGAATGGCGTCTGCACCCCTGCCGCTGCGGTGCCAAACGCTGCGTCGGCTACATCGTCAACAAGGAGCAACGCTGGCGCGTCCGCCGCATTCTCCGCGGACGGCGCAACCTTTCGCCGTAGTTGCCAGCAGGCCACAACTGGATCAATCTTCACCCTACGCAAATTACTCCCACCATGCCCCCATTCATCTCGAACTCCTGCCAACTTCGAATCGCCTCCGCGCTTTGCGCACTCGCCCTACTCGGCACAGTCCAAGTCGGTCGTGCCGCAGCCGACATTGCCGAACCACGACAAGATCCTAACTCACACCTAGTCCACGAACAACTGGTGCAGAAGGCCCACGCAGGCCGGATCGATCTATATTTCCTCGGCGACTCCATTACACGGCGTTGGGGTGCGACTGATTACCCAGACTTCCTCGCCCACTGGAAAAAGAGTTTCCACGGATGGAATGCCGGGAACTTCGGGTGGGGCGCTGATTCCACTCAACACATCCTCTGGCGCATCACGAATGGTGAACTCGACGGAGTAAATCCCAAGGTCATCGTACTCCTCGCGGGAACGAATAACATCGGAAACAACCCCAGCCCCGATGCCGCTAGCCAAACCATCAAGGGCATAACCGCCATCGTCGAAACCTGCAAAGCCAAGGCCCCGAAAGCCACGATCATCCTCATGGCGATTCTCCCCCGCAACGACGGCGAACACTCCAACGCTGCCATCGCAGAGGTTAACAAACAGATCGCCAAGTTGGCCGACGGCAAAACGGTTCGGTTTCTCAATATCAACGACCAGCTGGCCGACGCTCAAGGCAAGCTCTTCGAAGGCATGACGGTCGATAAACTTCATCTATCGCTAAAGGGTTACGAGGTCTGGGCCAAAAACCTGAAGCCCATCTTCACGGAACTGCTTGGCTCGCCCGCAGACGCCGACCTCGCGCCACCTCCGACCGGCGACCCGAGCGCCAAAAAGAGTCCTACCTCTTAGTTCGGAACGATGCAGCTGAAGTATTATCTCCAGCGTGGAGCGACGTGCAGCAGATGGAGCCCGATGTCCCCATCGGGCTTGATCGAAGTCGCTCTCAGAACAGCCCGTTAGGGACTGTAAAGGCCGGAGAGATGGGTAACGGGTGTACGGAGACATGGGTAACACTTTATGGGATGGATTGGTTGAGTGTTGAGATGTCGTTTTGCGGTGTTGAGTAGATACTACGCAGGGTGTGTTTGGGTTGGGAGGCTGGTTGAGGTCGATCAGGCCTATTTTGTGTGGCAGAGTACACCTCCCGCCCGTCGGACTGCGCGCTTGGGCGCAGTCCGATGGGGAGACGCGTCCGACATGCCTGGTTTGGTTTTGAAGGTGAAGAAGCCGCATTCGCGTGGGGTGCGTATTTGCTAACGGAGGGTTTCGATCAGTGGCAGTGTCGTGGGCAGACTGCGCGCTGGGGGCGATAGCGGGGGCTGGCGTGGCGCCTTGCAGGGCGTCGTGGGGGCGCTCGCAGTTGTAACAGTGTCGGTAGCGGGGAACTCGATTTCGCAGTGCGTGAGGTCGCGCCAGGTGTGTTGGCGCAGCGGTTCCTCGGTGAGGTGCGGTGGAAGCGTTCGTCTTTGCCTTGGGTTTGCGGATGCGGGGCGGCCATGGATTACGCGTACGCCCGGCGTAGCAGCCACGGTGAGGCGGGTATAATGGCCGGCTGGGTCGCTGCAGCCCCAGGGGCTCCATTGTCGCAAAGGATTTGTTCGGGCAGGCCATATAAAGCAAGGTCTGCTCAAGCGCGTGCACGGTGGGGCCTGTCTGGTTGGAGCAGGGCGGAGAGCGATGTTGAAGCGGCTGTGGTCGTCGAGGACGGTGAGCGGGTGGCAGCGCTGGCCGTTTTGCAGGCCGAAGTGGCCTTTGAATCCATCTGCCAAAGTTCGTTGGGGCGCTGCGTTCAAAGCGTTGGAATGGCGGCTGGACGGCGGCGGGTTGAGCAGGCCGGCGCGTCGCACGATCTGGTGCAGGTGCTCGCGGCGGGCACGCTGGTGTGACCGAGGTCTTTAAGGCGGCGGCGCAATTTGCGGCCGCCCCAAGTGGGATGTTTGTGGCGCAGGGCGAGCACTTCCTCGGTCAGTGTGGGGGTGCTACGACCGGGTGAGCTTTAGGCTTGCGGGATTGATCGGCAAGAGCAGAGACCCCGCCTTCGGCGTAGCGGCTTCGCCACTTAGCCGGTCTTCGCCTGATCGCGAAGCGGCGGCAGCTCGCGGGTGTTCACGCCGGGCTGGCCGGCTAATAGGACAAACTCGTGACGTTGTGGTGGTGGCTGTGTTCCAGGGCATCCCATGGGTGTTACCCATGTCCCCGTACACCTGTCACCTATGTCCCCGGTCCATACAAGGGACAACGGGCTCCACCTTCAACTGCATGGATACGGCTTAGTTCGGCAAACTTACCAACCTCATCAGAGGACGGTACGCCCGGAGCAGCTTGCTCCGGCTTGGCTGGAGGCGCGGTGCCCTCACCGCGCATGGCCGACGAGGGCGTCGGCCCTCCATCGTTAGAGGCGTATCGCGGCGAATAGCCGCACCTACGATTTTCAGAAAGATCCCGGCGATAACTCCGGAATCTTTATTTCAAACTGAAAGAAACAACTTTCGCGCTGCCTTTGGCCGGTTTCTCAACCTCAACTTCAAAGGCACGGCTGGTATTATTGAAGCTACCGCCACCACCGGCGTAATAATTGAACAACGCCTTGCCTTGTGCCCGATAACGCCCCGTCCAGCCCGACATTGGTTCGGGTTCATCAAGTTGGATGCGGATACTGGTTACGATGACAGAACCAGAGCCTGGGTTATATTCATATCGGAAATAGTCATAGGCCTTGGTTTTAGCCGCCGATTTTACCTCCCATAACGCGCTTTCTTCTTTTTGCTCCGCTTTACTTTCATTCCTAGCTTGGGCGTTGGCTTCTTGCTCCGCCTGACGCGCGGCTTGGCGCTCGGCGTTTTCCTTCTTGCGCTGAGCAGCGTCTCGGCGAGCAGCGGCGGCGGCATCGTTCGCGGCCTTTTTCGCTTTCTCCTCAGGCGAAGGCTCGGGTGGAAGGAGGCTCTTAATCTGCTGGATAACCTCAGGCGGGAGCATTTCGAGCTGAGTGGTCGTGATCGATTTATTCACCATGAGCACGACGCGCCCACTCGAACTATCGTAGCTCTTGATCAGAACCTGACTAAGAATTTTGCCATTTTTAAGCTTCAGTGTGTCCACCTGCAAATCGACCGTCGCAGGGGTCGCCCAAGCGACAGTTACTATAGCCAAAAAAAGAAAGCATTGTTTTAGCATGGAAGGAGTAGTTAAGAAACCAATGGCCCAACTGGTACTGCGTGAAAAGCACTTTTTGACGCAATCGCAATTACCCTCAAGTCATGCCGAGGATGGCCGATAATATCTGGTTATGACTATGGTTCCTTGGCGTGGATTTACACGGCAAGACCTTAACCGTGACGATGCAGTAGAGGGTGGAGCCCGTTGTCTCTAACGGGCTGGTTTTTGTGAGCGGCTTCGCTCAAGCCCGATAGGGACATCGGGCTCCACCTTCTGCACTGCGCTCCTCGCTGGAGATTATGCTTCAACCGCATGGATACGGCTTGGCGGGAGACATCAATTCCGCCCCGCTGCCTCGAGCAGCTCATCGATTGTAGAATAGAGCGGGCCAGTCCTTCCACCCGCAGCCGAACCAATGGGCCGAGCGGCCTGCGCGGATTATTTGCATTTCACCGCCTGTGACCGGGAAAAGTGACGCCGCCTCTTTTCTTCAAACGAAAACCTTGTATGCTAAATCCTATGCTGTACATCCCGCGCTTCTTATCTCTGGCGATTGTTTGCGTTATTTTCGCCTCGACGACCTTCGCGGCAGAGCCCGCGGCTGCAACACCCGTCAAGGACAACTCTCCTGTCTCGAAAATCACAGGCACGCTCACCGCCGTCACTGGTATCGCAATCTCACCGCTGCTGGGAACCGGTGCGTATGGTTTTTATCAATACTACTTTCAGGCCAAGACACCTGAACAGAAAGCATCGCTGCCATGGTATGCAAAGCCTTCGTTCTTCTATATGGCGTTGCTGCTGGCTGCAGCGTGCGCGGCCAAAGATACCTTTGGCGCGATCGTACCGCCAGGGTTGAAAAAGCCTGCGGATGTTTTGGAGACCATCGAAAATAAAGTATCCGGCCTCGTGGCAGCAGGTGCGGTGGTGCCGATTACAATGAACTCGGTCAGCAGCTGGCTTACCGCGAACGCACATGATGCATCGCAAAGCGTACAAAACGTCGGCGGCCTGGCCGTAATCCAATTCGCAGCTGTCGATTTCACGTGGTTCCTCAACATCCTCAGTATTCCGTTCACCCTGGCCGTTTTTGCCCTGGTGTGGATGGCGTCGCACGCGATCACGGTTTTGATTTTGCTGAGCCCTTGGGGTGCCGTAGATGTCGTGCTCAAGGCAGCGCGTACAAGCGTGCTGGGCCTGCTCACGATTACCGCGAACCTCGATCCACGAGTGAGTGCAGCGCTATCACTGATCATTATCGTGATTGCCTACTTCGTGGCTGGCTGGTCGTTCCGCCTGACAGTGTTTGGCTCGATTTTTTGCTGGGATTTTTTCACCGGCGCTAAAAAGCGTTTCAAGCTTCAGCCGGTTGAAAACTGGGTGTTTAGCGGCGGTAAACTCAAGGGCGTACCCATTCGCACCTTTGGCCGCCTGATCGCCGACTCGCAAAAAGGCACCGCCGTTTTTGCCTACCGCCCCTGGTTATTCATGGCGGAACGCCGCGCCGACGTGACGTTCACGACTCCTTTGGTGGGCAAGGGATTATTTTTCTCCACCATCCGCGATGGCGAACTCACCTTTTTCCTGCTGCCGCCACGTTACCGCACTCACGAAGAGGATGTCGCGCGCATCTACACCCTCAAAGGTGGCGTGCAAGACGCCGGTCTGCGCAAAGCCTGGAGCGTGCTCCGCGAGCTCTTCTCCAACAGCGCCACAGAGACAAAACCATCGACAGCTTGAGCGACTGAAGAGCCGACGACTAGAGCGCACCAAATTCCGGTGTAGCTGGGGTTGTCGCCCAATAAGGCTTTAACAGCAACCGGACTCGCTTTGTCGCCGCTCGGGAAGCAACGCCACTTCACAGACTGAATTCACTTCACTCTCTGCGCTGGCGAGTCTTTAGTATCACTCGAATGAGCCCCACTCGCTTGAGCAAAGAAAAGCTCACCAAGGATGTTCTGGCCGAATGGCAAAATATCATTAACTCCACTGCCGAAATGTTCGGTGTTTCAGCCGGGCTCATCACCCGAGTGGACCAATCCACATTCGAAGTCCTCCTTTCGAGCGACACAGCGGGCAATCCCTACACGTCGGGCATGTCGAGTATCTTTCCAAACTCGGGCTGGTTCTGCGAAAAAACGCTCAAATCGAGCAATGTTCATCTTATTCCCGATGCACGTGAGGAAGCCGAGTGGAAGGACAACCTCGCAGTCACCGCATTCGGAATGGTTTCCTATATGGGCATGCCGATCACTCTGCCAGACGGCGGAGTTTTTGGCACGATCTGCATGATCGACAACAAGGCTAACCACCACAATGAGCTTCACAAACGGATGCTGCAACTGGTGTCGCGGATGATTGAGCTAACGCTCAAGACGATCCACGACAAGAACCTGCTCGATGAACACGAACACCTATTTCAGGACCTGAGCCGGATCTACCCCATTTGCTGCTATTGCAAGAAAGTCCGCTTAAATGATGGACAGTGGGTATCCATAGAAAAATACGTCCACAGCGTCACCGGGGCGGTCGCATCGCACGGGTTATGCCCGCAATGTGAGAGCAACCTGCGCGGAGCGAGTAGAGTATAATCGCCCCCGCGCCCTCAATCGAGGGCTACGGCGATCTGGGGCATAGAAGGTCGGTTACAACAGTTTCCCATCGCTGATACGTCGCGACACCGACGAACCGATAGCCATCGGCAAGGAGGCATCGAGCTCACCTTTTCGACCCGCCTCTTTCGACCCCTCCGCAGGAAAAAGAAAGCTGGCCAACAAAGTAGCACCCGAACAGCCGCCTGAACCTTTGCGTTCCTTGGCGCCCTTCGTGTTCAAACGGATCGAAAAACAAACCGTTGAACACCAAGTCCGCCAAGGAACGCAAAGAGCCCCCGCGCGCAGGCTTGGAAATTCAGTGTTTCCGACCAGTCTTTTTTAGGCTCATGTCCCATTTTACTGGTTTATTATGATACTAACAATCTGCCCCTATACGGCTGCTACTATTTATCGGTCCACGTATATCCAGAAAAGCCATTCTTGGTCGATACGGTGATTGAGCCCTTCGTCACAAACTCGCTACCATGGAGGTCACGATAGGAGATCCGAATAGGTAGTACGCTGCCCATCATCCATGACTGCTCCCCCGTCCCGCTGCCATTGTACCCAAAGGAAGAAACGACCGATTCTCCAGGAATGAGAAGTCCAATAACGGTCGAATCTTTGAAACACGTGTTGATGTCATCTGGAGGGAAACTTGCAGACGGGTCTAGCGCACGGCGAAGAACTTCTTCATCGGTGCCAAGCCGAATGCCGACTGCGGGACGCGAGCCGATGTTCAGGACCTGCAATTCATAACAGGTGCCACGATTTCCGGTTTTCGGATTGATAAGGCGCACGACAACGAACGGTCGGTTAATGATACGCCACTGCCGCCGATTCAGGTAAACAGACAGAATCGAGACGAGGAGTGCTGTTCCACTAATCGAGAATGCAACTAGATCCTTAGGTTCCATTAGGTGGCGGAAAGGATCGGGCTGTGCCGTTCACCTTCCATCTTCGTTACAACAACTTCCCGGGCAGGTACATCGAGGCGCCTTTGATTTTCTTCGCGAGCGGGGCGACGGTCGCGACGAATTCGTCGACTTGCTGCGGGGCGGCACCGACGAACCTTGAGCCATCGGCAAGGATGGCTTCGAGCTTTTCGCGTTTGAGGCCGAGGCGTTTGTCACCGGAGAGGCGGGCAATCATGTTGGCGTCTTCGCCATTGCGGATCGCTTTCGCGGCGGCCAGAGCGTGTTCCTTGATCGCTTCGTGGGCGGTTTCGCGACCAGCACCCGTTTTGACGGATTCCATCAAGATGGTGGTTGTGGCAAGGAACGGCAGATTGCGCACGTTTTCGGCGGCGATCACGGCCGGGAAAACATCCATCTGGCGGAGGATGGTGACGAAGGTTTCGAGCAGGCCGTCGATCGCGAAGAACGCGTCGGGCAGCGCCACGCGGCGCACGACTGAGCAGGAGACGTCGCCTTCATTCCATTGGTGGCCGGAGAGTGCGCCGGTCATCGTCACGTAGCCGGAGAGAATCGTGGAGAAGCCGCAGACGCGTTCGCAGTTGCGCGCGTTGACCTTGTGCGGCATCGCGGAGGAGCCAACCTGGCCTTCCTGAAAACCTTCGGTGAGCAGGCCCTGCCCGGCCATGAGGCGGAGCGTGGTGGCGAAGCTCGCGGCGGCGGCACCGATCTGGTGGAGCGCGCTAACGACTTCGAAGTCGAGCGAGCGCGGGTAAACCTGGCCGACGGCGAAGAGCGTGCCCTTGAAGCCGAGGTGTTTGATCACGCGGGCTTCGAGCTTGGCGACTTTATCGGCCTTGCCGCCCATGAGCGTGAACTGGTCGAGCTGCGTGCCGACGGCGCCTTTGAGGCCGCGCACGGGATAGCGTTCAACGAGTTCGTCGAAGCGCGTGTAGGCCACGAGCAGTTCCTGGCCGAACATCGCGAAGCGTTTGCCGAGAGTGGTTGGTTGGGCCGGGACGTTGTGCGTGCGGCCGGTCAGCATGAGATCGCGGAACTGAACCGAACGCTTCGAAAGCGCCAAGAGCGCGGCGGCGGCCTTCATACGCACGACTTGGAGCGCGTGGTGGATTTGAAGTTGTTCGACGTTCTCCGTCAGATCGCGACTGGTGAGGCCCAGGTGAATAAACTGGCGGCCGGCGAGATCGGAAAACTCTTCGATGCGCGCCTTCACGTCGTGGAGCGTTTTGCGTTCGCGCGCGGCGATGGAGACGAGGTCGATCCGGTCCTTTACGCGCTCGTAGTCGGCGATCGCTTCGGCCGGGATGGCCACGCCGAGATCGCGCTGGGCCTTCATGACGGCGATCCAGAAATCGCGCTCGATGGCGATGCGGCCGGCGGGCGACCAGATGTCTTTCATCGCGGGCGAAGCGTAGCGTTCGGCGAGGACGTTGGGAATGGCAGGCGCAACAAGCTGGGAGGTCATGGCTGGAAAGAGTGTGGTTCGACGGGCAGCGACGGAACAGACAGGATTCACACACAACGGTTCGCCGTCCAAATCAAATTCAAAGTAACAGCAGGCAGGCACCTAAGTCCAAAACCATATGGGGCGGTGGTATAATATGTGACACTTGGTATTTTTCAGAGCAGCGGTGGCGAGTTGACCGCCCAAAGTCCAAGGCCGCAGGGTGTCGCCTTGCCGGGATAAAATGAAGCGCCCGGCCTGCGCTTGAAGCACCAGGCCGGGCTGACCACAACACCTGCAAATACTCGCCAGCATCACTTGGCGATGGATCTGATATCGGTTCGTTTTAAAAAAACTTTAGTTCTGTCAGAGAAAAAAGGTGGGGGCGGCGTCCAGATTAGCCGTCTGAACAACCGCCCCCGGAATCACACGACGCACTTTGCTCATCGCTTCAAAAGCTCAGCGAACCGTGCGAAAGTTTTTCCTGCAAGAGTTTGCTCGCCCGCGTGATGACCTCGGGGATGGCGGCCTCAAGCACGTTGGGGGAAAATCCCCATTCCATGAGCAAGGGCGCGTTGAGCTCGTATAAAAAGCCGTCTTCGGCCACGCCCACCCCGATGGTGACAGCGATGTATTTGGCCGCATGAACATGGACCAACAAAGGCAATACATCGGCCGGAGCCGTCGCGGTCGGCGGATTATAAGTACCCAGGGCGACCAGCGAAGGCGGAAATTTCCAACGCTTGAGCAGCTCTCCACCGACTTCGGAATTGTTATATCCGAGCACTTCTTTCTCGGCGTTGAGCCAGGTGCAGCCAGTGGTGGTCTGCACGGTACGTATGGCGTCAAAAAATTCTCCGCACGAATACGCTACGGCGAGTTTGCCGACTTCGTGAACGAGGCCCGCCGTATAAGCGGTTTTGGAATCCACACGATTTGTCTGCTCGGCCAAGTACTCGGCCGCGACTGCGACCATGAGCGATAACCGGCAGAAATCGCCAGCCTCCCAGCGATAGCCATCGATTTTTTGCGTCATCCAACGGCTTGCAAGCGAGAGTGCGGCCAGGCGGTAAACTTCGCGTTGCCCGAGGCGCATGATGGCCTCGCTTAAATTTTCAACCTGACTGCTGCCGGCGGAAAAATAGGCGGAATTCGCCAGACGCAGGGTCGAGCTGGCAAGCACGGTATCAACGCGGATCACGGCTTCGAGTTCGTCGATTGAAGAGTCTTCTTTTTCAAGAACAGCGATGAGTCGCGGCAGCAAGGCCGGCGAACACGGCAGCCGGGTGGCCTTTTCACAAACCTCGGCAAAGGTGGGTGCGGGAGTCATGGGCGTGATGGGTGTTGTCAAGCAGCCTGAAAGAGGGAACCAGGGTCTAGGATCAAAGCGATGTTACCATCTCCAAGGATAGCGCCACCTGAGATCCCGGCCAGGCTCTGAAGGAAGCCGCCAAGGGGTTTGATCACAACTTCCTGTTTGCTCACCATATCGTCAACCAGCAACGCGTGGGCACGGCCGTTGTTCTCGACGATCACGATGATCGCTTCCCACGGATTTTCGATGGCGCCAGCAATCCCGAAACGGCGGTGGAGCCGGTGAACGGGCAGGATTTTACCACGGTGATCGAGAACCTCGCCGCTGCCATGAATGGTGCAAAGCGCATCGCGGGTCGGACGGAGTGCCATCTGCACCGAGGTGCTCGGCAGGATGAAACGGTCCTCGCCCACGCGAACGATGAGACCGTCGATGATGGCCATTGTAAGGGGAAGTCGGATACGGAAGGTCGAACCGCGGCCTACCTCCGAGTCGATCTCGATTTTGCCGCGAAGTTTTTCGATATTGCGGCGGACCACATCCATACCAACGCCACGTCCGGAGACGGCGGTGACTTTTTCGGCGGTGGAAAAACCGGGCAGGAAAATCAGGTTAAGAATTTCCTCTTTCGAGAGCTGCGCGTTCTCGGAGACAAGGCCCTGCTTTTTGGCCTTGGCCAGAATCTTGTCGGGGTTGATACCGCGACCGTCGTCGCTGAGCTCAATCACGATGTTGCCTCCTTCGTGGTAGGCTTTGAGCGTGACGTTGCCGTGCTCAGATTTACCAGCGTCTATACGTTGAGCGGTGGTTTCGAGTCCGTGATCGAGCGAGTTGCGCACCATGTGCACGAGCGGATCGCCGATATCTTCGACGACGGTGCGGTCGAGTTCGGTATCTTCACCGGTCACACCGAAATTCACCTTCTTGCCGAAGTCGCGAGAGAGATCGCGCGCGAGGCGTTCCATCTTTTGAAAGGTTGGTTTGATCGGGATCATGCGCAGCGACATGGCGGTGTGCTGGAGTTCCTTGGTGAGGCGACCGAACTGGGAAATATTACGCTGGAGCGGCGAATTCTCGATGCCGAGCACGCGGGCCGACTCGTTGAGCTGGCTCTGGACGATCACGAGTTCGCCGACGACATCCATGAGCGAATCAAGTTTGTCGGTGTTGACGCGAACGGTACTGGAGCTACCGGTCTTGCCTTGCGTGGCTGCAACTTTCGCGTCTGGGGCTTTTTGTGCCTGAGCAACTGATTCTGGCGGAGCTGAGTGAGTGGCTTCGTCCGGTGCCGAAGTTTCGTCGAAATGCAAAGAGGGCGAACGAGGATCTGGCGCATGGTTCTCGGCCTGCACGGATACGGACGCAGCAGCGGAGTTGGCGGGAGTAGCTGTATCGGTTTTTTCGGCGTCTGGTACGGCCAAGCGCTTGACCGCGCGCATCAATTGGCTGACCCGGATGACCTGCGTGGGCAACGTGCCGCTTTCGAGTGCTGCGGTAATTTGTTGCACCATGGCTTGCACGGCATCGCGGCTTTTCAGGATCTCGGTGATGATGGGCGAATTGAGGCGCAGCTTATGATTGCGAGCGAGGTCGAGCAGCGACTCCACCTCGTGCGTAAGCGTGTGCATCGGTGTGAGGTGCAGAAAGCCGGAAACGCCTTTGATCGTATGGAACGAACGGAAAATTGAGTTGAGCGCTTCGGGATCGCCGGGTTGTTCGTCGAGCACGAGCAGCGCGGCTTCGATCTGTTGCAGATGGTCGATCGCTTCGGCATGAAACTCGGTCAACAGCTCGCGGTTCTCCTCTAGATTGAGATCGAGCAGCACATCTTTCGCCTCAAGACCGTCGTCGAGTACGGGCGCGGCAACGGCAGCGATGGGTGCGGACGCAGCAACTGGAACAAGGGAGGCCTTGCAGGCAGGAATCGGCTGACCGGCTTTCGCCGCAGCGAGGGCTTTGGGCAACCACTCGACCGTGCTGCGCAGGTAAGCGAGGCTGGCATCATCAAAGGGTTTTGCTGAGTCGAGGAGCTTCTCGAGTTCGGTGCGCAGGGCTGTGGCCGGACCGTTAAGGGTGGGCTCAGGCGCGCTGAGTTCGCACAATTCCCCGAGCAAGCTGTACGCAGGGATGAGACCTTCGTCGCGTCCCGGTTGGGCAAGAATTGATTCACCCGCGAGACGACTGATGACATCATCGAGGGTGGCTAAGGAAACGGATGTTATAGACATACCACAGGGGTGCTTAGTTGAACCACTCCCTAGTACGGCGCAGCGGAAAGAAACTTGAACTTTCTCGACCGGTAAAAAGGCAATCCCCCTACCTTCTTCCCTGTTTTTCCACTTAAGCGTGCCGCGCAATGCGCCGAAGAACAGGGCTGTCTGTCCGCGTCATACCGCGCGAACAACACCTTCCCCTTATGAGTTCACCCGCCGTATCCTCCATCGCTTCGGCTATCGACGCCCAAAATGCCGGCAAGTACCTGACCGTCGCTCTCGACAACGAGTCGTACGGAGTAGCCGTGCTGAAGGTGCGCGAAATCATCCGCATGCAAAAAATCACGCCCGTTCCGCAGATGCCGGAATTCGTCAAAGGCGTGATCAATCTCCGCGGCCGCGTCATCCCCATCATAGACCTCCGCGTGAAATTCGGCCTCAAAGCCGAGTTCGCCGAGCGCACCTGCATCGTGGTTGTACAAGTCAAACTCCCCTCCGGCCAAAGCGTGCAAATGGGCCTGATCGTGGACAGCGTTGAAGAAGTCGTGAACTTGGCCGCCAACGAAATCGAGCCCACGCCCGACTTCGGCACGCGCATCGACACCACCTACATTCTCGGCATGGCCAAAATCAAAGGTGCCGTCAAAACGCTCCTCGATATCGACCGCGTCGTTTCGCCCGAAACCGTCGAGCACATCGCCCGCAACGTCTAACCTTTCGCCAGGTCCTGGCTTGTCCAGCTTCCGCCGGCCGCCTCCAAGCGGCCGGCTTTTTTGCGCCCGCCAACTTCTCGGCTGCTACATCAATCTTAATTCCGCAGGTGAAACCGCTAATTTTCGCTAAATCAGAGATATCGATAACAATACCTTTTCACCTGTCAGGTGAACTCCTTTGCTGCGTATACCGGTGGCCAACTTCCGGAAATAGCGTCGATTAGCAATAATTAGCGGTTAAACAACGGCAATTTACCGGTATAGCGATTTCAGTTAAGTTGTAGCCGTTTCGGGAACTGTTCTAACGAACTTGGTGTTAAGCGATAAACTATAGGACGCACTGGCTTACCTCTTGGTTCGGCTTCGTCGAGGAGCCGAACTGCGAAAATGTGCTGTTGTGATCGCGATCACTGCATTTTGGCGAGAAGGCGGATATTGTTTATCAAATTTCCACACTCCCTTTCGCTAGCGTAAATATAGGTAATCTTTGGAGCTTTCTTGCGAACATGTTTGAGCGTTTCGGAGCAGAATCGATTCATGACACTATCGAACTCTTGCGTTGTCGGTTTCCAGTTCGACTCCAGATAGCGAAGATGCTTCTCGAGCGGTGAAGAACTCGTCTCGAAATCTTCAAGCTCGTCGAACTCTTCCTCCTGAAGATCGAAAGCCGTGCGAATCTCATCCTCGGAAAGATGAATGGAATCCTTTAACGAATGCGTGGTCGCTCCAACTGAAATGCTGGAGAATTTCGAACTGCCATCATAAAATATTCCGATTCCTGAAAAATCCGGTGATCTGAATTTCTTAACAAGAAATGTAGCGAGTTCTTTGGTTAGCTTGCTCTCAACTTGCTTTAGGCTTGTTTCGATATCGAAGTTCTTCGGCGACTGGTAGACGCTTCGAGATCCATCTATCGTCACCCTTGATACTGTTTTGAACTTATCGTATTTGAAGATGTATTCAAATTCGCTTTCCAGTTTTAACGGGGAGCCCTGGTAACGATTTACTGCGATTCTCTCGCAAAGGTTTTGATTGAATATGTAATTATATTCATCAACCGCTTTATCTGCTCTGTAAAATGTAAAAGCCCGCCCCGGATGTTTCGCATGCATGGAGAAGACTCCGGCGCCACCACAAATTTTTCGGAGCTCTAGATCGCCCTCGATGGAGATCCAACTCCCCTCTCCGAAGTAATGGATTACTCCCCCGTATCGGCATACTCCCTCGTCATTAAATGAGGAAAATACAATCGGACGGTTATATTCATCTAGCTGAGCTATCGAGTAGTTTTTGCCATCAGCACTCGGACCGCGCAATGGACCAAATTCCGTGAATCCATATTGGAAAAATTGAATCAGTGGCAGAGCGCCAAAAAACAAACTGGTGCCGAAGGCCTGGCGATCGGACTGGAAATGCAAAATTCTTTCGAAGAACTCTGGATCTTCTGCATGTTTGTTGAAAATTTTCAGGGCTTCTCCGGCTGTTATTTCCTTTTGCATGGCGCAATAATGAATGGTTATAGACCTCTCAGTTGATCTTCTTGTTGATAAATATCGCCGGTCACCGTTAAACACTACTCGTCTATGTTTGTGAAGCGAGTAATTGTAGGACTAATAAACCAACTCCTTGGTTCGGTCTTTCGGTTCGTATAAATATTAGCACGTCGGTGTTCAAAGGCGTTTGGTCTTCGGATCCAACAACCTCCAGTTATAGACATGATGCGAGAGAAAACAGCATTCAAGAGGCTCGTTTCCTGCGGGGAACGCGCCGGGTATTCGGAGCGGCGCGCCCAGCGGTCCCGCCCTACCTCGAACGGCTACAGTTAAACCGCTCTGAAACCTAGTAATAATATAAACCTGCACAGTCTGGAGTCAGGCCACCCGCCGAGACGAAGGATCGGAATATCCCGCGCGTCAGGCGTCCAATCCTTGCCACAGCCATGCGGGCCAACCACGTTGTCGACGATGCGCATCGGATCGTGTGAGTTGAATTCGCCGTTGTTTTTGTCGCCATTGGCTGGTTATACCAACCTGCCCATGCGGTTGACGCTGCGTGAACTCGGCGGACTCGGCTGGGCCACGACCGATCTCGTCAACGCGCGTTCGCTGATCGAGCGCAATCCCAAGGCCCTGCAACTCGTGCAATCCAGCCCGGCCGACCGGCCGATGGCGATCCAGCTTTTCGGTTCGGTACCCGAAGAGATGCGCGACGCGGCCAAAATCTGCGAGCAACTGGGCGCGACCTCGGTCGACATCAACATGGGCTGCCCGGTGAAAAAAGTCGTCGGGATCGGCGGCGGCGCGGCGATGATGACCGAGCTCAAAAAAACTGCTGCCCTCGCCCGCGGCATGATCGAAGCCGTGAAAATCCCCGTGACGGCGAAAATGCGCCTCGGCTGGGACGATGAAAACTTAACCGTGCTTGATCTGGCGCGTGTGCTCGAAGACACAGGCATAGCTACGATCTTCGTCCACGGCCGGACACGCGCGCAGGGCTTCAGCGGTACGGTCAATCTCGCGGGTATCCGCGCGGTGGTGCAGGCGGTGAAAACGATTCCCGTGATCGGCAATGGTGACGTGACGACGCCGGAATCCGCCAAAAAGATGATCGATGAAACAGGCTGCGCAGGCGTGAGCGTGGGGCGCGGCGCGTTTTACGATCCGTGGATTTTTAAGCGCACCGACGAACTATTGCGTACCGGCAAACTTCCGCCGGAGCCGACGTTCGCAGAGCGCCTGCGCGTGATGCGGCGACATTTCGATCTGACCATTGAAATCTTCGGCGAGGAACACGGCTGCCGCATGTTTCGCAAAATCGCGCCGTGGTACGCGAAGCGCTTCGGACCAGCAATCGAGTTTAAGAGACTCATCGTGAAAATCACGAAGCGCGCGGAGTTCGAGTCGACGATCACGACGTACGTAGAATGGCGGAAACAGTTCTGCGATGAGCGCGGCGAGCTGCTGCCGCGCTTTGAGCCCGCACCGATGGTGGCGTCCTTCATGCGCGCACCGGGCGAAGCCGAACCAAACGCCATCGCTGTTCCGAAGGGGCCGGTCGAGCGGTGGTAGCTGCGCGCTGGAGTCGGAGAGAAAGATAAAGAGAACGAGAAAGAAAAAAGCGCGGGCCGAACCAGCCCGTTAGGGACAACGGGCTCCACCCGCAGAGCTCCTCAGCCTCAGTACCGGCGCGGCATGATGGCGGTGTTCTCGTCGCGGAAGATGAGTTGCTTATTTTCAACGTCGATTTTGAAAAACGTGATGCCGAGCCGGGTGTCCACGATGTCGCCGAGTTGATACATTTTACCGTTGATCATGGCGCGGGCATTTTCGCCTTGGAAGACGCCGTTCACCCGCATGCTGATCACGAATTGCCGGAAGGCATCGCTCGGAGGGATCGGTGGCAGTTCGGGCTCTGGCGCGGGCTCAGGTTTCGCTGGCTGCACAATACTTACGACGTTGGCCGACGGGTTCGCAGGCACAGCGTCGGGCGTATCGGCGAGGACATGCTCGACGCCTTGCTCCTTGTCGAACTTCTCACGAGAGGCAACGAGATCGCGCACCTTGGCCACGGCTTTGCCCGCAGAGGAGGTCGGTTTCTCGACGAGGCGCGATTGTCCGGACGCAGCGGGAGTTTGCTCGGGCGAAGCAGGTTTGGATTCGGTGGAAGCCGAGGCCCGGGCCGCCGATTTCGGCTTCGGATTGGCCTTCATCAAGTAGCGCACACCGTAGATCGCGCCCGCTAAGACGAGCACGAAGATAACAACCGCCGCCAACCACTTGTCGGCTTTATAGGCATGCTGCGCTTTTTCGGAGCGACCAGGCGTGGTCGGCGTTTTATCTAGGTTGCTCGGGGTTGCAACAAAGGGAGCCGCGGGAGCAACCGGCTGTGGTGGAGGAACGTATGCCTCGATCGGCGGCAATGGAGGAGTGGGCTCTGCTGCAGTCGGCGCGGGCGTAACTTCGGCAGCCGGCATCGGTGCGGTAGAGAAAGGCTGCGGGGTCGCAAACGTAACACCCGAGGTATCAGCCGGGGAACCTTCTGGCGGGGGAGTCTTGGGTTTTAGCCGCAGGCGCATCGGGTCATTGAGCGCGGCGTCGGAAGCTGACGATGCGTCAGGCGGTTGGACCGGTGAATCGGGCCCAGATGCAGCGGCGTCCGGCGGAGGTGTAGTCGCTGGGGCAGAACGTGGCTTAAGCCGAAGTGAGGGCTGTGGCTGCTCGTCACTCATAGGGATGCATCATGGTTATCGGCAGATAAATTGAAATAAAAAGGTTCGTGACAGCGCGAATATTTCGCCGTTCTTAAAGTTATTATTATTACTCGGCGCTTTGACAGAAACCCTGCCGTAATATTTAGGTCAAAACTTCCCATGCGTTATTCAGCCATCCTCGTTTTACTAGCTGCCCTGAGTTTGGGCGGTTGCATTAACTTCACCACACCCAAGCCGATCGCCGGCGAGGTGGAGGAAAGTTTCAAGACGCGTTGGATCGCCAAGCGCATGTCGGAGCTCCAGGCCACTGGCGCAACGGCAGATCCCCGTGAAGCACGGGCCATGGCCCTCGACGAATTCAGGAAAAAATACGAATACACCGGCGTGGCAAAAAAGCCCGATCCGGTGGCCGGCAGCACTCCTTGACCAGGAGCCGGCTCTCGGCCCACAGACCCTTACTCAAGCCTGCAAGAGTTGCAGGACAGACTTTGGCGATTGATTGGCTTGCGTGAGGATTGCCGTACCGCTTTCCAGAAGGATATTCAGCTTCGTCAGACGTGTAGACTCAGTGGCAACATCTGTATCCTGAATACGCGAAACAGCGGAATACAGGTTCTGGTTTTCGACGGCGAGCGAACCAGCCGCTAGCTCCAGACGACTGTCCACGCCGCCAAGCATGGAGCGTTCGTCAGCAAGGTCGCCGATTGCATCGGTGATTTTCTGCGTGGCACCAGCACTGGTGACCGATAGCGAGTAGTTACCGGATGAATCCTGCTGGAACAGCTGGAGCATCGCACCGTCGCGCAGATTGGTCTCGGGGATTTTAATGACATCGCCAGCATGCGAGCCCGAGGCGATGCTCAAGCCCGCCGCATTGGGTCCGTACAAGGGAAGGTTATTGAAAGAGCCGAGCGGCTTGGTGAGATCGGTCGTACCGCCGATTTCCGCCGTGGTGCCACCAATGGTCTGGCGGAGTTGATCCTGAAGCTCCTGAAATTCCGCCTGATAGAGGCTGATATCTTCGGCGTTCTTCAAACCATCGGCGGCGTATTGAGTGAGCTCCGACATGCGTGAGAGAATGCCGTTCATACTGGCCATGAATCCGGTGGAAGACTGCACGTAGGATGCAGCGTTTTGGACGTTGGTGATCGCTGCTTGGGTGCGTTTGCTCTGGGCCTCAAGTTTGGCAATCGAACCAACGCCAGCAGGATCGTCGGCCGGGCTTGAAATGCGTGTGCCGGAACTGAGTCGCCCGAGCGAGCGGCCGAGAAGTTCGTTTATATGGCCGAGCTCACGGGCATCGGCCAGAGTCTGCATCTTGACGTTGATGGTGCTCATGGGGATTTTCAGACGGGTGGGCTGGGTGGTTGGGCCACGGGAGAAGGCACCTTTGGCCGGGCAAGCTTGGGCAATGTCGCGCCGGGCTTTAGCGCAGCAGCCTGGTTAGTGGCAGCGATTTCGGTCAGCACTTCCTTGCGGAAAATGGGGATTTCGCGGGGCGCATCGATGCCGATTTTCACCATATCACCGTCTATACGGGTGATTTTGATCTCGATATTGCCGCCGATGACGATCGATTCGTTTACTTTGCGTGTGAGGACAAGCATGGCGGTTAATTCTGATGGCCTGCGGTGGCGTTGTTGTCGACCAAGGGATGATGCGCGCTGTAGCGGTGGTAATTGGCCAACACGCATTGTTTAGCAATACCTGTGCGGCGATTGACGATGATGGGGCCAGCGAGGTTGACGGTGGCCGTAGCTTGTACACCGGGTTTCACGGTAACGATGTTGAGAACCATCGCGTCCGCAGACTCGGTAACCCCGAGGAAGGCGGCGTCTTCGTCGAAAATTTCGAGCTCGTAATCCGGGATGATGCCACCGGGCTCAATCACGACAAAGTGCAATGGATCGGGGCCGTGGAGCCGGAGCCAAATGAAAGGCAGCTGGTCGGCCACGAAGAGAAGTTCGAAACTTTTGTAATCGGGAAATCCGACGAGCCCCTCGGGTAGACGCAGGGTTTGCGCTGTGGAGGGGATGAGTTCGGCTTGGGTGGTGTCGGGACTAACTTTCATGAGTGAAGTTGGGGACAGTGCTGGGTTCAGGAAGTCGTTTTATTTCAAATAATCGAGCAGGGACATCTGTAATATCTTGGTGGCGGATGACAGTGCTGCTTCGTAAGCGGTGGAGGTCTGGCTAAGCTTCACGACACTGGTAGCCATATCAGCATCCGCTTCGTTGGAAATGAGTTTTTCGATATTGGTGCTGCGAGTGGCCTGCTGGCTCTGAGCAACTTCGATGCGCAACTGTACGGCACCTTGTTCGCTCAAGGCATTCACGAGAAGGTTTTCCGAGTTATCGAGATTGGGACGCGCAGCAGACACATTGGCGCTCACGCCGGTGTTAAGCGCGTCACGCAGAGCGATCAGGTTATTCAAAAAGGCGCCCATGCCGGTGTTGGTGCTACTGTCAGATCCTGGGGAAATTTTGGAGAGTTCCGAAATCTGGACGTTCGTCTGAGCCGCGTTACCTGCATAGGCCACTGAGGTGATATCGCCGGCCACATTACGCGTGGCAACCAAGGGCGCGGTGCTCAGGGCCGTGCCGGCGAATATATAGTCGTTGCGCAGTTTTGCGTTCCCACTCTGGAGGGCCTGTTCGACAAGCTGGTTCAACTCCGTCGCGTAGGCTCTGTACGCGTCAGGGCTGGAGGCACCAGCGCCGAGTGTGGCAATTTCTCCTGCGCGGTCGGAGATTTTTTTTATGTCCTGCAAACCCGCATAGGTCGCCTGAGAGACGTCGAGGGCGCGGTTGGCGTTAACCTTGAACTGTTGTACCTGGCGGGCTTCTGAATCCAAAGTTAGGATACGGCCGACTGCAGATGGATCATCTTCGGGCAGCGAAATCTTTTGCCCGGTCGAGACCTGGCTCTGCAATTTGGCTTGTTGGGAGCTGAGCTTCTGGATCTGGGCGAGCACCGACTCGGAAACGGTATTGGTGGCGATGCGCATGGGATGATGGGGCTGAAATTAAAATTACGGGAAATTATTCAAGCACCTAGCCTGTTCACCACGTCATCAAGCAGTTCATCGATTACTTGGACAACTCGTGAGCAAGCCTGGAAAGCACGCTGATATTTGATAAGGTCGGCCATTTCTTCGTCGAGCGAGACGCCACTCACAGAGTCGCGTTGCGAGCGTACGAGATTGGAAATAGTGGTCTGACTCGTCACATGCGAGGTGGCCGTGGTAAGCGCTTGGCCAAGATCCGTAACGGTTTTCGAGTAGAACTGACTGAAAGTGCCATTGATATCATCGGCCGGAGTGTTGTAGGTGGTGGAGACTAAATTTGCCACCGCTTGCGCGATGGTATTGTCGCCCACTGCGCCGCCGTCAGAAGCCTTGAGATTGGTTGAGGTCAACGTGCCAGCAACGGCGATGGTGCCGGCCGTCGTGCCGGCTGCATTGAAGAAATCGCCCGTAGCGCCAGAGGGGTTGTAGGCGGTGTTGACCGAGGTCACGAGCTGCGAAGCCAGACTGTTGAGGTTGGTCCGTAAATTGGTGATGGCGCCATCACGAGCAGTTAACGCCCCATTGATCGAACCACCTTTTAGAACCAACGCAGTGGCGGGCGTGCCCGCTGAAAGAATGGAGCCGCTCAACGTGACTGGACCAGTGACCAGTGCGAGATTGATCAGCTGGACAGGGTTGTTGCTGGCATCGCGTGAGAAGACCTGGATCTGCCCGGCAAAAGTCGGATCAGCCCGGGTCTCAATCGACATTTTTTGGGCGAGTTGTTCAACCGCAGCCTGTCGCTGATCGCGCAGATCGACTGCCGAACCAGGCTGGTTGATCTCCAGGCGGCCGATCTGACCGTTGAGGTCCGCAATCGTGGCCAGCATACTGTTCACATCGGTGATGTCACTCGTGACCTGAGAGGTAAGATCGCTTTGCAACTGTGCGAGGCGCTGATCGCTCTCATTCAAACCATCGGTCAGAATGCCGGCCTTTTGGATAAGCGCCTGACGCTCGCCGGTATCGGTCGGGCTGGCTGCAAAACTTTGGAAGGCATTAAAAAAATCGCTGAGCGCCTGAGCTATGCCATTGGAACTGCCTTCCGAGCCTGTCGTACTGGTGGCCCCCGAACGGTCGATGGACTGTCCGAGATCAGCCTGTGCCCGTTGATAAGCGGACTGCTCGGCCTCGTAAGAAGACTTCAACGATGATTCGCGAACAACCTGCGCATCGAGCAGTTTATCGCGTAGCTGCTGGATCTGGCGGGCTTCAATACCAAGAGACTGAACACCGATCTCGGTCTGCACCGACCCGCGGTCACCGTAGATCACACGCTGACGCGCGTAAGTTGAGTTATTGACGTTGGCGAGGTTGCGGCCAGCAGTCTCGATGGAGCGCGACGCCGCCGTGAGGGCTTTGACGCCGTTGGCTAGTTCGCCGAATAGACCGCTCATAAAATATTGGTGTTAGAGATTGGAGCTAGTTAACCAGCGGCCTGCCAGCCGGAGATAACCGAGTTGGAGCTGACCGCGCCGCGAGAAGAATAAGTGCGGGCCTTAAACGTATTCGGCATCAGGGTACGCAGCGCTTCGTCATGCGCTTCGACGGCACGCGAGAGGAGCATTTGGTTCTGGCGAGCGTCTCGGCGGATGCGATGAATGAGGTGATTGATCTCGTCGATCAAGGCATTCAGCAAGGGCTGGACTTCGGCGGGAAAATGCGGGAGCAGCTGGCGCAGACTGGAGCTGTCGGGGCAGCCGTGTTTGACGGCGAAGTCGCTGACGCATTGCTCGCGACGTTCACGACTGGAGTGGGTGGCGCGAGCCTGTTCCTCGATGGAAATGGCTAGCGAAGCGACCTGATCGGCATCGCGACGGAGAAGATTGGCTTGCTGCTCCTCAAAGAGGGCCAGGAGTGCGCCATATTCCTGCAACTCATTGCGCAGGCACTCGGTGATAAATTCCCAGGATATATTCACGGTAGTATGGATAGGAGATTAAGTTTTTTGCTGCGCGATGGCCTGACCACTATCTGTAATATCGGTCGTAGCACCACGCGGGGTGAATTGTTTTTCGAGCATGCGGGCCAGGCCGAAGCCCCCGCCTTGAGATAGACTGTTGGCCAACGTATCGGTCAGCATGTAGCCATAAACGCCTCCGCCACCTGTGGCCGGACCCTGACCGCCGCCCATCCCGCCCGACATCATGGGTTCGATCGCAGGAGCGAGTAACTGGCGCAAGATGATGGCCTCGAAGCTGGCCGCCACTTTCTTGATCGCAGCAGGATCGCGAGCAGAATTTGTCGATAGTGAGGAGTTTACCTCAGACGTGGCCAGATCGGTACGCAACGTCTGCATCGCAGCGATCTTGGCTGCGGCCGAGGAGGAGTTAATGGCGGCGACGTTCATGTTAATTGATCACGAGTTCGGCCTGCAAAGCGCCGGCTCGTTTAAGCGTTTGGAAAATCGACATCATCTCCCGGGTGGAAACCCCCAGCGCATTAAGCGCGGAAGCGAGCCTGTCGATAGTGGGTGATTCGTTAAAGACGATAAAGCCGCCTTTGACTTCGTTGACCGCGGTCTGAGTGCTGGGCGTGACCACAGTCTCGCCGGTTTTGCTAAACGCACCGGGTTGCGAGACGGCGAGATCGGAAGATACTGTGATCGTTAGCGCGCCATGGCTGATCGCCACCTTCGAGATACGCACCGTGGAGGTCGCCACAATCGTGCCGGTGCGTTCGTTAATCACGACGCGAGCCAGCGAATCGGGCACAACTTCGATCGAGCCCAGATCGGCAAGAAAGTTCACTTCGCGACCGGCGTAGGCTGGCGGAAGTTTGACCGTGACCGTGGCGGCATCGCGAGCCGCAGCAGCAGCGGGAAAGTATGCGTTGACCGCCTTCGCCATGCGTGAGGACGAGGTGAAATCCGGGCTGTGTAACTGAAGAGTGAATACACCGTCATGCACAAAGGTCGCGGGAATCTCGCGTTCGACGATCGCGCCGTTGGAAATCACACCGACCGTAGGATGGTTTTTCTGGACCGTGGCACCGCCGGGGCCGCCCGCACCGCCGAGAAAGCCGCCCACCGCAATAGGGCCTTGGGCAACAGCGTAAACCCGGCCGTCTGCACCGACAAGGGGCGACTGCAAAAGCACGCCACCCTGGAGAGATTTCGCATCACCGATCGAAGCCACCGTGACGTCGATACGGCTGCCATTTTTCAGGAAAGCACCGATGTCGGCCGTGATCATGACTGCGGCGGCATTCTTGGTCTTGATCTGAGAAGAGTCCACGGTGAGTCCGTAACGCTGGAGGGCGTTGCCCACTGTGCGCAGCGTGGTGATGGCGTTGCTGTCGCCGTCGCCAGCAAGGCCGATCACGAGACCATAACCAACGAGTTGGTTATCGCGCCCACCCTCGACGAGCGTGAGGTCCTTGATGCGCGCAGCCTGCACGAGGCCCGAGGTCAGGAGAACGAGGAAGATGATTCCGAGCGAACGCATGGTAGTTGAAAGTTTAATACGGACGGAGGAGATCGTAGAGTTTGGTCAGCCAACCGCGCTTCTGGGCGTCGGTGAGCGCGCCTTCCGAGATGAACTCAACGCGCACATCGGCCACGTTGTTGGAGGAGACTTTATTGGCGCTGGTGACATCGTCGGCGCGGACGAGTCCGTGGAGCACCACGTACTGAGTTTCGCCAGCGAAGGTGATCACGCGAACACCCTCGATGACGAGGTTGCCGTTGGGCAGAACGTCGGTGACGAGAACTGCGGCCTGGCCAGAAAGGCTCTGGGTATTGCTAATCGCACCTGTGCCGGAAAAGTCGTTGGCCCCAGACATCTTGGTCACAGGTAACGAACCTTTGTGCGTACCCAAACCACTCGAAGGAAACAGAAAACTGCCGATGCTGGCATCTACGCTGGAGGACTTGCTCGACTTGGTGCTTTGCGAAGATTGCTGGGCAACCGATTCCGAGATCACGACCGTGAGGATGTCACCGCTGCGCGAGGCTTTGCGGTCGGCATACATCGAGCGTTCGGGATTGGCCGGTGAGGTCCACAGCGAATCCGCCAGCAAGGGTGACGCTGTGACCAGCAGGGCGAGAAGCGGGAATGAAGTTTTCATGTTAGAAGCGGACTTGAGCACGGGCATCGGCGACGACGAGAGCGGAAAAATCTTTTTTCGATTCGAGGTTACGGAGTTTGATCATGTCACCAGCAGCGCCGTTTTCCATGGCCAGAGCCTTGGTGGTGATCGTGAGCGTGCCATCGATTGCAGAGACCTCGACAATCTGGCCTTTGCGCACAAGCGAGCGGCGGGTCAGATCGCGCCAGGTGAGCAAACGACTCGCGGATACCGAGGTGGCATAAGTGAGATCGCCTTCGGCGCCGTCAGCCGGAACCACATCGCGCTGCTGGAGAAAATCCACGCGTTGAGTGTCCAGCTGCGCCGGATCGAAATTACTGCCGCGCTCGATCGGCATGCGGGAAACCCAGGCATCGCGGAAGAGCTGGGCCTTCAGGTTAATTGAATAATCCCCGAGCACTCGGCCGTCCTTTTGCAGACGCACCTGAAGCAGGAGCGTCGGCGAAAGCCGCGCCGGACAGGTTAGAATAGAAACCTCCACCGGGCCTGCCACGGCGAGCATGGGAAACGGGCGGGCCAGATCGAGCTGCAACTCTCCGCGCAGCTGAAAACGTTCGGAGATTTGGCGGGAGAGATCGGTTATTAAAGTTTCTTGAGTGAAGGCAACCGGGGCAACTTGCGCCGCGCCGGTGGTCGTCTCCGCCCGGGAGGGAACGACGGCAGCAAGCGCACACAATGCCAAGGCGACAGAAAAAAGAATGTATGAGCGCGGATTCATCAGCGTTTCATCTGAGCCACGTTCTGCAGCATCTCATCCGAGGTCTGGATGGATTTGCTGTTAATTTCGTAGGCGCGCTGGGCGGTGATAAGATTCACCATTTCCTGCACGATGTTGACGTTGGAGCCCTCGAGGTAGCCCTGCTTGGTGGTGCCGAAACCTTGTTCACCCGGGCTGCCGGTTTCCGGCGTACCGCTGGCGGCTGATTCGGCATAAAGGTTGCCGCCCAAGCTCTGGAGACCGGCGGGATTGGCGAAGCGACTTAGCGCGATCCGGAAGGTCTGCGAACCGCTCGACGTGGTGTAGGTTACCTGGCCGTCCTCGGAGATATTTATTCCCGTAGTGCCGGTGGGTACAGATTGAAAACCACTCAATACCGGCATGCCGTCGTTGGTGGTGACCTGACCGGTAGCCGAAACCTTGAACGAGCCGTCACGAGTGAAAGCGGAGGTGCCATCGGGCCGCTGGATCTCAAAAAAACCGTCGCCCTGGATGGCGACATCGAGCTTCTCGTTTGTCGAGGTGAGTTCACCCTGGCTGAAAACTTTATTGGTGGCGGCGACACGCGTGCCGTTGCCGACCTCGATACCGGTGGGGACCATATTGCCACCGCTATCCTGAGTGCCGGATGTGCGCGGACGCTGGTAGAGCAGATCCTGGAAGGCGACCTGGCTGCGCTTAAAACCGGTGGTATTCACGTTCGCGAGATTGTTCGCGATCGTGTTGAGGTTGAACTGCTGGGCTTCCATGCCGGTGGCGGCAGAGTGTAGAGAGAGTGTCATGGGATTCTGGTGTATTTAAATTTTAGATACGCACTAATCAGCCAAGCATTTCGATGGCTTTGCCAAGATTCTGGTCACGGGTGGTGATGATTTTCTGGTTGGCCTCGTAGGCGCGGGCGATCTGCACCATCGCGATCATCTCCTGTAGAGGTGCAACGTTGCTGCCCTCGATGTAGCCCTGCATCAGCAGCGGTTTATCGATCTGGATAGGTTCGACCGATGCATCTTTGAGCAAATATATGCCACCGCCAGCAGGCATGAGCTTGGACGTGTCATTAAACCGAACCACTCCGAGTGAACCAAGCTGAGTGTCGCCCTGGCTGATCGCACCGTCGGCCGAGACCGACATGGAACCAGCCTCGGGCTGTAAAGTGATCGGGGAGCCGGCCTGATTCAGCACCGGATAGTCATCTGTCGTGACAAGGGTGCGTGCAGCGTTGAGGTGCATGCCGCCGGAACGGGTGAAACCTCGGCTGCCATCGGGCATCTGGACTTGGAAAAAACCATCTCCCTCAATCGCGAAATCCAAAACATTACGCGTCGGGATCGATTCGCCGGGCCGGAAGCTGATGCCCATCGTGGTAACAGGAAATGAAGAAGGCTTCCCGTCACCAGAACCCATGCGAGCCTTCGTGTCGGCTTGGAGTGCGCCTAGCTCGACCGAAGAAAACTCGATGGTGCGCTTCTTGAAGCCGGGAACCTGACTTGAAGTGATGTTTTGAGTCACCACATCCTGCCAGCGTTCTAACGCGGAAAGAGAAGCTGCACTTTGGTAGAGACCGATATTCATCTGGGGTCTCTACCCTAAGCAATGGCAATGCCAGTTACTTAACTTACTTATTAACAGTTATTTAAGTTAATTAAAAAACTCCCGGTACATTTTGCCGCCCCAGGGTATTCACCTCCCGCGGCAGCATTTGCCGAGATGAATTGGGATCAACAATTCTCCACGCCCTACCCGATAGGATCACAAATTGATATGCGCGAGAGTCCGCCGTCACGTTGATAAACAATAAAACTTCCTGCGTTCCCCCGCCACTTCTGTCCGCCTTAACCGCCTGCCGGATACAAACAGTCGATCTCGATGCGCTCGCCGCAGGAACAGGTCACGATGAGACGGACGATTTTGTCACCTTGCTTAACGGTTTCGACGCTTGGGCCTCCGGTCTCTTTGCTGTGTTTGTGGGCAGCTGCGCGGGCCACGGCTTCGGCCGGACTGACGCCCTCACTGTTCTGCAAGTTGGCGGATTGGATTTGGGTGCGGCCTGTGAGGAAAGGTTTCATCGAGATTCGGTAATCGCCGGATTCGCACTGGGGTTGATGACCGCAGGAGAATCGGCAGGTTTGGGTGTTGTAAGTAAGGAAGATTGCTTGGGGGCTTTCTCTTTGGATCTTGGGCCCATGGTAAGGCTGAGCGTAACTCGTTGGTTTGCTTCTGATTCCGGTTTTTGAAAGGGCACCGGCCGTGTATCGGCATAGCCGGTCACGCGTTCAACTTGCGTGGGATCGACCGCGTAAAGCGTGAGTGCTCGACGGGCAGAGTTGGCACGATCCGCCGAGAGCTCCCAAAGCGTATAGTCGGGGTTGGGCAGTTGGAGTCCTTGGCGCGCGTGACCTTCGATGACGACGCGGAACTTCTGCCGATCGATCATCCAAGCGAGGCTTTGCATGACGAAACGGCCCCACTCGGTTAACTCAGCCGTATTATCGGCAAATAGCGGCCGCCGCGAGCGATCATAGAGCGTGATTCTCAAGCCATCGCTGGTCACCTGAATATCGATCGGTTTTTCCGCGAGATCCTGATCAAGGTTCAACAGTTTGAAAAAGTCCGCCGCAAGGGAGTTCAGGTAGTTAAGATCGACATCGCGCTTGCTGGTCTGCGGCTCATCGGCACCCGAATCGTCGCCATGGGGCTTGCTCGGTTTATTAGAGTCATAGGGCATGATGCCGGAGGTCCGGTCCATCGGCGAAGAAAACGGATTCTGAAAATACCGCGCTGTCGCGATCAGGATTTTCTTCTCCTGCGAGGAAATCCAAAGCACGAGGAAAAGCGCCATCATAGCCGTCATGAAATCGGCAAAAGCCACCTTCCACGCGCCGCCGTGGTGGGCCTCCTTTTTCTTCATGCGTCTTTTCACGGTAAACAGCCGGACGGAAAAGCCCGGCAAAAGGGTTAGCCTGGTGCCTTACCTGGAGCAGGCATGGATTTGAGGGCGCTCTCAAGTTCGTCAGCCGCAGGTTGCACATCGCTCGCGAGCGAACGGCGCGCGACTTCGACGGCGGTGAGCGGGGCCAAGCCCTTGGCAAAACCAGCAACGGCGCTGAGAATGCATTTGAGGTACATCTGATCGCCGGCGTTATTGAATTTAACGCGCATAGCGAGCGGGTTGATGAACCCGTAGGCAAAAAACACGCCAAGGAATGTACCGGTAAAGCGCGGCGGCGACGCGTTCGCCCACCACCTCGGGTCCATCGGCGATGGCCGACATGGTGTTAATAATGCCCAACACGGCCGCAACGATTCCGATGCCCGGCAACGAATCGCCGATCAGCTGAAGCATGTGAATGGGATGATCGCCCTCTTCGCTCTTGGATTCGAGCTCGGTCAACATGAGGTCCTCGAGCTGATCAGGCTTAATTTTGCCGTCGATGACGGGCTTGAGACCGTTGATGAGAAATTGCATTCGCTCATGATGAGCCGTGAAAGCCGGGTATTTGTTGAAAATCGCGCTGCTCCCTGGATTCATCACGTGCTCTTCCAAGGCGATCAGGCCGTTGCGTCGGCCGACCATGAAAATTTCATAAAGCATCTTGAGCAGATCGAAATATTCCGTCTTCCCGCTGGATTTCCCAAAGAGGGCGGCTTTGAGCTTGTGAACGATTTCGGTGAGAACATGCGTGGGGCTCGCGATCACAAGCACGCCTAGGGCTATACCGCCGATTACCACAAACTCTGATATATGAAGGAGTAATATAGGATTACCTCCAGCGATCATAAACCCGCCAAGGGTGGAGGCAAAGACGATAAATACTCCGACGAAGATGAGCATGGTTTAAACCGGGTGTTTTACCCTAACGGCTCACCAGAGCCTCAGCTTTAGCCCCCCGCCGAATAACGTAACATAAGCTTATCAGGCCTATTCCGCGCGCAGCCGCGGCGCCCAAGACGCAACGTAGCGAGCCGGACCGCACACGCCCAACCTCAACGGCTGCGCATGCGCTGGATGTAAGCCCGGAGCCCGATCACCGTCTGCGCGTGAATCTGGCAAATGCGCGACTCAGTGAGATCGAAGACGGCGGCGATTTCAGCCAACCGCATGTTCTCAAAATAGTACATTGCGAGGATCTTCTTCGGAATCTCAGGTAACTCGGCGATGCGCGTGGCAACCAGCTGCATGAGCTCGTCTTTCTCCATGCGATCACGGACCGAAACATCTGATTCGTCAGCAATTAGCTCGTGGAGCGAAGCGCCTTCTGAGTCCTCGTTCTCCGCCGTCTGATCGATCGCGACGAAACACACCGGACGAGCTTCCTCCATCCACTTGGCGTATTCTTTTGGCGTGAGATTCAAGTGCAACCGTACCTCTTCCTCGGTCGCGGCGCGGCCGACCTTCTGCTCGATCTCGTTGATCGATTCTTTCAATTTTTTGGCTTTGGCCCGAGCACGGCGAGGACACCAGTCGAGACGGCGAAGCTCGTCGAGAATGGAACCGCGGATGCGGGTCGTGGCGTAGCCGGCAAAAGTGTGTCCCTGCTCTGGGTCGTACTTGCGAACCGCAGCGATCAATCCCGTGACGCCCACGCTGTAGAGATCCTCAACATCGACGTGCGGCGGCAGGTTGAGCTTGATACGATCGACGACGTTGCGCACGAGAGGCAGATAACGCTCGATCAGCTCCTTCTCATCGAGGTGCTCCGACTGGGCTCCCTGATAAATCCTCCAAGCGTTGGCGGTGGGGCTGGGTTCGTGGGCGACGGCGAGGGATGCGTTTTTCATGACGGGCAGGGGTTGGAAGCGATTTGTGTGCGGTGGCTCTGACTATCTGCGGGCGAGCGGTTGATGATCCGCTGAGGTATTTGGGCGTTGGGCTAACATTACTGAGAGCTCCTATTGCACACCCGATGCCAAGCACCCTAGACGACACATAAGTCGCTAATTACCTTGTAATTAAAAATGTTATTCCAACGCAAAAGCCAGTGCCACGTAGAATACGATTAAATCCAACACACGCCTCGGCAATATTTGCCCCAATCCATATATCCCGCTCTGGCCAGAGGCCCAAAACGAGAGACGCCGGTGACGAACTGTTCCGACTCCATTATTATCGGCTCAAGCGCCGTACGCTGGAGACCAATTATACCCTAGAAACGACTGAGCTTAAGCACCGGCATCCACTAGGAGAAAATCACTCAACCAGCAGAACGCGTTCGGCCCCACGCCGTGGCGTGCGATCAGAACTTGATCGAAAAACGATCCCCACTCAAACCGAGTCGGGTGATCGAGTCGTAAATTGCCTCATCAGAAATCCGCCGGGTAATCCGTTCACGCGAACGCACCGCATCCGAGCTGTCCGCTGCATGCGGATCGAAAGTCACCGAATAGGCCAGCAGCCGGGCGCGACGACTATCGCGAGGCGTGATGACTTGGGCAAGCGGCTCGATGGCAGGAGCTCGCGCGGCAACCGTGGGCACCGAAGTAGCGTTTAGGTTGTCGTTTAGCTGCGCCAAAACCAACTCCGACGCCCCCGCATCAACTGCAGGCTGCTGCACCGTGGGATTGTCCGAAACATCAATGGCCACCTGCGCCGAACCACCTGCGCGAACCAAATCCGAATCGCTAGTCGTGTCAGCCACAAGGATTGTGGCTACGGCAACTTGTTCGGTCGTGTTCGAAAAATCGCTGCTGGTGGATTCGACATTCGACTCCACGATCGCGGCGACATTATTTACCGGAACGACTGGACCCTGCTGCGCTATAAACCCACGGAAAGAACCAAAAGTCATCGCCACGACGGCGGTCGCGCCGAGCGGCACGCACCAACGAACCAAAACCCTGCTCGTAGCCAGATTGCGCCACCATGGACGCGTCTCGACGATCGCAGCCAACTGTTTGGTGCGCATCGCCTGTTCGAATTCAGCCCAAAACTCTGCTGGCGGGCGCTCGGCTCGCTTGAACTGAATTAAGTCCTCGAGGGAAATCTTGGTTTTGCGCTCCGGTTCGTTCATGGATTCATGTACCGCTGTAACTCTGCCTGTAGGATCTGTTTAGCATAGTGCAAACGTGAACGCATCGTGCCTACCGAGCATTCCATAACCTCGGCGATCTCTTCATGGCCTAAGCCTTCAATTTCAAATAAAGTTACCACTGTACGATGATTGATAGACAGTTTCATCATCGCCTCGTTCAATTTTTCCTGGAGTTCCTTGATAAACAGATCGCGATCCGCGCCTTTTTTCTCGGTCAACTGGTTGACGAGTTGCGCAGTCTTATCGTCGTCGGTGATCTTTTCGAAACTGAAAAACGTGCGTAACCTAGCTTTGCGCAAATGAGTTAGCGTCGAGTTGATCGCGATGCGGTACAACCAAGTGAAGAACGACGATTGCGCCTGAAAGCGGTGGATGGATTGAAAGGCCTTAATGAATGCATCCTGCGTAAGATCAGCCGCATCTTCGCGATTTGAGGTCATATTGTAGACCACGCCGTAGACGCGTTCGCGATATTTCAAGATCAGGGCATCGAAGGCAGCCACATCGCCCGCTTGCACACGTTGGACGATCATCCGGTCCGAATCAGCTTCGTGCTGACGCTCGGGGGAGGCGACGAGGGTTTTAGGAAGTACCTTAGAGGCTGCGTCCACGGGGTGAATCATGCCACTGCGAGGCAGCGGCGCAAATGTAAAATATACCCTAGCCGTGATTACGCGCTCGCCGCCCCACGCAACACCCCGACCTGTTGGCGTAGCACTTCGCAGAGTCGCAGCAACAGAGGCGTCGGAGCCAAAGCGAGATGCGGAGCCAGCGCAGCCTCCGCGAGGCGCAATTCTTCCTGCACCGCCTCGGCCACAAACGCGAAAACGCCAAGTTCGTTCATCTGCTTAATTCGCAGCGCGGGCTGCGGCGGACGACGGCCAGTGATTTCTTCAATGAGTTCATCCTTCGCGTCAGTCGGGAGGCGATCGATCAGCGCCAGCAGCGGCAGTGTGATTTTTCCGCTAGCCAAATCCGTGCCGAGCGTTTTGCCGATCCGCTTCTCATCGCCAAAGAAATCGGCCAGATCGTCGTAAACCTGATAAGCAATGCCGAGATGCCGCCCGAAACTCGACGCAGCTTCGACAAATTCCATCGGGAATCCTGCATAACGACTGCCGAGATAACAGGAGACACGGAAGAGCTCAGCCGTTTTGAGATCAATAATCCGCTGGTAATCCGCGCGTGTGATATTGGTCGAACCACGCCTTAGAGTCTGGATGATTTCGCCCGCGCAGACCTTGCGCATCGAATCCGAAACCGCGCTGCAAACCTCCGTCGTCGGAAAACGCGTCGCGAGATTCAGCGCATGCGAAAACAGCGCGTCGCCGAGCAGCACCGCCGCCGTAGAGCCGTATTCACGTACTGCCGTGCGCCGATTTCGCCGCACTTCGGCTTCATCCATGATGTCGTCATGGACCAACGACGCGAGATGCACCAACTCAACCACACTCGCGATCCGCACCAGATCCGTCGAAATTTCGTCGCCCTTCCAACCGCTCGTGAAAACCAGTGCCGGCCGAATACGTTTCCCCGAGGTATCGATGCAGTAATCCGCCATCGAACGAATCTCCGGTTCAAACTCTTCGAGTTGCTTACGCATGAACACATCCAGCGCCGCCATGTGCGGCTTAAGCATGGCAAAAACAGTCGCGAAATCCTGCGGGCTGGAGGGAACAGATTCGTTGCGATTACTGGCAGTCATGGGAAGAGCTTGAAACTAGTGCTCCTTCACGAAATGGCTAATTAATTACTCTGTCGTCGATGCAAAACGGTTCTTGGCTGCAAATCCTAATGCTGGGCGCTGGCCTCTACGTGGCCAAGCTCTGGCTCGACGACTTTCGCGCCCAACGCTCGGGCTCGCCAAATCCACGCGGGCTCCCCGGCGCAACACCCGCCAGCGTCGGCGCCGTCGCCATCGCTGCGTTGGGCGGATTCATCATTGTGGCAGCCGAAACGTGGGGCGAAAAAGCACTCGGAATCTCCGGTGAACAATCGAAAATGACCGGGCTCTTTGCCGCGTATACGCTCGTCGCCGCGCTCATCGAGGAGATCATTTTCCGCGGCTACATTGTCCTCGATAAACGCGGCCGCCTCACGCTGTGGGCGAGCGTGCTCGGAGCGTCGCTGCTCTTCACCGCGCTGCACCCTTTCCTCTGGCAATGGGAAGGAGGGCTTCCCTGGAACGATGGCCAACTCAACTGGACGCTCGGGCTCAAAGGCTGGTTTAGTTCTGCCGCTGTGTTCGTTGGCTCGCTCTGGTTTTATTTTGTGCGCTTCGCCCCCTTCAACCCGCAGCGCTCACTCCTCCCCTGCTTCGCCGCCCACGCTTCGAAAAACATCGGCGTGATTGCGGTAAAAGCCGCTCAAGGATTTCTCTCCGGCTGGTTTTAACCGAACTTCTCTCAATCGCCAACTCATCGACCATGAACGTCCACGTCCTGCAACACGCTCCCTTTGAAGGCCTCGCCGGCATCGCCCCGTCGCTGACTCAACGGCAGGCTGTCATCAGCACCACGCGGTTTTTCGAAAACGCCTCGCTACCGCCACTGCGCGGCCTCGACTTAATCATCGCGATGGGCGGCCCGATGAGCGTCAACGACGAAGCCGAACTGCCCTGGTTGCGCGAGGAAAAACGCTTCATTCGCGAAGCCGTGCAGAGCGGCGTGCCCGTACTTGGCGTATGCCTCGGCTCTCAACTCATCGCCAGCGCGCTCGGTGCCCGCGTCTATCAAAATAAACATAAAGAGATCGGCTGGTTTCCCATTGAAGCTGTTTCTGCCGATGGCGACCGGTTTCGTTTTCCGGAGAAACTCCAGGTCTTCCACTGGCACGGCGAGACCTTCGACTTGCCGACCGGCGCGGTTCAACTTGCCCGCAGCGCCGCCTGCGAAAACCAAGCCTTCCAGTTCGGTCGCCGCACGCTCGCGCTGCAATGCCATCTTGAAGTCACGCCCGAGGCCGTGCGCGCCTTCGTCGACAACTGCGGCGACGAACTCCGACCCGCTCCCTACATCCAAACGTCCGCCGAGATTCTCGCCGCGCCAGCCGCCACCTACGCCGAGATCAATGCCTGGATGAGCCGCGCCATCGATTACCTTCTAGTTTAGCAGCGCTACCTTATTTCGCCCGCAATTGCTGCAAGCAGGCCGCGAAATCCTCCGGCAACGGACAGGTGATCGTCTGCTGCATCTGCGTTATCGGGTGGCAAAATTCCAGCCCGGCCGCATGCAGCATCACGCGCGGAAACATCAACCGCGCGCCAGAGGCAAGCCGGACGGACATTGGCCCGCCATAAAATTCGTCACCCAGGATCGGGTGCCCGCCTTCAGTGAGATGAACCCGGATCTGATGCGTGCGACCGGTCAACGGTTTTGCCTCAACCAACAGCACACCGGGAAGACGCTCGATCTCGCGGAACACTGTCTGCGCCGGATCGCCGCCGCTGCGCACCGCGCCAAATTTGCTAGCCTTGCCCACGCGACCGACAATGCCCGTATAGTTTTTGACCTCCCACGTTTCCGCGCATCCCGCGCCTAGCACCGCCAACGCCTGATAGGTTTTATGCGCTTTTTTTTCAGAGAACAAAGCACCAACACCAGCATTGGCTTTCTGATTTTTCGTGAAGAGCAACACGCCCGAAGTATCGCGGTCCAGCCGGTGATGAAGGCCAAGATATTGCTCACGCCCTTCGCGTTTTTGCAGAAAATCCTTTAACACGGAAAACGCACTCGGCCGCGTCGCATCGAGCGTCGGCTGCGTGGGCAGCCCGGCGGGTTTATCCACCACGATCAACCACTCGTCTTCGAAAAGAATGCGCGACGGCGCCCAATCAGGAATCTTGGGCACTGGGTGGTTATGTTTTTGCGAAGCCATCGTTCCCAAGCGTGAGCCAAACGAGCGTCGAAAGACAAGGTGGCAGAATTGTTAATCCCACGCGTTCGAAGTCATGGCGAAGGCTTGCCGCAAAACATCACGTTCACCACGCTGCTCCGATGCAAACTGAGATCGTGTGGCCCGCCTGGATCATCGCCGGAGTGCTCACCTTGTATCTTTTCTGGCTCATGCTGTATGCGGGCCGACGCCTGCGTTTTCTTGCCGACACGCCCACCTCGAAAGCAAAAGGTGTTTTCATCGGCCAGGTCGAACTCGCTGGAACCGCCAAGCTCGAACCACCACGCCGCAGTTTTCTCGCTGAGGTCGATTGCGTCTGGTTCAGCTACACGATCCACGAAGAATGGGAGCGCCTGGTAACGGAAACTTACACCGATAAAGATGGAAAAACCAAAACACGCCAAGTCCTCAAAAGTGGCTGGACCGAAGTCGGCAGCGGAGGCGAAGCCCCTGCCTTCTACGTCGAGGACGACACCGGTGCCGTGCTGGTGCAGCCCGACGGCGCCGAAATCGAAGCGCCGACCGTGTTTTCCGAAACCGTGACACGCGGTGACGCCCTCTACTTCCAGAAATGCAGCCACTCTGGAATTGCAGACTCGACCGGGCGCCGCCGTTTTCAGGAACAAGCAATCCCCCTTAAAGCCGAACTGTTTGTTACCGGCTACGCGCGCGAACGCCCCGACGTAGTCGCACCCGAAATCGCCGCCGACAGCGCCCAGGAGCTGTACCTTATTTCGTGCAATGGAGAGGCGCGCGTGCAGCGCAGCTACCGCAAGAAATTTTGGTTCTCGGGATTGGCCATGCTAGTCGGCCTGCCCGTCGCGTCGCTCATTCAACTCAATAACACACACCAACCGATAACTCCAATTTTACCCGTCAGCCTCGCCGCAGTACTGCTGATCGCATGGCTCACGGGCTGGCTCTGGATGGCCTTCAACAGCCTCGTGCATCTGCGCAACCGCACCGCACAAGGCTGGTCGTTAATCGACGTACAACTCAAACGCCGCGCAGAGCTCATCCCGCGCCTCGTCGAAGTCGTCAAAGGCCTGCGAGATCACGAGCGCGTCGTACAAACCGAGGTCGCCGCTCTACGCACGCAAGCCGTCGCCACCGCACCCGGCCAACCTGGACCTGACATCGACAGCGCCCGCCCATTGATCGTCGCGATCGCCGAACGCTACCCCGAGCTGAAATCGAGCGACGCGTTTCTAAATCTGCAACGTGAACTCTCCGACACCGAAACGCGTATCGCCCTTGCCCGCGACTACTACAATTCCATCGCCACCCACCTGAACACACGACTGGAGATTATCCCTGACTGCTGGTTCGCCCCGCTGGCCAGCCTCCGCCCTTGCCCGCTGCTCACCGTGGAGAGTTTCGAACGCGCCGCCGTCAACGTTAACCTCCACACCGTATGAACGTCGTTCACTTTTCTTCGCCCGCAAACAGGCCTGGGCGTTTTTGTCGCTGCAGGCCCCCTACAATCGCCGCACCGCGCTCTGGTGGATCGTGAGCGCCAAGTGTGCCGAGACGCAGGTTCGTCGCCTAGGCATGTTCGCCTCCAAAAACCGAACATACCGATTGAAGTAAAGATCTGGGGAGCACACGCGTCTCGCGTGTTGGTTCGGGCGTCTCGCCCGAACCTTCCGAACAGCACCCGGCGGGACGCCGGGTGTGGCACGCGGGACGCGTACGCTCCCCAAACCACCGCATCAGCCCCCATACACATTCAAGCCGGAGCAAACTCCTGGGCATTCGACCCAGCGAGATCAGAGTAAAAACTCTGATTTCCTCGCTTAAAACCTTCCTGCCTTCCTTAACTAATCGCTCGTGACCATGAAAAAGATCATCGCCCTGTTTCTGCTCCTCGTTCCGGCCATAGTGTGGAGCCAAAAGCCGACGCCCGAAGACGAAAAGGCTGGCCTCGAAACGGAGTATTCTTCGCACCAAGCCCACCCCAAAGCGGATCGCGTCGCCCTCGCCGACACCTCGTCGTCAGCAACCGAACCACTCCCTCGCGACAGCAACTGGATTAAGCGCCACGAAGGATTCGTCGAAATCGCAAAAAAAGGCAGTATCGATGTGCTCTTCCTCGGCGATTCCATCACCGACAACTGGCGTAAACCCAACTTCGGACTCGCCATCTGGGAAAAGAACTTCGCGCCTCTGTATGCTGCGAATTTTGGCATCAGCGGCGACCGCACTCAGCATGTGCTCTGGCGGATAGAGAACGGCGAACTCACCGGCATCAAACCGCGGGTAGTCGTACTCATGATCGGCACCAACAACACCGGTTTCGAACGCGATCGACGCACGCCGCGCAACTCCACCCCAGAAACTATTTCAGGTATCACGGCGATTGTGCACAGCCTGCGCACCCAGCTCCCAGAGACAAAGATTCTCCTGTTTGCGATTTTCCCGCGTGCAGAAAAACCCACCGACCCGGCGCGCCGGCAAATCCACGAGATCAACCAGGCCATCGCCAAACTGCACGACGGAACGCATATTTTCTTTCTGAATATCGGAGCCAAATTTCTCGAACCAGACGGGACGATGCTAAAGGAAATCGCGCCCGATTTCCTGCACCCCAACACCAAAGGCTATGAAATCTGGGCCGAAGCGATCAAACAGCCGCTCGCCGATCTGTTGAAGTAAGCCCCGCGCTCACGCTCCTCAGAACAGCACCAAAAACGAGCGCGTTATTGGTGGTTTGCAACGCGGGATCACTTGCCGCAGATTCTAGGTTTACAGGCCGTTCATTTAACCAGAAACGACCTATCCTAGGCATGGCTCGCACACCCAACTTCGAAGTCTCGGTCAACACCACCGCCAACCAACTACGGGTTCGCTTGAGCGGCGCTATCGACGCCAAGTGCATGAAAGCTTGCGTGGACGAAGTCGCCCTCCAACTACCCGCGCTTCATCTCGGCTTCAAAAGTTTCACTGACCTCGGCGGCATCCAATCCATGGATACGGCCTGCATCCCCGATGTCGAAAGACTGATGGATCTGTGTCGCGAAAAAGGCGTGGGCACCGTCGTTCGCCTGATCCCCAAACACTCCAAGGACGTCGGTTTCAACATCCTCTCCTTTTTTCACTACCCGCCGAAAGTCCACATCGTGACCTGCGCCACCCAAGCCGAAGCCGAACGAGCGCTGGCCTAACGACTCTGCGCGGCGAACACCATTAGTCTTAGGCGTAACGATGTAGTTGAGGGTGGAGCCCGTTGTCTCTAACGGGCTGGTTTGGGAGCAGCTTCGATCAAGCCCGATGGGGACATCGGGCTCCACCTTCTGCACATCGTTCCTCGCTGGAGACTATGCTTCAACTGCATCCTTACGGACCTTCCACACGTTCAGGCGTGTTTCTCGGTCGCTCCGTCGAGGTATTTTGCGATGTCGGGCAGGACTTTTACGCGGTGGCCGCCCGAGAGACGTTCCATGTACGGGTCTTCGGCTTGCGTGACTTCGACTTCTTCCTCTTCGACTTCGCCGGGTTCGTCGCCATCGCCTTCGCCCATCTCAATGTTTTCCTCGGCATCGACGCCGTCGACCAGCCATTCCGGCTCGTCGAAATAATGTGACATGCGGCGTGGTTGCGGATCAAGAATGAGCGCAGGGTTTTTAACGCGACCGCCTTTCACGAACTCAAAAACGCAGGGAAAGAATTGGTCCTTGAAGCGGTTTTGGAAATCCGAGAGCCACTTGTTGGCCACGCCATCGCGGTGCGCCAGCAGCACGATATCGGAGAAATGGATACACGCTTCATACCAGGCGACGAGCGCCTTGTGCTGCTCAGCCAACTTGCAGTTGACAACGGTGAGCACGCGGCCGAGTTCGCCGCCATTCGCATCGATCCAAGGCTTGAATGCCTCGATCTGGTCCACCGGATTACTGCGGCCTTCGGTCACAACAAAAACATGCGTCACGTCACCCGCGAGCGCGTCGTCGGGCGCGGAGATCATGCCGTCGGTCCAGGTCCAGCGCTTGAGCGCGCCGAGTTTGGCGTCGACCTCGTTGGCGATTTCACTGGTCGCGAGAAGCACCACGGCCTTGTCGCCTTCGGCGAGACCGCCGTCGATCAAGTCGGCCAGCACTTCGCGTCGGCCCGAACCAGCAGCGCCGAGGATCAAATAAACGAGGGGTTTTTCAGTGGGCATGGTGCAACAAAATAGACTGAGAAATCAGAGCAAGGGCGAATGCCTCGTGGACATTTCAACCATTCGGTTCGTTCCGCTTAAAACTTGAATGTGGCGCATTGCGCATTTTGCCGCATCCAGTGATCGACGATGACGAGTGCCGCCATCGCTTCGACGATCGGCACCGCGCGCGGCAGCACGCATGGGTCATGACGACCTTTGCCCATGAGCTCGGTTTCGTGACCGTGGACGTCGACCGTTTTTTGCGACTGGAGAATGGTTGCGGTTGGTTTGAAGGCCACGCGGAAGACGAGTTCTTCGCCTGTGCTGATGCCACCGAGCACGCCGCCAGCGCGATTCGTCGCAGCGCGAGTTTGGCCGTCGCGCACGACGAAGAGATCGTTGTGCTCCGAGCCTTTCAGCAGCGAGCCGCCGAAACCGCTGCCAATTTCAAAACCTTTCGTCGCCGGCAGTGAGAGCATCGCCTTCGCGAGATCGGCTTCGAGCCGGTCAAACACCGGTTCGCCCAAGCCTGCGGGCAATCCACGCACGCGACACTCGATGATGCCACCGACCGAGTCGCCATCGGCACGCACGGCCTTGATGCGCTCGATCATTTTCGCCGCCGTCGCTGCATCCGGACAACGCACCGCCGTCGCCTCGACTTCGGCCAGCGTGGGAAATTTCGCCAGCGCAGTCACAGGCATCTCGATATCGTGCACGCGGCTCACGAACGCACGGATCTCAACCGGCTTCGCCGGATCGGCCAGCGCGAGAATTTTTTTCGCAACCGCACCGGCCGCCACGCGACCGATGGTTTCACGCGCAGAACTGCGGCCACCGCCACGGTGATCGCGAAAACCGAACTTGGCCTGATAGGTAAAATCGGCGTGCGACGGACGGAGCTTGTCACGCATCTCGTCGTAAGCGCCGGGCCGCTGGTCGTTGTTGCGCACGAGCATACCGATCGGCGTGCCGGTCGTGCGGCCTTCAAAAACGCCCGAGAGGATTTCGACGCGGTCTTCTTCTTTGCGCGGCGTGACGATGTCGCTTTGACCCGGACGGCGCCGGTCGAGCTCGACCTGGATTTCTTCGGTCGTGAGCGGCAGCTTCGGCGGACAGCCATCGACGACCACGCCCACCCCGCCACCATGGCTTTCGCCCCACGTGGAGATCGAGAAGAGTTTTCCGAAACGGTTGGGCATGATTCGCGCAGATTTGGCGGACTCCGACGGCCTCGCAAGTGTCAAAATTGCGCAACTTACTCCTTCGTCAGGCGTCTAAGCCCACATCACGGTTTACAAGCCGCTGGGTTTCCCATCTGATCGGGTGAAATTCAGCGCATTTTTAGCATCACTTTTGCCCATAACATGACCCCTCGCATTTTCCGAGTGTGGTTGCTGGCGGTTGTAGCCAGTAGCTGCCTATCTGTCGCTGCCCAGACTCCGGTCGAAGAACCAGCAGCCCAAGCCACCCCGCCCGCTCCCCCTGCCGCACCCGAAGAAATGGTCGGCCCGCTGAAATGGCCCGATGTGCCGCTCGAGCTCGTGCTCGAAATGATGGAGACGTGGACCAACCGCACCGTCCTGCGCCCCCAAGCCCTCCCGCCCGCCACCATTTCGCTGAAAATGAAAGAGGCCGTGCCGAAGTCCGAAGCCATTCGCGCCGTCGAAACCGCTCTCAACCTCAACGGCATAGCCGTCGTGCGCATGGGCGAACGTTTCCTCAAGGTCGTGCCCATGCAGAGCGCCCGCATCGAAAGCCCGCAGATCATCGAAGGCTCCTCGCTCGACCTGCCACCCAGTGGCCAGATCGTAACCAAGCTGTTCCAGTTCCAATTTCTGCGCGTTAACGAATTCCTCCCGCAGATCGGCGCCCTCTTTAACCAAAACGTCAGCGCCCCGGTTATCTTCGAAAAAAGTAACGCCGCGCTCATCACCGACTCCATCACGACCATCCAGCGCATCGAAGCGCTCGTGGAAAAACTCGATCAGCCACTCGTGTCGAACCTCAGCCCGAAGTTCTACAACATCCACTTCGCCAAGGCCAGCGACCTGATCAACAAGCTCCGCGCCATGCTCCAGGGCCCGCTGCAAAGCCAGCTCGGCTCCGCCACCAGCTACTCGGCCGACGACCGCACTAACCAAGTCATCCTCATCTGCGACCCGCGGCAGCACGTGTTCTTCGACGAGCTCATCGCGAAACTCGACGTCAAGTCCGACCCCAACACCAGCAACGAGGTTATCTACCTCAAGCACGCCGCCGCAAAAGACGTCGCCTCCCTCCTCAACAGCCTCGTCTCCGGCCAGACCAAAGCCGCCCAAAGCTCCGGCTCCGCCCAGCCCGGCGCTGGCATACAACAACCCGTCGCCCAGCCCAACCAACCTCCATCGGCCAACCCCGCGATTGCCGCCGCCATCGGCGAACTCGGGTCCACCCAATTCAGCAGCCTCGTCACCATCATCCCCGACGACCGCAGCAACGCCGTCGTAATCAACGGCACCAAAGACGACATCCGCCTGATCACAGAGCTCGTCGATAAAATCGACATCGTCCTCGCCCAAGTGCGCATCGAGGTGGTCATCGCCGAAGTCGTACTAAGCGACTCAGCCAGCACCGGTATCAGCGAGCTGGGGCTGGATGTTGCAGGTAACAGATTGATGGGCATCAAAGGCAGTGCCCCAGGCTTAAATGTAGGCGGAAACTCAAGCTCCCCCTATTTCTATGGCCAAACCCCGGACACCGCAGCCCATGGAGGCCCATATTTGTTGAATAACGATTTCGCCGCCACCGCCGGCAGCTTCTCGCTCGTCGGTATCATTTCGCTCACCAGCACTCCTCGCAAAGGAAACAGCCGAATCCTCTCCGTCCCCTCGATCACCACAACCCACAACAAAGAGGCAAAACTCTTCTTCGGCGAAACACGACCGGTTGTGAGCGGCTCGACCAGCGGCTCCACCACCGGCAACGGCAATGATTTCGCCAGAAGCTCAACCATCCAGCAGCAGGAAATCGGCACAACCATAACCGTTAAACCCCTCATTGGTAACGATGGCTCCGTCCAGTTGGACATCAAGCAAACCATCAGCGATGTGACAGGCGAGGTCACTGTCGATAGCAACACCCAATACATTATCGGCAAACGTGAGATGAACTCCTTTAACACCGTCAAATCCGGTGAAATCATCGTCTTGGGCGGCATGCAAAAGGAAAATAATACCCACAGCACCTCGCGCCTTGGACCTATCCCTTGGATCGGCGATCTACTCGGCTCACGCAGCCGCACCAAGGTGCGCTCCGAACTCGTCGTCTTCATTCGCCCAACGGTACTGACCAATACCCCAGCCGACAACGCACCTGCGCTCAAGCAGATCGACGCCATGCCCGACCCAGGCGCCATCCGCCAGAAGCTCGACCCGAACTACGTCCCGCCGAAGGTGCCATTCTACAAAAAGCACATCGAAATCCCTTAAGACGCACCGGCCCACCGACACGCCGAACCGTTACACAGGTCTATTCGAGTCACCGCGATGCCCGCCCTCTCTCCTGCCTCCACCTTCCCCGAATCGCTCGCCGGACGTCTCACCGACGAACAGCGACAGATCGTGCTCGAAGCCCCGCGCGGCCAGCGGCTGAAAACCTTCGCACCGTTTCTCAGCTACACCGAACCCGAGGCGCTCATCGCCCTCTCTGAAGCCAGCGGTCTCGCCATCGCTTCAAATCTGGAGGCCGACAAACCTTCGCTCAGTCTCTTCCCCGCGCGCCTCGTCCACGACTACCAGCTCGTGCCGATCAAGCTCCATGCCGAGCCAGCGGCCCCCGCCAACGCCGAGGAGCCACCCATCCTGCCCACCACGCCCCTGCACCTCACAACAGCGTGGCCACCCGATGCTACGATAGTCGACTGGGTGCGAACCTTCACCCCGCGCCCGCTCGTCTGGCACCTTGGCGTACCTGAAAAAATTCACCAGCTCATCCTTCAACACTTTGGTGTTGGCTCTGGCAGTTTGGAAGGTTCCGACGACGGGTACGTTGCACCCGAAACCATTCACCAGGCGGAAGCCGAAGTTGACGAAGAAGCCGCCGTCGTGCGCTTCGTGACCGAGGTCATCTCGCAAGCCGTCGCCGACGAAGCGACCGATATCCATTTCGAGCCACAGGAAGGCCAGCTCCGCATCCGCTACCGCGTCGACGGCCTTCTCGTTTCCGTGCCTGTGCCGGAAAATCTCCTGCGTTTTCAGGACGCGATCATCTCGCGCGTGAAAATCATGGCGAAGCTCAACATTTCCGAGAAACGCCTCCCCCAAGACGGTCGTATCAATTTCAAAGCCGACGGCGCCGCACTCGACATCCGCGTCTCCACCATTCCCACGATCTACGCCGAGAGCGTCAGCCTCCGCCTGCTCAATAAAAAGAAAGAAGCTTATTCGATGGATCGGCTCGGGATGAGTCCCGACGAACAAGCCCAAATCGGCCAAGTTCTCGATTATCCGCACGGCATCATCCTTGTAACGGGACCGACTGGTTCGGGTAAGTCGACTTCACTCAACGCCTTTCTGCGCAAGATCAACTCCACCGATCTGCGCATCATCACGATCGAAGATCCGATCGAGTACGAAGTGCCCGGCGTGAACCAGATGCAAGTCCGCCCCGAGATTGGCCTCACCTTTGCCGACGCCCTGCGCCACGTTCTCCGCCAAGACCCTGATGTTATCATGGTCGGCGAAATCCGCGACAAAGACACCGCCGAAATCGCCATCCGCGCTTCCCTAACCGGTCACTTGGTTTTTTCCACGCTGCACACCAACGACGCGCCCGGTGCCATCACCCGCCTCGTGGACATGGGTATCGAACCCTTCCTTGTCGCCTCGGCGATCGAGCTCGTCATCGCCCAGCGTCTCGTGCGGCGCCTCTGTTCTGAGTGCTCGAGCCCCGCGCCGATCAATAAAATAAAACTCCGCGAGAGCCTCGCCATTCTCGGCTGCGAAGCCGCCGAAGCCGAACTCATCGATGCGCTCAAAGCCCCCGTCGGCTGCGATCGCTGCCGCAACACCGGGTATCGCGGCCGCATCGGCCTCTTCGAAATTTTCCGCCTCAACGACGAAATGCACGAACTCGTGCTTAAACGCGAAAGCACACGCACGCTCGACGAATGCGCCCGCAAGAACGGTATGCGTACCCTCGGTCAATCCGGTTGGGAAAAAGTCAAAGCCGGCCACACCACGCTCGACGAAGTTCTGCGCGTCATCACCGTCGCCGAGAAATAACCAGAAGTCAGATCCTAGAGGTCAGCGATCAGAATCCAGAAGACCAGCCCCCTGCCTCTTTCCTCATTCTCGTTCACTTTATCTTTTTCCCTCTGGCTTCTGTCATCTGGTTCCCCTAAATGCCGAAATTCTCCTATACCGCCCGCAACCGCTCCGGCAAAACCATTGAGGAAACCCTCGAGGCCTCCAGCCGCAAGGATGCCTTGCGCGTACTCACCGCCCGCGGGCTGCAACCGCTGCAAGTCGAAGAAACCTCCTCGGGCCGCCCCACCGCGACCAGCGGAAAAGCCGCCACGGCCAACGAGCGCAAGGCCCGCCGGAAAGACCTCGTATCCAAACTCTCGCGACGCGAACGTCTTCCGTTTTTTCAGTCGCTCCACGACCTCACGACCAGCGGTATGTCCGCCGGCGAATCCGTGCGACTGCTCTCCCTGCGCCTGCAAGACCCGATGCTGCGCACCCTCTGCACCGGCTTGTGGGAACGCCTCGGCGAAGGTTCATCCCTTTCGCAAGCGATGGCTGATTTTCCCACCGTCTTCGATCCCTCCAGCATCAACCTCATTCAAGCCGGCGAAGCCACCGGCAGCCTCAATGATGTTTTGGGCCGGCTCATCACGCATTTCACCGAGCAAAAAGAACTGCGCCGCCAGCTCCTCACCGCGCTCGCCTATCCGGCCTTTATGCTCTGCGTGTCGGGCGGCGTGATCATCTTCATCCTTCTCTTCCTGATGCCGCGACTGGAAACGCTGCTCCACTCGCTCGGCGGAAAACTCCCGCTCTCCACCCAACTCCTTGTCGGTTTCTCCGGGTTCGCCATGCGTTATGGATTGATCCTTATCGGCGCAGCGGTGTTTGGCGCGATCACCTTCTGGCGCTGGCGGCAGTCCAAGAAAGGCCGAGAAAAAACCGATTCTTGGATGCTCGGCTTGCCAGTTGTCGGCCCATTTCTCGTCAGTCAAACCGTGCTCGCGTTCAGCCAGACTCTCTCCGTGCTGCTCGAAAACGGCATCAACGCCTCCGAGGCGCTGCGCATGACCGAGCGCCAAATCACCAATACGCAGCACCGCAAAGCCTTCAAGGAAGCGACCGAACGTGTGCTCGAAGGCGAGGCGCTTGCCCGCGCGCTCCAGCGCACCGGCTTCCTGCCTCCACTGGTGCTCGACCAACTTTCCGTCGGCGAAAACACCGGCAACGTCGTGCCCAGTTTGAAAAAAATCGGCAACACGTACCGGAAGCTCATCTCCGATCAGCTCAACGCCTTCACCAAGGTGCTCGCGAGCATCGTCCTGCTGGGCGTCTTTGCCTTCGTCGGCTTCATCGCCTTCGCGGTTTTAAGCGCCGTCTTCCAGCTTAGCCAATCCATCAAACTGCGCTAAAGCAATTTAACCGCCGAGTTCGCAAAGAACGCAGAGGTAAAACGAGAGTCGGTTCGGTCATTTACCCGCTGCCTGCTCCGGGGTTCTTTATGAGCAGACCTGTAATCCTAGCGCAGGTAAATTAAAACTATGGCCGACAAATCTTGGGGCTTGGCCCTCAAACACAACTGGTTCGTTCCAGTGTTCCTGAGTTCCATATTCACAGCTCCATACGGCTACAGCTTAACTGAAACTGCACTAATTCACTTACTCTGCGTACTCAGCGATCTCTGCGGTTCAATTTCGACTACACAATCTAGGCTAAACGCAGGGGCGATCACTTCGGCGTCTCAACCGAAAACACACGGATCGATGTGCTGTGTTTGAAGTTTGATGCAGAAAGTTTGAACTGTTCGATGCCGATGTACGGAGCCTGCTTGGAGAGCTCCAGGTAGAACTTTACCAGCGTGGCGTACTCGGCGTTGCGAATCTGTAACTGCATCCAGTGCTTCGTGAACTGACTGGTGCGGTCCGACTGCACGTTGTCCGCCGAGAAGTTGACTACGCCCGTGCGGTTTGCGATCGCCGCCACTTCCGCCTGCAGCCGAACACCGTCAAAAGTTTTCGCCGGGTCGAGATGCTCAATCGAAGCCCGGGCTTCAGACTCGATACTCACCCGCTTGTCGATCCAGCCTTGCTGACTGGCGAGTTCGACCGAGGTAAAACTAAACGCCCGATTGAAACGCGTCGTGCGTCCGATCGCACTGGAGAGCCAGGTCACGGCCACGAGCATGACCAAACCAAGCAATAGAACCTTTTCGCGCAGGAGACGACTGAGGAAAAAAGTTTTCATGGCTGCGGGGCGATTTTGAAAGCTTCGGGCCTGAAGGTCACAACCAGACGGAAGGTCGTAAGCCCATTCTGCACCCGCGAATCTTTGGACGGAAACTCCACCTTCTCGAAGAGAGGCACAGTATTCAGCGCCGAGCGGTAGGCATCGACATCGGCCGAAGTCGCGGCCTGCGCCTGAATATCTAGTGTGTAGAGATTGGTTACGGTTGCGCTCGTGAATATCACCGAGGCAGGCAACTTCTCGCTCACGATCGAGATCATCTCGAACGGCCGCATGCGCTTCGTCGAGAGCTCTTCGATCTGCACGGCGAGGTTTTTCGCGAGTCGGATTTTATTCACCCAAGGCTCCTGTTTCTCCACCCGAATCAAGCGGGCTTTTTGCCAGACTCCGCCGCTAATGAGAACGAGCTCCAAGGTGATCGATAAAAGAATTGCCGCAACACAACCCAGCAAAACCCGCCAAAGAATAAGGTCGCGGCGGCGCGCACGACGGCGTGCCGCCAGTTCCACTTTGTCGCGGGCGTCAAGTTCGTCGAGTTGCTCGCGCGTGAATACGGAATCCGCGCAGTCGCAGTGAAAGACGAAGTCGTCGTCCGCCTTCCCGCTTTCAAGGATCGGCGCCGCGTTCGACTCGATCACATGGACTGCTGCACCGGAGTCGCGCAGCAAAGCGTCGCGCAACGTTGCACGATCTTCGGCCGTCGGCTCGGGCGGCAGATCGCGCACGAGCACACACACCGGCGCGTCGTTGGCGCGTTCCCAATGAATCGCGGTGATGCTTTTTTCTGACCAGAGGAGCAGCGTGGTCGAGTCCTCAATTTTCGCGTTGAGCATGCTCGCGAAGTTCGGGAGCACCGCCTCGGCGTCCGCCCACGTCTCGACTTGTTCGGAGGGAAAGCGCTTGCGGTAGGCAGCAAAAACAAAGGCGTTTCTCGAACCAGGCCGCCAAAAATGACCGTGATACATCTGACCGAGCGGAAACGGCGCGAGGCCTTCAAGGGCCAACTCCACTTGCGCAGCGACCTCGGCCGGAGTGGCCGCAACTGCGACCGGCACTGAGCGGCAAAAAAAGTGCGAGTCCGGCAAAAGCACGACCTTGCGCGCTGGCACCTTTAACTTGAAACGCTCCGTCAGTTTCTTGCGGGCAGACAAAACCGAACCAACTGCAGTAGGCTGTGCCCCGACTTTTCGGGTCGGCACAGATAATTTAAAGCGTTTAGGCAATTTCAGGCGCATGCTCAAAGACCGGCAGTCGGTGATGGAGAAGGCATCTCATCGTTTTCGCGGAATTCCAAGACCGTAAAGGGGTAGTTCAGCTTTTTTGTCGCTTGCTGATTCGAGTTGTCGGTGGCGGTCGCGGGGGCCTTGGCCTGGGCATCAGTACCGGCGACCGGCTCCTTCTCGTCGGACCGTTCGATCGCAGGAATGGTTGCACCGTTCGGCGGCGCGATCAGTGCATTGATACGAAATGAGGCCCGACCCTGAGATACAGTGACGATAATTCTCAACGCGCTTATCTGCGTGCTCAGCGTCGCAGCGGGCGAATGTTCGCCGAGAAACGTCGAAACGTCCGCGCCCGATTTGAAATAACCCGCACCCCGGTTTTCGTAAGACCCCTTGCCGCGCAGGTAGTCGTTGAGTTGTCGCTGCTGCAATGTATCCGAAACTCCGAGACCGGCCAGCAACTCAGGCGAGGCACCATTAATGCTGGGCGTTTGAAAACTGTAGAGGGAAAACGCGCTCACGAAGCGGTGCCAAAGTTCGTTCGGCCGACCGGTTTCATCATAAAACACATCACGCACCACCGCGATCGTCGCCAACTCAGAGAACGAGCGCAGCGGGCGGCCCGGCGGATCGTAGGGAATCTCCTCGCGCTCATAGTCGTCCTTATCCGGCGCGCTCGCCGAGGAAGCAACGTAGTCCTTCTTCATCCAGCCGAGAAGAGCGTCCGCCAGCGTCTCCGAGGTGGATTGCGAGAGCTCCCAGGATTTGAACAAATTCACCAGCGTCGACTGGTTCACATAAGGCAGGGAAAACTTCCCGCTTTCATCGATAAAGGTGATTTCCACTTTAGTGCCTTCCGGTGGTTCGTATCCGGCAAAGTCCAGCGGATCGGCCCAGCCCTCGGCCGGGCTTTTCAACGAACCATTGGTTAGGCGGAAGTCTTCCAGCACAGCCAGCGTCGTTTCCAGCGCCGAGTACGCTTCCAGTCGCAGATACGTCGCATCCGAAGAACGTTTTTCCACCAACAGGTCGTTGCTCGCCCGCTCGATGTAGGTGTAGAGCGCGAGCGTCGCGAACATGATCGTGATAAGCACAATCAACAGCACCGAACCACGCTGGCCGCAGCCGGGCGCCCGAAGACGCTGCGTAAAACCAACCAGAGATTTTTGCGGGCGCGCGTTCATGTTCAGAATTGCGGCAGCCCTTCCGTGGAATTGGGAAGCGTGATCATGGTTTCACGCTCCAGTTTGTCGTAGGTAAATTTCAACCGCAGCCGACCGGGCGTCATAGTTTTTCCCTCATTGTTTTTGCGCAGCGAGGTTTCCGTCTGCCAGCGTTTGAAATCGGTTTCGTAATACTCGTAACTCATCGCCGTCACGAGTGGCGTGATCACCGTCTCGCGCGGGGAATTTTCAGCGAAATCTTTCTCCAACCGCGAATGCCAGAGCAGCAACAACCCCTCGCGATCGCGCACCGCGAGCGAGCAAACCACGTCGGGCAACGCGTGACCGGGCCAGTTGATCAGACGACATCCTTCGGGCAGTTCGAACGTGAGCAACTCTTCGGTCGCGCCGCTCTCCGGCTTGATTTCCTGCGGAGCAATCGCGCTCTGACCGCTGCGTCCTGCTGGCGGCAAAGCCGCATGCTCCAACTCGGCCTGCAAGAAACGCGTGACGTTGCGCACGTGCTGATCGAAAAGCCGCACATCGGTGCCACGCCCCCAGATCTCGCCCATCGAAAAAATGAAAGTATTGAGCGCAACCAAAACCATTCCCACCAGGAAAACGGCGAGCAGTATCTCAATCATCGTGAAACCGGCGCGCTTCATGGTTACTTTGATTGGTTTTGTTGAAGTTCCAGAATGCGCGTACGGGCATCGGCCCGAAGCTTGTCGCGGTCCTCGGCCTTCGACCAAGTGGGCCGGAGCAGGCGAAACGACTGAGTCGTGCGCACTGGCTCCTTGAGCTCGGCGCCATTGATCTCGCACTCGAAGTTGACGGTAAAAAGATCCGCGCTACTCGTGGGCTCGATGGTCGCTTTCCAGGTCACGCGGCGACCGTTGGCCGCCTCGAAATCGCCGCCTTTTTCCGCCGTGTCGAAATCCGGCTCAGCCATCAACGTGGCGCGGGCAAACTTGATCTCATTCCGATAGTCGCCCTCGTGCTCGATCTGCGCATACGCAGTGAGCACGCCAAGGTACGAAGCGCCCAGCATCACAGCCGCACCAACGAAAATCGCCAAGGCGATCAAAACCTCCATCATGGTGAAGCCGCGGCGCATGGTCAGCGTTGGTCCTTGTCCTTGGGCAAAACCATTGCACAGGTCCAAGGATCGATTTCGATAATACGGGGCTCGCCGCCCGCGCGGATTTGCAGGCGGAAAGGCGAACACGTGCCGTCGGGGAAAAAAGTTACGAACGGGATCGTCTGCGTCTCGACGAGTTGCCCGCCGAGCAACATTGAACCGCCGCCTTTTTGCCTAACCAGAAACTCGACGATAAATTCGCGCTGGTTGGCCTGCTCAAACGGGAAGCGCTGCTCCGAACCATCGGCTAGGCGAGCGACCAGCGCCGGTTCTTTATCTCCGGTTTTGGCCGCAAAGCCCAGCCGCACCTCGTGCCCGGACACCAGCGCGATCCGACGCGTTTCCAAAACAGAACGCCAAAAAACATCTTCGGGCGTGGTGGCTTTGTCGCGAGTAAGATTGATCCCGCCCGTCACGAGCACGCCGGTGAGCAACGCGATCAGCGCGATCACCATCAAAACTTCGAGAATAGTAAACGCCCGGAGACGGCGCACACGCTCTCCCGCGATCAAACCTGTAAACGTGCGCGTTCCAGCCAGCACATTACCAATTGCCGATGTCGTCTTCGCTCTCCACGCCATCCGGCCCGAAGGAGAAAACATCATAGCCGCTCTTATTACGTACGCCCGGGTAGCGGTACTGATACGGACGTTTCCACGGATCTTCCGGGATTTTATTTTCCTGCAAATACGGCCCACGCCAACGTTCTGCCCGGCTGGACGGTGCCGCAATCAACGACTGCAATCCCTCCGCCGTCGTGGGATAATCGCCCAAATCCATGCTGTATTTTTGCATGGGCACCTTGATGCTGCTCTTCACGAATACACCGGCAAGGTCGAGCTTCGCGTCGCCGAAAAACTTGCCAATATTTCCGACGGTCAAACCGACCAACATGCCAATGATCGCGATGACCACCAGAATTTCGAATACGGTAAACGCGCGCACAGCCGCAACCACCGGACGCCGCCTAACCACAACAGGGGATTTGAAGTGCATGATTAAAAGGGAAATTATTCTGGAGTCAGCGCGCTTGTCGAGCGTGGCCAAGTGACAAATAGACGCCCAACCCGCCGCTGGGTTGCATGAAAACTGCGTGCGCTCTCGCGCGGACACGCATGAGCACGCCATACTTGCGGTTGCGCCGGCCACAGATTCCGGGAACATGACTGCGCCGGTCGTTTCAATCCTGTTAACAAAAACTCATGCGCGCCCTTCACCACCTTTTCTCCCGCTTTCTTCTCGTTGGCCTGCTCCTTCACGGCCTCGCCACCAGCCTTCGCGCCACCGCCGAAAAAAGCCCGCTCCACCTGAGCCTGACGGAAGCCAGCTATGATCGCGCCAAAGGTCGACTCTTGCTCACCGTCAGAGTGCAAAAAGCCGATCTCGAAGCCGCGTTATCCGAACGCGCTCAACGCAAAATCACCGCCGCCGATCCCGGCGAACTCGCTCCGCCCGCGCTCGAATACGTACGCGAAACGCTCCGCCTCAAAAACCCGCGCGGCGAAGCCCTGCGTCTGGAATGGGCCGGCCTCGATATCACCGAGAAGCAAGTTTTCCTATTTTTCGAAGCCCCACTGATCGGTGGCATTCAAGGTCTGCGTGTCACCCACACGCTGCTTCAAGAACGCTTCCCCGATCAGATCAACTCCTTCGACATCCGCGACGGCGTCCTCCGGCAAACGCTCGTGTTTGCCCACGGCACCAGCGAAGCCTCCATTCAGGCCAAGCCCTGAGCTTCTCCCCTTTGACCGAAGGCAACAACGAGAACGAAGGCCTGCCTGCCGGAGTTTCCAAGGCTGTGTCTGGCAAATATTACGAGGCACAGACATCCTGTCATTCTGAGCGTAGCGAAGAATCCAGAGCGATAAAGCAACGCGCTTCGTTACCTCTGTTTTCTCCTGTGAAACACCGAGGGACCAACCCACAGGCCTCCGTTCCTGTTTTCCTGAGTTCCCCACAAAAATGGGTTCCCTCTCCAGCCTCTCTCGTTAAAGCATAGGCCCGATGGCCACCGCTGATCCCGTCCTCACCCTCGCCGACCTCGAAACCTGGACCTTCCCCGGCACCGCACTCGCCGTGCTCGGCCACCCGATCAAGCACTCCATCAGCCCGGCCATGCACAACGCCGCGCTCGCCGAACTCGCCCGCACCGACAAAAAATTCGCCACCTGGAAATACTGCCGCTTCGACATCCCGCCCGAAGATCTTCCCCGCGCCCTCGAACAGCTTCGCGCCAAAAACTTCCGCGGCCTCAACCTCACCGTCCCGCATAAAGTCATCGCCTTCGACCTCATTTCGTCCGGCCGAATCCCTGGCGTGATCGATCCCGCCGCCCAACCCATCGGCGCCGTCAACACCCTCCTCGCCACCGACCAAGGCTGGCACGGCTTCAACACCGACGGCCACGGCCTCGTCCTAGCCATCCGCTCAGACCTCGGCCTCGATGTCGCCCACGCCGACATCATTCTCCTCGGCGCCGGTGGAGCCGCCCGCGGCGCTGCCGTCGCCTGCCTGCAGCGCAGCTGCAATTCCCTCTGGATCGCCAACCGCACCCACGCCAATCGCGACGCACTGCTCAAAGACCTCGCACCCGTCGCCCACGGCATCCCGCTCCACGGCTTCAACCCAGCGAACCCGCCCGCCGAACTACCCGCCAGCGCCATCGTCATCAACGCCACCAGCGCCGGCCTCCGCGACACCGACACCCCACCAGCCGATCTGAGCAAATTCCCGAAACCCGCCGGCGTATCCGACATGATCTACAACCCGCCGCAGACGAAACTCCTCGCCCAAGCCGAACACCTCGGCATCCCCAATTCCAACGGTCTCTCCATGTTGATTCACCAAGGCGCCGCCGCCCTCAGCCACTGGACCGGCCTCCCCGCCCCCGCCGAAGCCATGCGCACCGCGGGCAAAGCAGCGATGCAGACAAGCCTTTAAAGCAAGGCAGTGTTATCCGCAGATTACGCAGACGGACGCAGATTCTATAAACCCATAGCATCATTGCTGCGTAGATTCCATAATCTGTGAAAATCTGCGTAATCTGTGGATAACCTCCCTCCTCCGCGCATCGTCTCAACATTCTCTGTTCGGTTTCTACACCAGCTGTTCTTAATAGAGTTTCCGCACTTCCGTGATCAATCTTGGCCGGATTGACAACGCTCCCGCCAGCAGCCGTCATGGATTCGCCTCATGCCATCTCAATACGCCGAGATTTCCGCTGCATTCACCTGGTTCTTTCCCTCCATGGCCGCCGTCTTCGGCGCGCTCATCGGAAGCTTCCTCAACGTCGTCATCTTCCGCGTGCCAGCAGGCAAGTCCATCGTTCGCCCCGGCTCACACTGTGCCTGCGGAAAACCTATCGCCTGGTTCGACAACATCCCAATCCTGAGCTGGTTCATCCTGCGTGGACGCGCCCGCTGCTGCGGTCGACCCTACTCGTTTCGCTATCCGTTCGTTGAGCTGCTGACGGCGGCTTTGTTTCTGGCGTGCTGGTTGCGGTTCGCGCCAGAGTCGCCGGGCAAAGCGATCTGCGGCATGGTCTTCATTTCGATCCTCATCTGCGCGACGTTCATCGATCTCGATCACATGATCATCCCCGATGTGTTCACGATCTGGGCGGGCGTGCTCGGCGTCATCCTGTCGCTCTTCGTGCCGATGCTCCACGGCCAAAGCCATGAATACGCCGTCATCGCCAGTGTACGCTCAGCCACCGATTCGCTGCTAGGCCTTTTCGTTGGTTCAGGCCTCGTACTCTGGATCGCACTACTCGCCGAAGAAATCTTGAAGAAAGAAGCCATGGGCTTCGGCGACGTGAAATTCGTCGGCATGATCGGTGCCTTCTGCGGCTGGCAAGGAGCAGTGTGCTCCATTTTCGGTGGCGCAATTGTCGGTACAATCTGGTTTATCTACGCGCTAATCTGGCAAAAAATCTTTCCGCCGAAAAAATCCGCCGAGCAACCGGTCGCCGAGAAAAAACCTACTGCGCCCGCCGAAACTCCTGAAGACGGGTCACCCCACGCCGAACAAGAATCCGTCTCCCTCGGCTTCGGCGTGCAAGTCCCCTTCGGCCCGATGCTGGCCATCGGCGCAGTGATTTATTTCCTCGTCGCCGACCGCTGGATCGCCGCCTACTTCGCCGAACTCAACTCGCTGCTCTGAGGATCGGATGTAGGCGGGGTGCCCTCACCCCGCGACGCTCTTTGCGGGGTGAGGGCACCCCGCCTACAAAAAACCCGCAACCTCACGCATACTCCGCACCAGGCCCAGTCTTGAGATGCAGCGTATCGGGCGCGGCACCAAATTTCACCTCGTACAATCCTGCCACACGATCGGCATCGGCTTGCGCGAACGAACCATTTGTCATCGCCATGACTGCACCACCAAAACCGCCACCGGTCAGTCGCGCACCGAAGACATTCGCCGTGGTCGCCAGTGTATCGACGAGAAAATCCAGCTCAGGCGTGCTGTTCTCAAACTGGGCCTGCGAGCTGCGATGCGAAGCCGTCAGCAAACGTCCCGTCGTCACCAGATCGCCCTTGGCCAGCGCCGCGCGCACCTGCGCCACGCGCTCGATTTCCTCGATTACGTGTTTCGCACGCTTGAAAGCCGTGGCGTCCAGCTCACCCTTAGCCGCTTCGAGTTTCGGCAGCGTTGCCTCAACCAGTAAAGACGCCCCAAGCACTTTCGCCGCCTCCATGCATTCGCGGTGACGCGCCGCATAGAGTCCGTCGACGAGCGCGTGCTTCGTGTGCGTGTTGAAAACCCAGAAATGCGCGTCCGCCGGCAACGGCACGGTCTCAAACACCGGCCCGCGACAATCGATGAAAACGAGATGATCCTTTTTGCCGAAGCCCGACACGCCCTGATCAAGAATGCCGCAGGGCACGCCGACGAATTCGTTCTCCGCCTTTTTCGCAACTTTCACCAACGTCTCACGCGACGGCTTCTCGCCCGTGAGCCCGGCGAATGCCAACGCCGAAGCCAGTTCGATCGCCGCGCTGCTGCTCATGCCCGCGCCCGAGGGCAGATCCGAAATATCGAGGAATTGAAAACCGCCCGGTTGCTTCAGTCCAAACGCCGGCAGCTGCGTCCACACGCCCAGCGGATAATTCACCCAGTTCAAATCACCTGCCTGCTTTTCTGCGCGAGCGAGGTCGATCTTCACCGTCTTCTTCGCGTAACCACTATAAAATGACGCTTCGTTGCCCGGCACGGCACGCACCGCCACCCAGATTCCGCGATCGATTGCTGCGCCCAGCACCGTCCCGCCGTTGTAGTCGGTATGGTTGCCGATGAATTCGATGCGACCCGGCGCACGGGCAATGATATCCGGCGCTGCGCCGAAAACTTCCTTAAACTGCGCGATGATTTTATCCTTCATTTTTGACGACAATGTTGGCCGCACCTTCAGGCGAAAAGCTCAACAAAGATCGTCCTGCCATCCCGAGCAAGGAAATCATCGCAAGCCCAATAAATCCCTCGCCCACGTTCACCGCCGAACGCAGCTCACCCAACTTCTTCCCTGCGGCAAAAAGCGGCACAGGCAAATCCGCAGGAACCGCCCCCAGACCCTCCACGCGAAGCAAGCGGCGACGCACCTGCCCCATGCTCTTTAGCCGCGCCATCACCTCCTGCCCGAGATAACAGCCCTTCGTATAAGAGATCGCGTCACGCTCCAGCCCTCCTTCATTCGGCAGATCCTCCGGCCCGATATCGCGCGGCACCGCCGGAATCCCCGCCCCGATCCGCAACCGCTCCAATTCGCCAGCACTAATTTCCTGCGCACCAGTTGCGCGCAAAAGCCCGACCGGGCTGTCGCCAGCCAGCGGATACAGCCACTCCCAGCTCTGCCCTGCCGTGCGCCGACCGTTGGAAACCACGCCACCGCCAGCCGCCACCCAAGCATGTTCATTCGGCGTGATCGCACCCGCCGCCGCCAACACCTCCGCCGAACCCACGCCCAGCACGCTCAGGCCCGACCATTGCGCCGTCACGCCCTCAATCATCACATCATCCGCAATGATATAGCTTTCCAAACGCTCACGGATCACAACCTCAGGCGAAAACAGGCTCACCACCAACCATTCCACTCCTCGTTTAAGCACAAAACTGTCAGCCAAAACCTTACCTTTCTGATTGATCCACAAACCGTATGCAGAAGATCTGCCCTCTGCGCATGGCCTCAGATCTTGCGTAAACTGGCCTTGGAGAAAGGAAAACGCATCTTCGCCCGTGATTTTCAGCACCGCAGCAGGTCGATAAACACTATACATCACTGAACTTGTCGGGATTTCCATACGAGCTAACCTATTTCTATATTTAAATTTGCAAATCTACCCGCCAAAACGGCAAAAGATTTTATTGACGGAGCCCAGGCCATTTGTTGTCTTTTTCTTATTAGATTTTCCACAGTTCTCCCGCCTAGCGGGAGTTTTGGGGTAACTAAGAAAGCAAATGGCCGGTCGCTTAGGGGTAGGCGACCGGCCAACTTTTTTTCCCAAATCGGGCATCAAGTCACGCACAGACTTGCAACACGGCTAAGGACTAGCACGGTCTGTCCCCCACATGCAGAAAACGTCCGACATCAACGTCGCAGAAACCAAGGTCCTGCCCTCGCCCGCGCAACTCGTGGCCGAGCTGCCCAAGACCGAATCCCAGGCCGCCTTCATCGCACACACCCGCGAAGAGATTCACCGCCTGGTCTTTACCAACGATAAACGCTTCCTGCTCGTCGTCGGCCCCTGCTCGATCCACGACACCGCCGCTGGCGCTGAATACGCGCAGAAACTCGCCAAGCTGGCCGCCGAAGTCGCCGATCGGATCATGATCGTCATGCGCGTGTATTTCGAAAAACCGCGCACCACCGTCGGCTGGAAAGGCCTGATCATGGATCCGCATCTCGATGGCTCACACGACATCGCCACCGGCCTGCGCACCGCCCGCGCTTTCCTCCGCGAAGTGCTCGACCTCGGCCTGCCCACCGCCACCGAACTGCTCGACCCGATCACACCGCAATACATCGCCGACCTGATCTGCTGGTCCGCGATCGGCGCGCGCACGACCGAATCGCAAACCCATCGCCAGATGGCCTCCGGCTTGTCGATGCCGCTTGGTTTTAAAAACAGCACCGACGGCACGATCCAGGCCGCGATCAACGCCATCAAGGCCGCCTCGCAGCCCCAGACTTTTCTCGGCATCAACATGGATGGCGTCGCATCCTCCGTGACCACCAACGGCAATCCCGATTGCCATATAGTCCTTCGCGGTGGTTCGGCTGGGCCCAACTACAGCCCTGCTCACATCGCTGACGTCGAAAAATTGCTCACTAAAGCTTCCCTGCACAAGGCGATCCTCGTCGATTGCAGCCACGACAACTCCGCCAAACAGCCGGAGCGCCAGCCCGAAGTCGTGCAAGCCCTACTCGCACAAATCTCCGCCGGAAACACCTCGATTATGGGTGCCATGATCGAAAGCAATCTCCACGCCGGAAACCAACCATTCCCTCAGCCCAAAGAAAAGCTCCGCACCGGCGTTTCCATCACCGATGGCTGCATCGACTGGGCCACGACCGAAAAGGTCGTCCGCGAAATCCACGCCGCCCTCGCACCAAGATTCCAATAACCAGCCGCCAGGCTGGTTATTTCTGCGGCGGCGGGATCAAGCTATACATGACTGGCGTCACCAACCGCGAGAGCAGCAGCGAACTGATCAAGCCGCCGATAATCACCACCGCCAGCGGCGAGTAGAGTCCCGATTTCTGCACAGCCAAAGGCAAGAGCGCACCCACGGCGGTGAGCGTCGTCAGCACCACGGGTAGAAACCGAATTTCGCCGGCCTGCTCGATCGCCTCTTTTAACGGCGTGCCTTTCTCTCGCAACTGGTTCGTAAAATCGACCAGCAGGATCGAGTTCTTAATCTCAATGCCGATTAAGGCCACAAAGCCAACCGTCGCGGTGAAAGACAGCGAATAGCCGGTCACAAACAACGCGCATAAACCGCCGATCACGCCCAACGGTATTACCGAAGCGACGATGATCGTGCCGCGGAAACTCTTAAATTCCAGCACCAGAATAGCGAGGATGCCGAACATCGCGATTAAGATCGCGCTCGTAAGGTCGCCAAAACTTTCCTCGCGACTCGCCACCTCGCCACCGAAGGACCAGCGCGTCCCGGCCGGCCAGTTCAGCTTGATCAGCTTTGCCTCAGTCAGCTTGGTTAGCTTATCGACGTTGTAGCCCGTGCGCACAAACGATGTCACCGTTGTCGAACGCTCACGATTGAATCGCTGGATGACCGGCGGCGCCGAAGTAAACTCAAGCGTGGCCACCTGACCGATCGGCACATACTGGCCTGAGCCTGACAGTACTTGGATGCGTTTCCAGTTGTCCAACGATGCGCGTTCACCGCGCGGCAGGGTCAGTTGAATATTATATTCGTCTCCATCGCTCTCGCGGAAACGGCTGACATTTAGCCCGGCAAAAGCCAGCCGCACTGCGCGGTCGATCTCCGCATTCGGCACGCCCAGCATCGCAGCCGTGGACTTGTTAATGATCAGCTTCAGATCGGTGCGCTGCACTCGCTGGGGATTATTGATGTCACGCGTGCCATCGATCTCGTGCAGGATGCCTTCCACTTTGGCTGACAATTCTGCGAGTGTCTGTAGGTCTTCGCTGAATACGCGTACCGCAATCGGCGCTTCGATTGGCGGACCTTGTTCAAATTCTTTCACATTGATCTGCGCGCCGGTGATTGTGCTCAGCTGATGCCGCAGCCGTTCGAGCACGACCGGACTTTGCTTCGAATCATACTGTTTCAACCGAGCGTAAATCTCTGCCTTGTTCGCCTTCTGGCCGAGCGGAGTTTCGTTATAGTACACCATCGGATTTCCCTTCCCGATAGAGGTGAAATACCACTCGATCTGATCATTCGCCGCGAGCACACGCTCGACCTTACCCGCGATCGCATCGGTCTCCGCCGTGCTCGCGCCCTCCTCGGCCTCGATCTTGATCAAAAACTCTGCCGTTCCAGCCGCGGGGAATAAGCTGAACCCGATCGGATTAAGCAAAAGCAAGCTGCAGCCGAACAATGTCACCGCACCAAGCAAAGACACCACCCGATGCTGCATGCACCAGTGCAGGATTGGGCGATAACTCCGCTCGATCCCACGATGCAGCAACCGCAAAAGAATATTACCCTCCGGGCTAACTTTCCCGCTTAACAACCGGCTCGCCAGAAACGGTATGATCGTTAGCGCCACCACCATCGAACAGAGCACGGTATAAACAACCGCCACCGGCATGGACCGGATAAATTGACCTGGGCCGCCCGGCAGCATCATCAGAGGCAAAAACGCAAACAAGAGCGCCGCCGTTGTACCGACCACGGCCACCGCGATTTGGTCTGTCGCCTTGATCGCCGCCTCGATTGGCGGCACACCCATGCGCCGGAATCGCGCAATGTTTTCCACCACCACGATCGAATCATCCACCAGCAATCCCAAGGCAATCACGCAGCCCACGATGCTTAGCTGATTCAAACCGTATCCAGTAAAGTACAACAGTGTCATCCCCATCGCGAGCGAGAGCGGGATCGCGATCATCACGAGAAACGAGGCGCGCCAACCGAGTGGCATTACCGTGATCAGCACCAAAGCCAGCGCGATCAGGAAGTCCTCGCCAAGCCGACCGAGCCGACGCTCCACGTTCACCGATTGATCAAACGCCGCTTCGAGTTTCACGTCACCAGGCAAACGGTGCCGGAACTCATCCACCGCAACGCGCAGTCCATCGCGTGTATTGAAAATGTTGATATTGTTACGCGGCTTCGCGGTGACAAAGACCGCGCGCTTCCCATTGAAGCGACCGAAGTTTTCCTTATCCTCGTAACTCCACTGCACGTCAGCCACATCTTTGAGATAGACCACCGCTTTACCGCTGCCCGCTACGGGCGTCATCCGCACTTCTTCAATGGAGGCGTAATTGCCGCTCGTCTTTAAGTTAAAACGTCTCGACCCCAATTCAACCGAACCACCTGGTATGTTCGTATTGGAAGCACGAATGGCCGCAACGACACGGTCCAGTGGAATCGCCAGTCGCGCCAGATTATCCAAATCCAGCGAAACGCGAACCTGCTTTTCTGGAAACGCGTGTTTGTCCGCCTGACGAATGCCCGGCACGTGCTCAAATTCCTTTTTCAAATCCTCTGCCAAATCCTGGAGCCGCGCGTAACTGGCGTCTTCCGAAACCAACGCTACCTGCATAAGAGCGACGTCGATCGTCTGAATTTTAAAGACATCGGCGCTCAGGATGTCGGCAGGCAAATTTGCCCGCTCAACATTCATCTGTCGCAAAACGTCGTCGTATTTCTTGTCCGGGTCAGTCCCGTAGAAAAATTCGATAACGATAATCGCTACGCCATCGCGAATGGTCGCCTGCACCTTGTCGACATCATCCAGCTCCTTCAACCGATCCTCCAGCGGCTTCGCCACTAACCGTTCCATATCGACTGCGTTGGCGCCCGGATAAACGACAACGATGTTGTATGCAGGAATCTTCAGCGCCGGGTCCTCGCTTCGCGGCATATTGCGAAACGACATGACTCCCAAGGCCACCAAACAAAGGAAAATAACGATTGTGAACTGGTAGTTCCTGACCGCACTGGAAGTGAGTTTCATCGCAACAGCTCCCGGTTAGTTTTTGGCCACTTCCACCGCCGCGCCATCTTGCAGATACTCCGCCCCGCTCATAACGACTCGCGACTCGCGAGGCAGCGACGTCTTCAGGAAGACACGATCTCCGTCGATGCCAGCCATCTCCACTTGAACACGTTTCGCCGTGGAGGAATTCGGGCCAACAAGAAATAGATACGCTTTACTGCCCACACCTTCGATCAAAGCTGAAGCCGCGACAACCGGCCGTTCTTCCACGGGCTGAGGTGTGATCACCGCTCGCACAACGAAGCCGGAACGTCCGCCTTCAGGGGCTGTTTCTAGCGCCAACTCCAACTCAGTAGTTCTAGTAGCCGGCTCGGTCGCTTCAGAAATCTGTGCCACGCGTGCCCGCAGCGAAGCCGCCTCAACGCCATCTGGTTTTACTTCGGCCGTGTCACCCGAATGCAGCCGAACCACATCACGCTCCGCGACACCGACCCGCACGATCCAGCCATCTCCATCGGAGGCGAAAGCAAGCACAGGATGGCCCGCCTCGGCCATTTCATCAGGCTCCGCGAGACGACGTAAAATCCGGCCATCGGCCGGCGCCACGATCACCGCATGATTTCGGTTAAACTCTGCGATCTGCACGTTGGCGGCGGCTTCGTCAGCTGCCGTTTTTGCATCCTGTAGATTTTCCAAAGTTGCTACGCTGTCGGCGCGCAGCTTTTCCACCCGGGCTAGATCACGCTGTGCTTTTTCCAAGCCACTCCGCGCCTGAGAAACGCGTGCATCGATTTCAGTCAATCGGAGTCGCGCCAAAACTTCGCCCTGCTTCACCCGGTCACCCACGCGCACGGGAATTTCGTCAACGATTCCGCCCACTTTAAACGACAGATTCGCCTCCGTCTTTCGACTCAGCACACCGGTCGCATAAACGGGAATTGCCTCCGTGGAATAAACAACCTTTTCGGCACGCACGACTACCGGACGAGCCACAGACAACGCAGGCACTTCCTGCTTTGAACAAGCCGACAGAAAGCCCAGTACACTCACAACCGCCAAAACATTCATTCGAAAGTTCTTCATAAAATATTACCTCAAAGCAGTGGTGTTGCCGCCGTCGCGCGATCCAGCGCGGCAGCCGCAATAAGGAGCCGCTGGCGGACGATCTCAAGATTGAGTTCCGCCCGCGTGAATTCACTACGCGCATCGAGAAAAGACAACTGGCTCGCCAGCCCCTCGCGCTCACGTCGGCTGACAATTTCAAAAGCCCGCGCTGACGCTTCGCGGCGCCGCTCCGCTGTCTGACACGCGCCGATCGCAGCGCGTAGATCGTCGGCTGCACGCTCCGCCTCGAGCGCCAGTTGTTGACGCGTCTGATCTCGCTGAAGTTCGAGTTTCGTGCGTTCCAGTCGTACCTGTCGCTCACGCAACGACAACGCCTTGCCGTCCCAAATATTCATTTGGGCAACAAGCGAGGCCATCCCGTAATTATAGCCGTGGCCCGTCCGATAGTCTTCCCCTTGAATGCCGCCTTCAGCGGCAAGCGCCAACGTCGGGTACCGCCGCGCGCGCTCCACACCTTCAGCCGCAGTCGCGGCTTCGATGGCCTTACTCAACGCGACCAGTTCCTCGCGACGTTCGATCTGCGGCGAATTCTGTATCGAGATTTCGGTGACAGCCTGAACATAACCGGCAAGTTCATCGGTCGCAGGCGTTGCGATTTGTGTACCAAGCGGCCGGTTGAGCAGAAAGTTGAGATAAGCCAGTGCCAACTTCCGGTCGCGCTCGGCTTCGAGACGTTGCTGCTGGATTTCGAGGTCATCCGCCTCCGACCGCAGGACGCGGTCTTCCGTGATTTTATCCACCGAGAAAAGACTGCGATTCGTGCGCAACGCTTCCGCCGTGACCGCTGCGGCAGATTCAAGAATTCGCGCAACTGTCTCGGCTTGAACCCAGCGATAGTACGACGCCTCCACTTGAAACCTCAGCTCTCGCCGATAGGCCGTAAGCTGCGCTTCACGACTTTCCCAATCGGCCCGCCGTGCTTTAACTCCGCGTGTGATCTCGGGTCGATACAACGGCTGCACCAAAGTCAACTTCGTCTCCTGTTCGCGCTCGCGCAAAAGCGCTATCGACTGGTTCGACACATGCGGGAAATTACCTGCCGAACCGTTAGCCGCTAGCAATTGGTTGAGCGCGTCATAGGCCGGATTCATTAGATCGCCGATCGGCAGATCAATCGTTCTCCCGCCATCCGCCCTCGTGTAGCGCGCAGCAAAATCGATCTTCGGCTGAAAGTTACTCCGGGCTTCACGCAGACGAACCAGCGCGATTTCCACATCCACACCCTGCGACCGAAGCGCGAGATTGCCCGCCATCGCTTGGCCAATCAACGCCTCTACGACCGCCGGGCGTCGCGGCCAATCCGCCGCAAAACCAGGTCCGACCGCAAGTACCGCAAACAACATGAACAACGCCACCTTCATACGCATGGAATTCCTGATTAATTGACACTATGTCAATTAAAATTACGCCCGCTTCCCACAAGTTAACGAATGGCGAAGCATGCGAAACCCATGCTCCATCGCATCATTCGCCGTAACGCCGAGGTCGTCTTCCAGCATGCACGCTTTCGACGTAGAAACCTGGATGATTCCGTGGGTGAAGGCCCAGATGGACACCGCCGAGAGCATCGGATCGCCGCAATCGGGGCAAACCGAACCATCCTCCAGACCTTTTCCAACTGCGAGTGCGACTAAGCCGAGAACCTGTTTGCCGCAATCGGTAAGTTCGCGCTCGATCTCGTTTTGATCGGGAAGTGGAATCGGGTAGGTCTCAAGCTCCGCGATCACAGAAAAATAAAGCGGCTCCTCCTTGGAAAACACATGATAGGCTCTTGCCATCGCGATCACCTGATCAATCCCTTTCGCGGAACCCACGGCAACGCTCGCTAACCGCGTTTGCAGCGCCAAAAGACCGCGCTCACAGACCGCATGAATCAAATCCGAGCGCTTCGGAAAATATACGTAGATCAGCGAGCGACTCAGTCGCGACTGCTTGGCCACGGCACCGAAGTTCGCGCCCTTCAACCCCAGCTTGGCGAACACCTTTTCGGCCGCATTTAGGATCAGTTCACGACGCTTCCCCTTGTCCTCCTCGCGGCGGGCACGCGTACGGGTGCGGCTAATAATCTTCGATTTAGTCATCGGTGAGCAGCTAGCAGTTACTGCGTTCAGGACTCCGCAATCCCGACGGTCTGTGCAACTATTTTCAACCGACCGCAAACCTGCTCTCGCTTTGCCAACAGTCCAAAACCTCCGGGTTTCTACTGCGGCCAGTTCCGGAAAAATCTGCGTTGAGAAAAGCATTTCGTGCGTGTCATCGCGCTCGTTTTCATGGTTAAATACTAGCTCCTCACATCTATGAAATCACCTATTCGTGTCGCAGTGACCGGTGCCGCCGGTCAGATCGGTTACGCCCTCCTCTTCCGTATCGCTTCAGGAGCGATGTTCGGCCCAGACCAGCCCGTGATCCTTCAGCTCATCGAAGCTCCGGTCGAGAAAGCCCTCAAGGCCCTCGAAGGCGTTGCGATGGAACTCGATGATTGCGCCTTCCCTCTCCTCAAGGGCATCGTCCAAACTTCCGACCCAGCCGTCGGCTTCAAAGACGCCAACTGGTGTCTGCTCGTCGGTGCCAAACCACGCGGTCCCGGCATGGAACGTGCCGACCTCCTCAAGGACAACGGCAAGATCTTCATCGGTCAGGGCCAGATCATCGACGCCGTCGCCGCTGCTGACGCCCGCATCGCCGTGGTCGGCAATCCTGCCAACACGAACTGCATGATCGCCGCCAGCCAGGCCAAGCGCCTGCCCGCCGATCGCTTCACCGCGATGGTCCGTCTCGACCAAAACCGCGCCCAGAGCCAGCTCGCCATCAAGGCCGGCGTGGATCTGACCAAGGTTTCCGACATCTTCATCTACGGTAACCACAGCCCGAGCATGTTCCCGGCCTTCGCGCACGCGAAGATCGACGGCAAGCCCGCGACCTCGGTCATTACCGATACCGCCTGGCTGCAGACCACCTTCTGCGAGACCGTGGGTAAACGTGGCGCCGCCATCATCGCCGCTCGTGGCGCTTCCTCGGCTGCTTCGGCCGCCAACGCCCTCACCGACCACGTGCGCAGCCTCGTGACTCCTGGCGCGATCCACTCGATCGCCGTCAAGTCCAACGGTGCCTACGGCTTCGATGCCGACGTCTGGGCCGGTATGCCCGTCCGCACGACGACTCCTGGCTCGTACGAAATCATCCAAGGTTACGCCATGGACGACTTCGCCAAGTCGAAGATCGCCGCCACGAACAAGGAGCTCGTCGAAGAGCGCTCGTTCGTCGCCAGCATGCTGACAAGCTAAACCAAGCCTTAGGTTTTCACTCTCAAGCGGCGCCCGAAACGGCGCCGCTTTTTTTTATTCTAAATTGCACAGGAAAAATTTAACCGCAGAGAACGCCGAGTGCGCAGAGTAAACGAGATATAAATCGGCTAATAACGAGAGCACCCGCGAGGTGAACCGAATCTAAACTAAACACTCTCATTTTTTCCTCTGCGTACTTTGCGACCTCTGCGGTTAAATCACGGTTTTCAGGATTATTTCAACAACGCCGCCAGCACAGGCTTCTTCGAGAGCGCGAACGCGTCGCGCACTGCGACAAAAGCCTCCAGCAATTCGCGCGGCGAACCGCTACACGGAAACACCATCGCCAACTCCGAGCCGTCGAAACGCACCGTAGCCGAAACATCCGCCACCGCCAAAGTGCAGTCGTGGCAATCCGACGGATACTCGACCTTCAACGCGTCGTCGCCATCCAAGCCTTCGACCGCGTCGATCACCGCCTCGACCGGCGCGCCTTTCGTCAGCACAAACACGAGCTCCGAAAACTGCTGCGCGAAAACTGTATCGCATTCGTCCGTCGCCGCGAAATCCGTGCTGCGCAAGCCATACAACGACCGCACCACCGTGTAGCTAGCCGGATCCGATTCATCGAGCGCGTAGGTTAGCTCAAAAGTAAAATCTTTTGCCGATAGCACGGCGTTGGGGCTGGCGACCTCGAGCGATACATCCTTGCGCTTGTAGCCGAAGGTCGAGCGAGCCAGTTGAAAGAACTTCTCCGCATCGGCAGCAAGTTCGTCCGCGCAAAGCTTGGCCAGAAAAGCCGAAGTCGCGGCATTGACTGCGTCGGGCACCGTGTGATGGCTCTTCTTGAAACCACCGAGCGTCTTCACCAGGCCGCCCGCGCGCCCGACAAAGCGCACGTGTTGCACAAACGCAGATTGATCTTGGGCACGCTTCGCCATGGGCCTTCACCGATGGCGGCGAACTCGTTGCGTGGAAAGCCTAAACAAAGGCGTAATCGCCGCCCTTGTATTCCCCGCGCAATGATGCATGTTGCTCCCTCACGTTCTTTGATTGGTACGCGCACCAATACCCGCCAGTCCTCAGAATTTCGCCTCCGGCCATCTGGCCTCTGGCTTCTGGTCACTGGTTTTCATTTTGGGGGTGTTCTGGATTCGACCCTTGGTTGGAGCGCGCCGCTGCCGTTCGAGGATGAAGGTTGGCCTCGTAAATCGTCCTTCAAAAAAATAATAGGCACATACGAAGAAATGCCATTGGCCGCCTAAGTGCGGCCTCGTTTGTCCAGTGACACCTGCTAGCTGAAACAAACGTCGACAGCAGGAATAGCGCGCGGAGCGACCCGCGGTTTGCGCGCTGTACTTCGCCCGGGGGTTGGTTGGTGCTTAAGCGCGTGAAGCCGCGTATCACCAGCGAGATTAATACTTCACTATAACGGAAGATGCGGTGTGCAAAGCCCAGGGGCACGTGGGTTCAACTCCCACCACCTCCACCATTTCGAAGATTCGTCGGAAAATACGGCCGTGCTCTGCACGGCCGTATTTGTTTCGGCCAGCGGTGTAGGACAAAGCGGCGAATCCAAATGGGCACGCTTGCAACATCTCGCATGGCCCCATCACGAAATCTCATCGGCCCCTTCATGCATCCGTCTCGTGGCACACGGCCAGCCGCTTACGAGTTACTGACCGCCGCTCACGTAACCGAACGCAGGCTCTTCTGGATCGACGCGGCAATGTCATCGGGGAGCCCGGCCTCCGCCGCAAAGCGGGGCCACTCCACGACGGCCGCCCTGACTTCATCGATGACAGCCTGCACGTCCTTTTTCTCCAGACTCTCCGCCTGGGCGAGAGCCTGTAATTGTCTCAAACCAGCGGTTCGTCTTTCACCCAGTACTGCCATGCCGCGTTCGGGCATCCGTTCGGCGCTGGCAAACGTCACATCAAAGGCCGGACTCAGACGCCACTGGCGTTTCTCGTAGAGAAAGCCCTGATTCTTGCCGTGGTCATCACGGTTGGAGGCAAGCACGTTGAACACCGCCCGGCGGAAGGCCTTCAGCGTCTCGCGATAGTCAGCGGTGATCCGTCGGGTCACACGCAGGAAAGTCTGGTAGTCGAGGTCGCCCGCCGTGGACTGATACATCCCAGCCAGGCTGTGATAATGCAACCGGCGGGTGCCAACCCGGTCGAAACGGCGCACCGCAAAATGCCGGCGCAGGCCTTCCGCATGCTCCGTCGTCAAGAGTTTCACCTCAGGGACGTCGCAACCCGCTGCACGGCCCATGAGCGCGTAGGCGTACTCCATCGGGCCGAACCAACGCCCAGAGGTTGTATCGAATTTCACCAACCAGGCCTGCGCATCGGGCGAAGCGGCCCGTGCGGTCATCAACCCGGTACCACCGGAAATCCAGACGGCCACCTTGGGTCGGGCGCCGCCCGCCGATGATCCCACCGCCGCCAGTTGGCCGAGATCCACCGGCCCGCCCGCATCCAGGGCGGAGGCTGCCGTGTAAAGCTCGCCCAAACCACCTTCGGAGGACTCCACGGTTTCAGCAGGTGCATAGGTCAGGGCACCAAAGCCACGCTCACCAATGTACGCGAGCCGCATAAGGGGCGTAATCGCTGGTTCCCCCAAACCTTTGGCCCTGAACCAATCGTTCATGATGCGCGTGCCCCAGCTGTCAGGGAGCGAATCTTCGAACAGCCCGTGCAGCGTCACCGAGGCGGGATGATGCCGCGAATGCGCCCCCGGTGCAAGTGGAAGTCGCAACGGCGACAGCTCCATACCAGTCGCAAGGAACTCCGGCGAATATTCGAAAAAAATACCATTATTGGAGGGAAGCGCTAGTTCCCCCACCCGCGTGCTTTCAAGAAAGACGTCGAGCCGGTTCATTTTCGTGACGTCCTGCCGCGCTTGCGGGCTGGTTTCATCAGTTCATCAATATTGGTCGCGGGACGCAGACCGCTTCCGCCAAAAGACTCCAACTCTCCGGCCACACCCAGAACCTCCAGTAGCCGCACAAAACGCAGGAGTGAAATTTGGCCGGTTCGCTCAAAGTACCGGTATGTCGCGAGCGGAATGCCTGAGCGCGAGGCCACTTCCTTCTGACTCCAGGCACGGACAAGCCGCAACGCCTTCACTCGATCGACGAGGCGTTGGGTCAGTTCTGCAGGGCTATAGAGTGATTGCATTTTATCACTTAAATCACGAATCAAGTATTAACGTATAATAAGTTAGCACTTTTTTTCCAGCCAAAAGATGCTCAATTTCAGGATCGAGCAAGCTCTTCAATATTTCCTGCAACGGGGGGGGGGGGGGCGGGGGGGGGGGGGGGCGGGGCGGGGGGGGGGCGGGGGGGGGGGCGCGGGGGGGGGCCGCGCGCGCGCGCGGGGGGCCCGGGGGGGCCGGGGGGGGGCCGGGGGGGGGGGGGGGAGGGGGGGGCCCGGGGGGGGGGGGGCCGGGGGGGGGGGGGGGGGGGGGGGGCCGCCCCCCCCCCCCCCCCCCCCCTGCGGATCCATCACCTCGAAATTGTCGGGGACGTCGAGCAGAGGCAACTCAACGGTCATGCTTCGCTATCTACAAAGCCTTTCCGAGTTTCATCGGCACCCGATAAAACACCCGATAAATTGGCTTGTTGAAATCGCCGGCGTGCGACGGGCGTGCGCAATCTTCTCCTCGCGCCGCATCGTGATCATCGCTATAGTTTGCACCGTGATCACCGCCGCCTTTTACGACTCAAAGTCCTACGATCGCGAATATCTCGCAACGGCGCCGGCTATCGGCCGCCTCAATAGTGTGCTCCACGAGTTCCGCCTCAGCCGCGAAACGGTTGCCACCGCCGCTGGCGCTCAGGCCGTCTGTGTCTTCGTCAACGACCGTGTCGATCACGCCTGCTTGGAACAGCTCGCAGCCCTCGGCGTTCGCCATGTCGCTCTGCGCTGTGCAGGTTTCAACAACGTCGATCTCACCGCCGCCAAAGCCCTTGGCATCGCCGTCACGCGTGTCCCGGCTTACTCGCCGCACGCCGTCGCAGAGCACACGGTCGCGTTGCTGCTGACGCTGAACCGCAAACTCCACCGCGCCTACAACCGCGTCCGCGAACACAATTTTTCACTGTCCGGCCTCGTCGGCTTCGATCTGCACGGCAAGACTGTTGGCATTGTCGGTACCGGTAGGATCGGCAGGATCGCCGCAGAAATTTTCCACGGCTTCGGTTGCCGGATCGTCGCGCATGACCCCTTCCCTGCGACCGAGTGGGCGACCACCAAAGGAGTTGAATACCTACCGCTCGGAGATCTTCTCACGGCCAGCGATATCGTCTCACTCCATCTGCCGCTCACGCCCCAAAGTCAGCACCTGCTGAACGCCACCACCCTCGCCCAGATGAAGCCTGGCGCGTACCTGCTCAATACCAGCCGCGGCAAACTGATTGAAACGCAGGCCCTGATTGCCCACCTGAAGTCGGGCCAACTCGGCGGCGTCGGCCTCGATGTCTACGAAGAGGAAGAAGGGATTTTCTTCGAGGATCACTCGGGCGAAGTGATGCAGGATGACGCGCTCTCGCGACTGCTGACATTTCCCAACGTACTGGTCACGTCGCATCAGGCTTTTTTCACCGCTGAGGCACTTCGTGAAATCATGCGCGTGACGACGGAGAATATTATACACGGAGCGACCGACCAGGCCTTTCTCGAAGGCACCCTCCTCACCCCATCGCCCGCAAGCTCCACGGGCAGGGGCCCGGTTGCTGGAAAATAGCAACCGGTCGCCCGGTCTTTTTTGAAATCCAGACCGAAACCTACAGGCCATTCCAGCGGCAGGCTTCTCCGGGGGCGAGTTTCACCTCTCGTGTCGAGGTACCGTAGCGCAGGCGAGTGGTTCCCCCATTGACGGAACGGAGGGTGGCCTCGATCAGTCGGCCTTCACGCCAAACGAGATCGACCTCAAAACCACCACGCGCACGCAGCCCTTTCACACTGCCGGTCGGCCAGGCTGACGGTAGCGCAGGTAGGAATTCAATCTCGCCCACGCGACTCTGCACCAGCATTTCGGCAATGGCGGCCGCGCCACCGAAATTGCCGTCGATCTGGAACGGCGGGTGGGCGTCGAACATGTTCGGATAGGTCCGCTCCGGACTGAGGAGAAACTTCAGAATCTCGAACGCGTGGTCGCCATCGCCCAAATGCGTCCACAAGCAAAGGCGCCAAGCCGTGGCCCAGCCAGTGGCCCGATCGCCGCGGATTTCGAGCGATTTCTTAACCGCCGCAGCGAGCTGTGGCGTGTCGCGCAAGGTGATATCACGGCCGGGGTAAAGTCCGTAGAGATGTGAGACATGGCGATGGTGAAGTTCAGGGGCCTGCATATCCCAATCCTCGAGCCATTCTTGAAGTTGTCCGGCACTTCCAATCTGGTTCGGCGCCAATCTTGCGCGCGCAGCGGCGAGTCGTTCGCGGAGCGGCTTGTCTATATCGAGTGTCTCGGTAGCCTTGATGGTGTGAGCGAAAAGGTCGCGCAGGATCTGCATGTCCATCGTCGGACCGGCGCAGACCGAAGTGCCAAACGGATGGGCATTCTCCGGAGAAATCGAGGGATTGGTAACGAGCCAGCCGTGCTTCGCGTCCGTCTGCAATGTATCGAGAAAGAACTCCGAGGCACCTTTCATGAGCGGATATAAACGACGGAGCTCGGCCTGATTCCCGCTGAATTCGTAGCGGTCCCAAAGGTTTAGGCATAACCAAGCGCCACCGGTAGGCCACATGCCCCAGAACGGCCCGTCAACCGGTGCGCTTGCGCGCCAGACATCGGTGTTGTGGTGCGCCACCCACCCACGTGCACCGTATTGCGATTGCGCGGTGCGGGCTCCAGTTACGGCAAGCTCCTCGACCATGGAGAGCAACGGATCGACGCATTCGGCGAGGTTGCCCGACTCCGCAGGCCAGTAATTCATCTCGGTGTTGATGTTGATGGTGTACTTGCTACCCCACGGCGGGTTCGGGTTGTCGTTCCACAATCCCTGCAAATTGGCGGGCTGACCGCCCGGGCGCGAACTGCTGATAAGAAGATAACGGCCGTATTGGTAATAAAGGGCGGCAAGTTGCGGATCGTTGCCCTCGGTGAAATGCTGGATGCGCACATCCGTCGGCTGCTTCATGGCTTCGGTTTGTCCGAGATCGATCGTCACTCGACGGAAGAGCCGCTGGTAGTCGGTGATGTGGATTGCGCGTAGTTCGGCAAAAGATTTTCCGGCAACTGAGGCAAGCTGTGCCGTCGTGATGCTCGCCGGGACGCCACTCACGTCGTCGAAGCGCTTGTAGCTCGTGGCAGCGGCGATCAGCAATGTCACTTCGTCGGCGCCGGTCACAGTCATGGATTTTTCGTCCGTAGTGACTTTGCCGCCGACCGCGACGAGTTTGGTTCGGGCCTCATACTTGAGTTGTCCCTTGATTCCGTTCACATCGCCACCTTGTCCACGCATGACCAGCGTATCACCGTCGAGCGTGGTTACGGTCGCCTCCATCGGTGTTGTCATGGAAGCCACGAAGGAAATCCGGCCTGGTCGGTCGGCGGTGAGATGTACCACGATCAGATTATCTGGCGCGCTGGCGAAAACCTCGCGGGTGTAGTGAACGCCATTGCAGGTGTAGCGGACGGTGGACGTAGCAGTGTCGAGGTCCAGCTCGCGCCGATAGTCACCGAACGAATCGGTATCGTTAAAGGTGAGCAGGAGATCGCCGACCGTTTGGTACGGCATTTGACCGATTGGGCGCGCCATGACTTTCGCGCCGATGAGCTTGGCGGCGTCTTCGTATTTGCCCTCGTCTACCAACTTCCTGACCTGCGGTAGCGCGTTCTTGGCCTCGGCGCTGACAGGATCGTAAGGACCGCCGGCCCAGAGCGTGCTCTCGTTGAGCTGCAGTCGCTCGACTGTCGGCTGTCCGAAGACCATCGCACCCAAGCGCCCGTTGCCGACCGGCAGCGCTTCGACCCAGTCCTTGGCCGGAGCGCGATACCAGAGTTTTGCTGCCGCATTTTCCTGCGCGCAGAGCGCAAACGGGACCGCGAAAATCGCTACGACAACAACATGACGCCAGAGGTAAACTATTCGGTTCATAGAGTAATTTCGATTTCAGAATCCTATTTGGCAAACAGTACGGCTCCGCCTTCCGATGCCAGCGGAAGCTCGATTCGCCCGTCAGCGCCGACTTGGAGCTGACGGCGAGCAGCGGCACGGCCGACGCCATCGTGGATGAGGGTGACGCTCTTCCCGGCAAGCGCAGGGAAAACGAAGGAGCACGTTTTTTCTTGTTTCTCGCCATTGGTTGCGGCGAGGTACCAGCGCTCGCCACTGCGACGGGCGATCACAACAAATTTCCCGGGATAGCCATCGACGAAACGCGTTTCGTCCCAGACGGAAGGCACTTGCTTGAGGAAATCGACCACGAAGGCGGGTTGCTCGACAAGGTTGTTCGGCGTCACCCCGAAATGCTGGAGCGGAGATTGGAAGAGCACGGCGGTGGCGAGCTGGAAGGCATCTGTGGTCCGGCGGATCGAGCCCTGTTTCTGGTCGCGGGAGAAAATTTTGTTAAGCAGCACTGGGCCGTAGTCCATCGCAGCGACAGGATTGCGCACGAAGGAGAAGACGGTGCTGTTGAGCGCCTCGTTATCGGCAAAGCCCTGCGTGAAGATTAGGTTTTCCGAGGCGGTGATGGCCTCGCTGCTCATGAAATTTGGATACAATCGCTCCCAGCCGCGAGGCAGCGTGGCGCCGTGGAAGACAACCATCAGGCCGTGGGCGTTCGCTTCGGTGAGGATGTCTTCGTAGAGTTTCATGGTCGCCTGTTTGTCTCCGCCGAAGAAATCGACCTTGATGCCTTTGACGCCGATCGATTTCAGCCAGGCCATTTCCCGCTGGCGAGCAGGTGCGGAATCGAGACAGTTGCGCGGGGTTTGCGGCGCGTCGTTCCAGCTGCCGTTGGAGTTGTACCAGAGCAAAACGTCGACGTTTTTCGCGCGCGCATCGGCGACGAGCTTTGCCATCTTTTCGCGGCCGATGGCAACGTCCCACACCGCGTCGATAAGGATGTACTCGTAACCGAGCGTGGCAGCCAGGTCGATAAAGGTGCGCTGGTCCGGTTCGTTCATGCTGTCGTCCTGCCAGAGCAACCAGCTCCAGGTGGCGCGGCCGGCTTTATATCTTTGCGATGGTTCGTAGAGCGGCTTGACGACATCGGTGGCGACCGTCGTTTCAACGATCGGGGCGAGCGTGGCACCGATGGTGATCGTACGCCACGGCGTGAGCAACGGGAGCGAAGCGGCGACGGTGGCATCGCCCAAACCGGCGTTCTCCGACTTCTCCGGAAAGGCGATGGAATAGAGCCCATCGGCGGTGGGATTGACGAGACGCGAACCGACATAGTTGCCGGTTACACCTGTTTCCGAGACGAGCGCCCAGCCGGTGGACCCGAGGCGGAAGAGCGCTGGAAAAGTGAAGCCGAGGCCGGAAGGCGATTTTGTCCCGACGGGGACGTCGAGCTGGTAGGGCTCCTCATAACTTGGTTTGGTGCCCATCCAGCCATCCCCAGCCGGAGCCTGCTGGGTGATAAATGCGGTCGTGGCCACGGGAAACCGAAACCCGGTGCGTTCGCTCTGGACGACGACGCGGAGTTTGGTCGGGCTGGAGATGCGGTAGGCCAATGCCACATCGCGGTCGCTCACGCGAAAAAGCACGGCGAGCTCGTCGCCGTTCTTGTTGGTATATCTGGCGGTTAGTTCGTTGGCCCGATAATGGACGTCGCGCACTTTGCTGTGCGGTAACGTGTAACGTTCGTCGAGCTGCGCGGTCGTCACGCCAGATGGCACAGCCACGAGGTCGGAGCTGAAGCTGCCGATGCTCGTTTCCAGGCCGAGGGGTGAATGCTCAAGGACAACGTGCCCCTGATGGCGGACTTCGTAGGAGAGCGCGCCAGACGCGAGATGAAGAGCCACGACGATGGAGCCGTCGGGGCTTTTGACTTCCTGAGCGCGAAGCGAGATCGGTAGTGACAGTGCCAATACGGCGAGAAGCAAAGACAGTTTCATAAGGTGGTGGGAAAAACGTTGGCGATTGTTAGTGATTGGTTATCTCGGCCCAGCTGAAGCACGCGCCGTCCTTGCGGTCAGGGCGCGCGCCGGGCGATTCTGCGGAGTACGGCTCGCCGGTGAGCGGATCGAGGCCGACGTAACGATGGGTCTTGAGCGAAAGCAACATGCACTGGCCACGAAGCATGTCCTGCCACTGAAAAACGCTGCCGTCGGTTTCCGTTTTCAACAGGCGCACGTCACCCGAAAGACCGAGGCCGACGACGGTGATGAAGCCGCTGCCGTCGAGCGCTTCTAGCGCGACACGGCCCTGACCGCGGTCGAGCACGCGAAACTGGCCCGCAGTGCTTTTCGCTTCCTTCGACTCGGGTTGAGCCGAGTGCAACATGCCGTTGCGATTCGCCCAGACAGCGGAACCGTTGGCGAGATTGGTGAGCGTGATGACCTTGCCGAGCGGCAGGTTTTTCGAGCGGTCGGCGAGCGGTTCATCGACGCAGAAATTGTCGAACCTGGCGCAACCGCCATTGCGGCCGGCTTCGTTGAACGCGAAAAGCGCGTAGCGCGTGCCTTGAAATGTCTTCAACTGAAACGGCAGGCGCAACGCAGTGCCGACCGGGTTGAAATTCTGGCCGTCAACGCTGTAACTCAGCTGTGCGAGGTCGGCATCGTAGTCGCCGGTGGCACGCAGGCTCACCCGGGCGGAACTGAGCGGCTGCTCGATGGTCTCGTTCGTCACCTGATTATAGCAACGGAGAACCAGGCCTTTCTCGGTCCGCGCTACACCGATCCAACCGCAAGGCATATTGAGCAGGCCGAGTCCAGCGACGTCACCGGACTGGAGCAACGAGCCGTCGAGCACCACGGTCGCGGTGGATTCCGGGCCGATGACGCGCTGCGTGAGCGTGTTTTTGGCTACGAGAAAATGTTCGGCCGGCAGCGTGTGCAGACGCAGCATGCCCGGCTCCTCGGCCAGCGACCATTTACCGGGGACTGGAGCGTGGTTCCATTGCCAGACGGGCAGGAGTTTCGCTCCGGAGAAATCGTCACTGCGTTGGTAGGTTGCGGACGGTTCGTCTTGGTGGCGACAGCGGGTTTGATCCAGGTGCGCGGCGAACGCCCGAGATTTCCGGGGAGCCCGAAGTACGGCCAGCCGTTCTGCCAGGTGACTGGAGATAAAAACGTGGTGCGGCCGACGGATTTGAAATCCATCATGGAGAAGCCCCACCAATCGCCATTGGGCAGGTCGACGATGCCGCCTTGGTGAAGCGGGACGGCGCCGAATTCGTTGTCACCTGGTTTGGAGAGGTCGAACTTCGCGCCAGAGCCAGGAATGGCGGTGCTCTGCCCCATGTTGCCACACCACCAACCCCGTTGTGTGCCCATGGTTTCGCGAGCGCTGATGGCAACCGTTTCGTAGGGACCTTCGATGCGGTCGGCCCGGGCGCACTGCATACGGCCGACGGGCGCGTAGTCGGCGCTGATGATATAATATTTACCGTTGATCTTGTAGAAATGATGTCCCTCGCCCATCGCACTGCCATGCGGGATGATGATGCGGTCGCTCCCCTCGATCAAACCACTGAGGTCGGACTTGAACTCAACCATGTGCACCTCGCCGTAACCGGAGATCGCGTAGATGCGGCCATCGTCGTCGAAGAGCACGGACAGATCGTGAATGCCGGGCGTGATCAGGCGTTGCTGCCACGGTCCGGCAGGATCTTTGCTGGTGAAAACCAGCAGCCCGGTGCGGTTGATGTTGGAGAAAACGTAGAAGGTTCCCTTGTGATAACGAATGCAGGGTGCCCAGATGCCTTGACCATAGACATCCTTCCCTTCCTCAAGTCGGAACTCCGGGCCGAGGTCGAGTTGCGGCGTGGCGTAGCTGAGAAATTTCCAGTTCACCAAATCCTTCGAGTGAAGGATCACGAGGCCGGGCATCGCGTGCATCGTTGTGCCAGCGAGATAAAAATCGTCGCCAACACGAATGATGTCGGGATCGGAAAACTCGTCGTAAAACAGCGGGTTGGTGTAGGTGCCGTTGCCGTTGTCTGGTATCCAAGTTGTGCGGACAGTGGGCGCAGCGCTGGTCGTGCCGATGGCCGAAGCCGTGACGGCCAGAAACGTGAGTAGCAAAACAGACAGGCGATGGGAAAGGGTCATGTCGTTCGAACTAAATATTGGAAAAGTGAAAACAGGATGGGTCAGCGCACCCGCAGAATGGTTAGCGAATTGGCTGGGAAAACGCGCTCGAAGCTTGCGCCAACCGCGGATTCCTCGGTCACGGGCAGCGCTGCAAGCGGCTGGCCGTCCTCGTTAGCGACGTCAGCATTGGCACCGGTAAGCACCGTGGCTACCAGGTGGCGCGAGCCGACAGGCGACGGGCTTAGCACCACGTTGACGGCGAACGGACGGTCCTCGCCGTTCACCACCTTGATGATCACATCGCCCGAGGAAGAGTCGCGCACAACCGAGCTGATCAGGCGAACGCCGGGAGCACAGCCCTCGAGCGACGCCGGCAGCAACGTATCGCCGCTGTTGTTGCCGAAGAGCCGCTGGACTTGGTAGTTGATCGTCGGATACACAGCGGTGGCGGTGAAATAGATCATGTCCGGATGCCATTGGGTGTGTCCGCGCCGGGCCAACAACGGAGCATAGGAGGAAAACTGCACCACATCGCCATTGCGCTCGAAGCTCGTCATGCCTGCTGCTTCCGCGAGCGCGGAACGCAGAGTGCTGCGGGACTTCGGCTGGTCGTGCGCCGCGTACTCGCCGACATAGACCTTGGCACTGGTTCGGTCATATTTCTCGTAGCGCGTGAGGTTGTCCCAAAACCACTGGGGCGACAAATAGTAGTGTTCGTCGACCATCGGAACGTTCAGCTCGCGGACGAATGCCCAGCCGTTGTCGAAATCCTCGCCCACAGCAAAAGGACCAGACGTGCCGATAACAACAATCTCGGGATGCTTCGTTTTAAGCACATCGAAAATCATTTTGAAACGCTCCTTGAAGATCGGCGTGATCGCATCCTCGTTGCCGACGCCAAGATATTTTAAGCCGAAAGGCGCAGGATGCCCGGCGGCAGCGCGGACGGCACCCCAGCGCGAGGAAGCAGGACCGTTGGCCCATTCTACTAGATCAAGAATATCCTGAATGTACGCAGGCATCTCATCGAGAGGCAGGCCTTCTTGGCCGCGGCCGGGTGAGTCGCCCGCGTGCTGGCAGCAAACTCCTGCGGTCACGACCGGCAGGGGAAGCGCACCGATGTCCTCGTAAGATGGAAATACTCGAGAGTGGCCCAAACCAAACGTCTGGTGATAACCCCACGAGTTACGTTGTGCCTGGCGCTGCTCGACCGGCCCGACGCTTTTCTTCCAGTCGTAATAATGCCGAATGCCCGGCCCATGTACGAGGCAGCCGCCAGGGAAACGCATGAACTTCGGCTTGAGGTCGGCAATCGTCTCGGCGAGGTCGCGGCGCAATCAATTGGCCCGCCCTTGAAAGTTTCCCTCGGAATGGCAGATCATGTCGAGGGCAGGACCACCTGCTCCTTTGCGAGAAAACAAAACGGGCTGTCGCTTCGGACTGGTTCGGCACCAGCGTCGCGTATATTTACCCACGCGCGACCGGAAATCTCCACGTGGGCCTC
>JADKHC010000006.1 GCA_016721945.1 Verrucomicrobiota bacterium | reverse complement strand
AGCATCCGCCTCATCAATGGGTGACCACAGATAGAGTGCTTCTGGCGCAGTACGACGCAGAACGGGAGTCAAGGCAGCGTTGGGTCCGTCAGCCAAAGTGATAAGGCCAAGTACAGCTGGCGATGGAAGGCTCCGCACAATGTCTCCGGGGGACACTATTGCTCGAACCATCGGGAATGAGCTTAGCCAGCAGAGCAACGAGCGGCAGCCACGGGGCATGACGGTCGCGGGTGAATGACTCCGTGAAGGCAAATGGGACGTCGATCCACGGCTTCCCTGTGCGCCGAATTTTTGCGCGCTTCGGTATGCGGCGCAGCGACAGCACTGGGAATAAGGAGAGCGTTCCGTGCGTGCTCGATTGTATCGTCGAGGCATTGATCGTCTTCATGAACGGACCACGGCCATAGCGGATCTGTGCACTCGAAGGTAGCACGGTAGGTGGCATCGGTGCGGGCGAAGTCGGTGGCCTCTGCGAAAAGATGCCCCCATCGAAGGGCTGCTTCGCGATTTTCTGGGCCGGGGCTCGCTCGGCTGACCGTGACGCGTAACCGGATTCAAAAGCACGCCAATGGTGGTCAGGGCAGAAATGCCGCCAGTTTGTCGCCAAGAAGACAGTCGACGGTCGGCAGGAGAACATGGCTTTCAGGTTCCAACCGGATGAAGGGCGTTTCGACCCTCCGCCGCTCGGTGGCAGAATAGGCGTGCGTTGCAGCGATGACGTCGAGCTGCACGTGCGATTCGGCCTGCAGCTTGCGCGCCGACCATCGGAGCGAAGAAGCGGTTTTGAAGTGTTCCGTCGGCGGGACGTCGCGGTCGCAGCCGGTCTGGTGTTCGTAGCGGATGAAGGGCGGCGTGCGGCCGCCGTATTCGAGGACCGCCGTCAACCGTTCGAATGGCTCTGGGGTAACTGTCCACGTCGATGGACAAGCGTCCCACTGGATTGAGCAAAAGCACAAGGCAGGTGCCTGCCCAGAAAACGAAAATCAAGCCCGGCGTCCGAAAGCCGCCCCACCAGCCTCCAACGCCATGATGCAGCGCTCCAGCAACTGGAGGTTTGGGGCTGCACCCGCATCGCCGCCGCCTGCTCCCGTATCCAAGGTTGGAAACAATCAGGTGGATCATTTTACGGATATAAAAAGCCGGTTTTGTCCGGGAAACGTCGATTTCACAGCAGAACCGGATTTACAAAACCCAAGACCTTATCCTGGAATTCTTTGCGAAGTGAGTATCTGGTGATACTTGGCATATCCAAGCGCCCAGCCTGCTTTACGCCCGAAAAACAACGGTGAACTCCGGACGATCCATCAGGCCGAGAGATTCGTTCTCCACCACCAGATCAACCAACGCGCCTTTTCAGGGTGGCATAGTGGCCATCGAGGGGGCTTGAGAGATAAACTGAATCAATTTTTGTCAAGAAACACCATTTCCTGACGTTAATTTGATTAATAAGCCGTAAATTTATCCATCAATTCTCCTGCGATTTGCATGGCTTTTAACATTACTGCAATTTCGATGCGCCCGATGGTCACGGTCGTAGTGTAAGGAGGAGAACTCGTCGAGTGTCCGCGAGCGGCAATACCTGAGCTCCACGGCGATATCAACGAGGATTTTCAGGTCGCGCGAAGTGGCCATCAGGTGCTGGACGAGGAGCTTCCGCGCGGACGTGGGGTGGTCTCGCGGACCGAGAAGGATTTATCAGCCTCCTTTTTCGTAGGATCTCGGTGGGCGTCGTAGCCGTTCTCTTTCAGGAGCTCCCATACCGCGGGGACACCTTCCTTTTCTACGTAAACGAAGGTCACGAACTTGCCCAGCAGGTGATGCATCCACGGGTTGATCTGCTGAGTGGACCACAGACGACGCCATCGTTAGTGAAGGCGTGGAGGTAGGCTGAGTGTGTAGCAGACCAAGAGATACGCCGCTGCGTGGGCCAGGCCTCAACTCCGCCATCGAAAAATAAGGGCCGCGTCGCCGTGAGGGGCCGGAATAGCTTTGTCGTGGACGAGATTTTTATGGGCGCAGTTTTTTTTTCACGATAGACGCAGGATCAGCATGAGGCCACTAGGCCTGAATGTCGAGCCTTCGCCGATTTTGATTTCCTCGAGGGTTAAGGCGGTAAAAGCGCAGATCGTAAGCAAGAAACAGGAGATTGTGACTTCGGGCCACAAGCCGCAGACCATGCCCAACCGCCCCAGCCTAGACGAGCCGATTTTGCACCCGTAAGCAGCCGAAACCGTGCGCTCAACCCAGCACCGTCACCGGCACGAGTGTCGGTCGTCGCGTTTGCCGGAAGATGTCGATGACTTTTACAGCGACGATGTAGCGGCCGGGGCGTTCACAAACGGCAACAAACGTCTTTGGACTTTGGCACCTACTGTGAATCAGCCCGCTATCGCTTTTTCGATAGTTGAGAAATCGCCCTCAGTCGGCATGACGAATACACACCGCCCGCCGCTCCGCGAAGCCCACACACCACCGACAGCGCGTTTCTCTTCTGCGTCCGCCCATAAATGTGCGCCCTTGTATTCCACCACTAGCACACGCCCATCATTAAGCTGACAAACAAAATCAGGGTAAAACCAGTCCTTCGACGTTTGCAGTCGGAACGATGACGCCTTTCGCGACAGATTCCGCGCCCAGAATTTCACCGACGGCAGATTATCAAGAAACTGCGCGCACTGAAATTCTTCAGCCAGTTTGCCATCAGCTTTTTTCTCACGCAATTCGCCGGGTTTTGGTCCAAAATAGTGTTTCTTGAACTGAAATCCACCTTCGTAAACCCAACCCGGCTCATAACCCATCGTCTTAAAATTGAGCGTGAACGTCTCGCTCACCGCGAGAGAAGACTCTGGCAAAAGTAAGGCCTGAAACGCCGTCATCCGCTCGCCATCTCGATGTTTTTGGATACACGCCACCACCTCATCGCGCAGTCGAAAACGGTCGAGCGCCAAAACGCCGGTATCGGTAATTTCAAACTTCGCCATCAGTCCTCGTACAACCTTGCGCAAAAACTCCGCAGACTCGCCGACAGGAATATCTTGGTGGTCAATATTCCGGTCGAGCCACGCGACAAGAAACTCCAACGGCCAGTCCCCTGTCGAACCAAGCGCGATCACCTGCTGATGCAACGTGGCGACGAAATCGCCTCCAGGCGCATCCTCTTTTACGACTTCAGCCAAGACTTCACCTTTTGCGCCGACATCAAGCTTGCCCGCCTTGCCGGTGGGCCGCGCCAGTGGATTATAGCCTTCAGACAGTGAAGCATCCTTGGCGCTGAGCCGCCACGGATGTTCGAGCAGAAACGTACTCTCGAATTCATAAAATGCGCCATCCTCTCGCACGCACAAAAGCGGCACAACAAAGTCGAGTTGGAGCTCGTAAGGCGATGGAATACGCGTCAATCCACTACCGCCAAATGCTTTTTCTGACTCGCGCACCATCTCAACCGCCGCCGTGATTTTGGCCTTGGCCTCGGGAGAGCTCACACAGCTTGTTAGCTTTTGCGTCTCTTCATCGTCGAGTGGCACAAGCACCGTGATTTCACCTTTTGCCACATCCATCTTCACCTTGCCGACCAGCGCCGCAACCTGCACCTGCGCCACGACCTCGTCGATTTCAGACGGCGCGAGCGTCACCGTCTTTGGCTGCAATCCGAGCGGAAGCACTCCTTGCGGCACAGGCAAAATAATCCGTTCAGCTTCGGCCGCGGTGAAACCATTGCTCTCCAGCGCCTCCCTCAATTCATTCAACACCTCCGGCAGCGAATCAGAAATAGACAGTGCATAGGCACAATTTAAATCTGGATGCCGCTTCGCCCGCGCCTGTGGCAGGCGAAGGATACGACCAACAATCTGCTCAATGGCGGTGGCCGAACGCGTTTCCTTCAGACTGCACAACACGTAGGCAAACGGACAGTCCCAGCCTTCCCGCAACTTCTGGACAGTGATAATAACACGCACTGCGGGCTCCTTCGCGGATTTAATTTCTTCAGCCCCCGGCAACTCATCAAGGCTGCCCACGGAAATTCTCACCTGTTCTTTCACCAACCCAAAGTCCCGCACCAAACGCTCGCGCAATGGTTCACACGCATCCACGCGCTCGGCCTGGATCAGCAAAATTGGCCGGACATATTCGCCTGTGGCCTGCGCTTCGGCGACCGCGAGTTTTTCGAGATCAGCGCGCAACGTAATGGCCTCAGCCAGCAATTGATCACGCTGACTCGGATGCCGCGTCACCACGCGCAGCGGCAACTTCACCATATTCGCCGCTTTCAATTCCGCCGCCGAGACGTGGTGCAACACATTCGATGGTGCGGGACCTTTGCGCGCAGGCGTCGCCGTGAATTCTACAATGCACGCCGGCATCACGTTGCCCAGTGTAGCAAACGAAAGTTCGCTGCGTGCGTTGTGCGCTTCATCCACAATTACGATGGGCCGTCGCAACCGCAGCATGTTCACAAGCGATGGTTTTGGTTTGCCGTCGGCACCAGGCAGCAGGCCCGCAAGTCTGTCAGCCGGCACATTGAGCAAGTGCTCGGCAAAAGCGCCATTCTGCTCGTAAACTTTTCGCCCTGTCGTGTCCTCCACCCGGAATGCTTGTATTGTCGCTACAATTACAACCGTCGCTCCGTCCACCGCAGCCCGCGACAATCGCAACGCCTCGTCGATGGTCATTACTTCCACCGTGCCACACGCAAGTTCGAGCGCGCGACGATACGGATGACGCGGGTCGCGCAATGCATCTGCCGTCTGATTAAGGATCGTGTTACTCGGCACCAACCAGAGCACAACGGAACGCTCCGCGTGCTTGAAATCCCGCGTGGCAAGTCCCGCCGCGTGACATGCGAGCAGCGTCTTGCCGCCACCCGTCGGCACGCGCAAGCACACGTACGGCATTCCGGACTCCAACCCGGCGACCGACACCGGCACGTAGGGCATTGGTTGCTGAAAAGTGCGGGCGGTGACTGTCCTAAATGCCGCCGCCGGTTCCCCTGTTTTTGCCACAAGCTGAAAATATTCGCGCAGCGAATCGAGGACACGCGTCTGATAGTCTTTGAGCGTAATCATGAAACTTTAATTTCGTACGGCGTCTGCCGAACAACGATATTTTCGGAAGCGAGTCGGTCGCGCCCGAGCAAGCAACCAGCACAATAAATCACCCGCGTTCCCACGTGCGGTGGCAGCGCGGCCAGCACGGCACGCGTGAGCACGTTTCCGCCCGATGTGCTCTTGTCTCCAAGGATGCCGTTGTAGAGCAAGTAAACCCCAACGCTCCGACAGACACCAAGCAGCGGCGTGTTCGATATCCGCTCGCGCGGTAGCGGTTCACCCGTTTCAGAAAAATAGACGTGCCGCGCCAGCTCGGCAAAGCGGACTGACTCACGAATCTTTCCGCTTTCATCGAACAGCGGTTCGCCCAGTTCACAAAACCGGAAGCCACCGCCAAGACCTTCAATCTTTTCGCCTTTTGCATTCGTGTAGCCTTCAGCCACACGGCGCACACGCTCGGCAGTGATGTCGCGAGTAATATTCTGCCCTTGGAACTGTTGTTCTTCCGACTCGCTGGGCATCTGAATCAGGATGAACCGCCTCTGGCCATTATCCTGTTGATTTAGTCGCAAGACAGCGTGGCCGGTCGTTCCACTTCCTGAAAATGAATCAAGAATGATCGCGTCAGGATCATTAATGCAGACCGAGCGCACTAGGAATTCGATCAAGCTCGAAGGCTTTGGAAAATCAAAAGGGAGCTTTTGTTTATCTGAAAATACATCCCTCAGTTCCTCAGTCGCATCTTCATTTGTACCAATTCCGTCCTCAGGCGTAAGCAATGACTCCGGGGCTTTGAATTTTTCGGCCTGATTATATCGCGAGACATTGATGCGAAAATCTTTGCTAACAACAAACTCGCTTCCGTTCTCAATTTCGAAATCCACCAATTCCTGGGCCCAACGCCATCTGCCCACGGCCGAAAACTCAGTCTGAATCACACCACCTTCGATTTGAATATCATTCTCAAGCAGCACCGCCAATTCGCCTTTGCTCGCTCCCTTCGTTCCAGCGGCAAACTCTCCGTCGCTAACCCCGCGTCCAACACGAATTTTCCCTCCCGGAAACTTCAAGCGACCAGAGGGATTGGCGCGATTGAGCAACGGCACCATTTTTTCTGCGTATGCTGGCGCTCCGTGAAGCTCAATTTTTGCTGAACTACGTTTATATGCCACAACGTATTCGGTCACTTTTCGAAACTCTTTGCTCAGATTACTCCCCTTCTTTTTCCGCACCCAACTAAATATAGCCAACCGACATACCCGCCCAAAAATGTCGTCCATCAAATTCAGCAAATTTGCGACTTCGTTGTCATCGATGCTCACGAAAATCACGCCATCAGGCTGTAGGAGTTTGTGAAGCAACGAGAGCCGAGGATACATCATGCAGAGCCATCGGTCATGACGGTCTAAAGTATCGTCCTCTTTGCCCACAACCACACCCAGCCACTCACGGATAATAGGGCTATTAACGTTATCGTTATACGCCCAGCCTTCGGTCCCCGTGTTATACGGAGGATCGATGTAGATACACTTCACCTGTCCCGCATAGTAGGGCTGCAGCGCTTTGAGCGCGACGAGGTTGTCGCCCTGCACGATGAGATTGCCGGTGCCGGGCTCGCCACAGGCGAGCGCAGGCACATCGCGTAAAAGATGAAACGGGACGGCATGGTGATGATTCACCACGGCCTCCTTACCAATCCAGTTGAGGGTGGGCACAGGTCTTGAACAGTCGCGCGGTGTTCAAGCCAGTGTCTGCGGGAGTCCTCCGTGGACTCATCCTTGGTGCCCAAAAACGATAAGGGACGCACTTACTTGCGTCCCGCAACAGGCACCTTGGAGAGCCCACGAAAAGACGCTTTCAATGCGCCCCCAGTGGGGCGCACATCGAGCGCGGTTTTTCGTGTCCCGAAATTTCCAAGGTTTCGTTGCGGACAGCAGCCGAAGCTACGCGAAATTAATTGTTAGTATTGGTTACAGGGTCTGGGTTCGGAAAAGTGGTTGAGGAAAGGAAAGGGGAAATTGCGGTGGGCGGTCAGACTTCGAAGGGTGGCTGTTTTTCGATGGGTTCGTCGAGGCGTTTCAACGATTCCCCGTATGGAAGCCGATCTTTCGCCGATGGCGAGGCTCATCAGGTGTGGTAAGTTGGCGAATCGCAGCAATGACGGCGGCGAGTTGTTCGTCGTGCGCGCCCACCTTGGCATCAAGCTCGGCGAGCTTGGTCGCAATGGCCTTGTGGTTCACCACCAGTAGACGAAGCCGCACGAAGGCGCGGACCACGTGAACGCTCATCTCGGACGCCGAGTCGCTGGCGAGAATGTTGGCCGCTTGGATCGCACCGTGCTCGGTGAAAGCGTAGGGTAGGCTTTTGGCAAAACGCAGGTTTTTGAGGTGGTCGCATTTTGCGACCACCTCTGCCTTCTCCTCTGGAGTCAGCTGAAACATGAAATCCTCAGGGAATTTCTTAACGTTGCGTTTCACCTGTTCGTTGAGGCGCTTGGTCGCAACACCATAAAGCCGCGCAAGATCCGCATCGAGGATCACGCGTACACCGCGCAGAATTAGGATATTTGACTGGATCGGTTCGAGGGGTATGATACCAAGTTGCATTCAAAGATATAATAACCAGTCAATAATCCAAGGGAAGGCGGTGAGGGATCGGAGGCGTATTGAGTCAGCGGCGAGCAGTTCGAGTTGGGTTTTTAACTGAACTTCGACTGCGTCGAGGGTGGCGAAGAACTGATTGGCGAAGCCTTTTTCACGCAGTTCGTCCCAGAGATGCTCGGAGGGATTGCATTCGGGAGTATAGGGAGGCAGGTACACCAGTCGGAGCCGTTCAGGAATGGGTAGCTGCCGGGATTTGTGCCAACCGGCTCCATCAAGAAAGAGGAGCAGGCGTTGGTCGGGCCAGGCCGCGAGCAGTTCGAGCAGGAACAGCGACATCGAGGCGGTGTTGCACTTTGGTGATAGCGTAAAGTTCATGATGCCGTGCTTGGGGGCGACGGCGGCAAAAGCGTAAAGTGATTCACGCACCACCTGCCGGGCGACCTTCGGCCTGATCCCGCTGGGAGCCCAACAGGCACGCACATCGCTGATCCGGCCAAAACGGCCTTCGTCCATAAACAATACAACGGGACAACAACCGTGCCGCAAACTTTCCTCGACTATCGTCTGGGCGAACTTTTTTTAAACGCCTGCTCCGAAGCCGGATCTTTTTTGGGATGACTGGGCCGGGGCACGATCTTTCGCCAACCCGCTTTGGCGAGTAAACGATAGACCGTTGAGGGAGCCACCGGATGGCCCGCCAAAGCATCGTAATCGCGCTTGAAAGCACCTGCTTCAACCACGTGCCCCTCGGTCGCGTCAGCGGTGTGCCTGGCGAGCAAAGCCTGAACCTGTGCATCACTGAGCAAGGTGCGGCGCCGACCTCCGCGCCCCGGTCGATCTTTCAAAAAGCCAAGGCCTTCACGCAAAAATCGTGAGTGGATTATCCGCACACTCGCCACGCTCAAGCCGGTCACAGCGGCGATGCGCGCCGGGGGGGACGCATCCAATGCTCGCATTAAAACCGCTTGAATCCGCCGTTGATCGGCCATGGTCCTGGCTGCCTTGAGCAACTTTTGCAGTGCCTCGACCGTCCCTCGGGGAAATGGCTTTTGTGGGCGCATAAAAATAGCCTCCGGCTTCAATCGCTCGAAGGCAAGTTATTATGCGTTTGAATGCGACTTGGTATGAGTTCGGATTGGGGCATATTTCAAGGTCGCATTTTGCGACCTTGAACTGGCTGGTTTTCGTCCCGGCGAAGACGGGAAATGCAACGAGGGAAACGACCTCGGAGCAAGTCCAGAGACGGAACCGAACCGGCGCGTTAGGGACAACGCGCCCCCGGATAAACTTCGACAAAAAAAGGCGCGCCGGGTTGGGGCGCACCTTGAAGTCGTTTTGCGGGGTGAGGGCACCCCGCCTACATTTTTGAATTACGGCAGGTCGGTTGAGCCCATCAGGAAACGGTCGGCTTCGCGGGCTGCCCCACGGCCTTCGTTGATCGCCCAGACCACGAGACTCTGGCCACGGCGGCAGTCGCCAGCGGCAAAGATGCCTTTGAGGTTGGTCGTGTACTTCTCGTGTTCGGCCTTGATGTTGGTTCGGGCGTCGCGTTCGAGCTTGAGCTCGTCCATGATGCCTTGCTCTGGTCCGACAAAGCCCATCGCGAGGAGAACGAGATCCGCGGGAATCGTCTTCTCGGTGCCGGGCAGCTCAACGGGGACGAACTGACCCTTGTCGTTTTTGTCCCATTTTATTTGGACGGTCACGAGTTCCTTCACGGCGCCATCGGCATTGCCGATGAATTTCTTCACCGTGGTGAGATACGTGCGCGGATCGGCGCCTTGCTTGGCGGCGGCTTCTTCCTGACCGTAATCGACCTTGAGGGTCTTGGGCCATTCGGGCCAAGGGTTGTCATTCGTACGTTCCAACGGCGGCTTCGGGAGAATTTCGATCTGGATGACGCTCTTGCAGCCCAACCGAATGGAAGAACCAACGCAGTCAGTGCCGGTGTCGCCACCGCCGATGACCACGACGTGCTTGTCCTTACCAGTGATGACGGAGGACGCAGGATTGCCTGCGAGCACGGCCTTGGTTGTCGCCGTGAGATACTCCATGGCGAAGTGCACGCCCTTCAGGTTGCGGCCTTCGATTGGGAGATCGCGGGGCTTGGTTGCACCTAGGCAGAGGATCGTTGCGTCGTATTCCTTGAGGAAGATCTGCGGTTCAACGTTGTCGCCGACGTTGGCGTTGTAGATGAACTTTACGCCTTCCTGTTCGAGGAGTTTCACGCGGCGCAGCACGACTTCTTTCTTGTCGAGCTTCATGTTCGGGATGCCGTACATGAGCAGTCCGCCAGCGCGATCAGCACGTTCGAAAACGGTGACGGTGTGGCCCGCTTGATTGAGCTGAGCGGCGGCGGCGAGTCCGGATGGGCCCGAACCAATCACTGCCACCTTTTTTCCGGTGCGGTTTTTTGGCGTCTGAGGAGTAACCCAGCCTTCGTCCCAACCCTTGTCGGTGATCGCGCACTCAATGGTCTTGATGGCGACAGGCGGGCTGATGATACCGAGCGTGCAGGAGCCTTCGCAGGGAGCGGGGCACACACGACCGGTGAACTCTGGGAAGTTGTTCGTCTTGTGCAGACGATCAAGGGCTTCGTGCCAGAGGCCACGAAAAACGAGGTCGTTCCACTCGGGGATAAGATTGTGGACGGGGCAACCGGCGGCCATGCCGCTGATCAGTTTGCCGGTGTGGCAGAAGGGAATGCCGCAATCCATGCACCGCGCGCCCTGAGTGCGCAGTTTCTTTTCCTCCATGTGGTGGTGGAACTCGTTCCAGTCGCGCACGCGTTCAAGCGGCGGACGGTCGACAGGTATTTCGCGCAGGTACTCGATGAATCCAGTTGGTTTGCCCATTTTCGGAAGAAGTTTTTTAACCGCTAATGAACGCTAATGGCCGCTAATTTCGGAAGAAATCGGGATTGTCGATCAGAAGCTTCGGTTTGGTTATTAGCGTATATTAGCGTGAATTAGCGGTTCAAAACAGCTGTTAGTTGCCGCCGACGCGGGAGGTGTCGCGGGAGTTTTCTTCGAAGGCGGCCATGATGGCTTCTTCGCCGGTGAGACCCTGGCCGTGGGCTTTTTTGATACAGGCGAGCATGCGCTTGTAATCCTTCGGCATGATCTTGACGAACTTCGGCACGAGGGTGCTCCAGTTGTCGAGGACGGCCTTGGCGCGCGTGCTCTTGGTGTACTTGAGGTGGTTCTCGACGAGCTGGCGGACTTCGGCGATTTCCGCCGCGTCTTCGAGCTTCTCGACGCCGACCATCTGCGGGTTGACGCGGGTGGCGAAGTTGCCGACCTCGTCGAGGACGTAAGCAACGCCACCGGACATACCGGCGCCGAAGTTACGACCAGCGAGACCGAGCACTACGACGCGGCCACCTGTCATGTATTCACAACCGTTGTCGCCGATAGACTCGACGACGGCGTTGACGCCGGAGTTGCGGACACCGAACCGTTCGCCAGCCATACCGCGGATATAAACTTCACCGGCTGTCGCACCGTAGAGAGCGACGTTGCCGACGATCATGTTATCCTCGGCCGCAAACGTAGATTTGTCGGATGGGAAGATGGCGAGTTTGCCACCGGAAAGGCCCTTGCCGAGGTAGTCGTTGGCATCGCCTTCGAGCTGGAAGGTCATGCCGTGCGGCACGAATGCACCGAAGCTCTGGCCAGCGGAACCCGTGAAGTGAATGCGAATGGTATCTTCGGGCAGACCCTTCGGACCGTACTTCTTCGTGACTTCGGAGCCCGTGATTGTACCTACGACGCGGTTAACGTTGCGGATCGGGAGTTGAGCGACAACTTTCTCGCCACGCTCAATCGCGGGTTTGCAGATGTCGAGGAGGGTCGTGAGATCGAGCGACTTATCGAGACCGTGATCCTGCGTCATCTGGCAGAAGCGACCGACGGAGTCCGGCATGTCGGGCTGATAGAGCAGGTTGCTCAGATCAATGCCCTTGGCCTTCCAGTGAGTGATGGCCTTCTTTGGCTCTAGACGTTCGGTGTGGCCAATCATCTCTTCGATGGTGCGGAAGCCGAGCTGGGCCATGAGTTCGCGAACTTCTTCGGCGATGAACCGCATGAAGTTGACGGCGTGCTCAGGCGTACCGCTGTACTTTTCGCGGAGGCGCGGATCCTGCGTAGCGATGCCGGCCGGGCAGGTGTTCAGATGGCAAACGCGCATCATGATACAGCCGGTGGCGACGAGCGGAGCGGTTGCGAAACCGAACTCTTCAGCACCCAGCAAAGCGGCGATGACAACGTCGCGGCCGGTCTTGAGCTGGCCGTCGGTTTCGACGGCGATACGACTGCGGAGATTGTTTAGGACGAGCGTCTGGTGTGCCTCGGCGAGACCGAGCTCCCATGGCAAACCGGCGTGCTTGATGGAGGTTTGCGGCGAGGCGCCGGTACCACCGTCAAAGCCGGAGATGAGAACGACGTCAGCGTGCGCCTTGGCGACACCGGCGGCGATCGTGCCGACACCGACTTCGGCGACCAGCTTGACGCTGATGCGGGCGAAGCGATTGCCGTTCTTCAAATCGTGAATGAGCTCGGCGAGATCTTCGATCGAGTAGATGTCGTGGTGAGGCGGAGGCGAGATGAGGCCGACGCCAGCGGTGGTGCCGCGGGTCTTGGCGACCCAAGGATAAACCTTGGTGCCGGGCAACTGGCCACCTTCACCGGGCTTCGCGCCCTGAGCCATCTTGATCTGGATTTCGCGAGCGTTGACGAGGTAGTTGCTCGTGACGCCGAAACGGCCGGAAGCGACCTGCTTGATCGCTGAATTCTTCGAGTCGCCGTTGGCCATCGGGATGAAGCGTTCGGCGTCTTCGCCGCCTTCGCCCGTGTTGGATTTACCGCCGATGCGGTTCATGGCGATAGCAAGTGTTTCGTGAGCTTCCTTCGAGATGGAGCCGTACGACATGGCACCGGTCTTGAAGCGCTTCACGATCATCTCAACCGACTCGACCTCTTCGATCGGGATCGAGGCGGAAGTCTTGAAATCGAGCAAGCCGCGCAGCGTGCAGAGGTTCTTCGACTGATCGTTGATCTTGGAAGAGTACTCTTTGAAGATCTTGTAGCTGCCGGTACGGACCGACTTTTGGAGACTGTGAATGGTTTCGGGATTGAAGAGATGGGCTTCGCCGTCGTCGCGCCATTTGTATTCGCCACCAGCGGGGAGAACGTGGCCGTTGACCGCGTAGTCCGGGAAGGCGGCGCGATGACGGGCGAGGACTTCCTGCGCGATGACATCGAGACCGATGCCGCCGACGCGTGAAGGCGTCCAAGTGAAGTAGTGATCGATGACGTCCTGACGCAGGCCGATCGCCTCGAACACTTGCGCGCCGCGGTAGCTCTGGATCGCGGAAATGCCCATCTTGGACATGACCTTGATGACGCCCTTGGAGGCGGCTTTGACGAAGTTCTTGCAGGCGGTCTTGTGCTCGGTGTCGGGCAGAAGGCCGTCGCGGATCATGCCGTCGATTGTCTCAAAGGCCAGGTATGGGTTGACCACGCTGCAACCATAACCAATCAGCAGCGCGAAATGGTGCACTTCGCGGGCTTCGCCGGTTTCAAGGACGATGCTGATGCGGGTGCGTAGACCTTCGCGGATTAGGAAATGATGCAGACCGGCCACAGCAAGGAGCGCCGGGATCGGGGCGAATTCTTTGGTCACGCCGCGGTCGCTGAGAACGAGGACGGTGACTTCCTCTTCCTCGATCATGCGGCGGGCCATGAGGGAAAGCTCTTCGAGCGCCTTGGCCCTTCCTCCGCCGCGGGTGACGCGGAAGAGAGTTGGGAGCACGCCGACTTTGAAGCCGGGGCGGTCGAGACGGCGAATCTTGGCGAACTCTTCGTTCGTGATGACCGGCAACTTCAACTCGACGCGACGGGCGGCACCAGGTTGAGCAACCAAAAGGTTACCTTCCGAGCCGAGACGGGTTTCGGCGGAGGTGATAATCTCTTCGCGGATACAATCGATCGGCGGGTTAGTGACCTGCGCAAAGAGCTGCTTGAAGTAATCAAACAGAAGGCGCGGCTTATTCGAGAGCACGGCCAGTGCGGCGTCGTTGCCCATGGAGCCAGTCGCTTCGATACCGTCCTTCGCCATCGGCGTGAGGATGATGCGTTGGTCTTCAAAGGGGTAACCGAACGCGAGCTGGCGTTGCAGCAGCGTGTCGTTATCCGGCGCGGGAACTTCCGGAGCGGCGGGAATATCTTCGAGGTGAACGAGGTGCTCGTTGAGCCACTGACGATACGGGCGCTCGGCGGCGAGCGTGGCCTTGATTTCTTCGTCTTCGACGATGCGGCCTTGTTCGGTATCGACGATGAAAATACGGCCGGGTTGCAGGCGGCCTTTGCGTTCGATGTTCTCGGCAGGGATGTCGAGCACGCCGGCTTCGGAGGCCATGATCACGAGCCCGTCCTTGGTGACGTAGAAACGGGACGGACGCAGACCGTTGCGGTCGAGGATGGCACCGATCGACTTACCATCGGTAAACGCGATGGACGCCGGGCCGTCCCATGGCTCCATCAAGCAGGAGTGATATTGATAAAACGCTTTGCGTTCATCGCTCATGCTCTCGTGGTTGGACCACGGCTCGGGGATCATCATCATCACCGCGTGGGCGATGGGGCGACCGGCGAGATAGAGCAGTTCGAGGGTGTTATCGAACATCGCCGAGTCGGAACCGTTCGGGTCGACAATCGGGAGGATCTTCTTGATGTCGTCGCCGAAGAGCTCGGACTCGAACAGCGCTTCGCGGGCGTGCATCCAGTTGATGTTGCCGCGTAGGGTGTTGATTTCGCCGTTGTGGGCGACGTAACGGTACGGGTGCGAACGCTCCCAGCTGGGGAAGGTGTTCGTCGAAAAACGCGAGTGAACGAGCGCGAGCGACGTCTCCATCGCAGGGTTATTCAGATCGGTGAAATAGGTCGCGAGCTGAGTCGTCAGCAACATGCCCTTATACACAATCGTGCGGCACGAGAGGCTGGGCATATACCAGTATTCGGCACCATCCATCGTGGAGGTGCGAATCTCGGTGTAAGCGCGCTTGCGGATAACGTAGAGTTTGCGCTCGAAAGCGAGGTCGTCCTTGAGCGATGCATCGCGCCCGATGAAGGCCTGGCGCATGTACGGCTCGGAGGATTTGGCGGTTTCGCCGAGTGAGGAATTGTCGGTCGGAACGGTGCGCCAGCCGAGGAAAGCCTGGCCCTCGGATTGCACGATCTGTTGGAAACGTTCTTCGAGGCGACGACGCTGCGTCTGATTGCGCGGAAGGAAGATAATACCGACGCCATACTCGCCAGCAGCGGGCAGCGAGATACGGGCCTTCTTCGCGACTTCCACGAAGAACGAGTGCGGCAGCTGCATGAGAACGCCAGCACCGTCACCGGTGTTGACCTCACTGCCAGCGGCACCGCGGTGATCGAGGTTTTCCAAGATCTGGACCGCCTGTCTGACGATCTGGTGATTGCGACCCTTCATGTCGACAACAAAGCCAACGCCGCAAGCGTCGTGCTCGAAAGACGGATCATAAAGCTTCTCTTTTTCGGCAAGCCGAGCTGACGTGCTGGGGCGCTTTTGGGTGCTATCGCTTCTACTATGCATTCTGGCCATACCGTGCGGTGTTAAAGGGTGGGTCAATGAGTAAAGCTAAAAAATTCGGGCTGAGTAAAACGGCTGATCAAACTTAAAAGAAAAGGATGATCAAGTACCGTGTGCGGCGTGGAGTCTTTGAGTGGTGAAAGGAGATAAGAGGAGGAGGATCGCTGAGGCGCAAAAGCCGGCCCTTTTTGAGGCCGGCCCAAAGCGTTATGAGAATTGGCGAGCAGGTTGAGGTTAAAAGAAGCGGACCGTTTTAGTCGCCATTTTGGCATGTTCATCGTCGGAGCAGCCCACATTGGTGAGCGCTTCGGCGGGTGCATTGCTGGGCTTAACCAAATCGTTGGACAAAAGATAGTTTTCGACTTCTTCGCCCGACACATCGGCGAGCATAACGCCGTCAACTTCGACGCAGGGCGAAAGCGGTTGGCCAGACTTCTGCACCATCTCGGCGTAATTCGCGCGATTGTTGATGATGTCGATGTCTTCATACGCGAGGGTGTATTTGCGCATGATGGCGCGAACGCCATTGGACCAGCCACAGCTGGGCTTTAGATATGCTTTGATCTTCATGCGAGTAACCGAACGTATGGACAAAAGTGGCGCAACTTATAGGAACGATTTTTTGGCAATCAATAGAAAGTTTCATGGAATCTGTGCGCGAAAGCTCGCCAGCTGATTCAAGGCGAAGCGACGAACAATGGGTCGTCCGTTTACTAGCGCGAATCGGGCCAGTTTTGCCGTCTCTTAATTTTTCGCCTAGCCGCATCGCACCGAATCGGGTAAATCGCGGACAATGAAAGTCCTCGTGACCGGCGCGGCCGGCTTCATCGGTTACCATGTTGCCCGTCGTCTTGCGGAGAGCAATCACTGCGAAGTGCTCGGCGTGGACAACCTCAACGACTACTACTCCGTCGACCTCAAGCGCGCGGCTGGCTGAATTGGAGAAGTTCGAGAACTTCCGTTTTCTCAAAAGCGATTTCAGCGACGCCACGGCTTTCAACGGCGTCTACACGCACTTCAAACCCGACTACGTCATCCACCTCGGCGCGCAAGCAGGCGTGCGTTACAGCACGGAAAACCCTGCGGCCTACGTGCAAAGCAACATCACCGGCTTCCTCAACGTCCTCGAAGCCTGCCGCGCGCATCCGCCCAAGCACCTCGTCTTCGCGTCCTCAAGCAGCATCTACGGCGCCGGCGCAACCCTACCCTTTTCCGAGGACCAAATCACCGACCAACCGATCTCGTTTTACGGCGCCACGAAAAAAAGCAACGAGCTTATGGCCTACAGCTACGCGCATCTGCATAAGCTGCGCATCACCGGCCTGCGCTTCTTCACCGTGTACGGACCGTGGGGACGGCCCGACATGACGCCGATCCTGTTCGCCAAAGCGATCAGCGAAGGAAAACCGTTGAAACTTTTCAACGAAGGTAAATCTCTCCGCGACTTCACCTACGTCGACGACGTCGTCGACGGTATTCTTAAAGTCCTGCTCTACCCGCCTGCCGCAAGCAAAACCGAAGGGCAAACCGAACCACTCGTTCCGCCCACGGCGAGCCCGTCGAATCCGCCCTACCGCGTTTTCAACCTCGGCCATCACCGCCCGGTCGAGATGCGCCTCTTCGTACAGATGCTGGAAAAACTCCTCGGCCGCTCCGCGCAAATCGAACTCCTCCCGCCGCAACCCGGCGACTTGCCCGAAACCTGCGCCAGTATCGACCGCGTCCGCCGCCGAGTCGGCTTCGAACCCCGCGTCACGCTCGAAGACGGCCTGCAACTCGTCGAGTGGTTTAAGGGGCTACCAAATGCTGAGCCTAGAACTCGCTGCGCGCAAACCAGCCATGAAGCCTCACGCCAAAGACGCTAAGGCGCAAAGAAAACACATGCATTGCTTCGCGTTGCGACTTTGCGTGAAACGAAACCGAAACCTCTGCGCCCTCCGCGATCTCTGCGGTAAATCAAATTCTTCCCTAGCGTGAAAACCATTCTCCTCCTCGTCTGTCCAATATCTTTATGACGCTCGCCTGGTACGGGCATCTGAAGTTCGGGTTTCTCGAAAGCAAAACCATGCTCGCCGTCATCCTCGTCTCATGGGGCATCGCGTTCTTTGAGTACTGTCTGATGGTTCCGGCCAACCGCGCTGGCTACCTCAGCGGCACCTTCACCGGCTACCAATTGAAAATCATCCAGGAGGTCATCACGCTCGGCGTGTTTGTCGTTTTCGCCTGGTTCGTATTGAAGGAACGCCTGACCTGGAACTACGCCGTCAGCTTTCTCTGCATCCTGCTCGCAGTCTTTTTCGCCACCGCGTTCAAGCCTGGCGGCACGGGCGGGCAATAACAAATACCAATCCATCTTCCTATCCCTAAAATGAATATCAGCGTACTGAGCGACGGCGGTTGGGGCAATGGCCCTGGCCAGTTTTGTGCGAAAACAAGCACGCGGTTTCCCTCTGGGGCCCATTCCCCGACTACCTCGCGGAGATGGCGCGCACCCGCCGCAACGAGCGTTTCCTCAAGGGCGTCGAGATCCCTGACGCTCTGCGCTTCGAGCCCGACCTTGCTCGCGCTTGTGCCAACGCCGACATCGTCGTGCTCGCCGCGCCCAGCCAGTACATGCGCGATCTGCTCGGCAAACTCGCCGCCGTACCGCGCCCCGCAAATCTCATCTATGTCAACGTCGCCAAGGCATAGGAGACTGGTTCGTGTAAGCGCATGAGCGAACTGGTGGCCGAGCTTCTCGGCGACGTTCGCCACGCCATTCTCCTCCGGCCCAAGCCACGCCGAGAAGTTGCCCGCCGCGTCCCACCGCCGTGATGACGGCCTCGCACGATCCGCAAGCCGTCCTCGCTGTGCAGCAGGCGTTCATGAACGAATACCTGCGCATCTACACCTCCGACGACGTCGTCAGGCCGAGCTCGGTGGCGCATTGAAAAACGTCCTCGCACTCGCCGCCGGCATCCTCGACGGCATGGGTCTGGGCGACGTCACCCAAGGCCGCGCTCATGACTCGCGGCATCGTTGAGATGGCCCGCCTCGGCGAGTTCGCTCGGCGGCCGTCCGAAACTTTCTCCGGCCTCAGTGGCATCGGCGATCTCATCGTCACCTGCACGAGCAAGCACAGTCGGAATCGCCACGTCGGAAGAAGAACTCGGCAAGGGCCGCAAGCTCGTCGAAATCCAAAGAGATGGGCATGGTCGTGGCCGAAGGCGTGACCACCGCCAGCGGTGCATACCAACTCGCCCGTCGCGCCAACGCCACCACGCCGATCATCGACGAAGTCTACGCCACGCTCTACGCCGATAAAGACCCCCGCAAAGCCGTCCGCGATCTCATGTCGCGCGACCCCGCCGGAGATCCACCGCTAGCGCCTGTCGGCACCGAGCCCCGCCACACCTAGTCGCCGGAGCCAAAGCTTGCAGTCGGCGCGGCGATGCTGTCGCCTCCTGCCTAATTGCGTATTCTTCATTTCCACAAATCCACCATGCGTTCCCTCGTCGCCCTCCTGACGCTGTCGGCAATCTTCCTGCTTCCCCCGCCTCAGCCAAGCCCGAAGATCCGGAACCTCGGCCCACGCGCCAAACCCGGGCACTACCGCTAACACAACCGCCTCCGGCGCGGTGCAAGGCCGTTTGCTCGGACCCGTGGCGCGCCCGCCAGCGACGTCAGAGTCGTATTGCCCGACGTGCAGCTCGTCAACGAGACGGATGACCGCGGCGTGTTCTTATTTCCTGCCGTGCCGTCCGGCACTCACCAACTCGTGGCGGTAGGCCTGGTTATAGGTCGCTACGCGAATGTCAGGGCTGCTCGTCGCGGCCAGTCGCACCCTGCACCGTCGAAACTCAAACCTCCAAGCCGCCGAGGAAGTCACCAGCCCGATCCCTTCGTCGTCGAGGGTCAGCGCCGACGCCTGGGCGCGGTCGCTCGCGGTGAAGCCTTGCTCATCCCGCGCATGGCCAGGCAACCTCGGTCTCCCGCGCACTCGCGATGGCGCGCTGCCTTATCGCATTTATAATCGCGAACAGCTCGAACGCAGCGGCGTGGTGAACCTCAACGCCTTTCTCCAACGCAACTACTCGACAGCGACGCCGCCACGCGACCGCCCGAGCAGAGTGGCCTACTCGATGCCTTCCGGCGACCGGTGACTCAATCTTAACCGCAATCCTCCCTCTCGCTCCAACACGGCCGCACCTTGCTCAACGGCAAACTCCGTCTGCGACTCAACGCCAACTTCGCTCGCTCCACCCCGCCCACCAAGTCCGATCTCGGCTACCTCCGCACGGCCAGCACTTCAACCGCCCCAACCAACAGCCCCCTCTACGGTGCCACCCCCAACGTCCGCAACGCCGACGGCACTCCGCTCTTCAGCACCAACTCCGGCACCGTGACCTCCGTCGCTCCCGGTGCCGCCGGCTCCGGCGGAGTTGCGGCTTTCGGCGGCCGTGAAGGCATACGAAACACCGACCTTTTTCGCGCCCGACGCTGGACTCGTTGCCCTGCCCGGCAGCCTTCATCCCTTCGGCCGCCGCGAACGACGCGCCGCCGCCCTGACTTCCGTCACCTACGACGTACTGCCGAACCTCCAACTGGGCCTGTACGGCCATTCGATTTCCATAGTGTAATCAGTCGCGGCTACGACGCGTTCACTGCAGACCTCAAGCTCTCCGCCTCGGCACCCTCCGCCCCCTTTCGGCCGCGATATGTCGTGGTGTCGCTCAACGAAATGGCTCCCGCGTTGGAGAAATTACAGCGAGGCCAGCATCCGCGTTCCACTCGCTTGTCCTGCCGCACTGGTTCGGCTTCCTGCTGAATGGCGGCTCGTCTTCGACGCCAGTTCACGTGCAACATCACCCATTTCCGCGGTCTCGCCGGTGTTGACCGTGATCGCTGGCAAGCGCTCGTCGATCGCGGGTCTTTACAACCCGCTTCACGACACCCGTCGTCGCACCTCCGCCGCATTCTACGACGAAGTCCTGCTCCACCGTGGCGGCCGCAACCGCTCCGTCTTCCCAGGATTACCAAACCCATTACGATGGCGCGATCGTCTCGACCAACCAGGCTCCCGCCCTCCCGACCGGACTTGGCACGCTCGCCCATCGGCACCGACTACCGCAACAATCACCTCTCGTCGCACACCGACACCTCCGTCTGTGCCGACGGCACGCCGCCCGCGGAGGACCCGTTTTTGGTCCGGCCGTGGCATCACTCGCCGACTTGTTCGGCGAACCAGCTCCGCTGCTACCCGCGCACTGGATGCCAAACGGTATCCGCGACATCGATCACGACTTCGGCGCGCGTTACGTTGCTTCCAGCTCCGGTGCGGAAGCCAATCGCCCCGGTCGGTGGCATAAAATCAGTTTCGCCCACGGGAACACCTTGCGCAGCAGCGTCGCCACCACGAACCGTTTTTCCCCACTCGGTCATGGGCGGTCGCAACACCCTCGGCGACGACCACGCGCCCAGCGCAGGTCCGATCGAGTGTCCACACCATCCTCGACTCACGCCGCCAAGAATCCTACACCATCGCCTCGCGCGATGCCCCCAACCGCGGACTGCGAGCCGAGTCGGCCGTCACCGCACCGTGGGTGTGTTTACCATATTGGGCAATCCACCGCCTCCACGCCTCGCCCGACTACGTCATGACGAAAAGCCGCCATGGATTACGCCTTTCCCGGCACAGACGCAGCCGACCTTGAAGCCTTTGTGCAGCCCGCGTGATCCGTGCGCCCCTGAAATTGGCGATACGCTGAGGTCGGCAAGATCACCAATATCACCACCGGCGTCGTCAACGTCGCGTGGCGCCGCTCGGAAAACTTGAATCTCACGCTCGATTACGTGGACGGAATGTTTCAACGCACTGCTTTCGAAGTCAGGCGGACGCTGGATCGGTTACCAGCGTTACGAACGACAGGTTTTACCCAAAAGCCCGATCGTCTACTTGAACTGAGCGAGCCCGACGGCACCGCTGGCAGTCTCCTCGGCCAGCGCGTCGGCTTCAGCGCCGACTTGTATCCAACAACCGAGTAGGCTTTCGGCCTCGATGGGTCACTACGGCTCCCGCAAGTCTGCGTGATGAGCGAACGGACCGCCTGGCAGTGCCAACGTTCTCCGTTCTTGGGCGGTACGATGCCTATGCGCAATGCGAACCCGTCGCCGGATTCTGTTTGATAAAGAACGGCCTGGGTCCAAGTCCGTATCACAACATTTTCGACACCTCATTCTCTATTACGCCAACGACCTCCGGCGCGGCGTGCAATGCTACGGCGATTTCGCGCCGTACCCATTCTCGCCATCGCCTCGCGACGCCCTAATACAAAGCGCGGGTTTTGAGGCCCTACTTTTCATCCTTTCGCAACCAGTCAAATAATCGATTGCAGTCGGTTCGGCACTGTAATGGGAAAAACTTACGATCAGACGTTCCTGTCCTCAATCGCCATGTTTCAGCAACTAATGTAGATTTGATAAACTTTAGCTACCGCCAACTCTAGTAAAGCCATCCGATGAAAAAGTAGTTGTCACACGTGATGCGACCGCGAAAATTACCAGATTAAATAGATCTACGAAGTCACGTCGTATTAGGCCCCAGTAAAAGACCAAAAAGAAGGCGAGGTCTTTCAGCCAAACCGTTAGGCCCACACCATGCTAAGTTTACGATTTCTTAATCTAAGAAATGGTTTGGCCTGTCAGGAACTACTCTCAACAGGAATGCAAAACGCCTTGTTGGAATAGCTGTGTTTGGAATTGCAGTGGTTCCTACCGCCTTAATCAACTGGGAAAATACCCTGATGAACGTGATGAGTGACCCTTGAGCGATACAGGTTTGCGCATCGGGCGCTGATGCTGCCGTTCGCCGGCAACATCGGAAGCTGGGCGTCGCGGCAGTACGGGTAACTTCCTCGCCGACTCAACCAATTTTGGCCTGACGGGCAGTGGTCTGGGTTCCACCGGGCGACAAGCGCCGGACACACGTGGACTGTCGGAACCGCAACCACGTTCAATCTGCCAACGCTTCGGAGTTACAACGCAATCTTTCTATCTCGAAATGCCGTGATGTAACCCGGCGCTGATTAACTACGCTCAACGCGGGTGGCACAGTCATTCTTGAGGGAGAACGGGTTGGGCTGGTTCGGCAGCCGAAGGCTCCAATGGACACCTTCCTAAATGCATTCGGTCTTAGTTTCGGTTCTTCCCACAATGGCGTCGAAGGTAACATTGGTAATAAGTAACCCGCATACGCTATTCAAGGCGTCAACCTTTGCGGCCTGTAAAAACAATGGTAATGATGCGTTGGACATTAACATTTCTGATCCCAACGCAAAAGTTCTCATTTCGATATTTACGGACTCTATGCAGTTTACGAGCAGTGAATTTGAAACGTGCCCTGATGCC